>NZ_JBCFYD010000001.1:0-1200000 GCF_038594945.1 Fodinibius sp. Rm-B-1B1-1
GTTTGAGTCTCTGGACTCGGATCAATCACTGTACTTCTTCAATTGACTCTCATCGACTCCGGCAAAACCGGAGCTGACAAGGGCTCGACGTGCGATCGTCTGTATGTTCTCAGTCTGTCAAAGAACGCTTTGTTCTTTCCAATTTTTGGCCGATTTATTAGAGCCAAAAAAACGGAGTTGAACTCATTTGCTGCTGGGCTCAACCCCGTTTCAAATTGGAATCCTAATGTAAGACCAAACCGGGGTATATGTCAATGTTTTTTTGGGATTAATTTTACTTTTTTACCCAACCTAAGTCCATATGATTTAAACCGTATTTTAGGGTTCAAAAATTACTCATATAGACTATTTTCACTGGGATCTTCTTCAAAATCCTGGAAGATTTTAACCCCCAAATAACAAAGTGGAGTATCGAACAGTGCGAAAAAGAATTTAAAGAAGTAAGAATTGAGAATTAGGATGATTAATTTGCCAATCGTATCAACTTCTTGTCCCAGGTTTCCGGCGAAAAATAAGATTGATAAAATAGCTGTAGAATCCACCAACTGGCTCACTGTTGTTGATGCATTATTGCGCAGCCACAAATGTTTTCCATCTGTCAAATCTTTCCAAAAGTGAAATAGGCGAACATCAACAGTTTGTGCCACCAGGTAAGCAATCATACTGGCAATGGTATTACCAATCATAAATTCATAAACACCTTCGAATAGTTGTAACCCTCCACTTACCCCACCGGTATTGGGCAACCAGTGGTTTACTGTCATCAGAAAAAGCATAAAAACATTCATCCAAAAACCGACCCATACAACCAGCTGAGCCTTTTTTCGACCGTATAACTCTGAAATAAGATCAGTAGCTAAAAAAGTAAACGGATAAGCAATAACCCCCACTGGCACGCTCATAGTGTAGATACTGTTATCGCGGATGAGTTCGGGAACAATCGTCAACATCCAACCAGAAAGTTCTACAGAAAATATTGTAACAAACTTGGTAGTTCCTATAATGTTACCAAGTACTAATGAGGTTAGAAAAATGCCAGCCAAGGATAAGAATAGGGCATCTCGTTTATAGGTAGCAACCGGTGGATTCTGTTCACCGTCCATCGATATCAAATTTATTTACAATTACTGTTTTCGAATAACTGTTTCCAATAATAAATTAAATAAAAGCAATTTCCACTCTTATCGTTTCACCTATGGGCAGATCAGTATATGCACTTATCGACTGTAATAATTTTTATGCTTCTTGCGAACGCGTTTTTGATCCTTCTATAAGAGGCAAGCCCATTGCCATTTTATCTAATAATGATGGATGCGTAATTGCCCGTTCTGATGAAGCGAAAATTGCGGGTGTTAAAATGGGTGTACCCGAGTTTAAAATTCGGGATCTCATCAAGCAAAAAAATGTTGTTTTAAAATCTTCGAACTATGCACTGTATGGAGATATGTCGCGCCGAGTAATGGAAACACTTCGGCACCTTACTCCAAAGGTCGAACCTTATAGTATTGATGAAGCCTTTATAGAATTTCCGAAGTTGATCACCAACAATTTAGACCGCTTTGGAAAAGAAATTAAATCCACCGTAAAACGGTGGACTGGACTCCCCGTTTCAGTAGGTATTGCCCCATCAAAAACGTTGGCTAAAATTGCCAATGAAAGGGCTAAATCCAACCCCAAATATGATGGGGTATTAAACTTGGTTGAAAATCCTGATTTAGATGCCATCTTGAAAGAAACGAAATTAACTGATATCTGGGGTATTGGTGGGGGCTTATCGCAACGATTATTTCAAGAAAACATCCGGAATGCTCTTCAGTTAAAGCAACAAATTGATAAAAAAGAATGGGTCCGCAGTAAAATAAGTGTCAACGGACTGCGAACTGTAATGGAGCTTAATGGTCAGCCGTGCCTTGAAGTTGAAAATATTAGCGATCCAAGAAAAGGTATTATGACTTCTCGTTCGTTTGGAAAAGCTGTTACGGATCGGGAAGATCTCAGTGAGGCTATTGCGCAATTCATCAGCATTGCAGCCGAGAAACTTCGCGCCCAAAATTCTGTAGCGTCACTGTTACATGTTACACTTCGCACCAATAAGTATTCCAATTATAAATCAAAATATAAGTACGGCATTGAACTTCCTTTGCAGATGCCTACGGCAAATACAGCCTATCTTATTAGGTGTGGTCGCACCTGCCTAAAAAAGTTATTTCAGCCCAATCTTCGCTATAAAAAGGTAGCCGTGATGCTCACCGGTATTCTCCCCGGATCTGAAGTACAAACTGATTTATTTAGCAAAGATCATTACACTACTGACGAACGTAACCTGATGCAAAAAGTGGATGACATCAACACCAAGTATGGCTCGGAAACAGCCCATTTCGCCTCAACCGGTATTGAACGAACCTGGCAGATGAAACAAGAATACTTATCTCCAAAATATACGACTCAATGGGATGATCTTTTAGAAGCAAAGGCCTAATTTTAGCCCGACATAACATTGACTCACAGAAATTATTAAAATCATATTAGCAATAAATGTCGCTATTATTTATCGCTCCCGATCGCGACCTGGAATCCTGGGAAAAAGCAATTCATAATATAGATTCCAATATAGATGTGGAGTTCTGGCCAGCTATTAAGGATAAAGATCGCGTGCAATTTGCCGTATGCTGGAACCAACCCAAACATGTAATGGATAGTTTTCCAAATCTTAAGGCCGTATCATCGTTGGGAGCAGGGGCTGATCACCTATTGGCCGACAAACACCTTCCGAAATCAATTGATATCTGCCGAGTTGTATCTCCCTCACTAATCCAACAGATGAAAGAATACGTCACTGCTGCAGTGTTGAATATCCAGCGTAACCTTGTTGATTATATACGGCAGAATGATCAAAAGAAATGGCAGCCGCACTCCCATTCACTGGCTTCAGAACTGTCTATTGGTGTTATGGGATTGGGTAAACTCGGCCAACCCGTTGCTAAGCAATTAGCTGAGATGGGTTATCAGGTTTCGGGATGGGCACGAACCTCCAAAGAAATAGAAGGGGTCAAAACATTTTCCGGGGATAAAGATCAGAAGGCTTTTTTAAATGCTACACAAATACTCGTTTGCCTGCTTCCTCTCACCACTAAAACTGAAGGAATTTTAGACCTCAACACCTTTAAGCAACTCAAAGAAAACGCCTGGGTTATCAACGCAGCACGTGGGGAGCATTTGGTAGATGAAGACTTAATTTATGCCCTCGACAGCAATATAATACAGGGTGCCTGGCTCGATGTTTTTTCCGAAGAACCATTGCCTGATAAACATGCATTCTGGAATCGGGAAAATATCATTATTACCCCCCATATTGCCAGCTTTACCAAACCACATGAGGTGGCCGGTCAAATAGTCGACAATTACAAGCGTGCCCTTTCGGGGATGGAATTAAACCACAAAATAAATCAGGAACTCGGCTACTAACCACCCCTTATATGATGAGTAACAGGCAAAAAACTTACTTATTGCTTTTTTAGTCAACTTTAACTGACGTAATCCAACCAAACGGATCTTCTGCCTGACCACGCTGAATAGCAGTAATTCTATTATATAACTTTTGCCCCACGGGACCTCGTCCATCGATATCAAAAGTAACAGACTGGCCATCATGGTGAACCTCTTCAACTGGCGCAATAACTGCAGCTGTTCCGGCGCCAAATACTTCATCTAACATATCATTTTCACCGGCTTCCATCACTTCATCAATACTGATTCGACGCTCTTCAACCGGCATTCCCCAATGTTTGGCCAGCTGAACGACAGAATCTCGTGTAACCCCCGGCAAGATTGTACCGCGTAAATCAGGTGTTACTAACACGCCGTCAATTACAAAAAAGATATTCATTGTACCAACCTCCTCAACATAGGTATGCTCCTCAGCATCCAACCAAAGAACCTGATCGAATCCCTGCTTTTTAGCTTTCTGCGCAGGATATAAACTGGCTGCATAATTACCTGCTGTCTTGGCATCCCCAACCCCACCTCTTACAGCTCGCACATATTGCTGAGAAGTAGTCAGCTTTACCGGACGATCATAATACGATCCTACTGGTGAAGTAATAATATAAAAGCGATAAGTTTCGGCAACCCGCGCTGAAATTATCGGATCAAAAGCACAGGCAAAAGGGCGTATGTATAATGAATTGCCATCTTTCTGGGGCACCCACTGATGATCAAGCTGAATAAGCTCTTTAATTCCCTCTATAAAAATATCCCGGTCCATCTTGGGGATACACATCCGCTCACAGGACCGCATCATACGCTCGTAATTTTTTTCGGGCCGAAAAAGGTTTATAGTTTCCCCATCCACATAATATGCTTTGGTGCCCTCAAAAACTGATTGTGCATAATGAAGAGCATTAAGTGATGGGGTAATTTCAATGGGCCCGTACGGCTTAATTTCAGGCTGTTGCCACTGCCCATCTTTATATTCCATCTCCAGCATATGGTCGGCAAACTCACGCCCAAAACCCGGTGTATCAAGGTCTACATTGTCAATTCGACTCGACGACGTTTTAGTAATATTAAAGATAGTATCAGTAGTCATAATAATTTCATTGATTCAAACTGTGCTAAAAATACAATTTTTGTAGATGAATCTCTTCACAAAATAAAAGTCATCAGGAGTATTACGATTTTTCGCTTTGCCATTGTTTCCAGACTCTCGATTTAATTATTTAAACTCAATTTTAAAAATATTGACAAACTGAGTTGCTTTCCGCTATTTAGAGTTGTCTGATTACTATTTAATAATCTCTACCTTTGATGAATATATTTACTAAATACGCATCCCTGATTTTAATTTTTCTATTCGCTACTAACCCGATTATATCGGCCCAACATACCACACCTCCCAACATATTATCGATGCAAGAACGGGCTGAGGTCGAAAATCAATGGCTCGAACATCGGCTCAATAATGTAATACCCAAACTCATGCGTCGCGAAAATATTGATATGTGGATTATCATTGCTCGCGAATATAATGAAGATCCCGTCATCAAAACGATGCTGCCTGCTACCTGGCAATCTGCGCGCCGTCGAACGATACTTGTTTTTTCAAACGACGGTCAAAAGGTAGAACGGATGGCTGTAGCACGATATGATATTGGCAAATTCTTTAAAACGGCTTGGGATAAAGAAAAAGAACCGAATCAGTGGCAGCGTCTTGCTGACATCATTAAAGAAAAAGATCCGCAAACTATTGCGCTTAATTACTCCTCCACTTTTGCACTGGCCGATGGCATAAGTAAATCACAATACAAGGATTTTTCTTCTACCCTATCAAGAAAATACCAAGATCGTATTATATCAGGAGAAAACTTAGCTATTGGTTGGCTGGAAACACGCACTGAACCCGAAATGCAAGTCTATCCCATGATTGTCCATATTGCACATGATATCATTGCGGAGGGATTTTCGGAAAAAGTAATCCAGCCGGGCATCACTACTACAACCGATGTAGAGTGGTGGTACCGTGAACGTATCCGTGACCTCAACCTAACGGCTTGGTTTCACCCCAGCGTATCAGTGCAACGTTCAGCCGATCCTGATACATCGTTCCTGAATAACTTCTCCCAACGTCCCGATGAAAATGTTATTCTTCCCGGAGACCTGCTCCATGTCGATTTTGGTATCACTTACCTGGGGCTCAACACCGACACCCAACAACATGCCTACGTTCTTAAGCCCGGAGAAAACCAAGCTCCTAAAGGGCTTCAGAAAGCATTAAAGACTGGGAACCGTCTGCAGGATATCCTGACGGAAAATTTTAAAGAAGGTCGCAATGGAAATGAAATACTTGCTAAAAGTCGAAAAAGAGCTATAAACGAAGGCATCACCCCCAGCATCTACACACACCCGATTGGCTATCACGGTCACGGGGCTGGGCCAACGATTGGACTTTGGGACCAACAAGATGGCGTACCCGGCAAGGGCGACTACCCGCTTTATGCAAATACAGCCCACTCAATTGAATTAAATGCTACTGTAAACATTCCGGAGTGGAATAAAGAAATCCGCATAATGCTGGAGGAAGATGCCTTTTTTGATGGCGATTCAGTTCGATATATTGACGGCCGCCAAACAGAACTTTGGCTTATACCACGACAAGATTAATTACAACCCAATTTCTTTAATGAATAGCATTGATTCCTTATTGAACCTTCTTAAGGATACCCCTCAAGGTCCCTTTTTTAACCCTTGGTATCAGTCGGACCCCGAACATGATCAAGACAATAACGGGCCGAAGGTTCGCAGAACACAACTCAAGCACTATCTAAAAGAGCGTCTTGATACGGCAAAATATCTTTTTATTGCCGAGGCACTGGGCTATCAAGGGGGCCATTTTACGGGTATTGCGATGACCTCCGAACGTATTCTGCTCGGTCACCATAAGCCGGTACACGGTATTCCTGCTGATGGTGCTTTTCAAACTATTAAAGCACAACGCACCAGCAAACCAGCGGTAAAGAAAAAAGGAATGTCGGAGCCAACGGCTACGATCATGTGGAAAGCAATCTATCAGCTGGGCATTGACCCGTATGAAACTGTGCTCTGGAATGCCTTGCCTTGGCATCCGTATGATTCTGATGATGGGCTTCTCAGTAATCGTACTCCTACCGACAGTGAACTTGAAAAAGGATATCCCTCATTAAAAGCTTTTCTGGAACTATTCCCAGACGGAGAAATTATAGCAGTGGGACGAAAATGCGAGCAAAGTTTGGATGCTTTTGGGATATCTGATTACACGCCTGTACGCCACCCAGCCAATGGAGGAGCTCCAAAATTCCGCCGCCAGATGAAGGAATTAATAGAACGCAGATAACACGGATCAGACAGATTTTCGCGAATATAATTTTTTATCATTAAACAAATCAGTGATTATCTGTTTAACCTGCAATTTATCCCGTGCTTTGCATGGCAGCGGCCACTCCGTTGATGCTCAAGAATAACGCATCCCGCAGTAATTCTTCGTCACGATCATCTTTTTCTTTCCATCGGTCAAGCAGTTCTGACTGCATCATATTCAACGGATAGGTAAACGGATTTCGGAACCGTATTGACTTTTTTATCACCGGGTTAATATCAAGCAATTCTTTTTGTCCCGTAATTTTTGCAATTGCTTCTTCGGCTTTGGCAAAGTCTTCTGTTATACGTTTGTGGAATCCTCCATCGTCATTGTCGCGATAATTATTTGCCGTAGGTATATGTGTCCGCGCCATTTCGCGCTGGGCGTTATCGAGTACGGTCTTAAAGAAAATGGTATCTTGGTACCATTTTTTGAGCAGCTCTAATTTTCCCTCTTGTTGAATCATCTGATGTAAAGATTCCCCAATCCCAAACCAACCCGGCACATTATAACGCACTTGTGTCCATGCAAATACCCAGGGAATTGCTCGCAGATTCTCAAAATCAGCGGCTTTGGCACTTCCGCGCGACACCGGCCGGGAAGCAATGGGCAATCGGCTAATATGTTCGATAGGCGTCTTTGCCATATACCAGCCCCAAAATTTATCGTCATCAATTAGGTTACGGTATACTTCCATCGATGTAGAAGCCAACTGATCCATAACCTCATCAAACTGTTCCTGTTGCTGCATTTCTGATTCTTTTGATACCGTAATCCGGATCATCGCATTCACAATTTGCTCAAGGTGACGACGCGTTATCGACGCTAACGAATACCGAAATGAAATCACCTCTCCCTGTTCTGTAAACCGAATACGGCCATTGTTACTGATAGGCGGCAACGCCAAAATCGCCTGATTCGAGCGTCCACCACCGCGGCCAACCGTACCACCCCGACCATGAAACAATCGGAAATCGATATCATATTCGCGGCACACGTTTCCCAGATCGCGCTGTGCTTTCTCAAGCGCCCAGTTTGCCATCCAATATCCACCATCCTTATTACTGTCAGAATATCCCAGCATAATTTCCTGAAAAGAATCTCTGGCCTCTAACTGATTCTGATATAGCGGACTTTCATAAATTTCAGTCATCAATCGACCACATTCTGCCAAATCCTCGATAGTTTCAAACAGGGGGACCACATCAATCTGACTTTCCACGTGACCATCCTCGTAGCTCCAAAGGCCGGTTTCTTTTGCCAGAATAAGCACCTCCAGCATATCACTGACGCCGTGCGTCATGCTAATAATGTAGTTCCCAAAACTATTGGTATCTAAGTTTAACATCCGTTTTATCATCCCAAAAACCTCCAGCATTTGAGTGGTATCCTCACTCAAGTGAGACTGTACGGGAGAAAGTGGTCGGGGATTTTTAAGCTCCTTTGTCAAAAGTTGAACTTTTTCTTTTTCCGAAAGGGATGAATACTCATCCGTCACCTCAGCTACCGAAAGCAATTCTGCGATAGCCATTTCATGCTTTTCGGAATGTTGACGGATATCCAATCCGGCCATATGAAATCCGAATGTTTTTGCCCGAATCAACAAATGCTTTAATTTTCCGTGAGAGGCTATGCCCTGAAGGCCAAACTTATTTAAACTGTCTGAAATAAGTTCTAAATCACGGATAAAATTGGAGACGTTATATGCTTGTCCCTCTTCTAAAATGTCATTGGGCCGACCACTTTTAATCATTCGTAGCTGATGCTGCAGCTTGTGCATAATATGAGTCACCTTTCGGCGATAAGGCTCCTGATTGTATAGACGCTTATACCGATCAGAAAGCGGATCTTGCCGCTGGTCTCGTATTAACGAAGCTTTTAACTCATCCGAAATATCATACTTGTTTTGCGAAATACTTAAATAACTGCGCAGCTGGTCTAATTCCTCCAAATATAACTCCATCACATTTTGGCGCTGCTCCAAAATCGTCTGCCAAGTCACCTCTGGGGTGACATTGGGATTTCCATCTCGATCACTTCCAATCCAAGATCGGTAGCGTAAAATGGTGTCGAAATCCGGAACCTCATCATAATACATCTCAAAAGCATTCCGCAGATCATCGTAAAGCACCGGAATTGTTTGCCAGATAGCATTCCTGAAATAGAATATTCCATTTTCTACTTCATCTTCGACCGTCACCCGCTCCGTTCGTACCTCATCGGTAGAAAGCAACAGGTGAATTTCATTAAAAATATCCAACTTCAGTTCTTTGTGTTCTCCAGGCGTAAGCTGGTCTGTTTTGAGCTGCTCAATCATTTCCGTAATGTGCTGCTGTTTGGTGAGCACACTGTGCCGTCGGGCTTCGGTAGGATGAGCAGTAATAGTAGGCTGTATATCAAGCTGTGCAATAACGTTGACCGCTTCTTCCGCCGTAAATCCCTCCTTTTTCAAAAAATGGATAGCTTCAGCAATGCTTTCACTTCGAGGTGAATCGGCCCCAGTCTCCATAGCACGTTCCCGATTAATCCGGGTAATTTCTCGTTGCTCCTGTGAATTCATTAAGTGAAAAAAGACGGTGTAATAGCGAACAAATTGTGCTATCTGCTCAATAGAAAGAGCTTCTATTTGTGATTTTAGCCGATCTAACACTTCTTTATTGCCCTCATCAAAAGCAAGATGCGCTTGCTCAGGAAAATCGACCAGCATTTCTAATAGTGACCTACCTTCCTTGTCGCGGACAATCTGCTCTAAAAAATCAGCTAATTGCTCTAATCGCGCCGAAAGTTTAGAACTAATACCACTTTTATTTTTACGCTGCTCTACCAGTTTTTCCCATTTCATAGAATTGCTATTTTATAAAATTATCAGAGTTTAAACTAAGATGGGATTTTAATACCTAAAAATACAATTATGCCAACACGATGCGACTGGTGTGAAAATACTTTTGAACAATACGTTCGCTACCATGATGAAGAATGGGGCGTGCCGGTTTATGACGACCAAACCCAATTCGAATTTTTAGTACTCGAAAGCTCACAAGCTGGCTTAAGCTGGAGTACAATTCTAAAAAAACGCAAAGGATACCACAACGCATTTGCTGGGTTTGATCCACAAAAAGTAGCTCAATTCGATGAATCCGACGTCCAAATATTACTATCGAATCCCGAAATCATTCGTAACGAGCAAAAGATTCGATCTACTATAAATAATGCCCAACATTTTTTACAGATACAGAAAGAGTTCGGAAGCTTCTGCAATTATATCTGGGACTTTGTTGGCGGTAGTCCTATTCATAATGCATGGGAGTCTATGGACAAAGTTCCGGCTACAACAGACCTTTCTGATCGACTGAGCAAAGATCTTAAAAAGAGGGGATTTAAATTCATTGGCAGCACAACCATATATGCACACATGCAAGCAACGGGTTTAGTTAACGATCATGTAACTTCGTGCTTTCGTTATCAACAAATAAAGCAGCAATATCAGTAACAGATTTGTGCACAGGAAATAGGAATATTCCACTATTTCGTCGATAAAAAGCCTTATTACCACTATGATAAAAGCTGATTTTTTCTATCTTTGAGGCTAAATGATCGAACCATCTAATTCAAAAGATATTTAAGCATTATGCGTTCAATGTTTTCACTGGAAGAAGTTGGAGAAATGTTAGAGATGAAGACCAGTGAGGTTGAAAAGGAAATCGAAAGTGGTCATTTAACCTATTCCTTTCACGAAGGAGAAAAAAAGATCACGCTCTACGATCTCGAGAAGTATATGGGAGCGGAACAGACCCGCAAAATAACCAACGAATACCTGCAAAGTCAGGACACTGAGTAATACCCATTCTACTTCTTTTGCTTGGCTAACCATGGTTCAACATCATCATCTACATACTTTACCTTAAAGCCATCTCTATGCAATAAAGAGGTGGCTACAGATGCACGCCTGCCAGTACGGCAATAAATCAACCACGTTTTATCTTTATCCAACTCCTTTTCGCGATCCAATAACCGGGTATGTGCAATATTGATTGCTCCTGTTACATGCCCCTCGCTAAACTCAGTAGCTTTTCGAACGTCAAGAGCTTGATATTGGGGATCTTTAATAAGATCTGCGGTATCATCGAAATTGATGACCTCAACGCTCTCCCCCTCCTCGGTATCTCCCAAATATTGGTCGAATTCTTCCGGGGTCACATATCCTTTAATGTTATCCAAGCCTATCCTGATCAAATCCCGAACAGCCTCATCCAAATCCGATTCACGGATGATTAAAAATATATCCTCATTTTCACGTACATAAGAGCCCACCACCGTATTGAATGATTTGCCAAACGTTGCCAACAACGATCCTTTCAGGTGACGGTCCATAAACGCTGTCCGCTCTCGAGTATCAATAGCAACACTCCCTTTCTTTGCAGCCAATTCCGCCAACTGTTCAGGCGACATTTTCTCTGGATCAGGGAGTGTCCCAAGTACTTTAGGACCACCTCGATTATCTCGTTTCATACGAGCAAAATACAGTGGAGGCTCGGGTTGCCCATCGAGAATAAAATCAACAAACTCCTGTTCACTTTCCGAGGCTTGAATGGATGGATTATACCGCAACTCGTACCCTACCGTTGATTCCGGCACAAAACCAAGCGCTTTACCACAGGCACTGCCTGATCCGTGGCCCGGCCAGACCTGCAAATATTCAGGCATCTCCTTAAATCGTTCTACCGAATCAAACAGCGTACGTGCCGAGGACTGCATGGCTCCTTTCTGGCCTGCCGCTGTCTCCAATAGATCAGGTCGGCCAACATCCCCTACGAAAACAAAATCACCAGTTAGAATCCCCATTGGATCCGATGCTGCGGCTCCATCCGTAACCATATAGCTCACATGCTCGGGCGTATGGCCCGGCGTGTGTGTTACTTCAAAATGGATATTTCCAATACTAAAGTGATCTCCATCCTTAACAAGCTTGTAATTATAATCGCTATTTTTGAACCATTTATACTGCCAGTCTTTCCCCCCTTCACCAGAAGCATAAACCTTAATCCCCTCCTCGGCAAGCTCACGCAGTCCTGTTAAATAATCCGCGTGAATATGGGTCTCGGCAGCCGCTACTATCTTGAGTCCTTCCTTTTCTGCTCTCTTTTTATATCTATCTATATCCCGCATGGGATCAATAATAATGGCTTCTCCCGTTTCTTGACATCCAATTAGATAGGAATACTGCGCTAACTTCTCTTCAAAAATCTGTTCGAAATACATCTATTACAACTACTACCGTTTAAAATGAAAAGTTGAATTTACAATCGCTGAAAATAACTAATTAAATATAAAAAGCATTTTTGGTTACAGATTACAAAAGACTATCCTATCAAGCGTTTCAAACCACGCATTAAAATAAATTAATCTCGTAACAATCGCTCCCTCTACAACTCTTTATTAATAAAGGCTTAATATTAACTTTTCGGGGTCATAGAATGACTATAAATCTTTTGCATTCCAGAGAAATAGAAGGCAAGGCCTTGTCCAACTTATTAAAACAAAAGGGCTATGATGTAACGAGAAGAGGTTTTGCAAAACACATTAAAAATAATAAAAAAACAATATATGTCATTGATACTGAGTTTTTATTCCAATCCAACCAAAAAAAACTCGACAAACTTTGTAGCCCATCTAATTATATCGCATTAGTTGGGAAAATAAGTCACCTATATTGGTTATTTCAATTCTCATGTCACTATGTAAGTTTTATCTCTAATAAGGAAAAAATTAAAACGTTAGATACAAGCATAAGTAGCTTAGCTCAAAAAAAATCGTTTCTATCCAAAAAAACGAAACTCTTTCTAAACAAAACACGCCAAGAACAGCATAATATACTTCTCAAGCGGAACCTATCTTCCCCTCTTACGAGTACAGAGCTAAAAACAATGTGTCAAATAAGCCTTGGCAAGACTACAAAAGAAATTGCTGAAGAATGGTGCCGGAGCCATCATACTATAAATAACCATCGGAAAAACATCATCAAAAAACTATCTCTTTCAGATAGTAAAACTCTCGGTAATTTTTGCTTACAGAAGAAACATGCATTAAAAACACTGCTTAGTATTGAGCAGAATGAATCTTCCCTTGATAAATTTGAAGTTAACCTAAAATAACCATCAATGGTCATTTACTTTCCCCTCTTTTAAGAGTTGCTTGCAAAAGCGGTGCAATACCGTTCAACAAATCTTAGACTAACTTAATAGAGACTTATTATGCTAAAATCTGAAAATTTGCATGAGCTCAATCTTTCCGAATTAAATATTGCCCAAACCAAAAAAATAGACGGAGGTACAGATACCGGGGTTTATGACCCTGACCCAATGGATGGTGATAATAGTGGATGTACCCGTCCCTCATTACCCACATTAGAAGATATAGTATCAAATTAAACTCTTTATTGAACACGAGGTTTTTCAATTTTGAGAAGCCTCGTGTTATTTAAACTGATCATATATAATGCCTAATCACCTTTTCCCAAAAGAAATCATTGACAATTCTGCTGAAGCTAATTTTCACAAGCACACCGTAAAGACCAAACTAATTTATACTACAATTGTACTGTTTATCATAGGTGCTTTAGCTTCCTTGCCATTCATTTCTGTTGATGTAAGTGTTAGAAGCCAAGGCGTTATTACCTCCCTTACAGAACGTAACCAATTGACCTCACTTGTGTCAGGCAAGATTAACAAATTATATATCCGGGAAAATGAACCCATCAAAAAAGGGGAAAAAGTTGCGGAAATAGCCTCTCCCCTCATCCAAGAAAAATTATTTTTCAATACTCAGCGTCAACAGAAGATCGACAAATACCTCAAAGATTTATCAACTTTACAAAGTATTGATTCTGCCTCCGTTTATCAGCCAATTGATTTAGGCACAGCTAAATATCAGCGTTCTTTTCTTGCATTTAAACAGCAAATTCAACGAAATAGTCAAAAGATCACGAAAGCTAAAAGGAAATTCCAGCGTGATAAACAACTCTACAATAATAATATGTTGAGTGAGGCAGAATATGAACAAACCTCCTTTACATTAGAAGCGGCCCAAAATGAATTCGACTTACTCCTTGATCAACAGCTCAATGAATGGCAATCTGAAGCAATAGCATACCAGGAAGAACTTGACCAATTGAAATCGGAGGAAGAACAACTTAAAAGAGAGCAAGAACAATATATAATTAGAGCACCCATTGCAGGTACCGTTCAAAATTTACAAGGCATCTACGAAGGTAGCTTTGTCTCACCCAACCAAACCCTGGCAACAATATCACCGGACACTGGACTTATTGCCGAAAGCTATGTTCCCCCAAAAGATATCGGCTTAATCAGAGAAGGAATGAAAGCCCGAATGCAAATATCAGCTTTTGATTATAACCAATGGGGCATTCTTACCGGTAAAGTAAAAGAAATCTCTAATGATGTTTCAGTTATAAATGAACAACCCGTTTTTATAGTACGTAGTGTTCTTGATCAATCATACCTGGAACTGCAAAATGGCTATCGGGGTCAACTAAAAAAAGGTATGACGATGCAAACACGATTTACTATTAGCGAGAGAAGTCTTTTCCAACTGTTATATGATAACGTAGATGACTGGTTAAACCCCAACTGGAACAATCAAAACCCAAAAACAGCACAAGCATCAATGTGATATTGGGTGATCTACGTTTGCAACCTGCTAAAATTAATAAAAATAAAATATTAGTTGTTCAATGTGGTTCAAAGAGCGTAAAATTGGTATAGAACAGCATGATGTTACTGATTGTGGTGCAGCCTGCTTAGCTTCGGTTGCAGCACATTATGATTTAAAATTACCTATCGCCAGAATCCGTCAGTATGCTTCTACCGATAAAAAAGGGACAAATGTATTAGGCATGATTGAAGCTGCAGAAAAATTGGGGTTTTCTGCGAAAGGGGTTAAAGGAGAATTTGACAGCCTATTTAAAATTCCTACCCCGACCATTGCTCACGTAGTCGTAAAAGAGGTCCTCCACCATTATGTGGTCATTTATGAGGCCAACGATAAACACATTGTGGTTATGGACCCTCAAGATGGAAAGCTTCACAAAATACCTCACGAAGAATTTAAAGAACAGTGGACAGGCGTTTTAGTTTTGCTCATGCCTGATGAAGACTTTCAGGCAGGTGATGAGAAAGTTTCAATCGTGAGCCGCCTGTGGTTTTTACTGAAACCCCACAAAAAAGTATTGACGCAAGCCCTTGTTGGAGCCGCCCTCTTTACAATCATTGGCCTATCAACGGCTATATTTGTTCAACTACTTCTTGACCATGTCATTCCAGATGGTAATAAAAACTTGCTGAACCTTCTCGGAATTGGGATGGTCATATTACTTATTCTTCAAATTTTTATTGGCGCCACCAAAACGGTCTTTACCTTAAAAACGGGCCAACTTATTGACGCCAGGCTTATTCTGGGCTATTACAAGCATCTGCTCAAGCTTCCACAACGTTTCTTTGATACAATGCGCGTAGGTGAAATTATCTCCCGTATTAATGACGCCGTTAAGATTCGAACCTTTATCAATGATGTAGCGATAAATTTAACGGTCAATATCTTTGTGGTCCTCTTTTCGTTCGGACTCATGTTTACGTACTTCTGGAAACTGGGGCTTGTAATGCTTGCAGTAATTCCCACTTATGCCCTCGTATACCTTATTACAAATAAGATTAATAAGAAAACCCAACGCCGGGTGATGGAAGACGCAGCTGATTTAGAATCTCAACTGGTGGAATCACTTAATTCGGTATCTACCATCAAACAGTTTGGGTTAGAAGATTATGCCAACATGAAAACGGAAGATCGCTTTGTTAAACTACTTAAATCTATTTACCGATCGGGATTGAATTCCGTCTTCTCCGGAAATGCTTCAACTTTTACCTCCAGAACGTTTACGATCATTCTGCTTTGGCTGGGAGCTTATTACGTAATGGAAAATACCATTACTACCGGTGAGCTGATGTCTTTCTACGCTGTTATCGGCTATTTTACCGGGCCCGCTGAAAAACTTATTGGGATGAATAAAACCATTCAAGATGCCCTAATTGCTGCAGATCGTCTGTTCGAGATAATGGATCTTGAAAAAGAAGAACAAGGTCAACAGATAGAATTGAAACCTGAATCTGTAGGCAATGTTGTATTTCAGGATGTTCACTTCCGGTATGGATCACGGGTTACAGTCTTCGAAGATTTAACCCTGACAATTCCCAAAGGTAAAGTTACCGCTTTTGTGGGAGAAAGCGGATCTGGAAAAACAACAATAATCAACATCCTGCAAAAACTTTATCCGCTTGATGGTGGAAAAGTGATGATTGGAGACATAAACTTGGACTATATAACCAATCGTAGTCTTCGAGATAATATTTCTGTGGTCCCTCAAGATATCGACCTTTTTGCCGGCAATGTTATTGACAATATCGCAGTGGGGGAATTTAACCCAGACATGGAGAAAATCATTGAGATTTGTAAACAACTAAAGATCATGGATTTTATTGAAAACCTTCCCAATGGCTTTGAAACCTACTTAGGGGAGAATGGGGCTAACCTATCTGGAGGACAGAAACAACGTATTGCCATTGCCCGAGCACTATACCAAGAACCCGAAGTGCTAATTATGGACGAGGCTACCTCTTCCCTGGACTCTTCCTCCGAGCAACATGTACAGCGAACTATTGATATGCTCACGGAACAAGGCAAAACCATTATTTTGATTGCCCATCGCCTGAGCACCGTCTTTCAGGCCGATAAAATATGCGTCCTGGATGAAGGTCAAATTGTAGAAGAAGGTACCCACCAAGAACTTATGGAGCAGGAAGAAACCTATTTTAAGCTCTGGCAAAAACAGTTTCCGATCTTGAATGGAAAATCTTTAGCTGAGTTAGATCAAACCGTCAACTAAATATCTTTCTATATGTCACTTCGTACCTACTTGACCCGTATTCGACGTCTTGATGCAATGATACGCCGTAAAAGTACCGGTCCACCGGAAGAACTTGCCAATAAGTTAGATATTTCTGAGCGCTGGCTTTATAAATTCCTGCGTGAACTGAAAGAAGAGTTTGATTGCCCTATAAGTTACGATTCATGCCGGCAAAGCTATGTGTATGAAGAGAAAGGGAAAATCATGGTGGGTTTTAAAAACATTTCAGCGGATCAACAAAGAAAGGTTGGAGGAGGTTTTTTAATGAAAAATAGGTCGCTGTATTTATTTGTTCAGTAAGAGGCTGTTTTTTATAAATGAAAGCCATTTTATAAGTGGTTTTCATTTAATACTAATTAAAAAAATTAGGTGAAATATTATGGATAACTTGAACGAAAGGGGATTAATTGAACTGAAACCAACAGAAAAAACAAAAATAGACGGAGGGTTACTAATGTACCCAACCCACTACCCTGGTAAGGGATTAGTAACTGTTATTGTTAAGTCAATTGAGGGTGCTTATCAAAGTGGATACGACAATGCACAAGAAAACTGCTAATGCAATTAAAACCTAATAAATCTACTTGATTATGAATTATCAAAAATCGAAGCTAAAAGAACTTGATAAGTTAGAATTAAAAAAAATAAGCGGTGGCTACCCTCCTGCAGCAGCTGCTGCTGTTATCTATGGTGCAATTCTTTCAGGTGCTTACTATTATGGATACTCTCAAGGCAAAGAAGATTGCCCTCCCCCCCCCTGTAAAGAATAAAATTAAAGTAAAAGTATAAGTGAATAACTCCACTTGTTCACTTATACTTACTTTTATCATGTAACTACTTAAGAAATTATCATATGGATATTTTTTTAAATCCAGATCTAAAATACATAAATACGTATCTTGTTACAATAATTACTACAATTGGTCTTTATGTTTTTGTAAAAATTAAAAGAGATAAGTATTCCTCAAAAATATATGAGACTTTATATTGGGTAATAACTTTGCTAATTATTTTTGAGGTTTTTTATTTTCTAGCCATTCCAGCATATAATTACGCGAGCTAAACACTGCAAGAAACCTGGCTTTTATCTACTTTAAAATGGTCAACTTTCAGGCAAGCTTATATGACCATCAAAATAATATTGGTCCCATAGATCTTGCTATAGTTACTATGTTCAAGTACATAAAGTAAAATCTACAGAGGGCATTCTCTGAGGTTTTTGATCAATCGGATTAACTTAGGAACTATTATTTCAAGTCAAGAAATAGTTATTATCATTTATTTATAAAGCTATGATTAGTTTTATAGATATTTTTTAGCAATACTATTTTATTCACCATTCTAATACTGGTTCTATGGATTTTACTATTTTCTTACCCATAACTTTTTGTCGAATTAAACTAAGCTATTATAAATTAATCTCGTAACAACTCCCCTTTTTGCCTTTCTTTAATACTTAAGTTATGCTACTCAAAAATTAAATATATACAGAGAATACCTTCATCAATTCTTCTGTGATTTATATTTAATTAGGACTATGATTTTGTTTACAAATAAAAAACTATTCATTTACGAATCATTTTGGGGATAAACTCTTCCACTACACATTAATCATAAACTATCAATCACAAATTAGAGTACATATGAAAGTTAAAAAAAGTACCTGGATTCTGGGGATACTTATATTCTTTATGTCATTTAGCCCGGTTACCCAGGCCCAATCATTAGAAGACTTCGAAGATAAGGTAACTGAGTTTACGCTCGATAATGGGTTAACATTTCTCATTATTGAACGTCCCGTTGCCCCTGTTGTTAGTTTTGCTACCTATGTGAATGTTGGAGGAGCCAACGAACCCGTAGGACATACCGGCATGGCCCATATTTTTGAACATATGGCCTTTAAAGGTACGCATACCGTAGGGACCACCAATTGGGAAGAAGAGCAAAAAGTACTGGAAGAGCTTGATAATACCTATCAAGAATGGCTGGCAGAGAAATACAGTACGCAGCCCGATTCTGCCAAGATGGAAAAGCTCTGGTCTAAGTTTGAAAACCTCCAGGAAGAAGCTGGTGAATACGTTGTCAATAATGAATTTTCCCAAATTATTGATCGCAACGGTGGTACTGGAATGAACGCTACAACCAATCAAGATCGAACAAACTATTTTTATAGCCTGCCAGAAAATCGACTGGAGCTCTGGTTCAGCCTGGAATCAGACCGATTTAAAAATCCTGTTTTTCGTGAGTTTTATAAAGAAAAAGAAGTTGTACGCGAGGAACGACGCATGCGTTCTGAATCACAACCTATTGGTCGCCTGATCGAGGAATTTGCTGCTGTTGCTTATACGGCCCATCCCTATGGACGTCCGACAGTAGGCTGGCATTCTGATATTACCGCTACAACCATGGAAGACGCCCGTAAATTTTACAACACTTATTATGTGCCAAATAATATTACCTTTGCTATCGCCGGTGACGTGGATCCCCAAGAAGCAAAACAGTTGGCTAAACAATATTTTGGAGATATGAAATCAGGCCCCAAACCTCCACCTGTTTATACCAAAGAGCCGGATCAGCGTGGCGAACGTCGCTTTACGATTCAAGGACAATCTCAACCATTTTTTATCATGGGATATCATACGGTTGCACAAGATCATCCTGATTCTAAGGCCTTGCAACTACTCGGCAGTATATTATCTGGCGGACGTACTTCGGTCCTCTACAAAAGAATGGTTGAAGAAGAACAGACGGCTATGCAAGTTAGTGCTTTTAATGGTTATCCCGGACAAAAGTACGAAACCCTATTTGCCACATTGGCTATTCCTAACCAAGATGTTGGCGTAGATACGTTGGAAACTTCAATACTGGAAGAAATTGAAAAAATTAAAGATGGGGAGATTTCGCAAGAAGCCCTTGACCGTGCCCGTACTAATGCCCGTGCTAACTTAATTCGCAGCCTTAACTCCAATTCTGGATTAGCTTCTTCTCTGGCTTCTGCTGAAAATCTGCGTGGGGACTGGCGAAAAGTGTTTACGGATATCGAAGAGCTTAATAAAGTAACTATTGATGATATCCAGCGCGTAGCCAAGGAATATCTCACAAAAGATAACCGGACAGTAGGAGCTATCGTCACTGAAGATGACAATTCATCCAGTGGGGAGGTTGCCGATGCAAATAACTAATCAATTATTTCGAAAAATTTTGAATACTTATAATACTACTATTATGAAGAGGTTAAGCATATTTTTATTCTTGGCTGTTTTTGCTTTTTCCTGTTCGCAAACCGAACAGATGGCTGATTCACAACAGTCACCGGAAAACGATACCAATCCGTATGAAAATATGGACTTTCCGGAGCTCAATGATTTCCAAAAACCCGAAGTAGAGACCTTTACTACCAAAAATGGGATTACCTTTTACCTGGTTGAGGATACGGAACTGCCATTAATAAATGTGAGTACCCGTGTTCGTACCGGTGGCGTTCTTAATCCCAATAAAAAAACAGGTCTGGCTTCGATTACCGGTACCGTTATGCGATCCGGGGGAACCGAAACCTATCCAGCTGATTCGCTCAATGCTATGCTCGAAAATCGGGCAGCCAGCATTGAAACCAGTATAGGGTTTACCAGCGGAAACGCCAGCATGGATGTATTAAAAGAAGATTTCGAAGATCTCCTTCCCGTATACATCGATATTTTAACGAATCCAGCATTTCCCGAAGACAAGATTGAGCTGGCTAAGACACAGCAAAAGTCTTCTATTTCGCGCCGTAATGATAATTCGCAACAGATTGGAGTCCGTGAATTCCAAAAAATTATCTATGGCGAAGATTCGCCCTATGGCCGAACTACAGAATATGAGACCATCAACAACATCAGTCGTGAAGATTTAATCAGCTTTCATGATAAACACTTCTCGGCATCAAATATGAAGGTTGGCGTTGTCGGAGATTTCGATGCCGAAGAAATGAAACAAAAGCTTCGAAATAGTTTTGGCGAACTCTCAGCTGGTGACAAAACCCAATTAGAGTTTCCAGAGGTCGATTATGAGCCTAAAAATTCTATCAATTTTGCTGAAAAATCTGATGTGAATCAAAGCTTTGTGCTGATGGGACACATCGGGGGTATGCGGGACAATCCCGATTACGCTAAGATACAGGTAATGAACGAAGTACTCAGTGCAACATTTACTGGCCGACTTTTTAAAATAATTCGTACTGAAATGGGGCTGGCTTATTCTGTTTCGGGTCAATATGGAATGAACAGCTTTTACCCCGGCATATTTTACACTGGTGTACAGACAAAAAGTTCAACAACTGCTGAAGCGATTGATGCCATCATTGAACAGATCGAACGTCTGCAAAATGAGCCCATTACAAAACAGGAGCTTCAGGACGTGAAGGATCAGATCTTGAATTCAGCTGTCTTCGAGTACGACAGTTACGAAGAAGTACTCAGCGAACGTATGTCTAACGAGTATCGTGGACTGCCCGCTAATGCCTTTGAACAGTATATTGAAGGCGTAAAAGCTACCACGATTGAAGACGTTCAGGCTGTAGCCCAAGAGTACTTGGATCCCGATAACCTCCAAATTCTTGTTGTTGGAAATAAAGAAGAAATTGGAGATCAGCTGCAAAAATATGGGAACGTCAATGAAATTGATATCAGCATTCCCGAACCCGGCAGTAGTAATAAGCAGGTCGTTGAAGGCGATGCTGAAAAAGGTAATGCGTGGTTGTCAAAAATGACCGATGCCGTCATCCAACCCGGTACAGAACTCAACAGCATTTCACTTTCCGGGGAAATGAATATGCAGGGACAAAAAATGCCGATGTCATCAACCATCACCTATCCCGACGAAATTGAGCAGACTATTTCGGGTCCCATGGGAGAAATAAAAGTGATGTATGAAGGAGGATCAGGAAAAATGATTGCTGGCGGACAAGAACGTCCCTTGCCTCCACAAATGGCTAAGAATTTAAAAAGTACACTAAACCGCAGCTTTTTATCCATAGCCCTTAATGCCCAAGAAGTCGATCCACAATACGTGGGCACCGAGGAAGTCGATGGAACAAGCTATGAAAAAGTTAACGTAACGGTAGACGGCTCAAACGTTGAACTTCTATTGGACCCTGAAACTCATTACCCCGATATCATTCGATACCAACAGTTCAATCCGCAAGTGGGCGAACAGGTGACGGTTGAAAACAGAAACTCTGATTGGCATGTTGTCGATGGCGTGGCTTATCCTTACCTCCAAGAAACCATAGCAAATGGTAATAAATCCGGTGAGGCGGTATATGAAAGTCACGAAATAAATCAATAATCTTTTTCTACATTTTCCTCGTCGAAAGGCCGGAGCAATCCGGCCTTTTTTATTTTATATTATGAGGGCTTAGCAAAACCTTCATTACTTTTTTTCTTTAGACCTAAATCCAAAAACACAACAAATCATGGCACTTTCAGATTGGGACGATGTTTACCCCCAAGAAGATGAATACGGAAGTTTTTATAATGGATACATCAAGTTGGTAGAACCGCCCAATGTTATTCAAACGCTTATCCAACAGGGACAACAGGTATATGCATTAACCCGCCAGCTAACTAATAAACAAGCCAACCATCGTTACGCGGAAGGAAAATGGAGCGTCAAAGAGATTATTGGTCACCTGGTAGATACCGAACGTATTATGGCCTATCGCGCATTGTGCATTAGTCGTGGAGAACAAACAACATTACCGGGCTACGATCATGATGCCTATGTGCAAGAAGCAAACTTTGGGCAACGTTCGCTGCGAAGTTTATCTACGGAATATGATGCCCTGCGGAATGCAAATATCAGCATGTTTAGTAGTTTTACCCCCAACCAAATACAACGGACCGGCACTGCCAATGATGTCACTGTTTCGGTACGCGCTCTGGCTTTTATTATTGCGGGACACGAAAAACACCACCTCAATGTGTTGGAAGAAAAGTACGAAATCCCAATATCAACCAGCTGAAGCCACCAACTCAGGTGCCCGATATTTAAAGGCAGACTTTGTCCCCTTCTTTAATACTTTTTCTACAACTTCTTTTGGATCAGCTATTTCGCTGATGGAAACAATTTGCTCCATTTCTAACCACGCCCGTATGTTATCAATATTTCCCTGTAATCCAGCTAATGTCATAACCCCCATCTTTTTTAGAGCTGCAGCGTTACATTGCTGTTCATACTGATTCTGGATGGGAATAGCCATCAACTTCTTGCCCAAAAACATCGCCTCTGCACAAGTCTCAAAACCAGCGTTGCAAATAACTCCCTTACAGGAAGCTACGCTGTCCAAAAATAGTTGATTACTGATCGGATATACCTTCATATTTCTAAGCTCATTGACCCGTTTGCAATAGGGAGAAAAAATATGCCAATCGACTTCATCTATAGGAGCAAATATGTCTTTTAAAACTTCATGATGAAAAGCCGATAAATAAACAGTTATGTGATTCCCATCCTGTACTCGAAGATTTTTGATCGGCGAACGAATAATAGGAGGTTCAACAAAGGAATCATATCGCTTAAAATGAAAACCAATTGCTGATTGCGCCGGTGCAAAATGCTGCAAAATACTTTCAGCAATTCCAGATCTGTGTACGGGTCGAGGTGTTTTATGAGACAAAAATGAAGCTTGGTGGCTAAGCCCCACGCAGGGAATATTTTTAAGCTTAGCTGCCCATGCCGAAATAGGTTCATAATCACTTACAACAAAATCATACTGCTTTAACGATATTGTATTAACATCTTTGACAAATGAAATTGGACGTAAATCGAATAGTGTCTTCACCATCGAAACCCCCCCGTTATTATCGTATGCGAGACTAAGGCCATCTTTTTTATAGGCTATAAATTTCTCAATACCTGGAGCACTATCCCCACCACTTAAGATAACATCAACCGAAGCATACTTCGCCAACTCCGGCAATAATTCCTTGGCTCGACTTATATGCCCGTGCCCCGTTCCCTGAATACCGTAGAGTATTTTCATCGGATGACAGCTGTGTTTCGAAATCGTTTCCGGATAGGCACCATCACCGAGCTTCCTTTATCAATGAAATCATCTTCTACATACTTATACATTGACCATTCTCCATTTTCATACTCAAGAGCAGTCAGGTTTTCGACCCAATCACCGGAATTCATATAGATTACTAACCCCTCATCATTTTCATAACCACGAATTTTGGGCTGATGGATATGACCACAAATCACATAGTCGTAGCCATTTTGTATCGCCAAATCCATTACTGATACCTCAAAATCATCAATAAAACGAACCGCCTGTTTAACACTGTCTTTAATGCGTTTTGATAATGAAATCTTATCGCGCCCCATCTTTTTCAAGAGCCAGTTAACGGCACGATTTAACAATATCAGTAAATCATATCCCT
This sequence comes from Fodinibius sp. Rm-B-1B1-1, assembly GCF_038594945.1. NCBI lineage: Bacteria > Pseudomonadati > Balneolota > Balneolia > Balneolales > Balneolaceae > Fodinibius > Fodinibius alkaliphilus. The sequence continues at coordinate 24,293 of NZ_JBCFYD010000001.1, forward strand.
TCCCTCCTATCTTAGCCACCCATTTGGTCTGTTTCATGGTGATATCAAAAATATCTCCGTGGAAAAACCAACACTTTTCTCCATTGAGGTCAAGCACCAGTTTATCTCTCACAAAAAGTGGACCCAACTGTAAGCTTGTAACCTTGCGTATTACCTCATCATGATTACCGGTCAAATAATAGATATCAGTACCATTAGCCATCAGACTGAGAAAACACTTCACCACCTGCATGTGCGAGTCGGGCCAGTAATACTTTTTAAAATTCCAGATATCAAAAATATCCCCATTAAGGATAAGCTTCTCGGGCGCTATTGAATTGAGATATTTTGCCAATTCTACCGCATGGCAACCCACCGTTCCAAGGTGCAAGTCTGAAAGAACAACTATGTCAACTGATCGTTTGTTAGTCATAACCTGCATTGTTTTTGGTATAATGAAATGAACCTATATTAGCAGACTATAACCTGAGCATTACGAATCTGTCACTTTTAGATTAACTGTATATCATCACATGGAAGCTGTTTTATTTCTTTTGTATGATTCACCAACTGACTTTTAACTAAATCTATTTAGCATCATGGCCAAAGATTCTGATAAAAAGAAAATCGTCCACGCCCATCTCCCAAAAGAAGAAACCTTTACGACGACCCTAACAGCGGGCAATCATGAACTTTTAGGGGATGAACCCGAAAATGTTGACGGCGGCAAAGATCAAGGACCTGATCCCTACGACTATCTCTTGATGTCGCTTGGCTCATGTACGGTAATGACTATCAAAATGTATATTAGGCGCAAAGGGTGGGATAATATTGATGATATCTATATGGAACTCCGCCATAATAAACAGCACGATGAGGATTGTCAGAACTGTGAAGATCCCAAAAGCCGCATAGACGTTATCGAAAAGGAAGTGATTGTAGAAGGCGATATTTCGGATGAACAGCTCGATAAAATATTGGACATCTCGCAAAAATGTCCCGTACATCGCACATTGTCGAGTGATATCAGATTAGAAAGCTCAATTACTCACAAATAAAGGCACATCCTTCAACTTATCGCCTGATGATAAATCATCAGGCTAAGATCCATAAACTCTAAGCTCACTTAAGTGAGCTTTTTACCCATAGTCCACGGATGAATCCGTGGGCTATGAAAAATGACTTAATCCACTGCCGCCGGCTCCTGTCCTTCACTATACGCATCAACCGGAACACAACTACACATCAGGTTGCGATCGCCATAGGCATCATCTACGCGGCTGACAGCTGGCCAGAATTTATTGAACCGCAAGTAATCAAGTGGAAATATTGCCTTTTCCCTACTGTAGGGACGATCCCAATCTTCATCCATGGCCACACGCATGGTATGAGGAGCATGCTTGAGAACATTGTTTTCGGGATCCGCGTTGCCATCTTCGATTTCATGAATTTCTTCCCGGATTGTAATCAACGCCTCACAAAACCGATCAAGCTCCTCCTTGGTTTCACTTTCAGTAGGCTCTATCATCAGCGTACCAGGAACAGGAAAAGACATCGTAGGCGCATGAAATCCATAATCCATCAAGCGCTTAGCAACGTCAATCGACCCAATATTAGCCGATTCTTTGAAGGGGCGAAGGTCTACAATAAATTCGTGCGCAGTACGTCCATTTTTTCCGGTATATAAAATCGGATAATGATCTTTGAGTTGCTCTTTCAAATAGTTGGCGTTTAGGATCGCAGTTTCCGACACTTTGGTTAACCCCTCGGCCCCCATCATCTTGATGTAAGCATACGAAATCGTCAAAATACTGGCACTGCCCCACGGCGCTGCAGATATACTTTTTATCCCATGTTCTCCTCCTGTTTTCTTAACAGGATTTCCGGGCAGAAACGGAGCCAACTCTTTCGTTGCTGCAATAGGTCCCATTCCCGGTCCACCCCCGCCGTGTGGGATACAGAATGTTTTATGCAGATTTAAGTGACAAACATCAGCCCCAATTTCAGCGGGACTCGTTAGCCCCACCTGGGCATTCATATTGGCACCATCCATATAAACCAGTCCACCGTTATTATGAATAACCTGACAGATTTCTTTAATATCTTCCTCAAATACGCCGTGCGTAGAGGGATAAGTAATCATCAAGGCAGCCAACTTATCTTTATTAGCTTCCACCTTTTTACGCAAATCATCCAAATCGATATTTCCATGCTCATCGCACTTGGTAACAACGACATCCATCCCAGCCATTACAGCACTGGCAGGATTGGTGCCATGCGCAGAATCAGGGACAATCGTCACATTACGATGGTCTTCTCCATGATGCCCGTGATAAGCACGAATCGTCATCAATCCTGCGAATTCCCCCTGTGCTCCAGAGTTTGGCTGCAGCGAAACAGCTGGAAATCCAGTGATGGCCGAAAGCTGACGCTCTAAGCCGTCAAAAAGTTCGTGATATCCTTTCGCCTGATCCTCTGGCGCAAACGGATGTATCTTTCCAAATTTGGGCCAAGTCAACGGAATCATCTCCGAAGTTGCATTCAGCTTCATGGTACATGAGCCAAGCGATATCATAGAGTGAACCAGCGACAGATCTTTATTCTCAAGCTTCTTGAGGTATCGAAGCATCTCGTGCTCAGAGTGATATAGGTTGAACACCGGATGCTCTAAATAATCAGAGGTGCGGTTCAACGACTCTGGAAAATCTATTTCCACAGATTCTGACAATTCCTGAACATGAATTTCATCACCACCTGTGAGCGAAGCAAAAATATCGAGCAGAGTCTTCACATGATCTAAATCCTTTACCTCATCAAAAGCAATACCAACAGCACTATCCCCAAAATAACGTAGATTAATCTTTTGATCTCGTGCTCGCTTCCGAAGCTGATCCTGTTGCTCTTTATTTGCAAGAGTAACCTTCAACGTATCAAAATAGCAATCATTCGCTACTTCAAAGCCAAGCTTTGAAAGCCCTTTGTCCATTAGTTTTGCCAAGCCATGGATACGTTCGGCAATGCGACGCAACCCCTTGGGGCCATGATAAACAGCATAGAAACCCGCAATAACAGCCAACAACACCTGGGCAGTACAAATATTTGATGTCGCTTTTTCACGACGAATGTGTTGCTCACGCGTCTGCAACGCCATCCGGTACACTGGATTTTCTTCGGTATCCTGCGTAACACCAATAATACGTCCCGGAATCTTTCGCTTGTATTTTTCCCGCGTAGCAAAATATGCGGCATGCGGTCCACCGTATCCCATGGGCACCCCAAATCGCTGGGTGGACCCAACCACCACATCTGCCCCCATTTCACCGGGTGGCGTCAGCAACGTTAAACTCAACAGATCTGCTGCAACCACCGACTGTACATTGTGGTCCTTTGCAGCGGCTATGAGATCCGTATAATCTTCTACAGATCCATCAGTAGCCGGATACTGCAACAAAATTCCAAATAATTCTTCATTCGTCACATCCAGCTCATTATGATCGCCAACCACTACCTCAATATCCAGCGGCTCAGCACGCCCCTTCACAACATCGATGGTCTGCGGATGACACAACTCTGAAACAAAAAAGGTGTGCGCCTTCTTCCGCTTGGCACCGCGCCGCATTGCATAAAGCATCGACATCGCTTCTGCGGCTGATGTCCCCTCATCAAGCAGGGAGGCATTCGCCAGCTCCCTTCCTGTTAAATCCGAAACCATAGTCTGGAAATTAATCAATGCTTCCAAACGCCCCTGTGCAATTTCAGCTTGGTAGGGGGTATATGCCGTGTACCATCCAGGGTTTTCGAGCACGTTTCGCAGAATCACATTGGGGGTTAGCGTATCGTGGTAGCCCATCCCAATAAATGAATCAAAAATTTCATTTTTATCCGCCAGCTCCCTGAACTCTTCCAAAAATCGATATTCACTCATTGGCTCATCAAGATCAACCTCCTTCGATAGTCGAATACCTTCAGGGATCGTCTCGGCTATCAAATCATCAAGCGAAGAAGCGTCAATAGCTTTAAGCATTTCATTGGTCTGCGTTTCATCAGGACCAATATGGCGATGCATGAAACGTTCTTTATCAAAATTAATACTCATCAAGCGCAGTTTTTAATTGATTTTATTGAGATGGAATAGCTTCTGCCGTTCTATTAATAAATGCTTTTCTATATGTTTTGATCATGCTCAGACACAATTATTAAGAAGTGCAGAAACTAAACAAATTTGACAAAAATTGACAGCTTATAATTCCCATTATTCTGTTTCTAATACCTGCCTAATAAAAGAAACATAGATAACAACATTTTCATGTTTTAGCCTTAGCTAAATTTTATTTTCAATTAGGCTTATCATTTGTTTATTTTTGGAGATAATATTACAACAAATAATTCTCATCATATGACTGATCTGGTTGCTTTAAAAGAAACGTTCTACGCTCTTAACCCTATAACGCAAAGCTTATTTGGTGGTTTGTTCACCTACACCTTAACTGCTTTAGGGGCTGCTCTTGTTTTTTTCACAAAGAATGTAGGCCATAAACTATTGGATGCTATGATGGGGTTTGCTGCGGGAGTCATGATCGCAGCCAGCTTTTGGTCACTGTTGGTCCCCGCTATCGATATGGCAGCGGCCCAAGGAATGATAGAATGGTTGCCTGCCGTAATTGGTTTCCTTAGTGGGGGTATTTTCCTTCGTATCTGTGATGCCTATCTCCCCCACCTTCATATTGGCTCTCCTATCGAAGAAGCTGAAGGAGTTCCCACTTCTTGGCGCAGAGCCACCCTACTTGTATTAGCTATTACCTTGCATAACATCCCAGAGGGACTTGCTATCGGCGTACTTTTTGGAGCTGCGGCATCAGGAATAGAAGCGGCCGGCGGAGCAACAGTTATTGGTGCAATTACATTAGCAATAGGGATCGGTATACAAAACTTCCCCGAAGGAACTGCTGTTTCTATGCCTCTGCGTCGGGAAGGACTCTCAGTAGGTAAAAGTTTTTGGTATGGCCAGCTCTCTGGTATAGTAGAACCCATTTCGGCTGTTATTGGCGCTGCTGCTGTTTTGATGGTCCAGCCCCTCCTACCCTATGCCCTCGCTTTTGCGGCTGGTGCTATGATTTACGTTGTTGTAGAAGAGCTAATTCCAGAATCCCAATTACACGGGAACACCGATATTGCCACTCTGGGAACTATGTTAGGATTCAGTGTTATGATGATATTAGATGTGGCCTTAGGTTAAGTCCTGAAAATTTATTTTATTACTTGCAGTTTAAATTTCGGGGACAGGGAATTAGCATATTAAAGATATGGGTGAATCGATACCAGAAAAGAAAGTTCTTATCGTCGAAGATGACATGATTATCTCGATGGTATTAGAACGGATGATCAAAAAACTTGGCCACCAAGTTGTTAAAAAGGTTATTGCAGGTCAAGATGCCATTGACTCCTTTTTTGAGCTTGAACCAGACCTCATCTTAATGGATATACAGCTTAAAGATGATGTTGATGGTATTACCGCAATGCAGAAAATCAGGGAAGAATCTGATGTTAACGTCATCTACATTACGGGTAACTCTGATCAATATAATCTTGAGCGTGCTGAAAAGACCAATTTTGTCGATTATCTCGTAAAACCTATTCAAATGAGCCATCTAAAGAAATCGATCAATAAAGCTTTTTCTGAACAGCTTTCATAAGCTCTATTCCGTTATTTCAGGGGGTATTTACTAATTCTTATTGCTATTTACCGGTAGAGTAATAACCTTTCTTATGATCCATCCCAACATGGGATACTCTTGAATTTGTTGCTTTCACTTCAAAATAAAGAGAGGACTTATGGAAGCGAATCTATTGGTTGCTGCAGTAGCGGGTTTACTCGGAGCAATAATTCTAACCGTGCTTATCTATCTTCTTAAACTTTTCGGGCAAGACTTAGATATTCCTTATCTCATCGGAACCCGATTTGTAGGCATTGAAAACAAGACCCAAATTTATGTTGTAGGGATCACACTGCACCTTTTGGCTGGGGCTGGATGGGGCATTCTTTATGTTATATTGCTTACGGCAATGGTGGTAACCCCAAACTGGCCTGCGGGAATTCTCTGGGGATTTGCCCACGGTATTTTTGTAGGATCTATGATGGGTATTATTGCGGATACACATCCCTATATTGGAGAAGATAAACCCATCAAAAGTCCGGGTATTTTAGGTCAGCAGTGGAGTGAACTCATGCCCTATTGGATACTAACGCTTCATATCATTTATGGGGCCTGCACCCTTTTGATATATCATTGGTGGATGACCGGGTAACATTAACCAAATATCTTTAAAGGCTACTTACTTCATTCTCATCAACTGAACTTCCTTGATCCACGGGATGTCCATTTGATAGCCACATTCGATAATCCATGGCTTTGTCAATTTCGATATCCCTGACGGTAAAGTTGCGTCCCTGATTACCACTGGCTACATGGATAGAAAAATGTCCCACATTTAATCGTTTCTGGAATGGATTTTGTTGAATTTGGCACGCTTGCATTCGGTATTTCTTTACAATAGCGGTCGTTTTACTGAGCAATCGATAGCTTAGTTTTAACGTATCTTCACCACGTGCGATTTCAGCATCTTTATACTGCTGGTATCCTAATAGTAGTGCCGGGATTAACAGAAACCAGCTATATACCCCATATGGTACGGTTCCCCAAACCAATAAAATAACGGGCAGGGAAACCCACACCATACGTAGCAGGTAGCGCCGTAGTGCTATCGCAGGCACCTTACTATTTTCTGTTATTTGCGTATTATAATCAGGGATGACCTCTTCAATAAAACGATATATCTGTTGCTTTCTAAGCAAAGGGAAAAGCGTTGTAGAATTACCTTCTGATTCTCCATATCCTGCACTTTCGATCACCAATGAAGCGTAACCCAAAGGCTGGCGTAATAACTCTTCTTTAATCTGAACAGCCTGAATACGATTAAAAGGGATCGTTAACTGTGTACGTTCAAATAATCCTCGATTAATTAATAGTTCATCTTCCCGAACTTCAACCACGAAGTCATAATATTTTACAATCGTACTGACAAATGAGAATATCCAGGACACAACAATAATTGCTACAATCCACATTGCAATAATTGAGGCATCAGTGGTACGGGGCATCACCGCTTCGGCAAAACGTATCATCTGTTCTTCAGAAATAAGCTGTTCAACCTGAGAAAAAAGCACTCCTACTACTGACAATGCTACTCCAAACCGACCCGATGTTGATGCTGCAACAAGTAAGTCTTTAGTGCCAAGTGCATAGATTCTGCTTTGCTGAACAGACTCATCCTGCTCACCTTGCTTTGTCGCGCCATTAACTTCTTTACGCAATAATTGCTTTAATTTCTCTGCTTTTTCTCGGGTTAACGCGCTAATTTTTGCCTGTTTGGAGCTACTCCCGGCGGTCTTAACTTCTACTGCCACTAACCCGAATAACCGCTGAATTACACCTGCAGTTATGTCAATAACCTGAATACGATCGGAAGTAAGGTATATTTTCTTGCGCACTAACACCCCGCGTTCTATTCTCAACTCTCCTTCCTCAACACTGAATTCGAATCGGTACCAAGAGATCACCCCCCAGATCAACAAAAAGAGAAACGTCCCAATAATCCAAGAGAGGGTAAAGTTGGCCTCGCTACCACCACTACCTACAAAAATTAGAATAATGATAGTTATAAAATTGGCTCGAATAATATCAAATGCATTAGCCAATGCTGCGGCCGGATGTTGTCGCTGTAATTCAAACATCTTCTTCGGCAAGTCGGGCAAATGTTGAAATTTGGTCGCGCACCTGATCGGCAACTTCTTCACCAAGTGCGGGAATCCGATGCGTTGTTGCAGCAGTGGAAATGGTTACATCTGCCAAGTCATACGAACGTAATATGGGGCCTTGGCGGGTATCAACATGCTGTACGCGTTTTATTGGGATCAACGTTCGGGTAACAATAAATATTCCACTTTGTAGATCAATCTCGTGCTTATCCACTTCGTACGACCAGCGCCGCCATCGAATTTCAGGTACAAAAAAGACGATAAGACCAGTGATAATCACCAAAAATACGGAAATGGCAATAAGTGTCCAGGTAGAGACAAATTCTGACTCTGGCGACATGAGTGAATATCCCCAGAGAAAAAACAGGGCTAACACCAGGATAAAGATGAATATTGACATCGATACCCGCCATGCCCTGATAGCTTTTTTCGATAATTTATTCGATGGTGTTGTACGCATAGATAAATGTATCCAAAAGTTAGATCCTAAAAACCGGATATAAAAAAAGCCACAATAATGTGGCTTTTCAATAGGAAATTTTAAGCTGTATTAGCCCTTATTTTTAATATCCTGAATTTCAAGGCGAACTTCTTGAGCCAGTTTCTTCAGTCCCTGCAACCCTTTGCGGGCACGAGTACCTGCGGCTTTATTCCCTTTTTCATAAAATTTTACCATATCATCCTCGATACCCGTGATGATGCCTTTTATTTCGTCTAATCGGCTCATATTATTTTGTATTACGTTGTTGTTTAATTGAAGGAGAGTTTCTCCTGCCGGATATCCCTATCCGAAAAACATGAGCTTAAGTTACCACTTTATCGATTAAAATCAGCTTTATTTTTTCCTTAGGCCCTTATTTAGCAGGACGGGCCTCTTCAGCATCCGGCACAAAGTATAGAATCGTAAAACCGATGATAAATAATACTACGATTACGCTCATCCCAATGCGCTGACTGTCGGCAATATAAGTAAGCCATCCTACCAATAATGGTCCGGCAAAAGATGTCACTTTACCCGACAACGCCATCAACCCAAACATTTGGTTTTCAAGATCTGGCGGAGAAACACGAGCCATATATGTTCTGCTGGCGGCTTGTACCGGGCCTACAAATATGCCCAGGGTTAACCCTAACCCCCAAAACCAGGCAAGATTGGTAACCAGTAATACTCCTGTAGTACTAACAATCAAACCAATCAAAGAAACCAACATGGTGGTTCGGCTTCCTAACTTGTCATCCAACCATGCAAAAAGAACAGCACCTAATCCCGCTGTTACGTTTAACCCGATACCAAACATCAAGACCTCACGCTCACTAAATTCGAATGTGCCAGCTGCATAAATACCACCAAAGGCAAACACCGTTGCAAGCGCATCGATAAAAATCATTCGTGCAACTAAAAACCGGACGATGTATTTGTACTGCCGGACGTTTGCTATGGATGTTTTCAGTTGCTTCCACCCTGATTTAGCTGCTTGGGTTAATCCAACACTTGTTCTTTTACGATCACTTGAAAAAGTAAACAACGGAAGTGCAAAGAGCCCATACCATACCGCAACCATTACGAAAGTAGCTCGTACATGCTCGGCCATGTCCTTTTCCAATCCAAAGGGCGGATTTTCCACATCAACAAACACAAAAAGAGCTACCACCAAACAGGCAAGGCCGCCAGCGTAACCAAGGCCCCAGGCCCACCCCGACCACCGACCCATTCGCTCTTTCGAAGCCAAGTCGGGCAGCATAGCATTATAAAAAATGATCGCAAATTCAGATCCTACTGTACCTAAAAATACCAGAACTAATGCCAGCCAAATAAAATTTTGAGAAGGTTCTACATACCATAATCCAGCTGTAGCAATAATACACAGCAACGAAAACCATGCTATCCACGGTTTTCGTCGCCCCATTTGGTCAGCAATAGCTCCCACAAAAGGAGCCGACAATGCGATCACTAATCCCGCTGCACCAATAGTATTGCCCCATAACGTACTACCTAAGGTCTCATCTTGAACAACGGATTGCATAAAATAAGTTGCAAATACAAAGGTTTGTATAACAGTGAAAAATGCACTGTTTGCCCAATCAAAAAGGGCCCACGAAAAAAGAGATTTAGGTTGGTCTTTTTTTTGTTGCGGCATTTGTCTGTTTATATTCAAATTCTTTCACATAATAATGGAATAGTTCGGAAATGCAATTTGTTATTAGCACGCATATTCAAGCAGAATCAAGCATTTATTTATGGAGCACGACAAAAAGGATTTAATTTATATTTACGACACTGAACATCACAAAATAATTGTTATTGATGGTGAAACCGGCAACCAAATTAAAGAAGAGGATGATCAAGTAACGTCAATTTTAAAATATTTGGAGGAAGAGGATAACCCTATCCTTTTACGAAAGTTTGCAGTTTGGTGTGCCCGGCAAATAAATAATAATCTGAAGCCAATACAGAAAAAAATTCTTGACCTTGCTGAAAAAGCCATTGCTAAAGAGGCAGATACTGAATCACTAAAGGAGTTATATCAAGAAACAGAAGGTACTGCTATTGCTACCGACACAACGGGCATGATGCAGGGAAATGAGAATGCTCCGGCTTATCTTGCAGCTCGGGAATGTATCAACCCCAATGCACTTGATGGCGCCATACAGGCTGCTCGATTCCATCGACTATGGGCAGAAATGAAAAGTGAGGATGAGGAGTTTGAAAATGTTGCTTTAAAAGAGATCAAAGCTCAAACCACAAAATCAGCAATACAAGAGGTTGAACAAAAACAGACCAATTACTTGCTGGATTTGATGAATGAATAAATCAATATTGCTCCCAAACGCCCTCTACTCCCCACAAAGCCCATTCAGGACAAAATTGGGAAAATAACCCCCTTTACATATATTAGCTGATAGGTGTATACTTTTTATTTGGTTGATATATGTATCAAAATAGTGGTAGCATATTATTTATATCTGATGACCAGCAGGCCCTGAGCCGCTTTCGGCAGGCCTATGTGGAATCGTATAATGTATTTACCGCATCGTCTATCAAGGAAGCTCACCGTACGTTAACAGATTACGATATCCATGTTACCGTAGCAAAACAAATGATGCCGCAGATGAGTGGCCTTCAATTCTGTGAAAGTATATCTCATGAGTTCCCGGATTTAACGAATATTATTATAAACTCTTCCAATGATACTGATTCTTTAAAAAGAGCTTATAAGACGGGTTTGATTTTCCGATTTATTAGTGAGCCATTTACCGACCTTAACCTTCAAATGGCTATTGATAATGCCTTGCAAATTCAGGAGGCTCAGTTTAAAAATCAGCAGCTTTCACAAAAAATTTCCAAATATGAAAACAAGCAGCAAGATATACTTGATTTATTTAAAAAGTATGTGCCAGGCGAAGTAGTTTCACAAGCACTGGAGACCGAAAAGGAAGATATGATGAAACCCGGCGAATCACGGATTGTCTCAGTCCTTTTCGCTGATATGCGCGACTTTACGAAGATGACCAGTGAATTACCACCTTCAGAAGTGGTGCAGTTTTTAAATGATTACTGGGATATTCTTTCCGTAGCTATTAAAGAAAACAAAGGCTCTATCAACAAATATATTGGCGATGGGTTACTTGCGGTCTTTGGCGCTCCAATATCTTACATCAATAACCATGAAAATGCAGTATCTGCGGCACTGCAAATGGTTGATTCTCTTGAAAGAGTAAATGCCAAATACAGTCAAAAGCTGGGCGAAGAAATTAGCATTGGTATCGGCATTAACAGCGGAGAAGTTATTGTAGGGAATGTTGGCACCAATGAATTTATGGAATATACGGTCATTGGTAATACCGTAAATACGGCATCCCGATTAGAAAAAATAAGCAAGTCGAAACCTAACTCAATTATTATTAGTGAGCGAACTCACGAACTTGTAAAAGATTCTTTCCAAACCTCTGACTTTAAGGAAGCTACGCTTTCTGAAAAGGATGAAACGATCAAATACTGTGAAGTGCTTGGACCCAATCCCAGTAATGTATATCCCATGCATTCCCAAAGCAACACTCCTTAGCTTTCCCACCTTTTAATTAATTTCTGGGAAAAGTAAATAAAAAAGTACTCCCCTTCCCATTCGTTGCAATTTCTGTCTTTGCATTCAATTGGGCCGCAAACGTATCGACAAGCATAGAACCAAGATTACCTTCCTCGTGAAAGCTAAAATCATCGGGAACACCCGGCCCATTATCGGCAACCTTCAACGTGATATCCCCATTCTGTTTATAGAGTCCTACCTTTAATAATCCTCGCTTATTTTTTTCAAAAGCGTGCTTAAAAGCATTCACAACCAACTCGTTTACTAAAAGTCCGCAAGGAATTACACGATCCACATCTAATTCGACCTTTTCTAACTCAAATATCAGCTCAACATGCTCTTGGTATTCCGTAAAAGTGCCATGAATAGCCTCTACCAACTCTTTTAAATAATTATCCAATTCAATTTCCGAAAGCGACTCTGTTTGATATAATTTTTCATGAATCAAAGCCATCGATCGAATACGTGTTTGACTATCCTGCAATATCCCTTGTGCTTCAGCACTTTCGGTGCTATCCAACTGCAACTCAATTAATCCCGATACAATAGCCAAACTGTTTTTTACGCGATGGTGAATTTCACGCAACAGCAACTCTTTCTCGTTAAGCGATTCTTTAATAACGCTGGTTTTACTATCAACTTGTCGGCGTAACATGACCACCCATCCTACAATTATAATGGTGATAATTCCCAATCCTGACAACAATAACAGCATATAAAATTGAGGGATACCTGCATACTCAAGATCCTGGGGCGTTCGCAAGAACATTTTGTACGTTTCTTCCTCGGGAAAATCGGGGTTGTATTCCGAGATAATGCCACAAACGACGATTTTATCCCCCACACTTAATACATCAAAATTAAAATCATCAAAAAGGTGGTGGAAGTTAGACACATATACCATCATCGTCTTTGTAGCATCTTTACTTGATGCAATACGCACATATTTACCATTAAAGGAATTGCCCTTTTCAATAATATTTCCTTCTCCTTCCACCAGCATTCCCAAATATTTCGATGGATTTACCATCGCCAAATCCAATGGCTTGGGAGCGGGCGGAGATGATCCTTTTTTAAAAACCTGATACGAATCGGCATGAACTTCTGCCAAACCGTTATAACGATCTACCTTACCCTTAACAACCAAACTGTCACCTGACTCAAAAGGAATATCAATATCCATGGCAAAAACCGATATTCCGGAAGAATCATTCTGAACAAACACCTGCAAATAATGCTCGTGTAGCAATCCCGTTTGAATATTAGCAATACCTGTAATGGTCACCCTTTCTCCCAAATGATCTAATGTATTGTCATTATTGGAGTCAGCCCTTACCTCAGCATAATTCCAAATGCGTTCTTGTTGCTGAGCCTGAGCATTAAAACTGAAAAAGAGTAGAAAGAAAATAGTAACACTACATAACAGATGAGGTTGTAGCCAACAACCTTCTTTGAAATAACCCATCGCCAAATAATAAATTAACCTAAAGCACACTTTTAAAAGCCAATAATGAATTCTACAAAAGTTCGATCTATATAAAAAATACTTATCTAATTTTTTAGGAATTGAACGTTCTTACAGATCACGACTGTTACTAAACTCAATAGCCATATTCACATTCACCATCTATCACTTTGAGCAAACAACTGAGATGCTTAGTTACAGGCGTCACCGGGTATATTGGGGGACGTCTTGTACCCAAACTATTAGAAAAAAGATACAAAGTACGCGTACTTTCTCGTGATATCGATCGTCTTCAGGGTCGTCCCTGGATTGATCAGGTCGAAGTTGTCGAAGCAGATGTCCTTAACCCCCAAAGTTTACCCGAAGCTCTTAAAAACGTTGATGTCGCCTATTACCTAATCCATAGTATGAGTGGCAAAAGTAGCTCAGAGTTTCATCAACGAGATATACAAGCAGCAAAAAACTTCAGCAAGGCTGCAAAATCACAACATGTAGAGCGTATTATTTATCTGGGCGGGCTCGGGAATCCAGAGGACAATCTTTCTAAACATTTACAGTCGAGGCAACAAACCGGGGAAGTATTACGACAGTCTGGTGTTCCCGTCACGGAGTTTAGGGCGGCTATTGTGGTCGGATCAGGAAGTAAATCCTTCGAGATGATACGCTATCTCACCGAACGCGTACCCATTATGATATGTCCCTCATGGGTATACAGCAAAGTACAACCTATAGCTATCCGCAATGTGCTGCAATACTTGGTAGCCGCTATTGAGAAACCCAAAACCAAAGATAAAATTATTGAGATTGGCGGCAGCAGCGTTATTACCTATGCCGATATGATGCGGATTTATGCCCAGGTCAATGGATTAAAACGGATCCTTCTTCCCGTTCCGGTTCTGTCTCCTACTTTATCTTCTCATTGGGTCCACTGGATGACTCCTATCCCTTCCTCATTGGCTCGACCGTTAATCGAAGGACTCAAAAATGACGTCATCGTGCAAAGTAATGACGCTGAAAAACTATTTCCCGAAATTAATCCCTTTTCATACAAAAGAGCCGTTGAACTGGCAATGGCCCGCATTGATACAGATGATGTTGAAACAACATGGAATGACGCACTCATCAGTAGCAAAGGAGATGAAGAACCAGTTATTCTTAAAACTAAAGAGGGACTTACTATTGAGCGACGCATTCGTACCGTACATGGTTCATCCCAACAGGTTTTTGAAACATTTTCAAGTTTGGGAGGTGAAAACGGCTGGCCGGTTTTTCAATGGGCGTGGAAACTGCGGGGGATATTAGATCGCATGGTTGGTGGAGTCGGCTTTCGGCGCGGACGTCGTCATCCCACTGAATTACGCGTAGGCGATGCACTCGACTTTTGGCGTGTGGAAGCCATTAAACCAGGGGAATTACTTCGCCTGCGGGCCGAAATGAAAGTGCCGGGCAAGGCTTGGCTCGAATTTCAAGCCCTCCCTAACGACGATAACACTACAAAACTGGTGCAAACAGCCTATTTTGCTCCAAAAGGATTATTTGGACTCCTTTACTGGTATGGGCTATATCCCTTTCACTCGCTTATTTTTTCCAGCATGATTGATAAACTTGCTACACAGATTGAAACCAATAACAGTTAGTTACTCTCGAAGTATTTGAAACCAACACCGCTATTTGTAGCTTATAGGTTTACAACAACATTATGCTTTACTATAAAACTTTTTTTAAAAATAAAGATACTGACTGGGTTGTGTTTGTCCACGGAGCGGGCGGCAGTTCTTCAATCTGGTTTAAACAACTAAGAACCTACAAGAAAGAGTTCAACGTATTGATGATTGACCTCCGTGGTCATGGCAAATCCAAGGGGATGCTTCAAAAATATTACGAAGAGGAATACTCTTTTAAGCTGGCCAGCCAGGATATCATTGATGTGCTCGACGAAATTGGTATCGAAAAAGCCCACTTTGTGGGCGTTTCATTAGGCACCATAATCATAAGAACAATTGGAGAGATGCAGCCCAATCGCGTGCAATCACTGGTAATGAGTGGTGCCATTATGCGCCTGAACGTACGATCTCGTTTCTTGGTTTGGCTGGGACACAAATTCAAAAAGATTGTCCCTTTTATGTGGCTCTATAAACTTTTTGCATGGATCATCATGCCCCGAAAACGGCACTCCGAGTCACGGAATCTTTTCATCCGCGAAGCCAAAAAACTCTATAAAAAGGAGTTCTTGAAATGGTTTAACATGACGCACGAGGTGAACCCCCTGCTAAAATATTTTCGTGAGAAAGAGCTTAAAATCCGCACGCTCTATATTATGGGAAGCGAAGATTACCTCTTTCTGCCACCGGTCAAAAGAGTAGTTAAAGAGCACTCTAAATCAGTGCTCGAAATCGTAGACAAGTGTGGACACGTCGTAAATGTAGAAAGACCCGAGGTTTTCAATCGGGTGACGCTTAACTTTCTCAAATCTGACAATTGGGCTGCCAATACGTAACATTTGGGACAAAGTAGAAGCTTATCCCCAGAAAACTACGGTAGCAAATACTCAAGCACTGCATCCCAATCGCGGAAGGGCTCTTCACCAAAATGGATATGTTCACCCTCAAAATCACCTGCTCCGTTGGCAGTACGGTCGTCAATGAGATAATCGCCTTTATTAAGATGCTTGTTGTGGCTTAAAATCAATCGCTTGCGGGCAACATCGGGCAGATGTTTTTTTACCCAAAGCAACTTGTCGATCCAGGCAGAAGGATTGGACCACGGTGCGGTGGAAAGTATATACACATCATACCGCTCACTTAATTTGTGGAAGGCTTCGATGGCCCCGTCGATGGGCGGAAGGTCTCGGAAAAAGCCCGGCACTTCATCAAGATCGCCTTTGTATTCCTGATACGTTTCTTCTGAAAGCTGATCAATGCCGTGTTCAAAATCAACCAGCACGCTGTCCATATCGACATAAACAATTTTCATGCGTATTTCCTATTTGGTTCAATCATTACTTTTTGATGCTGAAACAACACGTGTCCCGACCATTCGGCATTCAGGATAACATATCTTTTCTATCAAGGTACTAATATAACCTTGCCAATATTTTTTCGCTCTTCAATATAACGATGAGCTTTGGCGACATCTTCAAAACCAAAAGTGGTATCAACATGTGGATTGATCCAACCCTCTTCTACTCCTTTTAAAATATACTCCATCCAGATGCTTGCTTTTTCGGGCTCATGCCACAAATGTCCCAAGTTTACACCAAAGACGCCACGATTTTTGTTAAGCAACGGTAAGGGATGATAAAACGGCATTTGTACAACTGTCTTGAGCATACTCCACATTGCTCCCAAACCCCCGCCGGTTCCTTCACTGGCCGATGAAATCCCAAACATGCCCAACTTCCCAGTTGCGCGCAGGGCTTTGTAGCTTCGTTTCCATTCCTTACCACCCAGTGGATCAGTAATCAGTTCAACACCTTTACCATCGGTCAAATCCATTAGCTTTTCGGACCAATCCTTATTGCGATAATCGATAGTATAATCTAAACCACGCTCTGCTAAAAAGTTATGCTTTCGCTTACTGGCGGTACCATAAATCGTGGCGCCAATATGTCGAGCGATATCCAGTGCAGCAATGCCTACTCCACCACCCACATTGTGAATCAGAATTGATTCGTAGGACTGCAGCGATCCCATAACCTCTATTAAAATGTGAGCTGTTAAATAATTCACCGGCAAAACAGCCGCTTCCTCGAAAGACAAGCGATTCGGCTTCTCAAATAATTGCAATTCACGAACCGCGACCTGTTCAGCCTGCCCTTTAAATCGGGTAAAAGCAATAACTTCTTTTCCCAACCAAGAATCGTCAATTTCGTGTCCGACTGCATCAACTATACCTGCAACCTCGTATCCCATTACACAGGGTTTATCAGGCCCATCGGGATACTGCCCTTTACGTGCAAGAATATCCGCGAAGTTTAGCCCGGATGCTTTTACATTAATAATGGCTTCATCTTCCTCTGGCTGTAGGTCGGGCACTTCCTCAACTTCCAAGACGTCATACCCACCATTCGATCTGTTAACAATCTGTCTCATAAATACTTTTTTCTTAACCGGATTTATACAACATAGACTTACAAATTTCCAAAAATATTACTCATGAATACTCACTTCAGTTTTGTATCTTTGGCCCGCCTTATTATAACCATATAAATTTTAGATTTCTGAATTTTAGAATGGCTGCATCCTCCCCATTTGAACAAAATTCAAGAGTAACAAATATACTACTAATTGCCGGCATTGTGCTGATTGCCTTCAACTTGCGTCCGGCACTGGCGGGCGTTGGCCCATTGGTTAGTACTATTCGGGAAGCTACCGGGCTATCCAATGCTATGTTGGGATTACTGACGACCCTACCTCTACTGGCATTTGGTGTACTCTCCACATTAACGCCACTGTTTACAAAACGAATGGGCATTGAGGGAACTCTGGCATTGGCCATGGTTTTGCTTACAGGCGGAATTTTGCTTCGTGTTATTCCAGCTAACTGGGCGCTATTTACAGGTACCTTACTATTAGGTGTTGCTATTGCTTTTGGAAATGTATTGCTCCCAAGCTTGGTAAAACGAGATTTTCCTAATCATTCAGGTATTATGACGAGTGTTTATTCAAGTGCTCTGGGACTCGGTGCCACAGCTGCGGCCGGACTCAGCGTACCGTTGGCCTATGATTGGGGAATGGGCTGGCGATGGTCACTTGGAGCCTGGGCCGCTCTTTCACTACTGGCTTTCCTGATTTGGCTGCCCCAGTTAAAGGATTTGACGGTACCTAAGCAAGAGCGCCACTTTTTAACTTCTATGAAAAACCTGGGGGGCTCCCTTACCGCTTGGCAGGTGGCCCTTTTTATGGGACTGCAATCACTGGCTTTTTACGTGATATTAGCCTGGCTGCCCGAAATTCTGCAAGATCGTGGCCTATCGGCCAATAACGCTGGATGGATGCTGTCCCTTTCTCAAGCAATGGGAGTCGTGGGTACGATCTTTATACCAGTCTGGGCCGAGAAACTTGACGATCAGCGAAAATTAGTCTGGGCATTAATGGTTGCAGAAGCGGTGAGCTTGGTGGGGTTAATGTTCCCCGACCCGTTTCTGGTTGCACTTTGGGCTTCTCTTATCGGAGCAGCATTAGGGGGGAGCTTTGGATTGGCATTACTATTTATCGTGCTTCGATCATCTAATAGCGAAACCGCTACGGAACTATCTGGAATGGCACAATCCATTGGATATCTGCTTGCAGCCGTGGGACCTACGTTATTTGGAGCCATGCATGACGCTACAGGCGCCTGGCTGGTACCACTTCTGTTTCTGTTAATTATTGTAGGAGCCAAACTTATTTTTGGGTTGGGAGCTGCCAAACCCCAAGAGGTAAAATAGTATCCATAAAAAAGTGGATACCCGGTAACGGATATCCACTTTCAAAATTTTGCAAAATACGTGCTGCCGTTAAGCTACTTTAACGTGCACCTTCTTTCCTTTGACGCGGTTCTTGTTCATTCCGCTGATCACCTGATTCACATATTGACCAGGAACATCCACAAAAGCGTGTTTGGGAAAGATATCGATATTACCGATTACTTTTCCGGGGATGCCAGATTCGCCCGCAATAGCTCCCACTAAATCACCGGGATACACATTGTTCTTCTTGCCAACACTAAAATGGATCTTAATCATAGCAGAATCATCATACTCTTTGGCTTGTGATTGATCCTCATCCACTTCTTCAACTGCCGTGTTCATTTTAAGCAACGCAGCTGCAATTTCGATGGTTGTAAATCGATCATCAACAAATCCTTCAATCTGCTCGATGTAAGGTCGTAAATCGCCTTTTTCCAACATCTCAACAACTTCGTCCATACGTCCGGCCATTTTTGATATCCGAACATCGGCTGTAGACGGCATCTCGAGCGGATTTAGCTGATTCTTAATCTGCTTTTCGATCGTACGCAATTCCTTTTTCTTACGTCGGGTTGTGAAAGTAATCGCCATTCCTGATCGTCCCGCACGTCCAGTTCGTCCAATGCGGTGCACATAATACTCCGGATCTTGAGGAATATCATAATTAAATACGGCCTCAATATCGTCAATATCCAATCCACGAGCGGCAACATCGGTTCCAACCAAAACATCGATTGCTCCCGAACGAAATTTTGCCATCACACGATCACGCTGATTCTGGTTCAAATCACCGTTAATAAAATCCGACGAATATCCACGTGATTGCAATTCACGAGTTACCTGTTCTGTTTTACGCTTGGTATTACAAAAAACCAACGCCAGCTTAAAATCATTGATATCCATAAAGCGGCAAATGGCTTCGGTACGGACAGAATCTCGAACCTCAACAACATACTGCTCAATATTTGGGGCTGTTACTTTCTTACGTTCTATAGTAATCGTCTCTGGATTACTCATATAGCGATTCATAATCTTGCGAATGCCTTTTGACATTGTCGCCGAGAACATAATGGTTTGTACCGGCTGATCAGCATAAGATAGAATCTGCTCCATATCATCCCGAAAACCCATATTGAGCATTTCGTCCGCCTCATCAAAAACAACACGCTGCAGGTTATCCAGCTTCATTGTTCCACGGCGCAAGTGATCAATCGTTCGCCCAGGCGTTCCAACAACGATATGTGCACCACGCTTAAGTGCTTTTATCTGTCGTGAAATAGATTGCCCTCCATAAATGGGAATAACATTCAATCCGTTGAGCTGCTTCCCGATTTTGATGAGTTCTCCTGTCACCTGAATCGCCAGCTCACGCGTGGGACACATTATAATAGTCTGCACATTCTTGTTACTAATGTCGGTTTGTTGCACAACCGGGATACCAAAAGCAGCTGTTTTTCCCGTTCCCGTTTGGGCTTGCCCTACAACATCCTTGCCTTCTAAAAGAGAAGGTATGCATTTTTGTTGTACCGGAGTGGGACTTTCAAACCCCATTTGTTCGATTCCTTCTAAAATGGAATCCGTTAAATCAAGGTCGTTAAAATCTAAATTGGTCATAAATAAAATTAATTGAGTATTAGTAAATACCTGACGCCACAAAAACATACTTATAGTACCAGCTTACTAAGCCGCTATCCAAAAACCGTGTATATTAGAGGCGCCGACAGACCAAAGAAAGGATTGCAAGAACCTGTTTAACGAGTAGGTGGGATATTAAAGTAACACCAGCTGGCCTAAGGTACGCAATTATCAGCAGAACAACACTAAATTAAAAGATTAATATTTGATCGTTAGTGTTGACGACCTTCAACATTTGCTAATATCCCCCAAACACTACACAAAAAACCTCATTATAAGTTTTTAAGAGTATCTTTATGTTAGTTAAAATTCACTAACTATTTTTCAACTTATTAGTATGTTCCGTAACTATCATCCATAATACTATATAAGGGATGGTTATGGGACAACAACAATTACTTTTAGTTATTTTAGTTACTATTCTGATAGGAGTAGCGGCCGTAGTTGCAATTGATACCATGCAAGAAGCACGAACGAACTCCAACGAAACAGCTGTACGGCAAGATATATTGATGATACTTAACGATGCTCAAATCTACTATCGGAAGCCAGAAATGGTTGGCGGTGGCGGCAATTCTTTTGATGGAATCTCACAACAACACATTCTCTCCGTTGAACCAAAAAATGAAAACGGTTATTATGAGATATCTGGCTCCGGAAATACCTTAACAGTTACCGGTACGGGCAGCGACGCAAGTGTTAAGGTTATTGCAACGGCAACAATAAATGGAGACGGAATGGAAATTTCGTGGTCTACTCCTTAATCTATGCATAGGCGTTTAAAATAAAGAAAATCACCACTCCTGTTACCGATACATACAACCAAACTGGCAGGGTAACTTTTGAGACCTTTCGATGTAGTTTCAGCTTTCCGGCAAATGCCAAATAAAAACTCGTCAAGATCATTGGAACTACCAAAGCTGATAATATGATATGTGTTATGAGTATAAAGAAATAAATAGGCCGAATGAGTCCTTCGCCAGGAAAAGGGGTATGTCCATGAAAATTATGATAAATCACATAACTAATCAGAAAAAAAGTAGAAGTAACAAAGGCCGTTAAGTTGAACTTCATGTGCCGGGTAAAGTCACGCTGACGAATAGCCTGATATCCAAATAGTAAAAATACTGTGCTCGCACTATTTAACAGGGCATTCAAAGCCGGCAAGCTGCTTATAAGAGTTGAGCTATGATCACTCCCTCCTTTATAATAGATCAGCCAAATTAAGAAACCGAATGCAATGCCACTTATTAATAATATAACGCCTAAAGCTTTGGCAAAACTGATGTTTTTAAGGAGATCAATGGTAATAGGCTTTTTGGAACTCATTGCATCAAATTTATTGAATAAATTAAAAGCAGGGCAAAGATAACCATTATTGTTTGTTAAAGCAGCAATAATCAGACAAGATTTATTCTGCCAAGATTACAGTAATTTTCTATCTATATCTTAAAATCTCATTAGGCATTTTTGCTAAATAGATTATATCTTAGGCCACTAATTTCGAGGACGGCAAAACGGGCCCAATCTATTTAGAATCGATTTAAATATCGAAACTCTCATTTTTATGGGTTCTAAAAGACTTGGATTTTCCATACTTTCAGGCCGAAACTTTTAGAGCACAACTGCTAAAAAGCAACGATAAATTTTACTTAACCCATGGCTCAGATTTTTCCTAAATGGGCAAATGAAGTTCCCCAACGTATTTTGCTCGGGCTTATTATTTTCGCGACCGCAACAGTAGCAGGAGTTTGGTACTATTTTTCTCCGGAATACACCGATGTAGGCTATGCTCCTGAACAGCCCATCGAATACAGCCATAAATTGCACGCCGGTGAACTTGACATAGATTGCCAGTATTGTCATACCAATGTAAAGGAATCAAAACATGCCAATGTTCCGGCCACACAAACTTGCATGAACTGTCACAATCAAGTTGATGGCTCGCAAAACCCAGAGGAGGTACAAAAAATCCGCGACAGTTGGGAAAATGACGAATCCATTGAATGGGTGCGCGTGCACAACCTCCCGGACTATGCTTACTTCAATCATGCTGCACACGTAAATGTTGGCGTTGGATGTGAAACCTGCCATGGGCGTGTTGACCGAATGGAGACCGTCTTCCAAAAAGAACCACTAAGTATGAGTTGGTGTCTTGACTGTCACAGAAATCCGGAACAGTACGTTCGTCCGGTTGATGAAGTTACTACAATGGGCTATAAGCCAGAAAAAGATCAAATTGAAATGGGTCGTGACTTGGTAGCAAAACACAATATTGCTCCACCAACCTACTGTCAAAGCTGCCACTATTAATAATAAGGTATACCTAACCGAACGAATCTGAATAAACGCAATCGTAACGGAATGAGCGAAGAAGTAAAAAGTCCCAATTACTGGAAAAGCTTGGGCGAACTTGCCAGAAACGAAGAATATGAAAAGTTCGTCGAACGTGAATTTCCTGAAAATGCTACAGAACTTAATGATAAAGTATCCCGTCGCGGCTTTCTGCGGGTAATGGGAGCTTCCATTGCATTAGCTGGCTTTGCTGCATGCCGACGCCCAGTGCAGAAAATCGTACCTTTCAGCAAGCAGCCGGAAGATTATGTGGAGGGAGAGCCAAAGTTTTACGCTTCTTCAGCCCCCTTTCAAGGTGCTCTTAGCGGCATTGTTGTTGAAAATAACGAGGGGCGTCCGACTAAGATTGAAGGAAATGAGATGCATCCCGCCAGCCAGGGAAATACCAGCATTTTCAGCCAGGCTGAGATATTAAACATGTATGACCCCGATCGCTCGCGTTACGTTCGAAAAAACGGAGAGCGTTCGTCGGTTAGTGCCTTTGCAGAATTTTGTAGTGAACATTTTTCTAATACCAATCAAAACATTGCCTTTGTTTCGGAAGCAAATTCTTCACCTACTTATAATAGGTTGAAAGATGAGGCAATGGATCGCTTTTCGAATGCGCAATGGATCACCTACGAACCATTTGGTGAAGACAATGCCCTTGAAGGAACAAATATGGCATTTGGTCAGCGATTGCGCACATATAATCAATTTGGTGAAGCCGATGTCATCGTAAGTTTTGATGATGACTTTTTAAATCCGGCTGCCGATAAAAATAGTGTTGAAAACACTAAGAGTTTTACTGACCGGCGCCGCGTGATGTCGGAAGATGATGACATGTCACGATTTTATGCTGTTGAAAGTACATTCAGCATTACCGGCTCCAACGCCGATAACCGTCTGCGTATTAAGTCTGGCGAAGTTGACCTCTTTATATATGCACTGGCTGCTGAGCTTTCTGGTTCAGTGAGTGGACTTTCTGCATTTAACGGTTATAGCAACAAATTTTCTGATCACGATTGGATATCGGTACTGGCTGAAGAGCTGCTCGATAATCAAGGTCGTTCACTATTAACCGTTGGACGAGATCACAAGCCGGAACTTCACGCTACTGTTGCAACAATCAATGTAGCACTCAACAACGACGGTGAAACCGTTGGTTATATTGAAATTCCACATATTGATGACCAAAACAATCGGGAAGCATTCTCTGGCTTAATTGATGAACTTAACAATGAAAATGTTGATACTGTTGTATTAGTCGGAACGAATCCCGCTTTTTCAGCACCTGCTGATCTGAATTTTGAAGATGCACTCTCTAATGCCGGGCAAGTTGTTCATCTTTCTGACTATTATGATGAAACGTCGAAACTGGCTAACTGGCACATAAATCGTGCGCATTTCCTTGAAGCATGGAGCGACGGATATTCTTATTCCGGAACACGATCGATCGTTCAGCCACAAATCGAACCTTTATATTCTGGCATTAGTGAAATTGAGTTCTTGAACACCATATTAACGGGAGAACAATCCAACGGGTATGACTTGGTTCAAGAAACATGGAAAAATTATTACGGCAATGACTTTACCAGTCAGTGGAATGAAGCCTTGCATGATGGTTTAGCAGAAGAACAAACTTTTTCTGCAGCATCAGTAAGTATTTCAAACGACTTTAACTCCCAAGCCTCTAACTTTATCAGCGATGCACAACCTGCTGAGGGCATGGAGCTGGTTATTCGTCCCGACTCTACGGTTTTTGATGGACGCTATGCCAATAACGGCTGGCTGCAAGAGCTTCCCAAGCCAATGACCAAAATCACTTGGGATAATGTGGCCTTAATGAGCAAGAAAACAGCTGACGAATTGGGTGTTAAAGAAGCCGGGCTCGGTAAATCAGAAGTAGAAGTTATTGCTATTACAGTAGATGGTACTACGGTTGAAATTCCTGCTTGGGTTCAACCAGGCCATGCCGATGACAGTATCACTATTACTGTTGGTTATGGCCGCGAAGGTGTTGGACGCGTGGCAAACAAGACGGGAACCAATACGTATCCGCTTCGAACAACCGCTAATATGCATGTTGCGGGAAATATTTCCGTAGAAAAGACTGGGGAAACCTATGAAATAGCATCTACACAGGATCACAACAGCATGGAAGGACGTTCGCTGTTGCGATATGCTACACTCCAGGAATATAAAGAGAATCCAAACTTCTCGGCGTATGAATCGGCGTATGATGCCGAAATGCCAGGTGTCGCATTTGCCGAAGAACATGGCGAAGACGACCCACTATCAATTTTTAATTCTATCGACGAGCAAGAATATCCCGATGACGAACCTCAATGGGGTATGTCTATCGACTTAAATACCTGCACGGGATGTGGAGTATGTACGATCGCATGTACCGCAGAAAATAACATCCCTGTTGTAGGCAAACGCGAAGTAAGTCGCGGGCGTGAGATGCACTGGATTCGAAATGACCGCTATTTTGATGGCGATGTCAATGATCCAAAAGCTGTTCACCAACCTGTTCCTTGTATGCACTGTGAACTGGCTCCTTGTGAACAAGTTTGTCCGGTTGCCGCAACTACTCACAGTGATGACGGCATGAACCAAATGACGTATAACCGATGTATTGGAACGCGTTACTGCGCTAATAACTGTCCATATAAAGTTCGTCGATTTAATTTCTTTAATTACTCAAAAGAATTTTTAACGGGTGGTGACGATCCTGAAATCGTCCAGATGGCAATGAATCCAGAAGTAACGATTCGTTTCCGCGGTGTGATGGAAAAATGTACCTACTGCGTACAGCGAGTTAATCGCGCGAAGATACAACGCGATATCGAAACGGATGGTGAGTCTAAGAAACCACTGGATGGTTCTGTTGAAACGGCATGTCAGCAAGCGTGCCCAGCAGACGCAATCTATTTCGGTGATCTTACCGACCCAGAGAGTGAAGTAGTCAAAACGAAGAAAAATAACCGTAACTACTTGCTCTTAGAAGAACTTAATACGCGACCAAGAACGTCGTATCTTGCTAAAATTCGTAATCCAAATCCCAAATTGGCCTAATTTTCAATACACTTTACGATGAGCACTGATTATCAATACGTACCAGAGCCAAAACTTGTAAAAGGAGATCATTCCTTTGGGAGTATCACTGATCTTATTGCGAAAACTCCCCTATCTCCTACTCCGAAATTATGGTATTTAGCATTTGGCCTTGCCAACATGTTGCTTATGGTCCTTTTGGGTGCCATTGGATACCTTATTTGGGAAGGTACCGGAATTTGGGGTCTTAACAATCCCGCTGGATGGGGTTGGGCTATTATCAACTTTGTGTGGTGGGTTGGTATTGGTCACGCCGGAACCTTGATTTCTGCTATTTTATTCCTCTTTAGACAGGGATGGCGTACAGCTATTAACCGTTTTGCGGAGGCGATGACCATATTTGCGGTTATGTGTGCCGGAATTTTTCCCGCCATTCACGTGGGACGTATCTGGGTTATTTACTGGGTATTTCCGATTCCCAACCAAATGGCAGCTTGGCCCAACTTTTCAAGTCCACTACTTTGGGATGTATTTGCCGTAAGCACATATTTTACTGTTTCATTACTTTTCTGGTATGTAGGTTTAATTCCTGATTTTGCCACACTGAGAGACAAAGCCAAAAGTAAGGTTGCTAAAATGTCATACGGGATTGCCTCGCTGGGCTGGACAGGCAGTTTTCGAAATTGGTGGAATTACGAAAAGGCTTATATGATTCTGGCCGGACTTGCTACGCCCCTCGTACTTTCAGTACACACTATTGTATCATTTGACTTTGCTGTTTCGGTTATTCCGGGCTGGCACAGTACAATATTTCCACCCTACTTTGTTGCCGGTGCGATTTATTCTGGTTTTGCCATGGTATTAACACTGATGTTGATTGCACGAAAGATCTACAAGCTTGAAGACATCATGAACATCGATATCATGGAAAAGATGAACCTTGTAATGATGGTTACGGGTAATTTGGTGGCATTCGCTTACTTAATGGAAGGATTTGTAGCCTGGTACAGTGGATATATTTATGAACAAGGAATTTTCTGGTTATACGTCGTTGGACCTTATGCCTGGGGCTTCTGGATTCTCATGTTCTGTAACGTGGTAACTCCCCAGCTTCTGTGGTTTAAGAACATTCGACGTAATGTAGCAATCACATTTGTGATATCGATTATCGTAAACATCGGTATGTGGTTCGAGCGATTTATGATTTCGGTCGCATCGCTATCAACTGATTTTATGCCTTCTGCTTGGGATTATTACTCTCCCAGCATGTGGGATATTCTCACGTACATTGGAACATTCGGATTATTTTTCACTTTCTTCCTGCTATTCCTCCGCTTCCTGCCAATGGTTGCCATTGCAGAAGTTAAAGGAGTTATGCCGCAGGCCGATCCACATAACTACGATGAGGAAACCAGCGAATTTGATATTGAGAAAACGAAACCTGTTGTAGTTCAACAAGAGCAAACTGTTTAGTA
This sequence comes from Fodinibius sp. Rm-B-1B1-1, assembly GCF_038594945.1. Lineage (NCBI taxonomy): Bacteria > Pseudomonadati > Balneolota > Balneolia > Balneolales > Balneolaceae > Fodinibius > Fodinibius alkaliphilus. The sequence goes on from NZ_JBCFYD010000001.1 coordinate 51,591, forward strand.
ACTGATATTTATGGACGCAGAAAACAAAAAAGTGTACGGTGTATTAGCTGAGTTCAAAAATCCCAAAGAACTTGTTGATGCAGCATCATCCGTAAAGAAATCCGGTTATAAGGATTTTGATACCTACGCTCCCTTCCCTATTCACGGGATGGAAAAAGCAATGGGCATAAAGAAGTCTCCCCTTGGTTGGATTGTACTGGGAGGAGCTCTTACAGGAATGATCGGCGCATTAGCATTAATGATTTGGGTGATGGGCTATGAATACCCGATGAACATCAGTGGTAAACCTTTTATCAATATTCCCATTTACGTGCCCATTACTTTTGAGCTGACGGTTTTATTATCCGCTTTTGCTGCCACCTTTGGCATGTTGGCGTTAAACAAACTTCCGCGGTTACACAATCCACTATTTAACGTAGATCGCTTTGAAAAAGCTTCTGACGATGGCTTTTTTGTCCACATAGAAGCTTCCGACGATCTTTTTTCAGAAGAAAAGGTTACTAAGCTGTTCCAAAATAATGGGGCAACGCACATTGAAACCGTATACGATTCGGAATAATTGACCACAAAAATCTTTAGTTCGCATAACAATCCGATGAAAGTTTCTAAGTACTTATTATTAGCTGTTATTGTTCTCCCATTGGCATTGGCCGGTTGCAGGGGCGAAAAGTTTGATTCGCAACCCGTACACCCTAACATGAACATGGACCAGCAAGAGCGTTTTGAACCACAAGAAAAAAATGAGTTTTTCGCTGATAATCGTGCCATGCGAAAGCCGGTTGACGGCACTATCGCCCGAGGTGACTTAAAAGAAGACAAGGCTTACTACCAGGGAATTAATGAAGACAGCAGCTTTGTAGAGGAAATTCCCGTTGATCTTACGAAGTCATTCATCTATCGCGGAAAAGATCAATATGAGATCTATTGTACACCTTGCCACGGAAATACTGGTGATGGCAATGGAATTGTGATGGCCAACAATTACGGCTATGTCCCAGCACCAAGCTTCCATATAGAACGTCTACAAAATCAAAGCGATGGCTATATTTATTCTGCTATCGCCAATGGTATCCGTAATATGCCCTCTTACGCAACACAAATTTCTGTCAAAGATCGATGGGCTATTGTGGCATACGTACGAGCTTTGCAAAAAAGTCAAAATGTATCTGAAGATGAAATTCAACAGTACGATGTTGACCTCACTGCTCTGCAAGAAGATTATCAAGAAAAGTTAGCTGCCGAGCAGGCTAAGAAAGAGGCTGAAGCTGATGACGATGGAGAAGTTACCGCATCACGTGGACAAACAGTGGCTCAGAACAACGGTTGTATGACGTGCCATTCAACAGATGGATCAAAACTGGTAGGTCCAACCTGGCAAAACCTGTATGGATCTGAGCGAACATTGGATGACGGTTCAACTGTTACAGCTGATGAGGACTATCTGCGAGAATCTATTGTAGATCCATCAGCAAAAGTTGTCGAAGGATTTCCACCATCGATGGTACCTTATGATTATTTAAGTGACAGCGAGATAAACTCTTTGGTTGCTTACATAAAATCACTGAGTGAAAACGCAGAATAACATTCTAAACGATTTTAACGCATATAAACGATTGGTTTAATCTATGAGTAAGCCCACAATTACTGATACACTGGATTTTCCCTCAGACTTAAATGTGACCAAGTCGCTCTTTGGGGTTGGCGTTGTAGGCCTGTTGGCCACTGGTGTTGGATACTTTCTTGATCATGATCAGTTCTACTTCTCATACCTTGTAAGCTTCTCTTTTTTCTCGAGCATTGCCCTTGCAAGTTTATTTTTTGTAATGATACAGCACCTAACTCGTTCGGAGTGGAGTGCTGTAATTCGTCGAATACCTGAAGCAATTTCTTCGAACTTCTGGATCTGGGGATTGTTCATTATCCCTATTCTTTTCGGGATGCATTCACTGTACCATTGGACCCATGCCGATGCAATAGCGACCGATCCGGTACTACAAGGCAAGGAACCGTACTTGAACACTACTTTCTTTATTATTCGCCAAGTAATCTACTTTGCTGTTTGGAGTTTTCTGGGTTATCGATTGTATAACAAATCTGTTGAAATGGATGAAACTGGCGATTGGGGGCTCCAAACTCTATTGCGACGAACCAGTGGTCCGGGCTTGTTTTTCTTTGCTATTACCCTGGCATTTGCATCATTTGATTGGATCATGTCCCTTGATCCACATTGGTACTCTACTATTTTTGGTGTCTATTATTTTGCAATGAGTTTTCAGGGTTTATTTGCTGCGCTCATTCTCATCATATTTTTCTTGTGGAAGAATGATCTGCTCACCAATACCATTCAAAAGGGACATATTTATGATTTAGGGGTACAGATGTTTGGCTTCACCGTATTCTACGCCTACATCGCCTTTAGTCAATTTCTTTTGATCTATTACGCCAATATCCCTGAGGAAACAGTCTGGTACTTAGAGCGTTTACAAGGCGGATATGAATACTTAGCATATATCTATTTATTTGGACGATTTGTCATTCCATTTATACTTTTACTGCCTAAAGCACCAAAGTCGAATTACAAAATTGTAGGTAGTGTTTCAGTACTGATATTAGTTTCACACTTAGTTGAACTTTACTGGCTTGTAATGCCAGTACTTAACCATCATGGCTTCCATTTTAACTGGATGACAATTACCAGTTTTGTAGGACTTGGAGGTATTTTCTTAGGATTGTTTTTCTACCGATTTAAACAACAGAAAATGGTAGCTATCAATGATCCCAAACTGGGAGAATCACTCAACAAACACTAACATTTAGCTAACACTATAACGCAGTAACAACTGATACTGCTAATAAAGCTTATACTTTCATGGCCAACGAGAAGCAAAATTATTCCGCTGAATTTAAGAAAGAGGTTGCTCAAAAAGCTTTAGACCAATCCAAGAAAAATCTGGATAAATTGGCGGAACAGTACGACGTATCTGTTTCTGTTATTTTGATGTGGGCAACAGAGCTTGAAAAAGGTGGAGAAGATGTATTTAAAACGGAGGATGAAGAACAACAATCCCCTTCGGAAGAACCCACAGAAAATGTTGATATTGAAATAACCAGTGAAGAAATCGCTGACTCTGTTGAACATGGCGTTATGGCTGATAAGCTCAACTATAAACGCCTTATATTTTGGAGCGTTTTTGGTACCATTTTGGTTATTATTTTTGTGCGTGGACTTATGGAGATGTACGAGTATAATATGAACACCACACAAGAACGCGTATCATCTGAAAGTGAGTACTATCAAGTTAATCAGATGAAAAAAGAAGCCAGGCAACAATTAGAAAGTTTCGGTGTCGTTGATCTCGAAAATAACATTTATAGAATTCCTATCGACAGTGCAATCAATACGATGACTGCCGATGAAGAATAGGTAATAATTATGAAGTACTTTGGGCTTGTAATAGTAGCATTAAGCCTGTTTTTACTCCCTAAGATTTCCTTTGGACAGTTAAACCAACAAAAACCACGTCAGTTGGATGATGTTGGAGTCGAAGAACGTCTGGGAGATCAAATACCACTTAATTTAACTTTTGCTAATGCAAAAGGAGATTCGATTAAGCTCAAAGAATTATTTACTGATGGAAAACCGGTCTTGTTAAATCCGGTATACTACGAATGCCCCCAATTATGTTCAATGATCAAAGAAGCAATTTTTAAGGGGGTGAAAGATCTTAAATGGTCACCTGGCAAAGAATACAATATTGTTACATTCAGTTTTGATCCCAATGAAAAAACATCATTGGCAGCTGATAATAAAAAACGGTTTTTGAATAAACTTGATCGCAATAGTGCCGAGGAAGGATGGCACTTTTTAACAGGCAGTAAAGATAACATCCAACAACTTACTGAGGCTATTGGCTTTAAAAAGCAGCGTCTTGAAAACGGGCAATATGCACATGGCGCTGCCATTATGTTTTTAAGCCCGGATGGGAAAATAACCCGTTATTTATATGGCCTCAAATATGATGAATTTGATTTACGGAATGCGCTCTATGACGCCGCCGATGGAAACGTTGGCAGTACAGCAGAACAAGTATTACTCTACTGCTATCAGTACGATGCGGATTCCAATAGTTATGTACCGGTAGCCTGGCGTTTTATGCAGGTTGGCGGCTTTGCTACCATGTTAATTCTGGGTATATTCCTCGGTTTTATGTGGTTGAAGCACCGATATTCTAATAATGAAAAGCAAATAAAAGAAACGAATGGACGCGCTTAAAGATTTTTTATTACCACCGGCAAAATCAACGCTGGCTGAGCAGACCGATACACTCTTTTGGTTTGTACATGGCAGCAGCCTTATTTTAACGATTGGACTTATTGGTGTGCTGATTTATTTCGTGTATAAGTACCGTCGTAAATCAGAAGACGAAGTTACACCACTTATTACGCATAATAGTGCCCTCGAAGTTACTTGGTCTGTGATCCCATTAATCTTGGTTCTTATTGTGTTTGGATGGGGATATCAAGTATTCGTTAACCAAACGGTGGTACCTGATGATGCCTACGAAGTAAATGTAACAGCTCAAAAATGGATTTGGCAGTTCCAATACGAAAACGGAGCACGATCTACCGGTGAATTACATGTGCCCGCAGATCGCCCAATCAAACTGATTATGCAATCCAATGATGTAATTCACTCCTTTTTTGTGCCTGACTATCGTCTAAAACAGGATGTTGTGCCCGGCCAATATACCGAAATGTGGTTTAACGCTCCCGAACCCGGCGAATCAATCATTTTTTGTACCGAGTATTGTGGTGATGGGCACTCTGATATGCTTGGGAATGTTATTGTCCATGAAGAAGAAGAATTTGAAAGCTGGCTTGCCGAAAATTCTGGTGGCGGTTCTAAGCCTGATGATTTAGCTCCAGAAAAATGGGGAGAACAATTAACGCAAGAATATGCGTGTCAAACTTGCCACTCTACCGATGGAAGTGATATGACGGGACCAACTTGGCAAGGATTGTTTGGCCATGAAGTGCCACTGGAAGATGGCTCTACCGTTACTGCTGATGAAAATTACATCCGGGAATCAATATTAGAACCAAATGCTAAAGTTGTGGAAGGATACCCGGCGGTAATGAATACTTACCAAGGTCAGCTCAATGATGAACAGATTAATGCGATTATTGAATACATCAAAACATTGAAGTAATATGGATACAGCAGAAGCAAGTTCTACAGAAAAAAAGATTCAGGTACAACGATTTAAACCCGAGGATAATCCTGACAAACATTTCCTAAATGAAGAAACCGGTTTGTGGTCTTGGTTAACGACCGTCGATCATAAAAAGATCGGTATTATGTTTTTGGGAGCTATTACCTTTTTCTTCTTTATTGGAGGAATAATGGCTCTGATTGTACGTACCGAGCTGTGGACTCCCGCTAAAACATTTATTGAGGCCAATACCTACAACCAGGTTTTTACCCTGCATGGGGCTATTATGGTTTTTCTATTCTTAGTTCCAGCAGTACCTGCAGCACTTGGTAACTTTATCTTACCGTTACAGCTGGGTGCCAAAGATGTAGCCTTTCCCAGGCTTAACTTAATGAGCTTCTATCTTTACCTGGGAGGAGCTTTTGTTGCTGTATTTGCCATATTAAATGGTGGTATTGATACAGGATGGACATTCTACACGCCCTACTCTTCTACTACCGGTGGTGCTGTTACAACCATGGTTTTTGGTGTATTTATTATCGGGTTCTCCTCTATTCTTACGGGAATCAACTTTATCACAACCATTCACAAACTGCGCGCGCCCGGCCTAACCTGGGATAAGCTATCGCTTTTCAGCTGGAGTCTGTATGCAACAAGTATTATTCAAATTTTAGCAACACCAGTTCTTGCTATTACTCTTGCCCTTATTGGCATGGAACGTATTTTGGGCATCGGTATTTTTGATCCTGCAATGGGCGGTGATCCGGTTCTTTTCCAACACTTCTTTTGGTTCTACAGTCACCCGGCAGTATATATTATGATTGTTCCCGGTTTTGGAGTGGTTTCTGAAGTTATTACCACTTTTACACGTAAGCACATCTTTGGATATTGGGCTATTGCACTTTCATCCTTAGCAATTGCCTTTATTAGTTTCCTCGTATGGGGACATCACATGTTTGTATCCGGACAGGCTTCTATTGCATCAATGATTTTCTCATTCCTCACTTTCTTGGTTGGTATTCCAACAGGCATCAAAATGTTCAACTGGACTGCAACCTTATATAAAGGGTCAATAGATTTAAAATCACCGCTCTTATATATATTTGGATTTTTCTTCCTCTTCTTAGTTGGCGGACTAACCGGTATTGTACTTGCATCAATCGCCCTCGATGTTCACCTGCATGATACCTACTATGTAGTTGCCCACTTTCACTTTGTAATGGTAGGTGGTATGGTGATGGCTTTCTTAGCCGGCCTGCATTACTGGTGGCCTAAGATTACTGGAAAAATGTATAACGAGACATTAGCCAAAATAAGTTGTGGAGTAATCTTTATTGGATTTAACGTCACCTTTTTACCTCAGTTTGTAATGGGTTCGCAGGGAATGCCTCGACGTTATTTTAACTACATCGAACAGTTTCAACCATTCCACCAAGTATCAACGATCGGTTCATATATATTAGGACTTGGCTTCCTGCTGGTATTCTATTATTTGGTGAAATCATTATTTACCGGCCAGAAAGCTACGGCTAATCCCTGGGGTAGTCGCGCTATGGAATGGCAAATAAACACACTTCCACCACTGCACAATTTCCATCATACACCTGTTGTTATTAACGGTCCCTATGACTATCACAAGCCAATGGAAGAATTTCAGTTGGGACTTGCACACTCTGCAAATGGGCACGGCAAGCAAAGTGATGTTGAAGTAAGTGCAGATGGTAAAGAAATTAAAGCCGAATAACTGAGTATTAACCTGAAAATTATTAATAACTGATTATGGCAGATCATTCATCATCCACAACACATTCGCAGTTTTTTCAGCATCATTTTGTGGATGCCGATCAGCAGTTCGAAGCTGCTAAAATGGGAATGTGGATCTTCTTGGCAACTGAAATCCTGATGTTTGGCGGGCTGTTTGCAGCATATATTGTATTCCGCCTGTGGTATCCCGACTTGTTTACTCAAGCCTCGGCTCAACTCGATACCTTTTGGGGAGCAGTAAACACTGTAGTTCTTATTGGCAGTAGTTTAACGGTAGCAATGGCTATTAAATCTGCCCAATTAAATCAGAAAAAAAATATTGCCATAAATCTGGGTATTACACTGGCCTTAGCTGCTGTCTTTATGGTTATTAAATACTTTGAATGGACCCATAAATTTCACCTCGGTATCTATCCCGGTGAATTTTATGCTTTTGAAGGAATAGCCCATGAGAAAGCAAATGTGTTTTATAGTCTCTATTACCTGATGACTGGTTTGCACGGTCTTCACGTATTAATTGGTATGGGATTAATGAGTTGGTTGCTATGGAGATCCTTAAAAGGACATTTCGATAGTGAATACTACACCCCTATTGAAATGACCGGCCTCTATTGGCACTTGGTTGATATCATCTGGATTTTCCTATTCCCTCTCTTCTACTTAATTGAATGATAACTTAAAATATTTTACTCCTCATGAGCGGACATCATATATCCACCGACAAAACATTACTCGGCGTTGCTGCCGCACTGCTGGTACTGACGATTCTCACTGTTGGCATATACTATATTCATATCCCTACACCCTGGGATATTGTTACAGCCATGGGTATTGCCGTTGTTAAAGCAGGACTTGTAGCGTTATTCTTTATGAACCTTTACTGGGATGAACGCTTTAACTCTATGATATTTATTTCAGGACTGGCATTTTTAGGGCTCCTCATAGCTCTTACCCTGATGGATACCCTATTCCGTGTGGAAACAATCCCGGGTTTCTAAGTGTTACGCTGACTTATTTTTCGATTTTAAAGCCGATCATAAGATGATCGGCTTTATTTATTCCACTCTTTGCTCTTCTGGAAATTGAGGATTAGCGTTTGCCACTATCAATAACGCTAAGGTCTCAGCAGCAATTAAAAAAGCAATACCCGTAAGGTGTATAACCTGATAAACAGGCGGCAGATTTAGATAGTACATGCCAATACCTGTCAACACCTGCAAGCCTATTAACGCCAAGACAATAATGCCTAACTTTTGTAGTAATGAAGAGTTTAGCTTCCAACTGGTCAAATAGTATAAAACCCCACCTGCTGCTAATACAATCCACGAAAAGCTACGATGAATTTCATCGATGAGACCTACTTGGGCTATCCACGTCTCGCGAGGAGGGGCATTGGTCATATTCTTTAAAACGTCAATTACTTCTCTTACTTGCGTACCCAGAATTAATTGAACAAAAGTACTAACCATCAAAACGATAAGAGTACCCGCTAAGATCCGATTCATTTTGAGAGGTATCTCAACCGTTAAATCCTTTTTTGAGGCCTTAAAAACGGCATAAACCAACGTTATCATAATGAGCATGGCCAATATCATGTGCAAGGTAATCAACCACTCAGAAAGTCCCGTCTTAACTACCTGTCCTCCAAGCCATCCTTGAATCAATACCATCACAAAAGCTGATCCAGAACTATAAAACACCGCAGGATTCCTTTTGCGATATTTAAAAGACAGGAAAAACGTTATTGAAATCAATCCCCCAATAATTACTCCTATCAAACGGTTGATATACTCCGTCCATGTTTTAATCACATTAAACTGAGAAGCATCAAAACGAGCAGGTAGATCAGAAGGTGTTAACGGTGGGATCCACATTCCAAAACACTTCGGCCAATCAGGACATCCCAAACCAGCTCCGGAAGCCCGAACTAAGCCACCAACAAAAATCAGAAAAATAGTAGCTCCTACTGTCGTAAGCGCTACCTTTTGATACCTATTAAACTTCATAAAATATTCTATTGTTCATCTGTAGACCTAATGATGTAATCATCATAATTTATCACAAAAGGGTAACAATTTTGCTAATAAATGCGTACATTTGCACCTGATAAAATTACGATTTCGGCATGAAGTTAAGCACAGAATTCTCCCTTTCAAAGTTTTTCGATACCCAAAAAGTTGCAGCTTATTACGAGCTCACCAAACCGGGTATCACCTTTAGTGTGGTAGCCAGTATGCTTATTGGATTTGTACTGGGTTCTGGCACTCACATAAACTATATCACGCTTATACATGCCACGCTGGGCACTTGGTTAATTGCCTCGGGAACGGCCGCTCACAATCAGTTTTTGGAATGGCGGTACGATGGAAAAATGAAGCGTACTAAAAAACGTCCCGTTCCAGCGAGTAAAATATCACCCAAAAATAGTGTCATATTTTCGCTCGCATTAATTACAGGTGGATTGCTATATCTACTTATCGCCGTTAATGCCGTTGCAGGACTTATCTCTCTCCTTACAACTGTTATCTACTTGGGTATTTATACCCCCATGAAACGCGTGTCTGTTGTCAATGTGTTTATTGGAGCTATTCCCGGAGCCTTGCCCCCGGTTGGTGGTTGGGCGGCAGCCACGGGCCATTTGGGAAGCACAGGCATGTGGCTCCTGTTTGGCATTGTCTTTTTATGGCAAATTCCCCACGTTATGGCTATCGCTTGGGTCTGTAAAGACGACTACCAAAGCGCCGGCTTCCAGATGCTACCAAAAAACGATCCCACAGGTATTAAAGCAACTATACTTATTGTAGGATGTTTAATTGCTCTACTTCCAGTTTCATACGGGCTGTATCATATTGGAATGAATAGCTGGATTTATTTAATCGGTGGCCTGTTAAGCAGCGTAGTATTCCTCTATTATGGAATTATCTTTGCAATAGATCGCGACAAGCCATCTGCCAAAAATTTGATGTTCGCTTCGTTCGGTTATCTTCCCATCATCTGGGCATTTGTCATTATTGATATCCTGATTCTTTAAGAATTACTACCTGTTCCCTCAACACATCTCTTAGTAAAATTCCATAGAAGTAATTACTTTTATTTCTATGCGACCACAAGTTATCATAATCTTATTATTGAGCGGGATTTATTTGGCTTCCTGTGGATGGAATTTAAATGCCCCTGACGACGGTAACGGTGTTACTGATCCGAACGATCAACCTACCTTTAAAAACTCAACTTCTGAGCATCTTCCATCCAATTTAACGGGACAGTCTAACGGCGCAAAAGCCGTTGATATCGATAACGATGGGGATTGGGATATCGTTATCGCATTGGGTTTTGAATCTAACAGGGTGCTTGTAAATAATGGGAATGGAGTCTTCAATGATCAGACTTCTTCGCGATTAACTACCCAAAGTTTCAATTCACAAGATATTACTGTAGCAGATTTTAATTCCGACGGAAATCCCGATCTCTTCTTTGCCAGTGAACAAAATCAGGCAAGTGAATTTTCTATCAATAATGATTTCGGGACCTTTACTGACCTATCAAATCGGGTACCAGTATCAGGTAATTTCACATCTGCAGAAGCTCTCGATGTTGATGAAGACGGATCTATGGATCTATTCATTGGTAACCGGGGACAAAATATTTTATTGGCAAACTCCGGAAATGCTTTTTTTAATAACCAAACATCACAACGCCTGCCCCAAATTTCTGACCTTACGTTTGACGTTGCTCAAACTGATCTCACTGGCAATGGGCTACCTGATTTTATTGTAGCCAACCAAGGTCCAAACCTCACTTTAATAAATACCGGATCGGGATTTTTTGAAAATCAATCAAGCAATCGCATTCCATATATCAATGCCGTAGAAGAATCACATAGCATAACTGCCAGGGATATCGATGGCGACAACGATAAAGACATTTATTTTGGCAATACTGGGTTCAGCGAAGATTCCAACCCTCAAGATCGTCTTTTAATTAATGACGGCAATGGATTCTTTTCTGACCAAACTGCCGATCGATTGCCAACAATAACATCAAACACTTCTGATGCAGCCTTGGCTGACATCGATAATGACGGAGACTTAGATATCGTTGTGGGAAATTATAACGGAGGCCTTCGCGTATTTATCAATAATGGCAGTGGCTTTTTTGAGGATCATTCAGAAGATTGGTTACCGGAGGATTTTTCTCCATTTACCAACGATGTTGAAATAGCAGACTTTAATGGCGATGGACTTCTTGATATATATATTGCCATCCATAACAAGCAAGATCAACTATTGATACAACAAAAATTAGACTGAACATTGATCTATACCTCCTAAAACCTTATTCATAAATAGGCGGATACTTCGCCGGATTTGCCTCACTCATCAACGCGTAAACGGCCTCAAAAATATCTTCCTCGCTGGGCTTAGAGAAATAATCTCCATCAGAACCATACGCCCCACGATGTTCTTTTGCAGTCAAGCACTGCGGCTCAGAGTCTAAATAATAATAACCCTTCTGTTCTTGGATCACCTTGTTCATCATAAAGGCTGAAGCACCGCCGGGTACATCCTCATCTACAAAAAGAATACGGTTGGTTTTCTTGAGGGATTCCACAATATCGTGATTGCGATCAAACGGCAACAGAGTTCGCACGTCAATCAGTTCTGCTGAGATCCCTACCTCTTCTAACTCCGGTAATATCGACTCACAGATATTGCATGTAGCCCCATAGGATACAATCGTAATATCTGTTCCACCCGAAATAACATTTGGTATACCAAGCGGTACTGTAAATTCACCTAAATTTTCAGGCAAATCTTCCTTCAAGCGATAAGCATTCAGGGGTTCAATAACCAAGGCCGGATCATCCCCCTGAAGTAACGTATTATACATTCCTGCTGCATCAGTAAGGTTTCGTGGAACGCAAACGTGCACTCCTCTAACCCCATTGATTATCATTCCCATCGGCGAACCAGTGTGCCAGATTCCCTCCAAGCGATGCCCTCGCGTACGAACAATTAACGGCGCCTTCTGGCCGCCCATACTTCGATAACGAACTGTGGCAAGATCATCACTCAATCCCTGGAAACAATACAGCAGATAATCAAGATATTGAATTTCCGCAATGGGACGCAGGCCTCGCAGCGCCATCCCAATTCCCTGGCCTAAAATAGTAGCCTCCCGGATACCGGTATCACTGACACGCAGCTCACCGTACTTATCCTGCATATTTTCAAGGCCTTTATTAACATCACCAAGTTTCCCGGTATCTTCCCCAAAGACAAGTGTTTCAGGATACTTCTCGAAAAGCTTATCAAAGTTATCTCGCAAAACGACACGACCATCTACACTTTTAGGATCGTCGCTATAAACAGGTGGGATCTCTTCTATATTTAGCGGTGATTCATCTCCTTCACTGTATAAATAACTATCATAACGGTAACTGTTGGCTTGATTACTTTCTTTTAGCCACGCCTTTAAATCATCTTTGGCTGATAAATTTTCATCACGCGTTATTCGTAATGCTTTACGAACGCCCGAAACCACATATTTTCGCAATGGCACCATTGGGGCTTTCATATCTTTAATAACAGTCTTCAGCTCATCACTTTTTGTACTTTGATCAGCCAAGCTCTCGACCAGTTCTACAACCGTGTTAAGTTCTCCTTTCAGCTCCGAAGTAAACGATTTCCAAGCCGCTTTTTGTGCCTCCTTTACTTCCTCTTTGGCTTCTTCTTCGATTGTAGAAATTTCATCTTCAGTGGCTATTTCTTCCTCAATAAGCCAACCGCGAGTCTTATTTAGGCAGCAATACTCTTCTTCCCATTCCAAGCGCTCTTCTGATTTATATCGCTCGTGAGATCCCGAAGTCGAATGTCCCTGTGGCTGCGTAACTTCTGTCACATGCACTAATACCGGTACATGGTCTTCGCGTGCGATCTGAGCCGCTTTTTCATACGTTTCTAATAAAGCCGGATAATCCCAGGCATTTACTTTTAGGATCTCAAACCCTTCTTCCTCCTCGGTACGCTGAAAACCTTTTAAAACTTCCGAAATACTTTCTTTGGTAGTCTGATACTTTCGTGGGACAGAAATGCCATATCCATCATCCCAGACCGACATCACCATCGGCACCTGTAACACGCCCGCTGCATTTATGGTCTCCCAGAAAACCCCTTCCGAAGTGCTGGCGTCACCGATTGTTCCCCAAGCTACTTCATTGCCCTCTTCGGAAAATTTTTGAAAATGCTCATCGTCCAAAAGTGATTCATGATTCCGATACACTTTTGATGCTTCAGCTAATCCAAGCAGCCGTGACATCTGTCCCGCAGTGGGAGAAACATCCGGCGACGTATTTTTCATCTCCGTAAGATCTTTCCAGCTGCCATCCTCATTTAAACTACGAGTGCTAAAATGTGCATTCATCTGACGTCCACCAGAATGAGGCTCCTCGTCGACATTAGCATGCGCATAAAGCTGTGCAAAAAACTGCTGCAAAGTAACCTGATCAATCGCCATCATAAACGTCTGATCACGATAATATCCGGCACGAAAATCACCATCTTTAAAAAATTTGGCCATCGCAATCTGCGGCATCTCCTTACCGTCACCAAAAATTCCAAACTTGGCTTTGCCTGTTAATGTTTCTTTACGTCCTAAATAAGAAGCTTCCCTGCTTTTAAATGCCAACTTATAGTCATTTAAAAACTCTTGCTTCTGCTCCTTGGAATAAGAGATATCCGATGACTTCTTCTTCGTTTTTGTAGGTGACATAATATCCGTTTTCAGTTAAAGCTTTGCAGCAGTATAAATTATTAGCAGATAGTGCACAGAAATCATTACTCCATAAATCCACCTTTTGTCATTTTAATAGGATCAAGGGCTTTGTCAAGCTCCTCGTCACTTAAATCCGTCATCTCACGGGCTACCTCTTTAACGGGACGACTTTCAGAAAATGCCTTTTTTGCAATTTTTGCCGCTTGGTCATATCCAATTAAGGGGTTTAGAGCGGTAACCAATACCGGATTCCGTCCCACCATATCAGCAACACGTTCTTCATTAACCGTTAACCGTGATACCGAGCGATCAGCCAAGTTGCGAACAGCATTGCCTAAAATATTTATCGACTCTAATAAATTATGAGCGACAACTGGCAACATAACATTCAATTCAAAATTGCCGGACTGCCCTGCTACTGTGATGGCCGAATCGTTTCCGATCACTTGTGCACACACCATTGTAATTGACTCTTCGATCACGGGATTAATTTTGCCCGGCATAATTGAAGAACCTGGTTGTAGCGCTTCAAGCTTAATTTCACCAATTCCACTATTAGGTCCGGAATTCATCCAGCGCAAGTCATTCCCAATTTTCATCAATCCGGTTGCAATCGTTTTAAGCTGACTGCTTAGCTCCACAGGCGCATCAACCGTGGATTGAGCCTCAAAATGATTTTTAGCTTCGCTAAGATCAACACCAATTTCTTCAGATAATGACTTGGCCATTTCGGCTCCGAAATCCGGATTAGTATTCAAGCCCGTACCAACCGCAGTACCTCCCTGTGGAAGTTCCGTAATTCGTTCCAAAGCAGATTCAAGACGTTTAACACCAAGTTCTAACTGACGAGCATAGCCATCAAATTCCTGTTTGATAGTCACCGGCATTGCATCCATCAAGTGCGTGCGGCCTGTTTTTACGACATCAGCAAACTCTTCGCCTTTTTCTTCAAAAGCCTCTTTAAGATGTTTAAGCGCCGGCATCAAATTACTTTTGACTGCCAGAATTGCCGCAATTCGAATAGAGGTTGGGATAACGTCATTCGAACTTTGCCCATAATTTACGTGATCATTGGGATGGATCTGAGTCTCCACATCATCGCCCTTAAGCTCATTAGCCCGCTTGGCAATAATTTCATTAGCATTCATATTGGTGGATGTTCCCGATCCTGTCTGAAAAATATCGATAGGAAAATGATCATCAAACTGACCTTCAGCCACTTCTGAGGCCGCTTTCTGAATAGCTTCGGATACGCCATCATCAAGCTCACCGAGTGCGCCGTTTACCTTTGCAGCATTTTTCTTTACCAAACCTAAGGCCTCAATAAATCCGCGGCTAAAAGGGATACTGCTAACCGGGAAATTATCAACAGCACGCTGCGTTTGCGCACCATAATATGCATCTTTTGGTACTTTAACTTCTCCCATGGAATCAGTTTCAATACGAAATTCACTCATAATACTTGATAGGATTTTTAATAAAAATTCTTTTCATACCATAAAAAGTAGGCTCTGTTCAGGCAATCAAAGGTATGAAATTTTTGGGAAATTTCGGAGTCTCGAAAGGAAGGAAATTTACTCCGCTATTTTGTCAATAACCAGCTGCTACAAACTGGCCCGATGACTATAAATCATTACTGTACATACGGTAGGTCTTCTCAATCTCAGCACCAATTTTTTCGGCAACGCGAATCATATTTTTGTTGGATTCCAGCACCCAACTTAATTCGGATGATTTATATCCAGCCTCTTTTCCATTTATGATCGCTTCTTTATGTAATAGGGCATCAATTCCCTTTCCCTGGTACTTTGGAACAACCCCCATTAAGGCAGTACGAATCTGATCAATATTTCGACGATGCCACAGGAGTTTGAAAATTCCTGTGGGAAATAATGTCCCATCGGTATGCTTTAGTGCCTGATTTAAGTCTGGAAGTGCTATTGAAAAAGCAACAGGCTCTCCATCAACTTCAGCAATATGGGCAACTTTGGGATCTAAAATTAGCTTTAAATCCTTAGCTAATTCCTCAAGCTCTTCTTTTGTCCAGGGAATAAAACCCCAATTCTGCGACCATGCCTGGTTAAAGACATTCCGTACAATTTCAATTTCCTGGTCAAGATTTTTCGTGTCAATCTCGCGGATTTTCAACTTTGGCAACCGCCGACGCACAATCTCTTCGGCCCGATAGATTCTATCAAGCGTCACTGTAGCCTGCGTTACCCGAAAGGCATACATATCCATGGATTTTTCTAATCCGGCATTCTTGATGAGCTTATCATAATATGGCTTGTGATAAGGCATCAAGAAACTGGGGTCATATTCAAAGCCATCTATTAAAACACCGATCTCATCCATCATACTCGGGTTGGCTGGGCCTAATACATCAGTATGTCCACGCTGACGTAACCAATCACCGGCTACCTTGAACAATAAATTTGCTACAGACTGATCATCAATACATTCAAAAAAACCAAAAAAACCGGTTTTATTATTATGATGTTCGTTATACCGACGATCCTGAATAGCAGCAATACGTCCACAAATCTCACCATCCTGTTCGGCCAAAAACAGGGCTATATCCCCATTATCATAAAACGGATTATTCTCTGTATCGATAAGCTTTTTCTGCTCCATCTTGAGCGGAGGAATCCAGTGCTCATCATCAGAGTAATGCTGATAAGGAAAGTCTATAAATTGTTTACGCTCACTTTTCGTCGTCGCAAGCGTAACACCGTTGATGCGCTGAACTGTTTCCACAATCTAATCCATTTCAAGCAGTGAATGTCCATTCTGATCTATCATACCCTGCTCTATACCCACTTTTCGGAAAGCTTCCAAAATACGGTCTAAGTGGTCATCGGTATGCGTTGCCATATAGCTGGTACGTACAAGCGATTGGCCGCGTGGTACGCCCGGAGGAACCACTGCATTCACATAAACACCAGCCTCAAATAATCCTTTCCAGAATTCAAAACAATCCATCATCTCTCCAATAACTACAGGAATAATTGGCGTTTGGCTGCTCCATACATTAAAGCCCATATCACGGAGCGATTCGCGCATGTAGTTCGAAATTTCTTCCAATCGATCTAATCGCCACGTTTCATCCTGCAGAATTTCAAGCGCCTTCAACACAGTCGCCACATTGGCCGGGGGCATAGAAGCACTAAAAATATGTGCGGGTGAATTATGACGGATGTATTCAATAACCTCGTGATCTCCCACTAAGAACCCCCCAAGTGAAGCAAAGGACTTAGAAAATGTTCCGCTAATCAGATCAACTTCATCCATCAAATCAAACGTAGAAGCAGAACCACGTCCGCCTTCGCCAACAACGCCAATAGCATGGGCATCATCCAAATAAAGACGTGCACCATGTTCATTTTTCAGTCGAACCAGCTCAGGCACATTAGCTATAGTCCCCGACATCGAAAACACGCCATCACTAACAATAATTTTACCGGCCTCTTCTTCAGCACGCTCCATAAGCATTTCCAGCTGATCCATATCATTATGCTGAAAACGCATTGTCTTAGCATTTGATACGAGCGTTCCCGTAACAATACAAGCATGATTATCTTTGTCAGAAAAGATCACATCCTTCCGTCCGGCAATTGTTTGAATAGCCCCTTCATTAGTCTGGTAGCCCGTACTAAACAACACACAGGAGTCTTTACGCATAAACTCTGCGAGCTTCTCTTCAAGCTCGATATGCAAATCCAGCGTACCATTTAAATATCGTGATCCTGTACATCCGGTACCATATACCTTAAGTACATCGGTTGCCGCTTCAATAACTCGGGGATCATTGGTCAGCCCCAAGTAGTTATTTGAACCAGCCATTATAACTTCACGTCCATCAATCTGAACAGTGGTTCCGTCGGTTGCTTGAAGGGGCTTGAAATAGGGGTACAATCCCTTGGATTTTATTTCCTCAGCCTTGGTAAAATCATAGGCTTTGGCAAAAATATCGTTTGTTTTTACATCTGATTTAGAATCAGCCATTCGTTCCATTTTTCGGCTTTTTAAAAAAGTGCTTATCGTTGTAAATATACTTCCATATTATGCCTCAATCAAATTATGAATACGATAATGTTATTTCTGAATAGAGGAAGTATATTTGGTGATTACAGTTTGAAAAAAGTCAATATACTGTTGAGCAATATGATCCCAACTGAATTGTTCTTGCACATAACTACGTGTTTGCTGCGAAAATTGTTCCAAATTATTCGAAAGTAATTGCGTAACCGTTTCTGCAAAGGTATCCGCATCACGCGGGGGCACTCGATAACCATTTTGGCCCTGCTCAATCACATCTTTGATGCCTTCCAAATCAGCAGCAACAGCTGGGGTTCGTGCCATATTTGCTTCAAGTAATACAATGCCAAATCCTTCCATATCACCTTCAACCGGGATATTCGGCATCACAAAAATATCGGCGGCTGCATAAGCCTGTTTAAGAACTTCATCGGGCTGTCGCCCTAAGAGAAAAATGCTGTTTTGATATGCCGAATCATCAACAGCATCATTAATATTATTAAATTCGGGGCCGTCCCCTACGGTTACGTAAACAATATTATCGCCAAGTTTGGGCATTACTTCACGAATAAACCATTCGTGCCCCTTCCGTTTAACCTTACGTCCAACCGTAAGCAGCATAAACTTGTTTTCCAGCGGAATCCGAAAATTCTTCTGCAACCGGTTCCGGGATTCCTTTTTATCGGGGAAATTATTTAACTTCTTAAAATCAAAACCGTTCGGTAATGATACCCCTTTCTCCGGATCCATTCCCCGCTTAATACATTCCTGGCGGGTTGCCCGAGAAACCGAGATTACCCCGTCAAGACTGTTAAAGACTTTGGGTACAAACCACTGATAAATCCCAACCGGCAAGGTAACATCACGTCCATGGTTAATAGTGATCATTGGGACTGATATTTTATCCCGCAGAAAGTACGCAAGGCTGGCCGTTACCATCGACGAAAATACGACGACATCCACATCATATTCGCGCACTTTATGAGGAAGCTCAAACAAATTCCGAAACAAAAAGCCTGTCGTATGCAGCGCTATCTTTCCATTCTCGGAAACATTGATGGTTTCCGTGATAACCTCAACCTCGCTCTTGCGCTTAAGTTCATTGATAAGTTGCTGGCTTACCCGCTGCATGCCGCCCACATTATCCAAAATTTCGCCTTCGGGCGGATGGGTATGAGATACGTATAAAATTCGCACGAAATGATCTATAATTTAAAACTAAAATTTTAGCTCTGGACGCGGCTCGTCAAGGGCTTCCCGGTAATTTTCAAGCAGCTTGTTGTTCACATTCTCCCACGAATACACTAACGCTTTTTGGCGCGCAGCTTTACTCATCTGCTCCCAAAGCTCACTATCATTCGTTATATCCGAAACACACTTAGCAAATCCCTGCGTATCACGTGGAGGGGCCAAAAATCCATTGACGCCCGACTCTACTAATGATCGACTCCCGGTCGCATCAGCAACCACACACGGTAACCCACTCGACATTGCTTCCAACGTCACATTACCGAATGTTTCCGTTTCAGATGGAAATAAAAAGACATCACTGCTGGCATAAGCACGACTCAACTCATCACCTGTAATAAAACCGGTGAAATGTGCTTCCGGCAGCATGTGCTCGAGCTCTTTCTTGGCGGGCCCGTCTCCCACAACCATTGCTTTAATATCGGGATGACTTTGTTGCAGCTTTTTTATGGCATCAACATAAGTCTGGAGATTTTTTTCCCACACTAAACGCGATACAAACGTCACAACGTTATCTTCGTCAGCAAACCCAATTGATCGGCGCCATTCCATATCCCTAAAATCGGGATTAAACTGATCGGTATTTACGCCACGTGCCCAAATTCTAATTCCCTCATCAATACCTTCTTCATTGAGTTCATCGGCCATAGAAGGCGATGGTACGTATATATGCTTGCACTGGCTGTAAAACCAGCCGATGTATTTCCATCCCAATAATTCCAACATATCCAAATTATAATACTTCAAATAACTGGTAAAATGGGTGTGGTATGAGGCGACTATTTGAATTTGATTGGCCTGTGCCCAGCGCATAGCACGAAATCCCAGCACATCGGGCGTTGCCAAATGGATAAGCGTGGGCTCAAATTCACGGAGTCGCCGCTGGGCTTTTTCGGGAAATCCTACCGTAATACGATACTCCGACCGTCCGGGAACGGGAACAGAAGGCACCGGGACAAATTCCCCCTCATGATCGATAGCAGGCTCATCAGTAGTAGGGCCAAATACGATAACAGGAACTCCCTTTTCTTCCAGAAAGGCCACTAATCTATTCAGGGTAAGCGAAACTCCATCCTGAATATGATTATAATTTCCGGTAAAAATGGCGACTCTAAGTTCTTTCATAAATTTTCCAATACATCGTTGATATTTGTATCTTTACAACCGTTTAAACTTGAGATGTTTTCACAGTCACAGCTTAATTAAGCCCCCAAATATACAAAATTTGATGAAAGCCTTCGTAACTGGCGGCACAGGTTTTATTGGAAGTCATCTGGCCGACGCTCTTATTGATTCTGACGACTATTCCGAAGTTCGTTGCCTTATTCGCAGCAATGAAAAGTGGCTCAAAGGAAAAAACTTTACGCCCATTCGTGGTGATCTGGACGACCTTCCTGTGCTTAAAAAAGCGGTGCAAGATGTCGATGTCATTTTCCATATAGCCGGACGTGTCAAAGCACCATCCTATGAGGAATTGAAACATGCTAATGTGGATGCCACCGAAAACCTTCTCCGGATCGCCCAAAAAGAGGGCGTCCCTAAAATAGTGGTACTCTCCTCCCTGGCTGCGGTTGGGCCCAGCGAAAATGGCCCTGTAACTGAAGACAAACCCATGAATCCGGTTAGTAATTACGGGCGATCAAAAAAAGAGATGGAGGAAGTTATCCACGAGGTTGCTAATGGACAAACCTCAATTACGATTTTGCGTCCGCCTGCGGTGTACGGCCCCCGCGAAGATCAGATATACAGCTTTTTTAAGATGATGAACAAGCGTATCTGTCCTATTATTGGTGACGGGAAGCATCCCAAAGTATCAATGATTTATGTGGGTGATGTCGTTAACGGTATCTTTAAGGCTGTTGATCAAACAGACAAAGGTGTACATACTTATTTTGTATCGGGACCAGAAATCTATGACTGGGAGCAAATTCGCGGAACTACCTCCAAGGTATTAGGTAAAAAGACATTACCTATATACGTTAAACCAGAACTGGTTAAAACCATTGTCGGAACGGTTGAAAAAGCTGCATCATTTTTTGGGATGTATCCCGTTCTTAACAAGGAAAAGGCAAAAGAATTAATTTTAGAATGGACGTGCTCTAACGAAAAAGCACATCGCGAACTCGGCTATACCCCCCAATACTCACTTGGAGAAGGTATTTCGCGTACGATCCACTGGTATAAAAAACATCATTGGCTATAATCTTATGAAGAACAGACTGCTCACTTTTTTCGTAGTTTTATTTATGGGAATCGCAATAAACGCCGATGCCCAACCGACTTTGCAAAAAGATTTCTCGTATGTGTTGGAAATCCCCTCAACTATCACAGTTGGCAGTTCTCCGGCTCATGTATATGTATTATCTGATTCGGAAGGAATGGCGGTATTCCGCACCCAGCAAGATACTCTGCAGTGGTTATACTCATCCACTGGCATGGAACAGCGCGGATATAAGCTCACCGCCGATATTCGGTTTGCTTACCTTTTTGGTGACAGCCGACGCTTAACGGTTTTAGAACCCACCTCAGTTTTGGGGGTATATTCTTCTACCCTGCTGCCAGCAAATCCACGTGATGCCAAACGCTTGGATAACAATTTATATGTAGCACTTGGTAATAAAGGTCTTGGAAAACTTTCACTGCGAACCCCTGCAGCTGTTGATTCTACTATGGACTATATTGAACGCTCACTGTTGAGCAGAGAAAACATTATAGATATTGAAGCCTCTTCGGATCAACTCTTTGCCCTATCGGCGAATCAAAAACTTTTCCGCTTTAATTATGATAACGGAACACTTAACCTTGATGAAGAGATTGAGATTCCTGAAACCTTGCAGAAAATATTCCTGATTGACAACACCATGTATGGTTCGAATGATGCAGGGAATATCTACGAATTAAATAGCAGTGGCAACCTCTCTCAACTGGGTAGTATTGATGAACCTATAACAAAAATTGAAGCTTGGAAAAACTGGCTCATCATTCAGGGGAACTCTAATCGTGTCTGGACCTCATATCAAAACCGAAGTCCTGAATTATGGAAGGATGATGCCGAAGCAGGTAACTTCTTTACCGTCACCGGGGATGATTTATGGCTTTCAGAAAATGATAAAATAAGTAGGATTATCACTTCATCTTCAAGTAGCGAATCTGAAGAAATAGGGTCTTCAGAGATCACGAAAAACTATTCTGGCAACATTTCCCTGCAAAGTATTTCTTCAAAAACAGTTCCCCATACTAAGCCACTGCTTTTCCCCATAGAATTTGAACAGGATATCCCTGCCAAAGCGGTGCAAATCTCTTACCGGTCTGATGACATCCAACATGCTCAAATTCGCGGACATAGTTTTTACTGGGAGCCAACTGCGGATGATGTTGGCAATCATCGTGTAAAAATCATTGCCTCAACCAACAGTGGCTCAACAGACAGCACCACTGTTGATATCGAAGTTTCTTCATTTAATGCCCCGCCTCGCTTTGCTCCTATTCGGTCTATAAGTATTCCCGTTGGCGAAGAATTTACGCTTCCTATTAAGGCAACCGATCCCGATGGAAATAATCGAGAGCTTGTTCGATATCTCGGCGTTGACCTTCCAGAAGGGGCTTCCATCGATGAAAAGTCAGGCGAATTTATATGGACACCGACTGCTCGTCAGGTTGGAGAAAACGAGTTTCGAGTTATTGCTACAGATCAATACGGGGCCGCAAAATCGACCGATATCACTATTAATGTGATTGAAAATCCGCGTAGCAATCAGGCTAATAACTAAGTACTAAGCAGCTCATTTCAATTTTACAGGACCTTTCACTCTTGGATAAAAGCGATTTTCAACAAGCTTTATTACATTGGTATGATCAACATAAGCGTGAAATGCCGTGGCGCGATTGTGGCGATCCCTATAAAATTTGGGTTTCCGAAATCATGCTCCAACAAACGCGTGTGGATCAGGCTACGCCCTATTTCAACCGGTTCATGGAGCACTTTCCAACGGTACATGATTTGGCAAGTGCAGACCAGCAGGAAGTGCTGAAAGTTTGGGAGGGACTCGGATATTACAGCCGTGCTCGTCATCTCCATGCAGCTTCAAAGTTAGTTGTAGATGAATTTGATGGACAAGTGCCTGACAACTGGGATAATATCAATAAGCTTAAAGGCGTGGGGCCTTATACCGCATCAGCCGTGCTAAGTATAGCCTATCAGAAAAAGCATGCCGTAGTAGATGGCAATGTAATTCGCGTGCTCAGCCGCTATTTGGGAATTGAAGATGACGTACGAAGCTCATCCACAAAAAATGCTATACAAGATGCTGCGGATGAGCTTATTTCTGAGGAGCGACCGGGCGACTTTAATCAGGCGGTTATGGAATTGGGAGCAACGGTTTGTACGCCTTCCAATCCAGATTGTGAAGAGTGTCCCATTCAAGCTGATTGTGTAGCCTTTAAAACAGCCAAGACTAACGAAATTCCCTATAAATCATCTGCCAAAAAGCGACCCCATCATCAAATTGGTGTTGGCATTGTGATGAATAAAAATGAAGAGGTGCTTATCGCACTACGTCCTGATGATGCGATGCTGGGTGGTATGTGGGAGTTTCCCGGCGGTAAGCAGGAAGACGATGAAGAGATAGAAGAAACAGTTAAGCGTGAACTCAATGAAGAGCTGGATATCGATGTTTCTATTACCAAACCGTTTATGAAGCTCGATCATGCCTATTCGCACTTTAAGATTACTATGCATGCTTATTTATGTACGTTGGAGAACGGTAATCCCAAGCCCAAAAGCAGCCAGGAAATTCGGTGGATTGCTATTGATGAGCTTGAGGATTATCCCTTTCCAAAAGCTAACCGTAAGCTTACCGAAAAGCTGATGAATTTAGATAAAGGCCAGCAGGAACTGGAAATTTAACTTTATGTCATCCTGAAACAAGTTCAGCATGACATAATATTTGTCAGACAAAAATAATCCTATAAATGCCGCCAGATCTCACAAAGCGATCTCCCGAAGAAATCAAAACTCTTAAGCCTTTTCTCGACGAGTGGGTAGAAAAAGTTGAGCAGCCAGATTATATCGAGGATGATCCCATTCTGTTTATGCATGCTTTCAATCAGAAAGAAGATCAACTGCTGGCAGGATTTTTTGCAGCTACCATGGCGTGGGGACGACGTGATATTGTCATCCGTAAAGTTCGGGATTTCTTAGACCGGATGGATAATTGTCCCACTGATTTTATTACTCATTTTGAGGATGATGAGGCCAATCGTTTTAAAGGATTCAAACACCGGACCTTTAAACCTATTGACATGAAATGGCTGGTAAAAATCCTACAGACCATTCTTCACAAATATGAATCATTTGAAAAGTTTTGGGCTCACTGTTATCAACAAGCCAAAGCAAATGATCGTCCACTGATGTCGGTGTTTCACGAACAGTTTTTTGCGCAACATCCCGAAGCACCACAGCGCACGCGCAAACACGTTTCCAATGCTGATAAAAAGAGCTCCTGTAAGCGTCAGTATCTATTTTTACGATGGGCTCTGCGTAATAATAGCTCCGTGGATTTAGGACTAATGGATTTTATGCCACAGTCCGAGCTCATGATTCCCCTTGATGTGCATGTGGCACGTCAGGCCCGGGCCTTAGGCCTTCTATCCCGAACCTATAATGACTGGTGGGCCGTGCAAGAGCTCACCGAAGCACTTCGGCTTTTAGATCCCCAAGACCCTGCCAAATATGATTATGCGCTCTTCGGATTGGGGGTTAACCAAGATGAAATTCCAGAAAAATTTATCAAGAATCCGGTGGTATTAGATTAAGTTTTACTCTCCCAAATATTTGTCCTAATATTGATTACTTAATCTATTATCAGACGCTACCAACTCCCTAATATCACGTTATGCAAACCAACAAAACGGCTCCATTCTTTTTACTATTAGTTTTTACAATTGCTACTACTTCCCTCACTCACGCTCAAACAACCTATGAAGATGAGCCTGGCTTTTTTACGCCGGTAGTAGAATCATTATATCTACGGGGCGGTATTTTTGAAGAGACCCAACTTATTGGTCCAGCTATTGGATACCGATTTAATGATACCTACGATTTTACTCTTCATACTGAATATATATCAACCGATTACAATTCAAATAGTAGCTTTTCTCTTATAAATGTGGGACTTACGGCGGGACAAACAAGTCGTAGAAATAATGATTTGATACTCAGAAATGAAGTTTCAGTCTACCACAGTTTTAACCTGGATTTAGGAAATTACCAAGGAATAAATGATCCTTCACTCACTTCCCTCCTTGGATCTTCATCCATTTACAAATCCTTAAAAATTTCTGATACCATAACTTTTCTACCCAATGTTGGTGCTCATTTAGGCTTTGGGGATTACATACCTCCTTATTCATCAGCCAATCTCCGGCAAGGTTTTGACGGCTTTGTTGCAGGACCTCAGTTTGGCCTTGATACCAATTTTAGCATTGGCGACTCATTTTCTATCACCGCTAAACCGCAATATCGTCTGCGATATAATCTTACGCATGATCACTCGGTGGGGACCTTAACATTTAACGTGATCTTCAACCTTTAGTACTAATGCGGTCCCTCGTTCTCCCTGTTATTTTGCTGATGAGTTTTACCTGCGTGCAGGCACAGGTCGTTGAAGATGATATGATTCCCAGTGTTAGTGTAGGGCTTCATCTAAATAGTCATTATAACTTCCAGCTCAATAGCGTCAGCCAAGAATATGCTCAGTCACAAGGTATAAGCCTATCGATTTACGATTATGATCAATATCCAGTTGGTATAGACTTTATACTTTTCAGGGGATTCCACTCCTCCGTAGACTTTTTATTTGGAGCCAATATTTCCTGGGCTTTCATACACAACAATCAATTCCGAATGAAAGGTGGAATTGGATTAAATCGTTTTGCGATAAATGATTACAAACGGGAGTATGAGATTGTAGGTGGAAAAATTGAGGATCGATTTCCAGATTCCTTTAAACCTTATCTCGAACTGGAATGGCGGTTTACTCGTCTGGTATCACTCCGTGCCACTACAGGGTACCGACTTTCAAACGGTGATTTTGGAACCGTCACTGAAATAGTTGACAGGTATCCTAATGGCAATCCCAGTCGCGTAAATGTATCAAATGACTTCAGATGGTACGGTTCCGGCTGGGAAGTTGGAATAGGAATGGACATCCAGATTTATTAGAAATGACATGCACTTTTTCTTTGTTATAAATATGTACATTTACAAAAAGATGCTTATATTTGGCGTCCAAGAATTGAAAGCAAAACAATTTACAATCTATGGTTGGAGTTAAAGTAAAAGATAACGAGAGCATTGACCGAGCCGTTAATCGGTTCAAAAAATTGGTTGCACGTTCACGAATCCTCAATGAATACAAAGATAATCAACAGTACACAAAGCCTTCAAAAGAACGTCGTGAAGCGCTGAAGAAAAGTATTCGTGAACAACGTCGTCGCTCACGCAACCAGTACTAAGTTTTTTAGATTACTGATATTTAAAAAGCTCTTTAGGTAGTACTAAAGGGCTTTTTTTATCGCTTGGGAAATATTATCCACTCCCGCTATTTTCAGATCTATATCTTGCTCAATGGTATTAGATCGCGGGGCTATTGCTTTTTTAAAACCGAGCTTATTGATTTCGGTCAACCGGTGATCAATTTTATTAACCGTTCGAACCTCTCCGCCAAGCCCTACCTCTCCCAGAAAAGCCACTTTATTAGAAATGGGCTTATCCAAAAAGCTGGATACCAGTGCCAGCACCACTCCTAAATCAGCGGCGGGATCATTGACTTTAAGTCCACCTGCGATATTTAAATACACATCCTGGCCCGAAAACTGGTACCCTCCACGCTTTTCAAGAACAGCTAACAGCAATGATAAACGCCGATGATCAAAGCCTGTAGCCGTACGCTGAGGCGTGCCATAATTACTGGGCGTAACCAAGGCCTGCACTTCCACCAACAGCGGACGTGACCCCTCTATCGAACAGATCACCGCATTACCACTCACTTTGCTATTATATTCAGAGAGAAATAGTTGAGAAGGATTCAATACATCTTCCAAGCCGGACTCTTTCATCTCGAAAACGCCCACCTCCTGCGCCGGGCCAAATCGATTTTTGATACTACGAAGCATCCGGTAATTGTAGTTGCTATCCCCTTCGAACTGCAACACCGTATCAACCATATGCTCAAGCACGCGCGGCCCTGCAATCGCCCCCTCTTTGGTCACATGACCAATAACCAGCGTAGTGATGTCCTGCTTTTTAGCTAACTGCTGTAGCAACGCTGCACATTCCTTCACCTGCTGAATGCTTCCCGCCATACTGGTTAACTCGGTGCGATACACCGTTTGAATTGAATCCACAATCAATAAGTCGGGGTCCAGTTTCTGTGCTTCTTTGAGTACTTTGTTAATGTCTGTTTCGGTATAGATGTAGAAGTTATCAGAATTAACACCCAGCCGCTTGGCCCGCTGTTTAATTTGTCCGGCCGATTCTTCTCCCGCACAGTATAAAATCTCTAATTCCGGATTAGCCTTCCCAATCTGTAGCGTCAACGTACTTTTTCCAATTCCGGGATCACCACCTATCAAAACAAAAGAGCCGGAGACAAATCCTCCACCCAATACGCGATCAAATTCTTGGATTTTACTTAAAAAGCGATCTTGGGAATCGCTGGATATTTCATCCAGTTTCTGGGGCGGCTGGGAATCCTCAAGGCCGTCAACTTTTCCTTTATGTTCCTTTTCAGATTTTGTCTTCCGTTCTACCTTAAACTCCTTAAAGGTATGCCAGGCACCACAATTGGGGCAATTTCCCAACCATTTCGTTGAGGTGTGTCCGCAATCCCCACAAACATACTGTATCCGATCTTTAGGCATAGTGTGCTTTTATATTAGGATGGTAAATCGCTCTCAAGTTTTTCCTCGGCCGCCTCATCACTTAAGGTATCCACAACAGAACGGTTAATGTACCAAGTAGTGGCCATCATTCCCATACCAATGCTGATATAATAACTGATGACCCGCCAAGCGAAAACAGCCAAACCAATAAATGCTTTGCGATCCATCAATGGTCCTTGAAAAATGGCAAATAATCCCTCTACACCGCCACTACCACCGGGCGTAGGCATGATAAGAAACGCTAAATTCATTGCTAAACTTCGAAGCACGGACAAAATTACATCAGCCGGCAGTAAACTAAGTACCACGATAGTGGGCAAAGCAATTCGGCATAACCACGACATTGTAGATAAAAAGAACGCTTTAAAAAGAAAGCTTTTGGGCTTTTTCCGCAATTCATGAGCATACTCAACCAAGTTATCTACTTCATCTCCAATGGTATTATTCCACCGCCGTAAAAAAGGAAGTTTCAATAACCAATTTACGACCTTCCGAATAGCATTGGGATTTTTAAATACTCCATAGGATAATAACCCTGCGTAGCTCAACAAACCAATATATAACAACGCCATCGAAGCATGTCCCACAAATCCGGTATTATTGGGTATAACCTCAAAGAAAATACCTGATATTAGCAAAATGGGCACGGCCATTGCAAACCAAAGCTGATCAAGCAGCAAACTGTAGAGAATGATGGCCGTGGATTGACCAAAGTTAAATCCCTCTTGTGTCATAGCATAGGTTCCCATAGGAGCCCCACCTACCACCGATGGCGTTATCGAAGAGGTGAAATCCCAGCTCAACATCACTCTAAATGACGCCATCCAGCCAAGTGCTTTTTCAGAGAGATACCTAATCTTGGCTGCAGAAAACCCCAATCGCATAAAAGAAACTACGATAGCAATAATAAGTCCCGGCAGCCGCTTTGCTTTAAGATGTTTTAGTACTCCCGGCGTATAGGTAAGCCAAATAACAAACGCCATAGTAGCTAGACTTAGAGCTATCGAAATAAAGAGATATTTCTTAGAGAAATATCGTTGCGGATCTTCCTGTATTTGATCTTTTTTCTTGGACAAAAATTGGGTCTCTTATAAAATTAAAGGCAACGACTCTGCTTCAATTTAAAACATAAACCAACAAAGGCTAAGAGTGGTATACTCAAATCACATTTATATGAGCTACATTATATAAAAAAAGGCCCTATGGGAAATCCATAAGGCCTAAAAATTGCTCAAATTACTATGCTACTGTGATATTATCATCAAGATAGACATCCTGAATAAAGTTAAGCAGTTTTACACCTTCATCCATTGGACGCTGAAATGCTTTGCGACCACTGATAAGTCCCATACCGCCAGCACGTTTATTAATGACAGCTGTGCGAACCGCTTGAGCAAAATCATTTTCCCCAGAGGAACCACCTGAGTTAATCAATCCCGCACGCCCCATATAATTATTAGCAACTTGATAACGCGTTAAATCAATGGGATGATCACTGGAAAGCTCATCATAAATATCTTCATCCAACTTACCATAAGAAGAATCACCCATATTCAATGCTTTGTATCCACCATTTGTTGTTGGCTGTTTCTGTTTAATGATGTCAGCCTGAATAGTTACTCCCAAATGGTTAGCCTGACCAGTAAGATCAGCCGATGCATGGTAATCCTCACCGTCAACCTTAAATGCAGAGTTTCGTGTGTAGCACCAAAGAATGGTAGCCATACCCAGCTCGTGAGCACGTTCAAAGGCTTTAGCAACTTCCTGAATTTGCCGGCTGGATTCTTGAGACCCAAAATAAATTGTTGCACCAACGGCAACAGCTCCCATATCAAAAGCACGCTCTACCGAACCAAACATAATTTGGTCGTATTTATTGGGATAGGTCATCAGCTCGTTATGGTTAATCTTAACAATGAAGGGAATTTTGTGAGCATATTTGCGAGCAACAGATCCCAACACACCAAAAGTAGATGCAACACCGTTGCAACCACCCTCGATAGCCAGCTTAACAATTTTTTCGGGATCAAAATAATCGGGATTTGGTGCAAAAGATGCCCCGCCTGAATGCTCAACACCTTGATCAACCGGTAAGATCGACAAATAGCCTGTTCCTCCCAGTCGCCCATTGTCTAACAACGTCTGCAAGCTACGCAGTACACGCGGACTGCGATCTGACCCCGTCAACATATCATCAACATATGACGGACTCGGTAGGTGTAAGTTATCTTTCGAAATCGTTTCGCATTTATGGGTCAACAGATCTTCTGCCTCATCACCCAGTAGTTCTTCAATACTTTTCTTTGCTAAAGCCATAGCGTAGCTCCGGTTTAACTATCAATTACTAATTAAGATTGTGTGCTATTATAACAATTTTCATGATTCATATCACCAGCTAAATAAAGCTAATTTATAATATAAAAAGATTCACTTTTGCATTTGCTCACCTTATGAATATCATCCAAGCCTTTAAATAACACTAAGTTTAACCTTAACCAACAAAGTTATGAAAGAAGGCAAAATTAAAAATAGTGACCTAAAAAAAGCGATTGTAACTAATGCCCCTGAGTTCCCAAAGTATACTACCCAACTGCTAAACTTAGCAAACCAAAACTCTCAAGCCACACGTCCCAAGAATGTCGGACAAATGACTGAACTTATTAAAGAATTTGATGGTAATAGTTTGGAAGAATGGAGGAAATGGTATAAAGAAAAACATCCTAATGCCATTGATAACGCAACCCAAAAAATTGCTGACATGATTGAAAAACTCTCTAAAGCTATGCAGCAAATAGACGAAGAGATGATACAAGCATGGGTTGAAGAATTAATTATTACCAATACTTACTCTGGACTAAATTTTCAAGAAGCAGTTTTAAAGAAAATTGCAAAATCGAAAAATAAACCTTTCTCTCCTGCGACTCCTCAAGATGAATCGAAAGGCATTGACGGCTATATAGGTAACAAACCTATTAGTATTAAGCCCAAAACTTATAAAGCTAAAAAAGGATTAAATGAACAAATTGATGTAGAAATCGTTTATTACGAAAAACTAAAAACCTGCATCAAATTTAAATATGACTTTTAACAATTTCTCTATCCTTGATTTACCTCTGCAAAAAGAGTCCCCTTTTGGGGATAATCAAGCATAGCCTCGTCAAAATACTTACCCCGCACCGTACCTTCATATTGTCGATCAATTGTTTTAAGATAATTTAATAACAAAGGTTTCTCTTGCTTTGTTATCACCGGGAAACCATAATGATTATTTTCATACTTAAAAGCATCATCATCTTTTTTAGCTAATCGTTTTTTTACAAATTTTTTGTGATCTAAAATCCGCTTACGAATTCGATCATTTAGCATACTCAAACTTTCAGTATGCAATAAAGAAAAAATCACATCGCTAAAACCTTTATCAATTTCATATCCAATACTATTTCTACCCGAACAAAGAGCGGCCAATGATGTTGTTCCAGTCCCTAAAAAAGGATCTAACACCGTATCTTTCTTTATAGAGAACATATTAATTAGTCGATATGGCAATTCAAAAGGGAAAGCCGCACTTCGATCTCTTATATTACTGTCAGCTAAATCCTGAAAAATACCTTTAAAGTCCCAGAGGTCAGAAAACCATTGGTTTCGTTCCTCCCAAAAATATGCGCTCTCTCTGCGTAACGACTTTTCATTTTTAGAGAAAGTTCTCTTCCCTCCTTTCCGAAATATCAGAATATACTCATGTTCCAAAGTCACATATGCACTTGGTGGCATCATTCCCGATCCCATAAACTTATTAGGAGCATTCGTTTGTTTGCGCCATAGAATATTAGGCATATTGCTAAACCCAATATTTATAAAGGCATTAACAATACGTGCATGATTAGAATAGAGCTGAAAGTCATCCCCCACTTTACGTGTGGCATCCCCAATATTAATACAGGCAATTCCGCCATCCCTCAATACACGATACAGCTCCTGCCAAATAACATCTAATTGTTGATGCATGGATTCAAAAGCCCCTTTCCCATCAGATCTCTTTAACGCTTTCCTAATTTCAGGATTCATTTCTGCAAACTGTTCATCCCACATTTCAATCATCGGATAAGGAGGAGAAGTCACAACTAAATCAACGGAATTATCAGCAATATCCATAGTCTTTGCATCACCAAACAAAATCTTGTGCGTCGTTTCCATAAGTATTTTTCAAATTGGCTTTATTGAAACGCAAAATATATCAAAATTCGTAACTTATCGATGTTTTCTCAAAATCACCTTATATTATTCGTTCTTAAATTTCTAACCTAATATAGGTAATACATTGAAAATAGGCGATATTGACCTTGGCAATAAACCGATTCTGCTGGCTCCTATGGAGGATGTGACGGATTCCCCATTCCGCACGATTTGCCGACGCAAAGGAGCTTCTGTTGTTTATACTGAGTTTATCAGCTCCGAAGCTATTGTTCGTGACAACGATCAGGCACTGCACAAAATGCACTTTACCGAAGAACAACGCCCCTTTGGCGTACAGATTTTTGGTGGACGTGAGGAAGCTATGGAAGGAGCCGCAAAAACAGCTGAGAGTGAAAATCCCGATATTGTAGATATCAATTTTGGCTGCCCGGTATACAAAATTGCCAAGAAAGGCGCCGGTGCCGGCTGCCTGCGCGATCTGGATATGATGCAGCGTATGGCTAAAACGGTAGTCGATGCAGTGGATGGCATTCCCGTTACGGCCAAAACGCGACTGGGTTGGGATGAGCAAACTATTAAAATTCGGGAAGTTGCTCTGCGTCTGCAATCGGTGGGCATCAAGGCCCTTGCCATCCATGCACGCACCCGTTCTCAAAAATATAAAGGGGAAGCCCGATGGGATTATCTTAAATACGTTAAAGACACACCCGGACTTGAGATCCCCATCATTGGCAACGGTGATGTTACCTCTCCCGAAGATGCCAAACGCATGTTCGACGAAACGGGTGTTGACGGCGTAATGATTGGTCGGGGAGCTATCGGCAATCCCTGGATTTTTGAGCGCACCCGCCACTATATTGATACTGGTGAGCTGTTGCCCGAACCAACGGTTGAAGATCGCATTGATCTTTGTGCAGAACAGCTGCGCCGATCGGTTGAACACCATGGTGAACGATATGGTGTCATCATCATGAAAAAACACTACGGGCAATTTTTAAAGGGCGTTCGCAACAGCCGTCAATTGCGAGGGAACATCATGCAAGAATCAGAAATGGAACCTATTATTGACTTGCTGATGGAGTTCAAAGATCAGGAAATGTTTGCGGTAGCCTCGTAACTAATCAAGTCAAACAACAGGTTAACCCGCAACCTATCAACTTAACAATTTACGCATCATTTGGGCACTTTCTATAGCATTACCGCCCGGATTATTGAAGTAGACCTGAGCATCCCGACTTTCATCCAGTTGTCTTTGCACAATATCTGCCCAGGGTTCTAAATCAGGCTTTTGATAGGAATAACGATAGCCGGTCAACCCATGAAACCGTATGTAGATGAAATCTGCTGTCGGAGTGCAATCATCTGGAAATTCTCCAGCACTCTGCCAGACGATAGCGGCATTTTTATACGACAACAATTCATAAACCTCCTCATCCAACCATGATATATGCCGAAATTCAAAGGCAAACTGTTGATCATCCGGCAACTTATCCAAGAACTGCTTTAGCCGCTCTGTGTCTTTCTTAAAGCTTGGCGGGAACTGCCAGTTAACGGTTTTTAGAGAATCTCCCAGCCGCCGCACTCTGCTCAAAAATGTATTCAGATGCTCATCCACATCCTTCATTTTGTTGTAGTGCGTAATACGACGATGTCCCTTAACAGAAAATTGAAAATCTCTTTCAGTCTTTCCCTTCCATCGCTCAACCGTTGAGACAGAAGGTACGTTATAATACGTCGCATTCACCTCAACGGTATCAAATTGGGATGAGTAATACGCCAAATAATCATTTTGTGGCAACCCATCGGGATAGAAACTATTTTCCCAATCCTTATATGACCAGCCACTGGTTCCAATAAATAATTCAGACATAATATTGGTTGTATTGAATCAATTCCTCCAAACCGAACGTATAGGTGGAAACGTACTGCATAATCAAATAGGAGACCGCATGATCAATCGACTTCTCAGACTCATTTCCAGTGGATTTAGTGCATACAGCTTTTACGCTAATCCTGTCCGCTTTATCACTACTTTAGTGGGGATTCTTATTATCCCTTACCTGGCATATATCTTTTGGGGGACACTGATTATTATTGCTTTAGCTGGAGCGGGATTATTTTTCATATATAAAGCCGTCCGATCAACCCTGTCAGGTAATAATTTCTATCATTACTGATCAGCCTCGCTGCTAAATTGCTCGGCTCCTTTAACAAGCTCAATAGGCAACGGCTTTGACTCGGAACCGGTATAAAATGAAACATGCGGAAATGGTATTTCAATACCCTCTTGGTCAAACTGCTTCTTAATTTCTTCCTGTATCGTATTCTTCAGATGTATCCACTCATCAACCGGTGCCCAAATACGAAAATCAAGATCAATAGATGAGGTTCCAAAGGCCTCAAAAATAATCTGTGGTTCCGGCTCACTCAGGGAGTGCTTATTTTTCTCAGCCACGTCAAGCAAAATTTTGCGAACCTCTTCAATATCCTCTTTGTAAGCCACCGAAACCTTGGCATTAAACCGCCGGATAGGAAAACGTGTTAAATTAATAACCTCGGTTTTGATAATGGTCTCATTGGGGATGCGCACAAACATATTGTCGAAGGTGCGAAGCTTTACTGAAAGCACATCAATCGACAGAACAATACCAATGGTTCCTCCCACATTTATTATATCATCAACTTTAAACGGCTGTTCGGCTATTAAAAATAATCCACTGATAATATTCGATACACTCGTCTGAGATGCAAAACCAAGGGCTACACCTACAATACCCGCTCCCGCAAGCAGCGGTGCCAGGCTTATCCCCAGTTGCCCCATCACCGTGATCATCATCAAAATAATACCGGTGTAAAACACTACTTTACCGGCTAACATACCATAATGCGGGGCATATTTTTTCGTAAAAAAGCGGCGGGCCCATCCGCGAAGCAATAACAAAATCGGAATACTTATTACAATAATTAAAACTACTCTGACAAGTTGATGAACAGTTTCTTCTGGCAGATAATTGTAGATATTAAATAGATCCATTGTGATACTTTAATTTGTCGGTCCTACCTTGAAAAATCGTTTAAACGTACGCGTAGCCAAACTTTTATGAACCTGCTTACGCGGCTTACTTAGTAATTGCTTTTTGGTGATTCCCTTGTGTAGCTTTCCGGTCATGATAACTTCGCTGTGCAAATCTTCTCCCTGGTAGATAATCTGTGTTTCATCAGCCCATAGCTCATGCTCATGGTAAAACATACTTAGGCGCTCAACGCGAAAGCAAAAGTGTGAAAAGGTTAACTCTTCAACAGATTTGTTTACAATTTTAATGGGGCAACTAACCAAATAAGGCTTTTTATCCACATGCGATAAATCGCGCCGCGCCTTTGTTTTTGCATGATAACAGAGTTCTCCTTCAATCTCAGTTCCAAACCAAGTCCGTGATAACTTTACTGATGGCAACTCGGTAAGCTGATAGTCATTATCAGCCAGTGAAATACGTATCCAAACTGGTATTCGGGTATAAATCTGTATCTGTGTCTCAGGACTTATCTTTAAGCTGTATTCCGAATGAATTACAAGAGGTTTATCAGGAAATACTGGCTGTATAGCTACCTCAGCCGAACTATTTTTATGAGCCCAGCGTGACCATTCTGCATCTTTTGGAGGCTGATCCAGGTCCGCCTTTCGTTTAATCTCATCATTATAAGCCTGTGTAATCCAGACTTCTTCATTCCGATACTTTAGCCAAATATGTAACTCACCAACAGATATATGTTTTGTTTTTCCCTCTTCTAATGATTGCTTTCCCCAGATATCAGTATCCATAATATTTTTATCTAATTCGTAGGCGTAATAGTATCAGTTCCCATAAATGACTGTAGCACTTCAGGAATTTTAATACTTCCATCTTCCTGTTGATAGATCTCCAAAATTGCTGCTACTACTCGTGGTAATGCCAACCCTGATCCGTTTAGCGTATGAAGAATTTCAGTATCACTATTATCTTTTCTACGACGAAGCATCATACGTCGGGCCTGAAAACTTCCAAAATTAGAACAGGAACTTACTTCAAGCCATCGCTTTTGGCCTGGGCTCCAAACCTCTAGGTCATATTTTTTAGATTGTGTAAAGCCCATATCTCCCGTACACATAAGTAGAGTACGATATGGAATCTGTAGCTCTTCAAGCAATGATTCTGCATGTTCCCGCAGGCTTTCCAGTTCATCATACGCCGTATCCGGATAAACAATTTTCACCAACTCTACCTTGTCAAATTGATGGAGCCGATTTAATCCTTTTACATCCTTTCCATATGAACCTGCTTCGCGTCGCCAACAGGGTGTAAAAGCGGCATAGTACAACGGGAGCTTTTCATCCTCCAGAATTTCATCACGGTGAAAATTAGTAATAGGAACTTCGGCAGTGGGAATAACGAAAAAATCGTCGCGTGGAATCTCATACATCATATCTTCCTTGTCGGGAATCTGTCCTGTACCGCGAGCAGAATCTTCATTCACAAAGTAAGGCACCTGTAATTCGGTATAGCCTGCTTCTGCCGCGCGATTTAAGAAATAGTTTACAAGCGCCCGCTGCAATCGAGCAATGGGACCAACATAAAATGGAAAGCCAGCTCCCGTTACTTTGGCACCCCGAGCAAAATCAATCCATCCCTGTTCTTCGACAATCTCCCAATGCGGCTTACGCCAATCCTCACCATGAGGTTCTCCCCACGTTTTAAAAACTTCGTTATCCTCTTCTGTCTCTCCTATGGGTACTGATTCATGCGGCACATTTGGAATTTGTAGCAATAGGTCTTCCCGAGCTTGCTTGAGAGAACGCAGCTGCTCTTCCTTTTCCTGTATTTGCTCTTTGAGCTTAGTTGTATATGAAATGATTTCCTGGGCCTCCTCTTTTTTACCCTGCCCCATAAGCTCACCGATTTTTTGGGCTTTGGTATTGCTTTCGCTCCGGAGGTTATCTGTTTCCTCAACCAGTGAACGCCACTGTTCATCAACATTAATAACTTCATCAATAAGCTGGGGATTATCCTCTCCCTTATTTACCATCGCCTTTTTAACTATATCGGGATTATTCCTAATAAAAGTGACGTCTAACATCGGATACTATGTTTAAAAATTCTGTTGATAGTTTGGCTAAAGATAAGAGAGTTTAATGAAAGGTTTGAAACCAAAATACCCTTGAAATCAATCTGATTTTATGCCCATAATAAAATTTATATTCTCAGCGCCAAAAAGCTTGATCTCCTAAAATATTAAGGTTATTTTCTTAATTAAATAGAAAATTAAGGATATGAATATATTATGGCCCACGGATTAGATGAAATTGATATTAAGATTCTAAAGCATCTGCAAAAAGATGGACGCTCTCAACGAAACAAATTAGCAGAGATCGTTCACTTATCAGTGCCCTCTGTATCAGAAAGAATGCGCAAGCTTGAAGAAAAAGACCTAATTACCGGGTACACGGCACTGCTCGATTCCAAGAAATTCAATTTTGATATTACCGCCTTTGTCTTTGTAGAAGTCGACGGTTCCGACAACTATCCCATTTTTATTGACAATGCGGTCTCGGAGCCCGAAATTCTTGAATGTCATTCCATAACAGGCGATGGCTCCCATATTCTAAAAATAAGAACCGAGAATACAGCCTCATTTGAAAAACTACTTTCCAAAATTCAGTCGTGGGATGGGGTAAGTAAAAGCCGATCAAACGTAGTATTAAGCAGCTTCAAAGAAACCTCAGAACTACCTATCGAAAAAACAGTAGATCCCAAATAACTTTCGCCCATACATTGGCATTTTTTCAATCGCGTTTCTTTATCATAACTATTCTTTTATTAGGATTATTTCCTTCCCTGCTGTATGCACAACAGCAGGTAGGCGTTCATTGGGATATGCCTACCAATTCCCAAACGACCCAAAAGCAGCTCGAACAATTTGATCAGCTGGGAATCACCATTATTGAAGTTAACCAGCTCCCTCAAAAAGATACCTGGACGTTAATCGATAGCTTAGGATTTCAAGTGTATGGCAATTTGGGAATCGACTTTCCTATATCCGATACCTTTGCTAATCCCGACTCCACACTTATTCAAAACATTGAACGTAAAAGTAATAGCTTCCTTTCTCAATCATCCGTCCGGGCCATTGGGATATTTAATTTTGGTAATATTTACAATCCCACTTTCTGGCAAGCAATTGATCCTATTGTTAGTCAGCTAAAACAAGTGGATCGTATTACGCTATACCAAAAAAGCTTATCTTACGATACTCCATCAGCCCTTCCCTCTGTTATTAGCGTTCCTGTAACATCGTCAAATTGGAATTCCCTCGCATTCAAAACAACAAATGCACAAGCGTATTTATATAATCCTGCAAGTGAATTACACTCCTTGTTAACTCCCTTTAAAAGATTCCTTGAGAGCATCGATAAACCACAAGCCAAGAATACTCCCATTATTGTAGAGTCCGAGTGGTTATTTTCAACGTTGGAAAAATACCCTCAATTTTCAGAGATACTGAAAAGTATTACTACCGATCAAGACCCAGCCTTTCCACTGCCTCAGGAAGAAGTGCCAGTGCCATCCAATAATGTATTCCCAATCATTATGCTATTTATCATATGGCTAACCATCGGCTTACACTACAACATGAGTCCCTTATACCGCAAATCACTATTCCGATATTTTACCGCCCACAAATTTTTTATTAATGATATTTTTAAGCGGCTCATACGCTCTCCCTTTCCCTCCGTCATTATTCTCATCCAAAATGCACTACTAATAGCATTATCGGCCTATTCACTTTTCATTAACCTATTTGGGCCAGTTGGACAACACGCCTTTTTCTATCATTTTTCTACCCTTTCAACTTTCGGGGATGGCCCCCTTTCCATTTTTCTGTGGACCTTAGCAATCATACTTTTGTTTTCTTTGTTGGAAATCATTTGGCTTTTTGTCACACATAAACGCATAAATTCGCTCACACAAATAGCAACAATATTTAGCTGGCCCTTACAGATAAACCTCCTCTTTTGTACTATTGTAATCACCTTTTTCACAACCACAAGTACTTTTACCCCTATTCTTTTCACCTCTCTTGCTCTGATTCTTTTTATAGCCAGCTATATTTTTACAGCCATCGACCTAAGTCGTTTTTCACATTCGAAACTTTTCTATCACCTAAAAACGAGTATTCCCTACAGTCTTGCCATACTGGCTTTTTTGGGATGGGTAATCAACCAAGAACAGTGGAAAGAAGTTATAAAGCTGGCACTCAACCTTACATAATTTCTTTGCGAAGTCGAGCAACAGGAATATTCAGCTTTTTACGATATTTACTCACCGTCCGACGGGCCACCTTATAACCGCGATCTTTTAGCTTTTTTACAATAGCCTGATCGCTAAGCGGTTTCTGTTTATTTTCATTATCAACAATTTCTTGCACAGCATTTTTTACTTCTGTACTCGAAACCTCTTCGCCGTCTTCAGTTTCAATACCCTCGCTAAAAAAGTATTTCAGCTCAAAAACCCCAAAATGCGTTTGCACATATTTACCATTTACCACACGAGAAATAGTTGAAATATCGAGATTTACACGCTCGGCAATATCTTTTAAGATCATCGGCTTAAGCCCTTCACCGTGCTTAAAGAAATCTTTCTGCAGGGCCACAATCGTTTTCATCGTATTCATCAGCGTATTTTGCCGCTGACGAATGGAATCAATAAACCACTGGGCCGACTCTATTTTATTTTTGATAAAGTTCTTAGTTTCCTTCGTCTGCTTACTTTTCTTTTTCTTCTTTTTCAGATCATCCCACATCTCTTTATAACGTGGTGAAATTCGCAGCGGGGGCACATTTCCGTTATTCAACGTAATAACAAAATCTCCTTCTTCTTCTCCATCCACATCTCCCTTTTCTGCAGGTTGATAATAAACCTCAAAATCAGGTTCAATATAATTGGAGGTATCATCTACAGCCGTCCCTACCGCACCGGGTTTAGGGTCAAGACCAGTGATACAGTCAAAAGCCATTTTGAGCTCTTCGTCATTGACGTCCAGCTTTTTCTTAAGTTTCTTAAAATGCTTTTTCTCAAATAGGTCCCAATGGTCACGTAACATCTTGATAGCATCATCACGCCCTGCTTCGTCATCCATTAATTCCAGCTGAATCAACAGGCAATCCCGCAAATCGCGCGAAGCTATCCCCAGCGGATCTAACTGCTGAATTTCTTTTCGGACTTTTTCGACTTCCTCTTCATTGGTAAGGGTTCCATGATTAAAAGCAATATTATCGACCACGGCTTCAATTTCGCGACGAAAATATCCATCCTGATCCAGCGAACCCAACACTTGATCAGCTATAAGCTTTTGCTCCTCCGTAAAATCGAGCAAACTTACTTGCTGTTCAAGCTCTTCAAGCAACGACTCGTGATAAGGATTGGGCAAGTCGCGCCAACTGTCGTTTCCTCCGCCCCCGGAATAACTTGAACCACGACTATAATTTTCGCCATCATACTCTGTATTTTGCATAAACTCATCCCAGTCGATCTCTTCATTTTGATCCACGGGATCCAGCTCATCATCATTTTTCTGCTCTTCCCACTCCGATTCCACCTCATCAAAAGTATCCTCGGGCTGCCCCTCTTCAAGCACCGGGTTTTCCTCCAGCTCCTCCTTGATACGCTGCTCTAACGCTATCGTAGGCAGCTGCAACAGTTTAATATACTGTATCTGCTGGGGGGACAGTCGCTGCTGCTGCGACTGCTTTTGATTCATTTGCTGGCCGGTTTTAATCATAATGTGACGGCCTCATTTGATTTCATTCGCATTTCCTTACAAGTTTCCTGAAATTTTTCATACCACTGCTTTCCAAAACGACGAATCAGCGGTTCTTTTAAAAAGTCAGACAAATAGATCACTTCTTCTTTTCCTTTACTGCAAGCTGCTGCACACAACTTGGGAATATATTCAAAATTAGCATACGTAATATTTCCAACTTTATTAAGCCGAAGTGGGTATAAATGACAACTCATCGGTTTTTCCCATTCCAGCTTATCATCTAAGTATGCTTTCTGGATAGCACAGTACGCTACACCATCTTTACTGTATGATACAAATATACACTCCGCATTATCACGACAACTTAACTCCAGACCGTCTCGCGATTTCTGAACAATTCCCCACTTTTCAACTGTTTGTCGGGCTTCTGGATGCAAATCATCCTTCAAAAGTGCATAAGCTTCTTCCAGCTTAGGCACCTCCTTTTCTGTTACCGGTGCCCCCGCATCACCCACCACGCAGCATGCTCCCTTGCATTTAGGCAAATCGCAAGCAAACTGCGCCGTGGCAATATCATCAGACAATATGGTATCTTCTACTCTAAACATTTGAAAATAAAATAGCCTTTCTGACGGCTAATTTAAAAAGAGAAGAATAACAACAAACAGGGAATTATAGTACCTCAAAGTTTTTGCCAGCCGTCTGCCTGATACATCCTTCCATCTCAAGTTCCAACAGCTTCGGCATCAGTTCGTGTGTACTTACCTCTAACTGTTCAGCAAGATAATCAATATGTAATGGCTCTTTATCCAATTTTTCACAAATTTGAACACTTAATTCATCAAGCTCCATAGACTTCCATTTTGGTGATCTTTGAGGCCTATCATTTTCCGACTTTTCTTTCTTGAGGTCAATATGAATTGCTACCTCAGCCAAAATATCCTCCACATTCTGCACAAGCTTACCCATCCCGCGCTTTATTAAACTATTACAACCCGGTGCATTGACATGACCTACAGGGTGGGGAACTACAAACACCTCTCGATTTTGATCCAGTGCCGACTTCGCCGTAATCATACTCCCGCCTTCCAAGCCAGATGCCACCACTAACGTTCCTAAACTCAATCCACTTACAATACGATTACGGACGGGAAAATTGCCCATTTCCGGTGCCGTGCCCAGGGGAAATTCTGAAATTACCGCCCCTCCTGTTTCGACAATACGAGATGCCAACCCCTTATGATCACTGGGGTAAATCCAATCAATGCCCGAGCCCAATACAGCTACTGTTTTTCCGCCGGCCTCTACCGTAGCCTGATGAGCAACACCATCAACGCCATATGCCAATCCACTAATAATCGTTAAATTATGCTCCACTAATTCCTCGGCAAATTTACGTGCCATTTTGCGGCCGTAATCCCCCACTCTCCGTGTACCTACAATCGAGATACTATCAGTATCAAGCGCTGCTCTCTCACCTTTAATCCACAGCATTAGAGGCGGGTCGTAAATTTCGCGCAATAGGTCGGGATAGTCAGCATCCCAATACGTCATTATCTCAGCACCGGTCTGCTTAGTTTTTTCGAGGATACGATCAACCTCCTCCCATTCATTAAAGGCAAGCACCTCATCGGCCGTCTTAGGACCAATTCCATGGATCGATTCCAACTCGTACCGCTCCAGACGAAAAATGAGCTGGGGATGCTCAACAGACTGCAACAGCAATCGGATACGCTGAGCCCCCAAATTATCCATTAAATGTAAGGCAACAAATTCTCTTATCGGCGGTTTAGGCGTCTTCTCTTGAGGATTCAACTTCTTGTATTTTCTTCCAGATGACTTCTTTCAGTTCATCTATATGGTAGTTGGTTGCCGACGAAATTTCAACTACCGGAATATTTAAATCTACTTTTTTCTCTTCATCCAGTTCATAATTCTCCTGAAGATCCATTTTGGTGATAGCCAAAATACGTGGCTTGTCTAATAAATCAGCCCGATATTTCTTTAATTCTTCGAGCAAAGCATTGTATTCGTACTCAATATCCTGTTGCGAACTCACCAGAAACAACAGCACATTATTGCGCTCTATATGCCGCAAAAACTGAATTCCCAACCCACGTCCATCATGTGCCTCTTCAATGATGCCGGGAATATCAGCCATTACAAATGTGCGATAGTCGGGCATGGTTACCACACCCAAATTGGGAGAAAGCGTTGTAAAAGGATAGGAATCAATTTTTGGCTTGGCTCCTGAAATCGCTGACAAGAGCGTACTTTTTCCAGCATTGGGAAATCCCACAAGCCCCACATCAGCAATCAGTTTGAGTTCTATCTCGATTGCTCGTTCGGTACCTTCTTCGCCAGGCTGTGCGTGTCGTGGCGTTTGATTCGTTGAACTACGAAAATGCCAGTTTCCGAGTCCTCCCTTACCCCCTTGGGCGACCACAATTTCTTGCTCGTGTTCGGTAATTTCGCCCAGTCGCTCTTTGGTATCAGCATCATACACCACACAGCCTAATGGAGCTTCTAAAATTTCATCTTGCCCGTCTTTGCCCTTCTTTTTGCTGGATCCACCACGTTCTCCATCTTTAGCATTTACATATTTGCGATAGCGAAGATCCAACAACGTATTTAACTGCTCATTCCCCTTGAGGATCACATCACCGCCATCGCCGCCGTCCCCCCCATCGGGACCACCGCGAGGCACATACTTTTCACGTCGAAAGTGTACCGAACCCGGTCCGCCGTCACCGCCGGTAACATAAATTTTTGCGTAATCAGCGAATTGAACTCGTCCCATACTTATAGATTTTCTAAAATGAAATTGCTCATCATTTTATAGAGGTGCTTCCGCGTATTGCCTCCATAAATTGCATGACTTCTATTTGGATAATACATCGACTCAAATTGAACATCTTCTTCCACCAATTTATTGACTAATGCCACCGAATTCTGAAAGTGCACATTATCATCACCCGTGCCATGAATCAATAAGTAATTACCATCAATTTGGTCGGCATAGGTAATTGGTGACCCTTTCCGATATCCTGCGGGATTCATCTGTGGCGTCTGCATAAATCGCTCAGTATAAATGGTATCATAAAACTGCCAGTGTGTAA
This sequence comes from Fodinibius sp. Rm-B-1B1-1, assembly GCF_038594945.1. Taxonomy (NCBI): domain Bacteria; kingdom Pseudomonadati; phylum Balneolota; class Balneolia; order Balneolales; family Balneolaceae; genus Fodinibius; species Fodinibius alkaliphilus. The sequence continues at coordinate 95,680 of NZ_JBCFYD010000001.1, forward strand.
CCGGAGCCACCGCGATAGCGGTATTAAAGATATCACCACCTTGGGCCAACACCAAGCTCGACATATAACCACCATAACTCCATCCCCAAATACCCAGACGTTCCTCATCAATAAAATCATAATGTTCTGTTAAATACTCTGCCGCATCTATCTGATCCTCGGTTTCGTACTGCCCCAGCTTTTTATAAGTCTGCTTCTCAAAATCGCGTCCCCGTGCACCAGTTCCGCGATTATCTACACTTACCACCACATAACCCTGCTCAGCAATGTACTGGTGCCACATCGCCCGCTGTCCGGATCCAAATTGTTTCGTTACCGTCTGGCTGCCCGGACCACCATACACATAAAACAGCGTGGGGTACTCTTTTTCTGGATCAAAATCATGTGGCTTCATGATATACCCGTTAAGCGTAGTTTGTTCTAACGGAATTTCGATATATTCCTTCTCGGGCAAATGATATTGCTGCAACTTGTTCGCCAGCACTTCGTTTTCCTCGAGCATACGAACCGTCTCTCCATCCGATTTATGAAGCGTATATTTGGGGGGAGTAGTTGGCATTGAAAACGTTTGAATATAGTACTGAAAGTCGCGACTCATGTTGATTTCATTCCACCCCTCTCCATTGCTGAGCTTTTGTTTACCCGATCCATCAAGATTAATCGAATACAAATGCCGCTCCAGTGGAGATTCTTCAGTACTTACATAATATAAGGTTTGAGACTGCTCATCATACCCCAAAAAGTTCGTCACTTCCCAGTCGCCCTGTGTAACTTGACGAACCATATCACCCGACATATCATATAAGTAGATATGATTATAACCCGACTCTTCGCTGGCGTAGAAAAACTGTTCGCCATTCGCCAAAAATTTCAAATCATCATTTACATCCACCCACGCCTCTGATGTTTCTGTTTTGATAATTTCTGTATCACCGGTATTAACATCAGCCAACATCAAATCCTGTCGATTCTGTAAACGATTCATCCGCCGGATAGCTAATACATCAGAATCTTTAGTCCAGTTAATACGCGGGATATACTGATCGTTTTCAGATCCTACATCCATCCACGTAGTTTTTCCAGAGTTCAGATCATATACTCCAATCTTTACAACTGAATTTTCTTCGCCTGCTTTGGGATATTTAAAACGTGTCAAGCCGGGATAGAGGTTTCCCCATTCCGTCATAAAAAATTCTTTCACATCAGATTCATCAAAACGATAAAAAGCAATTTTTTGTCCATCGGGAGACCAATACCAAGCCTTGGCAAAACCGAACTCCTCTTCATATACCCAGTCCGTGGCCCCGTTGATAATATGATTGAACTTGCCATCTTCGGTAATCGCTTGCTCCTCACCGGTCGTTAAATCTACTAAATACAAGTTGTTATCCTGCACAAAAGCAGCTTTGTTACCTGATGGAGAGAGCTTTGCGTATTGCTGTTTTTGATTTGATTGCGTCAACTTCTGGATTTCTCCCGATTCCAGGTCATACACAAAATAGTTTTCTCGGGTACTGCGTCTCCAAATTTGCTCGACATCAGTTTTAATCAACACTTTTCTTTCATCTGCCGAAAACTGATACCCCTGAATAGCAATGGGCTTTTGCCGGCCTTCAACCCTCAGATCAGAACTTGCTACTAACACCTCATAATCTCCATTCAGGATGTTATACTTGCGAAGCTCAATATCATTTGGAGTTTGTTCTAACGCCGTGTAAAATCGTCCATCCTGCATCCAGTTGACACTGCGAATGCCCTCGGGCGAAAACGTGCCATTCACCACATGGCTAAACTGCAGCGACTCTTTCTCTTGGGCAATAGCCGGCTGAAGTATCCATCCGAAAATAAAAACAACAATCAGTAATTTCTTCATAGCAAGGGTCTTTAATAAAACGAATGGCGCTCCAAAATATCGGAGTGCCATTCTAAAAGTTCGAATAAAAGCTTTTATGTAGCTTAACGCTGATTTACTCTTCGTACTTGTGAAGTAAAATTTTAATCAGATTGGAAAGCTTTTCTTTGAGTTGTGGACGAGGGGTTATAAAATCCAAAAATCCATGCTCAAGTAGATACTCTGATCGCTGGAATCCTTCTGGTAAATCACGGCCAATGGTCTGACGTATTACCCGCGGTCCGGCAAAGCCGATAAGCGCTTCTGGTTCGGCAATATTGAAATCGCCCAGCATCGCAAAACTTGCCGTAACACCACCCGTAGTCGGATTCGTCATAAGTGAGATGTAAGGCACGCCAGATTCTTCCAGTTGTGCCAATTTAGCCGATGTTTTAGCCATCTGCATGAGGCTTAAAACACTTTCCATCATTCGTGCACCACCCGACTGCGAAATAATAATCAGTGGCTTTTCATTTTCACGAGCATGATCGATAGCCATACCAATACGTTCTCCTACGACCGATCCCATACTTCCGCCGATAAAACTGAAATCCATGCAGGTGATAACAACATCGAGATCGTTCATCTTTCCAATCCCAACACGCACAGCATCCGTTTTACCGGTTTTCTCCTGATATTCATCAAGGCGATCGCTGTATTTTTTACGATCTTCAAAATCAAGCGGGTCGGTGGGTTGAATATCCTGACCAATTTCCTCAAACTCTCCGTCATCAAACAGAAATGAGAAATACTCGTCGCTGCCAACACGGAAATGATATCCGCTCAGCGGATCCACCCAGAAGTTATCTTCGAGCTCGCGGCGGTGGACCGTCTCACCGGTTTTGGGGACTTTTACCCAAACACCTTCCGGCATCTCTTTACGCTGATCGGTTTGTATGTTCTTATCCTTACGTTTAAACCAAGCCATGTATGTCCTAATTTCATTTTAAATGATTCACAAAAATAATGATTCTGGATCGAAGCTAAAATCTTTTATTTGTGTAGCTTTTTTGCCTGCAACTTATGCGTTCCGCAGCAAAGCTACGGAACGAGATGTATAAGCTTCCCAATATCACAAACTCAGGTTCTGACCAAAGAAAATAGCATTCAAAAACAGTCGGCTGGTTGTGTGCCAGTAGCTGCGGAAGTTGGGATCATCCGCAAATAAAATCACATTACCATTCCCTTCACTTCGAGCCACAACAGCCGAGGTGCCTCGTACCTTGTCTAAATTCTTATCGTTAATGTGTCCGCCCACAAACGGTTCGTTTGTGTACTGAGCAACGGTAGCATAGGGGTTCTCACTCTGGTCCAAAAACAAACTGCTATTTTTAATAAATAACTGCCGTCGATCTGGAGTCCCAAAAGCAATAGGGTTAGACGGATCGATGTCCGCTTCTAAAATGGTACCCGGAATCGTATCTGCTCTCCAGCGATCGGCCTGCTCTTCGTAATTATACCGTTTTTTTGATTCAGCCGTATCTTCAAACGTTTTGATCAAATCTTCGCTAACAAGCTCCTTCTCAATTGCCCACCGAGAAGCATCCTCATTCGTAATGAGCACCCCGCCAGAACGCACCCATCGTCTTACCTTTTTGACTGTCGACTTCTTCCACTTGCTGTAATTTCCATCAACCAATATAATCGTATTATATCGTTGAAGATCAGTACTTGGGAATTGTCGACTACGGATTTTTGTGACATCCATCCCCACATGCATGTTGAGCAAAAACCACGCTTCCCCAACCTCATAACTGCTGGTGCCTTCGCCTACGACCATTGCAACTTCAGGTTTGTCAATGGGACGAACATTGGTACTGCCCAGGTCAATTCCTGAAGGGGTCATACCGGTATCTACGGAATAAAATGTGACGTTGTGCGCCTTGGCTACCGATCGCAATTTCTGGTAGAGTTCAGAAGGTTTCATGCCCTGCTCCTGAACTGAAATCACAATAGTGCCATAGCCAAATTCTTCTCCATGATTTGCAGCAACATTAGCTGTAAAAGGCTTATGCGCTACGCGAACTGTAAAATCTGAATCCAATAAATCATACAAGGCTGGCGATGCGTTATAGTCCGACCATTTCAGTAGGTAAGCATACTCCGAGGCGCCTCCTTTTACCGTTCCGCTGCGTTCGGGAAGCTCAGTAACCTGTGCTCCCTGAGCGTTACTGTAGTTTGATTCCAATTCTTCATACTCGATGCCGTATCCATGTGCCAGCGACCACCCTGTTATGTCATAAAATACGCTGTCGGGAAATGAGGTATTGGCTTCAAAAATATCATGAATTACCCGGTAGTGGATCTGGTCCGTTGGAACCATATAACTACTTCCGGCTTCAAAGGTTTTCCCATTTTGTTCGATATCAGAATCTATCTCAAACACATCGAGGCGATGTGTTAACAATAAATCTAAAAACTTATGGGTCAGCGACAGGTTGTCGTCATCCCCAAAAATATACGCCTCGGTCGGCTGGTCCTGCCCCATTTCACGGGCCGACTGGTAAAAGTCTTTCTGATACTCAAAGAGTTTCTGCTTTTCATTCACCGCTGCACGAACGGTAGCAATACCAGTGTGTAGATGTTTGAGAATCGTCGACCGAAAGGTGACTTCTCCGGCATTGCTCTCCTGCACCAACCCGCGGGAACTGCCCACTTCAAAAGTGACGCCCACGCCCCCTTGAATATCAGGATATGTTGATCCATAAATAGGCGAAATATTATCGAAAATTTCTTTGGTCCAATAGAGTGATCCAAGATTATCGAGAGCTTCGGTTTGATACTCTGCAAGCAACGGATTCATCACCTCATAATGATATTCAGGAATAATCGGGTTCCAGGTTCGAACCGGCTGAGTTGGTTCCAAATAATAGGTGCTGTTGGTACCCATTTCGTGAAAATCGATCTGTACGTTGGGATACCACCGGTGATAAAAATCGACCCGATTTTCGCTCTCTTGCTGCGTTACCGCAAACCAGTCTCGATTCAAATCATGCAAAAAGTGATTTGTTCGTCCCCGCGGCCACGCTTGATTATGTTCGGCATCAACCGGATCTGCAACCGCCGGAAACGATTTATAACTATTATGCCAGTGTGCAGCACGATCACGCCCATCGGGATTTTGAGCGGGATCAATATGAATAACAGACTCATCCAAAAATTCTTGGGTCTCATCGCTTTCATTGGCAATCAGGTAATAGGCTGTAAGCATCGCAGCCTCTCCGCTGGAAGTTTCATCTCCGTGCACACTATAATTCAATGCCACAATGGATTTACCTTCTGAAGGATCCAATACCGGCTCCTCGGGATCGAGCAACGTCAAGTGCTGTTGACGAATATCTTCAATGTTCGAATGGTTTTCTGGAGAACTTATAGTCAGAACTACCTGTGGACGTTTTTCATAGGTTTCCCCAATAACCTGAAAGCTGGCTTTATCTGAATGTTCAGCCAACTCTTTAAAATACGCTACGATACGATCGTGTCGGGTATAATGGGTGCCAATATCATAACCCAAAAACTGCTTCGGTGATGGAATCTCCTTATCCAGCTCCGTCTCATCCATTTCCGGGAAATAATAATCATTCTGTGCCAATACCCCGGTGGGTAGGCCAACACTCACCGCAACGATTAAAATTGCAACGGCCTTTCCTAAATTTTTCATACGTACATTCATTATGGTATTCCCCTATTTTTCTGATCCGCTTTGCTTGTATTTCCTATTGTAGATTATAAAACGTTTATCAAATTCTTATCTAAGGTCACTGATGTGCCAACCTATATCAAGTTGATTTACATTTTTTGAGACTCCATTTTCATTTACTCCTGACAAGGCTGAATGAGCCTGTCCAAACAATTGCCTTATGCGTTCCGCAGCAGAGCTACGGAACGAGATATTGGGCTTAGTACTCTATGGATGATCATTAGCTTTTAAAACCGTTCATTTCGTCCAAATACTGGATTTCCAGTCGGACGAATACAATGACCACATATTATTTGATGCGAGGCAACCGATTCATTTCGTAACAACTTTACGGTTTTAACACGGCCTAAGAATTTTGTGCAGAGGCCAAAAATACAGTTATGCATTTTATACCGACAAGTAATCTAAATAAATTTCCATTAGTACACGGATCATTAAAATACATGTATTTTGCAGGCCGAAGCCGAACTCAAAATTCTTCAACCTTGATCTTTTCATCACTTTTGTATCAAGCCAAAAGTGATACCACCATACTACCCCACTTGGTTTGAGGTATAATATTTAGGCTCGAAAGACTCCGGATCTTCTTCCTGATAAAAATTATCAAGACCAGCTTGATACAAGGCAATAAGCGACTCCGCTGTAATCGCTGATTTATTAAATGTCTGGGCTTTACTAAGGGCATCCTCCGAAATACGATTAAGCCCTGTCCCAATGACCACATCCCCCGACTGTAACATTTTTTCAAATGCTTTGATCGGTAACACTTCCACCTCATCATCCGTTGTTAAAACATCACCCTGAAAACGAAACTGCTGATGATACACGTGTACGCGCCGGGCATCAATGATACTATGGATTGTTTGAGCTTTCGGATATTGTTGACGAGCCTGCATCGCAAAAGAGGCAAGTGTATTCATCCCAATTAATGGAACGCTATGCTGAAATAGCAGTCCTTTCACTGCACTGGCACTAATCCGCAAGCCCGTATACGACCCCGGCCCCTCACTGACAAGCACCGCATCCAAATCGCCAATCGAAAACCCATGTTCCTTTTGGAGAGATTCGACAAACAGGAAAAGCTGCTCAGAATGCGATCCTCGCTGTTCCGTTCGCCGTTCATGAACGCCTCCGTGCTCATCACAAAAAGCCACCGAGCAAACATTTGTTGCTGTTTCTAAAGCAAGTATCATAATAGGGTTTAAAAATTAGATGCTAAGAAATACGTTAGTTTTTGATCAGCCATGCACTGTTGCTGAGATCCACCCACCGCTTATATAATTTGTACAGTGACGGAAAATAATCCGCAGAAAAGTTACGCTGATCAATATCTATTTGGTACCGATAGTTGAGCTTGCCGGGCTCATGATCGTAACGCTCCATAAATTCAGCGCCCGAAAATTTTATAGTTCGATCCTGATCCACATCTACCGAAAAGCCAGGTGGCAAATCGACCGTAAACGATAAATCAAGTTGTTCGGGAGCATCCAGCGTGATGGGCAGATTGCGATCAGGACCCGAAAATGGATTCTCTGACTGGTATCCTACAATCAACGGCTTATACCGCAAACCATCCGTAAAACTTACCGCGTAATCGTCAATTCGAAACTCTGCCGAAAGGGTTACCGGCTCTATGTACTGATCAACATTAGAAATCGTCACATCCCTTATTTCCATTTGCGGGTAGCCATCAAACAACGTTTGACGGAGCAAATCGGCATCCGAAACACCATCAGCTATTTTCTGCCGGGCTATCTGTGCCGGATATCCCCCTTGCACTGCGTCAACAGTACCCGTCAGCGTTCCATCTTTTTCAAGGCTGGCATCAATGTCCACCTGAATATCAAACAAACTTTTATCGGGATTGATATCGAGCCACTCATACGAGTTACGCTTCAATACCAGCCCGCGATTACCATAACTTTCCGTTGGGATGAGTCCCGGCTGACTGTACGGAAACCCGGCATCCATGAGATGCGTTTGCTCCCCAATTTGTGACTGCACCATCAATCCGTTGAACTGATAAAAGGAAGGGAAATCCATATTAATTCTTCCCGCTCGGCGGGTAGAAATAAGCACTGGATTAGCTTCAATCCCTGCACCCTGCAACATCGCCACTAATACTTGGTTGATCGCCGCCTGATCGGCTGGTTCACCAGCTAACACCTCCCCATCTGACATATCACTAACCGAAGTATTGGCACCGGAAAAGTTCACCCGTTCATTAACATATCTATAGACTTTATTCTGAACTTCCTGTTGAGAAGTCCCCTCCGTGGCTTGAGCAATCGAATCGCCCACCGCCCGGGCCCGGCGGTGTAACGCTATACGCTCCCAGGGATTGGTCTTATCACGAATACGCGCCACAACAACTTCCCAATTATTTTCCAACTCCTGTCGCGGGATACCAAACTCACTTAGCAAAAACTTAATTTTTCCGCGATAATCATCCAGCGTAGATATATAAGCCTCTTCTTCGACTGCTGATATATCACGGGCCATCCATCGTTCAGTAACAATGGGTGCCGGCTGCGGAATGGTAAACACTTTGGGCACCGAACTCGTATCGGTATAAACGATATCGTTCTTCAGTGCTCCGTCAAAATTTTCGGTATATGAATCGTAGCGCAAATACTTGGGATAGGTGATCGTCAGCCTGGCATTTTCAGTCGGTACTTCATGAGACAAATAGAAGTCAGGAAGTTCTTCAATATATCGGCGCTCAATAGTATACCGATATTCGATAACGGCCCCATCTTCGACTGCCGGCATGGCAAACTCTTTTACATTGTAGCGCGAGTTAACATTAATCGTCCGAATATCCTGCTCAGTAACACCCACACGCTGACCCGATGGCAAATAGGTATAGGCCTGCAACGATGTGATACGCTCCATATCATTTTCATAATAATAGGGAATAGCAATGATGGATGCCTCTCGCGCAGAAGCATCAAATATCTTTATCCTGATATGATGCTCGAGTACGGCAATGATAGACTCATCAGCATCTCGGAACGACACATCCAGCTCTTTATTGGTAATTTTATACGGCACGCTATCCGCCTCGGAAACCTGCATCTGAAATAGTGAATCCGGAATAGTCCCAAATTCCGCATCAGGTACTTCTTGACCAAAACCGTTACCGATACTGATCAAAAGTACAAAACCAATTGTAGCAGCGAATCGAATCAAGTGAAATGCCATCAATTTACAGTTAGAACATAATAACGCATAGCAGGCCGCTTCATTCTCCAAAAATCACAGCTCATTCTCCACGAACCGACCTTTATTATAGATCGCCTCGGCCCGCCCTTTCAGGGTTTCACCCAGATAGGGAGAATTCTTGGACTTTGAATGAACCTTCTCCTCATCAAAGATCCACTCCTCATCCACATTAAAAAGCGTAAGGTTCGCTGGTGCGCCTTCTTTTATCTCGGGGATATCCAGATTCAAAATCTCCCGCGGCTTTTCTACAAATTTCGTGAGCAGTGCTTCCAGATCAAGCACGTCCGAATCCAGCAACTGCTTTACGCTAATGCTCCATGCGGTCTCCAATCCAATAATACCGTTGGGGGCGTAAATAAATTCCACTTCCTTTTCTTCTATGGCATGCGGAGCATGATCAGTACAAATCGCATCAATAGTGCCGTCAGCCACCCCTTCGATCATCGCGTCTACATCTTCTTGCGTACGCAGCGGGGGATGCATCTTCACGTTCGTATCGAAATCGCGACGCTCAATTTCTTCGTCCGTCAAATCAAAATGATGGGGACAAACCTCGGTAGTTACATTAATGCCTTTGGCCTTGGCTTGACGAACTAAATCTACCGCTTTAGCCGTGCTGATATGCGCCACGTGAATATGTCCGCCGGTAAATTCGGCCAGCAAAATATCGCGGGCAATCATCGTCTCTTCGGCAATACCCGGCGTGCCGTCAATACCCAGTCGCGCCGACACTTTGCCCTCGTGCATATGTCCCGGCCGCGAGAGTTTCAAATCCTCTTCGTGATTAATAATCGGCATCTCCAGCATCGAAGAATACTCCAGTGCTACACGCATCAGCTGCGAATTATAAACCGGATCTCCATCATCACTAAAGGCTACCGCACCGCCCTCTTTCATGTCGCCCATCTCAGCAATCGACTTGCCTTCGCGCTCCTTCGACACGCAGCCAATAGGATGGACTTCCACGGGCAGCTTCTCCGCCTTTTTCTTGATAAACTCTACCACATCCCGCGTGTGAATGGGAGGATTCGTATTCGGCATACACGCTACTTCCGTAAATCCACCAAAAGCCGCCGCGGCACAACCGGTTTCGATGGTCTCCTTATGCTCATAACCGGGCTCACGCAGGTGGACATGCATATCCATCCATCCGCCCGAAACATAGGCACCGTCGGCATCATGGGTTTGCTCGTCATTTTCTTTGGGATCCAAGTCAGTACCAATTTCCACGATCGTTCCATCGGCAATACGGAGATCAACCTTATCCGAACCGTTAAAATTATCCCCGACAGGTTTTACGTTCTGAAGCAGTAAATTAGGCGTGTAACTCATACAAACTTTCCGTTATTTTTGGTGATGCTAAATATACAAAAGCCACAGATAAACACAGATTAAAATAGCTATCAGCTTTCAGTTATCAGCAGTCAGCAAGACTCTTCGTAATAACTGGTCGCCTGAACGCTGCAAACGGACTGCTCAACATGTCTCAATCAGATCTTTTTACGCCACAAGTGCTCTCGGTTTCGGAATTAACGGGCGAAATAAAATCCCTATTGGAAGGGAATTTCCTCGATATCAAAGTGGAGGGCGAAGTCAGTAATGCGTCCACCAGCCGGGCGGGACACACCTACTTTACGATAAAGGATGAAGACGCACAGCTGTCGGCGGTGATCTGGCGGGGCGTAAATCAACGGCTGGGCGTAGAATTGGAAGACGGTCAGCAAATTATAGCTGGCGGCGATATCCAGGTATATCCCCCGCACGGAAAATACCAGCTGATTGTGCGATCGGTAGAGCAGGCCGGGAAGGGAAAGCTGCAAGAGGCCTTTGAAAAGCTCAAGAAAGAACTTAAAGAAGAAGGACTTTTTGATGACGAGCACAAAAAAGCACTGCCGAAATTTCCGTTTAAAATTGGGGTGATCACTTCGGCAACGGGGGCCGCTTTTCACGATATCCGCGATACGCTCGAACGTCGCTGGCCCGTAGCCGAGGTGCTCCTCCATCATGCAAGCGTGCAGGGCGTCAATGCTGCCCCCCAGCTGGTTAAAGCGATCAACTGGTTTTCGGAGCGCCAAAATGTTGATGTGCTCATCGTTGGTCGCGGCGGCGGATCGCTGGAAGATCTGTGGCCTTTTAATGAGGAGGCGGTCGCCCGCGCCTTGTTCAACTGTAAGGTACCGACCATCAGTGCCGTGGGACACGAGGTGGATTTCAGCATCTCCGATTTTGTAGCCGATGCCCGCGCTGCCACGCCAACACAGGCTCCTATTATTGCCACGCCCGATATCAACGAGGTACGCATGTTTGCTGACGACCTGACCACCCGGCTGCATGATATTGTTGAGCAGCGCGTAACCGATCAAAAAGAGCGTATTCAACAGCTTGTGCAATCCCATGCCTTGCAGGTGGTACAACAAAAGGTGAGTAGCAATCATGAACATGTTAATAACCTGGTTGACCGACTCCGACACCGTCGCGAAGTTCATTTCATGAAAAAACATGATAAGCTGAAGGAATTACATCATCGATTGGAACTAAAGAATCCCAATGCGGCTCTTGAACAGGGCTATTCCCGCATCTGGCAAGATGACGAGTGGATTCGTTCTGTTGATGGGTTTGATAGTGATAAGGAGGCTACTATTGAGTGGGGAGATGGGAAGGAAGTAGTTAATTAATAGCTGTTGTATGTACTGTACCGGTTTTAATAATTGGGGGTCTGGGGCAAATCGCAGGAAAACAGTTGGAAAAGCAACAGGCGTTTCAGACTCATACAACTACATTCTTGTTGTAGTCTTAAATGCTATTTATTTCCGTTTAATCGCAAAGCCTGATATCTCAACACCCTGAACTGTTAATGTACCATTCATTCTTGAGGTAGGAGTTACATCAAAACGAGTTATTGCATCAGCCCCCATATTATTCGCTACTTTATAGATTTCGTCAATTGCTTTTTCTACATCAATATCATCTGGGTAGAATTCTTCAACTGTTTTATAACCGTTTGGACTATCAGGGGAAGGAACGCGCCGTGTCATTTTTCTAACGGCTGGCCACTGGGTAACTGTAATTAAACCAATTGATTGATAGTCACCATTATATGCTTCTGGAGTAAATAAAAACCCATCTTCAGTATATTCAGAAAAATCATAGCCTGTTACGTTAATAACTTCATCTCTGGCAGTGGTCTCTGGCCCAGCGCATGCTGAGGTGATAAAGCCAATGAGTAATAGCGTAAATATAAGTGATCGCATCTCTATTGATTTAGTTTGATATTGAATACTGTTGTTAACTAAAGAAAAGAAACTTATAAATGCGAACACTATGAAATATCCCCTTTAGAGCAGGGATATTCTTGATTTCGCAGGATGATGAGTGGGTTCGTTCTGTAGATGCCTTTAACACTGACAAGGAAACCACTATTGAATGGGGAGGAAGTAGTTAATAAATAGTTGTTTGAAGTTAAACTTGCTTCGTACCTCTGGTGCGAAACATATTCCATTCCGCACCGGAGGTACGGAATGAGTAGTAGGATTGAAGTTTTAGCTAATCAATTCCCCTAAATCCACTCCCCCCGTAAAACGGAGCACCGCAAAGGGGACTTTTAATTGATTGCTCGCAAATAATATAAATGAGTTCCTCCTTGGAGAAGGAGGACAGGAGGATTGAATATATTAGCACGTCCAGTCAATCTCCCTAATCCCTCTTAGAAAAGAGGGACTTTCTTGCCCATTTTACGGTTTTAACAGGACCTTTTGTGTCAAGACAAAAGGGGCATCATATCCGTTGCGCAGGCAGGCTACAAAACGATATTTAAAAATTTGTTTGGGTTAGATAAAACAGATTCCATGCAGACTATTAAATAATCTTGTATAATTAGAAAGCAGGTTAAAGCATCTCTAATTCAATATTTAACTTTCTACCGATATGTTTGAGCAATACAGCATTCAAGTCAACTACAAGAATCGTGAGCGAAAAATTCTTAATGCCTTGTTGGCCTTGGGTACTGGTTGCCTTACGCTCATTTATCCCAACTTTTTGTACCTGATTGCAGGCGGGTACCTTATAGCCTTGGGCGTACTGTTTATGGCCTTCCGTATTTCGCCGACCTTGTCTGCCATTCCCATTGTTGCAGGAATTGTAATCTTTATCTTTCCCGAACTTATCCCCGTCACCTTTGCCGCCTTTTTAGGCTTGTTTGGGATTATTCTCCTTTTTGGATTTCAGTTTGCTATACTTGGGGTCATCACACTGATTATTGCGTTGCTTATCGTAATGTATCCGGGCTCGATTGCTTATTTGATTGCTTCCTTTTTACTCATTTATTCAGTTTCAAACCTGATTTACTTTTATCAGGATTGGCGAAATACCTCTCAATAAAAAGGGACAACAAACAACGTCTGCTGTCCCTGATTGAAAATTATACAACAGGTATCAGGATTTTGCCTCGGGTTTGCTCATCTGTTCCATTTTAGCATCATAACCGGCCAATATCTGTGACAGCTGTTGTCGTGCTTCCCGGGGCAACTCCCCTTCCGCTCCATCGACCGCCCACCGTGCTGCAGAAACAAGAGCAGCCAGCTCGTAGGTATGCAGCGTAATCCGATATGTTGAAGATTTCACCTGTTCAATGTTCATGACTCTGCCGGTGCTTGTTCTTCAATGTGGGTAACGATACGTTCCAGCTCTTCAGAGAACAGATCGAAATCTTGTTGCATGCCATTCAGATAAACACTCCAACCTACCGACATCTTTGCATAATGCACCGCCTCCTGGATCTCCTCATCCGTTGCTCCGAAAAGACGAGCCGCTTCGGTATGGAAAAGGGTGCAATACCGGCATTTTGTTTCAGAATGAATTGCTATCCCCATAAGCTCTTTATACTTATTGGGGATCAGGGTCTCTCCCAACTCCAGGCGCTTGAAAAGCTGCCATTCATGATTGAAAGAATCATCTGGAATCTTCTTAAAAAAGGTGGGGACGAGTCCGAGCATCTCTTTCATTTCCTGCTCTACTTGTTCTCTTGGACGAATTTCGGCCATAACTACCTCCGCTTTTGTACTTAGTTTGATATTTACATGAGGTAAGGCCGCCTTATGATCTTCACCCTCCCTAAAACCTATATGCAATATAAACAACTATTTATAGCAAGAATAAGGGGAAGTATTGCAAAATATTCTCATTACATAGCAACATTCATTCTGTCAGGTATAACCTATATTCTGTATCGGGTTTATCTTTAATAAGATAATACGACAATTAGCCCTCTGCTATTGATCCCCATTTCCTACCTGCGCGGGATAGCAACCGAGCACCTTCAACGAGCTGGCTTCTTGCTCTAACTCCTGAAGGGCTACGTTAACTTCGGGATTGGCAATATTTCCTTCGATATCCAGGTAAAACTGGTATTTCCACGGTTCATTGGGCTTGGGACGTGATTCGAGTTTGGTCATTCGAATGTCATGTTCATTGATCACATTCAAACATTGAACAAGTGCGCCCTTATCGTGCGAAGTCACCATCAGCAGCGATGTTTTGCACGGGATCTGTGGATCAACGTCTACCGACTGCGGTCCCACAACCACAAAGCGGGTAAAGTTTTCAGATTGGTTAGCCAAATCACGCTTTAAAATCTTAAGTCCATAAATATCGGCCGCATAACTTCCCGCAATGGCAGCCTGTGACAAATCACCGTCCTCAAGCACTTTCTTTGCCGACATCGCCGTATCGATATACGATTCAACCTTGCAATCGTGAAGGGTGGCCAAAAAGTTGCTGCATTGTGCTATAGCCTGTGGGTGCGACATGATACGTCGAATACGATCCACAGGAATATCCTCCAACGCCAGCAAACAGTGGATAATGCGGATAGCCTCTTCACCCACAATGTGCAACTTATCATCAGCTAAGAGATCGTACGTTTCCCGGATGGATCCGGCCGTGGTATTTTCGATGGGCAAAATAGCGTAATCCACCTTTTGTTCTTTTACGGCTTCAGCAGCCTGACGAAAGGTATCATAGCCAAAACAATCTACCTGGGCATACCGCTCTTCAAAATGGCGGAAAGCAGCCTGATGACTAAATGCTCCATCCGTCCCCTGGTAAGCCACTCTAACAGTATCAGCATTCTTCTGTTCATTCTGATGGTCAACCAACGAATGGGTCTGAAACCGTACTGAATGATGAATAATATCTTTAAATAACTGCTCGGCAAAATAACGATCAAGTCCCACTTCGCGGGCTAATTTCGTTATCTTATCCAGCAGCTCTTCTTCCCGTTCGGTATCGCGGATATTAGATTCATCGTCAATTTTCAGCTCCGAAACTTCCCGAACCAGCTCTTGGCGTTTGGCCAAGGCTTCAACAATGGTTCTATCAGTTTGATCGAGCAGCTTTCGGATGGATTCAAGTTTGTCGGCCATCGGCAGTTTCTTTCGTTTGGGTAAATGAATTCAAAGGATATCAGATTCCGGCCTTTTATGAAAGGAGAAAACGAAAATATAATCCTCATCTTGCCACAATGCTCTGTGTTATGACAGACAGGTTAAACATAACATCCCGACATAGAATCCGTCTTCCCCGAAGCATTTAGTAGTAACACGTTATCACTAACTAATTGGCTACGCGCAGGTAAGCTTCGGAACGAGGTAAAGCTTATTATCCTGTCGATTTTCGATATCGAAAAATGGCTGCTGGTAAAATAATAATGGTCATTAAGGCAAGTATCCCAACTAACCTTTGAACCTCCGCCCATCCAGCTCCTTTAAGTAGCACCATCCGCATGATTTTAATAAAGTGTGCTACCGGATTCACCAGTGTTACATCCTGAGCCCAGCTCGGCATGCTTTCGATAGGCGTAAATAATCCTCCCATCAGAATAAAAACCACCATCAAAAACCAGGCAATAAACATCGCTTGCTGTTGGGTATCCGTGACGGTAGAAATAAACAGGCCAATGCCTTGCACCACGAGCAAGTAGATCCCTGCAATCGCAAATAATAGCCAGATATTTCCGACAAATGGGATACCGAAACCAAACCGAGCAATAGCCAATCCAAGCGCTAACTCGAAAAGAGCGATAATCCAAAACGGGAACAGTTTTCCCGTAATAAACTGGTAGCGCTTAATGGGCGTCACGTTAAGCTGCTCGATGGTACCCATCTCGCGTTCACGTACAATGTTCATACCCGATAAAAACATCCCGATCATAGAAACCAATACCACCAAAATGCCGGGTACCATGTAGTTGATATAATCCAGGTTTGGGTTATACCAGCTGGCGGGTATCATTTCGATTGCCTGCTGATCGGGTGGTTGTAGATTCTTCACCCGGGGTTGTACCTCGGAGCTAAAATCCTGGATAATGGATCGACCGTATCCCTGGATAAGTCCGGCTGTGGCCCCATCTACCGCATCAATATTCAGTTGTACAGATGCTGGCCGACCTGATTCTATGTTTCGCTCAAAATCATGGGGAATCACCATGACCAATCGCACGTTGTTGGCACGCATATCCTCAATACCTTGATCGACATCAACGGAGCGATTCTGCAAATTAAAATAGCCCGAGGCCTGAAATTTGTTAACTAGTTGCCGTGAAGCTGACGACTGGTCAAAATCCACCAAATGAACGTTGACTTCCCTGAGCTCGTACGTAGCCGCAAAGGAGAGAACTACCAATTGCACTACCGGCATCAAAAAGATAATAGGGAGCATCCCCTTGTTGCGGAAAATCTGTAAGAATTCTTTTTGTAATAGAAAGCGAATCGTTCTCATTTATTTGGCTGTTTAATAATCTATGAACTTTTAAATACTACTTACTTGGGTACTCAGTTCTCAGCAAACTATTGAACCCTGAAAGCTGACCGTTTATTCTAACCTGATTTTAAAATTTTTGACGCTTAAAGCGATAAATCCAACCGTCATGATCACCAGAATAAGCGTTTCTTTCCATAGCAGTAACAAGCCGGAATCTTTGAGCATAATGCTTCTGACAATTACCAAAAACCAACGGGCCGGAATAAGGTTGCTAATCCACTGAAGTATTACCGGCATACTTGAAATCGGGAAAATAAATCCGGACAGCAGCACGGTGGGCAGTAACAAGCCCGCCAGCGAAGCCATCATAGCTGTTTGCTGATCATCTGCCCGAGTAGATATATAAACCCCCAGTGCCAACGCTGTAAAAATAAACAGCAGAGATTCTGCCAGGAACAAGGAGTAGGAACCCCGGAACGGAACAGTAAAAACCCATCGTGCCATGACTAAAACCGTGAGCACATTTACAAAGGCCAATACCAAATATGGCAGCACTTTGCCAATGATGATCTGGGCCGGACGCAGGGGCGAAACCAGTAAAATCTCCATATTGCCCATCTCTTTTTCTCGCGTGATCGAAATGGAGGTCATCAAAGCAGAAATAAGCATCAAAATTACGGCAATAAGTCCCGGTACAAATAAATTTACGCTTTCCAACTGGGGATTAAACAGCATATTGACGTTTGTCCCAATCCCTCCTTGCTGTATCCGGTCATCATCCGACATTCGTTGCTGGTAATCCACAATTATGGACGATGAATACTGCTGGATAAGTTGCGCTAAATTGGGATTGGAAGCATCCGTAATAATATGTACTGCAGGCTGCTCATCCCGCTGCAACTTACGGGCAAAATCAGATTCAAAAACCAACACCTCATCAATTTCGCCCTGCTGAAAAAGGTCTTCAATTGCATCATAGCGCTGAATATGCCCTTCTATCGTAAAATATTTAGAGGCATCAACTTTACTGATAATCTGTTGCGTCACTTCATCGCGGGAGGCATCCAATACCATTACTTTGGCATCTTCCACTTCATTGCGGATGGCAAAGCCAAAGAGCAACATCTGGATGATCGGCATCCCAAACAGCACCAGCAGCGTTCGTTTATCTCGGTAAATCTGTTTAAATTCTTTAGTTACAAAACCTATAAATGCATCCATTAATTATCCCTCCGCTCTTTTTGCGCCTCTTGCGAGGGTTATAAAAACTTCTTCAATATCTTCTGCCTCAAACTGTTGTTTCAGTCCGGCCGGCGTATCCAAGGCATCTATACATCCGTCCACCATTATGGAAACGCGATCACAATATTCGGCCTCATCCATGTAATGCGTTGTCACAAAAACCGTAGTTCCTTCATCAGCGACTTTATAGATCTGCTCCCAGAACTGCCGACGGGTAATGGGATCAACGCCTCCGGTTGGCTCATCCAGGAAAATAATTTTGGGTTCATGTAATAATGCAACTGAAAAAGCTAATTTCTGCTTCCACCCCAGTGGCAGTGAACCAATTCTTTTATTTTGCAACTCCCGCATATCCAACATTCCAACAAGCTGTTCAGACTTTTGCTTAATCTCTTGATCTGGCAACCCATAAATTCCGCCATATAGTCGAATATTCTCGCGCACCGTCAAATCTTCGTACAGCGAAAACTTCTGACTCATATAGCCGATCTCCTTCTTAATCTGCTCGGCTTGGGTATACACATCCAGTCCCGCCACCTCGGCCTCTCCTTCTGTGGGGATCAACAAGCCCGTCAGCATGCGCATAGCTGTGGTTTTTCCTGCACCATTGGCCCCCAAAAAACCGAAAATCTCACCGCGCCCCACCTCGAACGAAATATGGTCTACTGCCGTAAAATCACCGAACATACGGGTAAGGTTATCTGCTTTTATCATCGGATCACTCATGAGACACCTCCTGCTCCATCAACCTGATAAAAGTATCTTCAATATCGGGCGCTATTTTTCTTATTTCGGGATATTCAATTCCATTGACTTCCAAATAGGATTTCAATTTATCTGGTACAAAATCAGAACGCTGATCGGTATAGTGCACGTATTCCCCAAAAGGCTGCACCGATTCCGCAAATTCATACGTCCTGAGCACCTGAATTAGCTTGTATTTATCTTTGGATTTTATCGCCCATAAGGGTTCATCAAATTGATCTGTGATCCTAACAGGCGTATCTATAGATAAAATTTTTCCTTCCTGCATCAGGGCAATGCGATCGCACTGCTCGGCCTCATCCATATAAGGAGTAGAAACCAAAATAGTAATGCCTTCATCTTTCAATCGATGAAGCATCTGCCAGAATTCCTTACGCGAAACCGCATCCACACCTGTAGTTGGCTCATCCAGAAAAAGCACTTCCGGTTTATGGATAAGTGCACAGCTAAGCGCCAGCTTCTGCTTCATCCCCCCAGACAAGGCCCCGGCCATACGATCCTTAAAGGGTTCAAGTTGACTATATATTGGCTTTACCAGCTCATAATTTTCTTCGATATTTGTTCCAAAAACAGAAGCAAAAAATGAGAGGTTTTCTTCCACCGAAAGATCCTGATAGAGCGAAAAACGCCCGGGCATGTACCCTACTTTGGGACGAATCTGTTTATAATCATCGACAGCATTCAATCCCAAAACAGATGCTTTACCTGCGTCAGGTTTAAGCAATGTCGTTAAGATCCTGAAAATAGTTGTTTTTCCAGCACCATCGGGGCCAATCAACCCAAATAATTCTCCGTCATTAACTTCAAAGGAGATCCCTCTCACGGCTTCTACTTTGCCGTAGGTTTTGGTCATATGTTCAACTTCGATTGGTTTCATAACTTGGTTATTTGTTATTAGTCATTCGGGATTGCCCAAATAACCATCAACTAATTTCGCGTTTGAAAGTTTACCTCTCCGGGCATTCCAATTTTCAATATTCCATCCGGGTTCGGCACCTTTACCTTAACTGCATACACCTGCGTGACACGCTCTTCCTTGGTCTGAATCATCTTGGGCGTAAACTCAGCATCCGATGCAATCCAGCTTATTCGTCCGCCCATCGCCTGATTTTCCTCAGCATTTTTATCCACCAATACTTCCACACTCTGACCTAACGTTACAGAAGGCAATTGTGCCCCACTGATATAAATCCGTAATTCCAGTGTATCCAGGCTCGCAATCTGGTACAGTGGTTGCCCATTTTGAACCAGCTCGTACGGTTCCACAAAGGTAGTCAGCACTTTGCCATTAATTGGGTTAATAATCTGAGTGTCTGCAATCTTATCCTCGAGCTGAGCAATTTGTGCCTGGATCGCATTTATTTCTGCACGTACCGACTGCTTTTGTGTTTGCAGTGCGTTAATCTGTTTTTTGATGGTACGAACCCGGGCCTGGGCGTCATCTAATTGCTTCTGCGTAGCCGCACCATCTTTATGAAGTACCTTGATCCGATTCAAATCATTTTGCGCTGTTTCCAATTCACTTTTTTGTACCTCCACCTGTGCATTGATATTGTCAATCCGAGCATCGATAGATTCCAACCGAGCGTCCAATTCATCTCTTTGTAACACCAACCTTGTGGTATCCACCAGCCCAACGTGCTGGTCCGCTTTCAGATCATCCCCTTCTTCAACGTTAAAGCGTAACAGCTTGCCCCCTATTTCTGTAGAAATGGTGGTCTTTGTTGCCTCAAACTGTCCATAGGCATCAGATTTACCATTATTATTGCATCCCGAAATGATAATTTGTAATAAAGTGAATACAATTAATGCCAAAGGTAACTTTTGCATGAACCGTATCGGGCTTGGGGAGCTGTTTATAAAAATTGTCCGAGCTTCCATTTTTGAAATAGATTTCGTTAAAAACGTTATCATTCTAATTTCCTCTTGCCACATTTGTTAAAGTTCTCTGGTTTACTGGTTTGGGACTTCCATAATCGCCAAGTATTGTAATCTGATCAATAGTATTACCTTCTAATACATCTGCTAAAAACCTGCTCACAAGCAATGACCGAGTATAATCAGTGTGATTATAGATTACCTCGCTGCAGTCAACAACATGGATTTTGCTATCTACTTTCGGAATCTCTTCCAATTCAGATAAGCCTGCATATCCAAGAGCCTGTTCCCATTCAATAAGGCGAAAACAATATTTTAGAATACTATCATTGCGGTTATAGAAGGCGTAAAAACTTTCTATCTTTTCTAAGAGTTGAGATGGGATACCTTTGTTTAACAAGAGGTCTTTCGAGATAGCAGCCCCAAAAGAAAACACATTCCTTATTTTTATTGGGGCTTCCCTTTTTAGAGTTTTATATCCTACCATCGCTGCCAAACTATGACCCATAATATCGATGGTACAATTCGCATTTGTCAGCCTTATTAACCAATTCCGGATCCTTTGGGCAGCTTTGTCAGTATTTTTCTTAGCTTGAAAATAATCCAGTTCAGAGTTTCCAGCTGGCCAAGTATATCCCAAAATATAATCGTACTGGTTTTCTAAGAGATGCGACCATCGCGTTTTAAGTCGGAGATACTCCTGCACCACATGCCGAAATGGGTTATTGAAACCATGAACAATCAGCAACACGTTTTGGGAGACAACCTCAGACAGAAAAATATCCTTCGAGACGCTAATTTGCGTATTCGGCCCCTTAATGTACCGAAGCCGATCTTCCTCGCTAAACCTCTTTCCATCGGTAATCTTTTTTCTCGAACTAATTAGATACATAACCTTTCCATCTCAGTTTAAAATTACCCGGCAAGGATATTCCACCCTGCCGAGTAAGAGGGTTATTGGGTAGGGTATTAGAATCCAAGTATTACAGCAGCACTAAAAGCGCTATTTTTGGCTTCTGGATCTCCCGTTACATCAAATAGATTTGTAAGTCCCAACGTATATCGCAGATCCAATCCCACTTTTTGTATAAAATCAGAAGGGTGCTTTGCTGTTAATAGATCCAGCCCCCCTCCAAATGCCAAGCTGAACTCTGTATCTGCAAGGCTATCATCGATTTCCTGGTCGTCGGCATCTCCGTATAGACTAAATCCCATTTGAGGTCCCGCATATAGAGTAGGCTCCAGGGAAGATTTCGTTACAAAATGATATTTCACAAGGACCGGAACGGATAAGTATCCAAACTCATAATCTGTTTGTCCCGAGAACCCCTGATCTAATTCGGCTCCCTTCATACTGTAAAATACCTCGGGCTGAAGAGACCAATTGTTAAACCGGTAGTTCAAATAAATACCTCCGTTAAAACCAGCTTGAGCTTCCACATCATTTACATTATCCCCATAAATGGTAGATGCGTTTATTCCTGCTTTAAATCCCCAGCTTAAGGGAGCAGATTGGGCGTTGGCTTCACTCCCCATCAATGTGGATAAAACCAGTATTACAGGAATAGTTAGAGCGAGTATTTTTTGTTTGTTGATTCGCATAATATACCTCCGTACATTTTGACAGTTGATGAGCATTTTTCAATGCTCTGATTTATTAGACTATGAGGCACTGTAAACCCAACATTTGCAGTGCCTCTTTTATTTTTGATAACTATATAGAATCTCACATACATTCTGTTTACTTATCAGTAGTAACACTCTGGAGAGGAACTCCAAGAGTTGTTAGATATTTAACTTGTACCTCTGCAAGCTGTACACGATTTATAAAAAGAGAGAGTCTTGCCTTGTTTGCTTGTGTTAACTCTGTAACATATTCAGTGGCGGTTATAACCCCATTATCAAGCTGACTCGCACTTTCTTTCACAATCTTATTACGGAGCCCTATGATCTCTTTATCGCGTTCTATGTTCTCGCGGAGAGATGAAATTTGCTCATCCATTCGACCTATAGAAGCTTCGAGTTGCTTTGTAAAAGCTTGTTGATTCCGAGTCACTTTACGCTGTTGTATTTGCAAAGCTTGCATTTCGCGATTCGAATTTAGGAAGTCAAACAAATTCCAACGTAACTTCAGGCCTACCATGTAGTAATCGTGAAAATCATCATTCAGGAAGTTCAGTCCCGGCCTGCCATACATTGCAGAACCATAAGCTGAAATGCTGGGCATCTTTTTTGTCTCTGCCAGCTCCTTCTGTTGTTTCAATATTCTTCGGGTGCTTTCAAAGAGATCATATTCCGCACGCATTGGTTGCAATGACTGGTAACCCACCTCTAATTCTGGAAGTATTAATGCTATTGATGAATCCACCTCTTGCCCAATAAGCTCACTTAAAACTTGATAGTTCGCCCTGATATTAGACTCAATACTTGCTGAATCTTGACGAGCTTTAATAAGTTCAGCTTCCAAAATATATTGTTGGCTTGATAGTAATACTCCATTTTTTACTTGAGACCGGACGGATTTCAAACGCTCCTGAAGCTCTTCAATAAGCAAACCATTAACCTTACTCTGCTGCTGTGATAGTAGTATTCCAAAGTATACCTGATCTACTTGCGAGCGAATCTGATGCAATTCAACTTCCGTGGAATGTATCTCTTGCTTCCCCTTTGTTTTCTCAATTTTTTTACGGATTCCAACGGCCCCACCGTTAAATATTTTTTGAGTAACACTTACCGAGGCTTCATATTGATCTTTGCTCACTGCCGGTGGTCCCATCCCTCCCGGTAAGGAAATGTCGGTCACTTCAGATTGATAACTTGCCTTTCCATCTACACTTACTTGTGGATAATATCCCGTTTGGGCAATGCTAACATTCAGATCTGTAATCTTCTCCTGAAGTTCCATGTTTTTTGCAATGGGATAATTCTCTTCGGCTTGCTCGTAGCAATACTGCAGACTAATAGAATCTGCTGGCACCGGCTGTTGAAAACTTCCAAAAAACAGAAATAAGACAAGGAACACTTTCATGGCTTTTTGTAATTAATGGCATTCAAAATAAAATCAGACAAAAACTCTTTCCGCTCTTTCAGGAATTCCAGAAAATCCGACTCTTCCATAGCAAAGATAGTTTCTATCATCGTACGTGCGATAAATGGAAACAGGATGAGTCCAATGATGCTTATCATTAATTGTTTGGGGTTTACAGGATCCATATTTCCTTGTTTTACCTCACCCTCAATCTGGACAAGAAAACTTTTGGGAGGACGAATGCTTTCCTCCTTTATGAAATCTTTAAAACGATCAGCATGCTGATGCATCTCATGCAACACAAACTGAACGAGATAAGGATTATCTTCCAGAAAGGAGTAATAAGTGTCAATCAACTCATCGATCTTATCAGGCAGACTTCGGTCAGAGTCCAATACACCAAAAATCACCGGAAATAACCGTTTTATCTCCCGCTGAAACACCTCTTGAAAAAGTTTGTCTTTGCTTCGATAATAATAGTGAAGCATCGACTTATTGATTTCGGCCTCATCGGCAATTTCCTGCATGCGCGCCCCAGCATATCCCTTACGCTGAAATACACGACATGCTGCTTCAAAAATTTGTTCTTGAGTATCTAAGTTTTTGTCTGACATATCTTCTTTCATTTTAATTCAATACCATTTTACGACTATTAACCATACGATTCAACCATTTGGTTAAAATTTATAGTTAAAAATATAATTAATATAACTATAACGATTCCAATAGGTTACGGATATCGCAGAAATGACTTTAAAAAAGAATAATGCGTTTGGGAAGGTTCTTCTTGTGCGGAAAGTTAGCCGATCCGGTATTTTAGCTCCTCAATTTTTTCAAGAATTTCGCCTCGGTCCATTTCCTGATATCGCTCGGGCAACAGTTCTTTAGAGGTACATTCAATCACGGCACTGAGCGTTTGTAGTTCAATCTCCTCGGGATAGGTAGGCGGAAGAAAATCGTTAAGGGCTACATCTAAAATTTCGGGTGTGACTTTATCCAAATCTTGTGCCGCTGCTCGGAATTTTGCTCGTGTAAGGGCGGCTTCCATATCTGCACCTGAGAAGGTTTTTAACCCTTGCTCAATAACCTGTGGGATATATTCTTCGGTAAGCTGTAGCCCGGTTTTCTTTTTCATGGCATTGAAAAGCTCTACCCGTTCTTCTTTGGTATGTGGTGGAAATAAAGCCAAATGCTCTTCCGCTCGGCCCTGCCGTTTGAGATCTACCGGCATCAGGTCGGGACGTGCCGTCATCAAAAACCAGATAATTTCACCACGATTTCGGGTGTCGCTCATGAAGGTAGCAATTTGTGAAAACACGCGACTGGAAACGCCACTGTCACCACTGGCGTCACGATCACCAAGGTAAGCATCAGCCTCATCAATCATCACTGCAACAGGCGACATTGCTTTAAGCAAGCCCAAAATTTTTTCGAGATTTCCTTCGGTTACTCCTTGCCATTGGCTGCGAAAGTTTTTCAGCTTCACCATCGGAATACCCACTTCGCTCGCAAAGCAAGTCACCAAAAACGTTTTTCCGGTACCAACAGGTCCGCACACCAAATACCCCATGGGGAGTACATCTTGGCGACCACTTTTGAGCGCCTGTACAGCATGACGAAGGTGCTCTTTTACCTTGGCATGGCCGGCAACGTTGTCGAGCGTATAATCGGTTTCCACAAACTCGAGTAAACCATAAGCCTCAGCCTCAATCAGTTCTTTCTTTGCTTCAGAGAGACGATCATGAGTGATTTTCTCCTTGTTTTCTCGGGCATTGGAAAGGATGCTGCGAATATTAATAAAATTAAGTCCCGCTGTTTGCTGGGCTACTACTTTTTCACTGACATCAGAAAATGCATCAAACTCTTCATCAGTAGCCTCAAAATTGATAAACTGCTGACGCTGCTGCTCATCAGGAATATTTATTTTTATATCCGTAGTATAGGGATTTTGTACCAGCGTCTTATTTAGATCCGCCAGATTTTCGGTGAGTAAAACCGTTGTAAAATCTGCTGCTAAAAACATGGGATCATGCGCCCATCGAGACAGATACACCATTGAGGTGCGATCTTCTGAACCACTGGCACCAGCTTCGTTCATTGGCACGATAGTATCCGCATAATCAATAATCAGGGCAATGCTCTTTTTATCATCAATACGTACCCGGAAATACTGCTCCAACAGTGAAAAAACGCGCACTGGATCCTTGGGCATTTTATTGGCATAATCGGTACCCAATAACGAATCCCGGCCCGATAAAGCTTGATTAAAATCCTTTTTCGACTCTCCATCCCGAAAATAAATACCCGATGAGCGATCGTAGAAAATCACATAATCACGCGCGCCGAAAAACTCTTCTGATAAAAAGGATTTCAGGCGAACAAAATCGGTTTGACTATTCCGATGCAGGGGCACCAAATCATGTACATTTCCATGCAGGATAAACTGATTTATTGTACGACTAAGATATTTCTGGGCAAATTCCTGGGCCCACTTGGGATAATGATCAAACATACAGTTATCAGTTTTTGGTTGTCAGGTAGTGCTTAGCATGGATTATTCCATGACAATCACTTTAACAGTTTCGATACGACTTGGTGTTGCTTTGCTAATAATAATTTTCTTGTCGTCAATCAAAAGCTCTTCATTTACTTTGGGAATCCGGCCAAGCTCATTGATAATATATCCAGCTATTGTTTCATACTCGCTGGATTCTTCCGGGAGATCTATTTCAGGAAACTTCTGCATCAGATCTTCAATCTCAACCCCGCCACTTAAGATATAGCTATTGCCCGTCAGCTTTTTCATGATGTGATCTTCCGTATCATACTCATCCTGGATATCCCCAACAACCTCCTCGAGCAGATCCTCGATAGTAACCATTCCGGAGGTACCTCCATACTCATCAATTACAATTGCTACTGAAATATTGGAATTTCTGAATTCTGACAGCAGATCTTTCGACTTTTGTGATGCCGGAACCAACTTAATCGGCCGAATAATTTCACTTAGATTTTCGGGATTATTAAATAAATCATAAGCAAAGATAACCCCAATGATATCATCAATAGATTCTTGATAAACGGGAAGTTTTGAGAACCCTGACGAAATAAATGTTTTGAGTGTTTCTTCAATACTGGTATTCTTTTCCACGGCTACAATATCAGTACGAGGAATCATCGACTCTTTTACACGCTTGTTCGAAAGCTCAAGCACATTATGCAAGATTTCGGAGTCCTCTCTATCGAGATCATGCCCGCCCGTATCGCGCAGCTCCTGAAAAATCAACTCTACATCTTCGCGACGAAATATCTGCCCAGACCGGTCCACCTCTGGATTGATAAGCCTGATAATAAAATCTGATGACTTGTCGGCCAAAAATATAAGTGGCTTAAAAAGTACATTACATACCTTTTGGGGTACGGCAATAATTTTCATCCACCAGTCGGCGTGAATGCGAAAAAGGGCTTTGGGTAAAATTTCTCCAAACAACATTATGACAACCGATGCTATAACTGTCTGAATTACTAACACCATTGCTTCGGAGGGCATTTGCCCCACCGATGCTTGATACACCTCTGTGATTGGAGCGACCAAAAAAATAGCCATTAATGTAGCATACACTACATTAACAATATTATTACCGACAAGTGTAGTGGTTAGAAAAGTTTCCGGATTCCGAACAAAATCATTGACAACCCGTCCCGTCCAAGATCCTTTTCGGGACTCGATCTCAAGCTTTAACCTGTTTGAGCTCACAAAAGCAATTTCAGATCCGGAAAAAAATCCACTGAGAATGATAGTCAGGACTATTAGTAATAATTCAGTCACGCAAGTAATTTCTAATTCTAAACTTTTCTATGCTAAAAAAGGCGCCAAAAACGCTATTTTCCTGAAAACTCTGGCTTTCGCTTTTCAAGAAATGCTGATGTCCCCTCGATAAAATCATCGGTTTCGCAAAGCTGACCAAAAATATCAGCCTCAATCTGATAACCCGAACGATTCCCCGAATGATAGACTGCTTTAATAGCTTCACGAATTGCTATTGGTCCCTTTTTGAGGATAGTCTGTAGCAACTGCATTGAAGCTTCTTCCGGATTTTCACTCACCTCATTAACCAATCCCATCTGTTTGGCTTCGTCAGCTGATATTTGTTTCCCTGTTAAAATCATCTCCAAGGCACGAGCCTTACCAACCAGTTCAGGTAACCGCTGCGTACCGCCATAACCTGGAATCAGCCCTAACCCTACTTCGGGAAGTCCAAACACTGCATTTTCGCCCGCTATTCGCAGGTGACATGCCATAGCCAATTCAGCACCTCCGCCTAACGCAAAACCATTTACAGCTGCTATCACTGGTTTTCGCGTATCTTCAATAAGCTGAAAAATCTGTTGCCCCTTTTGAGAAGCCATCCGGCCAGATCGGTTATCCAACTCCCGAAGCTCTTTAATGTCAGCACCAGCTACAAACGCTTTATCACCGGCTCCTGTTACCATTACAGCCTTGATATCATCATCTACCTGGATAGCTTTAAAAACATCAGCCAGTTCGTTTAGCACCTTATCATTCAGTGCATTTAGCTTTTTTGGACGATTAATCGTTACTGTTGCAACTCCCCGTTCATCAATTTCCAACGTAATTGTATTGTAGGATTCGCTCATAAAAATAATTTATTCTTTAACTCGATTCGAAGACTCTACCTTCGATTCAGTCTCTGTTTTAGGTTCCAATTCGTCATCCAAATCTAAAAAATCATTATCCAAATCAATATCATCAAAATCGGAACTATATGGAAAGATATCTCGATCAAGATCATCAATCAGCTGTGATGTTTCTTCAACCTCTTCCAGAAGATTATCAAGTTGGAATCCAATTTCTTCGGGATTACTCATCGTCATAGATTCCTCATAAATGTAGCGGATGGCGTCCTCGATCGTTTCGAGATGGGTTTCACATATCAGGTATTTTTCTTTGGCAACCTCAAACTTTTTAAGACGCTTCTTAAGGATCCCCACCCGACGTGCCGTCGTTCTCTTTAATCGTTGTGATTCCATACCCTGCATTTCACGCTCTTCAACCTCCACTTCTCGTTTCAAGCTTTCTTCTACCGACGTGTCCATATACAACCGGTAACGCTTGTGCAGGTCAAGCAGCGTTAAGTAATTAGAAAGCAACTCCTCTACTTTATCACGGATATTTTCCAACAACCCCTGAGAACTGTAGGGGAGCTTATCAAAATTCTCTTTAATCAATTTTGCAAGATGCTTGAGTACCAAAAAGCGCTTTTGACTTTTTTTATCGAGCTCTTGAAATGTTGACTTTTCGCGCGCCGCCGGATTCTGTTCCCGTACTTTTTTGAGCTTCACGTTTTTTCGGAATCGGGGCAGGCGCGGCACAATCCCTAAATACATCAATTCAACTCCAAACGTCATAGTAAGGACCAAGTTCGAAATTAACCCCATATCGCTTAGGGCAAAAGCAGAAACCGTAGCAATCAACAGCACTCCCAGGTTAACAGGGTGGAGAAAAGCTTCGCGTGTGAAATTAATGGATTTTTCGTTGCTCATAATGGCTTAGTCTTCTTCAATATTATCTTTCCCTTGGTGAGCAGGCTCCTCTTTTTCTCCACTGCCAATCGTTTTATTCACCTTTATATCGCTGGCTTGTTTTTCAATTTCCTTATACAAAAGTCCCATCTCCATCTTCACCTGGCGAAGCGTATCTTTTGCTTTAGATTTCCTTAACTCTTCATCCACTTCTTCCTGGCTTACCATATTCTCAGGCTCTTCACCCAGAGAATCCATCGCTAAATCCAAACGGGCTTCTACCGATGCTACCTTATGTTTTACAGAATACAGAAGATCATCAAAGGCATCTAACAGTTCGCTTTTATCCAAGCTTTTTAATGCGTGTGTAATATTCTGGGTACGCTTAGCTCGAGCGCCCTGCTCCTTAATCTCCCGTATCTTACGGTAATGCGCCTTATATTCCTCCTTAAGACGGTCCCGCTCCTTCCGATTGGATTCACTCATCATCCTGCCTCATTAAGATTTAGAACGCTCCTTGCTACCAATGGTTTTATCGGATTGCTTTTCGGAGGATTTTTCATCAATATCGATTTCCCCCTCACCATCAGAAGAACCTACGCTCTTTTCTTTTTCTGATGCCGTTGTTTTGCCCATTTCGGATTTAAATTGCTCAACCAATTCATGAGCACGTAGTTTTTCAGCATTAGCCTCAATTTCCATCGTTTCAGTATCAATACTATCAAGCGCCAGCTCCATACGAGCTTCATTTTTGGCCGTTTGCTCATTTAGCCGATTCACCATCTCGTCATGCGTCTGATCTAACCCTCCTGTTTCAAACTGCTCAAGCGCATCGGCAATCCTGCCCTGCCACTCGGCCCGTTCACTGGCACGCATAGCTTCTTTAGCTTCTTGGATCTTACGATCTTTTTCACGCATAAACGCCTTCTTCACTTTCAGCGCCTTTTCATACGCCTGCTCAGCAAACTTCAACTGCTCTTTAGAAGTAGAAAGATTTTCTTTGGCCTTCTCAAGCTGCATGGCATACCCTTCGGCGATATCATCCCGGTCAGCCTGAATAGCAGATTTAATTTTTGCCGTTAAATCCTTGATCTTTTTCTCCAGCTTATCTACCTCTTTCTGGAGCATTATTTTATTTGCCTTAACCGTGGCAATATTCTCATTCATCTGGGGAATTTGATCATTAAGATCCCGGATATTCTGCTCTAAAATAAGTTTAGGATCTTCCATGGAACTGACAAACCCACCAAATAGCGACTTAATTGCACGAATGAATCGTTTAAACATAGTATTTTTCTTTTTTATTAAACTTTGCCCTGCCCTAAGGTACTGTTGGTTACCCCAAGTACTGTAAAGTTATGTTAATTTAGTGATATTGCAATTAATAACCGCCTTACATTTCGTGAACTCCGTTTTTATCAACGCGGTGTGTAATCATCTTTAGCTTTTCAACTGATTGCTCACGAATAGTAAACGCATTTTCGAGTTTATTAATTGCCGTTTCTGTTAACTGTTTGTTGTTCGTAAAACCAACCGCCAATGTTTCACCCTTTTTTACCTGATCACCTATCTTTTTCTTTAGCTCAATACCCGCTGCCGGATCGATGATATCATCTTTTTTCTTCCTGCCGGCTCCTAACTCCAATGATCCCATACCAATGCTATAGGCATCAATCTCTGATATATATCCTGATTGCGGTGCGGAAAATTCAAAAGAGTATTCGGTATGGTCATAGGCTGAAAAATCTTTTAAAACGCTTGTATCGCCCCCCTGCTCTTCGGTCAGCTCCAGCCATTTTTCAAAAGCCTGTCCATTCTCTATGGCTTGATGACTCATTTTAATACCTTCTTTTACAGAAGAGACCTTACCTCCAAGCATAATCATGGTCCCCGCAAGCATATGGGTAACTTCCATTACATCATCAGGCCCTTTCCCCTGTAGCCCATCCATTGACTCTTCCATTTCCAGCCAGTTACCAATCTTGTACCCTAACGGCTGGTTCATATTCGTCAAGTAAGCTACCGTTTCTTTCCCAAAATCCTCACCAATAGCTACCAGTGCTTCGGCCAATTCCTCCGCCTCTTCCCGTGTCTTCATAAACGCTCCGGAACCAAACTTCACATCCAGTACCAACGCATCTATCCCCTCAGCCAACTTTTTACTCATGATGCTTCCGGCAATTAACGGAATAGACTCCACCGTTGCCGTCACATCACGCAGTGCATACAGGCGCTTGTCGGCTGGAGCCACTTCCTCGGTCTGACCGGCCATAACCATATTGCATTTAGCCAAAATTTGCTGATACCGCTCCAACGTCATATCTACATTAAAGCCGGGTACCGATTCCATCTTATCAAGGGTCCCCCCTGTATGACCTAAACCGCGTCCAGAAATCATCGGTACCGGCACGCCACAACTGGCTACAATGGGTGCTAAAATAAGCGAAAGCTTATCCCCCACCCCTCCTGTGGAATGCTTATCTACTTTCTTACCGGGAATATCGCTTAAATCGAGCACCCGTCCCGAGTGCAACATCGAATGCGTAAGCGCCGAAGCCTCATCTTCATCCAATCCATTTAAATACGAAGCCATCAAAAAGGCACTCATCTGATAATCGGGCACCTCATCTTTTGTGTATTCCTCAATCAGATAAGAGATTTCATCTCTATTAAGTTGTTGGGTGTCTCGTTTTTTTCGAATTAAGGAAACAATATTGTACTCTTTGGAACTCATGGAGCTTTGCCGTTAAATTATTTTTCTTGTGAGCTAAATTTCTTCAACGTCTACTATTCAAAATCCTCTGATGATCAACGTTTTAGCCGATAAATATCTATATAATATACAGGCTTATCTACCTGAAAGTGTAAATTTACAACTTTTTGATCCGGCTCAGGGTTTACCAACCGAGGTTGAACAAGCCCATGCGATGCTCATTCGTACGGTTATCCCCATCAACAAACAGACGCTTCCTAATATTCCTGATCAGCTACAATTTATCGGCACAGGATCTTCAGGTACCGACCATGTAGATCAATCGTATCTTAAAACCCATAACATTCACTTTGCCGATGCCGCGGGATGCAATGCTCGGTCAGTGGCCGAATATGTAGCTACGGCACTATTAATATGGTCAGAAAAAAGGAACACCCCCCTTCATGAGTTATCTATCGGGATTGTTGGTGCAGGTAATGCAGGCACGCAAGTAAGTCGAATACTTGAAGAGTTAGGATTACAAATAGTGTCCTACGATCCTCCACGGGCACAACGCGAAAAGCACTTTAATTCTGCATCGCGCGATGAAGTACTGGCCTGTGATATTCTCTCGTTTCATACTCCACTTGATAAAACCGGCAAATATGCCACCTACCATTGGTTAGACGAAGAAAAGCTATCCAATAATGCTTTTCACCTCATCATTAACGCAGCCCGAGGCGGAGTGGTGGATGAAAGAGCCCTACTTACCGCGATGAAGCAAGGAAAAGTCCGAGATATCATTATCGATACGTGGGAAAATGAACCTGATATCCACTTGGATACGGCGGGGACTTCTTTTCTAAAAACGCCTCATATCGCGGGATACTCCGTGCAAGCCAAAGAAAATGCCTCTAAATTTATTGCAAATGATTTGATTGCCCATTTTGACCTGGAGCGCTCTCAAAAATTAGCCGAAACAAATCCAACAACTTTTGATAACGACCTGTCATCGTTTGATTCCATTTCATCCCTGCTAAAGGAATTACATCCCATAAAAAAATATGAAGAACAGTTAACGGACATCATTAAAAACCATCCTGAGGAGCGGGGAAAGCTATTCAACAAACTACGTGCGGAATTCCCGCTACGGCAACAATTTACTCATACCGAACTCCCTGCCAACTATTTTGAGAAATTTCCGCTCCTCAATGATTTAGGGTTTTTGAAAATTAGCTCATCCTAAAAAGGCTGAGGGCGTTTCTATCCGTAACCCTTTCCACTTCTTCGATCGACAGATTCATCACTTCGGCCAGACGTGCTGCGGTATGTATTACAAAGGAAGGTTCGTTGCGCTTTCCACGCTTGGGATGCGGAGCCAAATAAGGGGCATCGGTTTCAATGATCATATCTTCAAGAGGCAATTGGGCCACGGCCTGATCAACATTAGCATTACGAAAGGTAAAAATGCCACCAACCCCCAATTTAAGTCCCAAGTCTATGGCTCGTTTTCCTTCGTCCGCCGTTCCGGTAAAAGAATGCCAAACTCCCGACAGGCTGCCATCCTGCTCTGCTTCAATAACATCTAAAAGGTCCGCCGTACTATCTCGATTATGCAGCACTATGGGTTTTTGTACCGCTTTAGCTACCCGGCAATGCATCTGCAGACTTTGCTGCTGCTCCTGCTTGTAACTCTCATCCCAGTAATAATCTAAACCCGTTTCCCCCACGGCCACAAAATCATCGCGACTACAAAGCTCCATCAAGGTCTCTTCATCCGTCCCTTTGCCATCGTTGACACTTGTGGGATGAATGCCCGCCATTTTGTGGAAAGATATCTCCGGATGCGATAATTCATCCATTTTAGGGAGAGAGGCCAAATCAATAGCCGGCAAAAAAATATGAGACACTCCCTCATCTGCTGCGCGGTTCAGCACTTGGTCAAGATCATCAGAAAATTGATCCAGATAGAGGTGACAATGGGTATCAATCACGATTCTTTCAGTTTTGGATCAGTATGAAAGGTTACAAGTCGCTCCATAGGATTTTTTATGAACTGGCCAGAACTGAAGCCATATTCTGCCAAAATCTCATTAATCAACTCTTGGTAGGCGAAGGCAACCGAACCAATAAACCGTACTTCGTAATCCTGAGCATTGGTATAGTTTAATACAATGCGCGAAATAAAGTTATCAAATCCTTCATACAGCATTTCTTTCACAAAGGGATGATCGCTATGCTCCCCTAAAAAAGCACCATAAGAAGCAATAAACCTACTTTTTTGCTCCCCATCATATAACCCCTTATTAATATGCTCAAGCGACATATTATAATTTTCCTCGAGATCCTTTTTCAAATCATCGGGAATTTCAAAACGGAAATATTTATTAATCAGTTTTTTCCCAAAGTAACCGGCACTACCCTCATCCCCCAGAATAAATGCCAATGATGGAATATGTTCAATGATTTTTTCGCCATCATACAAACACGAATTAGAACCAGTGCCAAGAATGCAGGCAATCCCCGGCTCATTAAAAAAACAAGCTCTTGCTGCTCCAAGCAGATCGTGATATATATTTTTATTCGCATCAGGAAAGCACAAATCAAGGGCTTTTTTTATGGTCTGATATTTCTTCTCCCCATCACAACCCGCACCATAAAAGAACAGCTCTTCAACAGGTTCATCAAGTTCTGGTAATAAATTTTCATGGATAACTTTTTCAATACTTTCTGTAGTATGATAGTAGGGATTAAGCCCTTCTGTAAAGTAGGTGTCAGCCTGGCCTTCATTAACCAAACACCATTCTGTTTTCGTTGCACCGCTGTCAGCAATTAAAATACTCATTAGTCACTTTTCCATTGTAATTTCCGCGCCAAATCTAAGCAATTTTGACGCCATCCTACAACCCTCTATATAAGATAGAGACTATGCCAAATTCTACCTATTATTAGCTGCTGTATAAATGTATAAAAATCATATATCGGGATGAAACTAACCTATAGCAATTACCTTAAAGTTGACGAACTCTTGGAACTCCAGCAACTACAGTCAGAGCCGGAGGAACACGACGAGATGCTTTTTATTATTATTCACCAGACCTATGAGCTATGGTTTAAACAGATTTTACACGAAATGGATAAACTCCGGGAGGATCTAAAAGCCGGAAAAACCTGGGGGGCTGTTAAAACGATGAAGCGGATATTAACCATCCTCAAAACTATGGTTGCCCAAATTGACATCCTGGAAACCATGACACCACTTGAATTTGATAGCTTCCGTGGATTTTTAGATGAAGCCAGCGGATTTCAGTCGGTGCAATTCCGAGAAGTAGAGATGATATGCGGACATCGATCAGAGCATATTCTCCAAGTTCATAAAGACCAGCCCCAATATGTTGAGCGAATGAAAGAACGCATGGCTGAACCCACGCTCTGGGAGTGTTTTTGCAAATTTCTTCAGCAAAAAGGATACGATGCCAAAATGCCGGAGCGCAAACATAGCAATGGATTGCTGTACGATCCCTCTGAAGAAAACCAGGATGTATTGCTCCATATTATGCAAAACGATCAGGAAACGGCTATGCTCTGCGAGTTGTTTGTGGATTTTGACGAGGGGATGCAAGAATGGCGCTACCGCCACGTAAAAATGGTTGAACGTACCATTGGTAATAAAATGGGCACCGGCGGTTCAAGCGGTGTCGACTACCTGCGCAAAACATTACACCAACGCATTTTTCCCGATCTCTGGGAAATACGATCAGAAATTTAATTCCTATCCAAATGTCACACGATATTAATCAGCTGGCTCAAAAACTGGCCCCACACTATTCGCAATTTGATGTAAGTAACCGGCTTCTTTTTACGGGCCATTCGCACCAGGCCTGGCCCGATGTTGCACGCGAGGGACTGCAGGAAGCATTTGAAGTTGCTGCCTCAGAAATCGACAACAAATGGAACCCTGCTTTTGAGAAAATTGAAACACTCCGTAATTACCTGCGCAATTATTATGATGATCCGGATGGCATGTATTGCCTCGGACAAAATACGCATCAACTGTTGGTATCGTGGCTTTCAAGCTTTGACCTGCAGCAAAAACCTAAAATTATTACTACTGACAGTGAATTTCACTCGATGGCACGTCAGCTTAAACGGTTGAAAGAAGAAGGAGTCGAAATTATTACTGTTGATGGTCATGCTGATGATATCGTGAATCAAATTGAACATGCTATTGATGACAACGTTTCAGCTGTAATGCTATCTCGCGTCTATTTCAATAGCGGGATTGTCAATCAACATATCGGCGAAATAGCCAAAATTACAAAAGCGCATAACATCCCTTTTTTAGTTGATGATTATCATGGTACTAATGTTATGCCCCTGTCTATTTCTGATGAAGACCTTAATCACTGCTACTTTTTGATTGGCGGATATAAGTACTTGCAATGGGGCGAAGGAAACTGCTTTTTACGTTATCCAAAAGATTGTGAATTACGCCCTGCCATTACGGGATGGTTTGCTTCCTTCAGTCAACTTGACAAAGCTAAAAGCGATCGAGTTTCTTACGCAGATGACCACCAACGGTTTGCCAGTGGAACGTTTGATACAACATCACAATTCAGGGCAGCAAGAGTTGTAGCATTTTTTGATCAGATGAATTTAACTCCTAAGGTGCTACATAAACAATATCAGCAACAGATAGCGTTACTGCGAAATACGTTTTCAAACTATAATTTTGACACTGACGTTATTAAAATTGCCCATGAAGAACCCATAGAAAATATTGGCGGATTTTTGGCTTTTCGATCTCCATTTGCCCGAACTATTAGAACAAAGCTCATGGACAAGGGGGTGTTTACCGATGCCCGTGGTGACATCCTGCGCTTTGGCGTGGCTCCTTATATTACCTCTCATCAAATTAAACAGGCGATAGAAGAATTAGACAGCATTATATCCAAAATCAATCCATAGTGTAAGGATCAGGTTCTTAAATGGTCTTACTAAAAAGACTACCACTAAGACACTATCAACATATATCTCTTAACTTCATGAGCTTCGTGCCTTAGTGGTTCCGCAAAATCCTTAAAGATAGCTGACACTACGTTGTCATTAATATTTAATATATTGACCTGTGAAAATTCAAAAACCTAATTACTCTCTCATTTATGTCTGACAATAAAGATCGCGAAAAGGCACTGGAAATGGCTATTGGCCAAATCGAAAAACAGCACGGAAAAGGCACGATAATGCGGCTTGGAGAAGAAGCCCGATCCAATGTCCCCAGTATCTCCACTGGCTCAATTATGGTGGATTATGCGCTCGGCGTTGGAGGTATACCACGCGGTCGTGTAACTGAAATTTACGGTCCGGAAGCCAGTGGTAAAACCACTCTTGCTCTTCACGTTATTGCAGAAGCACAAAAAGCCGGGGGCTATGCCGCTTTTGTAGATGCCGAACATGCTTTTGATCCCCGCTATGCTAAAAATCTGGGAATTAATACCGATGAACTCCTCGTATCCCAACCTGACAGTGGTGAGCAGGCTCTTGAAATTACCGAAACACTTATTCGTTCTGCTGCTCTCGACGTCATCGTTGTTGACTCTGTGGCTGCCCTCGTACCCCGCGCCGAACTCGAAGGCGAAATGGGAGACTCCCACATGGGTTTGCAGGCTCGATTGATGTCTCAGGCCATGCGTAAAATTACAGGTATCATCAACAAAACACGTACAGCTGTTATATTCATTAACCAGATTCGTGAAAAGATCGGGGTCATGTTTGGTAATCCCGAAACTACATCCGGTGGACGTGCACTCAAGTTTTACTCTTCTGTTCGGCTCGACATCCGCCGCATTGGATCACTCAAACAGGGCGACGACGTAGTTGGTAACCGAACAAAGGTGAAAGTAGTTAAAAATAAGGTTGCACCGCCCTTTAAACAGGTAGAGTTCAACATTATGTACGGCAAAGGTATTTCACGGATGGCTGAGATACTGGATATGGCTGTAGAATTTGATATCATCGAAAAACGAGGAAGCTGGTATCGCTATGGTGGAGAACCCATTGGACAGGGTACCGACAATGCTATTGAATTCCTGGAGTCTGATCCTGAGCTGACAGACAAAATTGAGAAGCAGGTTCGGGAGCAGATGAATCCGCCTGAAGATGCCGAAGAGTCCGAGAATGGTGAAGAACAATCGGATGATAAAGATGAAGAGTCTGACAGCGACGATTAATGATGGAAGCGAAGTCTGACGAACTTTTGCCCGGGGTAATAAGCTCTATCAACGTTCAAAAAAAGAATAAAGAACGCTATTCCATTTTTGTTGATGAGGAGTTTCTGATTGGAGTTTCTGATCAGACGCTCCTCAAATTTAACCTTACCAAGGGTGATACTGTAACACATGCACTACTTAGAAAACTGGAGCGCGAAGAAGGACGTTTTAAGGTCAAATCGTATATGATGAAGCGGTTGGGCAGTCGCGATCATTCACGAAAGGAGCTTTTTACCAAAGCTATCCGCAAAGAGTATCCCAAAAATGTTATTGAAAATGTACTGGATGAATTAGAAGAAAAAGGATACCTGGACGAGCAACGTTTTACTGAAAATTTCGTCAAAGATAAAAGCCATCTCAACAAATGGGGACCAAATAAAATTAAGGCTCACCTGTATAAAAAGGGTATTTCAAGCAGTATGGCTGAGCAAAGTATCCAGCAAGTATTTGCAGATAAAAATATTAAAGAGCTTTTATTACATTTGGTTTTAAAGGGAAAAAGGCGCTTTTTGAGAGAAGAAGATCCCTATAAAAGAAAGAAAAAAGTTGTTGATCATCTGGCACGTAAGGGATACCGATCATCCGATATCTTTAAACATATAGATGATTTAATGAAAGCCATTGAGCAATGAAAAATATCACCCTTGAACGCGTTATAAAATCGGTATTAGGACTTGCCGGTATTATCGTGGTGGGTTACCTGTTATATCGGTATGGTACCCTTGTAGGGTATGCTATTATTGCCATGA
Organism: Fodinibius sp. Rm-B-1B1-1; assembly: GCF_038594945.1. Lineage (NCBI taxonomy): Bacteria > Pseudomonadati > Balneolota > Balneolia > Balneolales > Balneolaceae > Fodinibius > Fodinibius alkaliphilus. The sequence continues at coordinate 134,418 of NZ_JBCFYD010000001.1, forward strand.
TCTTTAGCTATATTTTAGATCCACTGGTCAATCGAATGCAATCGGCGGGTATGAACCGTACCTTTTCGATTACGCTAACCATGAGTTCACTTGTATTGATTTTGGTCTGGATCTCTACCAACGTCATCCCCATCGTTGCCAATCAAATGGTGGAATTGGCCAACCAGCTTAACATCCAGAATATTCAAAACATTACACAAAAGATTGACCATCAGCTTAGTCAAAAATTTACTTTTATCCCCGAAGAATTTTTGAGTTCGAATATAGCTTCGGTATTGCAAGAGCTTTTTGATGTTGGAGAAATACCGTCAGCATTAAGTAATATCATTGGTATCTTTACTAATATTTTTTATGCCGCCTTAATAATCCCACTGGCTACCTTTTTCTTTCTGAAGGACGGTACAAAAATTCGTCGTGATCTCCTCAAAGTTGTTCCCAATAAATATTTTGAGACAACGCTCAGTTTAATTGACAAAATTGAAAGTCGACTTGGACTTTATTTTCGGGGTGTGATGTTACAAAGCCTCATCATTGCTTTCACATCTTGGGTAGGACTCTCTATCGTTGGCCTCAATAACTCCTTGTCGGTTGGTATTGTAGTGGGTATTGCCAATACCATTCCTTACTTTGGACCTATTATCGGATATATTCTATCAATTATCGTTTCTATTATTGAAGTTGGAAACTTCTCACTCGTATTGCCTTGTGTACTGGCCATCCTTGCCGTACAAATACTCGACAATGTCGTTTTGCAACCCATGATATTTTCTCGCTCCGCAGATATTCATCCGGTAGCCATCTTATTTATTATTATGATCGGTGCCGAAACTGCCGGTATTTTAGGAATGTTAGTAGCCATCCCCATTGCCACTATTATCAAGATCACCTTCAATCAGATTAGCTGGAGCTTTAATAATTATTATGTTTTCCGTGTCAGCCAATCACCTGAAGCGGACTAACTCACCGAATTAGCTCCTTAATCTCTGCACTTTTTTATATATATTTGCGAGCAACCAGATAACTTCTTACTTGCCGCAACACTGTGATCAATATTGTTGTCTTTGCCTCGGGATCGGGCACAAATTTTCAAGCCATTATTGATGCCGTTCACAACGGACAAATTAATGGGCTAATTCAGGGCCTTATTACCAACAAAAAGGGTATTCAGGCTATTGAACGTGCCCAAAAAAATAATATCGCCTACCGCTGTCTGTCTCCCACAGACTTCTCTTCCGACCAAGAATATATTGACACGCTTCTCAATCAACTCCAAGATTGGAATACTGATCTTATTGCACTTGCCGGATACATGATCAAAATTCCACCACAGATTATTGAAGCTTATCAAAACCGTATCATAAACATACATCCGTCACTATTACCTAAATATGGCGGCAAAGGATTTTACGGCATGAATGTACATCGTGCTGTCATTGAGGATGAGGAAAAAAAGTCTGGATGTACGGTGCATATTGTTACTGAAGAATACGACAAAGGACCTATTTTAGGACAGCGGAAAGTTCCCGTAAAACAATCTGATACTCCTGAAACCCTGGCAAAACGAGTTTTAAAAGAAGAACATGAACTTTTTCCAAAGGTAATTTCAGATTTAGCTAATCAACTCAACAATAAATCCAACCCCCAATAATTACTAACTGTGTCTTTACAACCACTTGAATCCCTCCCCGAAGTTCCCCTTAAAATAAATAGAGCTTTACTTTCTGTTTCGGATAAAACCGGAATCGTTGAACTTGCCAGCCAGCTACATAAAGCTGATGTAGAAATTATTTCTACTGGCGGTACCGCTCAAAAAATCCGCGAAGCTGATATTCCTGTAACTGATGTTAGTGAAGTCACCGGCTTTGAAGAGTGCCTCGATGGACGTGTGAAAACGCTCCATCCCATCATTCACGGCGGGCTACTGGGACGAACCAGCCATCAACCTGATGTAGATGAGATGAGTCGGCTGGACATCAAACCTATCGAACTTGTTGTAGTCAATTTATACCCCTTCGAAGAAACCGTTGCAAAAGCTGACTGCACGCCCGCAACTGCCACTGAAAATATTGATATTGGCGGACCAACAATGATTCGTGCGGCAGCCAAGAATTTTGCACATGTTTGTGTACTTACTTCTCCAAAACAATATTCCGAGCTGACTACACAACTCGATCAGCAAGGAAAAATCTTGTTTAAAACACGCCAGGGCTGGGCAAAAGAAGCATTTAACCACACAGCTCACTATGATGCAAATATCGCAAATTATTTTAATGATTTGGATAAAGATGAAGAGCAGCTACCGCAACAGCTGAACATTTCCCTTCAAAAATCACAATCGCTGCGATACGGGGAAAACCCACACCAAAAAGCAGCCGTCTATGGTACACAGAACGAGTTTATTGATTGTTTTCATGGCAAACAGCTCAGCTATAATAACTTCACAGATGTGGATGCAGCCCTGAATCTTATTGCAGATTTTCAGAACGATAAACCCGCTTGTGCTATTTTTAAACACACTGTACCCTGTGGCGTTGCTATTGCAGACTCATTACACAAAGCCTGGGATAAAGCTTTTGCTACCGATACGATGTCACCCTTTGGCGGAATTGTGGTTGTAAATAAAGAATTGGATCTCGAAACAGCACAAAACATTGATGAAATATTTACGGAGATTATCATTGCTCCCTCCTATAGCAAAGAAGCTCTTGAACTGTTGAAGCAAAAGAAGAAGCGAAGACTTATCCAGATTAAAAAACTACCTAATATTAATCGGGAACTACAATTCAAATCAATTTTCGGTGGAACGTTAACCCAAGAAGCTGACATCAAAACCGTCAGCAAGAAAGAACTAAAAACCGTCACCGAAAGAAAGCCAACCGATCAGGAAATCGAAGATCTTCTTTTTTCCTGGAAAGTGGTGAAACATGTAAAGTCGAATGCCATTGTATATGCTAAGGATGGTCAAACTATCGGTATCGGTACCGGACAAACAAGTAGGGTTGAAGCTTCTGAAATTGCCATTGCCAAAGCAAAACAAGAAGGACTATCACTCGAAGGTACAGCTATTGCCTCTGATGCCTTCTTTCCCTTTGCTGATGGCGTAGAAGCAGCGGCAGAAGCAGGAGCCACCAGTGTAATACAACCTGGAGGCAGTATTCGAGATGAAGAGGTTATCGAAGCTGCTAATAAGTTAAATATGGCGATGGTATTTACAGGAAATCGCCATTTTAGGCACTAAATTAATCAACAATTTGGTTTTTACTTTTAATCCTCATTAATTCGCAAATAGATCTGTAAAATTGTATTTTCATTAATTGAAATATTATCAGGCGATCAACTTGATTACAATTAGCTCATCTACATAACATAATCATGGATACAAACGCACCGAACCAACAAAAGAACCAGCAAAATGCAGGCTGGTTCGACTGGCTTTACACCGACATTGCTATCGACCTTGGAACAGCGAACACGCTCATCTACTCACGCGGCGAAGGTATCGTACTTAACGAACCTTCTATTGTAGCACTTAACTCACAAAACGAGCCGGTAGCAACCGGCCACGAAGCACGGCTGATGCACGAAAAAACACACAAAAACATCCGTACTGTTCGTCCGCTTCGTGATGGTGTTATTGCCGACTTTGAAGTCGCCGAACAAATGATTCGCGGCATGATAAACAAGGTTAAAATGAAATGGTATTCAAGCACCCGACAAATGGTCGTATGTGTACCCAGCGGTATTACTGAGGTTGAACGTCGTGCCGTTCGTGACAGCGCTGAACATGCTGGCGCCAAAGAAGTTCATCTTGTAGATGAACCTATGGCTGCTGCTATCGGAATAGGGCTAAATGTCCATGAACCCATTGGTAACATGATTGTAGATATCGGTGGTGGAACAACAGAAATTGCCGTTATTGCCCTTTCGGGTATTGTTTATGCCCAATCGGTTCGTTTGGGTGGTGATGAGCTTAATGATGATATTATTAACTACTTCCGGCGTAACCATAATCTGCTTATTGGTGAGCGAACAGCAGAGAAAATTAAATGCGAAATCGGTTCGGCTGCACCGCTCGACGAAGAACTGGATATGGAAACGAAAGGCCGCGATCTTGTTAACGGCGTGCCGCGCATTCGTCATGTATCATCCAAAGATGTCCGGGAGGCTATTTCTGAATCAGTAAATACTATTGTTGAATCAATTACCAAATCCCTGGAGCAAACGCCTCCGGAATTATCGGCCGATATCCTCGATCGTGGTATTATGCTTACCGGTGGTGGCGCCAACCTCAAAAATCTGGATAAATTAATAATGGAAACCACAGATCTACCTGTACACATTGCTGAGGATCCATTAACAGCTGTTGTACGCGGAACGGGTGCCATACTCGAAGATATTGAATACTATAGAACTGTCATTTCCTAAAGCCCATAGGTGTGAATGCGATTTCGACTTCCACGTATAGCTGATGCTAAAGATCATATTATAACAGCACTTATCCTGGTTATGGCCATTGCTCTTATGATTGGCCGATACCAAAGCGGGCTTAATAACTTACGTAAAGCATCTATAACAATTTTCAGCTACCTGGAAGAACCCCTTTCGAATGTGCGGGTATACCGGCAAGCACTAAAAACAAACACCTATCTGCGAAAGCAAAATGTATTGCTATTAGATGAGCTCAGTCGCCTGCGTGGAGTGGCAAAACGCAATAAAGAACTCCGCGAGCTACTACAGTTTAGTAGTGAGAGCAATTTAAGCTTATATCCTGTACAAGTTGTTGGCAAGGAGCTTAACCAAGTAACAAATTCACTGACTATTGATGCCGGCCAGCAAGATGGTATTGCCAACGGAATGCCGATGGTATCAGCTGACGGATTAGTTGGCAAAGTGATTTTAACTGCCAACGGATACTCCCAGATTATGCCCTTTTTTAGCCCCCTTTTCCGAGTTAGTGCTAAGCTTAAGCAGTCAAATGGGTATGGTATTATCTCATGGGATGGAGAAAGTATCACGGAACTACAGCTCAATTATGTACCCCAAACAACAAATGTTGATACAGGCGAAGTAGTTGTCACATCCGGATATAGCAATCAATTTCCACCTGACATACCCATTGGCAAAGTTATACGAACCGAGCCACAAGAAGGCAAAGAAACCCAACGTGTTTACGTAGCACCTTTTGTTAATCTTTTTGAAATTGCTGAAGGATTTGTCGTAAAATTTGAGCCAGACACTACTATTCAAAAACTAAATGAAGATTATCAAAATCTTTTACAATGAATCTTGAACGATTTAAAAATTTTGGCATCGGGCTGGGGTTTCTGTTAGTACAGATTGTACTTTTCCGGCACTTAAAAATCATGCAGGTTCAGCCCGATCTGGTTCTGATATTTTTAGTCTGGTATATGGGTCAAAAAGATCGAACCTCGGCTTTGCTAATGGCTGCTGGCTTAGGATTTCTCCAAGACGCCTTATTAGATTTTTGGGGACTAAATATGTTTGCAAAAACGTTATTGGTATTTGTTAGTTACAACTTTATCCCAAAAGGAACTCAAAAACAACTGCTTATTGGGCAAGTGTTTTTGACCATTGTGATAGCTTCATTACTACATAACCTAATATTTTTAGGCTTGAATGCAGTTATCCAAAACTACACTGGAGAACTCTTCTTCTGGCAACATTTAATTGGCAGTAGCTTATATACAGCCTTTGTAGCAAGTTTTATACAATTATTCAGAACGAAATGATTTAATCGATGCAATACCGAAAAAAAATACGTACCCAGATTTCCCTGCGCGTATTACAGGTATGCATTGTTTTGTTAGGGCTCATTATTTTAGGCCGATTATTTCAACTGCAAATCCTTGAGTACGACACCTACAACCCATTAAGTCGAGAAAACTCGTTGCGTCAGGAAGTTATTAATCCTGCTCGTGGGCTCATCTACGATCGCAATGGAAACCTACTTGTTGATAATGAGCCCATTTACTCAATTACCATTACCCCGGCCAGTTATGATTCAAAAAATACCCCCATCTTAGCTGAACTTATGGATGTGCCGGTAAAAGAGGTTAAAAAACGAATACAAGAAGCCCGCACCTACTCCTATTATCGCTCTTCACGTATCTTTACCGAAGTCGATTTTGAAACATTCTCTATTTTGCAGGAAAGTATCTGGCAACTCCCGGGCGTGGGCCATCAAATTGAAAGCAAACGAGACTATCCTATTGATAGCCTGCACGCATCACATATATTCGGCTATCTACGCGAAGTTTCGAAAGAGGAATACTTACGGACACAGAACTATCACCTTGGGGATAAGGTGGGTAAAAGCGGACTTGAAATGGCCTATGAAGAACATTTACGGGGCAAGCTCGGTACCGAGTATATCAAAATTAATGCCATGGGACAAAACCTGGGATCGTATCGGGACGGCGCAATCGATGAAGCCCCCAAAAAAGGATCCGATCTGTACACCACTATTGACACCGAATTACAATTATTGGCTGAAGACCTGATGAAAGGCAAACAGGGAGCAGCAGTAGCTATAAATCCAGATAACGGAGCTATCCTTAGCATGGTAAGTGCCCCTGAATATGATATTCGAAAATTATCAGGGCGAATAGATTCAGAATACTGGCAAAGTATCAATACCGATACCACCAATCCCCTTTACAATCGTGCAATATCAGGCAAACAGCCCCCCGGCTCTACTTTTAAGCCCCTTATGGCACTCATGGGGTTAGAACTCGATATCATCACCCCAGAAACAGAAATTAATAATCCAGGCTATTACTCTCGCGGACGTCGATACAACGATTTGGCTGATCCCGGAAAGTATAATGTTGGCAAGGCACTACAAGAATCCAGCAATACCTTTTTCTTTTGGTTGATGGATCGAATTGCCACCCAGAAAGGGCTCGACAAATGGCATGAATTAGCCACCTCTTTTGGGCTGGGTAGACTCAATAAAATTGATATCCCAAACGAAGTTACTGGAACCATCCCCGATAGCGCGTATTTCAATCGCGTATTAGGCGAAGGGCAATGGGGCATTGGCGACCAGCTCAATTTAGGCATAGGCCAGGGTTTCATGGCTGTATCACCATTACAGATGGCCTTGGTGGCAGCTCAAATTGGTAACGGGGGATATAAATTACAACCACATCTGGTAAGTGCTATAGAAGAAAGTGACGGTACCATGATGCTCACTGCCCCCCAAAAAGAAAAAATTCCGTGGGTCGATCCTGAAGAAATAAAGGTAGTCAAAGACGGCATGCGCCGCGTTGTCACCGATGGCAGTGGGCGATACTACGCTGATTTGGATAGCGTAACCGTTGCTGGAAAAACCGGTACGGCACAAAATCCACATGGGCAAGATCATGGCTGGTTTATCAGTTTTGCTCCTGTCGAAAATCCCAAAATTGCTGTCGCTGTGTTGGTCGAAAATGGCGGCTATGGTTCCATTTCGGCTGCACCTATAGCCTCTCTGATGATTGAACAATATTTGACCGGAGAGATCGATCGATCTTATGTATATGATTATGTAAAAACTTTCGAACCCCGTAAACAAGAAACTGATGACGAAGAGGAACAGAATTTAGATGGTGAATCTCAAGGAACTTAGCTGGTCACTTATTTTAATTTGGGCTAGTCTCATAATCGTGGGGCTCATAGCTATTTATAGTGCTACGCAAGGCCCTGTGGCTGAATTTTTGCCCGGCTATATTCAAGTCAATTTTTATAAACAACTCATTTCCTTTGGGATAGCTATACTGCTCTTAATAGCCCTTCAATTTGTTAATCCCCGGTCATTTCAAGAGGGGTCATATATCTTTTATGGGCTTGGGATCTTATTAATGATTCTTACACTCTTCATCGGCAAAGAAGTTAATGGAGCAAGAAGCTGGTTGGTATTGGGGCCATTTAATCTACAGTCAAGTGAGTTAATGAAAATTGCTACTATCTTAGCTGTAGCCAATTACTTAACCAGTCGCCGTGATATATCAGCTGAAAATTTAAAGTCAGCTATTATTGCAGTAGGCCTGATACTTTTGCCTGCAATCTTGGTACTTCTACAAAATGATACCGGGACAGCCATTATCTTTTTTGCTTTAATTCCCATTGTACTTTTCTGGTCAGGTCTACCCTATGGTATCTCCCTATTCATTATATCACCGGCTATTATTGGATATCTAACCATTATATCTTGGTACTGGGGACTCGTAGCTGCTGTGGTAATCACCCTTGCCATATTCATTATTCAGCGTCGAACCTGGCTCACGTTCACTTCTTTTGTCACAGGTATCTTACTCATAATCGGCATTCAAGTAGCCTTACAACAAGTGCTGCAACCACACCAGCGTGCCCGTATAGAAGCATTCACAAATCCCTCATTTGACCCTCAGGGGGCAGGGTGGAATGTAATCCAGGCGAAAACTGCCATTGGATCTGGCGGATTATACGGCAAGGGTTTTCTTGAAGGAACCCAAACTCAACTACGATTTCTTCCTGAACAATGGACTGACTTCATATTCTGTGTTATAGGCGAAGAGTTTGGCTTTCTGGGAGCCAGTTTTACCGTCCTTCTTTTACTTGCCCTAACATTACACTTGCTTAGATTAGCAGCTACGCATAAACATCCGTTTGCACAATTAGTAATGGTAGGGGTACTGGCTATATTCTTCACACATTTCTTTATTAATATAGGCTCCGCTACGGGTCTTCTCCCTGTTATCGGGATTCCCCTGCCCTTTATCAGCTATGGTGGTTCTGCCCTGATTACCAACACTTTAATGATTGGAATCTGCCTTAATCTCGATTTTTACAAACGGCAGTTTAGCATCTATCGGTAAGCCCTACTCTTCAAAAGATTTATCGGTACGAAGATTAAAACTCTGCCGATGTAATTTAGTAGCTCCATGCTCTTTTAGTCCTTCAAAATGCTTGGCCGTAGGATACCCTACGTTTGTATCCCATCCGTAATAAGGATACTCCTCATGAAGACGAATCATCCATTCATCGCGATATACCTTGGCAATAATAGAGGCAGCGGCAATACTCATCGAACGATCATCGCCCCCTACAATACATTTATGAGGACATAGTCCAGAGCTAAATCGATTACCATCTACGAGTAAATAATCGGGGTTTGCATCGTTCGCTTCAGCACACTTATGCATCGCCTTTATGGAAGCATGTAAAATATTTAGTTCATCTATTTCATCAGGACTACACCACTGAATAGTCCAATAAAGGGCCTCCCTTTTAATATGTTCAGTCAACTCTTTGCGCTCTTCAAGACTTAACTTTTTACTGTCACGAATAGCATCAAAAAAAGTACCCGGCTCAAAAATAACGCCTGCTGCCACCACGGGTCCCGATAGACAACCCCTTCCGACCTCATCTAATCCCATTACCCGTTCATAATCCTCATCCCAAAGCCGACGTTCAAATTCTATTCGGTCCATCATTTCTGAACCATTTTCATTACCTGTATTATTCATTAAAATGAATTAAAATTAAACCTGTTTCGTTTTATCAGTCTCAAGCTAAAGTCAATCTTTTTGCTATGCATTTCAAGTACCAACAATGGGACGATCGGTTTGCCAAAATGGATGGAAGTTCTCCTTTCGATACCTTGTGGGATACTTTCCAGGAACTGCTCACTATTTCAAGCGGAGATGTACAACAGGCTCTGCGTTGGCTTACCGATATCGACAATGAATATGATCTGACAGATCAATTTGACGATTATGATATTGGAGATTTCGTGGATGAACTAAAAAAGCGCGGCTATATTGAGCAGGATAATAATCAACAAACATATGTCATTACGCGAAAAACAGAGCGAAGCCTCCGTCAACGGTCACTGGAAGAAATTTTTGACAACCTTAAGAAAGGTGGCGTAGGTAATCATCAAACGAACCATACCGGTAAAGGATTAGAACGTCAGCCCGAAACGCGAAAATGGCAACAGGGAGATGATATTGCCAACATCGACAGCGTCGGCACAATGATGAATATGCTAAAACATAGCAACATTGATCAGATGAGCCTGCAAGAGGATGACATTCGCGTTCACGACACCGATCACTATACTTCGGTAGCTACGGTACTTCTTATCGATTTAAGCCACTCTATGATTCTTTATGGAGAAGATCGTATTACCCCAGCCAAAAAAGTAGCTATGGCATTATCGGAACTTATTCTGAATAATTATGCAAAAGATTCACTGGATATTGTAGCTTTTGGCAACGAAGCGTGGAAGGTAGATATTGAAGATCTCCCATACTTAAAAGTGGGGCCCTATCACACAAATACCAAACAGGCTTTAGAGTTAGCACGACATACCCTGCACCGACGTAAATACGCCAACAAACAAATTTTTATGATTACAGATGGCAAACCTTCTTGTATCATTGAAAATGGAAAAATGTACAAAAACAGTTTTGGATTAGACCGTAAAATTGTAAATCGGGTACTTGATGAAGCCGTAAAATGTAGGCGTGACGACATTGATATTACTACTTTTATGATTGCCCGTGACCCTTATCTGCAAGACTTTGTTCGCGAGTTAACCGAAGCAAACAAAGGACGAGCATATTTTGCTTCTCTTGATAACTTAGGGGGCTACATCTTTGAAGATTACATCCGAAATAGAAAAAAAAGAGTTAAATAAAAAAAGGCAGCCCAATAATGAGCTGCCTTTACACAAAATCTAATCAGAAAATCAGATATCTAATTCCGCCATTACTTGATTCGTAATGTTATATTTTTCCTGAGCTTCATCAGATGCATAAAGAATAATCATATCGCCTTGACTGGTTGTTGTATTAATGACATAGGTAAGTCCCATGTTTTCGGCAACCGTGCCAACAGCATTGTCAATCTGATCTAACAATGGACTAACCAGCTCTTGCTGTTTTTGTTGAATTTCCTGCTGAATTTGCGACTGATATTGCTGCAGTTCTGCATTCAGCTTTCCAAGTCGCTCTTCTTCGCGTTGTCGAGCGGATTCGTTAATAACATCAGCCTTCTGCTGATATTCACTAACCTGCTGCTGAAAATTCTGCTGCTTATTGGCAAACTCTTCTCGTTTGCGCTCCACAAAATTTTGCAGTCGCTGTTGTACTGCTTTCATTTCAGGCATTTTGTTCAAAATTGCCTGTGGATCGACATAGCCAATTTCCATCTGCTGCGCTTGTGCAGTTGAATGACCTGAAAAGCCAACCGCAAAAAAACAAAGTAGTGATATAGATAGTAGTCGTTTTAACATAATGTAGTAAGTTTTCAATTAATTCTAATCAGACGTTTCGTTGATATGTTGTAATACTTGTTCGGTGATATCCAGATTCTCGCTGGCAGCATAATAAATCACATTGTCACCGTTTCCGGTTGCTTTATTAATTACAAAGTCAAGATCGTTACGTTCAGCAACGGCATTTATTGCTTGATCCATCTTTTCGTAAAGAGGCTCTAACAAGCTTGCCCTACGCTGTTGAATCTGTTGCTGTAGCCCCTGTTGAAATTGTGTCATTTCCGCTTCTATCTGGGCCAACCGTTCTTCAGTCTGACGGATTTCTGCATCCGACATACTCTCCTTATTTTGCTGAAATTGCGCAACAGAATCTTGAAATGCTACCGTACGTTCTTGCAGCTCTTGTCGTTTTTGTTGAACGAAATCATTCAACTGCTGCTCTACCTGCGGACGTTCCGGCATTTCACTTAACACCTCTTGGGCGTTTAAATATCCTATGTTAAGCTGTCCAAATGCCGAAGCACTAAGAACAAACAGAAATAGAAAAAATGAACTTGCTAATTTTTTAACCATTACATCAATTATCTTTGGGATTCAAGTATTAAAGCCTGTGAGTATAAAAACTATTTTTATTAATTGCTTGGTTCATTTAACGTAATACCAAGCTCTTGTAGTACCTCTTCATTTAAATTCCATTCCTGATTACTAAAAAGCATGTTCGAGTTCTGGGCTCGATCAAAGACAAAATCAAAATTTTGATCAGCAGCAACCTTGTTAATCGCTTCAAAAACTTTTCGCTGGATCGGTTCAAGTAACTCCTGCTGCTTTTGAAAATATTCACCTTCTGCACCAAACTTCTGATCCAAATACTGCCGGCGCTGCTGTATTTTATTTTGGATCTCCTGCTGTTTCTGCTTCTTAAGCTCCTCGGTATATAAAATCTCCTTGGCTTCAAAATCTTCTTTCAACTGCTCAATTTCCTGCTCCATCTCATCAAGCTCTTTATTCCATTCGGCACTCAGGTCACTCAGCTGTTGTTGAATACCCTCATACTCCGACATCTGAGATAAAATCTGATCCGTATTTACATAGCCTATTTTTTGATTCTGTGCGACTGCCGTATTACAACCAATCCACAGCAGGCAAAAAATAATTACGCTATGTAAACAGGTTTTTCTCATTATTCAAATGGAGCTCCAATATTAAACAGGAACTGCCATTCACCGGGTTGAACGGGATTCCCAGGGATATTGATACCATCCAAGCGATATCCATAACTCAGGTCAACCAATCCAAGGATAGGCAGATAAATCCGCGTACCCACACCAACTGCTCGTTTAACATCAAAAGGCGAAAATTCCCTTGTATTGGCAAATGCATTACCTGAATCCAAGAATAAATACGGGTGAACTTGAGCCTGCTGCTCGGTTATTGCAGGATAACGTAGCTCCACCGAATACTTGGTATACAGACGTCCACCTACAGGCTCCCCATTCTTGATGGGTGAAATAGAACCATTACGTCCACCCGGGAATCCACGCAGGTCAATATTATCATCCAAGAAACTTTGACGCTGCTGCATCTGCGTACCCCCCAACTTAAACCGTTGGAAGTCACTTCGCTGGCTGTCTCCCAAATATCCCAAATAACCATATTCTACCGAATTCGTCATTACTAAGTCTCCGGCAATAGTCGTATGGTTCTGATATTGAGTTTTCAATTTATAGAACTGGGAAAAGCCGGGAAGTGGCGGTGCGATTTCTCCGGATATACTAAACTTTGATCCTGTTGATGGTGAAATAGGATTATCGACAGAGTTTCGTTCCAACACCTGCTTTATACTCATTATGCTCGATGTTCCCTCCGCAAGGAATGAAGCTCCACCCGCCACGTCATACAATTGATATGAAAGGACAGATCGATGGGTAAAGTAATCGTCCGGCCAGTTTAACCGTCGTCCTAATGATACACTTCCGGACAACATCTCATTTCGTGACGACATCCCTCGATAACTAATGAGGTCATAACTCATATTAACACCCAGCGAAAGGGGTCTACCTCCTAACCACGGTTCTTGAAATCCAAGACTGTAGCTTTGATATCCACTACCGGTAACTTGCACACCAAGCGATAACTTTTGCCCATCGCCTGAAGGAATAGGATTCCAACCTTCACCTTTAATAGCCCGCTGTATTGAGAAATTGTTGAAGTTCAATCGAGCAGATAAAATCAAACCAATACCCTGTCCACCAAATCCACCAGAAAACTCAAAATTGTCTGTACTTTGCGACTCATCAAGCTGGTAATTGATATCAACTTTATGGTTTTCTCGATCTGGGGATAAGTTTGGCTGAATAGCTTCAGGTCTAAAATAACCTAATTGTCCCAACTCACGGATGGTTCGAACAATAGCCTGCTGGCTATACTTTTGCCCGGGAACGGTTCGCAACGTACGCCGCACTACATCATCGTGCGTTTTAGTATTACCAGTAAATGAGACCTCACGAATATAGGCAATCTCATCTTCGTAAATATTCATATTGAGATCTACAGAATCTTCGCCTACAACATCAATTTCGGGCTCTACTCTAAAGAATAGATATCCAATATCTCGATACAAACTGGTGATATCTGTACCTTCCTGTGAAAACTCCATTTTATTCTGGAATTTCTTCTGGTTGAAGATATCCCCTTTCTCAAAGCCCAATACCTGCGTTAGCCGTTCATCTTCATAAACAGTATTTCCCTCCCAAGAGATATCGCGGACCTTGTATTGCGGCCCCTCATCAACAGTTAAGTTTACCTTTATTCCTTCCGCCGGATTCGTTAAAAATAATAAGCGACGTTGGGTATATGAAAAGGTATGAACGGTGTCAGCCATAACTCGAAAGTCAAGAAAGCCATGCTCACCGTAAAATTCTCTAAGATTCTCTTTGGCTGTCTCGAAATCTTCCTCCTTAAAAAGCTTTTTGGAGAAGAATTTCCACCAACGATCTTCTGATATCTCATCAAGCTGTTTTCTTAGCTGCCGATCGTTGAACTCTTTATTTCCATTAAAACTAATCTCTTTGACCTCTAATCTTTCGCCCGGATCTATATCAAAATGCACCGTAACACGATTACGGACAGTATCAGGCTGAGATTTTCGTACGGAAATATCCGTATACCAATATCCTTTATCATCATAATACCTTTGAATCGTATTTTTGGCCTGTGCCAGCGATGATTCGGTTACGGCATAACCCCTCATCAATGAGATCTCTTCTTCCAGGTCTTTGCGATGGGAACGCTTGGTACCATGAATTTCAAATCCTTCCAACCGGGGTTGTTCCTGGACTATAATTTTAAGGTTAATACCTCCTGGTTCTCGACCTGTTTCCACTATCTCCACATCAGAAAACAGTCCCGTGCGGTGCAAGCTTTTAATTGCTCTTGAGAGATCTTCTCCCGGAATGGTTATCTGTGTCCCGACCTGAAGACCGCTTGTTCCAATGACAAACCCTTCGCGCGAAGTTGTTAATCCTTCAACTTCCACATTCAGCACCTCGAACTGTTGAGGCCTGTTGTTCATCGGGTTTTCAATATTAATTTGGGTATCCTGAGAAAAGCCAGGATTATAAATAAAGCAGAAAACGAAAAGAGTAACTAATAATTTCTTCACGTGGGTTAGTTCTTGAAACAAAATTGAGCTTACGATATTTGTATGAAAGGTTAAGGTGTCAGCTCTGGAACGTATAGACTTGAGGATTTCTTTTGTTCACTTTCAGAAATTTTGCCAAATCTACGTTCACGTTGTTGGAATGATTGGATAGCTTTATATAATTCTTCGCGGCGAAAGTCAGGCCAGTATGTTTCTGTTATATATAATTCTGAATATGCCAACTGCCATAATAAAAAGTTACTGAGCCGATATTCACCACTTGTTCGAATAATAAGTTCCGGATCAGGAATATCTGCCGTTGATAGATGCGCACTAATCAACTCATCATCAATTTCATTGGGCTCAACATCACCATCTTTAACTGATTGGGCCAACTTTTTGACCGCTTCTGTGATATCCCACCGCCCGGAATAGCTAAGCGCAAGGCAAAGCTGCAGTCGTTCATTATCCTTCGTCAGCTCAATGGCCTCACTTAACTCACGCTGACAGTTTTCCGGGAAACGGTCGATCTGGCCAATTGTCTCGAGTTTGATGTCATTCTCGTTCAAATTATCGGCTTCTTTACGCAACGAACGAGCCAATAATCGCATAAGAGCGCTAACTTCCATCTTTGGACGACCCCAATTCTCGGTCGAAAAAGCATATAACGTAAGATATTTAACACCAATTTGCGCACAGGCTTCAGTAATATCACGTACAGAATCAACGCCAACCTTATGACCATAAGAACGCATATTACCGCGACTCTTGGCCCAACGACCATTTCCATCCATGATAATGGCAATGTGTTCAGGGATTTGCCCCTGCTCACTCAGTGCTGACTGTAACTCCTTATCACTGCTGTCCTGTTCTTTATTTGTAAGCGATATTGGTTTCAATACGTAATATCCGTGTTTTATTAAGCTATCAATATTAGAGTTTTATCCCCGTTATTTCAAGCTAATAAAATTATAATTCTTCTAACTGTTCTGTCAGCGATATCATTTCTAAAAGGGCCAGTGCAGCTTCAGCACCCTTATTCCCTTTTTCCCCTTTGAGCCCACACCGTTCCTGAGCCTGAGCTACATTATCTGTAGTTAAAACGCCAAAAACCACTGGCTTATTTCCCTTTAAATTGAGATCTGTCACACCATGATTAACCGCATCGCAAACATAGTCGAAGTGGGGCGTATCCCCTCTGATTACGGCTCCAAGCGTGATTACACCATCTACATGGTCCAATAATTTATGAGCTGTATATGGCAATTCATACGCCCCGGGGCAACGCGCCACTATAATTTGTGCGTCAGAAAATCCCTTACTCCTCAAGGTATCTATAGCACCATCCAGCAGTTCGTCCGTAATAAATGAATTCCATTTTGTCACGGCAATTCCAACGGTGAAATGATGGTCATCGGTACTTCCTTGTATAATATTAATTGCCATATCTAAACATTAATCGCTTTTCGTTGATCTGTCATGCGCAGTAACCGATGTACATATTTGGTATTAATCGTTACAACGCCAAAAAATTTCTGATACTCCTTATCCCCACCGTGAAAATCACTACCACCAGTTTTAAGCAAGGTATGGTCATCAGCAAACTCCTCAACCTGCTTTTGCCTGCTGTAGTCATGGCTGGGATGTATAAATTCTATCCCGTCAATACCCGCTGTCACAAGCTCGTTGAGTTCTTCATCGGAATACAAGTTTCCAGGATGAGCAACGACAATAGCTCCCCCAGCCTCTTTAACAGCTGCTATCACTTCGTGATGACTATAATACTGGTTGTAAATCGTTCCCAACGACTGATCACTTAGGTATCGAATAAATGCTTCTTTAAACGAAGCAACATAGCCCTTATCAATAAGTACGGCAGCTATATGTGGGCGACCAATATTACTCCCATTAGCCTCGGCTTTCACTTCTTCAATATCAACTTCTAACCCCTGTTTCGAGAGTTCATTAACAATCCATTTTGCACGTGCCAATCGCGATTTATAATGCTGGGCAATAAGTTGTTTTATTTTAGGATGGTTGGGATCAAAACAATATGCCAACAGGTGACACTCTCGTCCATTAAAATCAGAGGTAATTTCAACCCCGGGTAACAACCGAACGTCATATTCATCTGCTATTTTTGCAGCTTTTTGATATCCCCGAATCGTATCATGATCCGTTATCGAAATAATTTCCAGATTATGCTTGTCAGCATTTTCTAAAATTTGCCGGGGCGTTGAACGCCCATCCGATGCCGTAGTATGTATATGTAAATCAGCCTTAGACACTTCTCAGTTAATTTCTGCTAAAATTCTATTATATTTATTTTCGTCCTGCAAAACAGCAACAGCCCTATTCACCAGCTCATCATGTGGCAACCATGCGGCTGTTTGCCCCTGCTGTCCTTTATATCGTGCTATTAATTCCAGATACAATCGTTTCTCCAATTGAGGACGTTCATCAATAAACTGCTGTTCTTTCTTTCTGGCAGCAATATCTTTTAACTCCTGGATATGCTCCTCTGATTTTTCACCTGCATCTGCCAGTAGCGAATCTACCTTTACAAGGTGATTTTCTGATGGTGCCTGATAATCAAACGGCTGCTCGTCAACAAAACGCATAAACTGTTGATACAGATCGTCAGCTCCAAACGGTTGCCCCAAAGAATCGTTATCAGCAGCATACCGGTTGGCAAACTCAAAAAATATATTCTGCCTTAACAATGAGGTTTCTAATAGCGACGGCTCCTTATCAGAAACAATCAAATCCGGACTAATACCATTGCCATCATAGACTGTACGACCGTTTCTCGTCTTAAACTCTTTACGAAGCGAATCCGGAGTCATTACTGCACTGTTATTGTCATCATGGGTATATCTTACCGACTGAATACTACGTCCGCTGGGGATATAATACCTTGATATAGTCATCTTTAGCGCCGTATTGTATGAAAGCTCCCGAACGGTCTGCACCAATCCCTTACCAAAACTTTGCTCTCCCATAATAACTGCGCGATCAAGATCCTGCAACGCACCCGCCACAATTTCTGAAGCACTGGCACTTCCCCCATTTTGCAATACTACCAACGGCATATCAGGCATTACAGGAGATTCTTCCGTGGCAAAAACATTATCATGCTGACTAAAACGACCGCGCGTTTCCACCACCCTCGTACCTTCCGACACAAACTTTCCAACGGTAGCAACTGCCTCTTCCAGCAATCCTCCAGGATTATTCCGCAAATCTAACACCACACCACTAAGCTCTTTCTGGGCAGAAAGCTCATCAATAGCCATGCGAACTTCATCAGCGGTACCTTTCGAAAATCTATTTAACAGAATATATCCAACATTTTTATCTTCGGATATAAATCCTGCATACGCCACATTTTTCACTTCAATACGCTGGCGTTCCAGCTCAAATGTCAAAGGCTCCTCCATTCCGTATCGCTCGATAGTCATTGTTACGGTAGAGCCCAACTCACCATCAATAAGTTCTTGCACCTGTTCCGGCATTAAATTCTTAACAGATACACCGTCTACTCTGGTAATTACATCACCTGATCGAATGCCTTTGCGGTGAGCAGCATAGCCTTCAATAGGAGCCACAACCACGATATCCCCTCCGCGATAATCAACTTCGATACCAACTCCGCCATAACTACCACGGCTGAGAATTTCCATATTTTGCCGGTCGGCCTCATCAACCAATACCGTATAAGGATCCAGTGATTCCAACATCGCATTGATACCCTTACGCATCAGCTTTTCTGGATCAACCTTATCCACATATTGCAGTGAAACCTCTCGGTAAACTTCACTGAAAATGGTAAAGTTTTTTTTGATGAGAAAATAGATATCCGGATTACGTGCAACGCCAATAAGCGCTAATGATGTAAGCGCCAGCAATCCGGCTATTAAAAATTTCCTCATCTTACGCATTGCCGATCACCCTATTTTATTTTCAACTGCTGACCAACATAAATTCGTGACCCATTGAGATTATTCAACCGCTGAATTTGACCTACAGAAACGCCAAACGAGTTTGCTATCTGTATTAACGTATCATTCGACTGTACCGTATACGTAACATTTCCGCCATCACTACTATTATTTGAAGTTGAGGCGATGTACTCTTCCGTAATATTCGTACCAGACCGCTGCTGACTTTCAAGCTCCTGCTTTTTACTAAAAGACATACTATTTATCTGGCTGTAATACGACTTCTTCGATTCCGGCACATAAACAGTCAGGTTTTGCCCCGGTCGTATATAGTTAGATATTCCGTTCCACGACCGTATCTGCCAAGCCCGCACATCATACCATTCAGCAATATGCCCAATCGTATCTCCACTTTTAACCTTATACGTAACTCCTATAGAATTAGCGGGAGCTTTCGATTGGTTTCTGCGTCGCGTATTGGTCGAAGTTTGGCCGCGCGGCTGGTGGGTGGGTCGACTGGCCGCAATCTTTTCATCACTTCCCGGAGCCAACGGAACCACAATTTTTTGTCCCGGATAAATGGTATTCGATAAACTTTCATTCGTCTCGTACAGCGCCCGAACTGATGTACCATATTTTCGAGCAATATATCCCAACGTCTCCCCTCTGTTTACGGTATGCATCGCAACATTTTGGCTGCGTTCTTCTTTAGGGATATCCTCATAATTAGCAGCAAACTGCTCCTTACTCCCAACCGGTAACTTCAACGGGTAACTATTGCCCGGAGGGGTAGCCCATCGGAGTAACTCGGGATTATACTCCTTAAGTTTTTCAGTACTGATGCCAGCTGCCTTGGCTAACTCATCCAGTGGCATTAAAGGAGCTACTTCAAAAAGCTCGTAATCGTATTCTTCAGATTCATATTGCCCTGTAAAACCAAACTGCTCAGGATTCATCTCAATCATAGTAGCAGCTATAAAGCCTGGTACATAACCTTGGGTTTCGCGCGGTAAATACGGCAATGCTGCCCAATAGTCTTCCTCTCCGGCTGCCCTGAGAGCTCGTTTCAACCCTCGTGGGCTAATGTTGTAATTAGCTATAGCCAAGTGCCAGTCGCCCCAAATATTATATAGATCTTTTAAATGTCGAGCAGCAGCACGGGTAGCCTTTTCAGGATCCCGGCGTTCATCGACCCACCAATTAACTTCAAGCCCATACATTGAACCTGTTGCCCGAATAAACTGCCACATTCCAACGGCCGATGCCCAACTTCGTGCCTGCGGGTTTAATCCACTCTCTACCATTGCTAAGTGAATCAATTCCTGAGGTACATTTTCTTCTTCAAAAATATCTTCCATCATTGGAAAATACTTCTTTGTACGGGTAAGCCATGTCTCCATCACTTCTGGGCGCTTCATCGTATAATACATCAGATGGCGATTAACCTGGCGATTTTGAACCAGCGGAACCTCTGTTTTAGGTGTAGTAATATCTTCTGGCAATGAATAGTTTTCATTCATCCAGTTACTTTCCTCAGAGTATAACTCTTCCTGGATCGCAAAAATTTCTCCCTCTACCTGTTTTGTAGAATCTTCAACTCCATAAAACGATCGATATTCAGTCATCACCGAGCGGTACAATGCACTAAAACGTTCATTGGATTGTACCTCGGGATACGTATCAAGAAGTGCTTGCATAGCATTAAGAGCATCTGTGATATGCGTTTCTGCACTCAGCGGGTCATCTTGAACTTGTGCTTCCAACGCATTCACATGCATACGATAAATGTCTGCAATGCGGCGCATCACTTCCTTTTGAAAGTCATCGAGCTCGGGACCAGGCTGTCGTTCACCCACAGCGAAATCCTCATCATTCGATAACATAGGATTATTATAGGGAAGCAGTTTGGCAGGCATCGGTACTTCTTCGAGCTGTACTTCTTGTTCTTGCTGTTGTGCCAGCCCGGGAAGAGTCCCAAACATAAAAATAAATATGAGTAATACTGGTAACTTATTCTGCATAAAGTGCGATGTTGTAGTGTTTAATCTTATTCCGTCCTTCCTTGTTATGCGCTCTATAACGTCAATCTCGACTCTGGGTCCAACGTTGCACCAACGGCCATCTACGTCCTGTTCCAAAAGCTTTGTCACTTACCTTCAGGGCCGGAACGGCTTGAAAACGCTTATATTCGTTACGATCTACAAGTGTAGCTATTTTTTTTACGAGTTGCAGATCAAACCCCTGTGCTGCAATCTTACCTATAGAAAGCTGTTTTTCAATATAAGCCTCTAATATAGGATCTAAAATATCATATTTCGGCAAACTATCAGCATCTTTTTGGTCAGGCCGCAATTCAGCACTTGGTGGTTTATTTATAATTGCTGATGGAATAACCTCGTAACCATAATATTCCTCATTTAACCAACGAGACATCTCATACACTTCCAACTTATAAAGGTCAGCAATAACGCCTAACCCTCCGGCCATATCTCCATATAGAGTACAATAACCAGTCGCCAATTCTGACTTATTGCCCGTATTTAACAACATATATCCAAACTTGTTGGAATATGCCATCAGCAATGTACCCCGAATCCGAGGCTGTAAATTTTCTTCCGCCACTCCAAAATCCGTACCCTCAAAAAATGGATTTAGTGCTTCATTAAACTGATCATAAATATCGCTTACGGCTATTTCATGCAATTTGATTCCCAGATTATCAGCCAATTTTTTGGAATCACTTACACTCCCTTCTGATGAAAATTCTGATGGCATTGTAATACCTACCACATTTTCTGCTCCCAACGCTTCCTTAGCAATTACAGCAACAAGTGCCGAATCAATCCCCCCACTTAATCCTAATAGCACTTTATCAGCAATACCAGTTTTCTGTAAATAATCCTGCAAGCCAAGCTTAAGGGCGCCAAACATTTGTTCTATTTTGGCAGGAACTTCACATGGAGCGTTTTCCACATTTTGAACATTAGCATTACTTGACCAGCTAATGTCTATGTATGCTTCTTCAAAAAGTGGAGCACGACCTACCACTTCTGCACGGCCATTAATAGCCATGGAATCACCATCTGAAACCAATTCGGTATTCCCACCTACTTGATTCACATAAAATACTGGTACTTGAAATTGCTCCGCACGTTGCCGCAGCATCTTTTTTCTTTTGGCAGGTTTATTTCGAGCATATGGAGAGGCTGATAAATTAAAGATAGCCTGGGCTCCCTGCTGTACTAACTCCTTGCTGGGATTCACATCATAGGTAAGATAAGGCAATTCAAAATTATGCCAAATATCTTCACAGATGGTAATGCCAATTTTTGTTTCTCCAAAATCGATACACTCAAAAGTGGCATCGGGTTCAAAATAACGAAGCTCATCATATACATCATAAGTTGGGAGCAGTGCTTTATGCACTTCTGCAACCCGCTCCCCATTGTGCGCTAAAATAGCACTGTTAAAGCACTTCCGTCCGTCCCCTTCATTAGGTGTCGCTGTCCCAAACAGCACGGCTGTTTCTTGGGATTGATTTACTATGTGGGTATTAGCTCGGTAAATGGCATCTAAAAAAGCTTGTCGCTCTAATAAATCCATGGGCGAATATCCGCAGACAATAAGCTCGGGCAATACAAGCAAATCAATCCCGTCCGATTCAGCCCTGACCGTGGCATCTTCAATACGATGTAAATTTCCATCGATATCTCCAATAGTCGGATTAAGCTGTTCTAATCGGATGTTCATAGATACTTCTCTGATCGTTTATTCTGCAGAATATACTTTTTCACCGGCCACCCATGTTTCAAGCACCTTTGTTTGCCATATTTCATTATCGGGCACTTCAAAAAAGTCGCGGTCAACAACGATAAAGTCAGCCCATTTACCCGGCTCCAAACTACCCAGCATACCTTCTTGATGTGCTGCATAAGCTGCATCGATAGTAAATGAGCGAAGAGCCTGTCCCCTTGTCATGCGTTTTGAGGGGTACCAACCACCGTCGGGATTACCGTCATGATCCTGCCGGGTTACCGCTGAATATAAACCATAAAAAGGATTCACGTGTTCCACCGGAAAATCTGATCCCGAAGCGACCGTAGTACCTTGACTGATAAATGTCTGCCAGGCATAGGCACCAACCATTCGGGATGCGCCCACCCGATCTTCTGCCATATTCATATCACTGGTGGCATGAGTAGGCTGCATCGACGCAATTACATTCAATTTATTAAAACGCGGAATATCTTCCGTTGATACAATCTGAGCATGTTCTATTCGATTTCGAAGCCCCTGATCTCCAAGGCTGTCTTTGGCATGTTCAAAAGCATTAAGCACCTGACGATTGGCTGCGTCACCAATAGCATGCACATTCGTTTGAAAGCCATTCGACATCGTTTTCATTACCATCTGGTTCATCTCCTCCTGGCTATGAAACAGCAATCCGGTGTTCCCGGGATCATCGGAATAGGGCTCCAACATTGCTGCACCGCGACTTCCTAATGCTCCATCACCATAAATCTTAACGCTCCGAAGAGCTAACATATCTCCAGCATAAGAAGTAACAGGCCCGTTTTGGGCTAACTCATCAAAGGTATCTCCCGCACCACTTATCATTCCATAAATACGAGTTGTTAAATTCCCCGAATCAGCAAACTCTTTATACATCTCCCATACTTCTGCGGATACTCCGGCATCATGAACACTCGTCAACCCTTTACTCCGCATCTGCTGCAAAGCTTGTTCAAATGCTGCCTGTTGCTCTTCAGCCGTAGGCTCTGGGATTTCTGATGCAATAAGCTGTTCAGCTTCATCAACAAAAACCCCAGTCGGCTCCCCATTATCATCACGGATAATTTTACCGCCTTCCGGTGCTTCGGTATCGGCTGTAATACCAGCTATTTCCATGGCCTTGGTATTTGCCCATCCGGCATGACCATCAACACGACTCAACCAAACGGGGCGATCACTTACAACGTTATCAAGATCTTTAGCTGTGGGAAAATCACCATCTCCCCAATAAGTATTGTTCCAACCACGTCCTTCAACCCATTCCAGTTCTGGATTTTCAGAAGCATATTGCTCAATATGATTAAGAGCTTCATCTAACGACCTTATGCCGCTTAAATCCACGTTCATCAACATATTGCCAAGTCCCATCACATGGGCATGAGCGTCGATTAATCCTGGAAGGATAAATTTCCCTTCCCCATCAATAACCTCGATATCTCCAGTAGATGAAAACGTTGTATCCCTATAAACATCAACTACTTTGCCACCTTTAAATTCCAATGCCTCAAACTGTATGAGTTCCCCCTCATATTCGGTATAGCCTTTAACATTTTGGATCACCGTCGTTGTTGAATCGGATGCGTTTTCACACGAAACGACTGTTAAAACGAGCAAAAAAACTGAAAGCAACGATAGTCGGCAAGCAATCATAAGTTGTAGATGTGGTTGAAATTTAAGCCCCTAAATTTATAATAATCCCGTTAGGATAAAAAACAGATTACCTGCCAGGTTAGTAAGAAACTGTTAAAAGATGGGATAGTTAAACCGCCGATCCCAATTCCGTATTTTTTCTTTCAGGCTGGAGGGAGCAAAATCGATTTCGGGAAGTGTATCAATAGCAACCCATTGTAAATCATGCAACATCTGCCGATCCCAAGAGAGCTCCGGATCTTTCCCAAGCTTTTCGTCACCACCTATTTTCTTAACCTCAAAAAAACACTCTACGGCATGGTATGATTTCTTTAAAAGTTCATTGACATGTACCAGCTCATGTATTTCAACCGTGAGATTGGTCTCTTCTTTAAATTCTCTTTTAAGACAGCCTTTCATCGACTCCCCAAAGGTGAGTCCACCACCGGGAGGCATCCAAACTAATTTATTTGTAATCGGAGAATGAAGTTGGGCAAGCAAAATTTTGTCATCCTGAATCAATACTCCACAAACGCGAACACGTAATTTGTTGGCAAATGTTTGATCCGGTGACATATCAGCTACCTCATTATTCAATGACAACTTTTTTGCGTTTTATAGGTGTACTCAAACCATGCTCCTTGGCATGCTTAAGACTGGCTTTTACAAAATCCACAAAAAGCGGCTGGGGATTATTCACCGTTGAGCAATACTCGGGATGAAACTGTACACCTACAAACCAGGGATGATCCGGTATCTCCATTATTTCAACTAAGTCTCGATCGGGATTAAATCCAACCAGCTTCATACCATCTTCGACCAACTTATACCTTAGGTTATTGTTAACCTCATAACGGTGACGATGACGCTCTTGCACAAGATCTTTGCCATAGGCCTCATACGCTTTGGAATCTTTTTTAATCTTACAATCATATAAGCCCAGACGCATGGTCCCGCCCTTGTCTTCAATATTTTTCTGATCGGGCATTAGATCAATAATGGGGTATTCGGTTTCCTCATCAAATTCGGTGCTACTTGCCGTATCCCACCCACATACATTTTGGGCATATTCCAATACAGCACACTGCATGCCAAGGCAGATCCCAAAATATGGAATATCGTTTTCTCGAGAATATTTTGCTGCTGCAATTTTTCCTTTTATACCTCGATCTCCGAAACCAGGCGCAACTAATACTCCTGAAACATCTTCTAACTTTTCAGCTATATTTTCTTCCGTAAGATCATCCGACTGCAACCAGCGGATATCAACTTCGCAATCATTCACGGCACCGGCATGAATAAACGCCTCAACAATAGATTTATAAGCATCGTGGTGCTCCACATATTTACCCACCAACGCAATAGTAATTTTCGTGGATGGATTGCGAATGGCTTCTACAAACCCTTTCCAACGTTCAAGATCTGGTTCGCCAGCATCTAATTTCAACTTTTCGATAACGCGCTTATCCAGCCCCTCTCCTTGCATCAAAAAGGGAACCTGGTAAATACTTTCGGCATCCAGCGAGGCAATGACATCATCATACTCCACATTACAAAACTGCGCAATTTTATTGCGGATGGTATCATCAAGCTCATATTCCGATCGCGCCACAATAATATCGGGCTGCAATCCACTTTCGGAAAGCGTTTTTACGGAGTGTTGCGTGGGCTTGGTTTTAAGCTCACGCGCTGCTGACAGATATGGTACCAATGTTAAATGGATGGAAAGCGTATTTTCGCGCCCCACATCATAACGAAGCTGACGAACAGCCTCGATATACGGCAGGCTTTCAATATCACCCACCGTACCACCAATCTCAGTAATTACCACATCATAGTCGTCAGATTCCCCCAACGCCACAATATGTGATTTAATTTCATCAGTAATATGTGGGATAACCTGAACGGTCTTTCCCAGGTACGCCCCTTGACGCTCTTTCGAAATCACATCATTATAAATGCGTCCAGTGGTAACATTGTTTTCCTGGGATGTTTTGATATCCAGAAATCGTTCGTAATGCCCCAAATCGAGATCGGTCTCCGCCCCATCTTCGGTTACATAGACCTCCCCGTGTTCATAGGGATTCATCGTGCCGGGGTCAACATTGATATAGGGGTCAAGCTTTTGAACGGTCACGCTGAGCCCGCGTGCAACCAGCAATCGCCCCAGCGAGGCACAAATAATTCCCTTTCCAAGTGAAGAAGTAACTCCGCCTGTTACGAAGATGTATTTGGTGGACATATCAAATCAGTTAGTTGAGGTAAAACCAAAAATAGAATGTTTCCGCTCACCATTCAAACAGTAATAAATATTTTTTTGAAAATTTATCCGAAAATGAACCTTAATTTTGTGGCTTAGGAATAGTATTATTATTCCAATCTAAGGATCAACAGACAAGCTGCCTGAATGAACTTTTCACACCTCCACAATCACACACAATTTAGCATGCTCGACGGTGCCGCGAGCATCGAACAGCTGATCAAAAAATCAAAAAACCATGGCATGCCGGGCATTGCTATTACCGACCACGGTAATATGTTTGGAGTGCCCGAATTTGTAAATACCGCCAATAAGCACGATGTAAAACCGATTATTGGTTGCGAATTTTACATTACGCCCTCGGGGATGGAGGATAAGAAAGATCGCACCCGTTACCACCAGGTACTGCTGGCCAAAAATATGACGGGTTATAAAAATCTGTCCAAGTTGTGTTCACTGGGCTATACCGACGGCATGTACTACAAACCGCGTATCGACAAACCCACGCTGGCCGAGCATTCCGAAGGCCTTATTGCCACCACCTGCTGCATTGCCAGTGAGATTAATCAGTATATCATCAACAAAACAGAAAAAGAGGCGCGCGCGCTTTTTGAGTGGTACCTGAATGTATTTGGAGATGACTATTACATTGAGCTGCAGCGCCACGGGCTTAACGATCAGGATCGCTGTAATGAAATACTGGTCAAATGGTCGAAGGAGTATAATGTTAAAATGGTGGCCACGAACGACTGCCATTATGTTAATGAAGAGGATTCGGAAGCCCACGATATTCTGCTGGCCCTGCAAACTAACGCTGATATCAATGACCCCAATCGTTTTCGATTTACGGATGATGATAACAACCTGAATACCGACTTCTATCTGAAAACGCCTGAAGAGATGGAGGAGCTCTTCAGTGATCTCCCCTCGGCTATTGATAACACAAATGAAATTATCGAAAAGGTTGACAACATCGACCTGAGTTCTGAACTATTGCTCCCGCATTACAGTATCCCCGACCAGTTTGATTCGATGGATGACTACCTTCGTCACTTGACCTATGAAGGTGCAAAAAAACGTTATGGAGAAATTACGCAGGAAATCAGTGAGCGTATTGAGCAGGAGCTCGGTATTATCAGTCGAATGGACTTTTCGGGATACTTTCTTATTACGCAGGATTTTACCACTGAAGCCCGAAAACGCGACGTATTTGTTGGACCTGGACGTGGTTCAGCTGCAGGTTCGGTTGTGGCCTATTGTTTGGGGATCATCAACGTAGATCCCATGCGGCATGATCTGCTGTTTGAGCGATTTCTGAACCCCGAACGCGTAAGTCCTCCGGATATTGATATCGACTTTGATGACCATGGCCGGCAAGAAGTGATCGATTACGTTGTTGAAAAGTACGGTCGTGAAAAGGTGGCTCAGATTGTCACATATGGAACAATGAAAGCCAAAACGGCCATTCGTGACGTGGGACGTGTACTCGGCGTGCCGCTTGAAGAAGTCAATCGCATTACCAAACTCTTTCCCGATCAGCCGGGCGTTAATACCTTTGATAAGGTTTTGGACCCATCAAAAAATCCTGAGTCGGCAAAAGATATTGAGCAGCTTTTTGAGCATCCCGACCCGCAAGTGCAAAAGATGATGCGTTTTGCACGAACACTGGAAGGATCAGCTCGTCAAACAGGAATTCACGCAGCAGGCGTTATTATCGCACCAGGTGAAATCAGTGAATATGTGCCGGTGGCACTGTCGAAAGACAAGGAACTGATTACACAGTACGACGGACCACACGCCGAGGAGTGTGGCTTGCTGAAAATGGACTTTTTGGGATTAAAGACGTTATCGATCCTCAAAACATCTATTAAGTACGTCGAAAAGAACCACGACATTCACTACGAGCTGGATGAGATCCCCGAAGACGATGAGAAGACCTTTGAACTGTATCAGAAAGGAAACACGATTGGCACCTTCCAGTTTGAGTCGGATGGCATGCGGAAGTATCTGCAGCAGCTGAAACCGACTGAGCTGGATGACCTCATTGCCATGAACGCGCTCTATCGTCCGGGTCCCATGCAGTTTATCCCGGAATATATCGACCGTAAGCATGGCCGATCCGAGGTTGAATACCCCCATCCTGACCTTGAAGAACTCCTGAAGCCGACCTACGGCATTATGATTTACCAGGAGCAGATTATGAAGGCGGCTCAAAAGATCGCCAACTACTCCCTCGGTGAAGCAGATTTACTGCGACGAGCTATGGGTAAGAAGAAGAAAAAGGTGATGGATAAGCAGCGCGCTATCTTTACCGAGCGCGCAATCGAAAACGGGGTCTCCGAAAAGAAAGCGGAGGAACTGTTCGACATCATGGCCGAGTTTGCAAATTACGGCTTTAATAAATCGCACTCGGCGGCTTATTCGGTCGTTGCCTATCAGACGGCCTTTTTTAAGGCTAATTATCCGTCTGAATATATGGCAGCGGTGCTTAGCCATAATATGGGCAACATTGACAAAGTCTCGAAGTTTATTGAGGAATGTAATCGCATGGGCATCACCGTGGATGCTCCCAATGTTAATAGTGGTCAGGGTAAATTTGTGGCTGTTGATGGACGTATTCAATACGGAATGGAAGCTATTAAGGGAGTAGGCTCGAATGTGGTAGCAGAGATTGTAAAGGAACGAGAAGAAAACGGTACGTTTGACTCCATTTATGATTTTGCGCGCCGCGTTGATTCCAGCGTATGTAACAAACGAACACTGGAAAGCCTGTTCCAGGCCGGGGCTTTTGATGAGCTTAATCCCAATCGACGCCAGCTGCTCCAGCACATGGATATCTTGCTCAGCTACGGCTCTCGCGTGCAGGAGATGGAAAACTCCAATCAGTCCGATCTTTTTGGTAGTGATGGAGACAACACTTCCGCAATTGATGAACCCAAGCTGGAACCCGTTAAACAATGGTCCAATATTGAGCGACTCAACAAAGAGCGTGAGCTTATCGGTTTTTATCTGAGTGGACATCCGTTAGACAAATTCCAGGAGGATGTACAAATGTTCTGCTCACATACGTTGGATTCGGATGAACTAAATCAGCTTAATGACGGGACAGAAATCCGCGTAGCGGGGATTATCACAAAAGTAAATCGTGTTACGGATAAAAAGGGTCGTCCTTTTGCCTTTCTTGAGATGGAAGATCGCAAAGGCAAGGTGGAAGTTGTTACGTTTAACGAGGTGTATGACCGCTGCCTGGGGATGATCCAAGAAGATACCCGCGTAGTCGTAGATGGGAACTTTGATTCATCTCGGGGGAAATTACAGGTTATTGCCAATAACTTTGAACGTATTGAAAGCATGCGAGAGAAATATCAGGACCAGATCGAACTAAAGCTGGATATCGATACCAACTATGTAGATGATGAAGACCTCGAAAAAATGGCACAGCTTTTCAAAAATAATCAGGGGCAAACGAATGTACGTTTCAATGTGTTAAGCAGTGAAGCCAAACGTCCATTTGCGATGCATGTGCGAAAATTTGTCGTTGATCCCAATGAGGAATTGCTTGATGGATTAAAGTCCATCATTGGCAAAGAAGCCATTGCATTGCATCGTCAAAACGGTAATGGACGGTAAGATAAGTTTTGGTGATATCATCCATAATAAGAAACGATGTGATAATTGGATGATATTATTAGATATTAGGTATCCAGATTCAAGGCTATAAAATAACAATTAATGAAGATGAAGATACGATTATGAGTAAAGCATTAGAACTAACTGACGATTCATTCGAAGATGAAGTCCTTAACGCCGATTCAGATCAACCCGTATTAGTTGATTTTTGGGCCGAGTGGTGTGGCCCCTGCAAAATGGTAGGACCTATTGTTGAAGAGCTGGCCGAAGAGTTTGATGGCAAAGCGAAGGTTGGTAAGGTTGATGTAGATTCCAACCCCGAAATATCAACAAAGTATGGCATTCGAAGTATCCCGTCTCTTTTGATTTTCAAAGACGGTGAAGTCGTTGATCAAATTGTTGGAGCTGTACCCAAAGCACAATTAAAAAAGCAGTTGGAAGCACAAGTAACCAACTAATCTCTTTTTAGGCTACCCCATTATAAAAGGCGATGGATCTTAATTCCATCGCCTTTTTGCATATTATAATCCATCAACTGTCAATCCGCTAATCGGAAGCGAATAATAGCTTTAGTACCTCCTTTAGAGAATTCAAGGTCATCGGCGTATTGTTCAATTAAATAAACCCCGCGCCCTCCTTCATTCAACAAGTTTTCATCTTTCAAGGGATCTGGAATTTCATCCGGATCAAAGCCTTCTCCCTCATCTTCAACACTTATGATAAGTACTTGACTACTCTGATCAAGTCGAGATTTTACCACTACTTTTTTATCGGGATCTTCATTATTCCCGTGCATAATGGCGTTGTTCACTGCCTCACTAAGCGTAAGCATAATACGTCCCGAATCATCCTCATCAAAACCAATCCATTCCTGAAGCTCATCAATATAAGCTTCCAACCGTTGCATCTCCTCAAATTTGGACGCCAAGGTAAGTTGTTTGGTATCAGGTTTTGACATCAGGATAGAAAATAATGGGGATGCCTTATTGAGCAAACATCCCCAAATTGGATAGCTTATTAAGCGTAAAGACCGCGCATTCGCAGCGTCATGGCTACCTTATTAATTCCAAAAACATAAGCAGCCTGTCGCAACGTAATATCATATCGGTTGCGTACTTCAAACAAGTTATCAAAAGCATTGCGCATCATGCGATTCAGGCGACGATTAACCCGTTCTTCTGTCCAGAAATAACCCTGGCGATCTTGTACCCACTCAAAGTAGGAAACGGTAACCCCGCCGGCATTAGCAAGGATATCAGGCACAACCATTATACCTTTATCTTCAAGAATAGAATCGGCATTGGCTGTAACTGGACCGTTAGCCCCTTCAGCAATAATTTTTGCATTAATATTCTTAGCATTTTTGCTGTTAATCTGATCCTCTTTGGCAGCAGGAATCAACACATCGCATTCCATTTGCAAGAGTTCTTCGTTCGTGATTTTTTCCGCTTCTGGAAATCCTTCAAGAGAGTTATCATTCTTCTCGGCATATTCCATAGCCGCGGGAATATCAATTCCATTCTCATTATAATAGCCACCGCTGATATCACTAATAGCAATAACTTTAGCGCCTTGCTCATACATTAATTTGGCACTAACAGAACCGACGTTACCAAAACCCTGTACAGCCACCGTACATTTGTTAGGCAAAATTCCAACTTTGTTAAGAGCAGCTAATGTAACCGTTACCACACCACGTCCGGTTGCTTCTTTTCTACCATGTGATCCACCTAAAATAATTGGTTTCCCGGTAACAACCGCCGTTTCAGTCTTATGAGCATTCATGCTGTACGTATCCATAATCCATGCCATAACCTGCTCGTTGGTATTCATATCGGGAGCAGGAATATCACGGTCAGGTCCAAACACTTCCAACATATTAGCCGTATATCGACGTGTAAGTCGCTCCAGCTCCCCATCAGAAAGCTGCTTGGGATCTACGCGCACACCACCTTTGGCTCCACCGAAAGGCACATTCACAATAGCGCACTTCCAGGTCATCCAAGCCGCGAGTGCATTCACTTCTTCAAGCGTTACATCCGGTGCATAGCGGATACCTCCTTTTGACGGACCAAGCAAATTATTATGAATAACGCGATACCCTTCAAATACACGGATATCACCGCTGTCCATTACAATGGGTATTGATACGGTAACCTGCTTAACAGGACTTGCCAAATACTGAAACATTCCTTCGTCAAGCTCCAAAACTTCCGCGGCAAAACGGAAACGCTCTAACATTGATTCAAATGGGGACTCTTCATCAAGCTTAGGGCCGGGCTCCTTATAATAACCGGTGGTATACATATTTTTGTTGTAAGGCATAAATTAGAATTAAAAACTGATCTTGTTACAATAAAAAATTACATCATCTCATATTTTTGACTGTAACCGTCAAATTTAAAAGACAGAAAGGTAAAAAAAATTACAAGATGATATAAGTTAGATTTATGGATCTGCTGCAATTCTTTGGTTGATTATGAATCTCTAAAATAAATCCTTAATAATTTAGCAATCTCCTGCCTGTTGCATTTGAATAAAATTTAATGTTGATTCTACACATTAAAGATACAGATGAACGTTATTAACCCTTTTTGAAGTTAATTTCGTAGTTATTAACGTAACATAAATGCTATGGACGCCAATGTTCTGGTATTAAATAAAGATTATCAACCACTAAGTATTTGCTCGGTACACCGTTCGGTAAAACTGCTTTTTTTAGATAAAGCCGAACTTCTGCACGATTATCCTGAGCGAACTATTAGTACAGTAGCGGAGGATTATGCCTACCCTTCTGTAATCCGACTGCGACGCTATATTAATATTCCCTACAACAAAATTGTGCTTTCGCGTCACAATATTATGAAACGCGATCACAAAACCTGTCAATATTGTGGGTCCTCTAAAAACCTCACTATTGATCATGTACTTCCCAAAAGTCGGGGAGGAAAAGACACCTGGGAGAACCTGGTTACGGCCTGTAACTCATGCAATGTTGAAAAGGGCAATCGAACCCCCCAAGAGGCACAAATGCCGCTCAGCCAAAAGCCATTTCGACCGATCCATATCACTTTTCTGCAATCCATTTTAGGAGGCGTACAGGATGACTGGAAACCCTATCTTTATATGCAATAACTACCCTCTATTGATAGTTTCAAGAGCCCGAGCATTCTCTTCATAACAAATACATAAAAAACCCTTATCTTTGGGGTTCATTCACACTTTTCAAATTGATTCAGTACAATGAGTAGCAAAGGACGAGTATTAGTAGCTATGAGCGGAGGCGTAGATTCTTCCGTGGCAGCTGTTATGCTCAAAGAACAAGGATATGATGTTATCGGAATTACGATGAAAACGTGGGACTATTCTCGCGTAGGCGGCAAATCGGATAAAGAGACCGGATGTTGCACGCTTGAATCCATGAACGACGCACGACAAATTGCTGTCAAACATGGCTTTAAACATTTTATCGTTGATATCCGTGACGAATTCGGCGACTGGGTAATTGACCGGTTCGTAGATGACTATATGAACGGACGTACGCCCAACCCCTGTGTGCTTTGCAACACTCATATTAAATGGGCAGCCTTGCTACGTCGCGCCGACAATCTTGGCTGCGATTATATTGCTACGGGGCATTATGCCAATGTACGCGAAGAAAATGGACGTTATGTCATTTCCAAGGGGCTTGATCCCAAAAAAGATCAATCGTACGCACTTTGGGGCGTTGAGCAAAAACACTTGGCTCGTACTATCTTTCCCCTGGGAGGCTACGAGAAGACGGAAATCCGGGACATGGCTGAGGAATTTGGACTTATGAAAGTAGCAGATAAGCCGGACTCCTACGAAATCTGTTTTGTGCCTGATGACAACTACCGCCGTTTCCTCAAAGATCGCGTCGATGGTCTTGAAGACCGCGTTAAAGGTGGTAAGTTTGTTGATCAAAATGGAAACATCGTTGGCGAACACGAAGGATATCCCTTTTACACCATTGGCCAACGCCGAGGATTAGATTTAGCGCTCGGAAAACGTGTATATGTTACGGATATCAATCCCGAAACAAATGTGATTACCATTGGTGAAAAAGAAGATCTCGTTGCCACAACTTGCAAAGCGAAAAACATCAACTTGAGTAAGTATGGAGATGTACCCGGCGGCGAAATGGAGGTTACCGGAAAGATCCGCTATAACGATGACGGCGTCGTGGGTCAGCTTAAACAGTTAGGCGACGACGAAATTGAAGTTACTTTTCCCACCGGACGTGAAGCCATTACGCCCGGTCAGGCAGTCGTCTGCTACGAAGGGGATGATGTTATAGGCGGAGGTTGGATCCACAAAGTAAATGTAGATACCAATGTTCTGCAAGAAGCATAATCTTTGGTAACAAAAAACGTTATAGAGCCTGCTTGATTTATTTCGAGCAGGCTTTATTATTTTATCGAAACTTTATACCTGTTGATGGTGTAAAAGCAGTGTTTTGATCACTCAACGCTCGCGCTAATGCCGTCCGCAGCTTAACAAATTATTATAAAAAAGTTTTACTATGAAAAAGGCATCCTACTACCTATCCGCTATGCTTTTAGTTGCAGCTTTTAGTCAGCAACCAGCTTCTGCACAATTCGAAGGTAAAATCACCTTCAACAGTTACGACTACAATTCAGAAGGCACCGAGCAACAAGATGACAACTTTACCCTGTTTATTACCCCAAATAGGATATTATTGCAAGGCGATCAGCAGTATGGATTTATGGAATCCATACAAACGGAAGGTGTTTTAGTGCGTCTCGATTACGAAGATTTTGTATTTCTGACGGGCGATAATTCTGCGCTTCAAATTTCCAAACAAGATATCACCTCGATGATGAACATGTTTGGCAACGGACAAAGCACCAATCAAGCTGCTGACCGCGCCGATGATGTGGACTATGAGCGAACCCAAGAGTCTCAAAACATTCATGGCTACCAAGCAGATAAATTTATTTTTCGGGATAAAGAAGAGCCCAACCAACATACCGAAGTATGGATGACCAACGAGCTCGATGTCAACTGGGGT
Organism: Fodinibius sp. Rm-B-1B1-1; assembly: GCF_038594945.1. Classification (NCBI taxonomy): domain Bacteria; kingdom Pseudomonadati; phylum Balneolota; class Balneolia; order Balneolales; family Balneolaceae; genus Fodinibius; species Fodinibius alkaliphilus. The sequence goes on from NZ_JBCFYD010000001.1 coordinate 169,626, forward strand.
ATGTTAGCCGAATCCTGGAGCGGCGGTGCTGAAGCAATTATCAGTAGCCTGCCTACAAATCTCATTTTTAACGAAAAGTACTTTCCACTCAAAGTCGAAGTATTTGAAAATGACAAAATGGTCTCAAAACTGGAGGCGACCGAAGTCAATCAATCCTCTGTCGCCCAGGCCATGGTTCAAATTCCTTCGGGCGTTAAAGTTCTGAGTCTCCAAGATTACCTGTTCCAGAAAATGAGTCAGCAATAAGTTAGTATTTGGGAAATGAGTAGAGAGTATTAAGACCGTAATACTCTCTACTCAAAACTTACTCTTCAACTTATTCACCAAAACTACCCATCAAATACATCTCTCCATTGGGTTGGTCAGCTTCGCCCGCTGGCTCAAGCGTTACGGCAAATGAAAATCCCGTATCCCGATCAATTTCAGCAAGATTACGGGCCATAAACAAAGCACTGCCTTCTTCATCAACAGAAAAAGTAGTGATTGGCGTCGAGCCATTATTATAAATAGCCCATAAATGATATTGTTTACCCGTAGAAGGGGTAGGAAGCTCATCCACTTGTACCAACACATTCTTGTGCTGAGCATCCCATAACACATTCCCATAAGCAAAGGGGGCCGCTTCCATCCCAAGCATCCTTACCGAATGTAACTGGCGCGAATCAAGAATTTCCAGCCGCTCCTGTAACTCACTCACCTCATCTTCAAGGTCAGCCACCGCCTGCTCTTGGCTGGCTATAACTTCCTGTTGCGAACTAATCTCCGATCGTAGCGAAAACGAATAAAATATCAGGCTCAGACAGATAAACCCCAATACCACCGCCACAATTATCCCCATAGAAACAGCGGATGATGTGCCCTTATCTTCATCCAATTCCTCAGACTGCTCGGTCATCGCCTCTTCCGATTTATCCTGCGGCTCCTCCCGGGGTTCTCCAACATCCGAATCCTCAACCTCCGCAAGCAACTGCTCCCGCATCCCTTCCAGTGAAGGATTTTCAGTATCCCCAAACATCAATTCATTCACCTTCGTGCGCATCTGCTGATAGATCTCCCGCTCTTCATCCGTCGCCTCATCCAACATCTCCTCGAAGCGCAACCGATCATCCTGCTCTAAAATATTTAGTACATAATCCGCACAAAGTCGCTTGAACGTTTCATGATCTTCTTGTTGTTTAGCCATCGCAAACCCTATATTTGATGAATATTATCAAAATTGGCAATCCATTTAATCAAAAATTTTTAACGTGCCCTGGCTTTTACGTATGACACTCCTGGTAGCACTAATCATGCTGCCGGCAATACTTTACCTATCATTTCGCTATTACGCAACCTTTAAATCCCATCGTATAAAACGCGCCGCCTTCCCCTTGGTACTACTCTCATTTTATACTTATCCCGTAGCCGCAGTGATCGACTATTACCTAACCGGCTCCATCGACCTGCTCGACTACCCCCAACCGTTGGCCTACTGGTTCTGGCTCGGACTCGTCTTTGTATTTCAACTCGTAACCTGGGTCCTAATCACCGACCTTATCAAAGTTATCAGCGACGTTTTTTCTGGGAATAAAAATATAGTCAGCCAGCGATACCCTCAAATACTCGTGGCTCTACTTGCAGGGGTATTCCTATTTACTTCCCAAAAAACCTACCTCCACACAACCCAGGTTAAAGCTGAGCATATCTCCATTCCGATAGAAAACCTCCCCGCATCACTCGAAGGATTCAAAATTGCACACATCACCGATATCCAGGGCGATGAATACACCGGCCGAGATGAGATTCAAAATTACATTGACAAACTCAGTGTCCAACAACCTGATCTGATCATCTTTACCGGCGACCTGATCTCATACGGAACCGATTTTATCGAAATGTCTGCACAGGAATTGGGGAAAGCCAAAGCAACGTACAGTACCATTGGCGTCGTTGGAGATCACGATTACTGGGCCGGACTCAATAACGTAGAACCAGCCCTTAAAAAGCAGGATATCCCACTATTGCAAAATCAAAATCTAACCATTTCCATTGACAGTGCTACCAAGATCACCGTCACCGGCGTAACCGAAGTCTATAGTAAAAGTTCGAACCCTGATACGGTTGATTCGCTTGCCGCCTCAAGTCCAAACAGTGCCCTGAAAATTTTTGCCTCCCACCAAGTAAAAGATCATTTAATAGATGCTGCGAAGCAACACAACTATAACCTGATGTTAGCCGGACACACCCACGGCGGACAAATTCACGTTCCCTTCTTTGGGATGAACTTCTCAGCCTCTGAAGAAGAAACCAAATACGTACAGGGACTTTACCACGAGCAGGGCATTCCCATAAACGTCAACAATGGCCTCGGCTTTACCCTGGCACCCATCCGCTACGAAGCACCGCCAAATATTTCAGTAATAACATTAGAGGCTAAATAAAACCCTCTAATTGGTTGCCCGCCAGAGAGAAATGGCTAACATAAATCACTCAACAGCTTTACAAAGTTAACACTATCTTAAGGAGAGAATTATCCTGTCCTCTTAGTCATATGCTACAAGACATTCATATGTCATGGATACCGACATTGGTATGTCATACTTCCTGACATTAGTATGTCTTTGGTTACGACATTGTAATGTCATAGGGTCGGACATTATGATGTCATACATTCCGACATCACAATGTCGTACATTTTGAGCTTAATAGATCGGATCGCCCCTGCCCTAAAACAAATTAGATAAACCAGTTAAACGTATTTTAGGAAGGTAATAATATAGATGTGGAGCACTTACGACCTGCTCAGCAGATCCGTCATTTGTTGAGGATCGTGCGTTGGTAACTCACAGGCATAGTTTTGGCAGACATAAGCGGTGGGCTTGCCATCCTTCATCCCGAAATCAGCTAAGTAAGGTACCAACGAATTTATCATACCATCCTCGGAATCGTTAAAGATAACCACAGTCCGGGGCAAAAATCGACTTCGCAAAATATCCACAAGCTCGTCCGTTTGTGAATCACCAAGCTTTCCTGCAAGAATAACCTCCTGGCTGTTACCATACATGAAATCGACTGCTTGCAGGGCAACCCCAAAACTCGTTGGTGCTTGTTTAATACTATTACCAAATAACTTTAAGGCATCCTCGGCCATCTGCTCCCACTCCGTACGTCCCGTAATACGCCCCAATCGCAGCAAATTCATTACTGCAATAGAATTACCCGAAGGCATCGCCCCATCATAAATTTCTTTCTTTCGGCCCAATAATTCTTCAGCCGTTTCCGAAGTAAAATAGAATCCGCCATCGTCGGCATCCCAAAACTCATCAATAAACTGTTCATTAAGCAAAATAGCTTGCTCTAAATATTCAGTATCCAACGTGGCCTCATAGAGCTCCAGCAATCCCCATATCACAAATGCATAGTCATCGGCATGACCGTTGATCGCTACATCCCCATTCCGGTAACGATGCATCAAACGGCCGTTATCTGTTAGCATCTCATCGGCAATAAAGGACCAACATTCTTCAGCCTGTTGCAGATAATCCTCATTACCCAAAACAGCCCCGGCCTTGGCCAGCGCCGCGATCATCAACCCATTCCAATCGGTAAGAATTTTATCATCCAACAGGGGATGCACCCGATCTTGCCGAACCTCTAACAATTTTTTCTTGATTGACTTCACTTCAGATTGCACCGCCTCCACATCCATGTCACGCTCATCGGCAAGCGCTTGTATAGGCTTTTGCAGATGCAGGATATTTTTGCCCGTCCGTTGCCCCGACGCTTCATCACGATAATTACCCTCCTCAGTCATATTAAAAACCCCAATCGCCAATTCTGCTTCGGTCATTGACAGCACTTCTCGAACCTCATCAATACTCCACACATAAAACTTGCCTTCTTCGCCCTCACTGTCGGCGTCTTCAGCGGAATAAAATCCCCCGTCTTTATCCCGCATTTTCCGTGTCAAATACTCACAAACTTCATCCACCGTCTGCTTAAACAGCTCATTACCCGTCAACTGCCAACCTTCGGTATAAGCCATAAGCATCATCGCTTGATCGTAGAGCATCTTCTCAAAATGAGGAACGAGCCACTCACGATCGGTAGAATAGCGATGGAATCCACCACCCACTTGGTCAAACAGTCCACCCATACGCATTTTCGTGAGCGTTTGCTCTACCATCGGCAACGCCTTTGAATCGGGATTTTGATCCGCATAGCGAAGCAGAAGCATCAAATTATGGGGACTGGGAAACTTGGGTGAAGACCCAAAGCCACCGTATTGGTTATCGAACTGTTGCTCGTATTGGTTATAGGCCTCGTCTAACAGCGTGTCATCAAGATCATCCGTAATCTCAAAATCGTTCGACTTTTGGAAAGCCGTAACAATTTCATCGGTAGAATTGATGATTTTATCTCGCTTATTCTCCCAAAGCTGCGACATCCAGGGAATAAGCTCTCGCATGCCCGGCCGCCCCTGTCGACCAACTTTGGGTATATAAGTAGCAGCATAGAACGGCTTTTTATCCGGCGTCAAAAATACATTGAGCGGCCATCCCCCACTACCCGTCAGCATTTGACAAACCAACATGTACGTATTATCAATATCAGGGCGCTCTTCGCGATCTACCTTAATGTTCACAAACGCTCGGTTCATCAATTCAGCAATCTGTTCATCCTCGAACGACTCATGCGCCATTACATGACACCAGTGACAGGTAGCATAGCCAATAGAAACGAGTACTGGCTTATCCTCTTTTTCGGCCTTTTGGAAAGCTTCCTCTCCCCACGGATACCAATCCACCGGATTATCGGCATGTTGCAACAAGTACGGACTGGATTCATTTGCTAATCGGTTTTGACTGTGCTGAGAAGAATCTGCCATTAATTACTTATTTACATCTTTGGTAAAACGTTCACTGTAATCTACAATAAATCGTTCATATTCCTCATCAATTAATTCTGTCGAAATCAGGAAATCGGCCGACGAGCGATTACACGCCATGGGAATATTATAAAGCACTCCAATTCGCAACAAGGCTTTTACATCCACGTCATGGGGCTGAGCCTGTAGCGGGTCCCAGAAAAAAATCATCATATCGATCTTATTTTCCGCAATGGCCGCGCCAATTTGCAGGTCACCTCCCAACGGTCCACTATTAAATCGATTGATATCTAACCCAACTGTTTCAGCGATCATCTTTCCCGTCGTCCCCGTCCCAAAAAGGTTGTGTTTGGAGAGCGACCCCTTATTAAAATCACACCAATCAATCAGATCTTTCTTTCGGTGATCATGAGCAATGAGTGCAATATTTTTTTTCTCTTTCATTTTGGAACCGGGAGCCACTGGCTGTTTCGTATTTCTGGGGGCGTTCATATAAAAACTTATTTTTTAAATAATGAGGGTTAGGCAGATAAGCTACGAGAAGTAAAGCTGGCTCTCAAACAATAATTTAGGTAACAAAGAGAACTGCTAAATAGCCAACCGTAAGGGAGAATCACTGATTTGAATCCTCTTAATGGCAAACGATTCTTTATCGAATCCTCTCAGCTGGGTACTAACATCTTCAATTCGATCATGCTTACCAAATTCATCAAGTACCGCTTGTAGCTCATGTCGTTCAAAAATATCACCCGAAACAATTAGTTCATCTTCAGATGCAAAATCAACAAAACGGGATGCAATATTTACTGTTGAACCGAAATAATCGATGCGGCTGTTGAGGTTTACTGCTACACAACTCCCGTGATGGATACCAGCCTTAAGCTGAAAGTCATCATTAAAACGATCATCCTCCGCAATCATAAGCTGGGCACGCAAATAGGATCGAAGCGCCTGAGTTGGATCACAAAACACGGCCATTACCGAATCACCAATGGTTTTTACAATAGCGCCATCTTCTTTGGCTACAACCTCATGCAGAATATCGAAGTGGTCAATGACATGACTCACCGCCTTGTCGTCCCCCTCCTCATTATACATGGCTGTAGAATCATATAGGTCCGTAAACATGAGGGTAAGGTTATCAACCGATATTTTTTCGCCTTTACGCAGCACTTCATCGGCAAATACATTCCGAAACAACTGCGACGAAGTAGCTCGCGCTGCACTTACACCTTGTCCATTCCATTCTTTGTGCTCAAGTGTAATAAGCTGATTTTTGTCACTGGTGTTTTCAATACTCAGATTGGGATTACAGCTCATACCCACCTCTTCACCCCGTAATCCCTGTGATCCAATATTGATATGCACCGTTTCACTGCCTTTATCACTTACATGCACGGTAGCAGTACCATCCGACCGATTCGTTCGCAAAATATAAGTTCCCGCAGGCATATCGGTCATTATATAGCGTTTCTGTCCTGGCCTCAGGTACTGCTGCACCTTTATGTGCGATTTCTCCTGCGGCCCCCTTGCACAATATTGCTCCGGGTTAATTTTTCGAACAAGCGGATGGGGCGTAAAGCTAAGCTGAATGGTTTTATTAAAATTGACCTTAAATTCCTGCTCACAATGATTGCAATATATGGGCTCATAAATTTGATTGAGTGTTTTAACCGATTCCTGCACACTCCGGCAATGCGGACAATACAGATTCCAGTTAAAGTTCAACAAATCAGCTTTGGCTGCGTGAATAAAAACTTCAAATACTTTTTTCTCTGATATCCCCCACTGGTCAGCCAGTTCAAAGGGAGATATTCGCTGTAGATCCAAATCATCAGCCCGACAAATAAATTCAACCAGTTTCCCCAACACTGCTGCGTCAACCTGACTATTATGCAGCTTTTCCTTTATCTGACTTAACCGCTTTTTACCGCCCCGGACTAACTTTTTTGGTTTCGCAACCTGATAATGCCTTCGTTGGCTAATCGCTAATTGGTCATACAAATTAAGAACCTTTTTCAGCCTTCCTTTGACCAACGTTCGCAATTTCAACGTCGTAAAGAAGGACAGCACCTTCGATCGAGGAGTAGCCCAAACATCGACAACCAGCTCACAACCCATCGAATGCTCTTTTATATCAACCTGGATTTTCAAATCTTTATACGGACCGGATTGATAGTGCCGAACCACTCCAAATCGGTAAGGGTATTCCCATTCGTAAGGCTCCTCCTCCCATACTTCATAACGATTAAGTCCATTATAGGAAAGTTGCACAAATCCCGGCTTCACCGACTGCGTGATATGAGCCTGCTGCACACTGGGTTGTTTTAAATCCTTAAACAGACGGTTCGTATCCGTAACAAAAGGCCAAATCTCCTTAGGTCGAGACTTGAGCTTCCAATTCCACCTAATATGTTCCGTCCGTTTATTGATCATGAATCCCTGTTACTTAACCTACCCAAAAAACCAGCCGTAATTGACTTCGTGAATTAGTACTGTAAGCGTTATATTTACGTCCTTTACTTAATAGAGCATAGAAACCCTTAATTGTTACAAATTTCTAATATTAGTTTATGGCAGTAGAACGAACCCTTACTATTCTTAAACCTGATTGTGTACGCAAAAACCTTATTGGCGAAGTGACCCGCCGCATTCAAGAAGCTGGCTTTCGCATTGTCGCTATGAAAATGACGCGTTTAACGAAAGACACAGCAGGTGGATTTTATGCTGTTCACAAAGAACGTCCATTTTTTGATGAGCTTGTTGAATTTATGAGCAGTGGCCCCTGTGTACCCATGATTCTGGAAAAAGAAAACGCTATTGAAGATTTCCGCGAATTTATTGGCGCTACCGATCCCAGTGAAGCCGAAGAAGGAACGATACGTGCCGATTTTGCTGACAGCGTGGGAGAAAATATTATCCACGGTTCCGATTCTGTTCAGAACGGCAAAAAAGAAGCAGCCTACTTCTTTACGGAAGCAGAAGTTGTGGCCAACAAAGCCTAACAACATTTGTGAGCATATATGAGAGTCTCCACCACGCTATTTAGCCTTTGCTGGTTTTTACTACTGGCCGGATGTTCCGACATCTTCTCACAAAAACCGGCGGTAACGGTGGGGGCTCACGTATTGCTCGACGACCATCTCAGCGAGCTCCAAAATAAACGCGTGGGACTCGTTATGAATCCTACCGCCCGTGTGGAAAGTTCGCACATGGTGGATACCCTCCTTATCCATGACATCAACATAACCGCGCTTTTTGCGCCCGAACACGGGTTCCGTGGTGATGTAGGTGCTGGCGAAACGATCGAAGACGGCGTTGACCAATCCACTGGATTGCCCGTCTACTCACTTTACGGCCAAACGCGAACTCCTACCCCGGAGATGCTTAAAAAAGTCGATATCCTGCTTTTGGATATACAGGATGTAGGCGCCCGCTTCTATACTTACAATGCTACGCTGGGTAATATTATCGAAGCCGCATCCGCCGAAAATATCCCCGTATGGATTTTAGATCGTCCCAATCCCGCCGGTGGAGAACTCATTTCTGGCTGGATGATGCAACCCGAGCATCAATCTTTTGTGGGACAGTATCCCATTCCTATGGTACACGGTATGACACTCGGTGAATTAGCCGAGATGATGGTTGGGGAAGGTTGGATTGAAAACGCTGACAGCACTGATATCCGTGTCATCCCTATGAAAGGATGGAACCGCTCTATGAAGTGGCCAGATACCGGATTGGAATGGATACCTCCATCTCCGAACCTACCCACCTTTTATCACGCCTATGTCTATCTTGGGACGGTTTTATTTGAAGGCACAAACCTATCTGAAGGACGTGGAACCAACGATCCGTTCCTCCGAGTCGGTTCTCCGTCAACTAAACTTACCACTTCTCATATTGCACAACTTCGACGACAATTTTCGGGTGTCAATATTGAACGGCGCTCTTTTACGGCCACGTCTATGCCCGGCAAAGCTCCCAATCCCAAACACCAAGATAAACGAAGTCATGGAGTTGCTATACAAGTTACCAATCCCAATGCCTTTAACCCTGTTGAACTTGGCGTAGAGCTACTATCCACGATGATGGATGCTACTCACAATGCCGAACTAAACGACTTTATACAGAAGTTGAGTGGTATTAATCGGGATAGTTTATTACAACAAATCCAGAACCAGTCCTACCAAAAAAGTTGGGAGAAAACGACCTCATCATTTCATAAGCAGCGACAACAATACCTAATTTACGACTGACTTTTGCGCTTCCACTCGTAGCAAAGCAGGGCTGCACTGACTGATGCGTTTAGCGACTCAACTCTATTCTCCATAGGAATGCGAAATTTGTAGTCGCAGTGCTCCAGTGTTTTTTGGCTAATGCCCGAACCTTCGCTGCCTACCACAAATGCCAGGGGACGATCTATTTCAAGATCCCAAAGCTTTTGCTCACCGTCCATATCAAGCCCTCCTATCCAAAATCCTTCGTCTTTCAGCTCCATAATCGCTTGGTTGAGATTCCCAACGCGCACAATGGGAATACGTCCCGCTGTGCCAGCTGAAGTTTTATGCACGGTTGCATTGACAGGCGCCTGGCGATGTTTCGGTACCAATACTGCTTCTATTCCCGCTGCGGCAGCAGTGCGAAGTATAGCACCTAAATTGCCTGGATCTTCAATTTCATCAAGCAGCAGAACGGCCGGATAAGTCGACGTATCAACAGAGTCGAGCCAGTTTCCAAAATCCTGATAAGAAATTTGGCTCATCAAGGCCACAACGCCCTGATCATTTACACTACCTACTAAATCATAAAGCTTGGAACCCGGCACATGCGATATGGGTATACGGTGTTGGGATGCTAAATTAAACAATTCAGGAAGCTGAGAATCATGCAGCGAATCGCGCACAAATATTTTTTCAACGCGTTCGGCTTCATTTGTTAATGCTTCTTTGATCGGATTACGGCCATAGATATAAATATTTTGATCATCGTTCGACATTATGAGCAAGGAATTGAAAAGTTCAGAATTTCGTTTAACTTATAAGTAACCAACGGCTCTTAAACATACGGGTATATCAATGAAAAATAAGGACCAAAATAATAAATGGTTTACGCCCTCCGAATCACCTACACCTAAAGAATCTATTAGAGGCTCATCGATATCTCATTTTGTTGAGGAATCACAAACCCTCTACCTATTCCATCTAATCGCCGGTATATCACAGGTTATACTGGGATTGGGAGTTATCACTGTGTCAATTCTGGGACTCATCGAACCGCACTGGCTTTCGACATCAATGATTATGCTTGCCAGTATATCTGCTATCATTGGAGCATATCTTCTTTATATTACGGTTACCAGAAAATACGATCCCAATGCATTGCTGCGTAATGCAATGCGGCGCATTATGGAACACAAAAATTAGTATGACAGATTTTAGCGATTCGGAGACACAGGACAAGCTACAATCATATCTAAAAATACATCTCAAAAAAGACGAGCTTTCGCTTTCCGACAACGAAAAAGTGGAAGCGCTGTACAAGAAAAAGCGCAATAAATGGATTCAGCTCGTTGTCAATATTGCTGCTATCCTCTTTTTCGGCTACTCCTTTTATTTTGATATTACCCAACTGGGACAAACATTTTTCATCATTATTTTTGTAGTGTTTGCTATCAATATGGGACTCATTTTCTACCAGAAAAATCAGATTGATGAACTGATCGGGTACCTTCAGTGGCAAATTGAGAATGATACGTAAGCTACCTCTTTTCTTTTTTATATTGTGCTGTTTTATAACTATTAATTCTGTAGCTCAACCAACTATGCCGCAAGAGCAAAACTTGCCAGCACTTTTTAATGATGATGGCGACGATTTTATTATTATCGCACACCGCGGGGCCAGTGCCAGCTATCCCGAGAATACTATGATTGCATTTCGCAAAGCGGTAGAAATGAATGCTGAAATGATTGAGCTGGATGTTGCTTTAAGCAAAGATGGCATACCAGTTGTTTTTCATGACAAACGACTTAACAAACACACCAACGGGCGTGGGCAGCTGAGCAATTTTACACTTGATGAACTCAAAAAATTAGATGCCGGTTCATGGTTTGCCCCACAATTTTCAGATCAGACCATCCCGACACTGCGAGAAGTTCTTGCTTTTGCCTCCGGTACCATTGCCCTCAATATCGAAATTAAGTCCGAAGCTGTTTCGGATTCTATTGTTGATGGTATTGAGAAAAAAGTAGTACAGCTGGTCCAAGAATTTGACATGCAAAATCATGTACTCTTTTCAAGCTTTAACTACCGCGCACTAATTCGTTTCAAAGAGTTAGCACCCAAAATTCCAGCTGCGCTCCTGTATAGCAAAACGCAATCCAATCGCTTACTACCCCATCAGCTTGTTGAAAGATACAACGTTGAGGCCTTCAACTGCCATTATCATCAATTGAGTAGGAAATGGATGGCTAACCTAAACGAATATCAGATTCCAACTTTCATCTATACCGTCAATAGTAAAAGACGTATGCAAAAACTGATAGAAGCAGGAGTAAATGGCATTTTTACTGACAAACCCGATCTATTACGTAATGTTGTAAAACAGTATCAGTCCAAGGCCCGATAGCTTACTTTCCCATCACCTGCAGAAAAATTCTGCGATCGCGGGCCTTGTTATCGTGATTAAAAATCACCACCTGCTGCCACATCCCCAAGACGGGTTCCCCTTTATGCAATGGCACTGTTATTCCTGGCCCCATCATGGTCGCTCGCATGTGCGAAAAACCATTATCGTCGCCCCAGGTTTCACCATGACGTGTGGCCTGATCGTGTGGAGCAAACTCCTCGAGCTTATCTTTCATGTCCTGAACCAGTGCCGGCTCGAACTCAATAGTAGAAATAGAAGCCGTAGAACCTATGGGAAAAATATGAATAAGCCCTTCTGAAAACCCACTCTCATTAGCAAAATCTTTAATCTGTCCAGTTATATTTTTGATATCCGAATTTGCTTCTGCGTGCACCTCAATCTCCTTACTTACAATATCCATAACACTTACTGATTTTTAAGGTGAGCCGTTAAAAATTTCTGGAGTGCCTGTCGATACGTATCTCCGGTTTCCCAAAACCCGGAACCATGTGAACCCCGCAGCTCTACAAATTTCTTGGGCTCATTAGCAACCTCAAAAAGTTGTTCGCCATGATGATACGGCACGACTTTATCATCTACGCTATGGGCCATAAACAGTGGAACTTGTATCTGCTTCATATTTTTCAGCGTATTATACTCAAACTTGAGCATCCAACGCACAGGCAGCCAGGGGTAAATATCTGCTCCCAAATCTGCCGCCGATGTGAATGTTGATTCAATTACAACAGCACCTGGATTTTTACGCGCCGCCAACCATGACGCTACAGCCCCTCCCAGCGAACGTCCCATTATTACAATTTTATTGCCATCTAAATTCTTTTGCGCAGTTAGATAGTTCCAGGCAGCCTCAGCATCCTGATATGTTCCCTGCTCCGTTGGTGTCCCCTTGCTTTTACCATATCCTCGATAATCAAAAATAAATACATTAAGCCCCAGCTCGTGCAATAACTGAATCGTTTGTAGACGTCCTGATATATTCCCTGCATTGCCGTGGAAATAGAGGACAGTTACACCCGAACGTTCGGCAGGAATATGCCAGCCGTGCAGACTGATATTATCGTCCGTAGCAAACGTTATATCCTCATATCTTAACCCAATATCATCCGGCGTATAGGTAATCTTTTTTTGCGGATGATAAACCAGCTGCGACTGTAACACGTACATCAGTAAAACCAACAAAAAATATCCGGCAGCAAGGCTTATAAGAATCCACAGAAATGACTGCAAAATACGCACCATTGGTTACGAATTATTGATGAAGAATCATGTACCGTCATTTAGTAAAAAGGTTTGCAAGCGGCTGTGTTGAGCCCCATCCGGCTGAAGCTTGCTTTTATACAGCACAAATTGATTGATCATCATATCACGAACTGTGAATTTCTTGTGCTCATTGATAAAAGCATTAACAGTCCGCTTAGAAGCTCCCTGAACTCGAGCCATCGTAACATGTGGTTTATACGGACGATCTTCGGGAGCAATACCTACAGCTTGACATTTCTGCTCCACTTTTTGTTGTAATACCCTAAGGGATGAGTTTTCTCGAAGACCTATCCACAAAACCTTAGGACGTCCACGCTCCGGGAAATACCCAAACCCCTTCAGGTCAATAGTGAAAGTGGGATGTTCGATTTCATCTAACCGCTTTTGTAATGATTTTTTAAGCTGCATATCCGCTTCCCCTACAAACTTCAGGGTTAGATGCATCTGCTCATTTTCCTGCCAGCGAATCCCTTCAATAGGCTGCTGCAGATCACCTATTTTCTGTTTTACAGCATCCGATATGGGAATTGCTATAAATAGACGCATACACAACTTTTAATGGTAGCGGACCTCAAAGTCATCATACTCCTCATCAGTCTCCTCTACCGTTACATCAATATTATCAACGCGGCTGGGTCCCGGGCCTTCTTCACAACGGTTGACCATCTCTCTAATATGATCCATAGGTCCGGCGAAAACGGCCTCCACCCTACCATCAGGCAGATTTTTAATCCAACCGAAAACGCCTACTTCTTCAGCGTTCACTTGTGCAAAATGACGAAATCCTACTCCTTGTACCCGTCCTTCGATAAATACATGCGCCTGCTGCATAATTGCTCTTACTCTGATTTTAATTTAACTCGTTAACGCTCAGTTGATTAAGTTATTCACGGCTAATGTACTAATATGAATGCAAATCTCGAACTTTCACGAATTAAAGTTCTAAAGTTTGTATAATTCCGTCAAATAGATTGTTCCAAATTTGTTTCAAATAGTTTTACTATGACCCTTACGCAACTTTCATATATCATCGCTGTTGATCGCTATCGCCATTTTGCCACGGCTGCTGAAAAATCCTATGTAACACAACCCACGCTCAGCATGCAGATTCACAAGCTCGAAGATGAACTGGGCGTAACCATTTTTGATCGTTCAAAATCGCCCGTTATACCTACCGAAATTGGTGAAAAAATCATCGCGGAGGCAAAAAAGATTGTTAAACAATCTAAGCATATTGAAGATCTGGCAGCTTTAACTGATGACGAGCTCCGCGGCACATTCCGTATTGGAATCATTCCCACGGTTGCGCCATACTTGCTGCCACTGTTTCTGCGCAATTTTCGCGAAAAATATCCCAATGTGCGACTCATTTTTGAAGAAGTCGTTACCGATGAACTGTTAGATCTGTTGAATCAAGATCTTCTGGATATTGGCATCATTGCAACCCCCAGCGATCGAGGTAACATTTTTGAAGAGGATCTGTACTATGAACCGTTTCTGGGATACGTATCCGAAGATCACCCACTTGCAAAAAAGGAACGACTGTCTGTCGACGATCTGGAAGTTTCAAACCTATGGCTACTTAATGAAGGACATTGCTTCCGCGATCAAACGGTAAAACTGTGCAAGAAATTTCGTAAGGATAAACTCGACGATCCGAAAATTGAATTTGAGAGTGGAAACCTGGAAACCCTGAAACAACTTGTTGAGCAAAATTTTGGAATGACGCTACTGCCCTTTTTGGCAAAAAACCAGATCGACGAGCAATGTGCTAAAGCACACTTGCGCGAATTTGACAAACCGGTGCCGCGCCGAAAAATTCGCGTTGTATATGGACGAGAATACCTAAAGCAGAATATTATTGAGGCCTTTAAAGAAGAAATTATGGCCGTAATTCCTGATGAACTTAAAAATGAGGAGGAAGGGCTTTTGGTAGAGTAATTTCCACGAGCTAAATGCTGTCAATTCTATATGAGAATGCCTACATTTGAGGCTTATTTTTAAAACTCAAAATGTAGCTCTGACTTGGAACACTCATTTCTGCTTTGGTCGATCTTCAATGTGTTTATCATAGCGATGCTCATTGTTGACCTGGTTGTACTTCACAAAGAGGATGAGGCCGTTAGTATCAAAGAGGCTCTGTACTGGACGGGCGTTTGGATTGTGCTGGCTCTCATTTTCGGTGTTGGCGTATATTATTATATGGGCTCCCAAACCGCCCTCGACTACTATACCGGCTACCTGATTGAAAAATCCCTGAGCGTTGATAACATCTTCGTATTCCTGCTGGTTTTCACCTACTTTAAAGTACCGGATGAATTCCAGCACAAAGTATTGTTCTGGGGCATTTTTGGAGCGTTGGTCATGCGACTTGTATTTATTTTTACTGGCGTAGCCCTCATTGAACGTTTCCACTGGATTATCTACGTCTTTGGAGGCTTTCTTGTCTTTACAGGAATTAAACTGGCGATGGAAAAAGATAAAGAGGTCCATCCCGAACGGAACCCAGTACTTAAATTAGTCCGCCGTATTTTACCGACCACCAAAAGTTACCATGGATCCAAATTCTTCATTCAAAAAATGGGTCGCCTTATTGCCACGCCCCTGTTTATTGTATTGGTGGTTATCGAAACCACTGATCTGATTTTTGCCCTTGATTCCATCCCTGCAATTTTAGCCATCACGCGCGATGAATTCATCATCTATAGTTCCAACGCCTTTGCTATTTTAGGTCTCCGAGCTCTTTATTTTGCCGTTTCCGGAATTATGCGATTGTTTCATTACCTGCATTATGGATTGTCACTGATTCTCGTTTTTGTAGGCATAAAAATGTTGCTTTCTGATATATATCACATTCCCACACCATATGCCCTGACATTCGTCGTGGGAGCACTTGCCCTCTCTGTCGTAGCCTCGATCCTATATCCTCAAGAAGAGGAGCCTATAGCACAAGAAAACCTGCCCAACGAATAATTCTATCCATGGATTTTTCGAACTTTGCCCTCAAGTGGTTTACACTCTGTTATTCTGTTTTAGCATTTCTACTTATTGGAAGCGGCGGCTATCTCATCCTTAAAAAAGAACAAGCTACAAGATATCTAAAAGAGGCAGCAGAGAATGAAGACCCGCCCACCCTATTTATCCGCATTCTGAAATATCTATTTTTATTTATCCTGCCGGGATTAATCTTGTCATTTTTTCCCTTCTCTTGGATTGAACTCCTCTTCAGTATTTGGAGTTTATTGGTTGTATATATCGGCGGACTTCAATTGGTCCGCTGGAAGCAAAATCGAAAGCTCATTAAAAACAGCAAGCAACTACCTGATATCATTAAAAGAAGTGGTGCCATAATGGTGGCAGTGGGCTTTGCGATATTACTCTTGGCATATTTTGTAATAACACGACAACCACCTTCATGAACATTAGCAAGGCGGGATATCACGGTATTCTGCTTCCGGATCTCAATATCGGCTTCGACTACAGTGGCACCAACACGCAACACACCTTTATCTCGCACGCTCATGCCGATCACATGCCGCGTAATCGCAACAGCAGCGTATACTGTTCCCCCAATACGCTCAAACTAATGCAGCGCCGCGGCTATAAAGGTAATGCCACGGTTATGGATTTTGGAGAGTCCATCGAAACTGATGGAGCACGAGTTACACTCTATCCAGCCGGACATATTTTAGGTTCAGCAATGGTGTACGTAGAATCGGATGAAGGGTCGGTACTATACACCGGCGACTATCGCACGCCGCCGTCTCCCGCTTCAGAGGGATTTTCCATTCCCAACCAAGTCGATCATTTTATTACCGAAGCTACTTTTGGGCTACCTATCTACAAATGGGACTCCTATAAAAAACTCGGCCGGGAAATACGTTCGTTTGCTGCCAATACCCTGAGCGACGAATGTACTCCTGTTTTTCTGGCATATAACCTTGGCAAAGCACAGGAAGTGATGCACTTGTTGGCTCCACTTGGACATAAAGTGCAAATTCACGGAGCGGGATATAAAATGTGTGATGTATACGAAGAGGCGGGTATTAACTTGGGAGATTATGAATCCTACAATCGCGATACTTGTGAGGGAAAAATCCTTATCACTACGAATTCAACCCTCAACAACGGCTTTGCTTCTAACATCCGCAACAAACGCATTGCTTACTGTTCGGGATGGGCTACCCGAGAAGCAACGCGAAGCCAACTAACAGTCCATAAACTGATCCCACTATCCGACCATCTCGACTTTTTTGAGCTGATACGCCTATGCGAAGAACTAAATCCTCAGAAAGTGCATATTACACATACCCCCAATGCTGATGTTGTCCGGCATTACCTCAACGAACGAAATATTGAATCCCGCTTTTTAGATATGGAGATCGAAGAAGATGATTAGCAAAAAATATGGCACTCATTGTAAGGGCTTAATGCCTTAAGCCCTTAGAGTTCAAAAGCTTTTAATATTAATATGACAAAAACAGACATTTCATCTTTTCAACAACTTGCTGAGACAGCCCAACAGATCAACGAAATGCGCAGTACCAATGCTAAAATTTCGTTGTGTGCTGATTATTTTTGCTCTCTTGAAGATATGGATTTACGTCTGGCTGCTCGTTTTTTAGGAGAAGGAGCTTTCTCATCCATCTCGGGAAAGCGAGCCACAATAGGCAGCCATACCTATTCTACCTGCGCAGCCGACTTCTGCGAAATAGATTACGAAAAAGTATTTAAACCGTGTAAAACAGCATTAGGCAGTGCTTCGGAAGCTATCGAAAAGCTAATGAATAATATTGAAGCTGCACGTACCAAACGTCAACCCAACCAACTGACTCTTCATCAAATAGAGAGCTTATACGAAGATATCCACCAAGTTTCGTCACGGGATGATAAGCAAGAAATTCTTTGTGAAGCGTGGCGGCAAATGACTCCAGTCGAAATAAAGTTTTTTATCCGGATCATGACGCGGGGCTCACTACGGATCGGCTTCGAAACTAAAAGCGTGATATCGGCTTTGGCTCAGGCTTTTGCTAAAGAACTGGATTCCGTTCGCTATGCCCACATGATTACTGGCAGCATCGGCAAAACGGCCGTACTTTGTAAAAACGATCGGCTGGCTGAAGCCTCTTTTCGTCTATTTCATCCCCTCTCATTCATGCTGGCTTCGCCCATCGAAAGTCGTACCGTCAAAAACCTTGATGATTACATCGCCGAAGAAAAATTTGATGGCATGCGAGCACAAGTGCATGTCAGCGGACAACAGGTTGAAATTTATTCTCGGGATCTCAATAATGTCACGCACTCATTTCCCGAGATTAAACAGGTCTTCTTGAAAAAGAATACGCCGGATTTAGTTCTGGATGGCGAAATATGTGTATTCAAGAATGATGAAATCCTGCCATTTCAACTGCTACAAAAGCGAATGGGACGCAAGAAACCAAGTAAAAAAGTGCTGGAGCAATATCCTGTCCTGTTTATTGCTTACGACCTGCTCTATCATCAAAATAAACCTACCTTTGAACATACGCTGATCGAGCGCCGTCAACTATTAGAGCAACTATCCAATCAGTATAAAATCCCTATTACAAACCAGCTTGAAGTTCGGGATTCTAATCACGTCGAAAAGCTCTTTGGTCGGGCACTGGCCCATGGCAACGAAGGACTTATGCTCAAAAAGAAAGACAGCACCTACGAGTACGGGGAACGTCGCAAATCGTGGCTCAAAGTTAAAAAGCCGGGCGGCACGCTCGACACGGTACTGATGTATGCTCATGCCGGATCCGGTAAACGGAGAGGCTATTATTCCGATTTCACCTTGGGTATTCGAGTGGCCGAAGACGAACGTTACGAAGAAGAATTCATCCCTATTGGCAAAGCCTATGGCGGTTATACCGATAAAGAAATGAAACGGCTGAACGAGCGTATCAAAGATCTGACGGTCGAAAAGTACGGTCCCACACTTGGACTTATCCCCAAAATTGTAGTGGAGCTGGAGTTTGATGGTATCCAGCAAAACAAACGCACCAAGGCGAAATACTCGTTACGACTACCTCGATTCAAGGCTATTCGTTGGGATTTATCGCCCAAGGATACCGATACACTCAAAGATGTAGAGCGGATGTACCAAGAAAAGATCAATCGGGATCGATTAAAACAAGACGAAAATCCATCGTTTTTATTTAAGTAAGCTAATGGAACTACACCCATCTGAAAACAGAAAAGGCCTGGCGAAATAAAAACCGCCAGACCTTTAAATTTCTAAATTACTCTATTTTATTCCCCACGTTTCAGATGCATGTCAAACCATTTTAGAATGCGCTCAGATACATCGGCCGTAAACTTCGGTTCCCGTGGACCATGCGGTGTTCGGGGATACATGATCATCTCTGTGGGAATATCAATCTCTTGCAATGCCCGGTAAAACTCTTTCCCCTGTGATGGTGGTACGCGATCATCTTCAGCACCATGGATAATTTGTACGGGAGTTTCCACTTGGTCCATATGATAGATAGCTGAATGGCGCTCATATACTTCTTTCAAACCTTCTTCCCACCAGTTTCCACCCATGTGTGCTCTCAGGTATGTAGGAATATCGGTCGTTCCCGTCATGCTGATCAGGTTGGACAATCCCGCCCCCATACTTACGGCCTTAAAACGATCGGTTTTTGTAACAATGAATGAGGTCATATAACCACCATAACTCCATCCCATTTCGACCAGTTGGTCAGCATCTGCTACGCCCATATCAATGACCTTGTCAACGCCGCTTATGAGATCCTGGTAGTCGCCAAATCCCCAATCCTGGAAATTATCGTACCGAAATTCTTTGCCGTAACCCGTACTGCCCCGGGGATTAGGTCGTAAAATGGCGTATCCTTGATCTGCAAAATACTGCAGGGCATAAATAGATCCCGCTCCTGTGAAACGTTGATTATAAACACCAGCCGGACCGCCATGAACATTCAAAATAAGTGGATATTCTTCCCCTTCTTCATAATCAACGGGGTAGGTCAACAGGCCTTCAATCTCTTTACCGTCTTTTGACTCCCACTGAACAAGCTCGGTCTTACCCATTTTGGGGAAATCCATTTCCTCATACACACTGGAAAGCTGTTCTTTTCCAAAATCCGCAAGAGATGAGTGGTACACCTCCCGGGGCGTATCAGAGTTTTCATAGCCAAACGCGAGGTTTCCGTTTGAGGCAGAAAAACTGCGATACACACCATCTTCCGGAGTAAGGCGCTCGACATTGTCATCTGAATATACCGGAACACGATACAACGAAGTCACCGTTCTGTTACTTTCAGAAATTAATACCGACCTACTGTCTTCAGTAATATCCACAATATTGGCATTACGGTCGGGTGTTTGGGGAAGTGCTTCAATGGAACGACCATCAACAGAAACACGATATAAATCGCTTAATCCAATGGGCTCTTTTGAACCACCGTGCGAAGTAAAGACAACAGTTTCTCCATTGGGAGTAAAATGTGGATTGCCATCAACCCCTTCTCGTTCAACCAATGTTGTAACAGCCCCGCTATCGGCCGGAACCAACGCAATATCCTTGGTAGCAAAATTGTCATCTATCTTGGGCGTAGGACCATAATCATACACCAGCTGATCGCCATCCGGAGACCAGTCAAAGGTCGAAACATGTTGTTCACCGACCGTCAACTGGGTAGACGAATCCTCCTGAATATCATAGACATACAATCGGGAAAATTTGTAATCTTCATCAACCAAAATAACATCGCGTTTTTCTTTCTCCCGCTTCTTATCTTCTTCGGTGGGTGGATCGGTCATCGTATAGGCAATGCGATCTCCATCGGGTGACCACTGATAACGGGCAATACCATTTTCGGTTTGGGTTAATTGCTCTGCTTCTCCGCCATCCAATGGCATACGATACAATTGAGGCTTTTCCCCATCCCGGGTAGATGTAAAAGAAAGATATTTTCCATCAGGCGTAAAAGCAGGACTTCCCACCGACTGCTGCCCCCGCGTAAATTGCCGATTCATAGAACCGTCGGTTTTAGCAACCCAAATATGTGTTAGATACTCCGATTTTTCACCTTCCATCAGCGTTTCTCTTACCGAGTATGCCACATACTGGCCATCTGGAGAGATAGCCGTTTCGCCCACCACCGGAAGGCTAACCATGTCAGTTGGCGTCCATTCAAAGTCATCCGGTACGTCCTGGGCATCAGCAAAAGAAGTTCCAAGCAAAAGCAGGAACAACAGAACAGGTATTCTTAATATTTTCATAGCAAAAGTCTTATGTTAAGATCAAAATTGATTGGTCAGAATAAGAATCTGGCCTTTAAAATAACATGAGCCTGCTCAATGACAAATCGCTTACATTTGAGCATTCATATCCGATTGAACCTTTTAGCTGTAACAGCCTGGAACCAACCACATAAAAGTTTATGAGCAACTGGACCCTCACATCAACACCGCCGCACGACTGGTTTCTTTGCCTCGATATCGACCAGTATTTTGATCACGAACACGATCCCGAACTTATTTTTGAAGACGGATTTACCCGCCCCATTCCATTAGACGATCGCGATGTTTTGGTTACTACTTTTTTTAATGGGGATCCGGAAAATCCCGAGTTTCACTTCGAAAGCTCGGAATCGCTAAGCAAAGACGAAATTGAACAGGCCAACAAAAGCTTAGCCCGTATTTTGGGTACCAACATTGACCTCCGCCCCTTCTATGATCAAGCGGGGGACGATCCCGTATTAGGTCCGCTACTCAGCGAGTACTATGGATTCAAACGCATGGCCCGGGCCAACCTTTTTGAGGATACGATCAATCGCATTATACAGATGCGGCTTTCGCATAAACCCACCGCTAAAAAGATGGTTTATAATGTGCGCAAAAGCTATGGCTCGCTTATCAATACCGGATCAGAAAATATCCCGGCCTGGCCACGGCCCCATCAGCTTATTAAGGCCACCCCCATGAGTATCCGGCAACTCGATCCCGGTCCCACGAAGCGAAAAGGAGAATTCATCATCGGTTTTGCCGAAGACCTGCTTTCCGGGGAGCAGGATCTGCAGCATTTGGAAACGTGTGCACCGGATGAATTTTATGATACCATCTCAAACGTGCGCGGCGTAGGCCCCACCTCGGCCCAGCAGCTGATGCTCTTCCGCGAGCGTCCCGATGCGGTATTCCCCAGCAACAAAAAGAAGGGCAAAGAAAAGGGGCACCGCCGATGGATTATCCTGAACTACGGCGGCGATCCCGATAATACCAGCGAGGAAGACTTTCAGGAGATGATCAAAGACTGGGATGGATACGAGGCCGCCGGGTTGGAGTTTATGTTCATTAACTGGGTGATGAGTGAGAAGGAAAAACAGCAGAATAGTTAATTCTGAAAGATTAAGTAGTTAAAAAGCGATCTTTGTGTCATCCTGTATTCAGCCTACATAGTCTGGAAGTGGGCCTTAATTTAGCATCTCCTATAACATTTTCAGATAAATCAGAACCTAACATTACGCTTAAACGCTATAACAATACTCAATATGTTGTTGTCCATTTTTTGTCAGCAAAAAATAGACGAAAAAACTGTTGGGGGAATCGTAGATATATTTCTTTTTAGAATTAATAACCTAATTATTGCTCTAAACCGTGCATTGCTTTTACGAGATTCTTTCCCGCGATTCGCCCCAAACCCCCATTTTTTAAATCATTAGTTCCAATAGTTCGAGTGTCTGCTCGGACTATTCAGTTAATGGCTACCCCCAGCATTCGGTAGATTCGCACCATTCCAGCTCTGAATTCGGGATGACTTTATACAATCTCACAGCTTGAAGTTCAGATCATTTATCCTGCTCCAAACGCTGTTGTTCTACGCCCTCAAACGTAATAGTTACCGGTTCAATATACCCATCTTCATCGAAGGTCATCTTATCGATACTGGTTACCCGGTGGTTGGCATCTGTTTCACCCAGCGGCCGGCGATGATAAACAATATACCATTCCTCTTTCTCTGGCACTTCAATTACGGAATGATGTCCGGCACCGGTAGCTACCGATGAATCTTGCTCGAGCACCACACCAATACGCTCGAAAGGCCCCAGTGGCGAATCGGCCATGGCATAGGCTACGCGGTAATCGGGACCACCCCACCCGCCTTCGGACCACATAAAGTAGTATTTATCGTTTCGGGTAAACATAAACGATCCTTCCACATATCCTTCCGGTGTTATTTCCTTAAATACCGTACCATCCTCAAAAGGTTCAAAACCCGTAAAATCATCATTGAGTTTTGTGATGTTGCAGTGGCCCCATCCCCCATAAATCATGTAGTGCTGCCCGTCCTTATCCTCAAACACAAACTGATCGATGGGTTGCGCACCATTATGAAATTTGCCCAGCAACGGTTCTCCCAGGTGATCTTTATAGGGGCCTCCGGGTTCATCCGAAACCCCAATACCTATTCCCCCCATCTGCTCATCTTTTTGAATATCATTTGCGGCAAAAAAGAGAAAATACTTATCATCTTTCTGGATAATTGACGGCGCCCACATGGCACTGTCAGCCCAGGCCACGGCAGCCGTATCAATAATTCGTTCATGCTTCTGCCAGTTAACCAGATCCGGAGACGAGAAGGCATCCATAAAAACCTGCTCCGCATAAGGAGCCGAAAAGGTGGGAAAGATCCAGTACTTATCACCAAACACAGCGCCCTCGGGATCGGCATACCACCCCTCAAATACCGGGTTGCCGGAAGTTTCAACATCCTGAGCACACAATGGAGCTGCACAAAGAAAAACTATACTAATGAGTAATATTTTTCTCATAATTCCTGATATTGATTTCAAAAGGACTTCGAAAAGTTGTCCAGGCATAAAACCTTATTCAAGGGTAATCTATAACTGTGGCTATAATCGGCAGATGGTTGGAATACTGCAAACACAATTAGCATAAGCTTACGCAGATCACGCCTGACAAGGCTACACTTGGATCACTCTGACAAAAGGATTTGCTATCCTCCACCTGTGGGAACGTCCTTCCTCTTAGGGGAGGCAATATTCACCTCCTATAAGAGGTGATCGTATCCTCCTATGGGAGGTAAATAAATCCTTTCATGGGAAGCACCAGTTCATACCTATTTTACTTCCACTGATTGAGTAGCTACTCTTTGCTACCGGACGAACATGGTGTGGCAAGTATATCTCCATCACATTGCATAAAGAGCTTATAGAACTACTAAGGCGTCATTGAGTTTTGAACTGCGTATTTTCGACGAGTTCTTTACAGCGGCAAAGACTTCTATGTGGTAGCTGCCGCTGGTCAGCGTGTCGGGAATCATAAACATAAGATTAGAGGGCTTGGTGCGGATATAGACTTCGGCCCGCGTTCTGGAACCATCGGAAGCGATGAAAAACACGCCCTGGTTGCTATCATCGGGATCTACCTTCAGGCGACTGCCCCGCAGTTCACCAACGCCACCCGGGGTGAGTGTCTCATTAGTGGTACCCGAAGCTATATCTTTACATGTCTGCGGAGAAGGCTTGGGAAGAGTGGACGGAACACGCTCTGCGGATATGTCATCAGCAATTTGTCTGATGCGTGCTCCGGCATTTACATTCAAGCTTACAGAGTGACGTTCTGGATCGAATGGATCTAATTCATCTTTGAATACCCCTTGTATCGAGGCCCTGATACGTATCAGCGGAGTTTTAATGCTGTCCCCGTCTCTAAGTACTTTCTCAATAGCTGATTCATACTCCTCTATGACAGATAGTGCATCGGCTTTTGTCACTGTAGATCCACGACTAATCATTATATCAATGATATCCTCGATGGTTCGACTTTTTTGATCCTGAACAATAGCCAGATGATCATCGGGATCGTCGGTTAAGTGATTGGGATATAATGCGTATTTAATAGACATATTTACCTCTCTTATTACGCTGATATTTAGCATAGACCAGTTTTGCTCTCCTGATCGGTTATTAGTAAGACCGCTTGTGGGGATAAACCTTACAGTTTTACAGGGATTTTTTGCCGCCTAAGTGGTCATCTGGCTGTATCCTTAAAATATTGGTGTAGGCGGAAAAGTCACACGAAAGAAAAAATCACGAATATTAATATCCGTTCTACTGGAAGAAGCAGAACGGTTAAAGTTGACTATTTATGTAAGACTAAGCGCGTTACAACCGGCAGATGATCGGAATAAGGCAGGTTAGGCGTTCGGTGTGACAGTACCTCCCATCGTTGAGAAGGTGAGACAAAAACGTAATCAATGCGACGGGCCGGATCGTTAGCAGGATAGGTAAAAGCCGGGGCGTTCACTGCCTCTATAGCGGTATCCCTCCAATATTCCTGCATCATGTCATACTCCTCAGAGCTCGGCTCAAAGTTAAAATCCCCGGCCAAGATTACCGGTAATTCTTTCTTTTCCCGGAGAAGTTTATGGATAGCTTCTACCTGCTGCAGACGATTCTCTTGATACTGATGATCGAAATGAGTGGCAGCAAAAACGAGAGAGTTTCCTGAATCGGCACTAAATTTAGCGGTAAGCAGTACGCGAGGTTCTCCGGCTTTGGGGTTGGGCAGCTGAACTTTTTGAGTGTTTATAGGCTTGCGACTCAACACCGCAATGCCGTACCCTCCTCCATCAAAATCGAGCGCCTTACCAAAAGTGGCATGCATTTCGGTACGCTTAGCCAGGCTATCTGCCAAACTGAAATAGCGTCCCCCATTTAGTTTTGCAAGGCGGTGCGTAGCGCTATCCACTTCTTGCAGGGCTACAAAATCAGGATCTACTTCTGAGATAAAATCGGTAATATCAGCCAAGGTACTTTCTCCCCTGTTGTCGGGATGCTGGGCATTGAAAATATTGTAAGAAACAACTTTTAACGTATCCTGTGCAATAACCTCTGAAAAGGCGGATAGCAAGAATATCCCCAAACACAGGAGAGCACTATTCCTCAATCTGCCCCTCTTCTTTGAAAAGTTCTTCATCCGGCTGAATTTTAATCAGTTTGCGCCACGCCTTGTAGAGCAGCACAGATGCCGTAAGTGCTACCATAGTAATAACAGAAGCCAACACCCACTTGCCATAAATCCAGTAGCCGGTGGCAAAGAGCGCGCCGTACACGGCAATACAGGCTAACACCATACAAAGCAGACCCTGGGGAACGCGCCAGGCTTCATCTTCGAGCGGCTCGGTATCTTTCCCTTCATCACGAGCTTGCTCAATAACTTTTTGCCAACCGGGTCCGCCGGGACGAGCCACCTTACAAAAGTTAATAAGCGTTTCTTTATCGGTGGGACGCGTAGCAAAGGTAACAGCCAGCCAACCAATAGTCGTGACAATCACCCCGATAATTAATTCTTCCCAACCAGTAACTTCAGGCAACCCTGTATGAGCATGCGCAAACTGAAAATAGAGTGCCACGGCAAATGCTATAAACATGGCCGCAATTTCGCTTCCCGCATTAATGCGCCACCAGAACCAGCGCAGGATAAACAACAAGCCCGTGCCCGCTCCAATCTGCAGGATAATCTGAAAACTTTCCAACGCATTTTGCAACGCCAGTGCCAGTGCACCGGCTACAATCATCAGTACAACCGTTGAAATTCTTCCCACCTGAACCAGTTCCTTTTCAGAACTTTCGGGACGAATAAATCGCTTATAAAAATCATTAACCAGATACGAAGATCCCCAGTTTAAGTGGGTTGAAATCGTTGACATATAAGCTGCTGTTAGTGAAGCTACGACCAATCCAAGCCATCCTGTGGGGATAAAAGTGAGCATGGCCGGATATCCCATGTCATCATCGGCTACATTTGCAGCATCCGGAAAAGCCTCCTGCATAGAAGCCACATCAGGGAAAACAATGATAGAAGCTAACCCAACTATAATCCACGGCCATGGACGCAGGGCGTAGTGTGCAGCATTGAAAAAGAAGACCGCTGCAATGGAGTTGTTTTCATCCTTGGCTGCAAACATACGCTGAGCAATATATCCCCCGCCCCCGGGTTCTGCGCCGGGATAATAAACGCTCCACCACTGTACCAGCAGCGGAATCAGAAAAATACCGATAGCTTGCGATGGATCAGAAAAATCAGGCAGAATATTAAGCTGACTTACTACTTCTTTGTGAGAAAGCAGTCCTTCAAGTCCACCGACCTGGGGATGATCCAATGCTACATAAGCAGCAATAAGACTTCCTCCAATGGCCAAGAAAAACTGGAAGAAATCTGTGAGCAATACTCCGCGCAGCCCACCCAGTGAACTATAAACCACAGTGACTGCACCTGCAATAACGACCGTTTGCACCGGCGATAATCCCATTAACACACCGCTAATTTTAATAGCCGCAAGAGATACCGTGGCTATCACCACGACGTTGAAAATAAAGCCAAGATATATAGCGCGAAATCCACGCAGAAATGCTGCCATCTTACCGCTGTAGCGAAGCTCATAAAACTCTACGTCCGTAAGTACTCCAGATCGCTTCCAAAGATTGGCGTATACAAATACGGTGAGCATTCCCGTAAGCAAAAAAGCCCACCAGACCCAGTTACCAACAACACCATCTGTACGAACAATGTTGGATACCAAGTTTGGGGTATCTGTAGAAAAGGTGGTCGCTACCATTGAAATTCCCAACAGCCACCACGGCATATTTTTACCCGCTGCAAAAAACTGCTCTGAGTTCTTACCGGCTTTGCGCATTACCCACACACCGATGATCAAAGAAAACACTAAATAGGCACCAATAATGGCCCAATCAATGGGTTCAAGGAGCATAAAACATTAATTCATTTTGTTTTAAAAGAGCGTATATCCATTTAACTCTCGCTCATAAAAGCAGTTAACAATTCATCCAATATCATAAAAGATGACATTTGATCCAATCAATTAAAGAATGAGATATATACTAATATTACGATTGAGCTTAAACAGTAAGAAAAGTCTGGAATCGCTTCCAAAGTGGGGACCTCCAACCTATCATCCTCACCTTATACAAGTAACAGCATAAATTAAGAGCTATTTTGCATTTAGAAATAAGACAAATAGCTTTTGCATCATTTCTAATAAAAAAGTTTCCGCCAACCAACCGGGGACTCCCAACTTATATTTATACTAAAATTCTTCTTACAGCTGAAACGCCTTTATCCCATTCTCATTAATTGTTAGCACTTTTCTAAAATTATCAACCGCGATATAACCACGGGCAGCCAAATCTCCATATACTTTTTTACTTGGGAACGTTAAGGTCAAATCTGTAATAAGTGTGTTATCATTTAAATCGAAAACATATAACGTTTCGCGGCTGGATAGTACTTTTTCACCTTTTATTAACAATCTGCTATCATTGCCCACCCAGTCTCTAACACGACCATCAATATCGCCATAATAGACCGAATCGGGCATTTCACTGTCTAACAACCCCATTCCCTTTGAGCCAATGAGAGCAAGCTCGTTCCGGGCTGTTTTCTGAATCACACTGATATTACCCAGATCATATTCATCAAACTGGTGATCAGTTATCAACTCACCATTTTCCATATTCAATTTATACAATGCATTATCGCCCCCCGTCCATATATGGCTTTCAACCGGCAACATATTCGGAATATATTTTTTCCCTAACTGATCACCAAAATGCCAATGCGGCTTACCCGATTCTTTATCAAAAGCATATAAGCCGGCTTGTTTAGATCCCCCAACGACATTTCCTCCACCGGGAATCGTAATAATAACGGATTTATTGGTCAGGTGGATATCATGTACATCAGGGGTCTTTTCAAGGACCGGTGACGTCCACAGGAGTTCACCGGTTTTGTAATTAAATTTGGTGACCACTTTATCATCCAGGGCAAAAGAATTCATCTTCCCCGTTGGGTTAATAGCATAAACCTCATTTCCGTCAATAACCGGCATGGCCGTTTTAACTGTTTCTAAGGTATTGGTTGATGATACAGCACTGGCAACTTTGGCATCTCCCATCCCAAATTCATCACGTGTTCCAAATAGGCGCGTCCCGTCTTTTACATTAAAAAATTCCAGTGAGCCACCACTAAAATAAAGCAAAGCTAATTGGTCCCGTAACTCCAAATATGCTAACTGATCTTCACGTCCCTTATATTTTGAAGCCCATTTCATTGCTCCACTCTCGGCATCAATACGATGTAACTGCTTTACCGTTTCGTTTGAATCTATCGTCTTAATAAGGTCCTTCAGGTTCCCCATATCCCCGGCTACTAATAAATCATCACTCTGTTTAAGATATTGAACGGCAGCTACCCCGGTACTGCTAAATTGACCTGTTTTCCATAACAAACTGCCAGTTTTCGAATTAAGCAGATGCAAAGCGCCATCTACTGTTCTAAACAAAAATGCGTCCTTTTCAGGAACTTCCATGATCATACTTTGAATGGCCCGGGTCTGTAATAATACTTCAGATGCAATACCAGCCGTAGCACCACTGCCAAGCGATACTTTCGCCGCTAATTCCGTAATCCCTTCTGCCAGATTCCGATACTCCTCAAGATTCCATTGTAAATTTTGGTTGTTCCAAAGCTCCCTACCTGATTCCAGATCGATAGCCCGAACCCCTCCTTCATCATCGGAACGATCAAACAATAACAATACTTTTGAATCGGGAAGCGTATAGTGCCAGTACTTAATCTCGACATTATTTTTAGTTGAAAGCCCCCCCAGCGCCTGCTCTTTTAGGTGATCGCCGAACTGCCCCAGCAATCCTTTTTTCTCTTTTATATCGCTAAAAACTTCTTGTCCTGTTTTAGCATCATAAATAAGAATATCCGTTTTGTTTTGCACAATAACATGCTCGGTCTCTGTAACTTCTGCACTATTATAGTTTTCCCAATCAAAATTATTTTGCCATGATATAGGTATCCCTGCTTTTTGAGTAGATGCACAGCTACTAATAAACAATCCAACTGCACATATTAATACTAAAATTAGGCTATTATCAGTTCTCTTAATTAAATATTTCATCACCCTATTCTTTTGGTATTATTCTTTGGATAAGTAATACGAAAGGCATGACAAAAACAGCTCAAATAAAAAAGCCCCGCTTGCCAAAAGGCAAACGAGGCTTTAAATCGTCTTAAGAAAGACGGTTTGTCAAGAACGGTTGGCTTACATCATGCCACCCATTCCGCCCATTCCGCCGGGCATACCGCCTCCCATACCGCCGCCGGGCATTCCACCGCCGCCAGCAGGTCCGTCATCATCATCGTCGCCTTCAGAAGGCTTGTCAGAGATGAGTGCTTCGGTTGTCAACATTAATCCAGCAACAGAAGCTGCATTTTCAAGTGCAGTACGTGTTACTTTTGTAGGATCAATTACACCGGCCTCAATAAGATCTTCATACTTCTCAGTACGAGCATTGTAGCCGAATCCGTCTTTTCCTTCAAGCACTTTCTGTACAACGATAGAACCTTCAGCACCGGCATTGTTAGCAATGCATCGCAGTGGTGCTTCAAGTGCACGGCTTACAATATCGAAGCCTACTTTCTGATCATTATTATCAGCTTCGAGGCTTTCAAGTGCTTTACGAGCACGGAGCAACGCAACGCCACCACCAGCTACGATACCTTCTTCTACAGCGGCACGAGTAGCGTGAAGTGCGTCTTCAACACGGGCTTTCTTCTCTTTCATTTCTACTTCAGAAGCAGCTCCAATGTTGAGTACTGCAACACCGCCGCTCAATTTAGCTAAGCGCTCTTGCAGTTTTTCACGATCATAATCAGAAGTGCTGGACTCAATTT
Source organism: Fodinibius sp. Rm-B-1B1-1 (assembly GCF_038594945.1). Classification (NCBI taxonomy): domain Bacteria; kingdom Pseudomonadati; phylum Balneolota; class Balneolia; order Balneolales; family Balneolaceae; genus Fodinibius; species Fodinibius alkaliphilus. Next base: position 200,177 of record NZ_JBCFYD010000001.1, read on the forward strand.
GTCCCTTAATCTGATTTACACGCGCTTTAATATCGTCGTCTTGTCCTTGTCCGCCAACGATAGTTGTATCGTCTTTAGTGATGTTGACGCGATCAGCAGTACCTAAGAAATCAAGCGTAGCATTTTCAAGCTTGTATCCACGCTCTTCAGAAATAACGGTACCGTCTGTCAAGATCGCGATGTCTTCCAACATCTGCTTACGACGATCACCAAATCCGGGCGCCTTAACAGCTGCAATCTTGAGCGATCCGCGCAGCTTGTTAACAACCAATGTAGCCAGTGCTTCGCCTTCAATATCTTCAGCGATGATAAGCAGCGGCTTACCGGTTTGAATTACTTTTTCAAGGATAGGCAGCAGATCCTTCATGTTGCTAATCTTCTTGTCGAAGATCAGGATGTAAGGTTCTTCCATTTCTGCTACCATATTCTCGGAATCAGTCACAAAATAAGGTGACAGATATCCGCGGTCGAACTGCATACCTTCAACCGTTTCGAGGTAAGTTTCAGTACCTTTGGCTTCTTCAACAGTGATAACACCGTCTTGGCCAACTTTTTCCATTGCATCCGCAATGTTCTGACCAATTTCTTCGTCACCATTTGCAGAAATAGTACCAATTTGCTTAATACTTTCAAGGCTATCACCAACGGGCTTCGTCATGTTGCGGAGTTCAGCAACAATAGCTTTTACAGCTTTGTCGATGCCTCGCTTAAGTTCCATTGGGTTAGCACCGGCTGTAACGTTCTTCAGTCCCGTTTGGATAATAGACTGAGCAAGAACGGTAGCCGTTGTTGTACCGTCACCGGCATTGTCACTGGTTTTGGAAGCAACTTCCTTCACCATCTGAGCACCCATATTTTGTCGCTTGTTGGACAGCTCAATCTCTTTTGCTACAGTAACACCATCTTTCGTTACCGTTGGTGCACCAAATGATTTTTCGATTACTACGTTTCGTCCACGCGGTCCCAAGGTAACCTTGACAGCATTCGCAAGCTTGTCAACGCCCTGCTTGAGAGCATCGCGCGCTTCCATATCGTAATGAACTAATTTTGCAGACATAATTGCCTATTTAATTTTTTTGAGTTGTTGTTTGAAAAAATGTTGAAAGAATTGCTTTAGTCAACGATTCCAAGAATGTCGGATTCTCGCATAATCAGATACTCTTCGCCATCCAGCGTAACTTCAGTGCCAGAATACTTTCCATAAAGCACTTTGTCGCCTTCTGCTACCGACATATCAATCTTGTTACCGTTTTCTACCTTGCCAGGACCTGCAGCAACTACAGTTCCTTCCTGAGGTTTTTCTTTTGCAGAATCAGGAATAATGATTCCAGATTCAGTCTTCTCTTCCGCAGGTGCTGGCTGAACCAGAACACGATCGCTTAACGGTTTAATTTTAGATTTAGCCATAAGTATGACTCCTAATTTTAAGTTATTAGTTGAAGTTTAAAATTCTTGAATGCAGCAAAGCTGCTACAAATACTTTTGAAAATCTTCCTGTCAAAATCGCTCCAGATCAACAGGGTATAAGGTGAGCAAGTTTTGTACCAAACTTTTTGGAGAGGGGAAATTAATTACAAAAGACGGGTATAAAGCTTTAAATAGGCTCAGATAAACCAATCTTAATGTTTATCACTGAAAACTGATTTTCTGGTAGTCGAAATTTCAGGTCAAAATGCCATCATCAACCAGACGTGCTGTCAACTTTTCATATTCGGATGGCTCCCAGGCCTCGGCTCGTTTGTCAAAGTCAAAACCACTGGGCTGCTTATCTTTACTAACCACTGGCTTTAGCGCATTACTCAACTTTTTACGCCGCTGATTAAAAGCCGTCCGAACTACCGTCTTCAAATTTTTATCCGAACAGTTTAGTGCTCCTTTATCGAAAGTCAGCTTTACGATGGCACTTTCCACATTGGGCTGCGGGCTAAAACAGTGTCGTGATACGGGGAACAGAATTTCGGGGGTACACATCAGCTGCGTCTGAACACTGAGAATGCCGTAATCTTTCGTTCGGATATCAGACACTAACCGCTCAGCTACCTCTTTCTGCATCATCAGCAAGGCATCAGTCAACAAGTGACGGTTTTCAAGAAGCGAAAACAAGATCTGGCTGGTAATGTAATAGGGCAGATTCCCTACCACATGCGTTTTCTCTTTTCCGATAGATAACTCCTCCCAATTAACATCCAACACGTTTTCGTGATGGATTTCCAAATCATCAAATTTTTGCTCCAATACCTCTATCGCCCGCTGGTCCAGCTCCACGGCAACCAGATCTTCAAAACGATCTAACAACGCTCCTGTCAATGCCCCCGTCCCGGGACCGATCTCAATAACACGCTCTCCTTCATCCGCAGGAATGGCATCTGCAATCTTTTGGATAATATTTTCATCGGTTAAGAAATGCTGTCCTAAACTTTTTTTCGGGCGTATACTCATTATCAAAATTATTTAATACGTTCAGACCCGCAAAGTTTCTCAAAGAACCACTTATTCAATGCATTTCGAAACCTTTGTAAAACCCTGCGGGTCTAAATAAAAGATTTAAACTTTAATTGTCTTTTTGCTTACTGCCAACAGGTAAATTAAATTAACCGTTAATCCTTATTCCTAAACAGTTCAATATGGATATTAATCCCCTGGAAACAGAACAAATTGGCATTCAGACGCTGGAAAAACGGCTGATGAAATCGGAATCCAATATTTCCTTAAAGATAGGGGTCCCAAAGGAAGTCTCCAACGACGAACGACGATTATGTTTAACGCCGGGAGGAGTATCCGTATTAACAGCCAATGGTCACGAGGTTTTTGTTGAACAAGATGCCGGAGAAGAAGCAAATTTTACGGATGATGAATTTGCCGATGCCGGTGCTGAAATAGCCTTTAATATTGATGAAGTCTATCAGAAATCAGATATGATCGTTAAAGTAGCTCCACCTTCAAAATCAGAACTGGAGCTTCTCGAGCAGGATCAAACATTACTTTCTGCGCTGCATCTCGGCAACGCTACAGAAGAATTTATTGATCTCCTGATCCAAAAAAATATCACTGCTATTGGCTTTGAATTTATTAAAGGTGATGACAAAGAGTTCCCCATTGTGCGCATGATGCACGAGATTACCGGATCAATGTCGGTACAAATTGGGGCCCACTATCTCGAGAAAAATGAAGGTGGCCAGGGTATTATGCTTGGAGGTATTTCGGGCATCCCTCCGGCTACGGTACTCATTTTGGGAGCTGGTATCACGGCCGAATATGCAGCACGCACAGCCCTCGGATATGGCGCACAGGTTTTTGTAATGGATAATGACTTGGCGCGACTCCGTCATCTCGAAAATGCCCTCGACCGTCGCATCATCACGGCTACTGCAAACTATCAATACTTATCGTCGGCAATCCAATCGGCCGATGTTGTTATTGGGGCTGCTATGTTCGAAGGCGAACGTGCCCCGTGCCTGGTTACTGACCCCATGGTAACCTCCATGAAACCGGGTAGTGTTATTGTTGATACGGTGATAGATCAGGGGGGATGTATTGCTACCAGCCGGTCCACAACACACTCCAAACCTACCTTCATAAAGCATGATGTTATTCATTACTGCGTGCCCAATATTCCATCTAATGTTGCTCGTACAGCAACCTATGCGTTGAACAATGTCATTGTCCCCTATCTGCTTGCGATTGGGGATGCTGGAGGAATCCGGGAATGTCTGTGGACCAACACAGCACTGCGCAACGGTACGTATGTCTATAAAAAACACCTCACCAAAAAGTCGCTTTCTAAAATATTCGATATGCCTTACCGCGAAATAGAGATGCTCATTGCCAGCCAAATTTAGATACAATGCATTTATGAACTTAAATAAACCCGGCAAAATTATTTTGGGGATACTAACCTTTCTGCCCCTGCTCTTTGCTGTTAGTATTCTTGGCCTTATCATTTTCAATTTCTTCTCCATGTTCTTTACTCAAGAACCGGCAATGCCTTTGATGTATTTTTCATATCTGGGCTATATACTTCCTTATATCTTTCCTGCTATCTTACTTTCGCTGGGGCTATTTGTCTTTTATATCGTCCACCTTGTTCAAAATTCATCGCTGGATACGGAAAAGCGAATTTTATGGAGCGTTGTCATGTTTTTAGTATTTGGGGTTGCCACACCTATTTACTGGTACTTCCATATCTGGAAGAAAGACTCCAAAAATGATGTGCAATTTACTCCATCAGCCGACAAAAACCATGAACCAAGAACTAACTCCTAGAAATTTTAAACGCATAAGTATCATCAACTGGATACTGAGCGTCCCCTTTTTTATTCTTTTTGCATGGCCCTATTGGTTTATCGCTAACTTTTTGGGATTAGACCAAACGCTTATTTTTATTGGCTCGTCCCTCTTTTCCATTCCCTTTATGATCACTATCCTGCACGGCCATGTTACCGTAGCATTGGGCGAAGCCCATCGTCATCATTATTACGATTGGCTCATTGATCACCCCCTCACCTATGGCCTATTCTTTCACCCTGTCATCATCCGTACCCGCTTTCGGTTGATATTTCTCGTAATTAGCCTGCTGGTATTCATTTTGGGATATATTTTGCCGATTTAAATCTCTGCCCAATAAAAAAGCACCGCTGCGCAAACAACGGTGCTTACATTTAGTTACTAAAAAACTGTAGCCTAATAGGCCTTTCCATCAATGATCTCCTCAACCACTGTAGGATCGAGCAGTGTAGACGTGTCCCCCATATCATCGGTTTCTCCGGCTGCTACCTTACGTAAGATACGTCGCATAATTTTTCCAGACCGTGTTTTGGGTAATCCCTCTACAATCTGAATTTTATCCGGCTTGGCAATAGGGCTAATAATTTTAGAAACCAGATCATGGATCTCCTTCTTAAATCCTTCCGGGTCAGAAATCCCCTCCTCGCATGTCATAAAAGCAAAAATCCCTTCTCCTTTTACATCATGCGGATACCCGACAATAGCCGCTTCTACTACTTTGGGATGCTCGTCAATAGCATTCTCGATTTCTGCCGTACCCAACCGGTGCCCCGAAACATTAAGAACATCATCGACGCGTCCGGTAATACGATAATAGCCATCTTCATCGCGACGACAACCATCACCAGTAAAATAGAATCCAGGATAACCTTCAAAATAGGTTTCCATATAACGTTCCTGATTTCCCCAAATTCCGCGTGTCATCCCAGGCCAAGGCTGCTTAATCACAAGATTTCCTTTCACACCATTGCCTTGAATTTCTTTCCCGTCATCATCCATCAAGGCCGGCTCAACACCAGGTAGCGGCAACGTAGCAAATCCGGGCTTTGTTGGCGTAACTCCGGCAAGTGGCGAAATCATAATGCCCCCTGTTTCGGTTTGCCACCAAGTATCTACAATCGGACATTTTCCATTGCCGATTTTATCATGGTACCAGTGCCAAGCCTCTTCGTTGATCGGCTCACCTACTGAACCAAGAACTTCCAAAGAACTGAGGTCATACTTATTTACATACTCAATATCTTCTTTCATCAACGCACGGATAGCCGTGGGCGATGTATAGAAATGAGTCACGTTATATTTCTCACAAACCTCCCAAAGTCTACCGGGGTCGGGATAGGTTGGAGTACCTTCAAAAATGATTCCTGTGGCACCATTCAACAACGGACCATATAAAATGTAGGAGTGTCCCGTAATCCATCCCGCATCGGCCGTACACCAGTACACGGAATCTTCTTCAACCTGGAACACATTGCGGAAGGTATAGCTGGTATAAACCATATAGCCACCACAAGTATGAACTTGTCCTTTGGGCTTCCCCGTAGAACCGGATGTATAGAGAATAAAGAGCGGATCCTCAGCATCCATTTCTACCGCTTCATGTTCTTTGGAAGCATTGCGAATGAGTAGGTGCCACCATTCGTCACGTCCTTCCTCCCAGTTGATATCACGGTTCGTACGCTGACAAACAATTACCTTCTCTACAGTGGGACAATCTTCCAGCGCTTCGTCCGAAATATCTTTAAGTGGAACATGTTTCTCACCGCGACGCAGACCATCATTGGTAATCAACATTTTGGCATCACAATCCTGAATGCGTTCGGCTAACGATTGGGCAGAAAAACCCGCAAAAACAATAGAGTGCACCGCTCCAATCCGTGCACAAGCCAACGCGGCAATCATCAACTCTGGCGTCATCGCCATATAAATAGCAACACGATCGCCTTTTTCAATGCCCTTGGATTCGAGCACATTCGCAAATCGACACACATCTTCATGCAACTGACGGTAGGTGATCGTCCGGCGAAAAGAGTCTGGGTGATTGGGCTCAAAAATAAAAGCCGTTTTATTCCCGATAGTATTCAGGTGGCGATCCAAGCAGTTTTCGGTAATGTTCATCTTACCGCCTTCGAACCATTTTACATTGCCCTTTTCAAAACTCCCACTATGTGTTTCATCCCACCGTTCACGCCAATAAAACGTTCCTGCTTCATGCTCCCAAAACTTTTCGGGGTTTTTGATGCTATCGTTATACACTTCTTTATATTCCTCGAATGAATCAATATTTAGCCACATAGCAGTAAAAAATTTGAGTTATAAATATTTTGTCAGGAAAAGACTCATATTAAATAAATTAATCAGATCATACTCTTGCCGTTAGAAGTAAATTATTCTCCGATCAACTCCGTTAATACTTTTTGTTTGAATAGCAATAAACAAGATTTCGACCGCAATGAAAAGTGACGGCTATCGTAAAATTGTAAAATAGCTTAACCACCGTGGGTGGAAGCCCTTCCATTATCAACGAAACACTTGGGATACCTTACTGACACTTACGCCATCAAAGACAAAGAATAACAATACCTTTTTAATGGTTATTTTTAGATATACCAAAACAGCAGCTGAAAATTTAGATATGCCTCACTTACTGTCTCCACTTTCTCTTAAAACAGTGGTGTAACCTACTTAGAATGCGAGACTTTTTGGTCCTTACATTAGCCCCTGAAATATCAAAGTGGGCTGCAGCTTCCTTGGTCGTTGCATCCGGCTTATCAATAAAATACTCAATGAACCTTCGAGATTTATCACGCAGCTCTTTAAGACAGGCTTCTAAAATAGCCTGTCGATCTTTGTCCATCAGGTTTTGAAACTGCTCCGCCGGATCAACCAAGTGATCTTGGTGATCCTCAACCGGATTATTGAAGCGGTGTTGCTCTTTAGAATAACGAAAATATTCATGCCTACAAGCTCGTATCAGGTAACTAAATATATACTTTTCGTTACGGATATTATCCTTTTTAATCTGCTCATACACATTTAAAAAAGCTTGCTGCGTACACTCTTCAGCATCTTTCTCATTCGCATTTAGCACTACCTGTAAATAGTCTTTCAACCTATACATCACTTCTTTAAGAAGCTCATTAGCCTTTCCCTCCCTATTTTGCTGAAGAGCATAGACTAATTCCGAATAATCAACTCTGGAGTTACTCAAGGTAGTGTGTAAACCTAAATTTAGTGAACCATCTTATTCACGAAAATGCAACCATAAAAAGCCGTCCGTAATATTTGTGCTCACTAATATATAATTATTGAAGAAGCATGCAAATATTATAATATAGTGTAATATTGAAGTTATTTTAATTAGTGATAAATAATATTTATTTAGAATAATAATATTTTGTAACAAATAAAGTAAAAATACTCTTGTAATCAGGAGTTGAATATACTTAAATATTAAAATTTAAATTATAATATACTTTTGTTACAAAATAATAATATACACTGTGGCGAATAAACGCAGCTTATTTTGTAACAAATCAAAGTTTGAGTACTCTTGTAATCAACTATCAGTATGTTCAAAGAGCGCTGATATAGCGTTTGCCGCATGCACATAATCAAAACGTTACAACATTTACCTTAATCTAAAAACCTACCAATTATGAAATCTTTTACTCACAAACTCTTAGCTATCATCTTTTCTGTTGCACTGTTCACCGGCTGTGCTTCGGTCACCGATTCTGGCATCGACCAGCAGCCCGAGCAACCTACATCTACAATCGAAAATCCTGACTTTGGCTCTGAATCTACTATGGATCCCATTGTTGATCGTCCTGAGTAAGCAAAGCCTTTTTCCCAATATTCTCTCTTAATTCAAAACTCTCTCTATTATGAAATCTTTTACTCACAAACTCTTGGCTATCATCTTTTCTGTTGCACTGTTCACCGGCTGTGCTTCGATCACCGATTCTGGCATCGACCAGCAGCCCGAGCAACCTACACCTACAATCGAAAATCCTGACTTTGGCTCTGAATCTACTATGGATCCCATTGTTGATCGTCCTGAGTAAGCAAAGCCTTTTTCCCAATATTCTCTCTTAATTCAAAACTCTCTCTATTATGAAATCTTTTACTCACAAACTCTTGGCTATCATCTTTTCTGTTGCACTGTTCACCAGCTGCGCTTCGGTCACCGATTCTGGCATCGACCAGCAGCCCGAGCAACCTACTCCCACGGTCGAAAATCCTGACTTTGGCTCTGAATCTACTATGGATCCCATTGTTGATCGTCCCGAGTAAGCAAAGCCTTAACTAATTTACTTTGTTATGGATTTTCTATTTAAATATAATAGCTTTGATTATCCTTAGACTATTAACCTCAGTCCTAACTTTAGGATATGTATCTACTTTTACTATTAGGTTTTCTACAATTCAGTGCATCGGCCGATAGTAATTTAGTCCAACAATCACAGGCTCAAGCTAATCACTATATCCAAAATATTGATCAGGAGAGAAATATCGAGGAAAACCTTTGGGCGTTAACAGTATTAGTTTCTGAACATCCCAAAATCAAAGAATCCGTTGAGCAATCAGTCCAAAAAGGAGACAAGAGTAATGAAGTTCTAAAACTTTTTGAAAGTATTGAACCAACTTACAGCCAGCAGCTCGAAAAAATTGTCTTTAAAACGGGTTCTAACAAGCTTTTTATTGACCTACTCTTAGTCACCGAAAAAGATAGAACAACCCTGTATCAACAATTCACATCCTCATTCAGTTGGGAGGGTGGCCAAGCAAGCTTCAATTATGAATTACTTGCCCAAAACATTATAAAAGATGAAACGATCGGGGATGATATCATTCAAAATGAATCATTTAGTTTACCTCACCTCTTTCTTCTCTACCGAGCACACAAACAACTAAAAGATTCATACACTAGTCGAATTTTAGACAACTGGTCAAGTCGAGGAAACTCATCTAATACTCTTTATTCTGCTCTCTATCATGCTTCGTATTTAAGGGCTTTGTATCTGAAGTATGACTATAGTAAAACTACTGATATATTTAACCCCCTTTTAAGTGACAGTCTCTTTCCTAATTCGAACTTAAAACTTAAGCTCTATCAGTATCTTGACTATTCTATGTACCGGCTGGGATACTATGATCGAAGCTTAAAAATCGTCCGTCAACACTCTTTACCACTCACTAATTATCTTGAAAAAGAAGAAGAACGAATTCAAACGAGACAATTACAAGGAGTTTATCTTTATAGCATAGGTAAAATTAAAAAAGCAAAAGAAATTTATGAACAAGTACTTAATGATGTTATTAAAAATAATATTAACATTTCTAAATCATCCCTATATAATAATTTAGCCTTAGCTTATTATAGGTTAGGAAATTATGACAAATATTTAGACCTACAATTACAAGCTTTAGAAACAGCAAAAAAAAATAATAATTACTCTCACCAATTAAGTGTTTTTAACAATCTATTCATTTTTTACAGATCAAATAAAGATTTTGACAATGCTCTTAGATATTTAAATAAAGCCGAAGATTTAGCACAAGAAAAAAATAAAAGAGAGCAACTCGGTAAAATATTCACTCTTTACGGTTCATTTTACGCAAAATTTAAAAAGAATTACAAACAAGCACATAATTATTTTGCTAAAGCTAAGGAAATATTAAATAGTAAAAGTAATGCTAAGTATTACATCGACCTTCTAAAAGACCAAGCTGATACTTACGAAGAACAGAATCTCTTTTTAGAAGCACTTAAAAAACATAACCAAATAATCAAACTAACTCCTGATCAAAATAGTCCTAATTATATAGATGCAATTGTAAATAAATCTTTAGTAAATATTAAAACTGGTGACTTAAATACTGCTAATAAAAATATCCGGAAATTTAAATCTCTTAATCTTAACACTCTCGAATTTCAGCAAATCATTAAAGCCAAAACGGTAGAGGCAGAATATTTAACTGAAACAGGTAGTAAAAATAAAGCGCTAAAAATCCTTGAACCGGCCCTCAATCAAGTTGTAGTCCGTGCCCAAGGAAGCACTGATTTAAAGTCCGGCTTTTGGCATGTTGAAGACGAGTACCTTGATGCCTTTGAACTTGCTGCTTCTATTTATATCGCCACCAATAAGCCTGGCAAGGCCGTTGAAAAACTGGATCAGCTTAAAACAATCAACGATGCTTCGCTCTATCAGAATCCTTTGGTTAAATCAAGTCTGCTTAATGAATCCGAACTAACCGAATATAAACAGTTAACAAACCAACTTGATGCGGTTCGAAAAAAGCTTCTTACCGCTTCTGAGGGTCAACAGTTTCAACTTCGCCAACAGATTAATCAGCTTAATACCAAGAAGCGTAAATATGATCGTAAGCTAACCAAGAATATTGACCTCAATCCCACCTCTATTCGAGATGTTCAAAACAAGCTGTCAGCTAAAGAACTGTTATTTCATATTACCGAGCTTAATGATCAATTTTATATTGCCAAAATATCCCGATCTGATGTTACCTTAGATACCATAACACTCAATAACGAGCTTAGGGATTTATTTACATCTACCGTTGAACAAATTTCGACTGGTGAAACAGACCTCATTTCTCTTCACAAGATATCCTCACTCTTAGAACTCCAGGAGATTCCGGACCGAATTGAACAAATAACTCTTGTCCCGGATAGCTATTTCTATCAGTTACCATTAGATATTCTACCGCTCGAAAGTCCATCTACCAGTTATAGCTATGGAGAAGTAACCTACGCTATTGAAAAATTTAACACCCAATACCTTACAACTCTCGAAGAGTTTACCAATCCAAATACGTCGTCTCCCTCACAAAATCCTATAAATTATACTGGCTACGGGATTTCTGACTTTAGCAACTATCGAAACCCATCGTTAGTTCCTCTTCCCTATGCCCAGTCAGAAGTCAATCAGATTGCAACCAAACTCACTCATTTGTCCCAAAATGAGACTTATATAAATGAGCAATCAACAAAATCTACTTTTCAGCAGACCGCACCAAATTCTCAAATCATCCACCTCGCTACCCATAGTGAGGTCTCGGATCGCGACCCTATGTTTTCAACCGTCTATTTCAGCAAAAACCATGCTGGTCAGGACAGCACCTTCGATGACCGAATTTTTGCCTATGAACTGTTTGAACTTGATCTGAGCAATGAAATGATTATGCTCAATTCATGTGAGTCTGGATCAGGCTCATATATACAGGGAACCGGGGTGATGGGGATTAGCCGAGCACTTCAATATGCCGGTGCTCGATCACTGGTATTAAACCTATGGTCTGTTAATGATATGCTTGCCTCAGATTTTGCAGTTCATTTCTACTCCCAATTAAACGAAGGAAAGTCTAAAGCAGAGGCATTACGAGATACCAAACAGTACTTCTTAAATACAAAAAATGCCGACCCACATTTCTGGGGACCCTATATGCTTATAGGAAACACGGACCCCATCGTTAAACCACAACAAAATGCAAACCTGGCAATGGCCGGTGCTTTTATCTTCTATTTTCTTTTTATGATTGGCTTATCATTTCTCACCCAACGAGGAATAATTTTTTCAAGGGGTAAGTAACTCTTCTCACTTAAAGAATAAGAGAATATCTTTTTTGGCTGCATAGATCTGTCTAAAAAAATTCAGACAGACAAGACAAAACCATTGATGCCTGCTAATCAGACAGGGCATTCAAATAACTTTTAGCAACACGGCGATACGCTCCATTTAGTTCATAAGCCTTCTCAATATTGGCTCTTGCATCAACCAGCTGATCCAAGTGGAAGTGAGCATTACCGATATACCAGTAAGCTTTTTCTAACATTAACGCATCAACTTGATCATTCTCCTGATGTTCAATAACCTGCTTATAATAAGCAATTGCCTCATTATAAGCTCCCTGGTTATAATACAAGGATCCTATATTAAGACTCAACTCTGCAATCCATTCTGGTTGGGTAGCCTTATTAAGTTCATTCTGAAGTAATGATATCGCTTCTGCATCGCGCCCCGTATTTGCTAATCGAATAGCATTCTGTATTACTTCCTTATCAGATGTTTGAGACGTTATAGTACCATCACCAGACCGATAATAATCAAGCTCAATACTCGAAATAGGTTGGATTGCTGACTGTTGCTGATTGTTAATATTCATAAAAGCCAATACTCCAATCAACAAAGCAATGACCGCAGCTGCAGCATAATACCAATATTTTCGTGCACTTGTACGCTTCTGCTCTTCTCTGCGTTGCTTTACTACAGCTTTGAGATTCGCTACGCTCTTAAGATAATCCAGATGGTAACCATCCTGAATTAACTCAGCCCACAGCTCATCAACTTCTTGGGCAGAGAGCTGACCATTGACATATTGATCAATCTTTTCTTCCAGCTCTTTCTTATTAAAACTTTCAATCATGACTTTATCCAATGTTTAAATCGTAAACAAATACACTTATTTACGATAGCTAATAGTTTTTAACTCTTCTAAGTTCATTCCTCAAGAGTATTTTATCTCCCACTTGTTACAAGAGATTTCAACAAAAATCTTCCAATTAATAGTCTCATACTATAAAAGGTTAGTTCACGGACAATCAAGAGGTGAAACCTCAATAATATTAGAATTTTTTAATATTCTAAAGGTCTAAAACACACACCGATTTTACCACTACTAAACGTTATGCATTCTTTTCGGTTATAAGTAACTTTGGACGAGCTATCCCCAAAACTTTGTTATCCACCATTACTGTCATGAACCGTATAACCTTTTCGATCTTATTACTGCTCCTTTACCCCTTAACCATAGAGGCTCAAACTCTTCAAGAGAAAACAAAAACGCAACCATCTCTGGATGAAAAAATTGGTCAAATGTTATTGGTTGGATTCCGCGGAACTTCTGTTGCAGATACTAATCATATAAAACGGGATTTAACCAACTATCACGTAGGGGGAGTAGTTTTATTTGACTATGACGTTCCAACAAAATCCACCACCCGAAATATTGAATCGCCTTCACAGCTCCAAAAATTAATTCAAGATCTAAAACAATTAGGTGGTACCCGTTTAATTGTCTCTATTGACCAAGAAGGAGGTAAAGTAGCTCGACTTAAACCTGAAAAAGGATTCTCTAAAACTGTCTCGGCGGCCTATTTAGGTCAACTTGACAATGCTGACAGCACTCGACATTATGCCCGAAAGTCAGCCGAAACGTTGGCTAACCTTGGCATTAACATGAATTTTGCTCCCGTTGTGGATCTTAATGTTAACCCCGACAACCCCATTATTGGGGGCATAGATCGCAGCTTTTCTGCTGATCCTCAAACGGTAACAAAGCATGCATCTATCTATATCCAAACATTTGATAACCATGGAGTATGGACCGTTCTCAAACACTTTCCCGGGCATGGAAGCTCCAAAAATGATTCGCATTTAGGCGTAGTAGATGTGACAGATACCTGGTCGGAGCAGGAGCTGATCCCCTACAAAAAACTTATCGACAGAGATTTGGTTGATGCTATAATGACAGCCCACATTTTTAATCGAAATATAGATCCAGACTTTCCTGCCACATTATCCAAACCTGCAATTGAAGGTTTATTACGAAATGATCTAAAATATAAAGGACTCGTTATTTCTGACGATTTGATGATGGGAGCAATACGCAATGAATATGGCCTAAAAACAACCATCAAAAATGCCTTAACCGCCGGTGTAGATATTTTGACCTTTGGGAACAATTCAATATATGATCCTAATATCGTCCCAAAAGCGCATCAGATTATTAAGGAACTTGTTCAAGAGGGAACAATTTCAAAACAACGGATTACTGAATCGTATAATAAAATCATGGAATTAAAATCGAATGCTGATATGTAATTCCTCTCCTATGAGGAATGCTGCCAATAATGTTCAATATCATCTCCAAACTTTTGGGTATACACACGAGTAAAAATAGCTCCCACAAGCACTACCTGGATATTGTAGTAAATCCACACTAAAAATACGACAAAAGATCCTGCAGCTTTGTACATTGGCTGTAGAGCCAGTGATCCCAAATACCAATCAACCAACGATTTACCCGCTATTACCAAAATAGTGGTTACAGCAGCCCCCACTAAAATATCTCTCCACCGAACATTTAGATCTGGTAAAATCCGAAACAATACCGCAAAAAAGGTGATTGCCAATACTACATTTACAATAGACGTGCCCCACTTCAGAAAAAATAAATTGCTATCACCAACAATAGGGATCAACAAGTCTTGCAAACTGTAAATAATACTTTCGGATATCAGTCCCGCTAAAAAGAGTAAACTTAACGCCCCGATAAAAAGTAATGATACCAGCCGATCCCACAGAAATTGCCAAAATGAATTTAACCCGGTTTCCTCTAATCCCCAGATTAGATTCAAGGTGTATTTTATTTGGGATAACAGCGTAGTTGCCCCAAAAAGTAACGTTGCAATAGCAATCAGCGATGACCAAAACCCGGATGCCCCTTGAGCAGTTGACACCACGATTTCATCGATTGATGCTGTAAGTTCAGGACCTGCAATCGTTTCAATGGTTTGTTCGAATCCGGCTTCTCCCAGCTGGCTCCCTAATACCATACTGACAATCCACACAGTAATAATTGCTAATGGTGCTGTCGAAAATATAGCATAAAATGCAATAGCTGCACCATGTAATCCAATATTAACTTCCCAAATTTGCTGATACGTTTCGGTTAATAACTCTTTTATATTCGTTAGTAATTTCACAATTGTCTTTTGCTTCAAGATGTGTTAATCCTACATTAAAAATGTGGGCAACATTCATTTGCCCACAAATTATCCGATATATTGATTAAAACAAGTTATAAACATTATGCCAGAACAGTATAGCTACGACTGGTTTATCCAACAATTTGAGAATACCAAAGATTCTGCTGAACAATTTGTTACATCAATTGATGAAACGCTTTTTCTGCAACCACCTGCTGAAGGTCGGTGGAGTATTGCTGAATGTTACAATCACTTGATAAACTATGGTGATTTATATTTTGATAACATCACTGGTGCCATAACTGAATCTTCGCACACTATCCAAGCTGGTACCATAACCTTTCCACCGCGTTGGCTTGCTCAAAAGGTTATCAGCTTTTTTGAACCGCCCTATCGGATTAAACTAAAAACCATCAAACCAATGAAACCCGTCGATACTTCGGAATATAACCGCACGGAGCTTCTGAACGAGTACCTTCACTTGCAAGATCAACTTATCGTGCAACTCAAAAAAGCTCGTACAAAACAGCTGGATCTAAGACGAAAAAAGGTGCCTCACCCCATTTTTCCCCTGCTCTCAATGACACTCTCCGAATGCTTCCTTCTGCTTGAAGCTCATCAACGTCGACACCAGTGGCAAGCTGAACAAACACTAAAAGTACTTGAAAATAATTCTACATAATCCCCTACTTCTGATATTTGTCATATGGAAATAAAAACAGACCGTATGGCTCCTGCCCCTCTTTATTAATAGACTGATGATGCCGTTGGTGCGCATACCTAATCAACCGCATGACTTTACTGTCACTTTTAAAAGGCATGAACCGCTTGTGTGCAAACAGGTCGTGAATAATAAAGTAAAGCATTCCATATACGGCGATGCCCACCCCTACTGCAAAGCTGATCGATTCTATGGGAGCCATACGTCCACGATACATTAGATATACCGAAATGCATGCAAAAAACACTGAAAAAAGATCATTAAGCTCAAATAACCCGTGCGTCGGCTCATGGTGTGAGCGATGAATATCCCACAACAAACCGTGGAAAATGAATCGATGAACCAAGTAGGAGATTATTTCCATCCCTGCAAAACCCAACAGCAGCCAGCCAAAAAATACCAACATTTGCATGACAATATGTATTCAGTTCTTGTATATAATTTTTGCCATAAATATTAAAATCGGGACTTAATACCAAGCAGTCCTTGTTATTAATAAATGAACTTAAACAGATAGGTTATGGAAGATTTTAGAATCACAGACATTTACTCTGGTGATATCGATCGGCAACCCGAACGAGACGATAACCGATTTCGCAAAGAAACGGGATTCCCTTCCCCTGCCCGCGATCACTTTGAAAAACCCTTGTCGCTTGATGATTATATCATAAAACGTCCCGCGGCAACGTTCTTTATGCGCGTTAAAGGAGATGGACTGAATGGCATTGGAATTTTTTCGGATGATATTCTCGTTATAGACCGGTCAATAAAGCCTACAGCCAAACACGTAATTGTTGCCATACTGGAAGGTGAAATGGTGGTTCGCAAACTGATTAAAAAAGCACGTTCAATGTATTTGGCAACAGATAAAACCAATGAGCAACTGCAAAAAATTACAAAAGAGATCGATTTTGAAATCTGGGGTGTTGTCACACACACCATCCACAAATTTATATAACCATGGATAGATTTGATCCCGATACATTTGAAATGAAGTTTATGATCGCCAATGCTGCAACTGATTTATACATCCAGGGCGATGGCGAATTTTATATTAAAGATGTAGCAAAAAAAGTGGATATCACTCCTGCTGAGGTATTCAATTACTTTCCGAATAAAAAAGCCATTTTAGAATTCTATTATGCTTCGCTTATTATTCGCTATGAGATGATGATTGATGAAATTGATAATTTTGAATCCTATACCCTGAGCGAGAAACTATCAAATTTTGCATTTACCAATTTTGATATGCTTCGTGAAAAAGAGGGATTCGTAGAAGCCACGCTCGAAGATTATATCTTAAACAGTTTCTGTAAAACGGATTTTGAAAAGGAGCTTGAACGGTTAGCAAAACAATTTTTACAGAATGATGATCGCGTCTCGATCGCTTCTACCCTGGTGCTAAACCAATATGCCTACTCTCTGCTACGTCGGCAGTACCTGGAACTATTGCGCTTTTGGATCAACGATACCAGCGAAGACAAAGAACTTACCATGGAGCTGACCGATAAAGCTACTGCTGTATTACAAGAGGCTGTTTACAATCCAGTACTCGACAAAAGTTTTGATCTATTCAAATTCATAAATGCTAATCGAAAGGCATTTATCAACAATATCCCCATTGTAAAAAAACTCTGTTCTAAAATTGAAATACGATAATATATGAGTAACGATTTTCCATCCTCTAAGCTTGAGCGCGGTAAAATTTTTGCAAAAACGGGCCTTAAGGTAGGCACAAACTATGCAAAACGATATCTCAAAAAATCTGCAGGTAAAAAAGAAAGTGAAGAAGAGGGCAAAAAATTTCATGCCGATAATGCCCGCCAGGTTTTCAATGAATTCACCAAACTTCGCGGCACTGCACTAAAAATTGCCCAATCATTAAGTATGGATGACGGTATGCTGCCCGAAGAATTTGCTGAGGTAATGAGCGAATCGCAATACAGCGTACCACCTATCAACAAAGCGTTGGCCCGATCAATTATACGAAAGGAACTCGGGGATTATCCCGAAAACCTATTCGCCCATTTTAATACTGAAGCTATTGCTGCTGCATCTATCGGACAAGTTCACGAGGCTGAGCTTAAAAACGGGCAAAAAGTTGCAGTTAAAATTCAGTACCCGAATGTTCGCAATACCATTCATTCCGATTTATCGATGGCTAAAACACTTATGAAACGTATCGTTAATCGAAATGGGAATTTTGACGAATATTTTGAAGAAATTGAAGATACGCTGATAGAGGAAACCGATTATCACCAAGAAGGTAAATACCTACAATATTTTAACAAGCGATTTTCGGAAGGTGATGTTATAACCCCCAAATACATAGCGGAGTTTTCGACCGGTAAAGTACTAACTATGTCTTTCATAGAAGGGCGACATCTAAAAGAATTTTTAGCCTCCAACCCCAGCCAAGAAGAACGTAATCATTTCGGACAACTGCTCTGGGACTTCTTTCACGATCAGGTAGAGCAACGTAATTTTATTCATGCCGATACCCACCCCGGCAATTTTTTCTTCCGTGAAGATGGTAAATTAGGTGTTATCGATTTTGGATGCGTAAAGAAGTTCTCAGAAGAGTTTACCCACAATTATATGAAACTGCTACCTAAGCATTTAAAACAAAATGAACAAGAAATCAGGGAGCTATATCTGAAGCTGGATATTATTAAGGCGAATCCTAAAAATCCCGAAAAAGAAGAAGAATTTTTCCAATTTTGTAAAGCCTATGGAGATACATTTGCCAAACCATATATGGGCAATGAGTTTGATTTTAGTGATCCTGAATTTAAGGAAAAAATCACGCACTTCGCCCGCGAATTACCTATCAAAAACGAACCGCGTGGCGACAAAAACTTTATCTATAGTACCAAAGTCCATATTGGGCTATACAACATGCTAATGAAATTGGGAGCGCAAATTGACACCGAACGGAGTAAAAAACTTACTCACAATATGATTGAAACTATGGATAAAGGAACGTAAACAACCTATAACTAAAAATAGCCCAAGGGTTACCCCCGGGCTATTTTTATACGTTAAAACTCCTTTCTTTTTAATTTTCCATATCACGCAAAAACCGGAAGAATTCACTATCCGTTGACAGAATAACAGAAGTCTCTTTATCTAAAGACTTCCCATACGACTCCAGCGTTCGTGTAAAGTTATAGAGCTCACGCGCTGTATTACTTTGGTTATAGGCATCTGCGTAAATGGCTGTGGCCTGTGCATCAGCCTCACCCCTAATTTCCTCGGCTCGGCGGAATGCTTCCGACTCTATCGACTGCAGCTCTCGCTCTTTCTCACCATTAATACGAGCCGCTTCCCCTTCTCCTTCGGAACGAAACTTATCAGCAATGCGATTACGCTCACTTATCATTCGGTCATAGACAGTTTGGCGCACATCTTCTACATAGTTAATCCGCTTAAACCGAAAGTCAAGTACTTTTAATCCAAGATCTGAAGCCCGCTCGTTGGCTAACCCTTGTATCATTGTTTGGATAGAATCACGGCCCACAGAGATATCGGCCAGCGTATCTTCTACGATTTCAGTGATCGTAGCATCTGATTTTGGATCACGATTAGATGATCGAACCACCTCTACCAGGTCATGCGAGGCAACAGCATTACGCGTTTCCCCATCTAAAATATCATCCAGCCGCGATTGGGCCCCTCGCTCATCACGCAATCGCTTAAAAAATTGTAATGGGTCCGTTATCTGCCATCGAGCGTACGTATCCACAAAAATAAACTTTTTATCCTTGGTTGGCACCTGGTTTCGGTCGCCATCCCATTCGAGATAGCGCTCATCAAAATAGTGTGCTCGCTGTATAAACGGGACCTTCATATTTAAGCCGGGATCGGTTACTGTTTCTCCAATTGGCTCACCAAATTGCGTAATAATAACCTGCTCCGTTTCATCGACGGTATAAAACCCATCCAAAGCTACCAACACCAAGATCCCCAGAACTACAAGTAATGAAATACCTTTCCAATTCTTCATCGCTAATTCTCCTGTTGATTTGAATTCGTATTCGGTTGATCAATATTTACTCCATCCATCTGCATCTGCAGCAACGGAAGCACGTTATTTCCATTTTGATCCGTTATAATCTTTTTGCCCAGCTTGGGAATTACATCCTCCAGGGTTTCGAGATACAGTCTGCGCTTGGTAACTTCGGGCGCTTTTATATATTCTCGGTACAACTGATTAAAACGCGAAGCTTCACCTTCAGCACGATTCACCCGATTCACAGCATATCCTTCTGCTCGTTGAATAGTTTCTTGTGCGCGTCCCTTGGCCCGTGGAATAACTTTATTAAACTCTGATTTTGCCTGATTTATCAGGGTCTCTTTTCGCTGTTGAGCCTCATTAACGGCATTAAACGAAGGTTTTACAGGATCTGGGGGATTAATATCTTGCAACACAATCTGCTCTATCTGGATACCCGATTCATATTCATCGCAAATTTTTTGGACCATTTCCTGTGCCTTGGCAGCAACTTCGGCACGACCAACGGTTAATACCTCGTTTACGGTCCGATCTCCAACAATTTGCCGCATGGCCGATTCTGATATATCGCGCAAGGTTTGCTCGGGATTCCGAATTTTAAACAAAAAGTTATAGGGATCATCCACACGATATTGCACAACCCACTCCACATCAGCCAGATTAAGATCTCCGGAAAGCATCAATGATTCATCGCCATACCCCTCTTCCTGATATGACGAACGCACATCAGCTGAAGTTGTTCGATAGCCAAATTCATGCTTTAGTTGTCGTTCAACGGGAACGTACTGTACATCTTCAACGAAGGGTGCTTTAAAGTTCAGTCCCGGATAGGCCGTTCGGGTATATTCCCCAAAACGAGTTACAATACCTACTTCTTCGGGATTTACCGTAAAAAAAGATGAAAATGCCACCACCAATATTAAAGCACCCAATATAATGTATTGGATATTGTTGCTTAAGTTTTTGATTTGGGGCGGCACATTCATTCCAGAAAAATTATCCTCTTGTGCCATATATAAAAAGGATTGATTTCAAATTAGAAATTAAAATTTTAACAAGATACGTAATAACAGTCTTTACACTTTTAAACAAATAATAGTTGTATCATCAGCTAATTGATAATCACTGAACTTCTGTACCTTTCGCTTTATATCCATGGCAATTTCATTACTCGGTCGCTGCTGGGTATCCAACTCTTCAACTAACCTCAGCAAACTCTCAAATCCAAAGCGCTCACCTTGTGGATTCACTGCTTCTGGCAGACCATCAGAATATAGTAGTAAAAAATCCCCTTGCTGCATTTGTAATTCATAGGGTTGATAGTCTACGGTAGAACGCAATCCCAATGGAAATTTGGGGGCTGGCGTGTTAATAAATTCTGCCTTTCCATCTCTTTTTAAAATCGGTAAACAATGTCCTGCGTTAGCAAGCTTCAATATTTGATTTTCAAAATGATACTGTGCAATGATACAGGTGATAAATGTCTGCCGATCAGTGCGGCTGTGCAATGTGGGAGCAATTTCCCGTAAAATTGAATCGGGGGCATCCTTATGCAGACGAGAAAGCAATAGTCCACTGGTAAAAACTGCGTGCATAGCAGCTTTCATCGCTTTCCCAGACACATCCGCAATTGTCATATTCAAGACTTGACTATCAGCCGTACTATTTGTGCCCAAAATATAATCGAAATAATCACCCCCTACTTCGAATGACGGCATAAAAAAGCCATACACGTCGATTCCCTGTGCCGAAGGGGGACGCAGCGGCATCAATTTAAACTGACTTTCGCGAGCAATTTCAATCTCTTTTTCAACTCGCAAATGGTTAGCCATCCGCTCTTGGTATTCAGGAATATATCCTCCCATTTCTGAAACCGAGTTTCCATATTTGTAAGCGATAAATCCATAAATAAGGGGCGCCCCCAGGATAAAGAATTGTGTCCATGCTACGTACGCTACATTCATACTTTGCGATCCCCAATACGGCATTATTAACAAAATGGACATAAATACCCACCATCCTGCTGCAAAGGAAACCAAGCCTGAGTTATGGAAAGTTAATAGGACAATAACAGCTAATGCTGTATACACAATCAAGTCATACCATTCTGCTCCTACAAGTTCGAATAACATTCCTGATCCGGAAAATAAGAACCCAAGCAACAAAATACCGGATCCGTAATATATCCAGCGATTATTAATTTTAGACTGTAAAAAGCCCGTACTTACGGCTATGTGTCCCAGCACTACCAAACATGTATTTACCCAAATTGCTAAATTTATAGTCAATAGTTTTGGGGTCATCCCCGCTTCAGTAAACCCAAACTGGCTGTCATACTGATAATAAACAGTGCCGGCCAAATAAAGTGCGACCGCAAATATCCCTAATAACATACCCCCAATGGCATATCCCCGTAACAATCCTTCTCCTGTTTCTCGAAAGAAAAAACGTTTCCGCCAATAAGCATCCAGCAGATGCAACTGCTGCTCATTTCGATTTCTGGCCATTGCTTCCCAGCCGATATAGGCT
The DNA here is from genome assembly GCF_038594945.1 of Fodinibius sp. Rm-B-1B1-1. Classification (NCBI taxonomy): domain Bacteria; kingdom Pseudomonadati; phylum Balneolota; class Balneolia; order Balneolales; family Balneolaceae; genus Fodinibius; species Fodinibius alkaliphilus. The sequence continues at coordinate 222,518 of NZ_JBCFYD010000001.1, forward strand.
AAGGCCCCATACAATCCTAAAATGGCTGCAAAGATAAGGTTGTTGAGAATAAACAGGGCTTCACTGGTTTGATTCCAAAAGCCGCTCATGGTATTCATCAGGTATAGCACCCGCCATCCTAAAATACCCAAAGTAATCGTTACTAATATAAACAGGGCGCGCCGCCATTCTACCTGTCCTTTATTAATATATTTGATCCCAAAGAAAACGACGATTATTGCTAAAAAGGCAAGAGAGCCAAAGGTGGTCGCCAAATCGATAGTACTGATACTCTCTGGTGTATCAAGTGCTTCGGGTTCATATTGATCCATAGCTTTAAACTCTTCGACAGCCACTCCATATCGAATATTGGCCATATTGGGCGTATTATTCTCCCTGATGATTGGCTTTACCTCAAGCGACATTGTATGGGGGCCATCAGCACTAACGTTACTCTTAACCCAGTTGAAAACCATATTATTTCCCACTCGCGTTTGGGAAAGTTCTAACGGTTGTTGTTTGGATACTGGCTCTGATGTAAAAACCGTATCCCGTACATCCACATAATCTAAACGGTAGTTCTGTAAATTATATCCCAAAACGTCTCGTACAATGCGATTGGCAATGGCAAAAAGAGAATCCCCAGAAACAAAAGTAGGATTAGGGTTACCATTATAGGAAGAAATTCTACGGACATTACCCTGCTGATCATATCGAATACCTAATCGGCCAAGCGTACTTAAAAAGTCGTTACTTTCACGGGAGTAACCATCCCCCTCGTCTTGGGCTGTGCCAAGATTGACCTCCCAACCGGTAAGATGAATGCCCGATCGATTTAAATCAGCTGTTGATTGGAGACTACTATCAGCACTATCTTTTAAGGTTTTATAGTAATTCAAATGCTGACTCCTCTTTGTCATCATCTGAAGGCTATCAGTCGAAAAACCCAACTGCTGGGCAATACTTGCTGTTTGCTGCTCTATAGCTGATTTGCTTAGCTGGATCGGTGCCCCCGCATTAAAAGCTATCTTCGAATGCAATACAAAAAAAACCGCCAACCCAATGACGCCTAAAAACAACCAATATATTAATTGTCGCCCCATATATTATGTTTTAAAAGCAGCTTTAAACCCCTCTTTTACAACGGATTTTTAAGGATATAAATAGTTCAATTGAGATTAAATATACGATCATCCATAAGAATACCCTACGAAAATTCTCGATCTAAGTTTCTTTCAATATTCATTTATTGAATGATAACTTTGAGCACAAATTCTTACCCTATTTGGCTGGATATTGCTTTTACAAAAGTGGATTAGTATATATAGGATAAGATATCAATAAATTTAATGGTCCCTGTTATGAAATATTTTTCCTATTTATTCATCGTCACTCTCACAGTTTTAATGTCGTGCTCATTAGAATCGACCGACGAACCCTTATCAACCATCAATGAACAAAATATTGATCTACATATATTACCGGATGGGGCTATAGAATTCGAAGGGGAGCAAATGTCTATTGAAGATTTTAAGAATACGTTTGAGAATTATGACCTTTCCGAAGAAGCTATTGTTCAACTCAAAGTTGATGGGAATGCAACCTTTGGAAAAGTAACAGATATTCAAACAATCTTACGAGAAAAGGGCGTATTAAAAATCAATTATAAAAGACTCTAACTTCCTTTTAGAGAAAAGGTCTTATATAAAAAAGCCGATGAGTTTATACCTCATCGGCTTTTTATTTCAATAACTGTAAACAGATCTAATTAATCAGCTTTCTGCTTCTTCAGTTTCTTCCTCACCGTCAAATGCTTTGAAAACCATCTTTAAATCGTCAGCGATCTCAACTTTTGTTCGTCCCTCAATACGATGGCGGGGAATCATCGCTTTAATTTCACCATCCTTAAAATAAGCAAAAGCCGGCGACGACGGAGGATATTCGCTAAAATATTCACGTGCACGAGCAGTTGCCTCTTTATCCTGACCAGCAAAAACAGTCACCATGTGATCAGGCTTAATCTCCGATTCATCAAGCGCAATTTTCACACCGGGTCGTGCATTTCCTGCCGCACAACCGCACACCGAATTAATTACCATTAGCATCGTGCCTTCATCGTATTCATCCATGGCACGGTCTACGTCTTCAACCGTCTCAAGTTCCTCAATACCCAAATCGGTTAATTCTTCACGCATCCAAGAAACGTCGGGGCCTGCTCCAAGTCCAAATTGCATAATTATCTAAATTTATTCTTGCTTTGTGTTAAACCCTAAAATATAAGGGTCAAATATGAAGTATGTAAGAAGAAAAAGCACTCCACAAAAAATGGAGTGCCTTCCCTTATCTTACAATATCTGCCAACTACTTAGCATCGTTGTAATACTCATTCACCTGATCCCAATTGACCAAGTTCCAGAAATTGCTGACATACTTACCACGTTCGTTTTGATAATGCAGATAGTAAGCATGCTCCCAAACATCAACGCCAAGAATAGGTGTTAGGCCATTCATATACGGACTGTTTTGATTGGCCGTAGAAATAACTTCGAGTCCACCGTCTTTCGTTACACACAACCAACCCCATCCAGAACCAAACTGGCCGGTAGCAGCATTATTAAATGCTTCTTTAAAACTTTTAAAATCGCCAAATTCTTCATTAATGGCATCAGCAATATCTCCAGTTGGAGCACCACCGCCATTGGGCGAAAGTATCGTCCAAAACAACTTGTGATTGGCATAACCACCACCGTTATTAATTACAGCCTGTCGAATATCTTCGGGGACTTCAGTAATGCGTTGCAAAACCTCTTCAATAGGCAGATCGGCAAACTCCGAACCTTTCAGGGCTGCATTTACTTTATTGGTATATCCCTGATGGTGTTTACCGTGATGGATCTTCATTGTGCGCTCATCAATATGTGGTTCAAGCGCATCATAATCGTAGGGTAGATCAGGTAATTCGTAAGCCATAATAATTCGTTTTTAGTTTTAAATAGTAGTTAATAATATAATTCGGAAATAATGTTATCTCCTTTCAGTGCAATACCTTAAATTTAGCACCTTTAATACACAGTACCAATCATATTTAAGGTGCGAATCGTTCCATTTTAGGCTCAACCTTTGTGACAGAGAAAATGGTACATAGATAGCAAATTTACCCTATTTTTAAACAGAAATTTAATCACAGTATTAGTCTTTAGCTTTCATTATGAGTCGAGATTACGATATCATTATTATCGGCACCGGTCCGGCCGGATTTTCATGCGCTATGCAAAGCTCAAAATTTGATCAGAATGTTCTGGTTGTCGAATCACACAAAAAGTATTTGGGGGGTACCTGGATCAATACGGGGACAGTCCCCAGTAAGGCATTACGGGAAGCGGCCAAAAACATTCTCGATTTTAATGAACAGTTTGGCGATCACGAGCATAAAAAGCCTTATGAACGCTTTCAGATGAGCGATCTTCTGCAATACAAGCAGGATATTCTTGAAAAGGAAAATCAAAAAGCTAAAAATGACCTTATAAAAAATAAGGTTGATGTAGCTCGTGGTTTTGGTCAGCTCAAAGACGCCCATACGGTTGAGGTGGAAACGCATATCGGTTCTACAGAAACTTACACCGCCGATTACATCTTACTTAGTACGGGTAGCAACCCGGCAGAACCCCAAAATTTTGAGCTCGACCATGACAAAATTTTGGATTATGAATCTATTTTAGAAATTACCCACATTCCACGACGGCTCGTCATTATAGGATCAGGGGTGAATGCGATAGAATATGCTACGATTTTTTCTGCACTGGGTACACGTGTAACGATGCTCAGTAGTAGAAAAGATTACCTCACTTTCTTAGATCATGAAATTAAGGAGCACTTAGGTGACTCCCTAAACCGAAAAGGTATTACAATAAAAACCAATATTGAGATTGAGGATGTAGCCTTTAATGGGTTAAGAAATCATACCGAAGTTAAGTTTAAGTCCAAAGCGGAAGACCAACGACTGCAAGTTATTGAAACGGAACACGTCCTCTTTTTAGGCGGGCGTAAACCAAATGTAAATGGCCTGAACCTTGAGGCAGCAGGCGTTGAGACTGATGATCATAACTTCATCAAAACAGATGACACTTTTAAAACAAATGTTGATAATATTTATGCTGCCGGTGATGTCATTGGATTTCCCCGCTTGGCTTCAGCTTCATTCTCACAAGGACGTTTAGCCGCATGCAATATGTTTGGCATTCCCGCGCTTTCGGTACCCGATCAAATTCCCTATGGCATTTATGGCATTCCTGAAATTGCCAATATCGGTATTACCGAACAGGATGCCGAAGAGATGGGCTTGGATATCACTGTAGGACGTGCCTACTTTAAAAATATCGCGAAAGCGAATATGAGCAACAATACCGAAGGTATCCTCAAGCTGGTTTTTAATACCAATACGCTAAAGCTACTCGGCGTTCATATTTTGGGAAATGATGCACCAAACCTCATCCACTTGGGACAATCGGTCATGTCATACGATGGCGATATACGATACTTTATCAACCACGTCATGAATTATCCTACTCTTAGTGAGGCCTATCGTATTGCTGCCTTTAATGGAGTTAACCGCGTCTATCAAGCCGGTGTTAAGTACAAAAATATTCTTGAGGATAAGAAGGAGAAATAAATACACATGGAGGATCTCTCCTCCATTTTAATATGATGATACCCCTAAAATCCTTAAACGTAATGAATAGCCATCGGCAATCCCGTGGAATCAGTTGGTGGCTCCTCAGGTAGGGTCTTCAGCTCTTCTTTTTCGACAGACTGTAATGCAAACCAAGCCAGTGCCATCGCATCAACGATATCATCCTCATCCACCTGATTACGTCGATACTCCTCCTTTATGTCCCGAAAAAAGTCATCGGCATACTTACTGCGATCTTTCAACAGCTTAAGCCGGTGACGCAATCCCTTTTTCGTTGCTTTCTTTTGCAGGATAGAATTATTGCCATTTAAAATACGAAACAGCAACTCGGGATGACTCTCAAAAACCTTTTCTCTAAGCTCTTCATCATCCTGTAAAAACTGATCAATCGTTTTAATATTCGGCGTGATATTCCATGCCTGAGTAGAAATTTTCTTTCCCGTAATCTCATAACTGGTCATTGAGGCCTCGGCATAAGTCGGCGAATACAATGCTGGACGAATAGGAGGATTAAATACACTGGCTTGGTAATCGGGCCCCAAAACATCGCGTAGCTCTTGGTCGCACGTTCTCATATAATCCTCATCGGTTAACCCAATAGGAACATCAATGAAAATGCGATCAAAGTCCTCTAAATATTGCTTCAATTCTTCATCAGACTCCAACAGCCAGTAACCGGCCCCTTCATCATCCAAACTTATTGCAATCCAGCCTGCTCGGCAGCCGTCAATTCCTAATGTTTTCAATCCTGTAATAAGTTATTATTCAGATTCTTGTTCCTGCGCTTCTCTCGTTGCATAATTTTTCAAATCGATATGCAAATCATCCAACTGTTCCTGATCTACAAAATCGGGACTGCTATCCATAAGGCTTTGCGCCTTTTGATTTTTGGGAAATGCAATAACATCACGAAGACTCGTTCCTCCTGACAGAATCATTACAATGCGATCTACGCCAAGCGCAATACCTCCGTGCGGTGGCGCGCCATATTTAAATGCATCCAGCAAAAAGCCAAATCGCTTCTGGGCTTCTGCCTCATCAATACCTAACAACTCAAACATGTGGGTTTGAAGTTCCCGATCGTGAATACGAATGGATCCGCCCCCAATCTCATATCCATTAAGTACTAAATCATAAGCACGCGAACGTACTTCTTCAGGATTGTCCTTAAGCTTATCCAGATCATCGGGATTTGGAGCTGTAAAAGGATGATGCAATGCATGATAACGATGATCTTCTTTGCTGTATTCTACCAACGGAAAGTCCGTAACCCAAAGAAAGTTATAAGCATCTTCATCAATAAGGTTATGTTCTTTACCCATCATCAAACGCAACTGCCCCATTTGCTTATATACCTCTGGGGATGGTCCAGCAAGAATCAAGATCAGATCGCCTATCTCAGCTTCTGCCCGCTCAACCATGGCATCCACCGTTTCATCCGTTAAAAATTTGCCTACGCTACACTTTACGCCATCGTCTTCATTAAGCTTCGTGTAGATAAGTCCGGCGGCTCCCGTTTCTTTTTGCACGCGTTCAGTCAATCGGTCAATAGCACCACGGCCTATATCTCCCTGTCCGGGTACCGTAATGCCAAGCACCGCGCCGCCTTTGTCAACTGTGTTAGAGAAAATTTTGAATTCTGAATCTGCCACCAAATCGGAAAGGTCGGTAAATTCAAGCCCGAACCGCGTATCTGGCTTGTCTGTTCCATAGGTTTTTATAGCATGATCATATGTCATCCGATCGAACGAGGGTTCAATCTCTTCATCCACGGTATCACTCATAATTTTTTGCATGAGTCCTTCTGTGGCCTCCATCACATCCTCTTCATCCACAAACGACATTTCTACATCAATCTGAGTAAACTCTGGTTGACGATCTGCGCGAAGATCCTCATCCCGGAAACATTTGACAATCTGGAAATAACGATCAAAGCCAGAAACCATTAACAATTGTTTATATGTCTGTGGACTTTGTGGGAGCGCAAAAAATCTACCGGGATTTACGCGACTTGGTACCAAATAGTCACGCGCCCCCTCGGGAGTGCTCTTCATAAGTACCGGCGTTTCCACTTCCAGAAAATCGTTATCATAGAAATAAGACCGGGTAGACTGATAGAAGCTTGATCGCATCATCATATTTTCCTGGATCTCAGGACGACGCAAATCCAGATAGCGATACTTAAGACGTAGCTCCTCACTTGTTTTAATACCATCCTTAATTTCGAAAGGCGTTGTTTCCGCTTCAGAGTAAATTTCTAAATCCGTAGCTCGAATTTCTACCTCCCCTGTAGGTAACTCCGGGTTGATGTTATCTTCGCCCCGTTTTTCTACAACTCCTTTTATGCCAACCACATATTCTGTTCGCAGAGACTCTGCCTTTTCGTGGAGTTTCTCATCCGTTTCATAAAACACAATTTGGGTGATACCGTGCCGATCTCTTAGATCAATAAAAATAACACCGCCCAGATCGCGCCGCGTCGATACCCAGCCATTTAATACAACTTCTTCGTCGGTATTTTCGAGTGATAGTTCAGAACAGTGATGGGTTCGTTTCCACGTCATAAAAGTTACTACTTTCTATAATTTTGATATCTATTTTTCAGAAGCTATGAAAATAAGCAATATGAGAACCAATCGCTTACTGTTATTTGCCCCTCGTTCATTAGAAAATAACTATCTATTTCTGAATTAACCCAGCTTTGATTACTTTGGTTTTATAATAATGGTAAAACCCAATGTATGACGGTGCAGTGAGGCTAACCCATGGCTCCTATATCAGTGCTAATAGCTGATGATCACGAGATAATACGATTTGGCATCAGTACATATTTATCATCATCCGAGGATATCGAGATCGTTGGTGAAGCCTCAACAGGAGAAGAGTGTTTACAGTTATTTCAGGAAACGCATCCAGATATTTGTATTCTTGATATTGGGATGCCTGATAAGGATGGCATCGAAACAGCGAAAGAAATACGAGCATGTGAGCAGGAAACAAAAATTTTAATCCTCTCCATGCACATTGATAAAGAGATACTTCGCCGCGCCCTATCTGCTGACATTAATGGCTACCTGTTAAAAAACACTGAGAAAAGAGACCTTCTTCATGGCATCAGGGCTATTGTAAAAGGACAACAGGTTTTTAGTGATCCCATATCTGAAATGATTAAAGAATCATTTCTAACTAAAACGCCTGATCGTAACAACCACTATCAGCAAGACATCACAGAGCGAGAGAGAGAAATTCTACAACTTATTGTTGATGGACTGACAAGCAAAGAAATTGCCGAAAAATTATACATAAGTCCACGTACTGTTGACACCCACCGCGCCAACCTTATGGAAAAGCTGCAACTCAATAATATTGCTGAACTTGTGCGATATTCAATCCGCCATCAGCTGGTGAACATTGAATAATACAAAATACGTAATTTTACGTAGACAAAATACCAACTTATCGCTATTGATGGTGGTAGCACCATAATGTACTTTATAATTGCAAATGGGGTAATAGCCGTCTGTAGATGATATTTAGCAGTTATCTGTGACAGGATAACTGCTAATTTTTTTGCACCTACACCATTGCTGCCTTTCTCATATTCGAAACCTCCCACCTGCTGCCTCACAGGCAGTCATCTATTTTTGCTTAAATAAATAACAACCTGCATATTGATTAAAACTACAGACATTACAAATCTTCAACAGATTTATTGCAAAAAATGATTAGGAACAGCCTCGTTCTAAAAAAGGCTTAAAACAAAAATGTTTAACAAAGGAAACACCAAGAAGACAAATACGGCTATTATTATAATTTTTGTGGTAATTGCCGCTTTTACCTTTGTAGCCGGACATTATGGTACTAAAACAACTTCGGCGGTTCGTGCTTACGTTACTGGCGAAGGGCAATGGACAAAAGCTCAAAAAGAAGCAACACATCAACTCATACTTTACAGTATTCATCAAGACACAAGTTACTACAATAACTTCCGCGAAAAACTGAAACTACACCACAGTTTTACTGAAGCACGCAAAACACTCCTTTCTGAAAACCCGGATATTTTCCGGGCTACCCAAAAATTTAAAACATCAGATCTGCACTCCGATGACATTGATCTTATAATTTGGTTGACTCGGAACTTTAAAGAATTCAGCCACTTTAAAAAAGCTTTAGCTATTTGGGAAGAGGGCGATAAGTACATTGCTAAATTGGACAGTCTTGGCTACCAGGTTCATCAAACAATACAAGCTGAGGAGATGAATCAATCCAAACAGTTACAATATCTGACGAAAGTATCCTCGCTTGACAATACATTAACAGATCTTGAAACCCGTTTTTCATCCGTTATGGGGGCAACGGCACGCTGGATTCAAACCACCGTCTTTTGGATGATTATCACAGTTGGAGCAATTCTTATCATTATTGGTTATTTGTTAACCCGTCGCTTTTTCAATCAAATCAATCAGCTCAACAGGCAACTTTACGAGAGCGAGACCAAATTTAAAAAGGTATTAAGATATTCTCGAGATGTCATTTATCAACTCAACTTTGATACAGCGGACTATGAGTATATGAGTCCCTATGTAGAAAAGATGCTCGGATATACTGTCGAAGAGATACTTGGACGTGGTAAAGAGTTTATTTTAGACCTTATCCACCCTGATGATCTCGAAAGGCTCAATCGGGAAGTCAAGCAAATGGAAGGGGAACAATTAGAAGAACAGTTTACTCAAACAACTGAATTCCGAATAAAACGGAAAGACGGTCATTACATCTGGGTAAACAATCAGCGTTCGCTTGTTAAAGACGAAGAGGGTAACCCCATTGCCATTGTAGGGAGTGTCAGAGATATTTCGGATCGGAAAAATCACGAAGTCGAAATCCAACAAGCTTTAAAAGAGAAAAAAACTCTTTTAGTAGAAATCCACCATCGTGTTAAAAACAACCTTGCTGTTATTTCGAGCCTTTTGGAATTACAAAAACAAGAATCAGGAGAAGCTGTAGAGACTGTACTTGAGAAAACACAAACCCGTATACAGTCAATCGCAAAAATTCATGAAAAATTATACCAGACTAAAGATTTATCTAATATCAATATCGATGAATATATTGATGAGTTTACATCGGTTATTTTTGATGCCTACAACATTTCGGAAAGAGATATTATAATACACAAAAGGTTGGACTCATTTAAAATAGATATCATTAAGGCTGTACCACTTGCCTTAATATACAATGAACTCCTTAATAACGCCTTTAAACATGGTTTTGATAATCAAGAAGAAGGGAAAATATCCATTAACTTAACAAAAGGTGAGAACCAAGCCACATTAACGGTTACCAATGATGGTAATACCCTGCCCGATAACTTCTCACTGGATGAAGATCAATCGTTGGGCATGACACTGGTATTGACACTTACCCAGCAACTGGAAGGGGATATAAACTACAGCCAAAATGGTCATACAGCATTTGAGATCACTTTTCCTATAAATAAGGGGGATATAGCTTAGTTGCTAATTAAAAAATCCCTAAGCAGTTATTTATAAACCACTTAGGGATACTAACAAGTACCGTGGGGCGGATTCGAACCGCCGACCTCCGGGTTATGAATCCGACGCTCTCACCAACTGAGCTACCACGGTATTTCTGACTAAATCAAGAGTTGCCAAATATAAGGGTTTTCGTATTAAATATTAAAACACTTTTTTAGTCACTTGCTCAACACTTTAAAAAAGCATTTATCTTTTTTGAGGCTCTTCGAAATCGCCTTATTTTCCAGCTTACAAAATTAAATACATAGTTAAGCATTGAATCTGTTTATTTCTCATGGCAAAAAAAATAACTGAACAAAACGAAGATTTTTCGCAATGGTATCAAGATGTAATTCGTGAAGGAAAGTTGGCCGACCATTCTCCTGTGCGCGGCTGCATGGTTATTCGTCCTAACGGCTATGCCCTTTGGGAAAACATGCAAGACTCGCTGGATCAAATGTTTAAAGATACCGGTCATGAGAATGCCTATTTCCCGTTATTCATTCCTAAATCATTTTTATCAAAAGAAGCCCAGCATGTTGAGGGTTTTGCCAAAGAATGTGCAGTGGTTACCCACAGCCGTCTAAAAAGCTCAGATGATGGTGTAGAAGTTGATCCCGAATCCGAATTAGAAGAGGAACTTATTGTTCGGCCTACTTCTGAAACAATTATCTGGGATTCCTACCGAAACTGGATCCAATCGTACCGCGACCTTCCCATCCTTATAAACCAGTGGGCCAATGTCGTTCGCTGGGAGATGCGCACACGGTTGTTTTTGCGCACAATGGAGTTTCTGTGGCAAGAAGGTCACACGGCACATGCCACAAAGCAAGAAGCCGTTGACGAAACCAAGCAGATGCTTGAGGTCTACCGCACTTTTGCCGAAGAATATATGGCCATGCCGGTAATTACGGGAGTAAAAACAGAATCCGAACGCTTTGCCGGTGCTGTTGATACCTATTGCATCGAAACGCTGTTACAGGATAATAAAGCTCTACAAGCCGGTACCTCGCACTTTCTTGGACAGAATTTTGCCAAAGCTTTTGATGTAAAATTCCAAAGCTCAGAAGGCCAGCACGAATATGTTTGGGCAACCAGCTGGGGTGTTTCTACCCGGCTAATTGGTGGCCTGATTATGACCCATTCTGATGACCAGGGATTAGTTCTACCTCCTAAATTAGCTCCAAATCAAGTGGTTATTGTCCCTATCTGGAAAAGCGATGAACAGCAAGAGCAAGTGCTCGATTACTGCCAAGAAATTATTGATGAACTTAAAGCCTTAGACATCCGGGTAAAATTAGACGACCGCGAAAATATGAGTCCGGGATGGAAGTTTAACGAGCACGAAGCCGCAGGTATCCCCTTGCGACTCACTATTGGCCCACGCGACCTTGAAAATAACAATGTGGAATTAGCACGACGTGATACGCTCGATAAAAACATTGTTGATCGTGATGGAATTGCCCAACGAGCTGATAATCTGCTCGACACTATTCAGGACGACTTATTCACATCAGCCAAAAAGCGTATCGAAGAAAATACCCATGAGGTTGATTCGTATGATGAGTTTAAGGAAGTCATCGAAAATGAAGGCGGATTTATTTATGCCCACTGGGATGGCACTCCCGAGACGGAAGAAAAAATCAAAGACGAAACCAAAGCCACTATCCGATGTATTCCGCTCGAAGATGGTGAAGAAGGAGAATGTATTGTAACCGGCAAACCGTCCAAACAAAAAGTATTGTTTGCACGCGCCTATTAATCAACTGCTATGGAACAATCATCCGTAGACAGTACCCTCAATATTTTTGATCGTTTTGCCGAGGAAGGATCTGCCCGACTTATATCCGACCTCGGCAATCCCTTATTTATGCCACCGGCCATTCTATTAGGTTCCTGCCTCCTGATTAACATATCACTGCTCAATAGCTTATTAATTACCGGTACAGCTGTAATAGGTTTTAGCCTGCTTCCCTTTCTTCTTACCCTTTACCTTTTCAGAAAAGGGTATATCCATTCCCTTGATTTGCCCATCAGAAAAACTCGGTCGGTGCTGTATGCCTTTTCGATCCTTAGTTCAATTATAGCCTATCTCATTATATGGCAACTTATTCAGCCCAATCACAATCTTATTCCTGCTATTATCTTAACGCTTATTGCTAATTTAGCCATTGCCTTCTTACTAAATTTACGGTGGAAGGTCAGCGTTCATTCAGCTTCCGTAGCAGTAGCCGGTACAATATATAGCCTCATATATCTCTGGGGGATGTCATCTTTGCCTTATGTCACATTAATTTTATCCTTATTACACCTTTTGCTACTTTTACCTGTAATGATGTGGGCACGATACAAACTAAGCGTCCATTCATTAACAGAATTATTTAGTGGAGCTATAGCCGGAATTCTGCTTACAATAATTGAGCTAATTATATTTACAAATCTATGGTAACAGAGACTCTTGAGGCGCCTTACTCGCACTACCTTTTCGATGCTGATCTGAGCCAGGAAATAGATCAGCGGACTATTGAAGAAATGGGGATCGATGGTTTTACCCTCATGGAAATTGCTGGTTCATCCGCTGCCAAAATCTTGTTAGAAAAATCCGACCTCAAACACGGCCTATACCTTTGCGGCAAAGGAAACAATGCTGGAGACGCCTTGGTTATAGCACGCTATCTGCTTCAACATAATGTTGAAGCCACACTCGTTTTTTTGAGCGGTACGGATGACCTTTCACCTGATACTCAAAAAAATTTAGATCTCCTTAAAGAGTTTAATTCTGAAAATAAATTAACCATCTATGAAAACTGGGCGACCTTTGAATCCCCAGACACACATGATTTTGTTGTTGATGGGATGCTTGGCACAGGCCTTACCAGTGATGTAAGAAACGACTATGCCAAGGCTGTAACATGGGCTAACAAGCAAACTCAACCCGTTTTTGCAATGGATATCCCCACTGGCCTGCATGCTAACTCAGGTCAAAAAATGGGACATCTTATCCACGCGAATACGACGTTTTCTTTTGGTGGACGAAAACAAGGTTTATATCTCAATTACGGCCCAAAATCGGCTGGCAAAATCCATTATTGTGAACTCCCCTTTCCGAACAAATATAAAAACACTTGCAATACCTTTTTACTGGATGAAGAGTGGCTTCGGCCACAACCTCCTTCACCCGGAGAACATAAATATGATGCTGGTGTACTATATATTATTGCCGGATCAGAGGGGTTAACCGGTGCGGCCATCATGTCTGCCCAAAGTGCCTGGGCAGAAGGACTTGGTGCAGTAATTTTAGTTTGTCCACACGGACTGCTTAACATTTACGAGCAAACTCTTCCATCCATCATAAAAAAACCGGTAGGCAAAAGAGAAGATTATTATTTCCAAAAAGAACATTCCAATCAGGTTATAGAGGTTCTATCAGAAAAAAAGGGAGCGGTACTTTTTGGACCAGGCATAGGCCGTAAAAATACTACGATTGAATTCGTTGAGAAGGTTTTGTCCGCCAATAACTATCCCACTGTTATTGATGCCGATGGATTGTGGTGTTTGGCACAACTTGATCATTGGCCTAAGCCTGACCAATCCGAATGGGTCTTAACGCCCCATCCGGGAGAATTATCAAGGCTTACGAATAACGAGGAGGACGGTCCTCAAAAAGAACGATTATCAACCGTTAGAAAATATGCACAACAAAAAGACGTTACGCTACTTTCTAAAGGGATGCCCGGAATTGTTGGAACACCATCGGGCAAATGCTATCTAACAAACTACAACACACGTTATTTTGCACGAGCAGGCAGCGGTGATGTCTTAGCCGGAAAAGTAGGGGCGTATTTGGCTATGAATAATAGTCCAGACAAAAGCTGTTGCCTTGGACTATTAAATGGCAAACAAAAACTTGATCATTATTTAAAAGAGTATACCCAGTTGCCCGAACCAAAAGACTTTATATGAAATCGAACAATTTTGTTTATTCTTTTCTTTCGAAACACAGTTACCTGTTACCTTTAGGAGTCATAAGCTTAACCATAGGTATGCTGTTACTAACACTCTTACCCTCAAACTATATCGGAGAAAACCAGTTATGGAGCTTTGATAAATTAGGACATACACTACTTTTTGGGGGATGGAGTTTAGCCTTGGGCCTTTATCTCAATATTTATAAGAACAAACATATCAAACCTTGGATCGTTTTTGCGTGTGGCGTGCTTTTTGGATTAATAATTGAAATCCTTCAGTATAGCCTACCCGTAAATAGGCATGCCGATCCCATAGATTTCCTTTTTGATGTAATTGGCTGTCTCATTGCCGTTTGGGTATTGAAGCTTGTATTACCTAAAAACGCCGACAAGCCCGTTGAAACAAAAGCCATATGAGACCTTTCGGACTTGATTTCTGAAAAGAATTAAAAAAATGAAATAATTTAGCGTTAATTATTGTTATTATATTGGAGATTAATGAGAATAATTTGTTTACTTACAAAACAAAATTAGTTTATTTCAATCTAACTTGGAGTTAACAGCATTATGGGTTCGAATAAAAGAAAAAAGCCAAAGGCTGATTTAAGAAATTACTATACCATCTTCTGGCAGTTAGGGCTGGTTGTTGTTCTGTTGATCTTCATTACTGCCATGAAAGTTGAATGGGTTTCTGAAAAACAAGACGTTGATCTGACCCAAGAACAAGAAGTGGTCGAGATGGAGGAAATTGAACAAACAAAACAGGAAGAAAAGCCACCACCCCCTCCTCGTCCACAGGTACCCGTTGAAGTACCTAATGATGAGATTGTTGAGGATCAAGAAATTAATATTGATGCCGATATCAATATGGATGAACCTCTTCCAGAACCGGAAGAGCCCCAAGAAGAAGAGGAAGAAGATTTCTTTGTTGCCGTTGAAAATATGCCTGAACTAAAGGGCGGACTTGGAGAACTTCAACAGAAAATAAACTATCCTGATATGGCCCGGAAGGCGGGAATTGAAGGACGTGTTATTGTCCAGTTTATTGTAAACGAAGATGGACAAGTTGAAGATCCAAGAGTAGTACGTGGAATTGGCGGAGGCTGCGATGAAGAAGCACTTCGTGTAGTCAAAGAAGCTCAATTTACACCGGGACGCCAGCGTGGAAATCCCGTTCGCGTTCAGTACAGTTTGCCTATTACATTTAGGCTACAAAACTAAGCATTTTACTCACAGCACAGATATTACAAAGGCCTGCTTTTTCAAGCAGGCCTTTTCTATTTCTAACTATCACTATTCCCCTTATCTTCTCGGAACTCCCGATACTTCAACTCGAAGGTATTAAGTACCTCTATTAGATTTTCATATCCTACCAGCGTTTTCGCATCGCTTAACCGTTCCCAGCTTACTTCTTGAATCCCTTCTTCAGTTTCGGGACGAAAACTAATTTCAGCATCATCCGGGAATTTCATAGCAAACCAATACGTAGTTTTGCCATAATGTATTCCATGGCGTTCATATTCGTGATAGGTTTCCTGCAGGTCAAAAATGATATTGGGAGATACTGGTGTGCCTACCTCTTCTGAAACTTCCCGAACAGAACACTCCTTAATCGTTTCTCCTTCATCAAGCTTCCCTTTTGGCATATCCCATACACCGCGGCGATAAATGAGTAGCACAAAAGGATCACTACTATTACTCTCCTTAACAACTACTCCGCCAGCAGCTTTGATAGATTCAACCTCCATCACTCCTCTTGATCTCCAGAATCTTCACCACCATCCTTTTCTTTTTCATCAGCATAATTCATACGTAAATTATTCAGTGTTTCTGTTAAATAACTTTTAAGCTGATCGGGCAAATTACCCTGTGTAAATTCCTCAAGCATCAACAAAGTATCGATTGCAAACTTTGCTGACTTTAAATCACGTTCCGTATCTCCCGTTTGCGGATTTTCCAGTTTCCCCATTCCCATCATAGCAATCTGTTGATGCTGTTGCACCAACATCATAAAAAGAAGCTGTTGCTGTTCGTCTTCAGATAAATTATCACCGTTATAATTCTTCTTGTCCATAACTAATAATTTTTATTTAAAATTGACCTTAAAATAAGTGCTTTTCCGTAAATAATTAACTTTTGAAGTAATCCATCTTATTAAAAAATAATCTTTAAATATTGTTTACATCCAAGTACCTTAGAAGGCGTTAATCAATCCAACCCATATAATAAGAGAACCTTTAAATGGCCATTATCAAACCCTTTAAAGCCTGGCATCCAGATCCAAAAAACGTAGAAAAAATCACTTGTGTTCCCTACGACGTTGTAAGTATTGATGAAGCCCGCACACTTGCCGAAGGAAAACCCAAAAGTTTTTTACATGTTGTTCGACCAGAAATTGATCTGCCCGGCAATACCGACCCCCATGATGATGCAGTTTATGAAAAAGGTGCCGAAAATCTTCATCAGCTTCTTAATAATGGCACGTTAATCCAGGAGGAGAAGCCGCAGATCTATGTGTACCAACTCATTAGAAATGGACGACCACAAACAGGTGTTTTTGCCTGCCTTTCTGTTGAAGATTACGATAATGAAGTTATTCTAAAACATGAATTAACACGTCCAACCAAAGAAGATGACCGTACCCGCCATATTCTAACCCAAGAGGCCCACGCCGAACCGGTTATGATTACCTATAAAGATGATGGAGAAACAGGCTCTCTAATGGAAAAAGCCATGCAAAATAAGCCACTTTTTGACTTTGAAGCCTCCGATGGGGTTGTCCACAAGTTGTGGAGAGTCAAAAATACCGACGCTTTTATTAATGCGTTCGACGATATCCCCCACCTTTATATTGCTGACGGCCATCATCGCTGCAAGAGTGCCTCACGCGCAGCGGAACAAAAACGGAAAGAAAATCCAAACCATACAGGTGATGAAGAATATAACTTCTTTCCGGCCGTCATGTTCCCTATGTCGGATATGAACATCTTACCCTACAATCGCGTGGTCCATTCAATCCCTGATAATTTTCTTGATTCACTGCAAGACCACTTCGACCTTTTTGTAGATGCTGATCCTCAACCTTCCCAAAAGGGAATGGTAACTGTCTATATCAATGGCACTTGGTATGGACTTAAACTTCCGTTAGATGATAACCCAAACAGCGTTCAAAAGCTGGATGCTCATCGACTGCAAGAGTTTGTACTTTCTCCCCTGCTCGATATTAATGATCCTCGACGCGATGATAACATTTCATTTGTTGGCGGCATCCGCGGAACCGACGAGCTGAAAAAACTTGTTGATAGTGGTGAGGTTGAGCTTGCTATCAGCATGTATCCAACAAGTATTGAAGAATTAATAGCAGTCTCTGATGAAGGGTTATTAATGCCTCCGAAATCTACTTGGTTTGAACCTAAATTAGGATCAGGTTTGTTAGTTCACACATTTTAAATCAAACAATTTAAGGAATTTCGTATGAAACGCGTTCACAACTTTAGTGCAGGTCCCGCAACACTTCCTTTAGAAGTTTTACAAAAAGCCCAGCAAGAACTTTCCAACTTCCAGGATATGGGCAGATCAGTGATGGAGATCAGTCACCGTAGTGCTCAATACACCGAAATCGACCGGCAGGCAAAGGCTCGTTTGCGCGATTTACTGGGGCTTGGCGATGACTTTGAAATCATGTTCTTACAGGGTGGTGCCAGCTCTCAGTTTATGATGGTTCCCTTTAACTTTTTGGATGAAGGACAAACAGCCGACTATATCGACACTGGCCGTTGGTCAAATAAAGCCATCCGGGAGGCAAGTATTTTTGGCAATGTGCACCGACCATTCAGCAGCAGCGAATCTGGATATGACCGTGTGCCTACTGATGACGAACTGAATTTCAGCGATGATCCGGCATATGTCCATTTTACATCCAACAACACTGTTGCCGGCACTCAGTTCCCTAAAGAGCCCGAGACTAATGGCATACCCCTCGTTTGTGATGCATCTTCAGATTTTCTATCCAAGCCTATTGATGTCAATCGGTATGGACTAATCTATGCCGGTGCTCAAAAAAATATTGGCCCAGCCGGCGTTACAGTTGTCATTATCCGCAAAGATTTTCTTAAAAAAGCAGATCCAGAAGGTGTTCCAACGATTTTGCAATATCAAACACACGCAGAAAAAATCTTTAACACTCCCCCCACCTTTAATGTATACATGGTGAACCTCGTGTTAGAATGGATACAAGATAAAGGCGGACTCGATTATTTTGAATCCTTCAACAAGGAAAAAGCAAAACTGCTTTACGATGAAATTGATCGGGATGATTTTTATCGCGGCGCCGTTAAAAAAGAATCCCGCTCTCTCATGAATGCCACCTTTCGATTGCCATCCGAAGAGTTGGAAGCTAAGTTTTTATCTGAAGCCGAACAACAGGACCTCTATACATTAAAAGGACACCGTAGTGTGGGCGGTATCCGAGCCAGTATGTACAATGCTTGTCCAATGGAAAGTGTAGAAACACTGGTTGATTTCATGAAGGATTTCCGCAACAATAATGGATAGCATAGAACACGGATAAAACAGATTTGGCAGATTTCGCTGGTGTAGATCCGTTGCCTCTGTACAGTTGGTACTAAATTAAGCCGAATACGGTTAAGAGATGATCAATCGTATTCGGCACAAAAATCACCAGGTATAAAATGCCCCACAACGCACCGGCGATGTGTGCTTCGTGATTAATTTTACCTCGCTCCTGCTTGCTGGCATACATGCTGTATATCAAATATAGGATCGCAAACACAAAAGCTGGTATGGGAATGGGGATGAGCAGGAGATAAATTTTTTCCATTGGAAAAAGGAAAATAAAGGCAAACAGAACTGACCCCACTGCTCCTGATGCGCCCAGCGTGGCATAGTTCGGATCATCCTTAAACTTGATTATGGATGGAATACCAGCCACAATCAATCCGGTCAGGTATAATCCTGCGAAATAACTGCTACCCAGCACACGCTCCATTACGGGACCAAAAAAGTACAGCGTAAACATATTCACAAACAGGTGACCCAAATTGGCGTGTAAAAATCCCGATGTCAGCAATTCATACCATGTGTTTTTCTGCACCGTGCGATAGGGTTTCAGGTATCCCTTCTCGATGAGAGTGGGAAACACATAAAGTGCCACAAGCGAAATAATCACATTTGCTGTGACCAAGTAAAAAGTTGCGGGGTAGTTTGCTATATAATTTTCCATAGATACATATTTTGATCATCGAAGATAGACAAGAGCAACCTCGATCTCCAATTTTATTTACGAACAAGCTTGCTTCCCAAGTATCCCAGTGCTTATATTTGACCACTTCAAAAGCCGATGTAGCTCAGGGGTAGAGCGATTCTCTCGTAAAGAATAGGTCGCTGGTTCGAATCCAGTCATCGGCTCTTTTTATTAAACATTCAATCAAAAGAAACAGATTGTCCCCCCACTCACCTACTTTATCTGGAACAATCTGTTTTCAATTCTGTTTGATCATCTTGATGAATTCCTCAATCCTACTGTAGATTTTCATTACCAGTAAAAATATATTTGATTACACTCTTAACACAAGCCTAACTACCTTGCGGATATTTCCAATCCTTGCTTTAGTAATCAGCCTATTCATCACCTCTTGTGGTACCACCTCGCGATATGGAGAACCTGATGATACAAAACCAGCAACTGAAGCAACGGGCACAGGCAAAAAAATTGAGGATGGAATAGCCAGCTGGTATGGCCCCAATTTCGATGGGAAACTTACTGCTAATGGCGAAACGTATGATATGTATGAACTTACGGCTGCCCATCGCACACTGCCTTTTGATACCATTCTAAAAGTAAAAAATCTTGATAATGGAAAATCGGTACAGGTACGTATTAACGACCGTGGTCCCTATGCAAAAAACAGGATTATTGACCTATCAAAGAAAGCTGCACAGGAAATAGACATGCTGGGTCCGGGCACAGCCAATGTAGAGCTTATTTTGCTGGAAGGGAATTTGGCAAATTCACGTGTCACAGATCTCAAAGTTCCTACATATACGGTTCAACTTGCATCATTTGAGAACCGGCAACAAGCCGAAAATCACGCAAAAAAGATACGTGGAGCCCGGGTAGAGAAAATAACAATGGGAGATAATATTTTATATCGGGTGTATCACGGTATTTATACTGACAAAAACAACGCTCGGAAAAAACAACGTCAACTTAAACGACAAGGGTTCAGCGGATACGTCAAACAGATCGAAAATTAGATTTTTAAAAAGTTACCTATTCTTGGAATGTAAGCCCTCCTGTTTGTGGTTGTAGCATCAGCTATAATCCCATATAATGTATACCGATGAAGAAAAAAATTATTGTTATTGGCAGCGGGTTTGGTGGACTTGCAACAGCTTCGCGACTTCTATCCCGGGGACATAACGTTGAAATTTTTGAGAAGCGTGACAAGCCCGGAGGTCGTGCTTACGTGTACGAAATAGATGGCTTCAAGTTTGATGGCGGCCCTACAGTTATCACCGCTCCCTTTCTATTTGATGAAATTTTTGAGGCAGCCGGCAAAAAACGAGAAGAGTATTTTGAGCTTATCCCTTGTAACCCATTTTACCGTATATTTAATTCAGAAGGGCGAAAATTTGACTATAACGGGGATCATCAATTTGTTTTAAATGAAATCGAGCAGTGGAACCCTGCCGATAAAGAAGGATACACCAAATTCCTAAAGACAACGAAAGCAATTTTTCAGAAAGGCTTTGTAGAGTTAGCCGACCAACCTTTTCTGAGTTTGTGGGATATGATCAAAGTCGTGCCCGACCTCATTCGACTACAATCCCATAAAACAGTCTATAAATATATTTCTAAGTATATTGAAAATGACTTCCTTCGCAAGGTATTTTCTTTCCACCCGCTGCTTGTTGGCGGTAATCCCTTTGATACCACCTCCATCTACGCCATGATTCATTACCTCGAACGCGAATGGGGCGTTCACTATGCTATGGGAGGCACCGGATCTATTGTCAATGCCTTAGCAAAGCTTATTGAAGAACAGGGCGGCACCTTCCATTATGAGGCTGAAGTAGATGAAATTGCTATTTCCAATGGAAAGGCAACGGGCATCCGACTTAAGGATGGAACCGAACATTCTGCTGATCAAGTTGTTTCCAATGCTGATGTCGCTTTCACCTATCGAAATATGATCCCCGAGGCCGAACGCTCTACGTGGACGAACAAAAAAATTGAGCGTACAAAATACAGCATGTCCCTTTTTGTAATTTATTTTGGGACAAAAAAACGATACCTGGACTCAGAACTGGAGCACCATAACATCATTTTAGGGGAACGATATCAAGAACTACTTTCCGACATCTTCCATGACAAAAAGCTATCCGAAGACTTTTCTTTATATTTGCATATGCCTACAAAAACGGATCCTTCTCTTGCCCCCGAAGGGTGCGAAGGGTTTTACGTACTTTCTCCGGTCCCGCATTTAGATGGCGATACTGACTGGACCCAAAAAGCAAAACCCTATCGTGATGCCATTATTTCTTTCCTCGAGGAAAATTACCTTCCAAACTTAGAAGAAAACATTATAGTTGAGCATCATATTGATCCGCTCCATTTTCAAAACACGCTCAACAGTTACAAAGGATCTGCTTTTTCAGTAGAACCTATCCTCACCCAGTCAGCTTGGTTTCGTCCTCACAATAAATCCGAAGACGTCGATGATCTTTTCTTTGTAGGAGCAGGAACCCATCCCGGTGCTGGATTACCAGGCGTTCTTTCATCTGCCAAGATTGCCGAAGACCTTATTTGTAAATAAAATTGGTGATCTCATAAATCCATACGATCGCAACCTTAACAATTTGATGGAAAACACACTTTAAAAAATAAAGTCCCGTACACTTCTAAAGTATACGGGACGTAAACTTTTTTATACCTTATATCCTTTACAACGGTAGATTGTCATGCTTTTTCTGTGGAATATTATCCACCTTGTTTTCTGAAACTTCCAGCGCACGAATTAATTTTTCGCGTGTTTCGCTGGGTAGAATGACATTGTCAATAAAACCACGCTCCGCCGCTTTGTAAGGATGCGCAAACTCTTCTTTATAATAATCGATGAGTTCCTGCTCTTTAGCTTCGGGATCATCAGCCGCGGCTATTTCTTTGCGGAAAATAATCTCAACAGCTCCTTTTGGTCCCATTACCGCAATTTCGGCAGTAGGCCATGCTACATTATAATCCGCGCGGATATGCTTGGAATTCATTACATCATAAGCCCCTCCATACGCCTTACGGGTAATAACGGTCATCTTAGGTACCGTTGCCTCACAAAACGCATACAACAGCTTAGCACCATGCTTGATGATTCCACCCCATTCCTGATCCGTTCCGGGCAGGAATCCAGGTACATCTTCAAATGTAACCAGCGGGATATTAAAAGCGTCACAAAAACGTACAAACCGAGCACCTTTTAGCGAGGCATCAATATCAAGCACGCCAGCTAATGACAATGGCTGGTTAGCAACAACGCCCACACTTCGTCCATCGATATGTGCAAAGCCAACTACAAGATTCGTCGCATAATGTTCATGGACTTCCATAAACGAATCCTTATCCACAATTCCCTCAATAACATCCTTAATGTCATAGGGCTTATTGGGATTATCCGGGACAATATCATCAAGCTTTTTGGCTTTAGCAGGATCGGGATCTTTAGCTTCGGCTCGCGGGGGTTTTTCTTCGCAATTCTGTGGCACATACGTCAACAGTTTACGAAGCTCCTGCAAGCAGATAGCATCATTTTCTTCGGTAAAGTGCGCTACACCTGATTTCGAACCGTGCGCACTGGCCCCGCCCAATTCTTCAGACGTCACCTCTTCATGAGTTACCGTTTTCACCACATTGGGTCCCGTAACAAACATATAACTGGTATTTTTAACCATGAACACAAAATCGGTTAATGCAGGACTATATACTGCACCACCTGCACAAGGTCCCATCACGGCCGAAAACTGCGGCACCACCCCTGAGGCCATACTATTTCGATAGAAGACTTCTGCATACCCCCCCAGCGACGAAACACCTTCCTGGATACGAGCACCTCCCGAATCATTGAGACCAATAACAGGCACTCCATTTTTCATGGCCATATCCATGATCTTGCAAATTTTCTCAGCATGGGTCTCCGAAAGTGACCCGCCGAAAACCGTAAAATCCTGACTGAAAAGGTAAATAGGCCGACCGTGAATTTTAGCAAACCCTGTAACTACACCGTCACCGTCAATCTTCTTTTCATCCAATCCAAACTTATCACTTCGATGAGTTACAAAAGGGTCTATCTCCTCGAACGATCCCTTATCAACCAATAAATCAATACGTTCGCGCGCCGTCAACTTGCCCTTATCATGCTGCTTCTTAATGCGTTTTTCGCCACCGCCCTTTTGTGCATCTTCACGTTTCTGTTTCAGTCGCTCTACTTTTTTATCCGAAGCCATCTAATTTTCTTGTTTATTGCGATTTTGTTTCTCCAAAAAATAACTCTGCAGCTGATCGGTAAAATCCACCGCTGCCTCAGAGTACATATCAACTAAATTACGTTTGAAAATATCTTTCTCAATATACTTGCTGACATCCCGCCAACTATCATATGCAGCAATATCCTCTACAGCCTGATCAAAAGCCCGATCTGAGCCGCGGAATATCTCGTCCACAAAAAGCTGACGATCCTTTTCAAGGATGTCCATCAATTGCTTGATCTCCTTCTCCGAGGCATCCTCTTGTGTCAAATCAATAATCGGCTCATCAATAAACCCATCTTCATCAAGCTCGGCCTCCTGCTCTTTTTGGTACTCCTCAATCTCCTCATCACTCATAAACCGCATCCAGATAGGCGTTTCGCCGCTATCTTCCTCACCAGATTCGACTCTTTCCTCAAGCTCTATATCATTATTCTGAACCTCATCAGGAGAAGAGACATTCAATTCGGCAGCATTCTCTTTCTCCTCTTCTTCATCTTCAGAAACTCCATCAGAATGCTCTTGATCCCCGATATCCTCTTCCTGCTCATCAGACGTATCTACATCATTCTCATCTGATATAACCTCCTTTTCTTCATCTGCAAACTCTTGTTTCGAGGTATCCTCATCCTTAAAAACTGTATTTAACGTGTTCTCCTCTTCTTCATGACCGTTATTCCCGGGAGAATAATCTTCTGATGGTACATTGTTAGCAGGAGATCCATCGCCATCACTTTCAGAAGAATCATTATTCTCATCCATTTCTTCTATATCAGCAGTAACAGAAACCTCATTCTTCTCTTCAGCAGGCTGATCTTCAAACAAAGATGACTGATCATCTTCATACCCTTCAAAATTGAGCAGATCGGGTGAGGAAAGCGTTTCAATAAATTCCGCCCTGCTCAAGGTCGTATTCATCAAATCGATTTTCTTCGCTATCCGAGGCATATTTTTATCCTCATAAAACAAGCGCAACAAATTAGTATCAATTCCATCATCCACCAACTGGAAAAGCGGCTCCAGCAACTGTGCCCAATTTAACGGAGAATAGCCAGCTGTAAGTTTTTCATCAGCTTTGGTTATAATGGATCGACACCGTTTTTTACTCAACGTTTCTAAGTTCTTCTTTTCAAGATACCGAGATATCAAAACGGCAAAATGTCGATATATTACAATCCCCTCTAATCGTTCCATGACCTTCGTCGCTGGAAGTTCATCCTTCGTCCCAAAAATTACTTCCGGAACATTCTTTCGAGGCTGCACCAACATCTCTACAACATCCGAAACAGCCGTTTCTATCACTGCTTGTCCATAACTGGCTGGCAACCGCGCCTCATCGCGAATAGCATCGATAAACTGTTGCCACGCATCAAGAACGGCATCAGCCTGGGTATTAGCCCAATCAGTTTTCGGAATAATCATAGACTCCGAAAGATTACGCTTTAACTCAACCCGGATACGCCGCACAATAAAAGATGGGAAACCCCACGACCGAAGTTCTTCCAATCGATAGTATTGATCGTTTTCGGGTAAACGATCAGTCAAATTCTGTGTTATTTGCTGTATAATTTGTCGCATAATTTTTGGAAAATATATTGTCTAACGGAAGGCAATACAACCGAAGAACGGCTCAATATGTTAAATCCTGAGAATCTTTTGAAATATGCTTTTATAAATGAGTAGTTTTGCCCACAATATTTCATTTCAACTTTTGATTTAGGATTTAAGAATCCATTATTACCTTTGATATATGATTACGTTATCCGTTAAACAGCTAAAAAAATCTTTTGGTCCGAAGATAATTTTCTCAAATGTAACGTTCGACCATCAATCTAAGCCACTTGGCATTTCGGGTTCGAACGGTTCAGGCAAATCAACTTTTTTAAAGTGCCTTTCTGGACTCCTTGCTCCCAGCCGGGGCATGATACAGTGGAAATATAACGGAAGCCCGCTCAAGTCGACAGTACTTAAACAGAAGCTGGGATATGCTGCGCCCTATATTAATCTTTATAATGAACTAAGCTGCGCAGAGAATCTTCACTTTATTGCAAAAATGCGCCACCAAAATGATATAAAATCTTCTATCGATTTATGGATTTCCAAAGTGGGATTAGATGCTGTAAGCGACCAACCATTTGGAAAACTATCTACCGGGCAGCAACAGCGATTGCGACTGGCCTCGTCCCTCTTTTATGATCCAGATATTCTCCTTTTGGATGAACCGGGATCAAACCTGGATGCATCGGGACGTCATTTGATCCAAGAAATTGCTGAAGCATACGACACGCCAGAGAAACTGCTTATCATTGCTTCCAATAATCCTGATGAGCTCGACCTTTGCGAACGCCAATTTTCAATTGCAGAAGAAACATTCGTCTGAATCCGCTTTTTACTTTTCTAAATCAACCTGACATGTTTCTCCTTGGCAACACTCCTGTACGTTGATACCACAATTTGCACACTGTCCATGCCCGTGAACCCACACCAACGGTGCCTCTACGCCACAATAGGTACAACGTCGTTTGTCTTGAGATTTATCTTCTGCCATTAATTGAATCTCATCAGCCATAACTACTATTCCATCAATTCTTCGTAGGCTACGCCCAAATTATCCGAAAGTGTCCAAAAGTCAGCATATAAAAAATGCTCAAAATCCGGAAGTTCCTTCATATCCGTAATTTCTTCTTTACTTTTCCCCTTATCAATACCATTCTGGGCATGCTCTAACACCGCTGATAAGTAATTTTTCATCACCCCAAGGTCTTTCGCTTCTCCGGTAATACCGTACTCCGGCTTCGCGTGCCCAAAAATATAGATTGCATCAGCAGGATATTTATCCGCCACCGTTGAAAGAATGTTGATCCAATTTTGCATCGAAGCACCCGAAGGACGATCTGTATAGGGATTCATCCGATTAAACACCAGGTCTCCCATATGAACGACATTGGCTTTCTCAAAATAGATAACCGAATCTCCGCTGGTATGTCCGGCCCCGTAATATTTAGCATGCACAGTTTCATCCCCCAGATCCATTCGCCAACTTTTAGTATACGTAGTTGTTGGGTAGGCCGTATTACCCTCCCCATCACTCTCCTTATTCGCTTTTTTCATCAGCGACGGAACATTTTCATGCCCCACCATCTTTTCAGCTACTCCTTTAAAAGTTGGATTTCCGCCTGTGTGATCGCCGTGGTGATGGGTATTGATAAGCAGATCCAATGGCTGATCTGTTTTATCGCGTAAACTGTTCAGACAATGCTGAGCCGTTTCGGGATATTGCGAATCGATGACGGCCAAGGCATCATCAGAGGCCAACCAGCCAATGGTTCCTCCACGCTCAGTAAAATACCCCACATTGCGACGAAGACTCGTGAAACTGGGCTGGCTATTTGCAAATAATGATTTAAATGGAAGGGCAGTACCAGCTGCCAATAATGAGGAGCGCAGTAAAAATTGACGTCGATCCATAATTAAACGGAGTTTATTAAAAGTAAAAGGTACAGTAATAAACCTAATCGCTACTAAATCATTCCTAAACAGTCATATCATCTCTAATCAACAGTAGTATAGCCGCATGAGGACAGATCAGGTACTTTTCATTTTCAAACTCAATTTCATGGGTTTGATCCTTAATAAAAATCGCCAGATCCCCTTCCTGAGCCTGCATCCCAATATATTTCGTCTCGCTTGTTTCTTTCCACGCTTCATCTACCTCATTGGATGGAATAGGATAGCCCGGACCTGTTTTTACCACATACCCACTATGAATTTCTTCTTTTTCCTTAACGGTAGCAGGTAATACCAATCCACTTTTCGTGCGCGTTTCCATATCACGCGGTTTTATAAGTACTCGATCGCCAACGACTATAAATTTTTCTACTGAATTCAGATATTCTTGAATCATCGTATAAATTTAATATTCGAATATTCTTTTGTTAAACGCCTAAAGTTAACGTCTTTGTGTAACAATCTGAATAAAAGATTCACTCCATAAATTTATTTTACCATGGATTTAAATAACAAACTTTGTGTAGTTACGGGAGCTAACTCGGGCATTGGTAAAGAAACGGTTCGTAGCTTTGCAGCTGATGGAGCTTACATAATTATGGTATGCCGAAATGAGAAACGTGCCCAGCAAGCACGTCAGGATATCATTGAAGATACCGGGAATACCGGTATAGAAATTGTGCTGGCTGACCTTGCCATTCAACACGATGTTCGATTAGCCGCCCAACAAATTACCAACCAATTTGACCAAATTAATATCTTGGTTAATAATGCCGGGCTTATAGCTGACAAACGCGAAGAAACCGTTGATGGAATCGAAAAGACACTGGCTGTTAATCACCTGGCACCTTTTCTACTTACCAATTTACTTTGGGATCATCTTCAAAAAGCCAATGAAACGCGTGTGATCAATGTTTCCTCAGAAGTACATCGAATAGGGGCTAAATGTTTTGATATTAATGATCTTCAGCTTACGGAAAACTATTCGCCCATGAATGCCTATGGCGTTTCGAAGTTATGCAATATCATGTTTACGCACGAATTAGCCAAGCGAAGCAAAGATAATACTATCGCAGCATATAGCCTACATCCCGGCGTAGTGCGCACCCAACTGGCCGAGGAGGCCGGATGGGCCATGAAACTTTTCTACTGGATTGGAAAACCCTTTATGCGTTCACCGAAATCCGGGGCCGAAACTACGATCTATTTAGCCACTTCAAACGACCTTTCCTCTAAAAATGGGAAGTATTTCAAAAACAAAAAGGTTACTAAACCTTCAGCTATAGCTTATGACAATGAAATTACAGCTCAACTTTGGGATCGCAGCGAGAAATTGACGGGATTATCCTAATACAAAAAATCGTTTCATTCGAATTTTCCGGGACCGCCAAATTAATTTTCCGACTACTTCGGCTGAGATATCCTGCTCATAAAAATCTTCCTTGGGATCTTCCGCCGGAATCTTTTGTTTAGCTTCATCCAAATGCAAGTTATCTAAAAACAGCTTAAGCTGCTTGCGATTGTAGTGCGAATACCGACTTTCCAGTGCCTGGAATATTTCTGGCCAAAGCTCTGGGTGGGCCGACCATTCGATACCTAAACCCACGGCATTCTCAGGCGCATTTTCGCCCAGACAGATATTTAACCGTTCTTTAATATCTGCAGGTACGGGCTCATGACGCAGCAGTTTAGGACCCAAATCCTCATCATTAGCTCTGGGAAAAAAACTCTTCCACATCTGGTTTGTATAAGGATGATGGTAATATACCTCATACTTTTTGGAATCCTTCCGCAGCTGTTTCATCTCATCTATGAGGGCAATCTGCTTATCGTGATCAATGATATACATATTAACTTCTTTTTATTTAGGGTTTTATCCCCATGCCGAACGCTAAAACTCTGTTGCGAATAGTTACAGGTAATACATACAGATTTCCTGCCCATTTGTTCCCGCTCACAACATCACACCTTGGATCGGCGGCCGAAAATAAGTGAGATCACAAATAAGACAATGAAAACATAAAATAAAATTTCAGCAATACCTGCGGCCGTACCCGCAATACCTCCAAACCCAAAAACCGCTGCTATAATAGCAATAACTAAAAATGTAATACTCCACCGTAGCATAACTCCCTCCTTTATTCCGTTCTAATTGACCTACACTTTTAAGTCGTGCCATTAAAAATGCACGATTAACTTATTAGTTTTAGCACGTTATAGGATCTTTTGTTCCTTGCGATTACTTTAACAGTTAAGATAGCATTGTACTAATTGCTATGTATAACTGATAATTCATTCTGCTATTAAAGCTAATCACATCATTAGAGCACTATTATGAGAAGATTCTATGTTACCCAACCTTCCTTTTTGCGGATTACTTTTCTCTCAATCTGTGCAGTTTTGCCTTCACTTTCTGCATCCACTATACAAGCCCAAGACCTATCAGACCGTGGCAAACAATTTTATGAACAGCGCCATGCCGAGGCTGATTCATTTCGAGCCAACCCTACAAATATTAATCAAGCAATCGAGATTTTTGAAGAATCGTTACAACAGAATATAAAACCTGAACAATCAGCCACGTACCTTCTTCGCTCCTACTACTTTAAAGGTATGTATACCGGGCTTACTGAAGATCAAAAGAAAGAAGTTTATCAAAAGGGAAAAGACTTCGGAGAACAAATGATAGAACAGTTTCCCAATTCCGTCCCCATAAAATTCTGGTATGCTGCTAACCTCGGACGCTGGGCCGATGTCCATGGCTTCGTAAAAGCTGCTACAAGCGGGATATCCCAAAAGCTACGGCGTATTTGTGAAGACATCATCAAAAATGATCCCCAGTATCAAGGGGGCGGCGGGTATCGTATTCTTGCCCAAGTGCATTTCTACTCTCCCCATATCCCAATCGTTATGGGATGGCCCTCTAAAGAAAAAGCACTCGAACTCGTTGAAAGAGCATTGGCCGTGGATTCAAACCACCCAAGCAATCGCATCCTTTACGCTCAAATTTTATTGGAATTAGATAATCGAGAAGAGGCTCGCAAACAACTTCAGCAATTACAACAAATGCGTCCGCGTCCATCACATACTGTTGAAGATTATTACGTACAACACCGCAGCCGCGAGCTCTTAGAGAAGCATTTTAATTAAACAGTTTAAATATGAAACGAATCATTTCTTTAGGCAACTGTTCCTCGGTAATTCTGCCATTAATTTCTTCATCAGCAATCGTAATTGCTCCATTATAAGACAAAGCAACTTCATCATTATGGTCATCCGGATTTATCACCGTCAATCTAACCTCACTTTCGCCATGGTTTTGGACTTCTATTGATGAAACCGAAACCGAGAAATCAAGCATGGGATCTTTAAATCCACCACCAGTATCAATAGCCGAAAACTCTAAGAAAATAGGTTGTCGATCTTCTACGGCAATATCCTGACCATCAATTTGTAGATCTTCGAGTAGTGCCTGCGTTTGTATTTTCATTTCTTCATCGTCTTATGTTACTTTTTGGATGTCCAATGATAGGTAAGTTCACGATCTATAGAAAACATGGATAAAAAAGAATGTCCCGGCTGTGCAGTAGAGATTGATGCGGATGCAGAAGTATGTCCTATCTGCGGGTATGAGTTTCCAAGCCAGCCATTAAGCCTTCAAATTGTGGCCTGGGTGATGATCATATTGTTGCTACTATATTGGGTGGTGTTTTGAATAACAATGCAATAACAGTCAGTACGTTTTTGCATTATCTCTAAAACAAAAAAGGCCTTTCAACAGCTCATGAAAGCTACCAAAAGACCTTAATAGTCGGGACGACTGGATTTGAACCAGCGACCTCACGACCCCCAGTCGTGCGCTCTACCTGGCTGAGCCACGTCCCGATTAAGACTCACAAAGATAGGGTTATCAGTTCCAAAACTCAATAAAATTATACTTGATTATTCTACCCTTATTTCTGCGGTATCAGCTATTACACGACCACCATGCACATATTTATCATGTGAATTAGCATTTAGTGTAACCCGCAAAGAGTGAGAACCTCGGGAAAGATCTGAAATATGATACCAACGACTATAAATACGTGCTCGTTTTTCTCCATCAACGTATAAATGGGCATGCCCTTCGCCCGGCACATGAGCCGTCCCAAACTTCTCGGGGGCAAAAGAAAACGCTTGGGTATCGAGTCTGAGATTCCAACCCGACAGGCTGTCTTTCTCAACATGAATATCAATCGCAGGAACTTGGGATGAATCCGCAATCATAACCTGCCCGGAATGCATACCCTGATCAGCAGAAAACTCGTCATATTGATGCCATGCACTATACGTATAAGCTGAAATCAGAATGGCAAGAATAACCAGAAAATTAACAGCTCCAAATGCCATTCGAAGTCCCAACCGCTTATGGAAAGTAATAGGTGCTTTATAAATTTTTCCTGGTCCCTCTAACAAAAAGACAATCAGCGCGCCGTGAATAAGCGTATGCCCAATCACTTCCAGTTTTCCAAACACCATCGTTGTGGTAAAAAATACGAGTGTTATTACCAGGGCTAATGGACGTTGTAGCAGGCAAATGATCAGCAGATAACCCAGCGCAAACTCAACAAATGCGGCTCCTATAAGGAAAAAACCCAAATCAAAACCCATCGTCAATTGTGGATTTTGCTGCAAGACATACAACCCCCACTGCGGATAAATAATTTTTTCCAAAGCTACCCAACATAGCGAAAACCCAACCGTCAAATATAATGCCGGCAATCCTGTTCCCCGAATACCTTTATCAGCACTGTTAGCCACGATCAGGTAATAGCCCGCTCCGGCATACATTGGGTAATCCAGCATATGAAAAATGCCGAACTCATAAATCCCAATACCATACAGTACAATTAATCCCAGTCCGGCCAGTGGCACCGTTTTTCGGAAAAGTAACAGCAATGCTAACAAAAACTGAAACCAGCCAATCCATGCTGAAGAAATATTCAGTTCCGGCACCAGCATCGCATCAGCCTGCCAAGAGAGTAGTAATACTGCGCCAGCGGTAACCCGAATGATCGTAAGGCTATGTTCACTTTGAGCGCTCAACCACTCATCAACTTTCCGGAACCATACCGTTTCCTTTAGCTGGCGATCGAAATACACCAGCAACGAAATGACTATCATACTCAATACAAGGAGTGAAATAAAGGTGGCATCAACTGCCTGATCCAACGTTAATGGCTTATCAGAAAAACTGAAATTGCTAAACCATTTTACATGTGCCCATGCTGTAGCTTGCTGAAAGAAAAGGAGTCCTATTAATGCTACTATGAACTTATAAACATCGACTCTCTGTAAAAAACGCATAATCAATTATATCTTATCCCAGTCTAAATATTAAAGAATAAGTTTATTATATCGACTGGCACAATTCAACCAATACCCCATTATTATCTTTGGGATGAACAAAAGCCACTAACTTATTATCGGCACCACGGCTGGGTTCGTCACTGAGTACCGTAAACCCTTCATTGCGAAGACGTTCCAGCTCAGCATTGATATCGTCCACCTCAAAAGCTACATGGTGCATACCCTCACCTTGCTTGGCCACATACTTGGCAATGACCGAGTCTGGATCAGTCGCGCCCAACAGCTCCACTTTTGATTCTCCCGTCCGAAAAAAAGCTGTTTCCACCTTTTGATCTTCCACCACCTCACGCTTATAACATTCCCCATTCAGTAACTTTTGGTAGGTTTCTACCGCCTCTTCTAAATCGTCAACCGCTATGCCAATGTGATCAATGTGCATATCAATACTCGCTTATTATTTTATCCCATTAAAAGGTAAACTTACATACTGTAATGAACGGATACCCTCCAGGTTAAGGATAGGCTTCAACTCTTCCTCGGATAGATGTTTATCCACAGAAACTGCTGTAATCGCGTTTTCTCCCTTCTTCGTTCGCCCTAAGCTAAGGTTTGCAATATTAATATCTTGATCAGCCAGTGCGCTACTCACAGATGCAAGCATTCCAGGCTTATCTACATTTTGGTACATGATGATATCCCCCTCAAGCCGAAGCTCAATACCAAAGCCATCAATCTCTACAATACGATAGTCATTATCTCCAAAAACGGTTGCTGAAATCTGTTTATAGGCCGAGCCCTCACCAAGCTTAATAGTGATCAGATCATTAAACGTCTTGGTTTGACTGGCTGTAGTTTCACGAATATTCAATCCACGCTCCTCAGCAAAATGCCGTGCATTAATAAGGTTTACCGACTCGCTTATCTGTTGTTTGAGAATTCCCTTCAAAATCGAATCGGTCAATATATCAGCAAATTTGGTACATGTACCGCTGTATTCAAACGAAAATTCGTCAGCATTTTCGGGTGCCAACTGAATAGCCACGTTTCCAAGTTTCTCTGCCAGCCGTAAATACGGTTGCACCTCTTTATTTGCAATCAACGAAATAGACTTTCCATTAAGACTGCCTTTAAAGCTTTTCTGCTCTAAAGCATCCACCATCTGATGGGCAATCTGCTCGGCCACCTTTTCCTGGGCTTCTTCAGTCGAAGCTCCCAAGTGAGGTGTAGTAATGACCTGCGGATGATTCAATAGCTCATATAATTCGTCCGTAGGAGGCTCACTGGAATATACATCCAATGCAATGCCCGATACATAACCTTCTTCAATAAGCGAATCCAGATCTTCTTCTCTGTAGATGCCGCCCCGAGCACAATTAATCAACCTGATGCCTTTTTTTAACTTATCAGCATTAGCCATTGAAATCATATTCTTCGTCTTCTCCGTCAGCGGCGTATGTACCGTCAGAAAATCAGTTTGGCCCAACAGTTCATCCAGCTCTAATAATTCGATACCCAAACTTTCGGCTTTCTCAACAGAGGCAAAAGGATCATAAGCTTTTATCGTCATACCAAACTCCTTCATCCGCTTGGCTACTTCACTACCAATCTTGCCCAATCCAACAATACCCAATGTCTTGTTGTGAACTTCAATCCCCATATATTTTTTACGGTCCCAGCCACCGCTTTTCACTTTCTGTACCGACTGGGGAATATTCCGAGCCAGGGCCAAAATCATTCCACACGTATGTTCAGCGGTAGAAATGGTATTGCCATCAGGAGTATTCATCACCAGCACACCACGCGCCGTTGCCGCATCAATATCTATATTATCAACACCGACGCCGGCACGACCTACAACTTTTAGATTTTCTGCCGCTTTAAGTACTTCAGAAGTCACATCGGTTGAGCTGCGAACGACAATACCATCGTACGATTTTATCTCATCATATAAAGCTTGTCCACTTAAATTTTGATTTCGAACAACTTCAACCCCTCGTTCGGCAAACACTTCTTCGCATCGTTCATCAACACTATCAAGCAACAGGACTTTATATGACATGGCAGTATGCTAATACAATTGCTGTTAAAATTCAGCAAACTCTGTTATTAACTCCTTCACTTCTCCAATTCCCTTATTGTCTTTGGTAGAGCTGACAATAATCGGTACTTCAATATTCATTTCATCCAAGATGCGTTTAAGCCGAAACTTGGATTGTTGCTGCTTATTATACGATAACTTATCGGCCTTGGTCAAAACGATTGAAAACGGCAATCGATTCGTTCCCAACCAGTAGAAAAATTCTTCATCCAAATCGCTGGGCTCATGACGAATATCTACTAAATGTAATACTAATCGAAGGGTCGATCTTTCCAACAGATAATCACGAATATCACGCCCCCAACGTTCCCGCTCTTCTTTTGATACCTGGGCATAGCCAAATCCAGGTAGGTCAACCAAAAACAGTTTGTCATCCACCCGGTAATAATTCATCTGTTGCGTTTTGCCCGGCACATTACTGGTACGCGCCAGTCCCTTATGATCAACCAGTGCATTAATCAGTGAGGACTTCCCCACATTCGATCGACCTGCAAAGCAGATCTCGGGGAAATAGGGCTCAGGACAAACATCCAGTGAAGGTGCACTTGTTACGAAAGCTGATTTCTTGAATGGCATTATATGATCTCGTTATCCTCTTTCTCGATACCAAAGTTAACCGGCACAGGATAATTCTCGGTAAAGCAGGCCGTACAATATCCTTTGGGGGATACATTGGCCTCTTTTACAGCATTAACCAACCCATCCGGCGATAAATATCGAAGGCTATCTACGCCAATTTCCTTCGCCATTGCTTCAATATCACGATCAAAACGATTTGCCATCAACTCTTTGGGAGTAGGAAAATCCATCCCGTAATAACAGGGACTAATAATGGGTGGCGAACTAACCAAAAAATGTACTTCAGCCGGATTATCTTTCCTAATCATATTCACAAGATATCGCGATGTCGTTCCACGCACAATCGAGTCATCCACAATAATAACTGAGCGACCTTCAATAACTCCTTGTACCGTATTAAATTTGGTTCGTACTTTTTGATCACGGGATTTCTGTCCCGGTGAAATAAAGGTACGCCCTACATAGTGGTTTCTGATCAAGCCAATTTCAAACTTGCACTCTCGTCCGTATTTCTGATTCTCGTGGACATATCCCAATGCCGCTGTATTGCTGGAGTCGGGCACAGAAATCACAATAGGCTTTTTGTCGGAAGGTGAATTCTTCACCACCTCATCAATGGGATGTTCTTTGGCCAAATATTTGCCCAGGTTTCGACGAACCTTATCAACATTTTCGCCAAATATCTTGCTGTCGGGACGTGAAAAATAGACATATTCAAAAATACACTGACTGGTATCCGTCCCATATTCCGCATTCAGCTGATACGACTCTGGCTCGGAATCAGCCGTAGCATCTTGATCCATCACCAGTACTTCACCAGGCTCAATATCGCGGATATACTCCGCATCAATAATATCGAAAGCACACGTTTCACTGGCCACACAATATGAGCCGTCAACCTTCCCCAGCGCGAGCGGGCGAAATCCATTGGGATCACGCACAGCAATAAGTTTCTCGTCCGTCAACATCACCAAGCTGTACGCGCCCTCAACCTCTTCAAGCGCATCCAAGACCTGTTCCAACTGCGTTTCTTTTTTGCTGTGAGATATCAGGTGCAAAATCAGTTCGGTATCAGACGTACTCTGAAAAAGTACCCCCTCTTCTCTGAACCGCTCCCGCAGCTGCTTCGCGTTGGCCAAGTTTCCATTATGACCAATACCAATATTGCCACTTCGATAATGAACGCGAAACGGCTGTATATTAGCCGGATTCTTAGAGGCTCCAGTCGTAGAATACCGATTATGACCGATGGCCGCTGTGCCTTTCAACTCATCATCAAAAACTTCTTGGTCATCAAAAACATTAAGGACTAATCCAAAATCGCGGTGCGCTGGCATCACCCAACGACCTTGATCCTCATCATAATGAGAAGTTACAATTCCCGCTGACTCTTGTCCTCGGTGCTGAAGGGCATGCAGCCCATAATAGGTGAGTAGTGCTGCGTCGGGATGGTTTTGCATCCCAAAAATGCCGCAATAATCGCGTGGCTTATCGATCATTTAGCTAAGTATAAAGAATTGGTTTCCAGTGATTAGAAAGGTAATAAAAATAGCACAGTATGTGGTAAAAATTATTTATTATCAGTAGCCCTATTTTGAAGGTATACATCCAACTCATTCATATCCACAGCGGTCGAAACTTCCGAACTTAACGTAAAGTTGTGCTTAATCAGTGTTGTTCGAGCCCTATCCATAAGCTGTGATTTTAAATTCGACAACAAGACTTCTTGTCTCTTAACATCAACCTTAATCCAAAAGTACACCGTTAGTTCGATATAGCTTGGAGTAAAACCTGTAATTAAAACATTGGGAGACGGATTTACAGTCAACTTCTGCTCCTGCTTTAACATGTCCAGCAATATTTTACAGGCGTTTTGGGCATCATCACGATAATCAATACCTATAACAAATGATCCGCGACGAAGTCCGTCACGTGTATAATTGAATAATGGTTTGGCAAGCAATTGCGAACTTGGAACAAACACATCGCAACCGTTAGCAGTGCGAATGTGAGTATGCCGCAGTTCAATATTTTTAACCCGCCCCATAATACCTTCAGTTTCAATAAGGTCGCCATTCGTAAACGGTCGACTAAATGCCATAAAAAAACCGGCCAGAAAGTTTTCTCCGATATCCTTAAAAGCAAAACCCAATATCACAGCAGTAATTCCACCACTGGCCAAAATACTGGCAGCAACTCCATAAAGACCAATAATATTTAACGCTATTAATATTCCGATTATAAAGACAAAACCATAAATTAGCTTACCAAAAAACTGTACATTTGAGGAGTTAATAGGCGATCGATCTAAGACTTTCTGATATACTCTCTTTGCCCCGCGAGCCAGAAAATGGAACACAATAAGTGTCAACAGGGCAAACATCAGCTCGGGAAGCCGTTCCATAACCTCTTCGAAAAGACCTTCAAACTTAGAATATAATATATCCATAACGCTTTATTTTCCTTAGATGATCTTTTAAGAAAGAGAAAAGTTTATAACTATGGAAGCTAATTTTGGAATACGGAATAAAAATATGCTGACTCTTTGAAAGGAATGGATATTACCTTTTATCGAACTGGTTATCATTCACACACTTCTATTTGATCAGCTCGTCATGCCTACAGGGTTTTGTAGTTAACAATCTCTCAGGAAATGTCAGCTTTTGTAAAAGCCCTATGTTTAGCGAGGTACCCCATTGATTCCTACGCGAGGTAAAATCCACGTAATACTGATCAATGAATTCGCTATATATAATATAAGTATCAAACATTTCACCAATAAAAAAAGCTCTCGCAGGATTATCTGCAAGAGCTTTTAGAGAGAGCGGGAGACCGGAGTCGAACCGGCGACCTTCTCGTTGGCAACGAGATGCTCTACCGCTGAGCTACTCCCGCTTATAAAATTGAGTTTCTCAACCGCTTTTCAAAGAGTTCCAAATATAAGGTATTGCACCCATATATATCAAGAACAATTATTGTTTTCTTAAAACTTTTTTCCTGCACTCAAGTATTAAAGGACGATTGTTTCTGAGCGCTTGGGGCCTTTCGATAAAATGGTCAGGTCAACATCTAAATAGCGTTCTATAAACTGGAGATACTCTTCGGCCTTTGCTGGAAAATCCTCACGACTGTTACATCCTTCGAGAGATTGGTTCCAACCAGGCATCGACGTATAAACAGGTTCCAGATTTTCGACATCTGGAAGATCCAAAGGAAACACTTCCGTTTCCTCCCCATCAACACGATACGAGGTACAGAGCTTGATTTCTTCAAAGTCATCTAAAATATCCAGCTTGGTAAGGGCCAGCTCATTCATACCGTTCAAACGAACAGCGTATTTGAGAGCAACCAAATCAATCCAACCACAACGGCGGGGGCGACCAGTCGTTGCCCCAAATTCCTGCCCAGCTTCACGCAACTTTTCACCTGCTTTGCCCGTCAATTCTGATGGGAAAGGCCCATTTCCTACTCGCGTACAATACGCTTTAGAGATGCCCATCACTTTATCAATAGCCGTAGGTGGAATAGCTGATCCTGTACACGCGCCACCAGATGTGGGACATGATGAAGTAACAAATGGATAAGTTCCGTGATCCACATCCAAGAGACTGCCTTGTGCTCCTTCTAATAGGATCTCTTTCCCATTCTTGATAGCATCATGCAACAGGGCAGAAGTGTTGGTGATATATGGACATAACTGCTCGGCAGCTTCCAGCAAATTTTCAATAATGGGATCCGCTTCTATAGGATCGTGTTTATAGACATGTTGCAGTGCTTCATTGATATCAGCAATATTATCACGGACTTTCTTACGAAGTGCCTTTGGATGAAATAAATCAGACATCCGAATACCTACGCGCGATACCTTACTTACATATGCGGGACCGATTCCTCTTCCCGTTGTTCCAATCGCATCATCACCGCGGTGCTCTTCTTTTACGCGATCAAGCAGTTGGTGATAAGGCAAAATAACATGGGCAGAGCCACTTATTTTCAATTGCCCCTTAAGATCTCCGCCCATCGCTTCCACTTCTTCAATTTCCTCAAGCAATGCGTGTGGGTCAATCACAACGCCATTACCAATCACACAGGTTGCATCACCATTAAAAATTCCTGATGGGATAAGATGCAGTACAATCTTTTTGTCATCAAATTCCAGAGTGTGTCCCGCATTAGCTCCACCCTGATACCGAACTACGTAATCAGCGTCACTACTAAGCAGATCAACTATTTTCCCTTTTCCTTCATCGCCCCATTGGGCTCCTACAACAACACGAGTGGCCATAATATCTATTTGACACAAAAAAAGGGGTGACAATCACCCCTTTTTCTAATTGAAATTTATAATGATTACTCTTCCCCTTTCGATTCACCGTATGATTTCACCGCTTCTTCGAGCGACTTAAAGTGCTTAAAAACGGTAATCAACTTGGTGATAACCAACAGGCTTTCAATCTTATCTGTGGCATTGGCAATACGCAGGTCACCACCCGCTTTACGCATAGTGGTAAGTCCTCCAATAAGCATCCCCAAGCCGGAGGAATTCATAAATTTAACCTTGCCAAGATCGGCAATAACGTTAGTCTGGTCTTCCTCAATAAGCTCATGAAGTTTTTCATTAAGCTTGACCGCATCAGGGCCGCCCATCACATTGCCCTTAAACTCAATTACAACACAATTATATCGTTCTGATACATTAAAATTCATTTTATTGCTCCCTGCTGGTTAAAATTAGGAGTTAATGGTTAAGCTTTTTCTTCTTTATAACGTTGAATTTCGACAACCGTCGAACTTGCTACAAACAATGAGCTGTAGGTACCAATAATCACCCCAAGCATCAGTGCAAAAGAAAAGCCTTTAAGCACTTCACCGCCAAATATAAATAGAATGGTTACCACAAAAAAGGTGGTCACAGAAGTAATAACCGTACGGCTTAGCGTATCGTTAAGACTTTTATTAACCATCTCATCGTGATCCATTGTTTTATAAAGCAAGCTATTTTCACGAATCCGGTCAAAAACAACCACCGTATCGTTAAGCGAATAACCTACAATTGTCAAAAAGGCCGCAATTATAGCCTGATCAATTTGCAAGCTAAACGGCACGATATCTGCCAGGAATGTAAAAACTCCTACCACAATTAATACATCGTGGAACAAAGCTGCCACTGCCCCGGCCGAATACGTCCAGTTTTTAAAACGGATGAGGATATAAATAAATATTACAATCAGCGCAAAAATAATAGCATTGATTGCCCCTCGTTTCAGATCTTCGGCAAAACGCGCACCTACAATATCCGTTTTAATAACAGTTGCAGGATTATCGGAATACACCTCAGACATTGTATTGGTAATCAACCGCTGCACCTCAGAAATATCCTGCGGATTATCAGTACGAATTAACACCTCTTCCGGTGATCCATACAGTTTTACTACCGGTGTTCCACCAAGTGGTTCTGTAAGTTCTGAACGGATATCAATAACATCTACCGGCTGCTCGAATTGTAGCACGAACTCTTTACCGCCCTTAAAGTCAATACCGTACTGCAGACCTTTTGTTAGAATTCCAACGAGTGAGGCCAACAGTAAAATACCTGAAACGTAATAGGCAATTTTGTGGCCTTTTAGAAAATTAAAATCTGGTGTTTCGAACCATCTCATAGTTAAAGTCCCTTATTCTATAAATTGAATTTCTTTTGTTCTTAACCGAAGCTGATTTCAGCCGATTTATCTTGCGTCAAGTAATCTACAATAACACGGGTAATCACAATCGCACTAAACAGCGACGCAACAATACCAGCCATCAGAGTAACTGCAAAACCTTTAATGGGTCCTACACCGAAACTATAGAGGATAATGCCTACAAAGAAGGTAGTAATATTAGCATCCATAATTGCACTCATGGCATTCGAATAACCGCCTTCAATGGAAGCTCGCAATGTTTTTCCGGTTCGCTGCTCTTCCCTGATCCGGTCAAATATCAGCACGTTGGCATCAACGGCCATACCAATGGTTAATACAATTCCGGCGATACCGGGTAAGGTAAGTGTCGCTTTAAAAGCAGCAAGAATACCGAGTATAAAGATGATATTCAGAATTAATGCCAGATCAGCAATAGCACCTCCGGTGCGGTAGTAAACCATCATAAAAAAGGCTACAATAATTAATCCTATGAGGGTAGAATAGAACCCTGCCTGAATAGATTCCTCACCAAGCGTGGCTCCAACCGTACGCTCCTCAATAATTTCGAGCGGTGCCGGCAATGCACCTGAAAGCAGAATATTTACAAGGTCTTCGGCTTCTTGCACGCTTTCCAATCCAGATATTGAAGAACGCCCATTGGAAATTTTGGTCTCCACATTGGGGTAAGAATACACATAACCATCCAGAACAATTGCAATAGGCTTACCAATGTTTGCCCCTGTAATTCGAGCCCAGCGACGAGCACCTTCGGCGTTCATATTCATTGATACCCGAGGCTGATTGGTTGCCTGGTCAAAATTAACGCTGGCTTCTGAAATTACATCACCCGTTAACTCTACTTCGGATCGAACGGCAATAAGTTCAAACAAATCCTGCCCTTGCTGAGTTTGCGTAAAGGGTGATGCTCCCCACATCAATTCGATATTTCGAGGCATTAACTCCTGAACTTCTTTTCGCTGCAGCAGCTCATTCACACGAGCCGTATCTTGTCCGGTAGAATATCCAAACGTATATCCTGATCGGCCTCGCGGATTAAGTACCTCAAGCAATGGATTTGACTGCCCTTGTTGTGATACTCCTGAAGTATCAGCAGAAGCCTGCTGGTCAAAATAGTTAATAACACGTTCTTGTGCGTTATTAATCTGGTCGGGCTGACCTACAAGGCGGAATTCAAGACGAGCTGTTCCTTTTAACAGATCCCGAATTCGTTGTTTGTTTGATACTCCTGGCAACTCAACAACAACACGGTTATTCCCCTGCTTAAAAATGGCAGGTTCCGTAACACCATACCGGTCAACACGAGTACGAATAATTTCCATCGCTCGATCAACAGCAGACGTTCGCTGCTGCTCAAGATACGTCAAAATCTCTTCGTTGGTAGACCGACGAGTTATATTTTCTGTATCCGAACGATAATATCGGCTCAACCGTCCATCGGGATTACGTTCTTCAAATAACGTAATCATCTCCTGTAAGAAATCAGTATCATTGTCGAGAGCTCGTTGCTTAGCCTCATCAATAACTTCTTCCAACTCCTCGTCGAGATTATCACCGGCAAGCTCTTTCATAAACTGTGCCGTACCAACTTCAAGCGTTACGTGCATACCGCCCTGAAGATCCAGTCCCAACGACAAAGAATTCTGACGCAGTTCCTGTAACCGCTGAGTATTTTCTTCTACATATTCAGCGCGTTCTGCCTCTGGCAAATCCTCGATATAATTCTGCTCCAATGTATGTTGTACCGTTGGCCATAAATAGTAGAGCGTAAGTGCCAGAAAGGCGACAATAGAACCTACTTTAAATCCATTACCTTTCATAAATAAATCGTTTTAAAAAATTAAGAATTGTGTTTCAGTAATATGTTTCATCTCTCATACATCAAGAGAAATAGAAAAAGAGAATTGTATAATCAGATTTTATACTATGGGGCACCAATAGCAATACCTTCTACCATAGGCCTAATAGCCATGGGAATAAATTTTTGAGCATCAGCAATTAGCCCTACAGGCTTCCAGAATTGTCTTACCAAAGCAGTGCTAATAGCAGGTATATCAAATGATGCTTTTTGATCTACCACTATTGGCGAAAATGTTTTTGTAATCGATGGAACCGGAACCCCGGCCATGGCATTACCAGTCTGAAATTGACTCCACTCGATAAGCAACAGCTGGTAAATGTGTGAAGATGCTGTTGCATCTACAAAGGAAAACTCAAAGTTCCTGTTACTACTTTGAATAACCTGGGAGGCTTCCTTGATAAACTCATCTAAATCAGAGGCTGATTTCTTAATATCCTCCAGCTCCTCTTGCAGAGTAACATCACCGGTAGACTCCGCCATCGTGGTTAACCAGCTCGCAAAGGCCTGCGATGAATGGTCCACCTGGACTTGCTGCACCGAATACAAACCAAAGCCAATACAAATAGCAGCTATAGCAACGATGCGAATAATATATGTACGGAGTTGATTCATCAGTGGCAGAAAATAGGGAGAATGTACCTATGGGACAAACCTTTTTCTACCCACCCTAACAGGTAAAATCTTATTCTTCTAATCCCGCCTGGTTATTTGATATGAACATATCATCAATCCAACCATAAAATATAGCTGATATGATGGCCGCAAAGCCTCCAAATAAGATACTACCCGACAACGGCATATCATATAACACTTCAAACAAAACCGTGATTAATACCGCCAAAACCAAACAAACTGTAATACATTTTGCGAATAAACTCATAAGAGAACGAAATTTTATTAACGGGACGAACCTAATATTGGCAAAAGTATTTCAACCTGCCAAATTTTGTACTGCCCCTACTAATTAAGATGCTGAAACCGCCTGCCTGTTTTCGCGGCTAAACTCCTCCTTAAGAAACTGCCCGGTATAACTGTCTTCAATTTCCGCAACCTCTTCAGGCGTTCCCTCAGCAATAATCTGACCTCCACCAACACCCCCTTCGGGACCAAGATCGATAATCCAATCGGCGGCTTTTATAAGATCCAGGTTGTGCTCAATAACAATCACGGTATTTCCTTTATCTACCAGCTGCTGAACCACATCCACCAGCATACGCACATCTTGAAAGTGTAAGCCGGTTGTAGGTTCATCCAAAATATACAGGGTATCACCGGTGCCTACCTTGGCAAGTTCACGGGCAAGCTTAATACGTTGTGCCTCACCACCACTAAGGGTTGTACTTGGCTGACCCAGACGCAGATACCCAAGCCCCACATCCACCAAAGTACCCAAAATACGGTTAATAGCCGGCACGGAATCAAAAAATTCGTGCGCTTCATTCACCGACATATTCAGCACATCGGAAATATTTTTACCCTTATAATAGATCTCAAGTGTTTCGCGATTATAACGCTTACCGTTACAGGTTTCACAATCCACATAGACATCCGGCAAAAAGTTCATCTCGATTTTTCGAACGCCATCACCGTTGCACGCCTCGCACCGACCTCCCTTCACGTTAAATGAAAAACGCCCCTGGTCATAGCCCCGAATCTTCGATTCCGGCAACTCTGCAAACAGCTTTCGAATATGATCGAAAACCTTTGTATATGTTCCGGGATTTGACCGCGGCGTGCGCCCAATTGGGCTTTGATCAACAGAAATAATCTTATCCAAATTATCAATGCCTTCAATCTCATCAAACGGCAATGGTACAGACTTCGAATTATAAAACTCCGAAGAAAGAATAGGCTCCAAGGTTTGATTTATCAGCGAACTTTTTCCACTTCCGCTCACACCAGTCACGCAAATAAACTTGCCCAGCGGAATATTGACATCCA
Source organism: Fodinibius sp. Rm-B-1B1-1 (assembly GCF_038594945.1). Classification (NCBI taxonomy): domain Bacteria; kingdom Pseudomonadati; phylum Balneolota; class Balneolia; order Balneolales; family Balneolaceae; genus Fodinibius; species Fodinibius alkaliphilus. The sequence goes on from NZ_JBCFYD010000001.1 coordinate 267,260, forward strand.
TATCTTTTAGATTATGCCCGCGCGCTCCTTCTATTTGGATGGATTTACCATTGCCCTCACGCCGCTCATCGGGATACGGGACCGTTTCTTCGTCTTTTAAAAACTTGGCGGTCATCGAGTCAGGGTCAAGATCCTCTGGTTTACCCTGTGTCACAATTTCCCCACCATATTCCCCTGCTCCGGGTCCCATATCAATCACATAATCAGCCGACTCTATGGTTTCTCGATCATGCTCAACAACAATTACGCTATTTCCAAGATCCCGCAACGTTTCAAGCGATTTGATGAGTTTAATATTATCTCGCTGATGCAAACCAATGCTGGGCTCATCCAAAATATACAGCACGCCTACCAGCTGTGTTCCAATCTGCGTGGCAAGGCGAATACGCTGCGCCTCACCGCCACTGAGCGTTTGCGCCTCGCGATCCAGAGTCAGGTAATTCAATCCCACGTTGAGGAGAAAATCCACCCGGTCGCGCACTTCTTTGAGCACCTGAGAACCGATCTTTTGCTGTCGCTCGGTAAGCTGTAGATTATTAATAGTATCACGCAGCGTATCGATATCCATGTTCACAATTTCGTCGATGGTATATCCATCAATACGATACGAAAGCGCCTCTTTATTAAGCCGACCGCCCCCACACTCGGGACAGTCGATTTTACTCATAAATGCCTTGGCTTTATCACGCTGTTTATTCGAGTTACTCTCCTCATATTTTTCGCGAATTATATTTCGCAACCCTTTAAAAGAGTGCTTGTAGGTGACATTATCATCCCGAAAATCATAACTCACATCGTACTTCGTATCACCACCGCCTTCAAAAAGAAGATCCAACTGATCTTCGGTATATTCTTTGATGGGCGTTTCAAAGTCGAGTCCTACCGAATCAAGCACCGCCTTTATCTGCTTAAAGGCAAAAATATCGCGCGGTTCACCTAAGTATCGAATCGCACCATCAGCAATCGACTGTTCCCTATTGGGGATTACCAGATTGCGGTTGACATCGTAAGTATAACCCAAGCCATCACAATGCTGACAGGCACCATACGGAGAGTTAAAGGAAAACATATTTGGAGCAGGATCTTCATACGCCAATCCACTCTCGGGATCAAAAAGATTCTGTGAATACAAATGATCTTTAAATTCAACTTCCCCGTCTTCTTCTCTGGGTACTGCAAGAATCACGTTCCCCTCCGCCATCTCCAGCGCCAGACGCACACTTTCGGCAATGCGTTTTTCACTTTTTTCATTAATTACAAAGCGGTCTACGACCACCTCAATATCGTGCTTCTCATAGCGTTCCACCTTCATATCCTCTTCGAGGTCCATAAACTCACCATCCACACGAACCTGAACAAATCCCTGCTTCATAGTCTGCTCAAAGAGCTCACGATAATGCCCCTTACGTCCACGAACCACCGGAGCCAAACAATATGCTTTAGTACCTTCGGGCATATCCAAGATCGTAGCCACCACCTGGTCAGCCGTCTGCTTTTCCATTTTATTACCAGATTTCCACGAGTAGGGTACACCAATACGAGCATACAGCAGTCGCAAAAAATCATAAATTTCAGTGACCGTGCCCACTGTTGACCGGGGATTTCGGTTTGTGGTCTTCTGATCGATTGAAATTACCGGAGAAAGCCCATCGATAAAATCAACCTCGGGACGCTCCATCATACCCAGGAACTGTCGTGCATAAGCCGAAAGTGATTCCAAAAACCGGCGCTGCCCCTCGGCATAAATGGTATCAAAGGCCAACGACGATTTCCCCGACCCGGAAATGCCAGTAACAACGACAAGCTCTTCACGGGGTATATTAATGTCTAAGTTTTGGAGATTGTGTTCGCGTGCACCGCGGATGACTATATTTTCTCGCAAAGGTAAAGCAGATTTTTGAGATTCAATAAAACTTTAAAAGATAAGGATAAATCGTATCTTTTGTAGCCTCTATTTGTAGATATATTTTCATTTAAAAACCGTTTTTTATTAACGGAAAATGTTGGCAATTCATTCAATGATTTATGCGGCAGCTTGCTATTGATTTAATTCCCCTTTTCAAATTTAGCTTACATCAGTTTAAAAAGTACGCCTCCTTCATTGTGGGAGCTATACTCACATTTATTGTACTGGCTGTTGTTCCCCAAATCTATTTTACAATGCGGGCCCCTGAAGACCCGACCATCCAAACACAATTAATCTCTCTACTGCTTACCGGAATACAAATTTTCCTGAGTCTCGGATTTACCAAACTAATGCTACTTCTCGTTCAAGATGCATATGTAACCGTAGCTGATATGTTCAATAACTTTCGCATTTTTCTGAGCTATTTTATTGCCAGTTTTATCTTTGGGCTTGCTGTTTCCATAGGTTTTCTCTTGCTAATTCTACCCGGCATCTATATTGCCATTCGTTTCCAGTTCTTTCCCTATTTTATCATCGAGAATGGTGATTCTGCATTCATTGCACTCCAAAAAAGCTTTAATTTGTCACAAAACCTTACTCTCGACCTCTTGGTATTCGGAGTTGTCGTGATAGGTCTAAATATATTAGGCGCATTGCTTTTAGGAATAGGTATCATTTTTACTTATCCCCTAACTACTATGGCAACGGCTATCATCTACAGAAGTCTAATAGAACAATCTGAATCTATTCCCGCCAGCTCTTACCGAATATCATAACCCGACAACCAACCATATTACAATAGTTAGAAGGAACATAGCTATTAATATCGGGTTAAAATTATCTATAACGTTTAAAAGAAAAGATCTGCACACTATTACCATGTCAAAGATTCTCTCAAAAAGTATAATCTTAACTGGAATCACATTATTACTATTATCATGTAAAGCATCAGAACCCACCGGTTCTGCCGAACACAATTTGTATCCCTATCTGGAAGATCAAGAAGTAGGATTTTTAGATAATAATCTCACCAAAAAAATTGATCCTAAATTCAAGTTTGTGCAAACTCCTATTTGGCCCTATACCTTTTCTGAAGGATTAGCTGCTGTAAACTTTCTGGGGTCTATAGGATATATCGATCGCAACGGATCCATAGTAATTGATCCTAAATTCGATTACGCCGAGGCTTTTAACGAAGGCACGGCCTTGGTACGAGTAAAAATGCAGTACGGCTTCATTAATCAGGAAGGAGATTTCATTATTGATCCTACTTTTTATAAAGCCGAACGCTTTAGTGAAGGACTTGCTCCTGTTAAAGATCACCGTAATAGCGCATGGGGATACATCAACAAAGAAGGCAACCTAAAAATCAAAAACCAGTTTACTGCTGCCAAAACGTTTAGTGAAGGGGTAGCCTTAGTTCAAACACCTGAGCATAATGAATGGGGATTCATCAATCCTGATGGAGAGATGGTAATTCCCGCACAATACGAAAAGGCTAAATCGTTTTCTGAAGGATTAGCTCCCGTTATGTTAGGATTTAAACAATGGGGCTACATCAATCAAAATGGAGCCGTCATCATCGAGTCTAAATTCCTTGAGGCTTATCCCTTTTCGGAAAATAAGGCAGTTGCAGCCATGCCTGTTGATGAAGAAAACCTTGAAAACAAAAAGTACGGTTATATTAATCGTCGCGGCGAATTTATTATCGAACCACAGTATGATCGGGCCTATGCGTTCAAGGAGGGCAGAGCCCGAATTGTAAAGGATGGCAAATATGGGTACATCGATGAACGGGGGCAAGTTATAGCGGAACCTATTTATGACAAGGCTTGGGATTTTAAAGGGGATTTTGCGTTAGTAAAACTTGGTGATAAATATGGATATATTAATCAAAACGGTGTTTTTGCCCTGGAACCAATCAGCTAAAAAATTGGTTCTAAACCCTTGATAAAATTTTAACACCCTATAACTTCTGAGAATTGCTCCTATCCGTAAATTTCGGTAAACTTAGTAGTTTTATCGGAAGGACAAATAATCGTTTGTAAATTAATGTATTCTCAAAAATCAGTGGCACCCGAAACAGCAAATCCCAAAGACTGGTCCCCCCAATCCTGGAAACAATTTCCAGTTAAACAGCTCCCAAAGTATCCCAACCAAGCTGCATTGGAGAAGGCCTATAATGAATTACAAAACAATCCACCACTGATTACTTCCTGGGAGGTTGAGGCCCTCAAGAAAAAACTTGCTGATGTAAGTGCCGGCAATGGCTTTCTACTGCAAGGTGGAGATTGTGCCGAAAGTTTTGCTGACTGCAAATCCCCAAAAATTGTAAACCTCCTTAAGGTATTGCTCCAAATGAGCTTTATCCTTATTCACGAGATGGAAACCTCGGTGGTTCGCGTTGGACGTATTGCCGGTCAATATGCCAAGCCGCGCTCTCGGGATTATGAAATCGTAGATGGTGAAAAAATTCATAATTATCGGGGTGATCTCATTAATAGCATCAACCCTACCAAAGAAGATCGAATGCCCGATCCCCAACGGTTGATTGAGGGATATAACAAAGCAGGATTGACGATTAACTTTTTGCGAGCCCTTTCTGATGAAGGCTTTGCTGACCTGCACCACCCTGAATACTGGGAACTCGATTTCATGCAGGAAAATGAGTATTACAAAGAGTACGAGGCGATGGTTAATTCCATTCAAAAAGCGGTAAACTTTATGGAGACCATTACGCCCAATGAATTTAATACGCTTCAGAAAATTAATGTTTATACTTCTCACGAGGGTCTTAATCTATATTATGATTCTGCTCAAACGCAGCGCGTTCCCCGTCGTAAAGGTTGGTACAATTTAAGTGCCCACATGGTTTGGTTGGGGAACAGAACCCGTGATCTGGGAGGAGCTCATGTTGAATATCTCCGTGGTATTCGTAATCCCATTGGAATTAAAATTGGCCCTAATTATGATCTCGACCAGACTCTAAAACTGATTGAGCGACTGAACCCTACCCACGAACAGGGAAAAATTGTGCTCATTACACGATTCGGTGAGGATGAAGTCGAAAAAGGACTACCAGACCTTATTAAAAGAATCAAGCACGAAGGAATGCCTGTGGTTTGGAGCTGTGATCCTATGCATGGCAACACTTTTAAAACGGATGACGATGTTAAAACCCGAAACTTTGATGCTATTATCTCAGAGATTCGTAAAACATTCGCCATCCATCGCGACTTAGGCAGTTATCTTGGTGGGGTGCATCTCGAACTTACCGGTGATAACGTAACGGAATGCGTGGGTGGGGCCAATGGCCTGCACGAAGGACAGCTTCACAAAAACTACGAAACCTACTGTGATCCGCGCCTCAACTACCAACAGAGTCTCGAAATGGCCTTTCTCATTGCCAAAGAATGGAACCAAAGCTACGGCAGTTAGCAGTTAGCAGTTAGCAGTTAGCAGTTAGCAGTTAGCAGGATGACAAATTCTGTTTTCATTTTAAAAAACAGCTTTCTCGCTTCTACTTTATTACACCAAATACTGTTAACTGCATTTCTGTCCACTGCCCTTGTCTGTCACAAATACAGCCGGGCTGTCGGTTTGGCGAACCAGATAATGACATTTTTTTCTTTCCTGCTGACACCTCTGAAAATTTCGCGGCCTATCAATGGCTGAATGTCAGTATTTCCCTGCCTAAGAGCTCTTGGTACAGGTCTTGCAGCTATAAAAGTGAGTTTTAATCAAACAAATATTTTCAATCAAATCCACTTAATGAGGTGTCTGCTATGACTTTAATGAGATATACCCGACCAAGTAAAGACGTTACGTCTAAGAACTTTTCCGATATTATGGATGAGTTCTTTAATGATGTTGTAAATGAACGACGCGATAACTTTGTACCCAGCATCGATATTTCTGAAACGGATGATCAGTTTCAAATATCTGCTGAATTACCGGGCATGAACAAAGACAATATTGATATTAGTCTGGAGAATGGCCGGCTTGCAATAAGCGGTGAACGAAGCTTCAAAAATGAAGAGAATAACAAAAAATATCATCGCGTAGAAACCAAATACGGTTCCTTTGAACGCTCTTTCCAGTTGCCCGATAATGTTGATGAAGACAGCATTTCAGCTACCTACGAAAATGGATTGCTGAACATTACTATCCAGAAGAGCGAAAGCAAAGTGAAGAAACAGATTGAAATTAGCTAATCTTAGCTAATATATGATTCCCAATCTGCGGGAGCTGCCTTGATCAGTAGCTCCCGCTTTCTTTTTTCTGATTTACCGCACAATATTTATCCATTCTTGGATGTTTATTCAACTATCAGATAAAAAAACAACACATTATTAAACTGAGTTAAACGGAGTTCATTATGAAACAAGTTCGTTCATCTAATTTACTTTGGGCTTTTGTAGCAGTATTGGTGGTTGGCTTTTATACCGTTGATTTGGAAACGGATACCGCATCGATGATTTCACTTCCAAACTTCACGTCAGATACTGTCGCTACTAATACAGAGCAAAGAACAAAAACATCAACGCAGCAGAACAAGGCTCCATCAAAAACTATTACAGAGCTTAATGATACTATCGTTAAGATAGCAGATGAGACTAAGCAAGCGGTTGTTACTGTTAAAGTAACACAGAAAGTAGAAGCCCGTCCCAATCCATTTAGTCAATTTTTTGGCAATCCTCGTCAAGAACCCCAGGAGTATGAGCGCAGAGGACATGGCTCGGGAGTCATTGTCTCGAAAAAGGGATATATCCTAACCAATAACCACGTGGTAGAAAATGCCAATAAAATTGAAATCACTCTCTTTAATGATAAAACCTACGATGCTGAAATCGTTGGTTCCGATCCGCTTACAGATATCGCTGTTTTAAAAATTGACGCATCAAACCTTAACGTTATTAAATTGGGCAACAGCGAACAGCTTCGCGTGGGCGAAATGGTTCTTGCCATCGGGAGTCCACTGGAAGCCAACTTGGCCCACTCCGTATCAATGGGAATTATTTCGGCCAAGGAACGACGCATTGGCATTCTGGAACAGCGCAATGCCGGTTACGAAAACTTTATCCAAACGGATGCTGCTATTAATCCAGGAAACTCTGGTGGTGCCCTGGTGAACATGGATGGCGAACTTGTGGGCGTAAATTCTGCCATTGCATCTCGTTCGGGTGGTAGTGACGGTATTGGCTTTGCCGTACCCGTTGATATTGCCAAACGCGTGATGCAATCAATCATCGAGAATGGGCGTGTCGTTCGTGGATTTCTTGGAATCACTTCAGGTGGTGAAGTGGATGGTACGATGGCCAAAGCCCTCGATCTTGATAAAGCATATGGCGTGATAGTCGGTCAGGTTAAGCAAGATGGTCCTGCCGACAAAGCTGGTCTTAAAGAGGATGACATTATTCAAACGATGAATGGTGAACCCATCCGTAGTTGGGGCGCCTTCCGTACCAAGGTAGCAACCTCTTCGCCGGGAACAGAAGTTGAGCTGGAAATAAATCGTGATGGTAATAAAAGAACACTCTCAGTAACCTTGGGTGAACTGTCTAATGATGAAATGGCCAAAAATTCACAACAACAAAACAGATCAGAAGATCTTCAGAAAAAGCTGGGGTTCTCGGTTGAGAATTTATCTCCCCGTATTGCTGAAGAACTGGAATTGAACCAAGACCAAGATGGGGTTGTCGTAGCGCAGATTTCCCAACAAAGTGAGGCTTATCAGCAGGGGCTTCGCCGGGGCCATGTAATTACTGAAATTGACCGCAACCCAATAAGCAATGAGCGAGATTTTATGAATGCCATGAATAACATTGTTGAAGAAGGTAAGGATGTAGTTCTATTACGTGTTACAGTGCCCCGCAGCGGCAGCAGTCAACTCATTGCATTTGAACTTTAAGGAGTTTTCATAATCCCTGATAAAAAGCCCTTCGGTTTTCCGGAGGGCTTTTTTTATGACAAGCTGACGAGATCAATGCTATATATTGACAATTCGTTAGCTTTTGGATTATGGCACCTTATTTGCAATAATTCATAATGAAATACGAAAAAAAGCTCTATAGTGGCATAATTTCATTATGGAATATAAAAACTATTACGACATACTTGGGGTTAGTAAAAATGCCTCTCAGGATGAAATAAAAAAGGCATACCGTAAGAAGGCAGCTAAATACCATCCTGATAAAAATCCTGATGATCCATCTGCAGAAGAAAAGTTTAAAGAAGTAGGTGAAGCGTATGAAGTTTTAAAAGATCCCGAAAAAAGAAAACTCTATGATAAAGTCGGCAAAGACTGGAAAAAATATCAGCGTGCCGGTGGATCTGCTGATGGATTTAACTGGCAAGATTATGCCCGACAAAGTCAACAAGGCCGGGGTGGTTACGGTGGGCGTAGCTACCAAACGGAATTTGATTTAAATGATCTGTTTGGTGGTGGTCGTACTCGAGGTCGCAGCGGAAGCAGTGGTATGGGCGGCGGCTTCTCCAGCTTTTTTGAAACTATTTTTGGGGGCGGTGGCAATCCTTTTGAACAAACTCAACAGCAACGTTCGCAAGGACATCGCTACCAAGGCCGTGCTCGACAACAAAAGCGCAACGGTAAACAAAATACCAAAGCCAGTATTACAATTTCATTAAAGGAAGCCTATGAAGGAACTTCACGTACCCTGCGTGTAGGGGGCGAAAAAATGAAGGTGAAAATCCCAGCTGGCATTGAAGACGGCAAGCGTTTAAAACTTAAAGGAAAGGGCCAAAGCAGAGCTCCCGGCGGTGCTCGAGGCGATCTCTACCTTACCGTAAATATTAACATGCCCGAGGGCTACGAGCGTAAAGGCAATAATATTTATTACGATCACCCGATTGATCTTTACACCGCTGTACTTGGTGGAGAAACCGTTGTTGATACCATTGCTGGTAAAGCTAAGTTAAATATTCCCACAGGTACATCCGGTGGCAAACTACTTCGTTTGAGCGGCATGGGCATGCCTGAATTTCGAAATTCATCTAACAAAGGGGATCTCTTTGTACGGATTCAAATACAAGTACCGGAAAAACTATCAAATAAAGAAAAAGAGCTATTTAAAAAGTTGGCGGAGCAAAAATAAGATTAATATAGATTCCGATTAAAATAATAGCGTGCTCCCACATTTACATTCCAACTCAGGAAACGTCGATCTAATTGACTTTCAGTTTGGTTGTCACCCTGGTGTAGTAACTGTGAACCTACGCTAACATTCAACGCAAGACTATTTTCTAAGAAATAGTTAAGACTGGAATTCAGCAAAACCCGATTGTCCCATTCTGAAATTTCGGACGGAGTTCCTACTCCACCCGTATCTTCAAATTTTGTTCTGCCATATATATTACGTATCGCCGATTGAAACAAGAAGCGGTCTGTCACATTCCAGAGCCAGTTCACTTCAATCCCAGCGGAAAAGTCTCTTTGTGTTGCTAAAGCAGTATCTCTAACTCCTAATGGATAACTAAGTCTAACATCGCCAACCACTCCCCACTGCTGATTCAGGGACGAGTTATGATACCAACGGCCATCTATAAATCCGGCAATTCCTTTATTAATAGATACATCGCGGTTAACCGGATCAATTTGATTCATGGGCTCTTCGGTACGTTCTAAATCATTAGAATAATTAAATTGAACACCTCCGACCAGCTCCCATCCTTCTAATCGAGTGCCGATAGCTTCATTAAATACATCGGTAAGATAAAACATATCAAAAGCATTGAGCGATCCTAAATCTATATTGGTATTCTGATCTAAATCACCCCAAAAATATTTGGAAGGCCGGTCGTACCGCCGCTGATATCCCTGGTAACGAGTCATCTGATCTGCAGCAGATAAAACATCTTGTTCACTAAAACGCAAACCGCTATTTAAAGCGCCCGTCCGCTCCCTTAAACGCATTGCCCTGATAACCGGACTTACATTACGGACTCTCCCTATCCCTACACCAACCCTTGGCGTTGCCTGAAAATTTCGATCATAGGTAAGCCGCTTGCCCGTCAATATTCCATCGTCTTTAGATTCGTCTTTCGTACTGGTGTAATCAAATTGAAGTACCCCTTCACCAAATAGAAAAACCTGCCTGTTCACATACTCCCGAACATTTACAGCGACATCAGCCTCTGTTCCAAAGTCGTTTAAGGTCTGTTTGCGATCATTGGATGAAAAATCGGAGCTAAATTTGGAAAACCGATCACCATAAGAGAGATTCAGTGAGGTATTTAACTGTACAATGCGTGCTTCCGATTCTCTAAATAGATCGAACCTTGGATTAAAAGCAGCATTAACACGGTTGTTAAATGATTTACTTCCAGAACTTTTCGAATCCCGACCTAAATTAGCAGCATGTACATCAAAATAAAAGTTTGAGTACCCCCAATCGGGAAGTCGGTAATCCAATAATGGGTCAATGTTTTGAGTGTCGGAAAAACCGACTGACTGTTGACCAAAAATAGCACTGAAAGGGATCATCAATAAAACAATACCGGTAATAACTTTTTTCATATCGGAAATGTTGGTTGATCTTCACGCTCTAAATAACAGGGAAGTTGATAAGTATCGATAACATATTCATGCTATAGGGATCCTTCTAAACCTATAGGAAGGAATGATTTACCCCTATTTCCTTACTCCACAATAGCCTTTTTCTCGAAATTTCGAAAGTTCACATACAGCGACATCACCAACGCCAGAAAAAACAATATTGCCGTAGCTAGATCCACAAAATTTGCGCTTAGATTGATACCAGTAAGTAACTCGATCAAAAATTTAATATATGAATTGGGCATGTCGGTATATCCCAACTCACGACGAACCTGCCAGTGCCAGTCAGTACAAAAGCAGTAACCGAACCCGTACCAAATCCCCAAAACAAACCACGAAAATGCTGTGAGGAATATTGTGACTAAATGCAGCCGCCGGGTTGACTTCCAGATCCATCCCAAGAGGTTAAACAAAATCAGCAGCGTGTGGAATAAAATAAATCCTATGTTTAGCAATTCATACATTAATCTAAGCAATGTTAAAACTGTAAAAAGGATTTAGCATTTTACTAAAAAGTAGGGATATTCCTTTCCGTCTAAAACTCATACTAAACTATTTTGATCTATGTTTTATATCCTCCTGATTTCTGCACTACTTTTTACCCCTATTGAAGATAGTCATAATGAATCGATTTGGGGTAAAAATGGTCATCGTGTAGTAGGAGATATTGCGGCCGATTATCTGACTCCAGAAGCCCGTAAAGAAATTGATCGCGTGCTGGGTCATGAGTCATTGGCTATTGCCAGCACTTGGATGGATGAAGTACGGTCCGATCCTTCCTACGATCATATGGAGTCTTGGCACTGGGTGACTATTCCTGATGGAATGACGTACGAAGAGACCGAAAAAAATCCCGACGGGGACCTAATTAATGCCTTAAAAACCGCTATAAATGAATTAAAAAGCGGCAACCTTTCTGCCAACGAAGAAGCTGAAAAGCTTAAAATTATTATCCATTTGGTTGGGGATATCCATCAACCGTTACACGTGGGCACGGGTGAAGATCGTGGCGGAAATGACACAGAAGTAGAATGGTTTTATGAGGATTCCAATCTACATCGCGTTTGGGACAGTGAAATGATCGAAGATCGCCAACTCAGCTATACTGAACTTTCTGCTGCTGTCAACCATCCCTCCAATCAACAAATAAAACATTGGCAAAATACAGATGTACTCGACTGGGCTTATGAGTCCATGGATCTGCGGGAAAAAGTATACGACCTGCCCGAAGATCGTCAACTTAGCTATAAATACCAGTACGAAAACAAGGATATATTAGACCGACAGTTGCTTAAAGCCGGGATTCGTTTGGCGGGTGTACTAAACAAAATTTATGGGTAGTACTTTTTAAACCTACAAGGTTTGAATCGCCATCTGCCAAACATTAAATGATGTACCCAATAAAAGTTTTTACGAGTTTTCTGTCCGATCATCCAAAAAATTCATCCATTACCTCCTCGTGGACCTTCATAGCATCTTCGCCCCAGAGCACAAAACGAATATGTGAAATATACTCTAAATTCTCCACCCGTTTCTTAATCGTATCAAAAGCAACCCGGGCCGCATCTTTCATCGGATAGCCAAATGCTCCGGTTGATATTGAGGGAAAAGCAATGCGCTCAATTTGATGATCTTCAGCTAAGTTCAAAGCATTGGAATAACAGTTTGCAAGCAAATCGCTCTCAGGCTTATCTCTGCCATATACCGGCCCCAAACAATGTATAATATAATCATTGGGCAGATTATGCCCACCCGAAATAACCGCTTCTCCCGGCTTAATCGGCGCCATCGACCGTGTTTCTTCGGTTAGTTCAGGTCCTGCCGCCCGGTGAATTGCGCCAGCCACCCCACCGCCAATGCGTAGTTCAGCATTCGCTGCATTTACCACCGCCTCCACATCCGGTTGATTTGCTATATCACCACGTTTCAACACAATTGTTACGCCTGATAGAGTTGTCTCTTTCATAAGACTTTCTTTCCCATTTATTCCCAATTCACATATCAAAACACGAAATACCGAAGGCAAATTCAATCACTATATAATGACACTCCACTGCCAAAGCGACCCATTCTTTCTCTTATATGACAGATGAGCTACCATAATTGCAGTTTCCCTCGAAATCCATCAGCTTACAATCTAACAACACTGCAATTTAGACATATTTTAGGATTCGGTATGATATTGGCTTCTTTAATAGTGAAATAACAAAAAAGAAATTTTCACTAAGTGACCATCTATTATGAACTTAGATAAACTTACACTCAAAGCGCAGGAAGCCGTTCAGGCAGCTGTAGAATTGGCCTCCAGCAACAACCATCAGGCGGTGAGTCCCACCCACCTGTTGATGGCCTTTCTATCAGATTCTGACAATGTCATCAATACAATTTTAAACAAACTGGGTGTCCGTATTCCCCAGCTAAAAACGGAACTGGAGCAACGTATTGATAAACTACCCGTAGTTAAAGGAGCTTCAGTATCCGGTCAATATTTATCAAATGACTCGAAAGAAGTATTCGATCATGCTCAACAATCGGCCGATGGTCTGGGCGACGAATATATCAGCTCTGAACATGTGCTTATCGGGATGATTGAATCGAACACTGAGGCCGGAAGCTTATTAAAAGAAAAAGGCATTACAAAAGATGACGTACTAAAAGTGCTGGAAAATGTTCGCGGCTCGCAGAAAGTAGACGATCCCAATGCAGAAAGCCGCTATAACGCTCTTAAGAAATATGGACGTGATCTGAACGAACAGGCCGAAAAGAATAAGCTTGATCCGGTTATCGGCCGTGACCAAGAAATTCGAAGGATCATGCAAATTCTATCGCGCCGGACCAAAAACAATCCCGTATTAATTGGCGAACCGGGCGTTGGTAAAACGGCTATTGCCGAAGGACTGGCCCTGCGTATCACCAAAGGAGATGTACCGGAAAGTCTTAAAACCAAACGTATTGTTGCCCTCGACATGGGCGCCCTGATGGCAGGCACCAAATTCCGCGGTGAATTTGAGGAACGACTCAAAGCTATTGTCAACGAAGTAAATGACTCTGATGGCGAAGTCATCCTCTTTATTGATGAGATTCATACCTTGGTCGGAGCCGGTGCCACGGAAGGCGCTATGGATGCTGCCAATATCTTGAAGCCCTCACTGGCTCGTGGTGAACTCCATGCCATTGGTGCTACCACGCTGGATGAATATCGCAAACATATCGAAAAAGACCGTGCTCTGGAACGACGTATGCAGAAGGTATTAATCAACGAACCTTCGGTTGAAGATACCGTCTCGATTTTACGTGGACTGCAAGAACGCTATGAGCTACACCACGGCGTTAAAATTCGTGACGAGGCCCTGGTAGCCGCCAGTGAATTATCGCATCGTTACATCAGCGATCGATTTTTGCCCGATAAGGCTATCGACCTAATTGACGAGGCAGCATCACGTCTACGGTTAGAGATTGATTCTATGCCTGAGGAACTGGATCAGATTGAACGACAGATTCGTCAACTCGAGATTGAACGCGAGGGACTTAAACGCGATCAGAATGAAGAAAAAATCGAAAATATTGAGAAAGAGCTCGCTGATCTTGAAGAAACGCGCAATACCATGCGCAACCAGTGGGATACCGAGCGTGATCTCATTAAGAAAACACGCGATCTGAAAAAAGCTATCGAAACGACTCGCAATGAAGCTGAAAAAGCTGAACGCACTGGCCAATACGAGAAGGTGGCGGAATTGCGATACGGCACTATCAATCAGCTGGAAAAAGACCTTGAAGAAACCCAGGAAAAGCTGGAGGAAGTGCAGGAAGGCCGTGCCATGCTGAAGGAAGAAGTCGAATATGAAGATATTGCCGATATCGTTTCGCGATGGACGGGCATACCGGTGCGTAAAATGCTGCAAAGCGAACGAGAGAAATTGGTTCATTTGGAAGAAGAGCTTCACAAACGCGTGGTGGGGCAAGATCCCGCCGTGGAAACGGTATCAAATGCGGTACGCCGTTCCCGCGCCGGACTCCAGGATGCTCAACGTCCTATTGGCTCTTTCTTTTTCATGGGATCAACAGGCGTCGGTAAAACAGAACTGGCTCGATCACTGGCCGATTTCCTCTTCAATGATGAGGATGCTATGGTCCGTATTGATATGAGTGAGTATATGGAACGTCACAGCGTCAGCAGACTGGTTGGTGCACCTCCGGGATACGTAGGATATGATGAAGGCGGACAGCTTACTGAGGCCGTTCGACGGAAACCCTACTCGGTTATCCTTCTCGATGAAATTGAAAAAGCGCACCCTGATGTATTTAATATGCTATTGCAGGTACTCGATGAAGGTCGTCTAACTGATAACAAGGGTGTGACCGTAGACTTTACGAATACGATTATCATCATGACCAGCAACATCGGTTCTCACCTGATATCTGAAAAGATCGAAGAAACGGGTGGTGAGTTTTCTGACGAAGTGTACAACAAGTTGCAAGATCAGCTGATGGATCAACTTAAAAAGCAGATTCGCCCGGAGTTCCTGAACCGTGTTGATGACGTGATTGTTTTCCATCCACTCGAGCAAGAACATATCCGCGAAATTGTGGACATTCAACTGCGACGTGTACACAAGATGCTGGACAAGAAAGATATTACTTTGTCGGTATCAGACAACGTCAAAGACTGGCTGGCACAGCGTGGATACGATCCTGTTTATGGTGCCCGCCCACTCAAGCGACTTATCCAAACAAAGATTATCGACAAGCTGGCTACTGAGTTAATTAAACGTGAGGAAGAGGGTGAAACCCATTTTGAAGCCACTATCAGTAAGGATGGGAACAGCATCGAATTTGCTGAAGTCTATAAAGATGCCGAAGCCTGGGCAGAGTAAAAGCAGAATACAGTGTACAGTTAACAAGAGCTTCTTCACCAACTGTACACTGATTACTGTTAATTGATTATTACAATAAGTTATTGGGATTCAAGCCCTTCAAATCATCCACAATAAATTCACGTCCCTCGCGAATTTTTTCGCCATCTAAATACACATCCGCACCGATGCACACCAGATCCCAATGTATATTGCTTTCGTTGCCGTTAGGAGCAATCTCGTAATCATTACCAAGCGTCAAATGATTAGAGCCATAAATTTTTTCATCAAACAGGATATCGTACATAGGCTCCTCAATCACGGGGTTTAACCCAAAACTAAATTCCCCAAACTGGCGCGCCCCGGCATCGGTATCCAGGAT
This sequence comes from Fodinibius sp. Rm-B-1B1-1, assembly GCF_038594945.1. NCBI lineage: Bacteria > Pseudomonadati > Balneolota > Balneolia > Balneolales > Balneolaceae > Fodinibius > Fodinibius alkaliphilus. The sequence continues at coordinate 282,976 of NZ_JBCFYD010000001.1, forward strand.
ATCATCGAGTGCTTCGTTGTTAGAGGAATCCGAATCAATCACCACGCCGTCGCGAACTTCCAGCTTGACATACTCAAATGGTTTGCCCTGATACACGCTGGGAGCATAGGTAATATGTCCATTTACCGACGACAAAATGGGTGATGAAAACAGCTCCCCATCAGGGATATTACGCTTACCATAGCAAGGAATCCACGTCTGACCTTTTACCGAAAATTCAATGTCGGTACCCTCTCCTTTGAGCTGAATCATATCTGTTTCTTCAAGCCGCGCCTGTAGCGGCTTCATCGCCTCAGCCAATTCCGTATAATCGAGCAGACACGCCTTGTAATAAAAGTCTCGAAACCGCTGGGTGGGCATCTTGGCATTCATGGCAAATGCTTCGGATGGATACCGAAGTACTACCCAGTTGGTATTATTAACACGCTCTTTATAGTGCACCGGATCTACAAAGTGATCGGCATACGCCTTGTTGGCTTTTTTACTGACATCTGCCTGTTCGTAAATGTTGAGAGCTGCACGAACACCAACAAAAGCATCCATCTTTTTCATAAGGGGCAGCTGATCATTTTCGGCCTGCCCTTTCCAAAAATCTTTATCCCCACTCTCAACAAGCATCCGACGAATTTCAGTATCCTCGATCTGTACATAGGGATTAACGCCCATCTCCCGGGCGTGTTCTACCAGTGCCCGCAGCAATCCAATACCGTTTAAGCCCACCAGTTGGAGCATTACATTTTGTCCTTTTTCCAGCTCACAACTAAACTCTAATATTTTCTTCGCTAATTCTCGATCTTCGCTTGTATACATGATTTTCGTTTTTGAACTATTCTTAAATTAGTTGCTCTAAATTATTGCGTAATTCGTAATGCCTATTATTAAATAATAGGAAATTCGAACTCCTTTCCCTCAAACTTATATAGAAAACGGGATCAACAGTAGCTAATCTATCCCTAAAGGTTTTACTGATTGAGATATATTATCAGCAGATCCCGACATTAGAATGTCGTACTCTATGACATTATGATGTCGGACCCCCTGACATTAGGATGTCCGACCCTAAGACATTACAATGTCAGCCACCAAGACATTAGTATGTCAGACTTTATGTAAAGACTATACCTGCTGCAATAGTTAATAATCATAATTCCACCTAAGATCTACGCCCTGACGAATATTATTACCCTGTCGCAGAATAAGCTTGAGGTCTTTGCGCAGCATATACTCCAGCAAAAATCCAGTTTCCGGCGTTGACCCCGTAATTACATTCTGGATCGCAAAAAACACTTTAGGATTCAGATACCAACCTGTTGTAATAGAAGTCCCCGTTTCACCACCGGCCCGCGTGTTGTCAATTTTCACCACGTCAATTCCAAGCTGGCGGGTAGCAAGTGCTTCAACACGATCCAGCAATACATCCAAAGCCACATCAGCCGCCGTAGTATTACTACCCGAACTGGCCACTACCTGCTTCCATGAATCAAGGGCGTAAAACGGCTGACCAAAGAGAGTATAGCTGATAATATTCTCGAGCTCCATTGGTGGCTGGCTTTCGTACCTGAATTTTGGATCCTCTACAGTCCCCTCAATGATATACCAAATCACAATTTCTTCTTGCGTCTGCGGTGGCTCATACCGGCTTCGGATATTAACCTGGGGATTCTCGGGATTACCACTAAATGTGACCACGCCCTCTTCAATATCAAACTCTTTGCCAAAAGGACGAGCATATCCGCTAGCTGCATTCATTGATCCAAACAATTGCAAATCCTCTCCACTTTTCTTAGCCAAGTCCAATTCCCCGGCCAGCTCTACCTCCATCTCCAGATAACGCTCATTTTGGATAAAAAACCGTTCATTAAATCCAATATCCATATCAAGCGCAAGAGAATCGTAAACGCTTACCGAAGGCCCAACCTCTTCCAACGTATCAAGTCGAACCGTTTCAACTGATTTTTCCCCAAAATTATCCAGCTTCACAAAGCCCCTTAATACATCCAAACTGCCCGTCACCCTCGGATTTGTCAACGAACCTTTTGTTTGAGCATCAAGATTTATTACGGCATTGTATTGTGAGGTATTTGCTACCCTAAAACTTTTTGCCCGCATATTGATATTCATATCCCCGGGTACCAGCTGCTCTAAAGCCACCGTACCATTGGCATTAAACGTACCATTTCCACTTTGAGCTACCAACCGAGAAAGTCGTAATTGATCAGGAGTAAAAGTAATTTCTGAGTTTATATTATCTATTGTAATACCTGCTGGTACCAATCTAAAACGCCCTTTATTCAACGACAGATTTCCATCCGTTTTCAGATCATCCATCGTCCCTTTCACCTGTACGTTTCCATTTAAACGTCCCCGCACATCCCGAAGCAGAAGAGGATCTACAAAATCGTTAATTGCCCGTAAGTCAAAATCATTCGTTTCTATATCTATGGCAATACGATCTTTTTGTTCTGGAAGACCTACCTCAAATGTCTTCATATCAATAAATAGCGGAAATTGAGCATTAATTTCTGCTGCAGGCTGGTTTAACGACATCACTGTAGCATCCATAGATAATACTTCATCCACATGCCGGTAATTCGCTCCAGCCGTAATAGAATCGATAGCTACCCCAGAAAGTACCGCATTTTTGAGGCTCACATCCGCATCAAATTCAGGATCTCCGGCCGTACCTCCCAAGGTTCCCCAAAATGATAATATACCCTGCGTTTCTGTTTCAATAGCTTCATCAAATAAACTGTTAAATCGTTCAATAGAAATATCCCATACTCGCAAATCCCCCGATATAGGTTCATTAAAAAAAGCCTCCTCAAACTCTTGGGGATCACCCAATTTAAATGGCAAGTTTGCATCTCCGCTCATCAATTCTTCGCCCTGATCTTTTAAGGATAGGGTCCCCTCTAATCGTTCCTCTGCAACGCTCGCTGATACTAAGAGCGAATCAAATCCTCCCCCTTGAAATGACACTTCCGAAAGCAAAGCATGACCGCTTGCTTGTAAGTCAGTCCCTTTACGATCGATGTTAAATTGTCCTGAAAGAACACCGTCAAAATAGGTATTGCCAAAAAAGCTACTTTGAATCACAGATACATTAAGCCCCTGTCCCTTCACAAATCCCTGTTGTTCATCAGCACTCAAAGTAGGAATTCCCATCTCTAAAAAAGCCCCATCACCCGATGATATCCGCAAGGTATCCAACTGTAAACGTTCGTTTTGATACTCCAATCCAAAAGACTCTTCAAGCGTAAGAGTCCGATAGTCACTAATAAAATTCAACTCATTGGTATTTATGGAAATAGCATCAGGTGCTATATCATAATCGCCAGACTGTTCAATTCTTCCCTCTGTAGCACTTGATAACTGGAAATTATACTGCCCCCTGGCCGTGCTATCTAAATAACTACCCTGGGTTTGAATTTGTAGATTCTGGAGGGGTACCCCCGAAAAAGAGGGTTGCTCCAGCTCTACATCAGTATGATAGCTAAGTGTATCACTGAGATGGATATCAACAGAACCTTTTGCACGGTCGGTCATAAACAACGTATTATAAGCCACATTGCTTAAATCGACATTGCCTAAAAAATGTAAATCCTGATTATCTATAGGACGCAAAGTCCCCGTTATATTGCCCTCGGCTCGCAGTGTATCAACATAGGCCAACGGAGCCAGTACTGATAAATCTTTCACGTCCAAGTCCAAGAATAGTTCATTCTGTTCGTCATATAAATCCAACATATTTAACCGAAGGCTAAACGCCCCGTCGCTGATGCCGCTTTGCAGCCGAGCACTATCAACCTTGGCAACACCATCACGAATACCAAAATCTGCTGAGATAGTATCTAATAGCTCACCATTAATAATGGACGAATCGACTTCTACAGACGATTGCAACTGCATATTGGCGGGATCAAAACCGGTTCCCCTTCCCTTGAACTGACCATTTATAGCTGTACTAAAATTCTGCTGCTCAAGGAACATGCCAAGATTAAAATTCTCCGTTTTTAGCTGGTAGGTATACGAAGGCAAATCATCCAGACCTTGCAATGAGGCAACCATCTCAATAAAGCTATCCCGGATTTTCATCTGACCATCAGCGCTAAAGGTATTGCTGCTAACTTGTCCTTTAACCCGAGCATTCGAAAGCTGGTACCCCAACATACCTCCCTCTTCCATTTCCAACGAATAATCCCAAGGTTGCTGGGCGGGATACCAACCCGGGCCGCTTGCTTCTACTTTAAAGTTCAGCTTACCATTGTAGGTCGTATCCTGTACCCAATAGCCGGGATTAATATTCTCACCAGTGATATTAGTTTTTAACTTTGGGTTATCTACCCAGATGTTTGCAGCCTTAATATCAGCCGTAACATGCTGCTGGCCTTCCGTTGCAGTAAGCCCCAGTGCTATTGACTTGTTTTCCATATTTGCATTTCCAGACAGTTGCTGCAAGCGATACGGTTCATATATAATTTCCTTGGCTGAGAAACTCATTTTTCCTGCACTGTTATCCAAATCACCAAGATTGACTTGACCATCAAATGTCAGATTAAACTGATCCAATCGCGGATAGGTTGAATCAGCCAGTAACGTTGCCAAATCCACCTTTGAAGCCGACGCAGTCACCTCTTGCACAATGAACTCTGAAGGCCATGCGAAACGACTCTCGAGGCTAAACGCTTCAAGCCCCTCGGCCTGCATAGCCAATGATAGAGTAAACTGCTCAGGATTTCCCTGCATCGACAAGGAGACACTTACATCCTCACGCAGGGGATACTCGTCCATAATCGCTCTTATATCTTGCCAGTAAATAGGATTCGACTGAATATCAAACTGTATACTGGTATCAGAAACGGAAGCAAATCCATCGGCCTCTACCACCGACTTTCCAGTTGCCAGCATAAGCTGCTCAAGGGTTACGCGCTGCTCCTTTGCTGCTGCCGACGCTTGGAATGCAATACCTTGGTCAATATTGGTTTCGTTGATATAAAAAGCTAAATCCCGCAACTCCAGGTTGTAATCGTTACCATCAAATCCAAAACTACTCGCTACATCTAATTGATCGATTGTATAATGCGAACCTATTGGCAGGCTATCAGATTCTACGGAAACATTCCCCTCATTTAACCCAAAGTCCTGGACTTGGAATTTCATCATTGGTGAGGCCGTTGTATCGGATGATTCAACAACCAGACCTTCTACATTCCAGTGTCCCTCATGCTGCCTCAGATTAACATGCGGACGATAAACCTGTAACTCCGATACTTCAATCTCTCCCCCTAAGAGGGTTAAAACATTATATCTTGTGTGGATAGAATCGATAGTTGCAATCGTATCCTGTTGCTGCAAAGCAATGCCCGAAAGCGTCACTTCTTTCCATAGATCCCCAGACAATCGCTCAATGGAAAAATCTGCATTGAGCTGACTATTGGCCATATCTACAATAAAAGTACGGGCATAGTTTTGAACGAATTCTGTTTTCAGAGAAAGACGCAACACCAATCCCAATACCAACACCGCAAAAAATACCCACAGGAAGCGCATTCCCCACTTTTTGAAACCACTATGTTGATTGTTTTGCTCGCTCATTAAAATGCTTGACCTATGCTAAAATGAATACCAATACGCTCCCATTTGCCACCGTAATCAGTACCTTGATAAATGTTCAAATCTCGCTCGGTGGGATTTAATTTATATCCCACATCGATGCGTACTGGTCCGATGGGCGATTGATAACGAAATCCACCTCCGACACCAAATTGAACAGGCCGCCTGCGAATACGTGCAAACGTCTCCCAAAGCTGTCCCCCATCAAAAAAAGCGGCCATCCCAAGCCCATCAATCAAAAAATTCAATTCTTGGCGTAGCTCTATATTAAATCCGAACATGGCACTTCCACCACGCGGCACATATTGTTCAAAGCCTGTACTGTCGGTTTGAGCATTCTTCGGCCCCAGCTGATTACGGTACCAACCCCGTACCGAGTTCGTTCCTCCCAGGTAATATCGAATATTGCTGGGCAATGAATCAGATTTAGCACTAAATATGGCCCCACCCTTTAGACGAGTAGCCAACATAGTTGAGTTTCCAAGACGAGTAAAACGACGAATATCTGCCGATAGTTTTTGGAAGCTATAAGAAGCAAAACCAAAAAATCCAGAAAGTTCAAAATAAGGCTGAATAACCCATCCTTCTTGCTGACGGCCGTACCCCTGGCTGTAATATCCACTCAGCTGCAGGGAGGATAAGTCATATTCCAGTGTAGAATCCGGCAAGGTGGTATCAAAACTACGTGACAGCTCTTGGTTTTTGGTAAATTCATGGGAGGCCGATGCCGTCAGATTCTGGCTATAACGATAAATAAAACTGTTCGTAACACCAGCCCTAAACAGTTCGTAATTACTTTCTAACATGTGCTGACCAAAAGGTGAAATAACCACACTGCTCTTGGTATTATAGACATAAGGAAATAAATAATTGATTGTTGCAAATTGTTCAATAAACGAAGCCCGTGCCGTCGCATTAAACCGGTGTGCCCGGTGACCTACATTACGATGTGTCCAGCTAACCTGTCCGCGTAACTTGTCTTCGGTCCCAAAACCGGCTAACAGTTCTACCGATCGTTTTTCATTTTCACGAACACGCATTATCAAATTCAGGGTTGAATCTTTGGGCTGATCAGGAATACTTATAGTTGCAAACCGAAATAGATGGTGGTCAAAAATCTGCTGCTGAGCCTCCTGCAATTTGTCCATACTATATCGTTCTCCCCTCTTTAAATCAGCTTCGAGCATCACATAATCTTTGTCAATACTCTCGATCCCTTCCACCTCCACCGAGTCAATATATGTTCGTGGTCCCAAATCAGATTGGATGGTAACATTTGCCGTTAATGCTGTGGAATCAATATCAGCCTTAATATTGACCTCCGCATACGCATACCCCATATTCTTAAGAACATCCGTAAATCGTCCTACCACCTCCGGCTCTTTAATCATTTCATAGCGATTATTTTTTTGGTACGGGTGATCCCGTTGTGTTCTTTGATAAGCTGAACTTGCTCGAACATCTTTAACATGTTGCGTCGCTCCCTCAACCTCATATACTAAATCTGCTATCCGGATTGGCAACTGTTCCTTAACCCTAAAAGTAACTTCCTTTTTCCACTCTTTATTTTTTGTTTGAATACTATAATTGACCTTCACATTAATGAACCCTCGACGTTGATAATAATTTCGAATCCGTATTACATCACGTTTTATCTCCTGCTCATCCAGCTCAAATCCCGTTTTATCCCAAAACTTCAACTTTTCCCCAAAACCGGGCGCCTCAGTAGCGACTTGGTTTTTAAGCACCATATTGGAATACGTTTTATTCCCTTCGAAGGTAACCTCCCACACTTGCGGATGAACCTCACTCCCATTATTAGCACGTTGTGCAGTAGTTGTAGTCACTCCCGCTACCATACAAATGGTGAATAGCAGTACATATTTTTCCAAGCCCAATAGCCGCACGTGGTTTTATCTGTGATTGAATTTTTATGTTTCGATATGATCAAACAGGATAACCAATAATAACATTTATTGATCTTCAAACGAAGTCTATCATTCTTTATTCCCTGTATCAAAAAATGATTTTAAGCATTTTGAATAGTACTTTCGATACCAAGAATAAAGTAAAACTATTAAACGTAATTCATGGCAACATTCAATAAGATTCTGCATGCTTTAATTTTCTTTTCGTTCCTTATATTGTTCTGGGGATGCTCAACCTCTGGCGAATTTTCGGGCTACTCATATGATCCCGAAGGAGTAACAGAAACCTCAGATAAAGAAACAAACCCCCATTATACCCGTGTTATTGGCGTAAATGATGGGAGCATATGGGTAAGCAATGATTTTCCGGGTGCTCGGATGAATGACTTCTATCAAGTCAACGACTCACTGTATCGCGTTACCATCAATCCCGAACGCGATGCTATTAATAACAGCCCGTGGTATGCTTTTCAAATTTGGAGCACCCAACCCGATACTATTGATCTACAACTAACATACGAACACGGCACCCATCGATACCTGCCCAAGCTAAGTAATGACGGCAAACACTGGCAAGCCATAGACAGCACCAGTTTTTCAACTGATACAACAAATGGAACTGCTACATTAACGCTTAATCTCAAAAAAAAACCGCTTTGGGTATCGGCTCAAGAACGCTACACCGCGGATAAATACCAACAGTGGTTCGATTCGCTATCACAAAAGCCATTTATAACGCCAGATACCGTCGGCTTTTCGCACAATAACCATCCTATTGTAAAACTAAATATCAGTAATACAGATACCAGCAAGCCACGTGGTGTTATGATTATTACCGGCCGCTTGCATCCTCCTGAAGTAACGGGAGCTCTTGGGGCAGAAACATTTATCAATGAACTTTCTTCCGATACAGAACTGGCTCGCGATTTCAGAAATAACTTTGAAATCTTGGCATATCCGTTTGCAAATCCCGACGGCGTACAACAGGGACACTGGCGCTATAATGCTCGAGGCGTAGATCTCAATCGCGACTGGGAGCATTTCAATCAGCCCGAAACACGTGCTATTCGCAATGATTTATTGCCTCTAAAAAATGATAGTCTACGCAAAGTCTATTACGGAATTGATTTCCACTCAACAGATGAAAACCTTTTTTATCCCATTAATCGAGAGGAAAAAACGTTTCCCGACGATTTCACTTACCAGTGGATCGACTCCCTAAAACAGGAGTTCCCCAAATATCCCATCGAAGTAGAACCCTTTCCACCGAATTCTCCAATCACCAAAAACTGGATTTTCCACACCTTTGGTGCCGATGCTGTCACCTACGAAATCAGCGATAATGCCCCGCGTGACAGCATGCACACGGTTACCCGTGAAAGTGCACGAATCATCATGAAACAATTGCTTGAAGAAAAACAAAAGCATTAACTCCGTAGACTTTGTATGTCTATAGCATATACTATCGTTCATGATTTCTTTATCTTCGATTGCTATAATCATCATTATAAAAATACTCTTAGCCTGCTATCTGATTTATAAAACTTAACAATGGCACATTCACACAACCACGGACATCACCATCATCACCACGGCGAAGACCAAACAGAGGGACGCCTGTGGATATCCATCATTCTCAATTTTACTATCACCGCTGCTGAATTTATCGGTGGAATCATCTCCGGAAGTTTAGCTCTACTCTCCGATGCCCTGCATAATCTGAATGATACCACCTCGCTGGGTATCAGCCTTGTTGCTCGAAAAATTTCTAAAAAAGAAGCCAACCGCGATAAAACCTTTGGCTACAAACGAGCCGAAATTATTGGAGCTTTTATCAATTTAATTACGCTCGTCATCATCGCGCTGTTTTTGATTAAGGAAGGCATCGAGCGATTCTATAATCCCCAGCCCATTGACGGCATGGTGATGTTCATCGTAGCCATCATTGGGCTATTGGGAAATGTCATAACCGCCATCCTGCTATACCGCGACTCTAAAGAAAATCTCAATCTCCGCAGTGCCTATATCCATATTTTATCCGATGCCTTTTCATCGGTTGGCGTTATCATTGCTGGCGTACTTATCCTTTGGTATCAACTGTACATCATCGATACCATTTTAACTATCATCATCGCCGGATACATCCTGTGGCAAAGCTACTACATGCTACGACAGACTATCAATATCTTAATGGAGAGTACCCCGACCGATATCGAAATTCCCAACGTTCACCAAGCTATGACACAAATCAACGGCGTGCTCGATATCCACCACCTCCACGTGTGGCGACTCGATGAAAAAAACATCCTGCTTGAAAGCCACGTTGTTATTGACGAAGACGACATGGGACAAATGGAATCCATAAAATCAGCCCTAAAAGAACTTCTCAGCACCAATTTTGATATCCACCACTCCACCCTCGAATTCGAATTTGAACCCTGCGAAGAACACCACGAAAGTCCCTGTAACTAAACCAACACTATGAGCTCTACCCTCAAATTATTTTTCACCGCCCTTTTTATTCTTGCATCCATCACAGCATGTGGACCAGATGCCCTTTACGATCTTAGCGGCGATACCCACCAGCTTCGCAACACTGACAGCACCCTCGTTAATTTTCCCAGTGACTTCAAAGGCGAGCTCTCTCTCATCACCTTCATCTACACCAACTGCCCCGATGTGTGTCCCGTCATCACCGCTAACATGACCAATATCCAGCGCGCCCTCGACGACACCACCGACATCAACTTTATCGAAATTAGCTTCGATCCCGACCGCGATTCCCCCACCGCCCTCAAAAAATATAAAGACCTCTACAACCTTAACCAGCAATTTACGCTGCTCACCAGCTACCCGAACAATAGTGACGCACTGCTCGACAAGCTCGACATTATTGCCCAAAAAACCTACGCCAACCCAGACAGCAGCAACTACGATATGCGGCACTCCAACACCCTCTATCTCATGGACCGCAATGGCTACATCCGCGCCGAATATCCCGCACACCGCGTCACCCCCGAACATGTCAAAGACGATATAAACTACCTCCGATCAGAATGAAATACCTACCCCAACTTTTGCTCATTCTACTTTCTGGCTGCTTCCTGTTTTTGGGATGTGGTTCTGAGTCGAATTCTTCGAACGACTCCAACTCAAAGCAAGAAGTCGTTCTCGGCAAAATAGCCCTCGACAACGGCTGGGCACGTCCCGGTTCACAACAAGCTAAAAGCGCGGCATATCTGCGTATCTCCAACGGCACCGCATCCCCCGATACCGTGCTTTCATTCAGTAGCGATATTGCAGAAAGCGTAGAACTGCACGAATCTATTGAAAACAACGACGGTACCACAAGCATGCGTCCCGCCGGGCAGCAAGTCATCAAAGACGGTGACAAGCTACTGCTCGAACCAGGCGGACTGCATCTAATGCTCATAAACCTAACCCAAGATTTAGCCGTTGGCGACTCGCTCCAACTTTCCATCGACTTTGCAAGAGTAGGCACAAAAAACATTACCGTACCTATCCAAATACAGAATTAATATCTACCATCCGATGAGACCTAACAACAAGCATCCGCTTGTGCCATTATCTATAAACTCCTATTATCACGTCAGTAAAAACGGCGATGGAGTTCGCCTTCAACCGTTCCGACTACTGTCGGAGCTGATGACTCCTGTTTAATTTAAACGGATTAACCTAACAGCAGTCATCATGCTACAATCCATATTAGCAGTCGGTATCGGCGGATTTCTGGGAAGCATTGTTCGCTATCTCATCACCCATTATGTTACCCTCAACGCCCAATCCTCCTTTCCCTTTGGAACCATCACAGTAAACTTGGTGGGCTCATTTTTGATCGGCGCTATCATTGCCATGGCCTTGGGAAATGATCTTAGCCGAAACATGAGAATGCTTCTTGCCACTGGCTTTTGCGGTGGCTTCACCACTTTTTCTACCTTCTCCTATGAATTCTTCGCTCTCCTCGAAAAAGGATACCATGGTTACGCTTTTCTCTACGTTGCCACCAGCCTAATATTGGGGCTTGCCTTCGTCTGGCTTGGCTTTTATTTGATAAAATAAATACTGCCAAATATTACTTCTCGAACTGCAGAATGTTAGCCTCTGAACCACTGGGCAGAGCAATATTTAACATATTCGAAACTGTTGGCGCAATTTGTGGGATTGCCGTTTTCTCTGTAGTACTTCCTTGCGGCACGCCCCATCCGTAAAAAATGAGTGGTACATGTGTGTCGTAATTATAGGGCGATCCATGAGATGTTCCCGTTGGGTAATCCGAGTCGAGCCAACCCGATTTAAGCTGAACAAATACATCCCCTGAACGACCATAATTAAATCCATTTTGATACATCATCTGCTGACCGCTGTTGTAGTTTTTGTATTGCAAATTATGCGCGGTATTTGTTGACAGCACCCCTTCAAACTGCAGCAAAAAGTCTGCAGCTTTATCCTGCATAACTTTCAGCGAGAGTCCTTTTTCCTTCACTAAATCCCGATCTAAATACACCTGTTGATTGGTATAATCTTCGATCCAATCCTCATCGCCGAACTCAGTAGTAAGAAACTCCGAAAGCTCATCAACAGCCGTATCACTGTCGAAATATCCCCCGGGTAAATCCTTGTCAACCAGCTCCTGTGGAACGTCTACCGCGCCATGATCAGAAGTCAAAAATACCATGTAATTTCCTTTGCCAACTTTTTTATCCAAATGGTCAAGCAGGCCGGCAATATCGCGATCAAGACGCAGATAAGTATCCTGCAACTCGATAGAATGCGGACCATACATATGGCCTACGTAGTCAGTAGAAGAAAAACTTACGCTCAGAAAATCGGTAGCATTACCCGTACCCAGCGACTCTCCGTCAACTGTTGCTTTCGCCAGCTCGGCAACCAAGGTATTTCCAAACGGTGTTGAACTAATAATTCCATATTCATTGCCACGATTGGCACCTAAATCATGCGGAAATACCGGATTATCCTCATTCTCAAATGTACCTTCATACGGGGTATCATCTTCGTTACTCTCTGTATATTGATCGATAGGGAGCAACGTTTGCCACGTACTATTGGCAAACTCTTTAGCCAATCCTTTGTCATTAAAATTCTGAATCCAGTTGGGCAACTCATTTACATACCACGAACTGCTTATAAAATTTCCAGATGCTGCCTCATACCAATAGGCCGCATCCCCAAGGTGACCCGTCGGCAATACCGCACCACGATCTTTAATAGAAACGCCAATCACTTTGCTCTCGGGACTGGCCGTTTTGAGCTCATCGGTAACAGTTGTACTTATCAAATTTTCAGGGGACATCTTCCCGGCATCGCTATCGGTGCCCACCGGCGTAACCGTTGAATCGGACACTACATACATGCTCTCGTCAATATTGCGATCATACCAGGCATTCCCAACAATCCCATTCACCGAAGGCGTAGCCCCACTATAAACAGCCGCATGTCCCGGACCGGTATAAGTCGGAAAATAATTAAAGTGATGGTTTTCAAAACTGTATCCCTGATTAACCAATCGTTTAAAACCATCGTCTTCGAACTTATCCCAATACAACGGGATGTAATCGTAGCGCAGCTGATCTACTACAATTCCAACTACTAACTTGGGATTATCAGCCGCTGATTTCGTATTATTCTGCTGGGCCCATCCGGCTTGAGCAACAATCAGCATTATTAACAATATGCCGCAAAAAAATCTGATCAATTTCATGGTCACCTATTTTTGATAATATTTTCTAAGAGCAAAAAGGTAAGTGGTTTTAAGTAAAGATCGAATTATGATTCTATAAAATAATTTGTAGCCTTGACCGTAGTATCACCCTTATCATTTCTGTTGTAATTTATTATATCATGACGAAAGAAAAATCCTCAAACACATGGAAGCAATCACTTATTGAGTGGGGAGCCATTTTCGCCATTGGCGCTATCCTCTATGCTACGGGATGGCATACCGAAGTGCTCGGCACCCTGCAGCGTGGAATGCTTTGGACCGGCCTTTTTGATGCGGATACCTCCAAAATTGCTACGACTGAGGGCCCCATGCTTTCGGAACGTGATTTTCGCTTTCAAATGGAGACTTCAGATGGAAATACCGTTTCTCTAAGTAATTTTCAAGGCGATGTGGTATTCGTCAATGTTTGGGCTTCGTGGTGCCCGCCCTGTGTGGCCGAAATGCCAACCATCGAAACGCTCTACGAGAACGTAAATAGTAAAGAGAATATCCGTTTTATTCTGTTATCGATGGATGAGGAACAACAAAAGGCCGTCAATTTTATGGAAGGAAAAGAATTATCCGTGCCGTATTATTTCCCAGCTTCCGGCCTCCCGACAGAATTTCACAGCCAATACCTTCCAACCACGTATATCATCTCAAAACAGGGACAAATTATTTACAAAAAAGAGGGTATTGCCGACTACAGTTCACCAAATTTTACACAATGGATGCGGGAGCTTGCCCAACAATAATCTCCCAAAATTCAACGTGGAATATTACCTTCCAAATAACTGTTATTGGTGGTGATGTTTCGCGATCAGCTCCGTATATTTAGTAGCTAAATTAAATCCATTAGATTTTATGGCTCGCAAGAAATTCAACATCCCCGATATTTATCAATCTCCCATCATCCGCAAGGTCAAAGATGCCAATAAAGTGATGGATCCCACCAAAAAGGATCTTGAGCCAAGCATCCTCGATTTTGGTCCCGTGCGGTTTTTGGTACCCCGACATTTCGGATTTTGCTACGGCGTCGAAAATGCCATTGATATAGCCTACGACACGGTTGAAAATTATCCGGATAAAAATATCTACCTGCTGAGCGAGATGATTCATAATCCCACAGTCAATGAAGACCTGCAGGAACGAGGGATAGAATTTCTCTTTGAGACTGATGGTACGGAGCTCATTCCCATAGAATCGCTCGATGAGGATGATATTGTTATTGTACCCGCTTTTGGGACGACCATCGAGATACAGGAAAAGCTTAAAAAACAAGGCATCGATCCCTATGAATATAATACCACATGCCCCTTTGTTGAAAAAGTATGGCGACGTGGTAAGCAGCTTGGCAAAAAGGGATATTCACTGGTCATTCATGGCAAACACCGCCACGAAGAAACGCGTGCTACATTTTCGCACAGTGCTGATCACTCGGAGTGTGTAGTGGTTTTAAATCCGGAAGAAGCACAAATTTTGGCGGACATCATGACCGAACAACGACCACTTTCGGATTTTGAGGAGCACTTTGGTCATAAAAGCACTAATGGGTTTGATCCCATGAAAGACCTTGAGCATTTTGGAGTCATCAATCAGACGACAATGTTGGCAACGGAAACCGAAGAGGTAATGCAGATATTGAAAGAAGCCGCTATTGAAAAGTACGGTGAGGCTGATATTCTGGACCACTTTGCCGATACCTCAGACACCCTCTGCTATGCTACAAACGAAAACCAGTCAGCCACACTTGCCCTGGCCGATACCGATGCTGATTTATCGATTGTGGTAGGCGGATATAACTCTTCCAATACCATGCACTTAGTTGAGATTCTGGAAAAGGCTTTCCCGACCTATCACGTGCGCGATGCTGAGGAGATTGAATCGCCCAAGAAGATCCAACATTTTAATCAGTGGGATAAAGAGTTGAAACAAACTGCTGATTGGCTGCCTACGGAGGAAACGCCGCTTGATATCGGAATTACCTCAGGGGCTTCTTGTCCTGATGTACTGGTAGATGAGGTGATACTGAAAATACTGGATTACTTTGAAAATACGCGCAGTGTAGACGAAGTTATCAAGCCATTTGAAGAAGAGCTCGAAGAAGTAGCCTAACTTTCCAAAACAATATAATAGGCTACGCGACGGGGTTGGAATGAACGCAACTTGATATAATATTTTTCTTCTCGCTGCGTAATTTCGGGCGTTATAAAACCAGTTGAGTCTTCCAGAATCTCTTGGTAAGGCACATATACCTCAAAAGGGTTCTCATCTTGAATGTCAGTATACTTATCGATGGGAATATCGTACTTAATCGTAAGAGCAATGGGACTATAGCTAACGACACGATCTGGCGGCAAATTACGGGTTGTAATATTCGCTTTCACCTCTCCCTCGGTATATTGCGCTACATCAGCACTAAACTGCACCTCATCGTCAGAAAGGCTAATTAAATTACCCGATGATGCTAAAGGCACAGTCTCAGAAATATTACTACTAACATTCTCTACCTGTACCGAATCAGTAGCCCATTCTGTAATATTTTCGATAATTGCTACCGCCCCATTAATAGTAATACTATCGGGGGTAATTTCTGGTGGACTTATAAAATCGTACTGATCTCGAAATGAGATCTCTACATTTGATCGAACAGGTACTTTCTTGGATATGCGTTCATCAAACTTCACTGACAATATCTGTGGCTGTACTTTTTGGATATTTACATCGGGCAGCGCATTCATCTGCTGCTGTACCTGATCAAATAAATTCACCTGGGCATCATTCACATCAATATTGATTGAGGGTGGATTGTTGTAAAGATTAATGAGCTTCCATCCCTCTCCGGTTATGCTCACTGTTGCTGTATTGGGGATATCTTCTACCAATGCCTTATCATCAGGTACTGATCCCAACTGTATCGGAAGCTCCAGGCTTAGCGTATAATCTCGACTCAAATTTACCATCATCCATAAAGCCATCGCCAAGATAAATGCCACGATAAACACAATAATGCGTTCGCGGCCCACTCCTGCAATTTCATCCTCATTAGATTTTTGCAGAAGCGACTGCCACCACGACAGTATCTGCTCTCTGTATTCCTCAAATTTTGAAGTATCCATAACGATGTTCCAAATCAGTCATTGGTTGACGTAACAGCTGACTCAATATATCACGAGCGAACTACAATCTCCTTAATAATTTTCTCTTCTATCTCATCATTCAACTTTTTAGCAATGCTAAATCGCTTCATATGAATTTCCTGTCGCCATGCCGGATTTTTAACATGCACGACCAAATTACCATGCTCAAAATGGACATTCTCGGTCTGCTCGGCAATACGTTCTCCTACCGTTTGCTCCCAAAGCGACAATATCATCCCCCGCTTTAAGCGCTTACGGTGCGGGTAATCATCCAAAAAATCTTTGAGCGCATCCTTCAGTAACTTTGGCTTATTTGATTTAAAACGTCCCATAACTAAAATTTTGGTTACGGTTTCGCAATAGCCACATTGCCTTGCTCTACCTTATACTTCCTATTCTGTTCCCCATCAAACGTTACATAATCATCAAAGGGAATGGGATTTGCCGCTGTCACAAATGTTTGTCCGGCATGCTCAATAAGTGCATTTAAAAGCACCTCGGTACGTTGCGCATCCAGATCACCAAACACATCATCTAACAAAAATATTGGCAAATCGTCCAGTTCATCCGAAAAATACAAAAGCTGGGCCAGTTTCAAAGCAAGCGCAAATAATCGATGCTGACCCTGTGACCCAAACTTTCGAAGCTCAAAGTCATCCAAATAAAACACAATCTCATCGCGGTGTGGCCCTACCAATGTTAACTCGCGCTCAATTTCATGATCCAGTTCTTTTTCAAGTTCTGCCCGATATCGCTCCCGAACTACCTCCACATCTTCCGAAGGCTCACAAAATGTTTCGTACTTAAGATCTGGTTCGTGCCGCATGCCCGAAATCGCCTCATATTCCTTGGACAAATACTTCTGAAACTGATTGAGAACTTCGGTTCGCTTGGCCGCAATCCGTGCCCCATAATCTACAAGCTGCTTATCCCAGGGTTCAAGGTAAGCTGTAAGTACTTCCCGACTTCCTCGGAAGTCCTGTAATAGTTTGTTGCGCTGCTTCCGTACTTTGCGAAAATCTAAAAGGTCTTGCAAATAGGCCGGTGAGATCTGACTGATAAACGAATCGATAAATGAGCGGCGCTCTTTAGGCCCCTCGCTGGTTAACTTTTTATCGGATGGCGAAAGCACCACCACCGGTACCATGCCAATTAAATCAGACAAGCGATCGAGCGGACTTTCGTTGACAAATATCTTTTTTCCTTCGCCCCACGAGTATGAACATCCTACATCAAAATTAGACCGAATATTGCCCTCAAAATGCCCCTTAATCATAAAAAAGGTAGCATCCTGACTTACTACATATCGATCACTGCTGGATACAAAACTACGGCTCATGCACAGGTAGTGGATGGCATCAATCAAATTTGTTTTTCCTGCCCCATTTTGACCGATAATAACATTCATATGCGGCGCCCACTCTACCACAGTTTCCTCATGGTTTCGGAAGTTCTGCAATTTTAAACTCGTGATTTTCATCCGCACGTTTTATTTCAAGCTAAAAAAATAGCGCGGGCTCATGCCCACGCTATAATACTCTTACGATATTTTTATGGGGTTAAAAACCGAAGGCGTCACTTCCCATAAAGATTGCGTTTTCTCCAAGCTGCTCTTCGATACGCAACAACTGGTTATATTTTGCAATACGATCAGTACGGCTCATCGAACCCGTCTTAATTTGTCCAGCATTGGTAGCAACCGCTAAGTCAGCAATAGTCGTATCTTCCGTTTCTCCCGACCGGTGCGAAATTACAGCTGTATAATCATTTTTATGGGCCATCTCGATAGCATCGAGCGTTTCAGTAAGCGTACCAATCTGGTTAACCTTAATCAGAATTGAATTGGCAACACCCTGTTTAATTCCACGCGCCAAACGCTCGGTGTTAGTCACGAACAGGTCATCTCCTACCAACTGTACTTTATCACCGAGAGCATCCGTAAGTTTCTTCCAGCCATCCCAATCATTTTCATCCAATGCATCTTCAATAGAAACGATGGGGTATTTATCCACCCAGCTGCTCCAGAATTTAACCATATCTTCACTGGTGCGCTCACTGCCATCACTCCAGCGGAACTCATATACTCCTTTGTCAGCGTTATAAAATTCTGCAGTTGCGGGATCAAGAGCAATCACTACTTCATCTTCCGGCACATACCCTGCTTTTTCAATGGCATTTAAAATTACTTCTACCGCCTCTTCATTGGAACTCAAATCAGGTGCAAATCCCCCCTCGTCTCCAACAGCCGTACTGTAATTTTTATCGCCTAATACTTTTTTCAGATGGTGGAAGATTTCGGAACCCATTCGCACTGCTTCCGAAAATGACTTCGCCCCATTAGGCATAATCATAAACTCCTGTAAATCCACATTGTTGTCGGCATGCGATCCACCATTGATAATATTCATCATCGGTAGTGGAAGTACTTTCGCATTTACGCCACCAATATAGCGCCAAAGTGGTAATCCCAACGCATTGGAAGCTGCATTGGCTACGGCAAGAGAAACACCTAAGATCGCGTTGGCACCTAAATTTGCTTTATTTTCGGTCCCGTCAATTTCGAGCAACAGATTATCAATTTCGACTTGGTTAAATACCTCGAGGCCTCGTAGTTCATTAGCAATAACGGTATTTACATTTTCAACCGCTTTGGTAACTCCTTTGCCCAAATAATGATCAGAATCAGTATCTCGAAGTTCAACGGCCTCGTACTCTCCTGTTGATGCTCCTGATGGTACAGCAGCCCGGCCCACCATATCATTCGTTAAAATAACATCGACTTCTACCGTCGGATTTCCTCTTGAATCAATAATTTGACGGCCAATAACTTCTTCAATAAAACTCATTGTAGATATCTATTTGTTCTTGTGGAAATGATAGACAAAGGTACAAGGTTTTTCTTTACTGATAAAGAGAAAAGAAAAGGCTAATCGATCGTTCCAAGATCTGACAAATGAACTGCGCACCTGTCCTTAAGAGCTTACCACATACCACCAAAAGTGAACTTGATTTGCGGAGTCCCAAAATATTTTTGAGCCTCAAAAAATGGATTGCGCTCTCCATCTTGAACTGCAATCGGTTCGCCATTTTCATCATAACCAAACGGTCGATATGGCTCCATCATCTGTAAACCTTCGCTGAAATAGTAGAAGAAATATCCAAACTCGATAGTTGTCCGTGATTTAAACTTACTACCCAAATCAACACCTATTTTTAACGCCCCGCTATAACCCCACCGGGATTCCCCTTCTCCCCAACCACTAAAAAAGTCATTGACCCGTTCAACCGGGGCTAAAAATCCACCCGGTGTTACCTGGAAATCACGAAATCCATTAGCATTATTATTATCAACCAAATAGGGAAAAGTAAAAGCAAGTGCGGGGCCACCCGATGCACTTACAAAAACACGCATGTTATCTTCAATCTGGCGGGCAAACACTCGCTGTTTAATGCCCAACAAGAATGGAAATCCCAACGCCCGCTTGTACTTGTTTGGTATAATTTGTTGACCTGTTAAAAAGCTCTGGAAATTTTGTTCACTGGCATCCCTGATCCCTGTAATTCCGGTGCGAAAAGTAATTTCGGTATATGGGGCTACCATACGTCCATAAGTTCCACCTATACCAAAGCCAAAATTGTTAACAAACACATCGAAACCAAGACTATTGCTATAACCTTCCGACAAAGGTGTCTTTGGATTGGCCCTTTCCACGACATCGGGCTCTTCGATCTGTGCCATTGCCGCATCAGTCCCAACTCCCAGAAAAGATATTACAACTACGACTGCAACAATATTTTTCGAAACAAATTTTATCATAAAGAACTACCCTTGTCTAAACTTAAGCTACTTAATAAAAGGTATTAGTATAACTAATCGTTCGAACTAAAAATTATGTAAATAATTTCTATAATTAATTATTTACAAACCTTCAAACAAATTTGACTCTAAGTTAATAAAAACTTTTATTCAGGCTCGTTACAATCTTATCAATTTTTACCAATAGAAGTTAACATATTATGGCTACAGTAAGCAAGTATCTTGTTTTTGGGCCGGCAGATACATTACGTAGAATGCCCGAGAAGCTTTTTAACGATATTGAGCCTAAATATTTATACAAATACGACTCTTCTGACAATGGGGACCAGGTTCACGTTGCAGTATATGAAGAGTATGAAAAGCAGATAAACTCCAGCGTTACTCTTACCTGTATTATTGAGTTTACCGGCAAGCAAAACCGGTTTGAACTTAAGAAAACGGGTGGACGTATGGGCTTTCGAGGAAGTTCACTCGATGAGGAAAAACGTACTATTGATGATGAAGTAACGGACTTCATTTTAGACTTCAGTAAACGTTTTGGCCTTACTGTTCAGCAGGAGAAAGAGCAAGAAACTGAAGAGAGCGACTCATAATAATTTTATTATTGTATAATGAGTAGAAAGGTTGAGGAATGGACGGTCCTTTCCATGCTGGAATGGGCCACTGACTTTTTCGAGAATAAAAACATTCCCGATCCGCGCCACAGTATTGAATGGCTACTGGCCGATACGTTAGATATTAAAAGGCTGGATTTATATCTGAAATACGATCGGCCACTCTCTCCTCAAGAACTTGATGCGTTACGACCGATGGTCAAACGTCGTGCCCAGCACGAACCGCTGCAATATATTGTAGGTTTTACCGATTTCATGAATGCGCGCATTTCGGTTAACGAAAATGTGCTCATTCCACGAATCGAAACCGAGCAGCTGGTAGAAATTCTCCTCGATAATCACGGATCCCGTCAAGCTCTCTCTCTTTTAGATATCGGAACAGGCTCGGGATGTATTCCCATTGCCATAAAAATGGAACAGCCTGACTGGAACGTTTCTGGGATTGATATATCTGAGGATGCACTAACTGTTGCGCGAAAAAATGCTACTCAAAATGACGTTTCAGTTAATTTTTCACTGGGTGATATTTTAACTCCTTCAGGTATCAATGCAACAGAATCGCTCGATATCATTGTATCTAACCCTCCTTACATAAAATCCGAAGAAAAAGATATGCTTGAACCGCAGGTCAAAGAGTATGAACCTTCCGAAGCACTATTCTTTGATGACCTGCAAAAGATGTATAAAAGCATTATCAATTTTGCCTACCAACACTTATCACCAAATGGATATTTATACTTAGAATTACACGAAAAATACAGTGACGAGATCCTCGACCTTTTTGATACCCAAAAATGGTCTGCGCGAGTTGAAAAAGACTATGATCAAAAACCGCGATTTATTGTTGCTAATCGCAATTAATTCTCACTTATTTTCATCCCTCCTATTACAATAATTAAAAAAATATAATAGAGTAATTTCTCCAAAATACCACTGTGGATAACTTGTGGAAAACTTTTTATGGGGTGTTTTTTAGATATAACCTAACCGTAAAATCTGTGTTAGCACAACATTACGCACTGTCAAGTTAAATTTGATAGAAATGTGCATAAAATACTAAATCATTGCGTGCCATGCACTTACAATGTTTAGAGCAATGTGGATAACTTTTACCAAAGCGGTGAATATTTTTTTGACATCTGTCTCCTAAATTATCATCTTCGTTTCACACAAAACAAGGGGCAGCACAAATCCGTGTGGATAACTGTAAGCATCCTAATCAAGAACTTTAATTTATAAACGAGGTAAAGGGACGTTGAGTAATATTTCTTCCGAGGCTGCGTGGGAACAGTGCTTAGAAATAATTAAGGATAATATTAGCTACCAAAAGTATAAGTCATGGTTTGAACCTATCGAACCAATAAAACTGGAAGAAAATACGCTTACCATCCAAGTTCCCAGCCAATTCTGGTATGAATGGTTGGAAGAGCACTATTATGGAATGTTGCGATCTACACTGGCTAAGGTATTAGGCGATGACGGAAAGCTCGAATATTCTGTTGTGCTCGAAAAATCTGATGGCAATACGGATAACCGATCGGTGCGTTTACCGCAGCAACCAATGCCTCCCGAAAACAATCAAGGGCAGGATATTAAAGGGTACTCAGAATACAGCCCCGGAAAGATTGAAAACCCATTTGTTATTCCCGGTATTCAAAAAACAAAAATCGATTCTAACCTAAACTCCAGCTACGTTTTTGACCGATATATTGAAGGGGACTGCAACCGGTTAGCGAGATCGGCGGCAATGGCTATTGCAGAAAACCCAGGAAGTAGTTCGTTCAACCCATTCTTTATATATGGGGGCACCGGCCTTGGTAAAACGCACCTCATTCAAAGTATTGGCAACAGAGTGAAACAAGAACATGGGAATGAGCTGGCGGTACTGTATATATCATCAGAAAGTTTTACTAATGAATTTGTACAAGCCATCCGAAACAACCGCGCCAGCGAGTTTACTATGTTTTATCGACAGATTGATGTATTAATTGTCGATGATATCCAATTCTTTAGTGGTAAAGAAAAAACCCAGGAAGAGTTTTTTCATATTTTTAACGCCCTGCATCAGGATGGGAAACAGATCATCTTGAGTAGTGATCGGGCACCACGTGAAATTCCAGATATCGAAGAACGTCTTATTTCTCGATTTAGCTGGGGATTAAGTGCCGACCTACAAGTCCCGGAATATGAAACGCGGTACGCTATCCTGGAGCGCAAAGCTTCTGATAATGGTATCGAGCTATCGCATGATGTACTTGAATTTATCGCTCACAATTTTAAGTCAAATGTCCGTGATCTTGAGGGAGCTATTATCAAGCTTCTTGCCTTCGCCTCGCTACAGCACGTAGATGAGATTGAGCCGCAAATGGCTAAACGTGTATTAAAGGATATGATTCAAGAATCACAAACCACTATATCAATTGAACAAATACAGGAATACGTTTGTGATTACTTTGGCATCGACACCAATAAGGTTCGAGAAAAAACCCGCAAACAGGAAATTGTGGAGGCTCGCCAAATTGCGATGTACCTGGCAAAACAGTTTACAGATTCGAGCTTGAAAACGATTGGGCTGCATTTTGGCGGTCGCGATCACTCAACGGTTATCCATGCCATATCAACGATTGAAGAGCGCATGCAAACCACCCCTAAGCAAAAGCGCATTGTTGAAGAACTGCACCAGAAAATAGAGGTCTCGACCCTGTAAATCATGGACACCCTGACGATAAAAAGCCTTCGTTTTAAGGGATACCACGGATACTATCAGCAGGAACGAGAAGAAGGCAACAATTTTGAGATCGATCTTACCTTTCATGCTGATTTGCGTAATGCCGGTGATAGCGACAGGCTTGAAGATACTATTGATTATCAGCAGGTACTTAAAACTGTTGAGTTAGTAATGAAAGGCCCCTCCGTAAAGCTTATTGAGACATTGACCAAGCGAATAGGTGATCAGCTTTTTGAGCAATTTTCAGATGTTCGACAGTTGAAAGTCGCTGTTCGCAAGCTCAATCCTCCCCTAAACGTAGAAACCGCTTACTCCGAAATTCAAATGCAATGGCAACGGTAGTTGTAGCACTTGGTTCAAATGTTGGCGACCGCCACCAGCACCTGCGGGATGCCGCCAATTTTTTAGCGGATCTTTCTGAAACCAATCTCCAAAAATCATCTATCTACATAACAGAACCGGTGGGCCCATCAACGCGCGACTTTTTTAATGCTGTAGTTGCTATGACTACTGAAGATAAGCCTCGTACTCTCATCAAAAAGTTTAAAACCTTTGAACACGAGCATGGACGAGCGGCCAGCCAGCCCAAATGGAGTGCCCGAACCATCGATTTAGACATTATTTCGTACGGCGACTTGGTGATTCAAACGGATAATCTTATCATTCCACACCCGGAATATCACAAAAGACGGTTTGTACTTGAACCTTTGGCTGAAATTATGCCGCAGTGGTCCGATCCCGGAACAAAACAAAACATTGCTGAACTTTTGGAAAAAGCACCTGAGCTGCGACTCCAAAAAACAGACTTACGCTGGTAACTATGAAAAACGACTTCGATTTTATCGCTATTGAAGGCGTCATTGGTGTGGGAAAAACATCATTAGCCAAACTTTTGACCGAACGCCACAACGCACGACTGGTGCTGGAACAATTTGAAGAAAATCCCTTTTTGCCTAAATTTTATAAGGATCGTGAGCGCTATGCTTTCCCAACCCAGATGTCGTTTTTAGCAAGCCGATTCCAACAACAGCAAGAGATGCTGAGTAAGGATCTTTTCCAGCAAATGACAATTTCGGATTATATTTTTGAAAAAGATCGTATTTTTGCCCGGCTCAATTTAGAAGATGATGAACTTGCCCTGTATGATAACATCTTTAAAATCATGTCCAGTATTTCGGCTCAACCCGATCTGGTCATCTACCTGCAGTCAAATGTAGATCGACTAATGAAAAATATTCAGGAGCGAGACCGAGATTACGAACGTGATATTTCTCGTTCATATTTGGAAGAGTTAAGCGATGCTTACAATCATTTCTTCCATCATTACAATAAATCACCTCTTATGATCATTAATACATCAGAGATTGATTTCGTAAGTAATGAAAAACATTTAGATTATATAGAAGAACAAATTTTCAATCAGCCTATTCGCAGCAATACGCACATTCACATCACCGATTAGAGGTAATGATTTTACGTACTATTTTATTCTTTTTGCTGATGTACCTTTTGATCAAGGTTATCAGTCGACTTTTTCTGCCATCCAATAACAATAAAAGCAGAAAGGGACCGAGCTTTTTCTACCAGATGTACCAACAACAGCAAAATAAAGGTAAACAAAGCTCACAATCTGGAAATTCATCACAACAGCACTTTGAGCAAATCGAAGAAGCTGAATTTGAGGATATTACGGAAGACGAAAAACCGACCTCAGAATCATCTGATTAACGCTTTAATATTCCTTATCTTTTGGGGCGTTATTAAAATGGAATTTCTACTTAACTACCAAAGAAGCTATTTTTCATGAACTACGAAGATCAGCTTGAAGAAGGATTATCGCTACTGGAAGAAGGGGACTTTGACCATGCATTGGACATTGCTCATCAACTTCAAAAGAAAGAACCAGAATACTCTGACGGTTTTCATTTAGAAGGATTGGTTTTTCAAAAATTAAACCAGTGGGAAAAAAGTATTGAAGCCCTAGAGAAAGCAATTAATCTCGAAGATGAAAACAGTGGCTACTATAACTTGCGCGGCTTCGCAAATATGCAGCTCGAAAACCTCGATCAGGCTATTGAAGATTTCGACAAAGCCATTGACCTGGACGACTCACCAGCTGCACACCGCAACAAGGTGCTGTATATGATCATGAATGGAGAAGCCAGCAAAGCCAATGAGTACCTGTTAAATCGCATTAAACAAAACCCTAAGGACGTGGAAAACTGGATCCTGATGGGCGACTTACTGCAACGTGCCGGACAAGAAGAGAAAGCAATGGGCTTCTATCAGCAAGCGCAAAAAATGGATCCGGACAATGAGTATATCAAAGAACAACTTGGTAATGGCTAAGAGCTGAATTTTAGGCTAAATTTTGTTTCAACTATCGGGATTATACCCTATATTTGAGGCCTTGAAATTTTGAGTACTGCCCTGGTGGCGGAATTGGTAGACGCGCTGGCTTGAGGGGTCAGTTCCCATTTTGGGAGTGCTAGTTCGACTCTAGTCCAGGGCACTTATAAAAGCCGTAACGCATTAACAATCAATGCGTTACGGCTTTCTTTATTTTCGGTAAAAGTATTTGAGCACACTTCCCCCCATTCTCCCGTTTACACCATCTCATCTATCATTCTATTAATGAACATACTTACTGGCTTTTCTATTGTTTCTTTTTAGATTAGAGTTTTCATCTTGATATAACTCCAATTTTTATGAGCTCTGAATCTTACAGCAAAACCTACGAAGTTATCTGGGCCGATATGGATCCCAATAATCATATGCGTCATTCGGTATATAATGATTATGCAGCTCAAACCCGTGTTGCTATGTTCAATGATTTTGGAATGCCTATCCCAAAAATAGCAGCTATAGGGCTTGGACCGATTCTTTTCAAAGAAGAAACAAAGTTCTTAAAAGAGATCAGCTTATCAGAACAGATTACTGTTTCTTGTGCCATCAAGGCCATGCGCAAAGATGCGGCACGATGGACCATTACCCACAACATATTTAAAGAAGACGGTCAAAAAGCTGCACAAATTATTGTTGATGGAGCTTGGTTAGATCTTCAAAAACGAAAACTTGGCATTCCACCGAAAGAACTTTTAGAAGCATCAATGAAATTTCCACGAACAGATGATTTCTTTTGGATAGACTGATCTTTAACCGAGATATAACCATATTCCAAAAATAATAATTACCATGAATACCATTACCTGGCAACAGTTTGAACAAGTTGAGCTTAGAGTGGGAACCATCACAAAAGCCAAACCTTTTCCCGAAGCTCACAAACCTGCCTATAAATTATGGGTCGATTTTGGTAACGAAATTGGCACCCTTAAAAGTAGTGCTCAAATTACTGATCTCTACTCAGTAGAAGAGCTAACAGGCAAACAAGTCATCGGAGTCGTAAACTTTCCTCCCAAACAAATAGGGCCCTTTATGTCGGAATGTTTGGTTACAGGCTTCCATCGCAATGACGATAAGGTAGTTTTAGCTATTCCCGATGATCCCGTTCCCAATGGGACCAAACTCAATTGATAGACAAACGTAAATGAGGACAAAACTGTTTATCAATATGGTATGATATAACCATTGGAAACCACTTTGTCTGGCGTTTTATGCGTAAAATTATTCTCCCAATATTATTTATTCTTCTGGGGGCTTTATATAAAAGCACTACTGCACAAGCAGTATTTATTTGGGATGATATTTCAGAGACAGAATTTACACTCTGGGCCAGAAATCACTTACCCTGCCCGGTTTACCTCAAAGCCAAACCTGACTCATTAAACCAAACCTTCGAACACTTTCTACCCAAAGGAAGTCAACATCAACTTGTTCAACTTCCGCTCGATTCTCTAACGTCCCCTGCCGAATTTAAAAAACAAATTCAATATAACTTAACACTCGGCAACCCCAATGCGGTCCACGACTCCAGTTATCGATATATGCTCCCTTATCCTCAAGGGCAAACTCATCTTCTTATCCAAGGCAATAATTCCAGCTTCACACATCATCTCCCCCACTCAAAATATGCCTTCGATTTTGATATGCCCCCAAACAGTCTCGTCTGTGCAGCCCGTGGCGGGATCGTCGGATTTGTGAGCGTAAATAATAAAAAAGGAGGAGACAATGAGGATTTTATACAACAAGCTAATAAGATTTTAATCTGCCATGATGATGGTACCGTAGCAGTATATGCCCACCTACAACATAGAGGTACATTCGTCAACGTTGGCGAACACGTGTATGCTGGGCAAGTAATTGGCCTCAGTGGCAATACCGGATACTCCACCACACCTCATCTCCATTTTGTAGTTTTATCCGGATCCAACGCAGTGCCTATAAAATTCAAGATGCTCCCAGATACCCTGCAACGCGGCCATTTCTATGAACAAAAGCTTACGTTCAATAAATAATTTCGTCCACGCCCCTTTACCCTCTCAGTCATTTAATAACGGTATTTTAATATTACCAATTCGCTGATCATTCTACATTATTATATATTTACCCCACATAAACATCATCAAACCAACCCCTATAATGGACCGCCATGTATAAATCTATTTTATCCAGGTCCTTGTTACTCCTTCTTATTTTATTTATCCCATGCATTAGTCACGGCCAACAAGATCAGGAAACGGCAAATTTACAATCCACTGAGAAAAAAACTTCATTGGGGATAGCCCTCAGCGGCGGTGGTGCCAAAGGATTTGCTCACATTGGGGTACTCAAAGTTTTGGAAGAAGAAGGAATCCCCGTACATATGATCAGTGGTACCAGTATGGGTGCTATCGTGGGGTCGCTATACGCTATTGGTTATTCGCCCGATGAAATAGCAGAGATAGCCCTGACTGCAAATTGGGGCATTTTATTTAATGATAACTACCAGATCAATCCCCAACAGATCTCAAATAGCGTCCTAAAAAAGGACAGCTTTCTGCTTACCTTCCCTTTTGATGACAAAGGCATATCACTGCCAACCGGACTTATTGATGGACAGAACATTTCTATGATGCTTTACCGGTTGATGTTGCCTTTTCACAATGTTGAGGACTTTACGGAGCTTCCTATACCTTTTTCTACCGTAGCAACAAATTTATCCACCGGAGAACCCCAAACCTTTACCAGTGGATATTTGCCGGATGCCGTTCGCGCAAGTATTGCCATCCCCACTATTTTTAAACCCGTTGTCATCAATGGCCAAACATATATTGACGGCGGGGTAGCCCGGAATATTCCTGTTGAAGATGTAAAACAACTTGGTGCTGACCTGACTATTGCCTCTGATGTAGGCGAACCCATCAGAAATATTGACAGCCT
Organism: Fodinibius sp. Rm-B-1B1-1; assembly: GCF_038594945.1. Taxonomy (NCBI): domain Bacteria; kingdom Pseudomonadati; phylum Balneolota; class Balneolia; order Balneolales; family Balneolaceae; genus Fodinibius; species Fodinibius alkaliphilus. The sequence continues at coordinate 311,875 of NZ_JBCFYD010000001.1, forward strand.
AAACACTTTTGTTGATGTATTATTTCAATCAGTAGGCTTTCATCAGCAAGAGTCTGACATCCTCCAAAAAGAAAAAACGGATATCTATATTCGTCCCGATATTCAAGAATTCTCAACATTTAGCTATGAACGAGCCGACGAAATAATACAGCGAGGTGAAGAGGCAGCCCGAAAAGCACTGCCAGATATTAGGGCTTTGCTTGAACAACAGCATCTTTCTGCAACGTCGTTTAAACCGATTAATACAACCAGAAAAGATTCTATAACTGTTTCTGATATACAGTTTAATAATCTTACCGGATTAGCCCAACAGCAACAAGTATTTATCGCACTTGATATCTCCTTACCCTCCAAACTAACCCTCTCAAGACTCGAACAAAAAATTAACAGGCTATATGGATCGGGATTGTTCAGCCAAATTTCATATCGTTTACAACAAGATCCCGATTCAGGGGGTGACACACTCGTCTTAGACTTTCAGCACAAAGAACAAGAATATGTGGGCTTTAGCATGCGCTACGACAGTCAATATAAAGCCGGCTTATTGTTTGGCGCCTCGTTCACCGATAATATTTTTTGGAATGACAGACTCACCTTACAGCTCAGAGCCGGCGAAATCCTGGAATTTAATTCAGACTATAATATTCCCGTAAATCTTGCTCCCCTTGCCTATATTAATGGCAGCATTAACTTGCAACGATCCCCTATCAACTATTACAATCAAAGCCAAATTCTTTCAAGTATAGATGTTGAAAAGCTTACTATTCAAGCTTCAACATCGGTTCAATTATGGCAACAGGTTGATACTGAATTGGGAATTGAAAATCAACTGTATAATTTAAACGAAGCTATTGGTAATACCCTTGTCCTTGGGAATACAAACTTCCTGCTGAATCCTTTTGCCACCGTTAACCTTAGTACCCTAAATCGCCCGTACTTTCCCACTCACGGACAGTCACTAAATATTAAAACAGAAATCTCCGACCCTGCGTGGGGAAGCTCAACGCGCTTTATTCAAACATCTGGAAAATGGTTTTCAACCATAAAACTTATACCGGGTATCAACCTATCCAATGAATTTTTCTTTGGATATTCTTCCACCAACAATTTACCGTTACATTATTATTACCACTTAGGGGGTTTAACTCAAAACCCCGTTTTTGAACTTAAACAACTGCCATTTATGGGGTATGCTACACAGCAGCTACGATCTCCAAATCTTATGGCATTACGTTCAAAGCTTCAATTGCGACTAAATCGGCGTTTGTATCTTAGTGGAGGCATAAATATGGCACATCTCTCCAATCACTGGACTTTTAATATTGACGCCCAACGTATGGAATATGGCTATTCAATCTCAATGGGAGCCACATCTATTGTGGGCCCCATTGAAGTAGCTGTATCAACCCCTGACTTTTCAGGCGGATATGCGGTTAAACTAAATGTTGGATATCATTTTTAAACAAAAATACTCGGAGTATTATCTCCGGGTACAGAATTATTTGCTAAGCATTATCAGTTGCGCCGAAAATCAGGGGCTGGCTCAGGTTTATTTTCCAAGATCTCCTCAACCTGTTCCATCACATCAGATGTTAATTGATCTACTACCTCAATGGCTTTCATATTTTGTTCCACCTGTTCAGGCTTCGAAGCTCCCGTAATTACCGTACTTACATCCTTATTTTTGAGACACCAAGCCAACGCAAACTGCGGCATGGGAATACCTGCCTCATCAGCAATCTTAGCCAGTTTTTGAACTTTTTGTAATTTCTGTCGCCCGCTTTCTGTTTCTAACAGCTTTTCACGCAACCAATCATACTTTTCGAGGGAGAGACGACTTCCTTCAGGTACCCCATCGTTATACTTCCCCGTCAACAAACCACTTGCAAGCGGACTCCAAATAGTTGTTCCAAGGCCAATCTCATCATAGAGGGGTGCAAATTCCTGCTCCACTTTTTCGCGCCGAAACATATTATATTGCGGCTGGTCCATCAGTGGGGGACGCAAGTGCTCGCGGCGGGCAAAGTCATACGCCGGACGAATTTCTCGGGCAGACCATTCACTTGTTCCCCAGTACAAAGCTTTGCCTTCCTGAATCATCTGATTCATCCCCCAAACTGTTTCCTCAATAGGGGTATGCTTATCAGGCCGGTGGCAAAAAATAAGGTCCACATAATCAGTCTGCAGACGCTTTAGAGCAGCCTCTGTACCTTCCTTTATATGTTTAAATGATAGTCCCTGATCATTAGGGCCATCTCCACCCCAAAATATTTTAGTCGAAAGAACTAAATCCGATCGATTCCATCCTGCCTTTTGGATAATATTACCCATCATGATTTCCGATTGACCATCGGCATAGGCTTCGGCATTATCAAAAAAGTTGACCCCTGCATCATACGCTTTTTTCATCGATTCGTACGCTATTTGTTCATCAATCTGATCACCAAAGGTGACCCACGATCCAAATGAAAGCGCTGAAACTTTTAATCCTGAACGTCCCAAAAATCGATACTCCATAATCTAATAATTGATTTCATTATGTTTGTGAAATTGACGTTATATAAGGCATTTTTTTTCTATATCGTTTACCATAATCACTTCTGATCTGTAGCAATTTCAGGGCGGAAATTGGCCTAAATAGCACTTATATTACGTGCTGAGTTTATGGCCGTATATCATGTATGAGGCCATTATCCTTAATTTCCAATGAACAAAAACGGTAATATTCACAGAATACCGTATCCCTTTTTCAAAAGGCAATTTAAATAATTAATTAACTTCTTTCTATCATGGCAAAAAGTATGGCAAAAACAGTTGATGAATATATAGATGAGCTTCCCGAATATCGACGCGAACCTATCGAAGAAATTCGGAAGCTAATCCTTGATAATATTCCTGATGGCTATGAAGAAACAATCAATTGGGGGATGATTAGTTATGAAATCCCACTTGAAAAGTATCCTGACACCTATAATAATCAACCACTGAACTATATTGGTTTAGCAGCTCAAAAGAATCATAATTCCTTGTATCTAATGTCGGTTTACCAGGATGAAGAACTCCAGGAATGGTTGGAAGAAGAGTTCGAAAAGGCTGGCAAAAAAATGGATATGGGACGTTCTTGCCTGCGGTTCAACATGGTTACTGATCTGCCGTTAGACGCCATTTCTACCATCATTGGCAAGCATACCCCCGACGAATTTATCGAGGCTTACGAAGAAATCCGGAAGTAATAACGTCTGCCGGCATTTCGTTAGTTCAGTAAACGGGCACACCCGTTTTTGTGTTTATACACTTCCAATTAGTGACATAACTTACTGCTATGAACATCCAAAACATCTTGATCATACCGTTTACTGCTATCACATTTATGCTGCTTTTCTCAGCCACTTCGATTGCTCAATCTAATAACAATACTAATACTATGGGCACAAAAAAAATGGAAGAAGCAACTTTTGGCGCTGGCTGTTTTTGGTGCGTTGAAGCTGTTTTTGAAGAAGTAAAAGGAATAAAATCTGCTGTAGCAGGTTATGCCGGCGGCGAGATACCGAATCCAACATATCGACAAGTTTCATCAGGACAAACAGGTCATGCCGAGGTGGCACATATTACGTTTGACCCTTCAGTAATTTCGTATGAACAATTGCTTGAGGTATTTTGGCACACACATAATCCCACCACCAAAAATCGGCAAGGGGCAGATGTTGGGCCCCAATATCGTTCGACTATCTTTTATCACAACGAAAAACAAAAAGAAATAGCTGAAAAATCACTAAAAAAAACAGATAGATCTGATTTGTGGGAAGATCCTATTGTAACAGAAATTGAGCCACTTTCGAACTATTCGGTAGCCGAGAACTATCATCAAAATTACTACGAGAACAATCCCAATGCGGGATATTGCCAAGTAGTTATTGCACCAAAATTAAAGAAATTCAGACAAGAATTTTCGCATCTTCTGAAAGATGAAGTAAAACAAAAGCAATAATAAAAATAGCCCTACCTATCCATCTTCGGTAGCAGCAAACTCCAGCGTAAGGGATGTCCCCTGATTGCTTTTAAGACTCCATGTAGCATCAAGTTGACGAGCAAAATTATCAATTAAATTCATGCCCAGCGTGTCACTCTCTTCGGGAGAAAAGTCATCGGGCAACCCTTTTCCATTATCACTTATTTGAGCACCAATATATTCGTTTTCTTTCGAAATATGGATAGTAATCTGATTACCCTCAGCCCCTTCAAAAGCATGTTTCAAAGAGTTCGTAACGGCCTCATTAACCAATAACGCAAATGGTACGGCCCGGTTGATATCCAACTCTATATCCTCAATATCCAAACATACTTCAACCTCTTGGTCTGACCCAATAGTATTACGAATTGTCTCCACCAAATCCCCAATATAGGAATCACAAGAAATGTGTCCCAAGCTGTCCGAGTTATATAGTTTTTCGTGAATCAAGGCCATTGTTTGAATTCGCCGCTCACTTTCTTCCAGTGTATCATGGATTACCGGATCATCTGATTCGTACATCTGCAGCTGTAAAAGTCCCGATACAATAGCCAAATTATTTTTAACCCGGTGATGAATCTCCTGCAGTAAGATCTTCTTTTCTTTAAGCGAGGTGGATATCTGCTTTTCGTATTCTTTTTCTTCTGTGATATCGATATACATGCCAAACCCTGCAATAGGCTCCCCATCAACATAAACTGGGATAGCAGCAATAAAAACATCAACCAGATCTCCATCTTTAGTCAACCGTTTGGCTTCACGATGAAAACTTTCTGACGCATATTTCTTAAGAGGCATTCGGGGCACCTGGCCACGCTCGGTTGGGGGTACAAGAAACTCATCAATATCTTTACCTTGTAGTTCCTCTTCAGTAAAACCAAATGTCTTCTCAAAACTTTTGTTTACATTCAGAACCTTATTCTCCGGATCTACCATCACAATACCCGCAGGAGCATTCAAAAAGAGATTTCGAAATAGCTCTTCATTTTTTCGCAGTTCTTCACGAGCCTTAACCTGACTCGAAATATCATGACCTACTCCAATAAGATAATCCTTTCCATCCCTTTTAAAATGTTTCCCCGTAAAATAATAGGGAATTTTTCTACCGTCTTTGGTCTTTAGATTTGCTTCAATACTGGATTTTCCACCTTCAAAAACAGCCCCGATTTCATCTCTTACCGACTCGAATTCATCATCTGTGAAAAACTCTCCGGGTGTTATTTCTTGCATCTCATCAGCTGTATAACCGGTCTCATCCAACAAGTGTTGATTCCAGTGGTAATAATTCCCCTCTTCATCAAACATATAAAAAATACCAGGCAAGCTTTCTAATAAGGCCTCATTGAAACGTTTTTCATTTAATAGTTCCGCTTCTGCCTCTTTTTGCTGCATTATATTAATTCCAACACACAAGAAATATTCTGTTCCACTAAACTCAATAAAATACCCCCGCCAGTAGTAGGGTTTCTTTTCTCCATATTTTGTCTTTAAACGAAGTTCTGTACCATGCTCCATATCTCCTCGTGCCTCTTCCACAGCTTGTTCCATAAGAGCATGATCTTCGGCAGCAATTAGATCATAGGCATCCATATCCTCAAACTCCGCTTTGCTATAGCCTGTATTCTGTTCAGCATAATCATTCCATTCAACAAGCGCCATATCAGTATCTAATAGCAAATAGATGCTGGGTAAGCTATTTAAAATGGTATCAATATAATTCCGTTGAGCAACTAACGATTCCTCAATACTTTTCCGTTTTTCATACGCTGCTATTATACGAGCAATTGTATTAAGCAGCGTTATCTCTTCGTCACTCCACTTTCTCTTTTCTTGCGTATCAGCAAAACCGATATGTCCTTTCCATTCCCCCTCAACTGTAAAAGGGATAATCAAAATAGATTGTACCTGCTGCTCCTCAAAAATTGAGCGTTCGGGCTCTGGGAACTCATCAACCTGACCATTTATTTTTTGCAGGGACGATAGCTTTTCGTAAAGCCAGGGGATATCGGAATATTTCCATTGCCGGTCTGATTTCTCGGCAACAGGTTCTATATCGGGCTTGGTCACTTCGAATACCGGCTCCAAATACAAATCGTCATCCACCTCTTTATTTTTGTAGAGAAAAATACGATCAGTTCCGGTTACTTCCCGGAGTAAGTTTAAACTTTGCTCTAAAGCTTCAGAAGAGTTACTCTCTAACAGTAATTTTGAGCACCTCGAAATCACCTTCTCATATTCCAGCCGCTTTTGTAATTTCTCTTCTACTTTAGTTCGGCGTGCAATTTCTTCTTTGAGCTCTTCCGTTTTATTTTCCTGCAGCCTTATCTCTGCCTTCTTACGCTCTGTAATATCAATTGACGATCCATATATGAGTTCACGGCCCCCTTCATCCTCAATCACCTGAATCTCATCACGGAGCCAAATGTATGTCCCCTCTTTTGTCTTAAAACGATACTCATTGATAGCCCCACCCCCTTCATTTATAACCTTACGAAACTGAGATAAAACCTCTTGTTTATCATCTGGATGGATTTGATTGGACCAGCCATTTTCGTGTTTCGTAAAGTACGAAGGGGCAAAGCCTAAAATATCTTCGGCATTCTCACTAACAGAAATTAGTGGAAAATCCTGCGTTTTTTTGCACCTAAATAAAATGACTGACCCACTGCTGAACAGCTTTTCTATACCTGCCGAAAAGCGGGATTTGGAATATTGCCCCATTTAAAATAACCCAACTTAACCTTGCACATTATTAATCAACCTCTCGATTACTACTATATAATAATTTAGAATGAGATTAGAAAATCTTAATATTTAAATATAAACCCTCTTCCGGGATCCACTTTGTTATTCCAATTATTTTGCGGTATATCAACAAAGCAAACAGATAAACGATATCCAGCTGGTTTGAGTTTAAAAATTGAACACCGCTGAATTTTCTAATAAACCATTATCGCTATGAAAACTTTTACATCATCTTTAAGCAATTTTGCTCTTATTTTATTCATCGTCATTTTCTCGGCGCAAGTCACTGCGGCTCAAGAAAGAGGCAATGAAGAGCCGCGAGTAAGTCCCAATGCAACAGTTAGTCAAACGGTGGGCACGACTGATATCACCATTACCTATGGACGTCCGGCGGTTAATGATCGCAAAATTTTTGGTGAATTAGTTCCCTACGACGAAGTATGGCGGACGGGAGCCAATGAATCTACTGCTCTGGTAGTTTCGGATGATGTTATAATTGAAGGTAATGAATTAGAGGCAGGCACCTATTCTATTTATACGATCCCGAATGAGAATGAATGGACTATTATTATTAATTCGAAAATGTCATGGGGAACACAATACGATCAATCCCAGGATGTAATGCGCTTTACCGTAGAACCTCAAGAAGCTAACTACATGGAGCGGCTATTATTCTATTTCGAGGATGTTACCCAAGAATCTGCTACCATTGTTTTACATTGGGATACCGTGAAGGTACCGATCCAAATAAATATATAGAATACTATTTCAAATTTAGATTCTCATAGAACGACCGTAAATAGCGGGAGCTTATCCCATCACGGTTTACTCATACTATTTGTCTTCTTTTGGGGCGCTAATTTTATATTAGCTGAAATTGCCCTTACAGAAATGTCTCCCATCTCATTTAGCGTTTCACGCTTTGCGATGGGAGGCATTGCTATGTTTATCGTAATGTATATGCAATATCGCGCTGAGTGTAACAGCACTTCAGAAAAAGTTGCTTTTATTCCCAAAATTAAAAACAAACACTGGCCCCGGCTATTATTCGTTTCGGTGATAGGAGCAACCTTAGCCCCTTGGCTTGGCATCGAAGGACTGGGGCTTACTCATGGTGCCCGTGCATCCCTATGGCTGGCGTTGGGTCCGGCTATAAGTACCGGGATCGGCTATTTGTTCAGTACGGAACGAATGGGGGCTTTCGGTTACCTGGGAGTAACGCTTGCTGTTATTGGCACTATTATTTTGGCTTGGGATGGATTACAACCTGAGCAAGGTTACTGGCTGGGTGACCTCATTCTAATCATAGCACTGGCTTTAACAGTCATAGAACTGCACGCCATAAAACCGCTTGCCCGGAAGTACGGCTCGGTCCCCATTGTAGCATTGCGTACTGCCATTGGAGGTACCCTTTATCTTCTAATTGCAAGTCCAGAGTTAATTGAAGTAACATGGCTGTCACTTGGTCTCTGGACGTGGATAGCTATTTTAGCGGGTGGTGCCATCGGCGTAGGTGTTGGCCAATGGGTAAAAGTACGCGCTCTAAAAAAGCTGGGGCCTACGCAAGTAGTTCTATATGGGAACATAGTACCCATTGCAGCTTTGCTTATTGCGTGGCTCAGTATTGGCGAAAATCCCAACGCTATGGAAATTATATCAGCTGTATTTATTATTACAGGAGCAATATTCATTCAGGTAATTGACAGCCAAACAGAACCTACTCCGGAAATCCGCAAGAAGAAGGAAGAAGATTTGACCTTTTTTACCCAAACAAAATCAGAGAGCTGAAATCTATGAAAATAAAAAAGGCGGGCCTGCCGACCCGCCTTTCCACTAATCATCTAAACCATAACTATCTATCTTCTAAAACTTAAACGACAGCTGTAGCAGAATATTGCGTCTGGGTTATAATTTATATTGTAACGTGAAGAAGAAATTACGATCTGCATTTACAAAATAACCCGGTTCGTCATTCGCTCCATCACTGTTAGTGTCTACAGGAGTACCCCCTGAATAATAAACTTCATTCTCTAAATTGTTGAACTCTAACCTAAATGACAGCCGTTCGAGCTCATACGATATAGAGGCGTCAAATACGGTATACGAAGGCAACACCATTTCCGGATCATTCGTAAGCTCCAAGAATGATTCGCTTACATATTTGCCCGTCAATCCTATCGTAAAATTATCAAACGGAGTGAAATCTACTCTACTATTTACAATCCAATTGGGACTTAAGATAGGGCTTTTATCAGTGTAGGTATTGCCCGCACCAGTCGTAAATGAATCTATCTGACCTTGCATATATGTCATATTCCCCTGGAATGTTAAAAAGTCAGTGGGTAGGTAATTCCACTGAAGCTCGAACCCCGTCCGGTAACTATTCGGAATATTTTTTCGCTTTTGAACGCCAAAAGCAATGATTTCTCCTATCGGGGCAATTTCGTCTTCGAAATCCATATAAAAGTAGTTTGCCTGGAGTGCAAGATTTTGATAATTAAGCTTTAGCCCTCCTTCGTAATCATTGACGTATTCCGGATCAAAATTATCAGCTCGCGCTTGCTCATAGTTAACTTCTTCTAGTCGAAGTCCACCAAAGATATCTATCCGTGTTGGCTCTCTCCCCATCCTACCTGCAGATACATAGGCTGTAATATTTTCACTTAACAAGTAACTAACCCCAATTTTAGGATTCAAAAACGTCCAATCCTTTACGATAGAACCCTCCGGGGGGATACCAATGAAGTTATAATCGGGATGGATGGTAAGCTTGAACGTTCGAAGCTGCAGATCTCCAAAAACCTTAACATTATTATGTGACCATTCAGCTTTTGCGAACCAGCTAAACTCTTTCTTGTTAGAGGTTTCATAGTAGTAGGGATTTTCAAAATTCGGGGCAAATGACTCTTCATTTTCCCGATCGAAAATATAGCCGTGAAAACCTGAGCTGATCTCCCAATCCCCAGAATCCCAAAATCCATTTATCATAAGTCCGTAATGATCATTATACAACGGATAATTAATTTGGGCCAAGGTAGAATCGGTATCGGGATAGGTATACAGGTAGTCACCACCTGCTCCGCCATAGTAAAGTGAAGCTGTTGTTGAAAATTCATCACTAAAAATATGCGTGTGCTGCAATTGGACTAAACGTTGCCCAAAATCGTCCTTATCGTTTTTGTTTAAATAATTGGTGCGCGGGTCATTCTCCAGATCACTTTCTGCAACGGCACTATAACCCAAGCCATTTTTTGAGCCAGCATCAAATGCATTGAGCTTTATCATATCGTTTTCACCAAAATATCCGCCAGAAAAGAATAATGAGTTGGCATTTGTTCCGGTATGATTTCTGTAGCCATCCGATAAAATTCGGCTATAACTACCGTAAAACGACCATTTATCGTTAATCATGCCCGATGACAGGCTGGTATTCATGCGATAACTGTCGAATGAGCCAGCGCCAAACTCGAGCTGTCCCCCCTGCTCGCGGTCTTCAATATTAACAGATTCAAAATTAATAGATCCCGCATACGATGCCACGCCATTACTGCTGGTACCAACGCCTCGTTGCACCTGCACAGATTCGAAGCTGTCGCTGATATCTGTGAAATTAGAAAAGAATACGCCGTGATCAATCATATCATTGAGTGGCACTCCGTTCAGGGTCATATTAATCCGTTCTTGGCTGATGCCCCTCAGTCGCATGCTACCATAGTTAGTTAGCTTCGTGCCTGATTCGGAGTAGGAAAAGATAGCCGGGGTAAGATTCTCGAGATAAAAAGTGGGTTGTTCCCCGTTATACACTTCCTCCAACTCTTTCTTTTGAACGGTGCTTTGTGCTACAGGATCATTTTCTTCAGATCTAATGCCCTGTATCACAATTTCTTCGAGGCTAACTGATGGACTTAGATATACAGTTAGGTCATTTTTAGCCTCTACCTCCTTTGTCTTATATCCCACATAACTAATAGTTAATATTTGGGAATCTCCTTGAAGATCAAGACTAAAACTTCCATCAGTCCCTGTAACCGTGCCTTTGCTGGCATCAACAACATACACATTGGCCCCCACGATGGGTTCTTCGGTCTGCTCGTTGAGTACCTTGCCGGTTATCGTTTGTGCGAAAAGAGAAGTGCTAAAAAAGAATACAAAGCACAGAAATACTGTACTTCTGAGTAGTTTGGAAAACATAAGTTCCTCCGTCTTATTTAGTTCATAAGAGCGGGAGATGAACTTGCAAGAAATGCTGATCAATCCGGCAGCAACACAAAAACGGCGCTACTGCCTTGGTTTCCCTACGCCGGTGTTATCCGGTTCAGGTTCTCAGGGTATGATCTCAGCCTGCTGTTGCAAGCACCCCCAACCTTGGGTGATTATTATTCATGCCAAAGATAAGGGCATTGATTGGTTTCCTCAAAATTAGTTTGTCAAAAATTTGGTCTACACTCCTAAAACTGCAAGGATTTTCAAATCCTAATTCTGTAACTGAAAATTAATCGTTTGAGCCGTCTGAACCGGTACAACATTGCCACGTTGACGTCCGGGAACAAATTCCGCTTCCTTGATTACCCTGATCGCTTCCTCATCACATCCCCCGCCAATACCGCGCAGTATATTTATATTTTCAGCTTTTCCGTCTTTACCCACCACAAACTGTATAATAACCTTACCCTCTATACCGGCTTTACGAGCCATATCAGGATAATTAATATTATCGTACAACCACTTTTGGCCACCTTTCATTTCAGGCTCCTGCTCTACTACTACAAAGAACTCTTCCTCCTCTACGTCTTCTGGTTCTTTGGGTTCCGGAAGCGGCTCATCCATATTTATATCAGCATCGATATTAATTTCCTGATCATCAATAATTTCATCATTGGGCACCTCAACGGGTACCTGTGGACGTGGTGGAGGCGGCGGCTGCTCTTCTTGTTTCGTTTGTGTTATTTCTTCCATTTCTACTACTTCTTGTTCTTGCGTTAAATCCACCTCACTTTGTTGAGATATGAATTGAATCTTACTGGCCCCTATAAATATCCCTAACACAACAATCAGCGATACTTGTAGAATGAATATGTAATAGTTACGCAGATCCGACGATGGCTTTTTGTATCTCATATTAATACTAAGTAGTTAATACTAATTAAGTAGTAATAATATATAATACGTATAAGTCATTCAAGTCTTATCCAATCATAATCACTTCCAGTATTCGGAAGGAGTAGAACTGCCAACGCTGGAACTTTGCATAGGAGGCATTAAAAAACCTGCCAGGCCATAAGAACCTGACAGGTTAAGTAGTGAAATCTATTGCTAAGCTAACTAAAACTAATCGACCATAAATACCGCATTTCCAAATAGCAACTTACCATTATACCAGAATGCGCGGAACAGTGGATTATCAACCATATAGACCACCGAGCCGGATCCCATATGTTGTACCCCAAAAGTAAGTGTATTCTTAACCTTATCTTTTGCTTTGTGACCAATAAAGCCACTCATGTGAGCATCCTCTTTGGCCACTCCTACATTCCAGCCATCTTCAAGATAGGCATAGGAATCAGCATCTAACTTTAAGGAAAAGTATTCCTCCTCATATCCGTAGGCAAGCGGGTGGGTATTATCCATTGTAATTTTATACACGGAACCGCTGTTAAAACTGGAGATATATTCTCGCTGTTGATTACCGTAGGTTTCAAGCAAATCGTCCTGCTCTGGCTCTGAGGAATCCCCGTTTTTATTCGTCAAGCTAAAGCCATCTTTCCCAGCCAAAAAACTATTTGCATCCTGAACCGCAATCAATTTTCCTCCGTCAGAAATCCACTCCTTAACATCAGCTAATCGACTACTGTCAATACGACTGCTATAATAACCGGAAGGTAAAATAAGCACATCGTAGGCACTTAAATCTACCCCGTCAAAATATTCAGTATCAAGCATCGTCAACGGGTATTCAATCTGCTGATCAAAATAGTGCCAAATTTCGCCCACTTGATTTGAGGAAGTTCCTTCACCCGATAACATAGCCACACTCGGCTTATTCATATACTGCACAGAAGAAGATCCTAAATCAAAACCAGACTGGGCAAAACCGGTCTCTACAGCATGTATTTCTTGGTTATGATTTTGAGCAAGCTCCTGCACTTTTTCATCAAATTCCGGCATGTTTTTATTATCAGAACGTGTTAAAACAAGCGTACCGGGATCGTACATCCGATCATCGATCTTAAACTCTCCACTGGTAAATCGTACTTTTATATCATGCTTCAAGAAATCTGAAAGCAGACGCAGATCATCCAGATCTTCCCAACGGGCAATATAGGCATAGGGTTTTTCAGGGAAATTTTGCTGCACTTCGGGTTTTTGATACTGCTTCGGCTCCACATTAAGCTGATGCGTTAAAGCATATCCATCCAATCCATAGGCATAATGCTGTTCCCAAGCGGTAATATCATACGTTACCGAATCTTCCAACTCGGGACGTGGTTCAAATAACGTCCGTGCAAGCACGCCCTTGGGCTGGTGGACACTAATTAAATAGTCACCTTCACTAACCCGAACACTTTCGGTATTCCCTGTTTGATAATTATACCCGCTTAAGGTTGCCCCGGATTGGGCCTGCCCATACTCAATTTGATGCTCATCCAACAACTCAAACAATGCCTCTAACTTATCGGGATTATTATCTTGTTTAATGACAAAGGTTTTATATTCTCCTTCGGGATTATTTTGCGCCGTTTGATAATAGTCAGCAAATTCAGAAACCAGTTGCTCAGCATTCCTCGAACTTATTTCAACCGTCGACAGGCCTGTTGTATAATGATGGAGCAAGCGATCGCTAAGGGTAAGCGTATCCCCCTCTTCGGTGGTAATCCCTAATCCAGCCCGACTGTTTCCGGCCTGTTCGTACGTCATCCCAATCGCCCCATTAAAGATTGGATAGGTATCACCATAGCTGGGATAAAACAGATCAAAAACTTCGCGTGTAAAATAGAGCCATCCTTCCTCATCAAAATACTTGGCGTTATTTTCACCAATGGTGTGCTGAAAATCAGATTGCCAATCGGTTATAGCTGGATGAAATGGCTTGGCAGCAGGAGCAAAATAGTAAGGGGAATTCACGCCCTGTTCGTGGAAGTCAACATGGATATGAGGCATCCATTTTTGATACTCAGCTACGCGGTGACGACTTTCTTTTTGTGTAAGCCAAGCCCAGTCGCGGTTCAGATCAAAATAATAGTGATTCGTTCGTCCACCAGGCCATGGCTCATGATGTTCGCGAGCATCGGGATGGACATTCATTTGTTCTCCAACTACGCCCTTGTACCAATCTACGTAACGGTCACGTCCATCGGGGTTTAACATCGGATCCATCAGCACAACCGTATTCTGCAGCCACGTTTTAGCTTGGGCATTATCTGCACGAACAAGCTCATAAATGGTCTTCATGGCCGCCTCGCTGCTGGAGGTTTCATTACCGTGCACATTGTAGCTGAGCCATACAATAGCCGTACTGTCTTCAGTTGGCGTACCGTCTTCTAAACCAGTGCGTTTTAAATTATTTGTCCGGATTTCATCCAGTCGCTGCATGTTCTCCGCACTCGAGATAACAGTTAACATCAACTCGCGACCCTCATTGGTGGTTCCATATTGATGACCCTCAACCAGTGGCGACTGCTCAGTCACATGCCAAAAATAGTCCATTACCTTGTGATGGGGCGTCCACTGAGACCCTAACTCATACCCCAAAAATTCAGATGGGGATTCCAAATTAGATTGGGCGTTAATGCTCGTTGAAAAGAGCAGTAAAACAAAAAGTGAATAAAAAAAGCGGGATTTTAACGTTGTCATAATTGATTCTTGATAAGTAATAAGCAACGAGTAAAACAGCATTTACTCGTTATTAAAATTAATTGCCGTTCTGTTGTCTTTCCAATTCCATGTCAACCTGTTTCACAACCGTATCTACGATAGCATTTGGAATCGGGATTGACAAATTATATAATGCGCAATCTTCCAGTTTTTATCTTTTTTTACAAGCACCCCTGATCCCCGCACCGGACCCAAATTGGGAGTATCCAGCGACTCGTCGAACCAAGCTGTACTACTTCCATCAGATAAATATACATGTCGTTCAACAGGAGTAAAATCCCACGCCTGCCCCTCATCAAAATAGGGGGAAGCCCAATCCTCAAACTCCCAAATCGTCCATCGCTCAGTAGCGTCCGTACCCATAAAAATAGCACTGTCACTTGCAAAATGGCTAAAATATCGCTCTGCATTGGCTTCGGATGCTGCTAAATGCCAGTCATCCAGTACCGTATTGATAGACTTTTTTTGCATCTCCTGGGATTTTTGCTGTCCACTTGAACATCCAACAAGTATTCCCACTATCACCAACGAAATGATACGAACTGTCATCTTATATACTATTCTATCCATAGCCAACCCATGTTTACTACTTTAAAAGTTATCAAATAGGAATAAACCTAATTTACCCCCAAATTGAAACAATTGTTATAATTCCTGGAAAACCATATAACATGGAGAACCAATATTTTTGGCATCATTCGTGAATAATTGTGAGTAACCGCGTACTATTTTTGCTGCTCAGCTTCCCTTCAGAAACTTACCGTTTACGTATTTGCAGAACTGCTTAAAACAAGAGGATTTCTTACCTTTAACAGTCAAAAAAGAAATTCAATATCAATTGCTTTTATGTCTGTAACCAACCAAGAAATTGCCGAACGTCTGCGCGAAATTTATCAATTAATGCAGCTTGCCGGTGAAAACCGATTCCGAGCTATTGCTTTTGACCGTGCAGCTCAAACCATTGAATCATTAAATGATGATATCAATGATTATATTTCTGATGACTCACTAACTGACATTAAAGGAATCGGCAATTCTATTGCCGAAGATATCAAATCATACGCCGAAACGGGCAAAATTGAAGTGCTCGAAAATCTTCGAGAACGCATTCCCAAAGGGGTTATCAAATGGTTGGACATCTCGGGATTGGGACCCAAAAACATTGCAAAAATTCATGACCAGCTGGGTATTTCTGAACTTGATGAACTAAAAGCAGCCTGCCAAGACGGACGTGTTGCTGAACTCGACGGATTGGGAGAAAAATCGGCACAAAAGATTTTGAAATCCATCGAATGGATGGAACAGTTCGATGAGCGTTGCCGTCTTGATGAAGCTACAGAGGTTGCTGAACCCATCTATAACTTTCTCAAAGATCGCGAAGGGGTTGAAGCTATAGAAATAGCTGGCTCACTTCGTCGATCCAAAGAAACTATTGGTGATGTTGATATTTTGATTGGAGCTGATGAAGAACATATTCCTGCTCTTTTTGATGCTTTTGTAGACCACGAACTGGTCGTTGAAGTATTGGGCCGCGGAGATACCAAGAGTTCTATAAGAACAAAAAATGGCCGACAGGTAGATTTACGTATCGTAAAACCCGAGCAATTTGCCGCCGCACTCATGTACTTTACCGGTAGCAAAGAGCACAACGTGGTACTACGCCAACGGGCACGAGAACGTGGGTTATCACTAAACGAATATGGTCTTTTTAAGTTAGACGATGAGGGAAATACAAATTTTGACGAACCCATTGACTATCAAACGGAAACCGATATTTATCAGCATTTAGATCTGCACTTTGTGCCTCCAGAGTTGCGCGAAGATCGCGGTGAGGTTGCATTCTTTGAATCTCACGAGTCGATGGACCTTGTCACCAAAGATGACATCCGGGGCGTTTTACATGCTCACAGCACCTATAGCGACGGTAAATTCTCCATTAAAGATATGGCACAAGCTTGTATTGACCGGGGATATGAATACCTTGGCATAACAGATCACTCCAAAACGGCCGCTTATGCCGGTGGGCTTTCGGTGGATGAAATTCATCAACAGTGGGAAGAGATTGATCAACTTAATGAGGAGTTTTCTTCTGAGGGAATTGATTTTAGAATCTTCAAGGGCATCGAGTCGGATATACTTAGTGATGGCAACCTGGATTATGGAGACAATATTTTGGAAGGGTTCGACTTTGTGATTGCCAGCGTGCACAACGGGCTGGATATGTCGCGTGAAAAAATGATGACCCGCTTCCGAAATGCCATCAAAAATCCCTATACCGATATTGTTGGTCATCCAACTGGGCGTTTGTTACTACAACGCGATGGCAGCGACTTGGATATGAACGAACTTATTGAACTGGCTGCTGAACATAATACAGCCATTGAAATCAACGCGAATCCTTACCGGCTCGACTTAGATTGGCGCCACGGTAACAAAGCCAAAGACGTAGATTTAATGTCCAGCATTAATCCCGACGCACATAGTAAAAACGGCATTGATTACATTCCCTACGGAGTACGCATTGCTCGGAAAGCCAAGTTTGAAAAAGACCGTATCCTCAATACCAAGTCAGCGGATGATCTTGCCTCTTGGTTCCAAAGCCATCGATAAATTACCCTTGATTTTCCGTTGATCCACGCTTGACCAGTACAGGATCACTGACCTCTTGTACCACTGAGGCATCAACCTCATCAATAAGTTTAGTCATCTGCTTAATAGCATTAAGACCGATGGTGTACATCTTCTGGTCAATAGTCGTAAGATCAAGATATTTGCTAAGCTTGATATTATCATAACCCATAACTGCAATATCGTCAGGCACGGTCATCCCCAAACGAGAAAGTGCATACATAGCGCCCACAGCAAGGGTATCATTCAGGCAAAAAACAGCGTCCGGAAAATCACCTCGCTTATCAAATTCATGGATGGCCTCAAATCCGGATTCCTCCGAAAAACCGGCATGTTTGCTAATTGACCCCCGGACAAAATGTTTATCTTTGATTTCAATGCCTTTGTCATCCAAATAATCCTGAAATCCATTGGTACGTTCTTTGGCCATTTCAGATTCCTCGGCCGCCGAAATAATTCCAATCGACTCGTAACCCTGCGTTACCAAGTGTTCGGCCGCTAATTGTCCACCGCGGTAATCATTCACCTGAAAATAACTATGGTCTGGATGCGTCGTGTTTACCAATACCGTTCGAACTTCGGTTGCCAGCAACTGTTTATTAATTTTATCCGGCAAATCAATCGACAGTACTATCAATGCATCAGCAATACCGCGGCTAAAAAACTCTCGTAATCCTGACTGGGGATTGTCCGAGCCGGTGTTGTAAATCATCATATCCAGCTTTGTGCGACTGATCTCGTCCTTAATACCCTTCAACACCTCATTAAAGTAGGGCGTTGTAAATGAGGGCACAATTACACCAATAAGCTCCGGCTTACTACTGGCCAGCTTACGGGCCGTCAACCGCGGAGCATAATTCATATCGCGCATCGCCTTGAGAATACGTTTCTTCGTCTTATCAGAAACCCGGGGCGAATCGTTTAGCACCCGCGATACCGTGGCAGTACTAACTCCTACCTTTTCAGCGATTTCGTAAATGGTTGGTTTTTTAGCCATCCCTATTTAACAGATTATGAAATTTGAGATTTACCAAAGATTACGTATCAAATCTAACAAAACAATTAGCATAATAAATATTTTCTCCAATTATTCATTTGATACCGCTTCCAATTTTATTCTCTGGTGATAAAATTACGCTATATTTCTCTTACTGACTCTTCGAAATCCCTGGCGCATTCATCTTTTATAAATAAATTGCAAATATCTACAAAACAATAGTAATCGGGAATCCTGGAGCTCTCATCCGACAAACGTTACTCAAAATGTGGAAGCAGCTCCAAACTCATAATAAAAGCCTTGTCACTGGTATCAAAGCTTATTTTACAATATAAAGACCGGCACCCCATCAATATACAGATTTACCTCCAAACCCTCACAGACTCTATTGAAAGTCGCAGTGACACCATTTACCTTTCTGATAAATAAGTATAAAGGGACAAATAACACAACACTGCAGATTGCTTTGTTGATATAATAATTGGAGAAACATAACGGTTATATAGTTACCAACTATTAAAAAAGATACTTGCTATGAAACGCATACTTTTTATCGTCATATCAGCTGGAATATCTTTACTATGTTTTGCATCAAATGTACAAGCGCAACAAGCCAAAAAAATTATTTTAGCTGGATATAAACATAATCCTCCCGTTCAAACCAGTGGATCGGGCATGGCTACTGTTGAGCTACACGGGGATACACTTACTGTAAAAGGCAAGTTCGAAAACTTAACTGGTAATTTTTCTGGTGCCTATTTGATGGTAAGTCTTCGGGGCCAGGGTGGCAATCAACTTTATAGACTAAAAACTACCTTAGATAAAAATGATAAAACGAGTGGTCGTTTTGTGGGCAAGGAAAACCAATTTGTTCTTTCTCCGGCTGAAAAAAAACTTCTGAAGGATGGAGATCTTTATATCAATATCAGTTCCTTCGAAAACCGTAAGGGCGAATTAAGGGGAGATATCGGTCCCTTGGGAGAATAGAAAACGTTTAAACTACCATCAGCAGAAAAGTTTCCGTTATTTGACCAACACTTGGACCAAGTATCTCCCTTCTTCCCTGCTATCCAAAAGAATAATTATGGAATGATCTCATTAAGGAATTAGGTTATACCCCCTAACATTTAAAACAGAAATTTAACGCTGAAAATATTATTTCAACATTATGAAAATTGTACTTTCTCCTGCTAAAACGTTGGACTATGAAAGTGAATTACCAATCGATCGAGCCACTAAACCTCAATTTTTGGAAGAGGCTGAAACACTAAATAACGAGCTGGCTGAAATGTCGAAAGACGAGTTAAAAGATCTCATGGACATCAGCCAAAATTTAGCTGACCTGAACTACGAACGCTATCAAAAATTTTCTACTCCATTTAACAAAAATAATGCACGTCCCTGCATTTATGCTTTCAAGGGATCCGCTTATAAAGAATTAGATGCTCATACTATTGATGAGTCGCATATCGATACCCTACAAAACAGTTTGCGTATTTTATCAGGTATGTACGGTATTCTTCGTCCGCTGGATTTGATGCAGCCCTATCGTCTGGAAATGGGAACAAAAATGCAGATAAACGGTCACGACCGTCTGTATGATTTTTGGGGCAATAGTCTCACCGAAGCCCTGAATGATGAAATGGAAGATGGTGAACTGTTTATCAACCTTGCCAGCAAGGAATATTTTAAAGCGTTGAATCCCGACAACCTGAAGGTGGATGTCATTACTCCAAAATTCAAAGATTTTAAAAATGGAGATTTAAAAACGATAGGTTTCCACGCAAAAAAGAACCGCGGAACGATGTCACGCTATCTTATTGAAAACGAAGTTGATAGCTATGAAGGACTGTTAGGCTTTAACGGAAATGACTACAGTTATAGCGAAGAGCATACCGACGATAAAACCGAACCAGTTTTCATAAGGTAACAAATCCTTTAAACAAGTAAGGACACGCCGCGGCGTGTCCTTACAATCAAACATCTTAAGACCCTTTCAACTCGACTTATAAATCCTTGCGGGTAATCCAACTCCTTTAATAAATTTTGCCAGCACTAAGATTTTTTTGGCTCTTTTTTCTTTACCCACTTGTCCCCCTCTTTTTCATATGTTTTTTTAACAGTCGACCATGCTACCTTATGTGCTGTTTCTTCCTGTGAGCTTTTATCGCGCCGGTTTTTGGGGCTTGAATATTGATCCCAAGCATTATTATAGGCTTCTTTATAAATCTCCTGTGCGTGCTTTGGAAGACTATTTTTTACAGAATCAGGCAGCTCACTAAGCTTATCGTATGGCATAACACCCTCCTTTTTAAACATGATTACTATCTCCTTTAACCATGTTAAAAAAAATATGTTCTACTTGGATGGAGGGAACTACTTTGCGAAATGGATCAGATTACTTATCCAAATAAGAGCTTAGTAATTTTTTTAGCTGAAAAGAACCGAGTATCACTAATTACCAGCTTTGGCCGTTTTACCCAAAGGAATTTTATCTACCGCATCCAAGGCCGGCGTTGGATCACCCATAATATAGAAATGGATACCCGGCGCACCACCCTCTAACAATTCAGCACACTGTTGGGCTGCCCACTCCACACCAATCTCACGCGCATTATTGGGATCAGCCTGCACCTCATCAGAAAGAGCTTCCGGTATATTCAGGTGAAAAAACTTAGGTAGAAAATTCAGGTGTCGTTCTCGCGTCAACACTTTCAAGCCCGGCACAATGGGACAGTCAATGCCGGCAGCCCGACATTTTTCTACAAATTGAAAATACGCATCATTGTTAAAAAACATTTGTGTCACGATATAATCGCCACCGGCATCTACCTTTTTCTTCAATTGCTGGATATCAAAATCCAGATTAGGAGCCTCAAAATGTTTCTCAGGATACCCTGCTACCCCCACACAAAAATTAGTTTGATGTGCATTTACAATATCCTCGAGATATTCTCCGCGATTCATATCCTTAATCTGGCTCACCAAATCAAGGGCATACTTATTGTAAGTACCATTTTTTATTCTGGGAGTAGAATCATCAGGAGCATCTCCCCGAATAGCCAGCACATTATCAATTCCCAAAAAGTTAAGCTCAATAAGCGCATCTTCTGTTTCCTCTTTTGTAAAGCCTTCACAAATCAAGTGTGGCACGGGATCCACATCATATTTATGCTTGATCGCCGCACAGAGACCAATCGTCCCCGGACGCTTTCTCTTGATATGCCGCTTAATAGTCCCATCAGGCAGCTCCTCGTAATACGATTCGGCCGCATGATAAGTCACATCAATAAAAGGTGGATTATACTTCATCACCTTATCCAGCGACTCGAAAACCTGGTCGACTGAACCCCCTCTCTTTGGAGGAATGATCTCAAATGAGATTAATGGTTCCGTTGCTCTATCGTAATGCTCAATTACTTTCATTTAGTATGCTATTCTTTGTACCTTTGGGATCCAAAAACTTTTTTGCTGGTTACGCGATTTTCATTGCGAAAATCTAACAGTGTCTAAGGTAATCACTTCGTAGCTTAGTTAAAAAGTTTTTGTGCAACCACAAGTACCTAATAATCAATTACCTGGACGTTTTTACATGAAATTTGATCAACTCACCGATCTGCTGAAAGATCGCATCCTGATTCTGGACGGCGCCATGGGCACCATGATTCAGAATCACAATCTCACCGAAGAAGATTACCGCGGCAAACGCTTTAAGGATTACGACAAAGGGGATCTCAAGGGCAATAACGACCTGTTGAGTATCACTCAACCCGAAATCATCAAAAATATTCATCGGCAATTCCTTTCTGCCGGGTCTGATATCATCGAAACCAATACGTTTAACGCTACTTCTATTTCGCAGGCAGATTACCACATGCAAGATCTGGCTTACGAGCTTAACGTGGCAGCAGCAAAAAATGCACGCGAGGTCGCCGATGAGTTTACGGATGAAAACCCTGATAAGCCCCGATTCGTGGCCGGAGCTATTGGTCCCACGAACAAGACGCTATCACTTTCTCCGGATGTTGAAGATCCCGGCTATCGAGCTATTACGTTCGATCAGCTGAAGGAAGCATACAGCGAACAGATTCGTGGCCTGGTAGATGGTGGAGCCGATATCCTGCTGGTAGAAACAATATTTGATACGCTCAATGCCAAAGCTGCTATTTACGCTATTCATAAGTTCCAGGAAGAAACAGGTAAGGAAATCCCCGTCATGATTTCGGGGACCATTGTTGACCAAAGTGGACGTACGCTATCAGGACAAACGACCGAAGCATTCTGGATCTCGGTATCGCATACTAAAAACTTATTGAGTGTGGGATTGAACTGTTCGTTGGGATCCAAACAAATGCGTCCCTATATCGAAGAGCTGGCTGATAACGCAACCTGTTTTACCAGCCTCTATCCCAATGCGGGACTACCCGATGAAATGGGGGAATATAATGAAACGCCGGAATTTATGGCGGATCAACTACGCGATTATGCGGAATCGAACTTTGTGAATTTAGTAGGGGGATGTTGTGGAACCACTCCCAAGCATATCAACGCAATTGCTGAAGCAGCCAGTGAATGCCAACCACGCAAAATCCCCGACCAAAAACCATACTTGCGACTTAGTGGATTAGAACCCCTGGTTGTTCGTCCCGACACCAACTTTGTGAACATTGGCGAACGCACCAACGTAATGGGATCGCGCAAGTTTAAGCGACTCATTAAAAATGAAGAGTATGAGGAAGCATTATCTGTTGCCCGACAACAGGTAGAAAACGGCGCTCAGATCATCGACATCAACATGGATGAGGGCATGCTCGAATCCGAAGAGGTGATGGTCAATTTTCTGCAACTTATCGCTGCTGAGCCAGATATTTCGCGCGTTCCAATAATGATCGACTCCTCAAAATGGTCGGTGCTCAAGGCAGGACTCAAAGCAGCACAGGGTAAGTGCGTGGTTAACTCTATTTCACTTAAAGAAGGGGAAGAAGAGTTCAAAGAACATGCACGAGAAATCCTCAACTTTGGAGGTGCTGTGGTCGTCATGGGATTTGACGAAAAAGGGCAGGCCGACAGCTACGAACGCCGTATCGAAATTGCTGAACGTGCTTATAACATTCTTACTAAAGAAGTTGGCTTTGCCCCGCAGGATATTATTCTCGATCCCAATATCTTGACGGTTGCCACCGGCATCGAGGAGCATAATAACTATGCTGTCGATTTTATTAAGGCTACCGAATGGATTAAAGAGAACCTGCCACTGGTGAAAGTAAGCGGCGGACTCAGTAATATTTCGTTCTCATTCCGCGGCAATAATAAAGTGCGCGAAGCCATGCACTCGGCTTTTCTGTATCACGCTATCCAAGCCGGGTTGGATATGGCCATTGTAAATGCAGGTCAGCTTGAAGTGTACGAAGAAATTCCCGAGAAGCTGCGGGAGCTCGTTGAAGACGTCCTGCTCAATCGCCGCGATGATGCTACCGAACGATTGGTGGATTATGCCGAAAAGATTAAAGACGATGACACCGAAAAAGAAGAAAAAACGCAGGAATGGCGTACCAAATCTGTAGAAAAACGTATTGAGCATGCGCTGGTCAAAGGTATCGTCGACCATATTGTGGATGACGTCGAGGAAGCACGTCAAAAATATGACCAACCTATTGAAGTTATTGAAGGTCCCATGATGTCTGGGATGGATGTGGTTGGAGATCTCTTCGGATCGGGCAAGATGTTCTTGCCACAAGTGGTGAAAAGTGCCCGCGTGATGAAGAAAGGCGTAGCACATCTGATCCCCTACATCGAAAAAGAGAAAGAAAAAAATCAAAATAGTGAGCCCAAAGCCAAGGTACTGTTGGCAACTGTAAAAGGCGATGTCCACGACATTGGTAAAAATATTGTTTCCGTAGTGCTACGCTGTAATAATTTCGATGTGATCGATCTTGGCGTGATGGTTCCGGCGGATAAAATTCTTGAAGAAGCCCGTAAAAATAATGTGGATATCATCGGGCTAAGTGGACTCATTACCCCCTCACTGGATGAGATGGTGCACGTTGCGAAAGAGCTCAAGCGCGAAGACTTTAAACAACCGCTCCTAATTGGTGGAGCTACCACCTCACGGACCCATACGGCCGTTAAAATTGAACCTAACTACGACCAGCCGGTAATACATGTGCTTGATGCCTCCCGATCGGTTTCGGTAACAGGTAACCTTGTTTCGAAAACACTGCACGATGAGTTCGTTAAAAAGATCAAAAATGAGTATGTAAAAGTGCGGGAACGTCACGAGGGACGATCCAGTCGCAAGACGTATTTATCCATTGACGAGGCGCGCGATAATGCCACGGATATTGACTGGAATGCTACCAAAATTGTCAAGCCTAACGAATTGGGCACCCAGGTTTTTGACAACTATCCACTGGATGAAATTCGCAACTACATCGACTGGGGACCATTTTTCATTGCCTGGCAAATGAAAGGTAAATTTCCTGATGTACTTGAAGATGAAAAGTATGGCGAAGAAGCTCAGAAACTCTTTGATGACGCCAACGAGCTGCTTGATCAAATTGTCGACCAAAAGCTTCTAAAAGCGCGGGCCGTTCTTGGATTGTATCCCGCCAATTCAGTAGGAGACGACGTAGAACTATACACCGATGATAATCGAAATGAAGTTCTCACTACTTTTCACATGCTTCGTCAGCAGGCGAAAAAACGTAAAGGACAACCCAACAAGGCCCTCTCAGATTTCGTAGCTCCGAAATCATCAGGGATTAAAGATTATATGGGTGGTTTTGCCGTGACTGCTGGCATAGGCGCCCCGGAATTAGTCAAACAGTTCGAGGATGACCACGATGATTACAATGCAATCTTAACCAAAGCACTGGCCGACCGCCTGGCAGAGGCCTTTACCGAGTTGCTGCATGAGAAAGTCCGCAAAAAGATCTGGGGCTATGCTCCGCATGAGAGCTACAGTAACGAATCCCTGATCCGCGAAGAGTATGAGGGTATTCGTCCCGCTCCGGGATATCCTGCGCAACCCGATCATACTGAAAAGCGTATTCTGTTTGATCTGTTGGATGTGCCTGAAAATGCCGGTATTAATCTAACGGAATCGTGCGCCATGCACCCGGCAGCTTCGGTAAGCGGGCTCTATTTTGCTCATCCTGAATCCGACTATTTCAATGTTGGGAACTTTACAAAGGATCAAATCGAAGATTATGCTGAGCGGAAAGGGATGACCATGGAAGAGGTTGAAAAATGGCTGGGACCTAACCTAAATTATGATCCGGAATAGATAGCACATAATATATAAAAGCCTGCCAGGTACATCCGACAGGCTTTTGTAAACTAACTCAACAACTCTATTAATTTGAGTTATATATAGCATCATTAAAGGTGCTCAGTCCAGCAGAAATTCTGACGGTATATGGAAATTGTTGCGGACTGTAGTTACGTTGCTCTTCTGTACTGTCTACCTGAGTTTGGGAAGTTTTAAAGCTGTCGAAATATATTTCCGCATCTATAGGATCTCCCAAAGCAGGAACTTCGATACTATAATCCCCAGAAGAGTTGACAGTAGTCTCATACGTAAGACTTTTATAGTCTACTCCCGGTTCAATATTACTTGCAAAATCTCTGGAATTAAGTACTACTTTGACATTAGTACCCTGTGGTGCACGCTCGTAATTTTCTTTTGTTGAAAAAGTCGTGTCATTAGTTTCATCCATATTTGCATAGGCTGTTCCCTGAATAGTCGCCGTTTGTGTCGAATCAATAGCATTTATAGGATCAGGGTTGGAAATAGACTCACAAGAAAGTGTCAAGCCAGCAAGTGCAAATGTAATAACAAAAATTATCTTAATAGTTTTCATAATAAAATATAATCTTGAAATACTGATAAAATTCTTTAGAAATAAAACATTAGATTAATAGAACCACCATAATTTCCGGTAAATACCGTCAAGCTATTACCACCTTCAAACACAGATTGACGACTTTCTACAGAATTAGAAATAGAATCCCAATATTCATAGGTATCTTGTTCGCGATAGTCCTTGATGAAATCTACCCCAAGGGTAAATTCGGCACCAATCGATATTTTAGGAGCAACAAAATATTCAATTCCAGCAAAACCATTTAGACCAACACCAAGTTGTTTATTCTTAGCTTCTTCTGATAGACGCTCGAACCGACCTCCATTTACTTGACTAAAACCAGTAGTAGTGGTGGGAGATTGATTGCCTTCAGTAATGGGATTACCGTAATCGTATTTGGTTGAAGTCCTTCCGTAGATAAAACTTGCTTCACCACCAAAAACACCAATAACACGTCCTTCTCCTTTACGGAATTCAACTCCGCCCCCCAATCGAACAAAAGTGGAATTATTAGTCCACTCGTCAACTACCTCTACATTGGGATCCGGCACTTCTTGATTATCCTGCATAACTCTGTTACGATTGGTCGTAACATCCTGATCTAATCGTAAGCGGCCCCGAACAGCCATATCATCAGACAAGAAATATTTACCGAAAATTTGTTGATTATTACCAACAAAATCGGCCCCAACCGAATTGTTCTGTGTATTATTAAAAATGTTCCCTATATATTCTGCAAAAGGTATCGCATCAAACCCAATGCTAAAATCTCCCTTTTCTGGCAGAGGATCTTGCTTTCCAAAAACTGATTCGGGGTCAGCTTGTTCTGTTTCCTGTGAAAATGCCTCTGCCGTAAAACACAGTAATACAATACATAATAGTGTATATTTCATTTAGTTGAATATTTAGAATTGAAATTCATAGATGATCAAAAATTTGCACCCATTTGGTCTCCACTTGATTTTAGTTTGCGAATAAGCAGCTGACTATTTGAGTTACAAAAACAACAAAAAAGATAAATGTTTCAACATTTTCTACGCCTGTTAATGCTAAAACTTATTTGCCCGTTGGTTTAAATAAAAAAGCCCGCAAGCTTTCACCTGCGGGCTTAAGATCTACGAAAAAAATATGCTGGAATTTATATTTCAGGATTTTCTGGTGTATTTGGATTGTTCTGACGCTCTGATGTAGGATATGGATAGTATACTCTATTACGTTCTGCACTCAGAGCCGGATCGCTGGATGGAACCGGACGTCCCAGGCGACGTGCATCTTCAAAACGCATACCAGTAAGATACATTTCTGCGCTACGCTGACGATAGATTTCCTCAAACAACTCAGGATCACTTGTTCCACCACTATAAGCAGGCAGATTAGCACCTACACCAAAAGCATCCTGTGACGGCTGCTTCGTGCGAATATTGTCAATCTCAGTGACAGCATCACCCGGCCGATTTAGGTTCACGTATGCTTCAGCACGAATCAGGTTCATTTCTCCGGGCAAATATACCGGGATAGGATCGCTGGCACTCGTAAAGAATCCTTCTACTTCATCAATCGGAAGCCCATTCGGCGTGCTCTGGGCATTATCCGGACTAAGGTAGAAATCTAACCGCGCATCCCCGGCTTCTGTTACTGGAGTTCCAAAGTTATCACGCGGAGCATATTCCTGACCTTCATCACCAAAAGCAATGTTGTCAAAAATAGGATTCCGTGTTGTAGAACCGTCAAAGCTAAAGACAGACGTTGCCGACATATCCACATCGTTAGATGCATCAATTGCTTGCTGGTAATTACCAGCAAGCAAATTATATCGTGCCTGCATGGCATAAATCGTATTTTCCAGATCGAACCCTGAAAGCAGTATATTGCTTTCAAAATCAGCAGAAGGTGGTTCCTGAGTTATACGATCACGCGCACTCTTAAGCAAGCGAAGAACTTCGGCCAGTACCTCTGAACGAGAGTGGAATGCCACCTCTTCACTCGTCTCAATAGGCGCCTGTTCAAAAGACTGAATTAAATAACCAAGTGCCATAGCCCGGTAAAGTTCAGCAGTTGCCATAATCCCACTGAGTTCAGCTTCATCTATGATAACATCAGGTGCATTATCAATGATCTGTCCAGTCATACTAACTGTTCTGAGCAAACCATCCCAGATACTGTTCGTACGACTATTTTCCGGAGGCAGTGCCGTCCCACCCTCTTCCAGTTCGACGAGACTCGAAAAAGTAGTATTAATAGCTAATTCTCGTGTGGTAACACCGGTATTTAGTACTACATCGGGATAAGCATTCTCCGAGTAATAGCCTTGTACTCCTATAGTGAAAGAGCGGACTCCTTCCTGCTTAGATAGTACATCTTCTTCCGTAGCAGCGTTTGGATTCGTCATATTCAAATCACAACCTACTACCATTACTATAACTGTAATTAAAAGTAGTTTCGTAAAGACAAATTTATTTTTGAATGTATTCATAATCTATCTGATTTCCGTCTGTTTAAAATTTTGCAGTAACTCCAAAAATGAAGCTTCTCGGAATAGGCACTTGTACAAAATCGAATCCCCGTACAGCAGTGCGTTGACCGGCAACATTTGTTTCAGGGTCGTATCCTGTATAGCTATCTATGGAAAACAGATTACGTCCTGCTAGACTTAGTTTAAGACTCTTCATGCCAAAAGCATTGAGCTTTGAAGTATATGAAACGGACAGCTCACGAAGTTTGAGATAAGAACCGTCTTCTACCCACTTCTCAAAGATTCCAAACACGCGGCTGTTATAACCAGCGGGTAGATCGCCCTCGAGTTCACGTTCATAAATTTCCATCGTACCAAAAGCTCCTAGCGCTCCTAATCGACGTGTAAAGTTGAACACATCGTTACCGTAGGACGCATCAAATTGAGTATGGACGTTCCAGTTTCCCCCAATATTGATGTCATTAATCCATGAAGCAACCCAATCAGGATTGGGATCGCCAATAATTTGATCACCTTCGGCTTCAAGCGGCAATCCATTAGAATCTGTCTCAATATTACCTTCACTGTCACGCTTAAAGGCATCACTGTAAAACACGCCTAAAGGCTCACCATTAATGGCAGCAACCTGTCCGAAGGATTCAGGTATAATTAACGTACCACCTTCTACACCCTGAATTTCATTCTCGTTGGCAGAGAATGTTAATGAAGAAGTCCACTGTAGATTTTGCTTATTAATTGGCACCCCCTTAACCAACAGCTCGATACCAGTGTTATCTAACTCACCGAAGTTACCCAGCTTGGTAGAAAAACCGGTTGATGGTGCTGCAGTTCGAAACAAGAGAAGATCTTCGGTCTTCTGCTTATACCAAGTAAACTCAACAGTTAGACGATCAGAAAGGAAGTTGGCATCTACACCCAGCTCGAGCTCTGTTTGACGTTCCGGCTTTACATCAACAGCTCCACGCTGCGACGAAGGCAACATAGCACTTCTACCGTTTATAGAAGTAGGATTGAAGAGGTTAAAACGATCAAAGGCTCCAATAGCGGTCTGACCTCCAGAAACACCCAGCGATGCACGGAGCTTAAAACTGGTGACGATATCAGAAAGTCCAAAATCATCCCAGAAGTTTTCTTCTGAAACCACGTAAGAACTACTGACCTTGGGAAAAAACTGCCAACGTTCGCTCTTGCCGAAGACAGAAGAAGCATCAAACCGACCGGCCCCTGTTACAAAAAGACGGTCTTTATAACCAAATGTCTGCTGACCAAATATTCCGTAAATAACCGTCTTACTTCTAAATTCTCCTGGTTGTTCAAAGTTAGCGCCCCCAGAAACAACTCGAGAACCTATACTAAACTGTTGTGCTTCCAAACCAATTGTTTCAACATTTTCATACTGCAGAGTACCGCCAAATAACGTGCTGGAATTTAACCATGGTTTGATATCTGTCTGGTAGCTTATTCTCAGATCATTATTTAATTGGAAAAACGCCCGCTCTGATCGACGACCAAAGCCAGTTGATAAGCCCGGGGCAGAAGTACCGGCCGGAATAAAGGCAGTTCCTACTTGAGAGTAAGTATCTAAACCTAACGTATGGTCTATAGATAATCCCTTGTGAGGTGTTAATGATAACTTAGCGTTACCAATAACACGGTTAACTTCATTTTGGAAATCGTAGGTATCAATTACTTCCAGGGGATTTGCCAAAACTGTGTTATTGGGATATTCTCCTGTCTCAGGATCCGGTTTGGGATTAAACGTATTAGGTCCAAAAATAAATCCAGTTAGGGCCCCATAAGAAGCATTCAAACCTCCATTGGGAATCTGCTGATTATTACTGTGGGAATAACTCAGACTAGTTGAAAGATTCGCCCAATTTGTCAATACCTGGTCTAGATTCAGACGTGCTGTAGAACGCTGGTAATTGGAACCGTCGACGATACCTTCATTATTTTTATGAGAACCTGAAATATAATAACGGGTGTCATTTGCTCCACCAGAAATAGACAGAAATTGGTTGGTCCCAACGGCAGTCCTGAAGATATAATCCTGAAAATCATATCGCTTACCAGACATTACGTTGCCGCTGTTGTCCAGGTATTCTCCATTTTCATTTTGTGCCATATTAACATCCAGAGTCTTACGAACCTTGTCAACATTGACGGTTGACTTGATAGTTATCGAAGGCTTCCCAGATTTACCTTGTTTTGTGAAAATCTGAACAACTCCATTGTTAGCTTGCGATCCATAAAGAGCAGCAGCGGCGGCTCCTTTAACAACCTCAATGCGGTCTATATCTTCTGGATTTAAATCTGCAAGACGATTTGTAGAAGTACCTCCTACATCAACTAATTCAGGAGAATCATTGTTTACAATCACTCCATCCACAATGTAGAGCGGGCTTGCACTACCAAGAAGAGTACCTGTCCCACGTAGTCGAACACTAATTCCACCTGCGGGATCACCAGAGTTTTGCTGCACAAGTGCACCAGCAATTTTGCCTGATAGTCCTGCATCAATTTCGGTAACTCCCGGAGAAGCCAATTCATCAGCACTTACTGTAGAAATAGAGTTACCCAACTGACGTTTCTCTGTCAAAACTGAAGCACCAGTTACAACTACTTCCTCCGCTCCAATAACATCCTGCTGGAGTGCAATGGTACCCAAGGCAATTTCCTGCTCATCCCCGAACTCAATCTCACGCTGGACCGTCCGATATCCGATAAAAGTCATGCGCAAATTATAGGTTCCGGGCTCAAGTCTTGCTGTAAGTTCAAAATTTCCGTCTACATCAGCAGAGGTACCGATGGTGGTATTTTCAATACTTACATTAGCTCCCGTTAAGGGGTCTTCAGTGCGTTGGTCTATCAGCGTACCTGTAACAGTGTACTCTACATTTTGTGCTTGCAAAGCAAACGGCAAAAGTAGTAGACAGATAAACGATAGTAATCGTATCCGGTATGTCATAAATGTGTCCCTTTAGTTTGATTACGACAGTCATCCGACCATCGCAAAGTTATCGTGATTGATATTAGTAAATTTCTTATTGCGAGAAGGTCAACGTCTGTATTCGATCCCACATATTGGAATCCTCCGGACCTAATCACCATACTAAGATACCGCGAAATCTATACTCTTCAAGAAGCTTAAGTTTAGGTTCTATAGATCATGTATTTTCTATAAATGCATACTGTCATGATTCCGTAATGCGTAGTAACACTGCTGTTCATCCAACCAAATAAGCTCAGCATCATAGCGTTCTGCCAATCCTATAACCTTCTTATAGGAGGCTCCTCGTCCATTCACAAATCCACCTTGGCATTCATTATAGTCGGCAAACCAGTAATTGGAATAAAAGGGAATCCCATCTATATTTTTCTCTTCAGCAATATCGATCACCCGGCTGCCAACCTCTCCCCATAATACACCAATTGGGAAAATAAAATAGGTTTGGGGCGCTACAATCGAAATGTAATCGTTGTTGGACTTAAAATTCTCAAAAAAGTCCTCGGTATCAACGTAATAGAAAAGATTTTCGGATTGGCCCTGTGCTTTTACAGCCGTGAAACCAGATAGTAAAAATCCGACTACAACAATAAAAACTAATCGTTTGGTACCAACCATAATTTCATGTCCCATATACCATAGCCCTCCCAGTAGGTTAACAAAATGTCCTTCTACTAACCTACTAAAAAAATATGAAACCCCATATAAATGCACCTATTTTTTATTTTGCCATACCGTATCAAAAATAGCTTGTCGCAGGGAACCTAAATCAAAGTAAGTACCACCTTCTTGGCGGCCTACATGCTGGCGGTTGGTGAGTAAAATAATGGAGAGCGAATCTTGTGGAACAACTACAATATTAGTCCCCGTAAAACCGGTGTGTCCAAAGGTATCATCGGGACTCCCTTTTGCTGCGATAGTTCCTTTTTCCATCGCCCAACCCAATCCATTTCCATAGGCATCTTTGGTCAGAAATGTATCAATAACAGGTTTTGAAATAATTTGCTGATCTTTATAGATCCCATCATTTATCAACAGATCAACCAAAACCTGCAGATTTTCAATGGTCGAAAACAATCCCGCATGTCCTGCTATACCACCATTGGCATACCAGGCATTACCATCGTTGACTTCACCCCGAAGTGTATATTCCCGCCACTTATTCCACGAGTCGGGATCAACATCCACTGTGTAACCAAATTCCTCGTCATGCACCATTCGTTTTTCAAAGGGATTTCCGTGCGAAGTCGCTACTACCTTTTTGTATTGTTTTTCGAGTGGGTTGAAGGTTGTATATTGCAGGTTTAAAGGTTGATACAATTTCTCTTGCAAATACATATCAAACCGCTGACCGGAAATCTGTTCTATAATATCCCCCAATAACATAAAGCCCAGATCGCTGTAATGACGTTCATGGCCTACATCCCATTTTAGCGGTAACTGGGCTATATATTCATACCGTTCCTTGGGATTTTCGGCGTGATAATAGGTAGGCAGCCACTGGGCTAATCCCGAACTGTGCGTTAGTAAATGCCGAATAGTGATGTTCGACTTCTTGCCCTCATTAAATTCCAAGAAGTATTTGCCAACTGGGTCATCCAGAGAAAGCATACCCTCATCAACCAGTTTCATGATTCCAAAAGTAGTAGCCATCACTTTGGTTAATGACGCCAGGTCGAAAAGGTGATCGGTTGTCATCGGCTCCGGATTTTCGAGCAGCTGTAAATCGTAGTCATATTTTTGAGCGTATCCATAAGCCGCGCGATGCAACACTGAATCACCCTGCTTTACCTGTATCACTGCTCCGGGGATGTGATCGGCTTCGACCTCTTTCTGAATCAGGCTATCGATAGCTGGAATCTGACCTGACTCCGGCGATTTGATTTCGGGCTGGCCCGAACAACCAAAAAATACTGTTAGTATGATTGCAGCAAATAGTTTATGCATCGTAAGAATATAGGATCCCAAAACTTTAATTAGAAGTTTCGGGATCCGAATTAAAGGTTAAGTTCCTTAATTTTTGCTTCGAACCCAGTTCGAAAGATTACCAACTATTATTACAATTGCACTACCTACTACGGTATAAAGCGGCCATGCAATCACCAGTGGCTCTCCTGGCAATATACTATGGATAGGTCCCTCAACCATAAACAGCAGCGAAACTAATCCCACAAAAAAGCCAATCATTGCGTCGGTTTTATCAGGGATTTCAGAAAACCGTCCCAGTAAAAATGCTCCGAGTAATCCGCCATAGGTGTAAGAAGCAATGCCGAGTCCAAGTTCAACCACTGCGGGACGTTCGCCCTCCTGAAGCTGCAAAAAGGCAAAAAAGAAGGCCGAACCCGTTAAAATAACCGCCCAAACCATTGTAATGATTCGTGAAATCCGCAGATCCTCAGCCTGAGTATTGTCTTTACCAAAGTATGGCTTATACAGATCCAACGTTGTAGATGAGGCCAAAGAATTCAATGATGAACTGAGACTACTCATCGCTGCGGCAAATAGTGAAGCAATAATTAATCCCGACAGGCCAACCGGAAGTTGCTCCACAATAAACTTGGCAAAAATTTCGTCGGTCGTTGCTAAACCCAACATCTCGGCCGACTGCGCATCATAAAAAGCATAAAGGAGCAGACCAATAAACAGAAAGAGTCCAAACTGTAGGGCTACAACCACGCCACTCCATACCAAGGCACGCTGACTGTTATCTATATTTCGGGTGGTCAACAAACGCTGCACGATAAGCTGGTCGGTACCGTGAGATGCAATAGAAAATATTGCGCCACCGATTACAGCTGTAAAAAAAGTGTAGGGACTTGCAATTGCATCAGCAAATGGTTGGTCAAATCCGAAATCTATTAATTGCAATTTCCCGGCATCAGCAACAGTTGCCATGGCCCCACTCAAACCGTTCGGTAGATCAAACAGAATAATTCCGATTGCCAAGACGGCACCGCCCACATACACTCCCATTTGCATCACATCCATCCAAACCACAGCTTTAATTCCACCGATAAGTGTATAAACAAGCGTTAGTACAGAAATAACGGTAATGGCAAGCAGGTAAATTTCGAAATCGCCCCAACCTGTAAAAGCACCTCCAAGCCGCATGATTATCGCCAGAGGAATGGCCGTCGCAAACAACCGCACGCCATCAGCAAGCAGACGGGTAACCATAAAGGTCGTGCTGGTAGCGTTACGCATTACCGCACCAAATCGCTGCTCTAAAAATTGATAAGCAGTCGTCTGTTTGCCTTTAAAATAAGCTGGCAACAAAAGTTTGCTTACTAAAATACGTCCAATTATATAGCCAAATGTAATCTGTAGAAACGTTAAATTACCACCATAAGCTACTGCTGGAATACTAATAAAAGTCAACGTACTTGTTTCGGTAGCAACTACCGAAAACATTACTGCCCACCACGGCAATCCCTCTCCTCCCATGAAATAGTCTGAGGTAGATGACTGTCGCCCGGCCGCATAAATGCCCAACCCTGCTACCGCAATCAAATACAGAACGATGACTATGTAATCTATGACTGAAAATTCCAACAAGACCTCTTTTTTTGAATTTACAATTACTAATTTCAACGTTGGCTGTACACCAAGTCGGTCGGGTTATCTCGAAAATCAGCGGTCATTATTATAGCGATTTATTTATAGCATTACAGTACTATCTTTTTCTATCAGCAATGCTATTTTGTATGACGTACTAAAAAATATATACCTTGGCATTACAGTATTAAGAAGAATATCTACCATCTGACTTTCAAGAATTACATAAATACATGAATCCTTCTGTTAAAAAGCTAATTGAAACCGCTTCCAAAGAATCGAAATTAATAATCGGACTAATGTCGGGCACTTCGCTGGATGGGTTGGACATCGCTCTGGCTAAAGTAGCTGGATCGGGGGCCAACACCTCCGTTGAACTACTGAAATTTATGACAAAGGATTATCAACCGGAGCTCAAAAAACGTCTTAAAGCCATTTCCTCTGTCCCCCAGGTTTCCCTTGAAAAGGTTTGCCTGTTGCACTCTAAACTTGCTGAGCTACATGCAGAATTTATTCTTTCGGCTTTGGATCAATGGGATATCACACCTAACCAAATTGATTGTATTGCCAGCCATGGGCAGACGATTTATCACGCCCCAAAAATTCAGCACCAACAAGATGATATGCCTAACACTACCCTGCAAATTGGGGATGGCGATCACCTTGCTCACAAAACGGGCATTCTCACTATCAGCGACTTTCGCCAAAAGCACACGGCGGCAGGAGGAGAAGGGGCACCGATGGTTTCGTTTGTCGATCGCGCCCTGTACACCCACAAAACAAAAGACCGAATTTTACTGAACATCGGAGGTATCGCCAATTTCACATACCTGCCCAGTCGGGAAAAATCAGCACCCGTTATAACAACAGATACCGGTCCCGGAAACACCCTCATTGATGCGTCCATGCAGAGCTATTTTTCTAAGCCGTTTGATAAGGATGGACAAATAGCCCAAAGCGGATCGGTACACAAATTGAGCTTAGAAAAGCTCAAAGCCGATCCCTACTTTCAAAAACCGCTACCAAAAACCACCGGTCCCGAAGTATTTAATCTGGAATGGGTGCAACAGCAACTGGATACATTAGAAACAGAACAACTGGCCCCAAAAAATCTTGTTGCCACCCTTACTCATTTATCAGCCCAAACTATTGCCGAGTCCATAAAGAAAGTGGTACCCAATCTTACGGATACTACTATCTATGTCAGCGGTGGAGGCTTTCACAACCCTGCTCTGATGCAGGGTATTGCAGAATCACTACCCGGCTGCCGTATAGAATCTTTTGCAGAAATAGGTTTTGATCCCGATGCCAAAGAGGCGGTACTATTTGCAGTATTAGCTAACGAAATGTTATCGGGCGAAGGTTTTTTAATGGATACTGACAAAGAAAAAATTAACTTCGGTAAAATCTCTTTCCCATCATAACGGCGCCAAAAGACACCTTATATTTTGATGAAAATTTTGCGCTTATAGAAGATCCACATTATCAAAAGCCAGAACATCACATATAGCAGAGCAAACATCAGCGAGGCTACTGTTGGACTGGCAATAGATAGCAACAGATTATCATAAATAAAGCCCTTAATGGTCGTTTGTCCTTCGGAGGTATACACTGGAATAAGATATAGCAGCTTTGCAGTCAGACTCGAAAGTACATACACCGCCAAAGCGTTGAGACCATATATTTTAAACGGTGTGGCCCATGCTTGGTATTTTTTCAGATCAATGAGCCAGTAGCTAAGCGCCAAAAAATGGAGCGCAAATCCCCCGGTAAATAATACATAACTACTGGTCCACAATCCCTTATTAATGGGGAACCACTGATCAATAATTAATCCTGCCACAAGACCTACATTTCCATAAATAAACATGTAGATGGCCTTGTCTTTGGGTGATTTTGAAGATCGTAAAAGCTGACCAGTTAACAATCCCAATATTACGGTACCAATAGCGGGAATCGTACTCAATAAACCTTCGGGCTCCCAACCCTGTTGCCACAAGTGACCGCCCATCACCAGCTGATCGATATAGGTGGCCAGGTTCCCTTCTTTAGTTAATACCCCGGCTCCATGTCCGGGCACAGGTACGGTCATCATCAACAGCCAATAACCACCTAATAAGGCTGCAACCCAATATATTAGTTGGCGAACCTTTCGAAATTCAAGATAAATAACCGATGCAAACAGATAACAGAGTGCAATGCGTTGCAGTACACCCATAATCCGCATGGATGAGAAATCGTACAGCTGCAGCGGATCAAATCGTACGATTGGGAAAATGGTCATGAAAAGTCCAATCCCAAACAAAAGTACCGATCGCTTAAATACTTTCTTATAGATTTCAAGCTTGGACATGCCTTTTCCAAACATTTTACCAAAAGAATAGGCCATGGCCACCCCTACGATAAAAAGGAAAAAGGGAAACACGAGATCAGTAGGCGTCCAGCCATGCCATTGAGCATGTCTGAGCGGACCGTAGATATGCGACCAGCTACCCGGATTATTAACTAAGATCATTCCCGCAATTGTAATTCCCCGAAATACATCCAGCGAAACCAATCGCTCTTTTCTTTCGACCATAAATTCTGATTACCTTAAATATCTATGTATGATGACAATGCTATTATTTTCCTACCAAAGCTTTATTGCCATCAAAAACTGCTCAAATAATTACACTAAATCTAACAATCTTTCAACGCATTCTTTTTTGGTTCGAGCCATTTGCCAAGCATAATATTTTTCAATTTTAGTGCGAAAAATGCCATACCTTTATTCAAATACCGTTTTTAGGTCAACCATCTCTAAGACATAGGTGAAATACATGGAACAATAATCGCTTTTTGGAAGCCCTTCCAAAATTTTTCGTTATCAGTAATTCATATATTAACAGTTCACTCTTGATACAAGCTGAATATTTGAGCAGTCTGAAAAGATTACTGAGCTAAATTATTTCAACATCACATTAAATATAGAAACCAAATGGACTTTTTCGACTCGGAACATCGTCTTACTTATTACGAGAATATCCCAACCGAAGTATTTGAACATGCTACCGATGCTTCAAAAAGCGTAGCAAAAGAAATTGCCGACCTGATCCGCAGCCGTAACAAAGAGAATGAAACTACGGTGCTGGGACTTGCCACTGGATCTACACCAACTCAAATGTATGCTGAACTTGTGCGCATGCATAACGAAGAAGGACTTTCGTTTCAAAATGTAATCACTTTTAATCTGGATGAATACTATCCCATGAAACCGCAGTCGCTACAAAGCTATGTACGGTTCATGAATGAGCATTTATTTGATCATATTGACATTCCTGAAGAGCAAGTACACATCCCGGATGGTACCATTGCAGAAGAAAACGTGACGAAATACTGCAAAAACTATGAGCAAAAAATAAAAGATGCCGGGGGCTTGGATATCCAGGTACTTGGTATTGGACGTACTGGTCATATTGGCTTTAATGAACCAGGATCACGACCCGATTCGCGCACCCGGCTTATCACCCTTGACAGCATCACTCGGAAAGATGCCGCCAGTGATTTTTTCGGGGAAGAATACGTACCGCGCCGGGCAATTACTATGGGTGTTGGCACTATCTTAGATGCCGATCGCATTATCATGATGGCATGGGGCGAAGGAAAAGCGCCTATCATCAAAGAAGCAGTTGAAGGTCCTATTCGTGAACGTGTACCTGCTACTTATCTACAGGAACATGAAAACGCGCAAGTAATTTTAGATAAATCCTCTGCTGAGCACCTTACTCGTAAAAAAACGCCCTGGCTTCTTACCAACTGTGACTGGGATGATAAATTGATCCGCAAAGCAGTTGTCTGGCTTTGCCAACAGGTTGATAAACCTGTTTTGAAGCTAACGGATGAGGATTATAATGAACATGGCATGGGCGATCTGCTTACACAATACGGACCAGCCTACGATATCAATCTTAAAGTTTTCAATCAGCTTCAACATACTATTACAGGCTGGCCGGGCGGTAAACCTAATGCTGAGGATGCTGACAGACCTGAACGTGCTGAGCCTTATCCCAAACGCGCGATTGTATTCAGCCCTCATCCCGATGATGACGTCATTTCAATGGGCGGTACCCTAATTCGCCTGGTGGAACATGATCATGACGTCCATATAGCCTATCAAACTTCTGGAAATATTGCCGTTTTTGATGATGATGTAATCCGTTTTGTGGATTTTGTTTCGGAGTACAACGAAATGTTTGATATGGATCAAAAGGAAGCTAAAACCATGCTTTCTGATATCAAAAAGTTTCTAAACCAAAAAGAACCGGCTGAAGTCGATTCCGATGAAATTAAACATATCAAAGGACTTATCCGCCGGGGTGAAGCAAAGGCAGCAGCACGCTATTGCGGGGTGCCTGAAAACAAGCTTCACTTTTTAGATATGCCTTTTTATGAGACCGGCCGCGTAAAGAAAAAGCCACTTTCACAAGAAGATATCGATATTATTGTTGAGCTTCTTCGTGACGTTAAGCCGCATCAGATTTATGCTGCAGGTGACTTATCTGATCCACACGGAACACACCAAGTTTGCCTGAAAGCGATACTGGCGGCAGTCGAAGAGTGTGAGGACGAGGATTGGATGAATGAATGTTATATCTGGTTGTACCGCGGTGCATGGCAAGAATGGGATATCAACGAGATTGAGATGGCTGTACCGCTGAGCCCGCAAGAATTAAAGAAGAAACGACGTGCTATCTTTAAGCACCAATCCCAGAAAGACCGTCCATTGTTCCCTGGTTCCGATGAAAGAGAATTCTGGCAGCGCTCCGAACAGCGAAACCGCGGCACGGCACAACTCTATGATAAACTTGGTTTTGCCGAATACGAAGCCATTGAGGGCTTTGTACGATACCAGTCACTGGACCTTTAAAGAATAACAAACCTGCAAAGTTTAAGCACTTTGCAGGTTTTTATTTCTAATTAGCCCCACAACTTTCTCGAACAATCAGTTCCGGCTCCAAATTTTCGTGGACAACTTGGCCATCTTTATCTTCTATCTGATTGATTAACAAATTTGCTGCCCATTTACCCTTTTTAGTAATAGGTTGTTTTACAGTTGTGAGAGACGGTATGGTGTATTGAGCAAAAGGGAGATCATCAAACCCAACCACTGCCATCTCATCAGGCACCGAAATGTTTTCAGCGTTAAGCGCTGACAGTGCTCCCATCGCCAATGTATCCCCTGTACAAAAAACAGCAGTGAGATCGTCTCTTTCATTAATCCAGCCCATCATCGTATCGTATCCATTCTGCTGGGAATAATCACCAGTAGAAATTATATCCTCTTGCACCGTTATCCCCGCATCTTCATGGGCTTTTTTGTATCCAGTAAAGCGGTCAGCCGCCTCTTGCATATCCAGATCGGCAAGCATAATTCCAATATCTCGGTGACCAAGCTCAATAAGATGATTAGTAGCTTTATATGCCCCGGCAAAATTATCTACATCAACAGAAACAAGGTTGGGATTAGCGGGACCATGTCCCACAAGAACCAAGGGAATATCACGGTCAGCAAGTTTATTAGCAACAACATCAGTCACTTCTTGAGTTAACAGAATAAACCCGTCGAGTCGTTTATTATCAAGCACATACTCCTCAATATCAGATTCTAAATCAGAAGATATAGGAGACATCGAAACGTAATATCCCTGTTGAATACATTCTTCAAATATTCCAAGATGTAACAACGACCAAAACCCATTGGCCAACGCTTCATCGCACCTCCGCGGTGCTAAAATGCCGATCTCATAACTTTGATTAGTTGCAAGCCCCCGAGCCACCGAACTGGGTCTATAATTATACTTTTCGACCACTTCCAACACTCGTTCACGAGCCTCATCACTTACATTGGGATGATCATTTAACACCCTGGAAACGACAGACCGTGACACATATGCGAGCTTTGCAACTTCATCGATGCTTAATTTTTCCATAACTGTCTAAACAAAAAGATTTGTATCGTTAATTATCCATATTCTAACTTTGAATATTTTGAATATAATAGCCAGATAAACCTTTACCCGGCAACAAGTCAAGCCTCATTAACCGGGCCATTAATTCCTTTCAGGGTGCCGAGAAAATAAAACTCCAGAAATGGAACCGGTTACATAATTAAAAAAGCTTACTATAAATACACAACCTGTATAAATTTTATCTTATTCCAGCCTCTATTTAAAAAGAGTATGGCCTTTTCATATTTATTTATTGATAATAACTGTTCGACCACCGCGCCCATCAGAACTAAACGTGCGTATTTTAATGACCGGATCTCCTTCCAACACTACAGGATCAGTATATTCATTCGAATCAACAGAAGGCTTACTCCCATCCAGTGTGTAACGGATGGTCAATCCCGGAAAAGCTGAATTGGCTTTAAGCGTATCACTTTCAATAACAGCTCCGGGTGGTGGCAGTCGATATTTCATCCCATTATGAAAATAATCCATTCGCAGTAATTCTCGCTGACCAAGCCGGTTAGCGAACTCATTCCAATCTTTGCTCATTGCTTTTTTTCGATGATTGTGATCAACAATAGTTGCCCAATCCGGCTGCTGTGCCCAAGCGCGTTCGGCAAGACCAAACAATCGAGGCATTACCATGTATTCCATCCGGTCAGCACTTATTAATTTTTCACTCCAAAGCTGTCCCTGTAATCCTAAAATATTCTCGCGTCCTTCTTCGGTTAATTTTGTTGCATCCTCAAAAGCATCGTCAGGAATGGGGTTACCCATTACGTTTTGTTCGGCATTTTTATAAAGATCAAACGGGATAAATTCGTAAGGATACTGTGATCTCACAAATCCAGCCCAGTAGAGTCCAGGCTCTTGGGGATGGTTATTGTAGGCCAGATCAAAATAGAAATTTGAAGCCTGCGACATCACCACCTCATACCCATTGTTTGCAAGCTTGTACGCGTGATCTTCGGTACCACTTCCCCAAATATTTGCCCATACATAAGGCTGTACTTTCCCGGCAAACTCTGGATCGGGCTTGGAACCGTCATCCCCTTCATCAAGTGCAATTTCTTCCCAGCCGGCCATTGTCAGCCCACGTTCAGCTAACAGCTTTCGGATACGCTCAAAAAAGTAATCCGGCAGGTCATCCACATTATCCAAGTCATCATCATTTTCAATCAAATCATTACAAGCCGGAGATTTCTCCCACGCTCCATGCGGCACTTCGTCACCGCCCATATGGATGGTAGATAACGGGGCCCCAGCCTCGGCATACATATCTATAATTTCATCAATAACCGTCTCCATGAAGCGATAGGTTGAAGCCTGACACACGTTGATGACATTGTCATCCCAGTTTTGCACTGATCGATATTGCGAGCTATCCTCCGGCTCGTGCAAGCGATAACGATTAGCTTTCCCAATTTTATCTTCGGATTTATACTGCTCATACCGCGATTTCATTGCCACTATAGCCGCCCGGGCATGCCCCGGCACATCAATTTCGGGCATGACCTCAATATGACGTTCCGCCGCATATCGGAGTAGCTCTACAAATGTTTCCCGATCATATGAACCGCTGCCCGGTGATTTTTCCGGATTGGGACCAGAACCATAAGACGGTATTATGTGCTCCTGCTCTTCGGTCGTATGTCCACGCCGCCCTCCAATCTCGGTCAACTCAGGCAAAGATTCTACGGGCAAGCGCCATCCTTCATCATCGGTAAGATGAAAGTGGAAAGTATTTAGTTTATAAAACGCCATAACATCCAACAGCTTTTTTACTGTAGCTGCGGACTGGAAATTCCGAGCGACATCTAAATGGAGGCCCCGATAGCTAAAACGCGGCTCATCTTTAATAGTTTGCGCATCCAATTCAATCAAAGATACCGGCGTTTGGTATGTCTTAGGAGGAAGCAATCCACGAAGGCTCTGAATACCATAGAAAATTCCCGATTTATCGGCTCCCGAAATTGTTATCTGTTCGGATGTAATAGACAATTCATACGCTTCTGACTGCTGAACATCCGAATCCAAGAGCAAAGCAATATCATTCTTTGAAGATATTCCCTCAATAGTTTTCACCTCTCCATTAAACACCTTTGAAAGTTCATTTGACAAAAACTGAGCCTCTTTTTTCAACTCAGGCTGGTATCCAATACCAATAGACTTTGCTAATTTAAATGTACCAGTACCCTGTTTTATAGATGTAGGTGTTGGTATGATTTGTCCAATCTTGTCAACAGGCATGTGAGTAAGCGAGGCATTCTTTTTGAATCGCCACTCAGCATTAGGAATAGACATATTGTCACCAGGCCCCCGCTTTAGCTGCTCTTCATCGGTAAATGGCAGGACTTTAGCATTTGATATAGAAATCGTTTCTTCACTTGCATGATCTACAAAATATAACCCCGCCGGGGCATCTCCTTCTTTTATTTTAGATCCGGGAGCTTCAAAAGGTATAGTAAATTCTTCACCAGGAGAAATGCCATTAAAATGATCGGTAGGCTCCAGCTTATAGAAATCCCCATTTATCAATGATATATCCACTTCTGATGGCACTGTTTCCTTGTCAATAACACCTAAATAATTAAAATAAAAAGTCCAGCCCGCATTCGGCAACGGTTCATCACCATTGTTTTTAAAAGTAAGCAAAGCTCGGTAACGAGCACCATCATCCAGAAAGTTGGTTTCTACTTTCCAAGTGACAGACACTTTGGACAGAACAGTAATTTTCTCAGTAGAATCAGGGGCTGATTGTGCAAAGCAATTGCCGACAATTATTACACTTATTGCTATGAGACAGTAAAATAATCTAAATTTCATAAGAGACTTTTTATAAAAAAACGCTGTTGGTATCCCGTTATCTATTGGGATCCCAACAGCGTGATTACAGTTTAAGATGGGTCACAGATATCTGTACAAACTACTCAACATCCCACCATACACGGGTCACCATATCATTCTCACCCTGACGCTCAATTACTTCATCGTAATTCTTAGCATTTAGAACGCCTTCTGTCCCTTCAGGATAAATTAAACGCCGAGGAATTTCACCGTTTGTTTGATTTCCGGCAGGAGGATCATTGCTATCAACAAGGGCCGGCTCCAGATCGGGATACCCACTTCTTCGCCAGTTG
This sequence comes from Fodinibius sp. Rm-B-1B1-1, assembly GCF_038594945.1. NCBI lineage: Bacteria > Pseudomonadati > Balneolota > Balneolia > Balneolales > Balneolaceae > Fodinibius > Fodinibius alkaliphilus. Next base: position 356,156 of record NZ_JBCFYD010000001.1, read on the forward strand.
CTCCAGGCTTCGATGCCGTTTAAGAACACTGCAGCCCAATACTGTTCGTTAATTTGCTCGAGCTTATCTCCAGTTGAACCGCCTGCATTAAACGGATTGTTCGCCAGGTAGTTATTAATATCACTATCAGCTATATCGGCACCTCCCTCCTCATCATAAAGCGAGAGATACTCCATCGCTGCACGAACGCCGTTTTCATAATGTGTCGCTGCAGCATCCGATGTCCAATTACGGGCAGCTAACTCCGCCAACATAAATTCCACCTCAGCATAGGTTTGGAAAAATGTAGGATCATCGAGGTCTATTAACATTGAGTTTACCCGTGCGTAGTTTGCAGTTGTCTCATTAAAACTGTTGTGATCTTGAATTGAAGTTGCCGTATATCCGCTGGGAAATCCAACATACGCTGAGCTATCAGTTTCAGCATAAATACTCAACCTGGGATCATTATTATTTTTCAACCAATCAACCATTGTCTGGGCTACATACTCGTGGTCCCCACCATCGTTCATAGCTTCACTGATTGCATTGGTATTAAGACCTGCTGGTCCAGAACTCGGGCCACTCTGATGTTGAATCATCGCAATATCATCATTACTCGTCATTACCCCGCCCGGTGCATCAATTGCTGCTAAAGCTTCGGTTTCGGCTTTACTTTCGTTCACCTTAACTAACCTAAGAGCTAATCGTAATCTAAGAGAGTTTCCAAATTTTTGCCACTGTGTGATATCGCCACCAAACATTAGGTCATTGCTGCCAAACATAGGTTGCGATGAATCAAACTGATTTACTGCCTCATCCAACTCAGTAAACATATCATTATATATTTCTTCCTGAGTATCATAGGCAGGAGTAAACTCTTGGTCAATTGCCCCTTTACCAGCTTCTGAATAGGGAGCATCACCATAGAGATCAGTTATACGATGGTAGATAAATACTCGCATAATACGTGCCGTAGCCAGCATATTACCGACCTCTTCGCCCTCTTCTTTTCGCATTTCAAGCTGGTCAATTAGTCCCTCTATGTTCTTAACCTGTGCTCGTTGTGAATTACCAGTCCCAGAATAAGCAGTATTCCAAAAAGCTGTAAGCCAATCTACAACTTCTGTATAATTATTTCCGCCGCCAAAGAATGCATTGACTGTATGTTGCGACACATTGGAACCATATAATAACTGAGCCCGCCATACCTCGTATCGTGTACCGGCAGCCGCAAGCTGAACGGTCGTAAGAAGCATACCAGGCTCAATAGAATTAGCCTGAGTCGGATCCTCATTCATATCTCCAAAATCACTTATTGAATCACAGGTCACAAATAATCCTGCAATAAGCAATATGGATACTACATATTTTATTTTAGATAAGTATGATCGATTCATAACAATAGAATTCTTTTTAGAATTTATTTGGTGCTCTTAAAATCCGAGGTTAATACTGAATCCGTATGAGCGTGCCCCCGGGACACCGGCCAATTCCAGACCCTGAGCATTATTTCTGTTAATGGAAGATTCCGGATCGACATTTGGCACTGAATCATAGATATAAAACAAATTACGACCGGTAGCTGAAATACTTGCTGATCTGACCGGAATCTGGGCGATCAGAGATTGTGGCAATTGATAGCTTATCTGAAGCTGACGAAGCTTAATGAAGTTCGCATCGTGTACAAACTCCTCAGTTATATTATTGCCGATTTCGGTGTAATAGGCCGAAGGAAGCACCGCTGTTTCATTAGGTCCTCCATCGATGTCAACTCCATCGGCTACAAAACAAGGAGAATAAGGAGCACCAGCCTCATCACACTCTGAACGACCTTCCAAAGTATTTTCATGAAGTCCTGCACCATAAGCATAGGAATTAGTCCCTGTATAAAGTTGTCTGCCCCAATTCACATCTATGAGGGCACTGAGACTTATGTTTTTATAGGAGATCGTATTATTCCATCCAAGAGTCCAGTCCGGAGTACCCTTACCAAGTATGGTTTGTTCTTCGGCCTGAACCGGAAGGCCATTCTCATGTACAATGTTTCCATTTTCATCACGCATATATTCATAGCCTCTTATTGTGCCATACTCCTCACCGACAGTGGCAGTAATACCTGCATTCTGTGTTCGGCTCTCTGCCAGAAGCAACGTTTCTTGTTCTCCGGCAAGAGCTACAACCTTGCTCTTGTTTTGAGAGTAATTAAATCCAGTTTCCCAGAACAGATCACCCGAAGTGAATGGAACGCCCTCCAGCAATACTTCAAACCCTGTATTGTCCAGACGACCAGCATTGATAACCCGGCTGCCATATCCTGTAGTATTAGATACAGTTGTTGACAAAATCTGATCAATGGTTTGCCTGTCATACCAGGTAAAATCGACATTGAGCCGATCATCAAAGAAACGTAGATCAAGTCCCACCTCAACCTCTTCTGTCGAAGTTGGTTTTAAGTCAGCCAAAGGTATCGCATCCTGAGAAATTGTTGCCGCTGACTGTCCTTGATGGGTAAAATCCAAAATGCCATAAGTTAGATTCAATTGATAAGGGCCCGTATCACTTCCAACCTCAGCCCAGGAAGCTCGTACTTTACCGAAGCTCAACCATGAAGGCATATTTGAAGAAAATGCTTCGGAGAAAACAAAACTGGTACTAAAAGAAGGATAAAAGAATGCGTTTTCATCCTCGGGAAGTGTTGAAGACCAGTCATTTCGTCCTGTCACCGTAAAGAACAGATAATCATTATAAGAAAACTCTGCCGAACCGTAGACCGAATTAATTTGTCTTTCTGAGAAATCATAAGTAGGAGATATATTTGCCATATTAGAAATGGTTCTCAGCTTGGGTACTTTAAACGTACTTCCAAAAACTCCTACCGTCTCATTTCTCTTATAACTTCTGGTCCCTCCCAAGGATGCATCGACTGCAATAGACGAGGTAAGTTCCTTATTGATATTTAAAATAACATCGGTAGTGCTCTCCATAACCCGATATTCATTCTCACTCATATCACCATTCGGTCGATATGCCGTTCCCCAAGGGGTAAGGCTTGTCCGACGGAGTGTATACCAGTCAAGACCGGTACGTGCATTTAAAGAAACCCAATCTGCTATATCGTACTGAAGATTTACGTGCCCAATGATCCGATCTTTTGTATCATCAGTATCGAACTGATTGGTCACCCAATAGGGATTATTTACAAAAGTATTCGCATTTTGGAATACCCCTTCAGTTCCATCCTCATTTATATAATTATCCTCGAGAGCGCTCATACTAATATTGGGCGGCAATATTGCTGCTGCAAAATTAGCGTTACCCGGGCTATCAGAAAGCCAAGGCCGATTGTTAGCGGTTTCATTAACGTAATTGGCTTTTACATCTGCCTCAAATTTTCCTAATGAATGTGTACCACGCAATGTGACGGAACTACGTTCGAGTCCAGAATTAGGAACAACATTATCAGCATTCTGATAAGTAGATGAAAAATAATACGTTGAGCTCTCATTTCCTCCTGAAAGTGAGAGCGTACTTTTACTGGAAAGACCTGTACGATAAAAGTTATCAAGTCGGTTGCCCTGATCTTTGTACGCCCGTTCCTGACCGTCGAATTGTATAACTGGAGATCCATCCAGAGGTGCTCCCCAACTACTTAGCCCAGTAGCCAGAGCCTCATCTTGGTTTTGGGGTTTTTGCCCCAGATTACCTTGCCCATACTCATCTTGATAATCAGTAAAACCAACAAGAGGATCTTCAATAGTGAGTGTGCTCTTAAAATTTACGATAGGCCCTTGACTTAGACCCTGACCAGATTTTGTAGTAATCTGAACGACCCCATCTCGAGCCCGCGTACCATAAAGTGCGGCAGCACTGGCTCCCTTTAATACACTAATATTTTCAATGTCTTCAGAATTGATTTGTGAGATACCATCTCCACCGTCAAAACCACCCCAAATATTGGCAGAACCTAAATTTGAATTATCGATGGGCATACCATCAACAATATAAAGTGGTTGGTTATTACCAGCCAGCGATGATGCGCCTCGAATTGTTACCCGAGAAGCTGAACCTTGTCCCCCGGAAGTTGAACTTACATTAACACCCGCAATTTGTCCCTGTAATAAATTTGCAGTATTTAATTCTGTTGCAGAAACTAATTCTTCAGAACTAACTTCGCTTACAGAATATCCCAGAGATTTGGATTGTCGCTCAAGTCCCAGGGCCGTGACAACCACATCATCAAGTGCCTCGGTCTGTTCTTCTAATCGAACAGTCAACTCTGATTGACCACCGATGTTAATATCCTTAGAAGCAAACCCTATAAAACTAAATCGGAGTGTTGCTTCAGAGCTTGACACAAGTAAGGTAAACTCTCCTTCTGCATTTGTTGTCGTCCCCTGCTGAGTACCAACCTCAACAATGTTAACACCAGGCAACGGCTCTTCCGCATCGGCAGATAAAACGACCCCCGAAACCGTAAAATCCTGTGCCTGAGCAGGTGATATACCACCTATTAATAAGAACACAAAACAGATCCCTCCCATAATAAACCGAGAGAACTTATTTTGCTTTATAAGAAGTGCAAACCAAGTATCATAACTCTTTTTCATAATATTGACCTTCTTTAGTATTAGATTATATAACCAGGAAAGACTTATTATGGAGTTCTTATTACCATCCCTATTCTTTCCAATCCTATTAGTTACAGTTGCAATGCGCTGACTATAATTTGGTTTAGCAACCAGTTAATTTCCCGTATTGGGATATACTGGTTTCTAAACTCAACCAACTCTATTAGTTCTTATTTTTAAATAAAGTAGGGTTCCCTCCTATAGCAAGGAAATACAGTCACTTTGGAACCGCTTCCATAGCTATTTGACACCCTTAATTTCTCTGAGAGATGATAATTATCCCCTGCGTATTACACGTCGTAAATTTTTCCAGTCCGGCTTCTCCATCTCAGTATCAGTGAATAGACTTATTCCATCGGCTCCTGCCCCCATCGCATGTTCAAAAGCCTGGGCTATCTCCTCTTCATTTAAAGAAGGGACGAATAAACCACTATATAGACGAGTAGTTTTCGGAAGTTCCTGCCGACATTCTTTAACTGCCTGTCCAATCCAATCAATGCCTTTGTCATAAAAATTCTGATACATCATTGGCAGAACTGCATCTAAATCCCAATCTGGCCAGTTTTGGCGAACCAGATTTCGTGCAATATCAGGTGTGGGGAAGACTGCTGCTGTTAATTCACGATTCTCCTCATGGACCATTATAGCCAACTTGTTTACCAGTGTTGTAACCCTGTCGTATCGAAACTGAAGCCACTTTTCGTGATGTGCAGGATCTTCTATCTCCATTGGGTCACTACCGTATTTCTCTTCAAACTTCTGGCGACACACCGAACAGTAACAATAGTCATATTGTGGGTACTCCTTGTCCTGCACAATGTCATACTTGGGCTGTAAGTCAATGGGTAAAATCACATCAGGATATCGAATATAGTCCAGATGTATACTTTGAATTTCGGAGTACTGGAGAAGCTCTTGAGCTTGCTCTTTCAGATACTCATGAACCGGCTTACGTGAAGGACATAGCCATTTGTAATAATCAACGTAGGCAGGTTTTTCGAGTGATGACTCCCCGTTGCGATTAACCATGAACCATTCAGGATGCTCTTTTTGTACTTTTTTATCGCTACCGCGCTGCAAACTTACCAGCCATGCGTGAACTTCAATATCCAAAGCCTCAGCTGCAGGAATAATATTATCAAAATTTTCTTGCGGTAGAATTGCATCAAAACCTGCCTTTTTTAAATGCTCGAGCCGACTTTTCCACTCATCAACCGTTCCCTCTGATTCGGTTATCCAAACCCAATTTTTTGATTGGTAATGGTCTGACTTTCCTCTTATTGATAGTGGTTTGGTTATTCCAAACCCTCCAAAAAACCCTGCCATCCCCATTCCTGTTTTTTTAAGAAAGTGTTTTCTGTCCATATCTACTCTTCCATCTAATTATGATTACCAGGAACCATTAATATGTAGCATCAATTTTCTTCCTGCCAAACCCGTCCGTTCTCTCGGATATACCACTTATTTTTTGTTTTTAACCGCTCAATACTTATCTCAAAAGTATGATCAGTCGCATGGATCTCTGGCTCTGACCATTGTTCAAAATCTACTTGTGAACTCATATCATTTTGCAATTCCCTTTGATTGAGCTCCGAAAAATCAGATGTGTAGCTTCCATTCTTATCCCAATACTCCTGTTGTTGATAATAAAGTTGTCTTAAATACCACTTTATCTGCTCTTTAATTTTCAATCCGAGAGCATCATCAATTTGCAACTGACTATTATCCTTACCCTCAGCAAACAGTACGTATCCCCACATTTCCGGATAATGCATGTTTATAAGTCCCTGCGGCGACCACGTCCAGTTATCTTCAGTATCACTCTGTTTCACATATTCACCGTTCTGGGGTGCTATCTTCCATTCTACCCTGGAAAAGTTTACTCTCCAGAACTCACCACTCTTTGGCTTTCTCCCCTCTGGCGCCGCTTCCTCTAACGCCTTCCACGGTATAGCCAGCTCAACTGTCCAGCCTGAATCTCGGTCTGAAGGATGATTCAATGTTCCTTTGAGATCAATTCCTACTTTTATATCCCTAATATCCCAGGCATCAATTGCTTTGCCTCCATCCCGATATGGCTTGGTCAACATCAGGTCCCAATATGTGCCCAAGGCGTTCACTTCAAACTCATAATAATTATGAGTATCACCATCGGGATCTATAAAAACCTCGAAATTATTTTCGTGAAAAATAATCGCATCTCTTTCATCAAGCGTAGCCCACAGGTTTGGTTCTTCTATGTTGGCAGCGATATAGAAGTATTGGTCATCCCAGAGCATTTTAACTTTGGTATCGTAACGAGGTTGCTCTGCTGTTTCACCTTCTATATCTAAAAAAGAATCTGTCCAGTTCACCTTTTTCCAACTGTGTTCCTCCAAGCGCCCATCAATTTTTAAAGAATCAGTTATTTTAACACTAACATAATTTTGGGGATTAAACTCTATAGATGGGCTTCGATGCTGGGCGTTAGCAATACCAAAGAAATGGGATACACTAAATACAAAAACGGCAATAAAACTAATTGTACTTTTTACCTTATCCATTACCTTACTATAAAGATTTAGTTAATAACTTTTGATAAGTTCTTTTTCCTCCAGCTCTTTCCAGATAAAAGCTCCCGCTCCTAAAATAGCAGCGTTTTTTTCGGTTAGCGTGGAAAGTGAAATATCAACCTGATCTTTAAAAATATCCAGCAGTTGATCTTCCATGTGTTTCTTGGCAGGCTCAACTATTAATGAACCGGCTTTTGACAATCCACCGGTTAGTATGATTGCTTCGGGATTTATACAGGTAACGATATCCGCTAATTTCAGTCCCAATATTCGTCCCGTAAACTCAAAGGCTTTTAGCGCCAGCACGTCCCCATCTTTGGCAGCTCCTGTAATTCTTTTCGCATTTAATTGATTAGCTGACAAATCTCTCAACTCACTTTCAAGCTCGGTGGTTTCGGCAAGCTCATTAACAGTTTTTATCAATCCCGGTGCCGAAACATATGTTTCGAGGCAACCTCGTCGACCACAGGTACATGATCTCCCATTATGAAAAACCGTAGTATGACCTATTTCTCCGGCATGACCATTTTGTCCAACGATGAGCTTTTTATTTAGCACAATACCGCTTCCAAGCCCAGTGCCTAATGTCAAGGAGATGAAATTTTCCAAATTTTGTCCCGCCCCATATAACATCTCTCCTATTGTTGCAGCATTGGCGTCATTAGTCAATACTACTCTCTTGTTAGCTACTGACTCTAATATTTCTGTCACAGGAATGGAACCCTCCCAGTTCAAATTCGAAGCCTCATCAATTGTACCTGTTACATTATTTCCAGCTGGAGCCCCAACACCGATTCCCTTTATTTCAACTGGGATACCAAGCTTTTCTTTCAGTCCATCTATCTTCTTATATAGATGAGTAAAAAAGGTCTGATAAGAATTTTCAGAATTGGTAGGTATTGCATCAGAAGCCAAAAGTTCGCCGGAACGGGTCACAAATCCATATTTTGTGCTCGTTCCTCCTACATCAATTCCAACAACAACATTCTCCATTTCTATGAACAATTAATTTGTTTTGATCTAAATCAATGCCATAGATGTCGAAAAAAAAATTATCAAACAACTTTCTTGATAGAATTAATGCTAAAAATAGAGATGGAAACGGTTCCAAATATTAGACGGAAGGTCAGCAAGTCTGTTTTTGCAAAAAGTTGACCACTTTTTGAATGGCTTTGCCCCTATGGCTTATCCGATTTTTTTCATCAGCATCTAACTCTGAAAATGTTTTTTTGTAAGATGCCGGGACAAATACAGGATCATAACCAAATCCCTTGGTTCCTCTTTCCTTTGTAATGATCGTCCCCCGACAAATGCCTTCAAATGTGTTGGGTCCATTATTAGTAACAAAAGCAGCCACCGTTCTAAATTGGGCACCCCTGCGTTCCAAAGGAACATCGGACAGCTCATCCAACAATTTATCAACATTTTCTTGATCCGTAGCCTCTTCCCCCGCATAGCGTGCCGAATATACTCCGGGACGTCCATTTAAGGCATCCACTTCCAGCCCGGTATCATCGGAAAGAGCAGGTAAGCCTGTTTCCTCATAAACATACTGGGCTTTTTTTAACGCATTGCCCTCGAGCGTTTCCCTATCTTCAACAACCTCTTCGAGATCTGGAAAATCATACGTCGATTTTAGCTCAATCCCCAGTGGTTTTAAGGTAGCTCGAAGCTCTTCAATTTTATGCTTATTTCGTGATGCTAAAATAATTTTCTTCATTCTCCTGTCAGGTATTATTTATTCGGCATCTTTTACATCGTTCAAAATATCCTGCATCTGATGCCATTTTAAGCGCGGACCAAATTGTGATACGACCTTTGAACCTGCCAGGCTGGCTAATTTTCCTGCTCCGGCAAAGCCCATTCCATTAGTAATGCCATACAAAAAGGCACCCGCATACATATCACCGGCACCATTGGTATCTACTGCATTTACCTCATAAGGCTCAATATCAATAAAGGTGTCACCGTCATAAATTATAGCACCATTGGCACCCTGCGTAATTACAAAACGTTTGGCATCTTTTTTGAGAACTTCACGGGCCTCCATCACGTCATCTTTGCCCGTATAAATTTTAGCCTCCTGCTCATTGCAGAACAATAAATCGACAGAAGCTCCAATAATTTCTTCAAACCGATCTTTGAACCCTTCCGCAATTGCCGGGTCTGACAAAGTAAGGGCTGTCTTTACATTATTCTCTTGTGCTACCTTTTTAGTCTGTTTCATCGCCTTAAAACCACTATCTGATGTCACAAGATAGCCTTCGATATATACGTATTGCGAATTGCGAATCGCTAATTCATCAATCTCTTTTGTAGATAAGTTCTGGGTGATTCCTAAATAAGTATTCATTGTCCGCTCAGCGTCATCCGTAACCATTACCAAGCATTTCCCCGTAATTCCGTCCTCACGCTCTTGGCGATCAAAGTTAGTGTCTATCCCTGCCTCTTTCATATCCTCAAGGTACAAATCACCAAAAGGATCGTTCGCTACTTTACAAGAATAGAAAGCCTTGCCCCCAAACTGACTGACAGCAAATATAGTATTTGCTGCCGAGCCGCCGGGCTTTTCAATGGTCTCCTCTCTTCTAATATCATTAATTAATCTCGACTGGGTTTCTTCGTCAACTAAGGTCATGACTCCTTTCTCGACATCGTGTTTTTCGAAAAACTCATCCTTAACCTCAAACTCCATATCTACAAGAGCATTACCGATGCCGTAAACATTGTACTTCTTTTTCATAAAGAATTAAGATTATTCAATCTGTAGTTTGATACACAAAATGCAGAAAATACGAACTCTGAGGGGCCTAATAAAGTTCATCCTAAATAAAAAGGCACCCACCTTTACAGATGGATGCCAGAATCGAATAATGTCCTAATCGTTTATTGGGATACGATAGGATCAGGATCACCATCAGGATCACCTGAAGCCGACCCATTGCTTGTAGGACTACCTCCGGTTGCAAGTAATACACCTGCTACGTGAGGACTTGCCATTGAGGTTCCACTGATTGTGTCGGTACCACCATCTAACCAAAGAGATAAAATATCAACACCTGGAGCTGCATATTCTACGGGCGGATCTGTAGGTCCTGACCAGTTCGAAAATGAAGCAAACACGTCACTTTCGTCAGTAGCAGAAACTGTCCAAACGTTGTTGTACTCAACACGTGCGGGAGAGTAATTATTGGCATCGTCACCATCATTACCAGCTGCAATAGCAAATAACACACCTTGATCTGCAGCATTGCGTACCGCATCATCAACAGCATTAGAAGTGCCCCCGCCAAGACTCATATTTGCCACATCTCCAGCTGAGGCATTTTGAGCAACATAATCAATACCATCAATGACCCCAGAATAGGAACCGCTTCCACGATCATCAAGAACTTTAACCGCTACAACTGTAGCTCCAGCTGCTACACCAACTACATCACGATCATTATCTATAGCTGCAATTGTGCCAGCAACATGTGTACCGTGACCATTTCCGTCATCTGGAGTATCAGATCCGGGGCCACTACCTACAAATACGGCACTATTACCTGTATCTACATTTAAGTCAGGGTGATCTAAGTCAATGCCGGTATCAATAACCCAAGCCGTACCATTGCTGGCTGTGGCACCACCTACACGGTCGATACCCCAGGGAGTAACCTGATTACTTCCGTCATCTCCACCGCCATCATCATCACGACATCCCGGCCAAGGAGAACATGCTCCCGGAGGCGCTAAAGTGAACATCTGATCTTTCTCGATGTAATCGACTCGATCATCATTACGCAGATCTGCTAACTGGCTTTCGCTCAAGTGGGCTGCAAAACCTTTTAAGGCTACATTATATTCACCCAGTACCGACTCTTTTTTAATACTATAGTCGGAAAACATTTTGTTCCGTATATCTTTAACCTTCGATATATCAGAACCTATGGCTTTACCTTGTGAGTCTTTGTCCTTAAAAACCACAATGTATTGCCCATCAATAGCCTGAGCTGTTTCTGATTTTAGTTCTTTTTCTTCTTCTACTTGATCAACATTGGTCGTAGGCTGATCACATGCTGTGATCCCAAAAACTACCAATGCAATAACCAAGGTTGTTTTAAAAAATGCATTTCGCATAATTTATCCCTGATTTCATTAAAATTAAGTCCGCTTATTTTACGGACATGTTAAGCAGGACTTTATTTTCTGATCAGTTACCCTAAAGAAATTGAGCGATCAAATATCCTGCTATAGATATTAAAGATTGTAAAAGGCCCTGTTTGTTACGAATTAAATCAATGTTAAAGATTAATTTTTTTTAATGCTTTAACTGCAGACTGAAATTATAGTTGATGTTCCCTCTTCGTGAAGCCTAACCGTTGTTTTAGACGCATCCCACAAAAACCTTGAATTAAAAAAGACACCCACCTTTTACGGGTGGATGCCTTTATCTTTATAATAATTTTTTAAGGTCTTACTTATTGATGAATAATGGGATCAGGAGTGCCATCAGGATCTCCATTTGCTGTACCGTCGCTTGATGGACTTCCATTTGTTAATAGCAATACGGCAGCAGCATGTGGACTGGCCATCGACGTACCACTTATCGTATTCACCCCATTGTTTTTCCATAAGGATTCAACATCAACCCCAGGAGCAGCATATTCTATCGGCGGATTCGCATAATTCGAAAATGACGCAAAATCATCGTTCGAATCTATAGCTGAAATAGTATATACGTTATTATATTCAACACGTGCTGGTGAAGAGTTATTAGCATCTTCGCTATCATTTCCAGCAGCAACAGCGAAATTTATACCTTGGTCAGCGGCGTTCCGTACGGCATCATCTACTGCTTGCGAGGTACTACCACCAAGGCTCATATTTGCCACATCTCCCGACGATGCATTAGCAGCCACATAATCAATTCCATCAATGACTCCGGAATACGATCCACTGCCACTACTGTCAAGAACCTTAACCCCCACAACCGTAGCGCCGGCAGCAACACCTATAACATCAATATCATTATCAAGAGCAGCAATCGTTCCTGCTACATGTGTACCATGACCATTGCCGTCATCAGCAGAACTTTCAGTTGATACGAATGAAGTACTACGTTGGGTATCCACATTTAAATCATCATGATCGAGATCTACCCCACTATCGATAACCCAGGCTGTAAGTCCCGATCCATCTACTGCACCACCAACGCGATCAATACCATAAGGTGTAACTTGTGGATCACCACCGCTGGTATCACACCCGATTCCAAAATAAATGCACCAGAAGGAGTCGGTAGCTTCGGGGGGAGAAAGCATTACAATTCGATCTTGCTCAATGTATTTTACAGCATCATCGCTTCTCAGGTCATCCAGCTGTTTTGCCGAAAGCTTGGCAGCAAATCCACCAATAGCATTTGAATATCGGCTTGAAATTGCCTCATTCGACACTTTGTACTTACTGGCTACATTAGCAATCTTGGCCTTCATGTCATCAGCGCGTGCCTTTCCTTGCTGCATTTTATCATCCAGTACAACAATATATTGTCCTTCAATAGCTTGACCCTGTTTCTTTTTTAACTGCTCTGCTTTTTCGTCAAGCGAGGGTTCTGATTTTTCTACTTCTGTCGGCTGATCACAACTTGTTACTACTAAAAGAGCAACAACTAATATTGTGGTATATTTCGATAAGCTTTTAAATGACATAAAAATATGTGATTTATTAAAATTATACTTACATGCTTGTAAGTCCTAATAGTAATAAGGCATCATCCCGAATAGGGATTACTATATTAACCTTACAACTGTTTAGATTTACTTTATAAGGCAGTGGCCTTATTACATAACACGAGTATATATTTTACATTTTGTTACAAATTTAACCCTTCATCTACTTTTCAAACCGTCCTCCCTTGTTTCAAAGGAGTGCAGTATTCCGATTTACTTAAATATTTAGTTACCTTTTCCAATACTCGTTTTTTGAAACATAATTTTTATGTTGTCCTCAAAAATTATAACGCAGCGTAACTTTTCCACAGAAAAGGGATACTGTTTTGAATAAGTCCCACCAAATGGTAATGCATGAGTTAATCTCCTTCTTAAAAAGACGATTATCCCAAAATTTGCCTGGCCAAAAAGCCCAGATTAAAATGGCTCCCCGCCCGGTCGATGGTGGAAATATTCGTCAAATGGAGCCTCCTGATAACGCCCAGAAAAGTAGCGTCTTAGCATTACTGTTCCCCAATGAAGAGCAGGAATTAGAGCTGGTCTTAACACTAAGAAGCCGTGATATTGATCATGGCGGGCAGATCAGCTTTCCCGGCGGGCGAACTGAAGAAGGAGAATCTCTTCAGCAAACCGCACTGCGCGAAGCCAAGGAAGAGGTAGATATTTCTCCAGAAACTGTCACCATCATCGGAAAGCTAAGCGACCTGTATGTCCAGCACTCGAATAATTTAGTTACTCCATTTGTAGGATTTACTGATCACCGTCCCGAATTTAAACTTAATCCTGCTGAAGTAGAGGAAGTTTTTACCGTAGAGCTTCAATCACTCGTACAGAAAAAAAATATCACTGTTGAAGATTGGGACCTCCATTCCTACACCTACAAAGTTCCCTATTGGGATGTCCACGAAGTACCCCTTTGGGGAGCCACCGCTATGATGCTAAATGAGTTCCTGGATATCTACAGAGAATTTCTGGACCTACAACATTGATATGGCTGAACAAAAAAAATGTGCACTTTGCGAACTTGAAGTTCCTGATCCGCCCATCAAAGACCCCAATATTAATGGCCTTTTCTGCTGCTCGGGTTGTCTGCATGTATATAAGCTATTGCAGGAAATGGATGAAAAACAAGCCGAACAGCTACGACGTCAAACTATACAAAAAAGGCACAGTGAGAAGGAAGCCGATAAATTGCCCGACAGCTATGAAGAAACTTTTTTCAAGGTTAGTGGAATGCACTGTGCCACCTGCGAATCATTCCTGGAAACGTTGGCTAATCGACAAGAGGGTATTCACAAAAGTGAAGCAAGCTATGCTTCCGAAATGGTTAAGGTTTACTATGATCCAGATCGTATCAACGTGGATCAGCTTCCCCACAAACTGAGTAAATTTGGATACCGCTTTCGGAATGTAGAATCTACCCAAAAAGAAGAACAACTCAACGAAATTGCCCGCCTCATTATCGGTGGTTTTTTCGGCATCATGGGGCTTCTATTATATGTTCTTTTTTTATATCCCACCTATCTTGGCAACGCGGGGATCGTTCCTCTTACTGAAGCCGAAAAACTGTTTTTTGTTTCAAATATTTTTGTGATGACCAGTTTTGTTTTGGGGTATACCGGTTTTCCTATTTTGCGCGGGGCATGGGTATCCGTGTCCGTTTTAAAACCCAATATGGATTTATTGATCACCATTGCCGCCGTCAGTGCATATCTATATAGCGTGGGTGCACTGCTTACCGGTTCCAGCGAGGTTTATTTTGATGTGACCATGGCTATTGTGTTGGTAGTTTCGATTGGCAACTACTATGAGAAAAAGATCCGCTCAGGAAAACAAAACCTACTGGAAAAACTTACTGAAAAACAGATTCAGCACGCTCGGCTCATTAAAAATGGAAAATCCTACCAAACGGATATTAAAGACCTTTCTCCCGGTGCTTGCATCTTAGTTAAAGCCGGAGAACGCATCCCCATTGACGGTACAATCATCGATGGAAATGGAGTAGTTAACGAGGCCCTCATGACGGGAGAATCTATGCCGGTATCCAAAAAAGAAGGTGATAAGGTGCTTAGCGGCACTATTTTGAAGACCAATGCACTGACAGTTCAAATCGGTGAATCCGTCACGAGTACAATCGATGAATTGATGCGCATGATGTGGAACATCCAATCAGCCCGACCGGGACAACAGCGATTGGCTGACCGTATTGCGGCTTGGTTTGTGCCAGCAGTACTTATGTTGGGATGCATTACTTTTGGCTATCACTTGTTCATCGGTGCCGGAACCACTGATGCCATGCTTGCTTCCCTTGCGGTACTTATTGTTTCGTGTCCCTGTGCATTGGGACTGGCTACCCCACTGGCTATTGCTTCGGGTATCCGAAGTGGATTAAAGCATGAAATCATGTTTAAAACAGCGGCTGTCTTTGAAGAAAAAAGCGATACCAGCACCGTAGCTTTCGACAAAACTGGAACCCTAACAACCGGCCAAATGTACCTGTTGGATAAAGGCAATGATGAGCAATCGCTCCGTTATGCTGCACTGTTGGAGCAGTATTCCTCACACCCTATTGCTGAACCGATTGCTGCCACATATAAAAATGTCCAAAAAAAGGTGACTGAATTTAAAAATACCTCCCAGGGAATTAGTGGTATAATTGATGAAAAACAGGTTTTCGTTGGACAACCCGAATGGCTGCAACAACTACAGTTTGAGTTTACTGATTCTCAATGGAAAAAAATTAATAATTCAAGAGAACAAGCAGGTCTACCTGTTGCCGTGGGCTGGGCTGGGGTAATCCATTCTATTCTTGTAGTCGGGGATCGACTTCGCGATCAAGCATTTACCACCGTAAACAACCTGCAAGAAGACGGAAAAAAAGTAGCAGTCATAACCGGTGACAGTGATCAAGCCGGAGAAGCCATACAAAACAAGTTAAATCCTGATTTCCTGTTTACTGAAACACTTCCCGATTCGAAATCAAATATTATTCAAGAACTTAGAAGATTTGGCCGCATTGCGATGGTTGGGGACGGCAGTAATGATGCCCCTGCACTGGCCCAGGCTGACCTTGGTATAGCATTTGGCGACCTTACAGCTATCGCTGCAGAATCAGCACATGTAATTATTCCAAGTGATAGGTTAGAGTTGATTCCCGCCACCTTTAAAGTAATTAAACTGACCAAACATCGGATTCGCCAAAACCTGGGATGGGCTTTTCTCTATAATATTATTACGATTCCCCTGGCTATTGCCGGCACCATCAACCCTCTTTTTGCTGCCGTTGCGATGGCCACAAGTAGCCTATTGGTTGTAAGCAACTCATCACGAGATATGGCAATCACAAATACATAAGTTACTGTTGGTTATATCGAACAGGAATTTTATCCAAGGGCACAACCTCATGGCGCCGACCATTCTCTCCATTTACCTGAACTGCACTTATAAACAACTTTTGAGGAATATCTCCATTCGGCAATTCCCACTCAGCCAAAATATTGAGTGGCCGTTGGTTTTGTATTTGCCAAAAACGATTCTGATCGCCCAATAGCATTTCTTCACTCTGCAACTGTAAACTATCCACTTTTACTTGTAACTCATCTTGCGTTAAGCTGTCTAATGCGCGGAGACCAATCTCAAATCGCCAATCCTGAGCATCTACCTTTATTCGAAGTCTATCAATAATAATAGGTGTCGGCTGACCCTTAAAAAGAGTGTCGCCTTCACTAACACCACGTACCTCCTCTACCTTAGCAGACGCTTGTTCATCTGATTTTTCATCATCAAAAATCTGCACATTTATAAGATTAAATAAGGTCATAAGTTCGACCAGCACCGGAATGCCAATCCCTACAATCACTAAAATTTTGACCAGCCTTTTGGTCGAGTTATTGGAAGTTTCTTCTGCCATAGTTGTATGTGTCGTAGACTTTGCAAACAAATGCTAACTAAAATTAAAAAGTCCCTGTCCGTTTCCCACTTAGAACAGACAAGGACTTTATTCATCTAACAATAGTACTATCGATTATGAGGGTCGAGGAAGAGCTCCAGGTTCAAAGATGCCATCGGCAACCATCTCCAACAATGGGAAAGCGTAGGCCAGAATTACTAATATCAACGCTAATGTAAACCAGAGCTTCATGTTGTCCAGAATAGCCGGCGTATGTTCTACCCCAGACAGCGGCTCGGGAATATGATCATCCACAGGCTTATCGGATTTTTGCCCAGCCATCCATGATGCTATAACAACCCATAAGAACAGGATTAGCGAAATCGTTAAAATGGTTCCCCCAATAGCTATCTGCCAGTCCATCTCGGCCATTGTTCCAAAAATAGGTTCAAATTCAAACCCACTGTATTGCGGTTCGGCCGTACGACGGGGCACACCGGCAAGTCCAGCTCGGTGCATGGCATTCGACATCAACGT
Source organism: Fodinibius sp. Rm-B-1B1-1 (assembly GCF_038594945.1). Classification (NCBI taxonomy): domain Bacteria; kingdom Pseudomonadati; phylum Balneolota; class Balneolia; order Balneolales; family Balneolaceae; genus Fodinibius; species Fodinibius alkaliphilus. The sequence goes on from NZ_JBCFYD010000001.1 coordinate 373,458, forward strand.
CATACCCAGGAACCAAGCATAGGGCTGAATCAGCGCCAGAGTTTTAAATTTAAGCTTTCTGCCCGTCAATTGCGGTAACAACCAATAGGTTATAGCCATAAACGTAAGTGCTACGGCCGTACCAACAGTTAAGTGAAAATGACCAGGCACCCAAATAGTATTATGAATAAGGATATTAATATTCATTCCGGCGTTAATCATACCGCTAAAACCACCGGCAGCAAACATAATACCGGCCAGTGCACATCCTACAAAAGCAGGTTTGTCCCATGGAAGCTTTCCTATCCATTTGAGATATCCTTTTCCACCACGCTGACGGGCGCCGTGCTCCATACTGGCTACTACCGTAAAAAGCGTTATCAAACTGGGGAGTAACAGCAACATAGTTGTTGCCATTGCATAGAATTTAAAGCCCACGGAAATACCTGCATCGGCATACTGGTGGTGATATCCCACAGGTGTTGAAAGTAACAAGAATATGATGAAGACGATGCGTGTCATCGAATCGCTAAACAGTCGTCCACCGGAAAGTTTGGGAAGAATTGCATACCATACGTAGTAGGCTGGTAGCAACCAAAAGTATACCACTGCATGACCAAAGAACCAGAAAAGCGTTCGCGGTAATAACGGCTCAATTTCAGTAACCCAACCAAGAGACCAAGGTATCAGCAAGCCGACCACTTCTAACGCTAATCCAATAGTACAAACATACCACATTAGCATCGTAAATAATGCCATAAAGGTAAGAATGGGAACTCTCTCATCAGGGCTACCTTTCCGCCATTTACGGTACGACCAAAACCAGTCGGCTCCAGCCATCCATGATCCTACCAATACTAACGCCAACCCTATATAAAACAGCGGATGAGCCTGCAGGGGCGGGTAAAAGGTATAGAGCACCGCAGCTCGTATCGAACTATCCGGAACAAGTCCGCCCAAAATAGCCACTGTCGCCATAACAGTCCCAATTGTCATTAACCAAAACCATGACCATGTATAGGACATGTTTTCGGGCTCGCGGTCAAGACTTCGGGTCACTCCCCATACAAATAGCCCAGCAATAAAAAAGGTGGTAAATATAAGCGCCAGCAATACACCGTGGCCTGTTAACAGCGTATAATATTCGCCGGAATTAAAGAATCCTCGAAATACATCGGTCCGGTGCAACGCTTGTACAAAGCCAAAAAATCCCCCGATAGCAAGCGCTATAAACGCGACAACGAAATTAGCCTTAGCAACTTTTGCAGCTTTTGGATATTTATGTATAAATGTCATTCTACCAGATTACTTTTATCAAACTCAGATTTAGGTACTACCTTAATTATCCCCTCCATAATATGGTGGGCTGGTCCGCAATATTCATTACAAACAATACCGTATTCCCTTGATTCAGGAAAAATGGTAGTCATTTTTGCTACTTGACCCGGTATTGCCATCGTATTTAAATTTGTGCCAGCTACATCAAAACCGTGTAATACATCTGGACTAGTGATATAAAATGTTACACGAGTATTGGCAGGAACTACAATCGGTTCAGCCGTCCCTGGACTATACGCGAACTGAATTGTTTGGACATACACCTCATATTCGGTTTGCCCGTTTTTCGTCACCTCACGCACACCCGGATTTCCGAACTTGGTTTCCTGCAAATTTTGCGGATCGATGGTGGCATGATCTCCAATTACTTTTAGATCCATTGCTACAAACCCATACACCACGGTAGCAATGAAAAAAGCAATCAGTACAAAGGATAACTTTATCCAAAATTGTTCAAACTTATGTATATGCATAATTTTCGCTTGTTAACTATTCTATAATGGAAGGTGCATTGCCGCCGAACTCAATGAAATACATAAAGACCCACATAAGGGCCACAATCAAAAAATAGAGAAGAGTAAGTGTCAATGTGCCATAAGGTTGGAATTCATCAATTGTTATTTCACGCTCGATGTCCGGATTATGCTCCTCCCAATTTTTCCCAGATTCGTTACTTTCGGGTGGTTGGCTTAAATCTTCGGGCATAGTGATAAGTATTTTTTTTATTAATTTTTATGCCTCAATTGTTTAGGACAATTAAGTACTAAATAGCTATAACTTCAACCAGAATTTCAAATTTAGATTCATTTTTTAATGCTGATATACTTCCACTTATAACAACCATTTCTGTGGTTCTTCACTACAATTACTTTTCAATATTTCACAACTTATAAAAAGATTGAACTTCCATGGAATGGATTTTTGCCGGACTCGCATTTGGTTTTCTGGGTAGCTTTCACTGCATTGGCATGTGCGGCCCATTAGCACTTTCATTGCCTCAAAAATCGGCAGAAAAGCTTTATTTTTTAGGATCGCGAGCCGCCTATAATATTGGCCGTGTGATCACCTATACTCTATTAGGAGGCGCAGTAGGCTTACTCAGTACCATGATCTCAATCAGCGGTTACCAACAGGGGCTTTCGATCGGTGTAGGTATTTTACTTTTACTCACTTTAGCTTGGAAAAATATTCGAGTAATCCTTACCAAATTAGAGTCTTACTCTTTTTCATTAATTGGTAAGATCACCGGCAACATGAAAAATCTTTTCGGAAATGGAAATATCGAATCTCTTTTTTTGATTGGCATCCTCAACGGATTTCTCCCTTGCGGATTCGTTTACCTGGCCCTCACATCAGCCCTTACTTTGGGAACAGTTAGTGATAGTATGTTTTTTATGGCTGGATTTGGATTTGGAACCATACCCGCGATGTTAGCAGTAAGCTTGGCAGGTGGCCTTATTTCTGCGGTATGGCGGCAGCGACTCAAAAATCTCTCTCCTTACTTTATTGCTCTCGTAGGTATCATACTTATTCTCCGCGGATTAAACCTTGGCATCCCATTTCTTAGTCCTGCTCTATAGGCTAACCAGTTCTGGCATATAGCCACAACCTACAGCATTATTAATTCAAATGCGGTGCATCAACTAATTTATCCTCTTTAGAATTACGAACGGCAAAACTAAATCCCTCTTGGATGCTATAACCTCCATAGGCTCCTTCTTTATTAACTGCAATAAATCCAACCTGAATACCATCCACTGAATCATTTTTACTAACAATGCGCTCCACCGCATGTTTACAAGCCATCTCGGGCGAATCGCCGCGGCGCATATTTTCGACAACCAGGTGACTTCCATTCACACGAATAATTTCTTCGCCCAATCCTGTTGCGGCAGCTGCACCAACATCGTTATCAACAAATAATCCAGATCCAATGAGAGGCGAATCGCCCACACGTCCATGCATTTTCCATGCCATACCGCTGGTAGTACAAGCCCCCGAAAGATTGCCCTTACTATCAATCGCTACCATCCCAATGGTATCGTGATTTTCGATATTTATTTCGGGACTATAATCCGCATCCTCCTTCCATGCTTCCCAGTCTTTTCGTGACTCTTCGGTTAACAGATCTTCCTTTTCAAATCCCTGCGAAACAGCAAAGTCAAGAGCACCATCTGCTACCAACATCACATGCGGCGATTCTTCCTTCACTTTTCGCGCTACCGAAATAGGATGCTTTATATGCTGCAGAGCTGCCACCGATCCGCACTGATCATTTTGATCCATAATACAGGCATCGAGCGTAACAAAACCATCACGATCGGGCCGACCGCCATACCCTACTGTCCGTATATCGGGATTCCCTTCCGGCACTCGGGCTCCGGCTTCTACGGCATCCAACGCCGAACCATTGCCAGATAAAATATTCCATGCCGCCTTATTAGCCTCTTTACCAAAATTCCATGTTGATACTACAACGGGCTTATTGCCTTTAGGTGGTTGGGCATTACTTTCTTGCGACCATTTGTTAAAAGGTAAGAATCCGCCAAGGGCACTCATCTTCAAAAATTTTTTCCGGCTTATCATAGGTATGGTCTCCAAGACTATTAAAAACAGTATGTTTCAAAGGGTACAAAAAATGTATACAAATCACATTCCTTTATTCCAGTTAACATAGATAGGGCTAATCAACCAATTTTTTATACTCACCACATTTTTATATGATTGTAGAAATGAAAAACAGGGGACATTAATATCAACCGGGATCAATAGTGTGATGGAACAGTCAAAACGATCAGATACCAATAATTCGGTTAACTACCTGGAATCTAAAGTTAATATTTTTGCTCCATCTACTCCTTTTATGCGGGAGCATCTCAAAGTAATCTGGTGGCTATTTGCAGCTTGGGTAGCTATTGTCTTTGGTCCCGTAACGGTAACTTTTTTTATCCCAGAAATCATGGCAAATATTACCTTCCTGGGATTTCCCCTCCACTATTTTCTAACGGCTATAGGTGGACCGCTGGGTGCCTTAATCCTCTCCTTTATTTATGCTCGGAAACGAGATCAGATGGATGAGAGATATGATATCCAACACACGGCCGGGCCTGAATCAATCGCAACCAAAAAGGGAACTGAATGATTTTTTCACTCCTTCAACTCCTTCCCGAAGCACTCGACTCTTCCTTTAAGCTGGTACCGGCATTGATTAGTATTGCCATGCTGGTGTTGTTTTTGGTGATCGGGTATTTGTACCGCATTGCTGATACGGATAACCTCTGGGTGGCCGGACGTTCTATTGGAATCGTCGAAAACGGTATGGCTATTGGCGCTAACTGGATGTCGGCCGCCTCGTATCTGGGCATGGCCGCTCTTATTGCACTTTCGGGTTTTTATGGATTGGCCTTCGTTATCGGTTGGTCAACCGGCTATTTTATTCTGCTTATTTTTCTCTCGTCCCAAATGCGTCGCTTTGGCAAGTATACTGCCCCCGATTTTGTCGGCGATCGCTTTAATTCCGATACTGCCCGTGCCATTGCTGCCCTGACGACCATGCTCATCGGATTTGTTTACGCAGTAGGGCAGGCTCGCGGCATGGGGTTAGTTGGAATGTATATTTTTGGAGGAGACTATACGGTGATGGTTCTTCTTTTAATGGGGATCACCGTCGGGTATGTAGCTTTATCAGGTATGCTTGGTGCCACCAAAAATATGGCTGTCCAGTATATCATCCTCATTGTTGCATTTTTGGCTGGCCTTTACGCCGTTGGATATACGCAAGGCTATTCCGTTTTTCTTCCGCAAATTGAATACGGCGCGCTTTTCAGCAAACTCGGCTCAGAATTTTCTGAACCTTTCGTCAACGGCAGTTACTACTTGTGGATTGCAACTGCTTTCTCACTTATCATAGGTACCTGTGGACTTCCCCACGTGTTAGTACGATTTTATACCGTAGAAAATGAACGGATTGCTCGTTGGTCAACAGTCTGGGGATTATTTTTCATTTGTCTGCTCTATTTAAGCGCACCCGCTTTTGCAGCTTTTGGAACCGACCTATACAATGAAACAGTTGGTAACGTCTATGGCGCTAATGGCATGAGTGGTGCCGAAGGGGACGTCATTGTCGTCCTTGCAGCCCAGCTCGCAAATCTCCCGTCGTGGTTTGTTGGCTTTGTAGCAGCAGGAGGAATTGCCGCTGCCATCGCAACCACGGCCGGATTATTTATTGCCTCGTCATCGGCCGCCGCCCACGATATTTATACCAACATCATCAACCCCGAAGCAAGTCAGCGCCAGCAAGTATTTGTAGGACGCGCTGTTATTGTAATTCTCGGAGCTTTTGTCACGGTTACGGCCCTCAACCCACCAGCTCTTGTCGGCGAACTTGTTGCCTATGCTTTCTCACTGGCCGGGCTTGTTTTATTCCCGATGTTCTTTTTGGGGATGTGGTGGGAGCGCACGAATCGTCAGGGAGCACTTGCCGGTATGATTACCGGACTTGTAATTTGGTTTAGTGCCATCTTCAACGAAGTGATGCCCAGCTACATCAGTTTCTTAGAAGACCTTACCGGTGAAGGCGGAGTGATACTCCCTGTTTTCGGGGATATATTTCCCGCCATTGGAGCAGCATTAGCAGGTGTTGTCATTGTATTTTTGGTTACCATTATCGTTTCACTACTCACCGAAGAACCATCGGATCGTATTAAACAAATTGTTCGGCAGTGCCACAGTCCAGAACCTATGGGACAACAACAAACAGCCGAAGATGTGGTTGATGCCAAAAGAAATCAGACCTAACGAACTGTTCCCATACAGCCTACAAAGTTAATTCAGGTAATCATTTTCGCAGTGCCCTGCCCCACTTCCATCCCAATGGCGATCCCCATACCGCTTAATCCTGCTGCAAGATAACGGCGTTCATCCAGCTGTTTTATAATGGGCGTTTTCGTTGGGGTAAACCCCATAATCCCAGACCATTGATAATCAACCTTCCAATCCGTACCAAACTTAAGCACCTCTGAAACAAACGATTCTAAATGAGATTTAATCGTCATATTAGTCCCAAACTGATCGGTCTCCTCTCCTTCAATATCCAGGTTTCGTGCCCCTCCAATAAGTAATCGACCTCCTACATTCCTGAAGTAAATATATCCTTTATCATGATGAAAAATACCTTTCCATGGTAAATTCTTTTGCTCGCTTGTTACCATTATCAGTCCGCGTGCCGGCTTAATATCTACATTGGGAAGCAAGCGGCGCACAAATCCATTAGCAGCAAACAGCACTTTATCTGCACGCAGTTCGGGACCGCCCGCAATAGCAACAGCGCCATCCTCAGCTACTTTTTCAACCTTGCTATTCCATTTGATATCCACGCCCAACCCACTCACTTTTTGTCCCAACGCCTGCATCATTTTGCCGGGATGCAATGCCCCCTCCAATCGATTTCGAATAACCGGATAGCCTTGCAGCTCCTCGGAAGAATAAACTTCATCTTCTCCAATCAGCTCATTCATCCACTCGTTAAACCGGTCAATTTCCCCGGCCACTTTTTCGAATTCCTCCTCAGATCGAAAAAACTCATATCCCCCGCAATGCTCATAACCAATCGCCTCTTCACCGAGTGTTTTCTTCAAAAGTTGCAGCCCATCATACCGACGCTTTATTCGCTTCTTGATATTTTGTTCAGATTCTTTATCCATATCAGCCAAGTGTTCCCCAACTGATCCCACACAGGCAAAACCGGCGTTGCGCGTACTGGCCCCCTGCGGTAAAAATCCACGTTCAAGTACTGCTACTCTTGCATCGGGATGTTCTTGCTTGTAGAAAAAAGCTGATGACAATCCCACAATGCCCGCTCCAACGATGACCAAATCATAGGACTTGAAAAAAGAATCCTGCTCCCAGAAAGAGGATTGTGACATAATCTTGTTATTAGTTGACAGTTATTTGTTGATAGCAAAACAATTAACCAGTAACAAATAACTAATTCCCGGTAACTGGCTTAAAAACAAGCGATGCCATTAATGCGGCACCTGTTGTAAGGCAGTCCTCATCAATATTGTATTTGGGATGGTGCCAACTGTAAGTGGCATTTGCCTTTTCACCGCCACTTCCCAAAAAGAAAAACGTGCCTGGAAATTCCTGCTGATAAAAAGCGAAATCTTCACCCGCCATGATTGGATCATCTAACAATTGGATATTATCTTTTCCAATTAACTTCCCAGCCGCATCAATCACATTTTGGGTTGACCAGTCCGTATTTATAACCGCCGGATACCCATAATCAAAATCAAACTCATATCCACCACCCGCAGCTTCTGTAACACCTTTAACAATTCCCTCAATACGATCTTTAATCATATCCGCGTTACTCTGCGAAAAGGTTCGCACCGTACCCAGCATCTCTACTTTTTCCGGGATAATATTGTGTGCTGACCCACCGCTTATTTTTCCAACCGTTACTACTGCGGGGTCGGTTGGATTCACATTGCGGCTCACAATAGTTTGCAGCTGATTGACAATTTGTGAAGCCATCACAACCGGGTCTACGGCCTGATGTGGTGCTGCAGCATGCCCGCCCTGACCAATAACTTCAATTTTAAATTCATCGGGTCGTGCCATCAACGGCCCTTCCTTTACCGCAATCTGGCCCGGCTCCAGGCCCGGATAAGAATGCAATCCGTAAATAACATCTACCCCTTTATTTTGCAGGTAACCCGTCTCACAAAGCAGGCGTCCGCCGCCCGGCAGCTTTTCTTCACCCGGCTGAAATACAAGCAGCACGGTGCCTTCAATATCTTCCTGCATATCCGATAAAATATGAGCAGCACCCAATAAATTCGCGGTATGTGCATCATGTCCGCAACAATGCGCAACCCCATCATTCTGCGATATAAATTCTTTTTTATGATCTCCTTCCTCCGTAATAGGTAAGGCGTCAATATCGGCCCGCAGGGCAACCACTCTATCAGAAGACTTCCCACCTTCAAGAATCCCCACACATCCTGTATCCAATGGACAATCAACCGAAATACTAAGCCCTTTGAGTTGCTCGATAATAAATTCAGTCGTCTTGTGTTCTTCGTAACTCAATTCGGGATGACGATGCAAATGGCGTCGGATCTCCACCATTTTATCATGATACGCACCTGCCCTTTCCTTTATATTAGCAAAATCCATTCGTTTTATTTTCTTTAGATAAATTTCATTAAATAATAGAAATTTTATCGTAAGGATATTAGTATAATCTGCAACTTATGTCCTTTCCAATTCGTACTACAAATAGTAAAAAAGATATCGACCATTAGATTTAGTGAAAAATTATGACCAAGCGTAATATATCCTGGGAAATTATCATTGCAGGTCTGGCCTTTGTGGGCATCGGCATTTATGTGATGCAACATATGGAATCATCAGACTCCCACAATAGGGCAACTGCTTTGCAATCCCATCCCGAAGCTCCTACGCCTCCCACCCCACCATCGCTGCCTGGGGCCATTGTTATCGATTTAACTGATCTTGAATCCCTCGAAAACCTAAAAGAGCTCCGAAAATTAAAGGATCTCAAAAATCTCGAACATCTGGAATTCGAGATTAAAAACATTGACAAGCTCGTTCAACAGCATAGCCAAAATGAACTCCAAAAAGAGAGTTTAAATATTGAATTGCAGGAGCTTGAAAAAGAGCTTCAAAAATTAGAGCAAAGTGATTTTAATGTACGGTTACGGGATAAAAAGCTATATATCAATAAAAAATATAGCATCCATGAAAACGAATGGTCCGAAGTAAATTCGGGCGTTTTTGTCTATAGAGATTCTTTTTCAGTTGAAGAAATTTCAGCACTGAATTTTAATGTCCCATTTGGAAATATAAATATTGTTGGCAACGAGTCTGCAAACGGAGAAATTACTCTCCGCGCCACTGGTGATATTGATAGCCCAAAAGAAATTGCAAACCAGCTAAGCATCCAAAAAAATATCATAAATGATAATGCTGATTTTAATATTAGTACAACCACTGGCAGTTCACTATCACAAAGAATAAACCTGGAAGCTACACTTGAGATCCCAAAAGATATTGCTCTAAAAGTAAATACATCCGGCGGACATATTACTGCTTCGCAGCTAAATAATATCGAAGAAATTATTACGGCAGGGGGACACATCACCTTAACCGATATTAAAGGAGATGCAACGGTCAAAACATCCGGCGGACATATTACCGGTAATAATATCACCGGAGATATATCCATAAAAACGGGCGGAGGTCATATTAAAGTTGAACAAACAAACGGTACTATTGAGGCCCAAACCGGGGGCGGCCATATAGAAATTCAGGATGTCAGTGGCAGTATTTCAGCCAAAACATCTGGTGGTAACATCTCTTCAACAATCCGCTCAGCCAACAATCAGCTGCGGTTTTCCACTTCGGCCGGTAATGTCTCGTTAACCCTTCCCTCCGATATTGCTGCCAATTTAGAAATTCAAGCAACCTCGATAGATTTGGATGAAACCTTTACCTTTGATGGTGAAAAGAGCCGTAAAAATATCACTGGCACCCTTAACGGCGGCGGAGTGCCTATTGTTATCAGCTGCGGCTATGGAAATGTAACGATCAACACCAGCAATTGATGTCAGATCCTTCCAACGAGAAACCCAAAATTGAAGAAACGCGCGACGGTTCTCACACATTATACTCCCCACAATTCGACCAACACTACCACAACCCCAATGGGGCTGTAGCAGAAAGCAAACACGTTTTTTTCGAACAATCAGGTTTGCTGGGTGCGCTTACGAACCGTGATCATATTACCATCTTGGAAATTGGGTTCGGTACCGGGCTTAACTTTCTCCTGCTTATGGATTACTGGCAGGAGTTAGATACTGAGGTTCGCATCGACTACTATTCCATAGAAGCTTTCCCTATTGATACAGAAACAGCCCAAAACCTAAATTTTGAACAACATCTTAATCATCCCAACTTGGCCAAGCACCTGCCCAAAATTTTTGCCAATTTATCCGATGGGATGAATCAGGTTTCTTTTGCTGATAGTATTAATCTTCATTTGTTTAAAGGGCTATTTGAGGATTTTAATCCCGAAAAAATTCAGACGGATTACATTTTTCAGGATGCCTTTTCGCCGGATGTAAATCCAGAATTATGGACCGGAAAAACCTTTAAAAAATTAGCTTCGCTGAGTAGAAAAAACGTTATTCTATCAACATACTGTGCTGCTTCCAAAGTACAAGGCGCAATGGCGTCGGCCGGATGGCATGTCGCTAAAACACAAGGAGCATTGGGCAAACGCGAAATGATTGTGGCTTCGTTAAGCGAAGAGCCACTTTCTGATTTCAAACGCATCAATAAAAAACGATATGCACGTCGCTACGAAGAAGGTGATTTTGATTAACACCGGGCACTTGCTGGCTGGGCTCACCATCGGTCAGACGAACAATTTATTTTTCCTGTTCTTGAAATCGCCGCAGTAGCCGCCCCAAGAACTTATCCGCATATACTTTATTGATATGGCTCATATCAGCCAGTAGCACCAGCCGTTCCTTACTTCGCGAAAAAGCTACATTTAGCAAGCGGGGCACCGCCAGACCATTTTTCTCCTCATCAAACGGACGTACCGAATAATGTCGGCGCCGACCATACTGTTGCTCCCCGCTCATGACCGTATCAAAAATAATCACATCTTTTTCCCGTCCCTGAAAGGTATGTATCGTTCCGACCTCAATCATCCCAAAATCATTCTCATACAACTCATTCCGGATATCATAAACCGTACTCCTGAACGGAACGATAATTCCAATTTCTTCTACCGGCACATGATTTTTCAGCACCAGTCGTTTTACAATCTTAATCAAGATGTGAACATGCACCTCATTCACCGGACTAAATCCACGTCCCTCATCGTTTTGAGTAAGCACCGGACCATATTTCTGACTGTCGATCACATTGACGGTGGGCGTACTGCTTTCTTGCGGGGTGATAGCGGGATCGAGCGGCTCCTCAGCATCAGCTGTTTTCAATCGGCCTTCATAAAATACCGTACTGAGCACCTCGGCCAAGTCCTCATTTAAGCGATATTGCGTGTCATAAAACGTAGTAAGCGGACGATTTTTATCATGCCAGGCAAAAAGATCTTCCGTCGTATCCGCATTGGATGCAAAGGTAAAAATATCATCCTCCAAAAATTTACGGGCATGGGCATCATCGGTCAACGCAATGGGTGGCAACTGCATGGGATCGCCCACTACCACAATATGCGACTTAGCCTTTGCTGCCAGCACCATCAGGTAAGGCAAATTGGCCATTGACGCCTCATCAATAACCACCGCCTCAAACGTTTGTCCATCAAACAAATCCGAAGTACAAACCTTGGCCAGTGTTGTTGCGACCAACTGCATTTTCTCCAGCTCAACACGCTCGTTAACCGTAACTAATCGGTCAATTTTCTCCTCCAGCGCCGCCTCACCACCATGCTCATCAACACGATCTCCCAGCATGTTGATACGTTCATCGAGCTCCTCCGGAACCGATTCGCCATGCTCCATCAAGTTGTCAATTTCCTTCTGTAATTTCTGATATTCACCCAGCAAATTATCCAAATTTCCAGCCTTCTCCTTGCCCTCCCGCTCTTTCTTATCCACATGTTGATCAAATAACACCTGAGCCAGTCGATCACTATCCAGCGCCATCTCACCAAACCGGGTTACGTTTTCCTCCAGATGCTCTTTCTCAATAGATGTAAGAGCCTGCAATGCGCTCAGCAAACCTACATCCACCGCTCGATTGGTATTAGCCGCAAACAGCACACGCTTTCCCTTAATCAGGTAATTGGCAATCATAAATCCCAGCGTGGAAGTCTTTCCCGTACCCGGCGGCCCCCAGACATACAACACCTCATTTTGCAACGCTTTAATCAGCGACTCATGCTGCGACTCATTCCGCTTGCTGTCATCTAATACCCGCGTATTTTCATCCGGTTGATGATGCTTCTCCGGATCGGGATAAAACAAACGTCCCATCCGTTTTCGGGCCTCTTTATCTTTTGATTCAAGCAGGTTCTCCAATTCCATACGCAGCCGTTGAAGCACAAAATCGTTCTCCCACTCCAGCTGTACTTTCGGCAATGTAGATCCAAAGTTATGGGGAAAATCGAGCACTACTTTTTCGTCTTCTACTGTCACCGGATACAACTCCAGCTCGTCATCATAATCCTCCATCTCTCCTTTGATAACTTCGGCAAAACGGAGAGAGGTATTACGCGACTCAAATTCATAATAAAAAGCGTTCGGCGGATGATCTTCGCGCCGCTTGCCATCAAACAACACATCACGAGCCGGTTTTTCACGCACGGTCTCAATCTCCGAAGAAACGGCCTCAATTGCGCGATTTATTAACTTTTTAATCTTCTTCTCAGACATCTACTATTTATCTAAAATCTTACCAATTATATTAAAACGACCCGGGCAAACATGAGAGGAGACACAATGCATCCGATACAATACATCTGCCGTCTCACATTTTCCACCTGTCTATTCGTATAAATCATTTAGATCAGCCTCAGCCATTTCTACAAACAAAGTGCTCACTTTTTGCACAACTGCCTCAAAATAGGCTTTCCCCTTCTCGGCAGTCGCCTTTTTAGGATTTCCAACCCCTGTATCCTCCGTCACCTCCGACCAACGGCGCTCGGCCCAGGCCCAGTCTTCTCGAAGTGCCTTAATACGGTACTCTTTCGCTTTTCCTTCGCCTGCCTGCTTTAAGGGTCGCACTAACTCTGGACGCAAATACATCACCATACTGGTTTCCATCTCATCGGCGTGATCGCCATCAGGATGATCAAAAAATTCACTTTTATCCACAGCCTGAAACCAATTGCAAAAGCTGATAAACATATCGGGATACTTTACCCCTAACTCCCGAATAATCGGTTTAAAATTGTTACCTCCGTGCCCATTCAAAACAAGCAATTTTTTTATCCCTTGTCGATCCAGCACTTCAATAACATCATTCAAAATAGCTGCCTGTGTGCTGGGATGCATATTAATATCCAGCTTTATATCTGTTTGACCCGTATTAACGCCGAAGGGAATACAAGGCAAAACCATGATTTTAGCCCCCTGTTCCCAAGCTCTTTTCCCGGCCTCTTCTGCAACACCCTCGCTTTCAATAATATCAGTAGCATAAGGCAAGTGATAGTTGTGAGCCTCCGTGGCTCCCCAGGGCAACACAGCCAATTCAACTTCCTGATCTTTGATTGCTTTCCAGTTGTTCTCAGCTAAAATATAAGGCCGCATAATTATTACTAATTATTGGGAATTGAAGGTAAGCGATAAAAATAAAACGCTACTACAATTCCTAATTCTTTATTTCTAATTGTTAATTGCCTATTGATCCCACAACTCCGCCCGAATGGTATCAGCACTCTGTTTCGATATCGTGTACTCCAATTTAATACGGCGACGCTCCGGAATTTTTTTCTCAACCAGCTTGGCGCTTTCTGTTGTATAGAGAATCAGATCCGTTTCACGAACAAACAACGGAAGCGACTCCCCATAGGTTGCCCCTGCCACAAATGATCCGCCAAATCCTACACTCGATTTCAGCTGATCAATGATGTTGGGAATTGACTGATCATCAGCGGTAACCAAACCGATAGTATCTATAGCGGCACGATCAACAATCGATAGTAACGTATTGGGATTAATACTATACACAATGGGCAACAAACGACCTTTTTCGCCAAAATCGCGAAACTTGTTCACCAATTGTACCGGTACAAAAAGGGCATCAAATTTTACGGTCTCATTGTACTGAGTATCGTTAAGTACTTGACTGCGTACCCCTACCTCAGACTTTATAGCACTGGCAAGCATAGCCCCCAGTTCATCCGTTTCTCCAATGCTGGCACAAGTTTCAATACGGTCAGGCCAATCCATAAAGCTCAGCTGCTCCTGAAATAATTCATCAATTTCTGATTCATCCAGACCATAGCCGATAAGCTCTTCCAGAAGCTTGCGCATCTTTTCGGCCCCAATTTCCAGCCGGTCAGCTTTATCAAGATTCGTATTCTGTCGCTCCACGATAAAACCCTTGCCGCGCTCACCGCGAATAAGACCCTCATCAGCTAAAATATGATACGCCTTGCGTACGGTATGAAAACTCGATTCCAGCTGCTGACCAAGCTCACGTGTTGACGGCAACGTTTCGCCCACCTGAAACTGCTTGGTGGCAATCATCAGTCGGATACGATCAGCAATATATTTGGCAGAGGTTTTCACAAATAATCAGAACTTAAAAAATTGCAATGCACAAAAGATAGGTGTTTCAACGCTCTTTCTCATTGATGAATTAAAAAATAAAAACGTCTCCCTTGCCAATATAATTCAATACTGATTGGCCAAAAACGACTCCTCAGTTGCAATTTCCTTTTTTCTTTTCAACATTAATCAGAAATAAATACAAGGGGTACATCTTTTTTACTAATCACAAACGAGGGGGATCACTATCAAAGTCGATAAAAACGTAAGCTTATCGCTCTTAGCTCTTGCCTTTTTTTTAATAGGGGTAATTAGTATTTACACCGGAGTCTTTAATGGCATTGACCGCATGATCCTGGATTATAAATTCCGGTATCTGCAACAAGAAGATCCCAATGACAAAATTGTCTTGGTTTCTATCGATGAAAAGAGCCTCTCTTACTTTAATCGGAATGGGATGTATTGGCCCTGGCCGAGAGAGTTCTATCAAATTGTTACCGATTATTTCCGAGATTCAGGGGCTGAACTGGTTATTTATGACATCCTGTTTGACACTCCCGATTTCGATCGTCGGAATATATCCGGGCGAATGAGCGATCAACGTTTCTTGCAATCTCTGGATAAAACTAATAATGCGATATTAGCTTTTAAATCAACAGCCAATGAAGACTCGGCCGTTGATCTTTCGATGAATAACGAGCCACTCATCGAGGATTTTGATATCGAAAATGATCCTCCATACACCCAACCGCACATCTTAACGTCAAAGCCACTCGATAAATTTTCAGAAGCAGCTACCGCTTTGGGCAATACGGTGATGAGTCCCGATGAAGATGGACTCATTCGCTCAGTACACCTTTTTGACAGCCTGGCTCACAAGGGCTACGTGCCCACTCTCGCTATGTCAGCCTACCTGGAGCTTCAACCTGATTCTGTTTCACTGGCATGGACCAACGATGGACTGCGTATCGGGGAACAGGAGATTCCACTTCAAGATAACGGCGATTACCTGATAAACTGGTATAAAAAAGGAGGGGTTCAAAATGGAACCTTTCCGTATTACTCCTTTCAGGCTATCGTGAAAAGTGCGATTCAACAGTTGCGAAACCCCGATACAGAAGTAGAAGTACCGGTACCGCATTCCGCTTTTCAAGATAAGATTGTCATCCTTGGCGCCTCGGCAGCGGGATTGGGGGACATCAAAAGCACGCCTATGAGTTCATTCGAGGCCTTCCCAGGCATGGAAATTCAAGCCACGCTTTTGAATAATTTGATTAGCGAAAATCATGTTACTGAGCTTCCTTTATGGATGAGCATTTTCATTCTACTTTTGATTACCGGGGCTATCCCCTATACCATTGCCTACTTGCGCCCGGCAAAGGGAGCCATCACTATGGTTGCTATCTTAGCTGTAATTATCGCAGCAGGATTATCCCTTTTTGCATTCAACCGGATCTGGTTTTCGACCGGGTTTTACCTAATCATCGGCACAATAACGTATAGTGGTTCTGCCGCCCACAAATATTTTGCCGAAGAAAAACAGAAGAAAGAAATCCGATCTGCATTTGGACAGTACGTACAACCCGAATTTGTAGAACAGCTTATTGCACAACCCGACCTGCTGCAACTGGGCGGACAAAAGAAGCGCCTGACGGTTCTCTTTAGTGATATCGCAGGTTTTACAACCATATCAGAACAAAAAGAACCTGAAGAACTCGTTTCATTTCTCAATGAATACCTGGGAGCCATGACCGATATCATATTCGAGCACTCCGGCACCGTTGATAAATATATCGGCGATGCCGTGATGGCATTCTGGGGCGCTCCCATCGGGCAAGCTAATCATGCTGAACTGGCATGCCGCAGCACCTTAAAAATGATGAAAAAAGTAAATGAGTTGGCTCCACAGGATACGAATATTCACTCACGATTTGGTATTGCCACCGGTGATATGATTGTCGGAAATATTGGCTCGTACAATCGTTTTAATTACACCGTTTTGGGAGACAAAGTTAATTTGGCTGCACGTCTTGAAGCAGCAAACAAAAAGTTTGGCAGCAGTACCATGATTGCCGAACAAACCTATGAGGATGTCAAAGACCAGTTCTATTGCCGCCAGCTCGATTTGCTGGTGGTCAAGGGTAAAACCAAACCCGTTCGGGTCTATGAATTAATGGCTGATAAATCAGATCCAGAGGCTAAACAAACCGAAAAAATTATTTCCATTTATCAAAAAGGATTAGAGTATTATCTTAGCAAAAACTGGGATGAAGCCATTGAACAATTTAACCAAGTTCTTTCGCTGAAACCGGAAGACGGCCCCTCCCAGACCTATATCGAGAGATGCCACGAATTCAAGAAAGATCCGCCACCTAAAGATTGGGATGGAGTGTTTCATCTAAAAACTAAATAGGGAAATATTATGACACGTAAAGGGATATTAGTTTCACTGCTGATACTATTTATCACCGTGATTACTGCCTTCATCAAATATGCCGAGACACTAACCATCAAGAATACAGTAGATATGCGCAATGGGCCCGGATCATATTATGAGCTCATTTTGCGACTCAATTCGGGAGCCGAGGTTTCGGAGATCAGCAAAAAACAACAGTGGCTTAAAGTAAAAGCTAATGATAAGGAGGGATGGATCCCCCAACGTGCCGCTTATATTGAACAGACAGATCGAAATACCAAACCCGATCAAGACGAGGTTGTGCCCGACGCCCAGGCTGCATTTGATGAGTTGGCTGATGATAAAGCTGACAGCACTCAGGACCCTTACGCTTCTCCCGCCCAGGTGGCAGCGGCTGTGAAAGGATTTGCTGAGGATTTCACCTCTTCACAAACCGGTAAAGAGGATGATGTTTTACTTGATGATTTTAACACTTTCGTAAATCCCCGTAACTATCAGCAATTTCGCAATACGAGGCTTCAGAACTGGAGTTGGGAAAAAGCGCAAGGACGAGTTGAAATCAATCCGGATGAAATTGCTGAATTAAATCCTATGCAAGAGCAGGCGGGATGGGGAATTGCCAATGTTATTGCTCAGCGTGGATTAATCAAAAATCCGGAGCTTCAACAATACCTTACAAATATTGCTCTCGTTTTGGCCGAAAACTCTCACCGCTACGAAACACCAGTCCATGTATACATTTTGGATAGTAACGAAATTAGTGGCTATGCAGCGCCCAATGGCTCTATTTTTGTTTCCAAAGGCGCCCTGCAAATCATGCGATCCGAAACGGAGTTGGCCTTCTTTCTTGCCCACGAATTATCCCATATCGTACAAAATCATGGCCTTAAAGAATCAAAACAGCGTGAGGCTAAGATTCAGGCAGATGAGCGTTTTCAAGAACTTGAACGAGAAGTAGATAAACAAGGAAAGTATGAAGAGGTAGAAAAAAATCTGAATCAGCTGGCAAATGAGATGTACGAATATACCATCAAAGATCGGCTGGAAGAATACGAATTCTCGGCCGATTACTGGGGCATTATCTACATGTATCGCGCCGGCTACCATCCACAGGACGGACTTGACCTACTAAAACGCATTCGCAGTAACCACGGAGAGTTCGAAGATCAAATCGGCCACGCCAAATGGGAGGGAACCTCTTTACGTGATCGTATTATCCGCATCGACAGCCAGAAGGATCAATTTAACATCCCTCAAAACTTTGGCCATAATTTCAAAAACACCTTCCAGCAAAAAATGAATACCCTCGAAAACTAATTCACAAAAGATCCACAACTATAGACGGCGATATTTAGCGAATGTTTTTAAAAGCATATTAACTTAGTTGTGACTCATGCTCAGGATAAGTGAGTTAACGTAGACTCTTATTCCACAATTTAAAATCAGGGTCTTCTATTTTGCTTTTCAAGCTATGGAATACTATATAGATAGTACCTTCTAAAAAAATGTACTCGCAATGAGAATTTTTGTGTTTCTTATTCTGGCAATCACAATAAATTCAACCATTACGTTAGCTCAACAATCTATACCGGACAGCGTTAGCATAACCTTCAAAGTCATTATCCCAGAATCTACCCCAGAAGATGCCACTATTTTTTGGGCGGGATCTTTAAACCACTGGGATCCTGGTACCCACGGAGCCGGATTCGGCCAAAAAGAATATGCTCGTCCGCTAACATACCCCGACGGTAACTGGACGATCACTATTAAAGCTCCCAAAAACAGTGAAGAATCTTATAAATATACGCGTGGATCGATTTACAGTGCCGAGGAACAAGCTGATTACACCTATCGCCCCACACGAAATGTAATTTTTGATGAATCTAAAACGATTGTAGATACCGTGGAGGCATGGCATGACCTTCCGCCGAAGTCCCTGACGGAATATTGGCCGCTTCTCAAACTTAAGGAAGCGGATATAACTATTATGAATAACAAGTATATAATGGACGGCACCCATACAATTCTATATGATCAATCTACTGGTGCTCAATTTTATGATTTCAAAGAAAGTGCTACAAAGGTTAAAAAAATCCCCGAAAACTTTTATGATGTCGTCTATTACTATCAGAAAATTTCTGCTACAACCAATGACCTTCAACTAATTACTGCCGCAAAAACAGCTCCTGAAGGCCCTTGGACTATCTTTGTTGATCAAAATGGAGATAAAAAAATTTCAACAAGTGAAAAAGCATTCAAAATCCATGATGATAAAGAGAAATACGATTGGTCGGAAAAAGTTCCGGTTCGGGAAATTAGGAATGATCAAGTAATCATCGATTCTGTCAGATTTTCCATTCAGCACGCTCATGATTTGCCCTCAAAATATTCTTCCAGTCCTAACACCAATGCACCTGACCTTACATTCAAACTACCATACAAAAACCGGCAGGCAACTTTAAATGGGCAGCAGTTTTATATTTCTGCAATCTATTTTATGCCCTTCAACAGCTATCATCAGTTGCTCATTGACCACAACCAAAATGATACTCTGGAAGTTGGCTCTGGCTCTAATGAAGTGTACAGCACTGATTTTTCGCAGATGCGTAAAACGCAAAAGTATTTTACGTATCCCACCTTCAAACTCGGAGACAAAAACTGGCAAATTGCCAACATTGATCCACACGGAAAATGGGTTCGCTTGCGTCCGGCAACCAACAAAAGTACAAATGAACGGATTACAATAGGGAAACCAGCTCCCAATTGGCAGGCGACCACCGTCAACGGAGACGAAATAGGTTCGGAAAAGCTGGAAGGAAGTTATGTGCTCCTCGACTTCTGGGGCAGCTGGTGCGGACCGTGTATTGAAGAAATCCCACTTCTTCAAAAAGTTTATCATCAATTCAAGAATCAAAACTTACAGCTGGTCGGGTTTGCCTATGAGAGTGAAACTTCATTGGACAAAGCCTTAAAAGAATACCAATTATCCTGGCCACAAATCTTAGATCAAAGTGGTAAATATAGTGCTAAATTTTTAGTTCATGGGTATCCCACTCATTTCCTTATTGGGCCTAATGGAAAAATTTTAGAAAAAGGCAGTAGCCTGCGCGGGGAGCAACTCATCCCCACACTCGAAAAGTATTTGAAGTAAATTTTTCAGATCACCCTCGCTTCTCGACCAGCTTTTTTAGTTCGGAAACCAACATCAACGATTCAATGGGCGTCATACGGTTGGGGTCACACGCCTCCAGCTTATCAATCAATTGTTCAGTATTGGGATCCAACTGTGCCTGAAAAAGGGACGGCTGTGTAATTTCGCCCTGCTTCTCCATCTCTTTGGCAGCTTTTTTAACGGCTGCTTTCTTTTTCTTCGCGCCCTCTTCAAGTGTACCATTACTGTCGGTTAGATCCAGGCTGTGACTTTCAAGATTCGAAAGGATTTCCTTGGCGCGCTCAATCACAATCGAAGGCAAGCCCGCCATATCAGCCACCTGAATGCCGTAGCTGTGGTCGGCACCACCACGCACCAACTTCCGGAGGAAAATCACCTTGTCGTCATGCTCTTTAACTGACACATTGTAGTTTACAATATGATCATACATGTTTTCGAGCTCATTCAGCTCGTGGTAGTGCGTGGCAAAGAGTGTTTTTGCTGCTACCGATGGCTGATTGTGCAGGTATTCGGCCAGCGCCCAGGCAATACTGAGTCCGTCAAAGGTACTGGTTCCCCGTCCAACTTCATCCAACAGGATTAAGGAATTTCGCGTAGCATTATTCAGGATATTTGCCGCTTCATTCATCTCCACCAGAAATGTACTTTCCCCGGCTGCCAAATTATCCGACGCTCCAACACGCGTAAAAATCTTATCCACTAAGCCGATGTGTGCCTCTTCGGCCGGAACAAAACAGCCAATCTGTGCCAGCAATACAATCAATCCCGTTTGACGCAGGATGATACTTTTACCTGCCATATTGGGCCCAGTAATAATCAGGATTTGTTCATCCTCATTTTCGGTATGGATATCATTTGGAATAAATGGATCTCCGGGCGGCAACGTCTTTTCTACCACCGGGTGACGTCCTTTTTTAATATCAATTTTTTGATCGTCAGCAATAGCCGGCTTACAATAATTATTGTGATAGGCTACCTCTGCAAAACTCTGCAGGCAATCCAACTCGGCTATAGCTTGTGCCACCTGCTGCACCTCCTCGGCAAATCCCGCAATCTCAATGCGCAGCTCTTCAAACAGATCGTATTCCAAGCCCTTGCTTTGCTCCTCAGAAGATAAAATACGCTCCTCGACTTCTTTGAGCTCAGGGGTGATATATCGTTCTGAATTTACCAGCGTTTGCTTACGAATAAAGTGCTCGGGCACCTTATCGGCATGCGTGTTCGTCACCTCAATGTAATAACCGTATACTTTGTTATAGCCAATCTTCAGTGAATCGATTCCCGTTTCTTCGGCCAGCTCATTCTTAATATCGGCAATATAATCCTTGCCATTACGGGCAATATTTCGAAGCTCATCAAGCTCCTCATTATAACCATCCTTGAAAATATCCCCATCGCGAATACTCGTGGGAGGATCTTCTACAATGGCATCTTCAACCTTTTCCTGCACTTCGATCAGCAGTTTCAGCCGTTCCAGGATATCATTGAGCAGGTACTCATCAAGATGGTTAAATTGCGATTTTAGAATCGGAATTTGAGCCAGGGAATCCTTCAGCTTCACCAAATCACGCGGATTAGCTCTACCCACGCAAATGCGCGAAATCAAACGCTCCAAGTCCCCTATTTTATCCAACTCTTCACGTATCTTTTCCCGCACATCGTGATTTACATTCAGCGATTCTACGGCATTCAAACGAGCCCGTATCGGCTTCATCCGTTTCAGTGGACGCATAATCCACTTGCGAAGCATGCGTCCGCCCATAGCCGTACAGGTATCATCCAAAATAGAAATCAAGGTTCCTTCGCTATTCCCGGTATTCTGGATCGTCGTCGTCAGCTCCAGATTTCGTTTCGTCGATCCATCCAGCGACATAAAATCATTACTCTCAAACTTTTGTATGCGCTTAATATGGCCCAGCGAGGCTTTCTGCGTTTCCTGGATGTAATGCATCAATGCACCAGCTGCAATATGAGCAACTTCAAGACCTTCTATTCCAAATCCTTTAAGTGAATGGGTCTCAAAATGATCAGTCAGCAAGTTATATCCATAGTCGCCCTCATATACCCAATCCTCAATAAAGGTCATATTGTAGTCGAGCAGAAACTCTGGAACATTGTTCTTTAAATTTTGCGGCAACAGTAGCTCGGCCGGGGCAATGGATTGCAGCAAATCATCCAACCGATCCTTTTCAACCTGACTTACCGAGAACTCACCCGTCGATACATCGGCAAAAGCCGCGCCGGCTGTTTTACCGTCCCAATATACCGCCGCTGCATAATTATTGCGCTTGTGCTCCAACAGTTTTTCTGACATCGTGACCCCGGGTGTCGTAATCTCAGTTACCTCCCGATTTACAATTTTTCGGCCTGCTTCTTTAGCTTCAGATGGGTTTTCAACCTGTTCACAAACCGCTACCCGATGTCCCTTCTTTACCAACTTGGGCAAATAGGTATCCAGTGCATGATGGGGAAAGCCAGCCATTGGGGTTTGGTCGCCGCCGTTGTTTCGTTTCGTAAGTGTGATTCCTAATTCTTTGCTCACCAACTCGGCATCATCAGCAAAACATTCATAAAAATCTCCCACTCTAAAAAGCAAGATAGCGCCCTCATGTTCTTCCTTAATGTGATGGTACTGGCGCATCAATGGGGTTAAAGACTTGGACTTGGTACTCATTAACGGCAGATATTTTTGTGCTTAACGGTTAATTTCGTAACGTACGATTTGTGTGATCAAATTAGATTAGCAAAACAAGGGCGAAGCCTGTAACTTTCGCCATCTTCTTAATTTAGTACTCATTGATCAGTGCAGAAGTATAAGGATTTCTGGCGGCTCATCGTAAAATTGGTTAAAAAGAAAGATGTCTTTTTTAATGCCTCCGCCATCACTTTTAATCTTTTCATTTGTGCCATTCCATTTATCCTGCTGATGATCTCTATCATCGGTTATATTCTGTCTTATGAAAAGGCTTTTGCCGAAATCCTGCGCTATGGACGCGAGCTTTTTCCCAGCTTTACTTATGAATCCCAATCCGGCGACGTTTACCGGGGCGCCATCACCCTTGAAACACTGTTAGAACCGTTAATTGGTGCCCGTCGACTGTTCGGGATAATCGGAACTGTCATCCTTGTGTTCTTTTCACAGGGATTTTTTCACACTCTTAAGCACGTCGTGTTCGATATTTTTGAAATTGAGGATCGGCGCCACCCCATCCTCGAAATGGTCTATAACTTTTTCACTTTCGGGTTAGTGGGAGGAGTGTTTTTATTTTTCAGCCTTGGCATATCCCTGGTGTCACTGGTATCTATCGATACATTGACACTGCCCTATACCAACCTTCAATTTGAAGTTAGTTGGGTTTACGAATTTCTGAACCTATTGATCCCGGTTCTGTTCACCCTCATCCTGTTTTATATTATCTTTCGATATATCAGCGAAAAGAGAATGCAACCAAGGGTAGCACTTCTGGCAACAGTCGTATATACCACGCTTTTTGAACTTGCCAAATTGGGAGTCGGGGCATATTTAAATTACGCTTTTACCTCATATCGTTACTTTTATCAGGGGTATACCGTTTTGGTTATCATTGGTATTTGGGCCTTTTATTCTGCAATTCTTTTTGTGTTTTCCACCATTGTAGCCCGTTCATATCAAGACGCATTTTTGGAGGATCAAAACGCTGATGAAAATCCCTATACGATGATTTCGTAAACCTATGGCAACACAAAAGCTCTCACAATCTTTTTATCAACATTCGGATGTTGTAGAAGTAGCCCGTCTTCTGATCGGTAAAGTTTTATGTACACATATTAATGGCCGCCCGCTAACCAGTGGTATCATCACCGAAACCGAAGCGTACTACGGCCGCGGCGATAAAGCTTGTCATGCTAATAATGGTACACGAACTGATCGCACAGAAACGATGTATCAACCCGGGGGCGTGGGATATATCTACCTTTGTTATGGCATTCATCATCTGTTTAATGTGGTTACCAATGTGCAAGACAAAGCTGATGCCGTGTTGATCCGTGCTATAAAACCACTTGAGGGAGAACAAGAAATGCTCCGTCGCCGCAATGCAGAAAAAGTAACCCCTTCATTAACAGCAGGCCCCGGCCGACTTACGCAAGCACTGGGTATTACCACTGATTTGGATGGCATCAATCTTACTGAAAATACAGTATGGATTGAAGATCGTGGCTATCAGTTTTCTAAGGATGAACTGACTGCCACACAACGAGTGGGAGTAGCATACGCAGGTGAAGATGCCAACCTTCCCTGGCGATTTTATCCGCAAGAAAGTAAGTGGGTAAGCAAAAAATAAAAGCCCATCTCGGAAACCGAGATAGGCTCTAAAACGTCAAAAGTTATCAGATCAGTTTTGGCCCTGACCCTGTTGCGCACCTACAATCTTGCGGTAACGCTTCCCTACTTCAGGATTTGTTTGCAGCGCCTGAACAATGGCCTGAAACCGTTGTGGTTGTAATCCATTAGCCTTAATTGCACCCATAAGCTCCTTCTGTTGGGTCTGCATCAACTTGGGCTGTACCTCATCGATTGTTTTCTGCTCTTGGTCTGTTACATCTGCAGAATCCTGAGGATTGCGCTGACTCATCATAATTTCCTGAAAACGTTCAGGATTCATCTCTTTATCAGCCAGTAAAGAATCTACTGCTTCATTTACCTTTTGATTTACATCTTGCGTTACAGCCGCAAACTTTTCCAATTCTTCATCAGTGATGCTATCGGGTTGTGTCTGCTGCATCTGCTGTTGCATATTACCTTGCGCAAAAGCTGAACCAGCCATTAACACAAATCCAAGTAACAAAGCTGCGGATTTTTTAAAAAACGTCATAAAATATGTTTGTGAATTAAATTTAAGAGTTATGCCTTACAATAAGCTCCACTAAAATAGAGATTATTTATTCCGATAAAAAATAGCCGTCTATAGGCTATTAGTTAAGATTCTCATTTATCAACAAAGCCTAACGAGCTATTTGATATTATATTCTAACTAAATTAACCACCCTTTTCCCTTGATCTAATATTCTTATTTAAATAGCCTCTAACCACATTGTTAAGAGGTTTTGAAAGTATTACCAAGAATGATTATTCCGATTGTAACTGCTAACAGAATGCCCCCAAAATAATTATGGATTACAGCCTCCCATGGAGAAATAGCAAAGGTTCCGCTAAGCAACAAAGCCTGATTTCCATAAGGCAAAAATCCCTGAGCTACGCAGGAAAACGTATCTAATACAGTAGCACTTCGCTTGGGGGAAATATCGTGCTTCTGAGCCAAATTTCGACTTATATCGCCGGTCACCACAATAGAAACCACATTATTGGCAATACAGAAATCCGTAATAAAAACAAGAACCCCAATAGCCATCTGCTGGGCACGGTTCCCCGTTCTTGATACTTTCTCTGCCAACCGATTAACGTGTTCAGAAATCCACTGCAACCCACCCTGCTGCTTGATAAACTCCCCCAGCGATCCCACAAACATAGCCAGTATAAAAATACCCTGCATATTGGCAAATCCAGCGGCAATATCGGTACCAAGTGCAGAAAGCTCATAGCCGGTAAAAATAACTCCCTGCAAGGCTGCCATCACAATCCCGATAAGTAGTACTACAAACACATTCATGCCAGCAACGGCCAAAACAAGAATAGCCAGATAGGGCAGCGTAGCTGCCCAGCTAAAAGCTTCGGGAGTTATCGGGGCCGAATCGGTAGCTAAAAAGACAAAAAGGAGTGTTGTTACTACCACAGCCGGGAGGGCAAACTTCATATTCTCCCAAAACTTTTCCTTCATTCCCACTTCCTGCGTACGGGTAGAGGCAATGGTGGTATCAGAAATAATAGAAAGGTTATCCCCAAACATAGCGCCACCTAACAGCGCTCCGGCAATAAGCGACTCACTGGCACCGATCTGCCCGGCAAAACCCAGGGCAATAGGAGCCAGTGCTGCTATGGTTCCCACAGATGTACCCATAGCCAGTGAAATAAGGGCAGCAATAATAAATAATCCCGGCAATATATATCCCGAAGGAACTAACATCAGGCCCGCATTAACCACCGCCTCCACACCACCGGTAGCTGTAGCAACACTGGAAAAAGCTCCGGCCAGTAAGAAAATGAAACACATAGTAATAATATTACTGTTGCCAGCTCCTTTAACCAGCACAGCAATGGATTCGCCCAGTGGTTGGGGGTTTAACATCACCGCTAACATCAGGGCGGGGACAATGGCAACCTGTCCAGGAAGCTGCTGAAATGGTCGATCAACACCCATAATTTGAAGGGTCAATCCAGTGCCTAAGAACAAGCCAATGAAAAGTAAAATAGGAAAGAGGGAACGTTTTGCAGCGTTATAATCAGGAATCATGTTAAACAGATTGCTAAGCTCTAAGTAAAATCAGTTAGACTAACATCTTCAGTTTTAATGTCAGATAATACAGTTTTTTTAACATAGCCACATACTTTCCTCTTCGAACTGCAAGTCAGCACTCAAAGTGAAGCCACTCTCTCAATTCCAGCATGGGGATGCTCACTGCCAGTGAAATCCAAATATTCACTTTTTAACATTCCGGGCTAACTGTTTATGATGATTCTGATGCTCTTCGTAAGCATGTACCTTAATTCTATTTTATAAATTACTTCTCCCTGGTCGGTTTACCTTCGGCGGGATTCTTATTCATCATACTGGCTTTTCCTGCCAACTGTGCAGCACTGTCAATTTTGAAATTGCCGTTGGTAACCACCTTTTCTCCGGCCTTCACTCCGGATCTAATAACATACCGATCGCCCACGCGTGGACCTAACTCAATTTCACGAAACTCAAACGTTGGCCGGTCAGCATCAGGTTTTTGTACATAAACTACCGATCGCTCTCCGGTCCACAGTACCGCAGATTTTGGAATTAACGTTTGCTCTCTGCCCTCGGCTATTACCGAAGAAATCACGCCTTCGGCCAACATCTGTGGTTTCAAGCGTCCATTCTTGTTTTGAACCTCAGATCGTACTTTAACGGTACGAGACTGTGAATCAAGGGTAGGATCGATGTAGGTAACCTTGGCTTCAAACGTTTCGCCTGAATAGGATTCAACGGTAAAACGAATATCATCCCCAGTATTCAGGACTGCCAGATCTTTTTCGTATGCATTAAATACCACCCACACTGTCGATAGGTCAGCCATTTGATACATCACGGTACCTATTTCAACATGATCTCCAACCGCAATATTTCTCGTTATAATATATCCCCCCATGTGTGAGGTAATATCAAACTGTGTATTCACTTCCCCGGTACGTTCTATCTCCTGGATTTGGCTTTCCGATATTTTCCAATTAAGCAACTTGGCCCTGGCTGCTTTGTACAATGACGAGCTTTGTTCTTTATGCTTCATGGCTTCAAGCAGTTCTTTTTGTGCCGAAACCAGTGCCGGAGAATAGATGGAAGCTACTTTTTGACCTTTCTCAATATATTCCCCGGTAAAATTGACGTAAAGTTGTTCAATCCGTCCCGGAAAATGAGACGGCAGACTTCGAATCCTCCGTTCATCCACCATCACTTTACCCGGCATTCGAACTTCTACTCTGGCTACTTCCCTGGTCACCTCGGTCGTCTGAATTTGGGCTAACTTTTTTGCCTCTTCTGTCATTGTTAGCTGATAGGGATTTTCTTCATTAAGATCACTGTCTTCCTGATTTACAGGAATCAACTCCATCCCGCAAATGGGACAATTCCCCGGTTCCGACTCTCGCACGCTGGGATGCATGCTACAGGTATACACTACTTCGCCCTGCTCATTGGTATGAGCTTCTTCAACATGTTCATTCATACTTTGCGGCTCATCGGATGATGATCCACCAAAAAACAGCCACCCCAACAAGAGCCCAATGACTAATATTCCTGCTGACTTTCCAATTTGGTTGATATTAAGTGATTTCATGATTTCAAATTTTAATATTAAGTAATAAGTATTGTGTAGTGAGAAATATTTCGGATTATTTGCTACTCACTACTCTAATTCAATTGCTTCAGGATTTGCATTGTGCTTCCCGTACAGATACTCGATGCGAGTCACCGCCGTATTCTGATCAACAAGCGCCTGTTCACGAGCCAGCTCGTAATCCAACAGCTTGCGCTGCAACCGAAGCAGCTCCTCCAAGTCGATTGACGAGGTGGTATACTGCTCGGTTAAAATATCGATGGTCTGCTGGGTACGCTGGATCTGAATCTCCTTGTACAAATTTAACCTTCGCTGTCCATCATGATAATCACGCAGTGCCTGATTGAGCTCCGTTTGTAAGCTGTTCTCCATAACCCTCTGCTGATCCTGGACTGTCCGCAACTGAATCTCCGCCTGTTTTTCCCTGGCACGATATTTTTTCCGGTACAGCGGGATCTGAATGCCACCGCGCGCAACAATAGCGTCTTTGCCGTTATCGGTAAGTGCCATATCACGTTCACCGGTGATCATATAATCGATACCAAGATTAAATTTGGGCATTCCTTCTTTACGGGCGGCTTCAATACTGCTACGGGCCGAGGACGCCTCAAAATCCATTTTCATCAGCCGTGGATTTTGCTGCCTGACCAACTGCTCTAATTCTTCTGTAGAAATCCGCAGTGTTTTCTGATTCAACGAATCCGGGATAACAACATCTTGCTCTACCGGACGATTGAGCAGTTCATTAAATTCCTGTATAGCCACTTGCTTGTTATCTTTCTGTAATTCCAGCCGTGTTTTAAGATCTTCCTTTTCAATCTGTACACGCAGCACATCAACCTGTCCTACCTGATCGGTTTCATACTGTTGGGTAACCAACGACTCAAACATATCCAGGATATCAATATTTTCTCGCAGGATGTAAATCGTCTGTTCAATCTTATACAATTTATACCATTGCTCCTGCACCTTGAAAAACAGTTGATTGCGAGCATCTTGAAACGTTCTAAATTTGGCCTTTGCCATTTGCGAAGCTGCCTCACCACGCGCATTCAGCGTCCCAAACCACGGGAACATTTGTGTGAGGCCAAACCGGGTCTGTTGTGGACCAACCCTGGTTTCAATGGGATTGATAAAATATCCGAAAGATAATTCAGGGTCAGGCAACGTGCTTACCTGTGGGGCTTGTTGTAAGGCCCCCAAATATTGGCGGTATTTTACTTTTAATTCGGGATTATTCTGTGCCGCTTCCTGCAGATAGCTATGTATTGGGGATTGGCCCCTGTCTGGTTGTTGAGAAAAAGCCAGTATTGGGAACAACGCTATAAATGATACAAGGATTATCTTCCTCATCCCCCCTCCAAAGGGAGACTTGGGGATAGCTTGCTTTGTAGTTTTATCTCGGAACCAACTCGAGAATATTCTATTCTTCACATATTTCATAATTTTAAATCTCTTCTCAATTAACATTCTGGATCTGCGTATCACTGCTAAGGCGTTCAAGCTTCCACTCTTTCCACATGCCGTAAAGCACCGGCACCACAAACAGCGTAATAATCTGTAAGAACATCCCGCCGACGCTGGGAATAGCCATCGGCACCATAATATCCGCACCGCGCCCGGTGGAGGTTAGTACCGGGACCAGTGCCAGAATCGTCGTGGCTGTCGTCATCATTGTGGGGCGAATACGTCGGCCAGCCGCCTCTTCTACCGCCGATTTGATCTGTTGCAGCGTTTGGGGCTTGTCACGGTCGAATATCTGATCGAGATATGTAGCCATCACCACACCACCTTCAGCGGCAATTCCAAATAGGGCAATAAAACCAACCCACACTGCAATACTCAGGTTTACCGTCCCCATCTGGAAGAGCTCTCGCATGTTGGTGCCAAACATGCTGAAATCCATAAACCACGGCTGACCGTAAAGCCATACGAGGATAAATCCACCGGCCCAGGCCACAAAAATACTGCTGAAAATCATCATGGATGTGGCAACCGACCTGAACTGGAGGTAGATGATGAGGAAAATCAACAGCAGAGCAATGGGCAAAATAACAGAAAGTCGTTTTGAGGCACGCACTTGGTTTTCGTAATTACCGGCAAAGGCATAGCTGACACCCGGGGGTACCGTCAAATCACCCGCCCCGATCTGCTCATTAAGATAATTCTGGGCATTCTCAACGGCATCCACCTCGGCAACATCATCCTGACTGTCAAAAATTACGTATCCAACCAAAAAGGTATCCTCACTTTTGATGGCCTGCGGTCCCTGCCGGTACCGAATTTCAGCAAGTTGTCCCAATGGCACTTGCGTTCCTGTCCCGGTCGGAACCAGCATATTCCTAATCTTTTCGGGATCATCACGCTGCTCCCGGGCATAGCGCACCCGCACCGGGTACCGTTCACGTCCCTCTACGGTATTGGTCAGCGTAATTCCGCCCAGTGCTACCTCCAAATAGTGCTGCACCTGTTGCATAGAAATTCCGTACCGCGCAATATTTTCTCTGTTTACATCGATCTCGAGGTACGGCTTACCTACTATGCGATCCGCAAAAACAGACGACGGCTTAATACCCGACACCTGCTTGAGCTCCTCTTCGAGGCGAAGTCCAAAATCTTCGATGGTTTGCAGATCCGGCCCCTTCACCTTGATCCCCATCGGTGCACGCATCCCCGACTGCAACATAATCTGCCTTGTCTGGATAGGCTGCAATTTCGGGGCAGAAGTCGTTCCCGGGATATCCGCTGCTTTTATGATCTCATCCCAAATATCATCCGGCGATTCAATATGGTCCCGCCACTGCCGGTAATACTGTCCGTTAGGATCAGGAATAAGCTCTCCATTATCATTGCGCACAAAATCCCCTGCCGAATCTGTGCGGAATCGGATTCGATGGCCATCCCCATCCGTTTTATATTCTGTTTTATAGGTGATGATATTTTCATACATCGAGATAGGGGCCGGGTCCAGCGCTGATTCCGTACGTCCCATTTTGCCAACCACGTTTTCGACTTCCGGAATAGAGGCCACTCGCATATCCAGCTTCTGCATAACATCCTTGGCCTCCTCAATACCCGCATGGGGCATCGTCGTTGGCATCAGCAAAAAAGAGCCCTCATCCAACGGCGGCATAAATTCTTCACCCAGTCCGGGGAAAGCCGCTTCGGCTGTCTGCCAGGGAGCACTTCTTTTTATATCAACTCCCACAGAATCAAATCCGGTAGCTACAAACCCAAAAATCCCCGAAAAGCCGAACCAGATCATCATGGAGAGCACAATCAACGATGTAGGTATCGACAGAAATAGCTTTTTGTGTGTCAGACACCAATCCAAAATGGGACGATAGTAGTAGATTACCAGCCAGAAACTACCCATAATAACAGTAAGTAACAGGGCCACAGTTATAAAGTTACCGGCAAAGGTCACGCCGGGCCCCATTGGTAGCCATTCGCGCGTAAGCAACCATGCTACAGCCAGCACGATTAGTCCCATATTTAACCTGGGCAACCATCGCTGATACCGATCATCGTTGAGGAACAGGGCAGTACCATTAATCACCCCAAAACCTATCAGCACCAATCCGGCCCACGTCATCACACTAAAAGCGATCAGCGATCCTCCCACCACTAACAAACTATTCCAGGCCAAACGAATGGGACGTTGTTTAACTTTGATGGAAAAGAACCAGTGAGCAAATGGAGGGATGAGCGTAATCACAATAATGATAGCCGCTATTAGCGCAAACGTCTTGGTAAAGGCCAGCGGACGAAAGAGCTTACCCTCGGCGGCAATCATTGTAAAAACGGGCAAAAAGCTAACAATCGTCATCGTAATTGCCGTGATAATAGCATGAGCCACCTCACTGGATGCCCGGTAAATAACTTCGAGCAAAGATTCACTGGGGGCCGCACGCTCCATGTGCTGCAACATATTCTCCGAAAGCACGATCCCCATATCCACGATGGTACCAATGGCAATAGCGATACCCGAAAGTGATACGATATTGGCATCTACCCCAGCCAGCTTCATGGCAATAAAGGTCATCAACACGGCTATGGGAAGCATTGCCGAAATAAGGATAGAGGTGCGCAGGTTCAACACCATTACCACAATCACAATAATGGTAATCAGCACCTCCAGCGATAGTGCTTCTTCAAGCGTGCCAAGCGTTTCTTGAATAAGCGTACTTCGATCATAAAAAGGAACGATTGACACCTGAGACTCCGTACCGTCATCCAGTGTTTTGGTGGGCAAACCGGGCTCGATTTCCTTAATCTTTGCTTTCACATTTTGGATCACCTGCATGGGATTGGCACCTTCACGTGCAGTAACAACCGCTCCTACGACTTCTGCTCCACCTTTGTCAAGCGCACCACGGCGCAGCGACGGGCCGCGACTCACCTGGGCAATCTCCTGAATACGAATCGGGGTATTCTCCGCCACTTTGACCACCGCCTGCTCAATATCTTCCATATTTTTGATGTAGCCCAGCCCCCGCACCAGGTACTCCACGTTATTCATCTCGATAGTTCGAGCTCCCACTTCGGCGTTACTTTCTTTCACGGCTTTAAAGACCTCAGTCATGCTAATGCCATATTCCCTCATTTTTTCGGGATCGACATCTACCTGGTATTCACTTACATATCCGCCGATGGGTGCCACTTCGGCCACCCCCTCCGTTGAAGAAAGCGCATACCCCACATAATAATCCTGAATACTGCGAAGTTCTTGCAGATCCCAGCCACCAGTGGCATTACCATTATTATCACGCCCCTCAAGGGTGTACCAAAAAATTTGTCCAAGTCCGGTAGCATCGGGACCCAATGAAGGCTGCACACCCTGTGGCAAAGTCCCTGCGGGGAGTGAGTTCAACTTTTCAAGGATACGGGAGCGACTCCAATAAAAATCCACATCTTCTTCAAAAATTACGTAGATACTGGAGGCACCTATCATAGAGCTACTGCGCACCGTTTTAACACCGGGCACCGTAAGCAGTTGAGCAGTCAGCGGATAGGTAATTTGATCCTCTACATCCTGCGGTGATCGTCCCGGCCATGAGGTATATACTATTTGCTGGTTTTGTCCCAGATTTGGAATGGCGTCTACAGCCACCGGATCTTGGGGCAGCAGATCGATATCCCATGAAAACGGTGCTACAGCCACACCCCAAACCACCATTGTGAGCAGTAGTAATACGGCAATTAATTTGTTTTCCAGAAAAAAGCGTATGGTTTTGTCAAGCATATGTATGCTGAATTAGCGATTTCGAAAAATGAGTGATACGCAATACGAAAAATGTGTCTACTCAATGGGTAACATGCGTATTACGTGATACGTAGCGTCAGCCCAAACAACATTCAGGCTTTAACACGAAAGGACTCGCTAATTCAGAAAAACGCTATTCAGCAGAAATAAAGGAGGGGATTGATTATGATCAACTACTTGATCACGGACTGGGTGGGGATAATTCGGCTTATTATTTAACAGTTCAACTTCACCCGAAAGATCAGCTGCAATAACAACATTAACATGCTGGATTACAGCTGGAACATCCGCTTGTTCAGTCGTAACTGTTTGTTCACAAAATGTTACGAGTATACACTCATCAACATTGTTCGACTGGTATTGGCGATTCATTTCTGAACCCTCACAGCAATTTTGCGTGCTGTGTATCGACATATCCATATCACAATGCAAAGTAAACGCAGCTGTTCCCGCAGGAATCACCAGGTTACCTATAAACAACAGTACGGTAATTGCTGCAGCAAATCGATATGTCTTTTTCAATGTCGTCAACCGGTGAGAATATATTTTTAAATAACTGAAATTAATATAGCGAATTTATCTGATCCAGGTCAACAAACATTATCAATGCCTGTATTTTTAATAACAATTTCAGAAAGAGTAGATTTTCCCTTTTCTTCTTTGCTGTTATTTAGCAACATTATCCTCACGCAATAAATTAGTCTGATATAACCATGCGCATCGTTTCTCTTTTACCGAGTACCACCGAAATTGTAGCCGCGCTGGGTAAAGCGGATCAACTTGTGGGGTGCTCTCACGAGTGTAATTATCCGCAAGAAATAACGGAACTGCCTGCCTGTACCGAACCCAAGTTTCAGCCAGATGGCAGCAGCTACCAGATCGATCAACGGGTGAAAGCACTATTGCAGGAAGGGCTCTCGGTGTATCGTGTGGATGAGGAAAAGTTAAAATCCCTGAAGCCAGATATCATCCTAACACAAGATCACTGCGAAGTTTGTGCAGCTTCTCTGGATGATGTAGAGAACGCTGTTCGACAAACGTTAGGTGATCATGTAACAGTGGTTTCCGTCTCTCCTACCGACCTCGGTTCCGTGGTTCAATCTATCCGAACTATTGCTGATGCTATTGATGCCGAAAAGGAAGCTGAGCAGTTGATGGCAAAGATGAAATCTCGACTACAGGAAATACAGAACCAAACCATCGACTTAACTCCGCCTGACGTACTCTCTATCGAGTGGATGGCCCCGCTGATGACAGCTGGCAACTGGATCCCCGAACTGGTGCAAATTGCAGGTGGTATTTCCGTAGCCGCTGAGACGGGAGCCCATTCTCCAGAGATACCTTGGAGAAAAGTTCAGCAACTCAATCCCGATATCATCACGATTATCCCCTGCGGATATTCTATTGAACAAACACTTTCCGAAATTTCAACGCTTACTTCTCTTGAGGGATGGGATCAACTTCGCGCCATCAAAAACAAGCAGGTTTATATTGCTGACGGTGATCACTACTTCAACCGACCGGGTCCGCGGCTGGTCAATTCCGCTCGTATCCTGGCAGAAATAATTCATCCATCGCTATTCCGCAAAGAAAACCATCCCGAGTGGATCAACCTGGCTACTTATCAATTCCAACAAACCATTAGCTCATTAGGATGAAGAAAAAAGTTGCCATCATTGGAGCCACTTCGGGTATTGGCCGGGCGCTGGCGATAGAGCTGCACACCCGGGGATATACAGTTGGAGCAACCGGACGTCGAATAGAACGACTGCAAGAGCTGCAACAACAACTCAATACCCGAATACATACGCAATTTATGGATGTGGCAGAACTGGATGATGCTATTGATCAACTCAATCAGCTTAAAAAAGATATGGGGGGACTTGATATTATTGTACTCAATGCGGGAGTTTCAAACTATCAAAAAGAATCGGTAAGCCGTCAGGCTGATCTACATGTGATCGATATTAACATCCGCGGCTTTGCCAACTTAGCCAGCTATAGCTTCGACATGTTTGAGGAACAGGGACAGGGTCATATGGTAGGTATCTCATCTATTGCTTCCCTATTTGGCTGGGGATTGAATGTGCCCTATAATGCATCCAAGGCATTTGTAAATACTTACCTGCAAGGCTATCGGCAAAAAGCCAACCACTCTGATGCTGATATTTCGATTTCCACTATTTTACCTGGTTTTATAGAGTCTGAGATGACCAAAGAGAAAAAGGGGATGTTCTGGGTTGCAGATACCCAAAAAGGGGCCCGCCAAATTGCTGATGCCATAGAACAAAAAAAGAATGTATCCTATATCACGAAGCGTTGGCGGTTGGTGGCCTGGCTAATCAAACTAATCCCCAACTGGGTCTGGAACCGAATGTAATCGTTAATATTCAAAAACCTTTTTGGGAAGTGTCAAACCTTAGTGCGGGCATTTTACTTTTTAATCGGAAACCCAGCTTAGAATTGCTGTTAGCTCACCCGGGGGGACCCTATTGGTGGGATAAGGATGAAGGGGCATGGTCGATTCCCAAGGGTGAAGTTGAAGAACAAGAAAACCTGCTGGATGCTGCCAAAAGAGAATTTAAAGAAGAACTGGGATTTATTCCCGAGGGCCCATTCATTAATCTTGGATCTGTCACACAGAAAAGCGGAAAAACAGTGTATTGCTGGGGCGTGGAATACCAAATTCCAGATGATTTTATTTTTGCTCCTAACGAG
The DNA here is from genome assembly GCF_038594945.1 of Fodinibius sp. Rm-B-1B1-1. NCBI lineage: Bacteria > Pseudomonadati > Balneolota > Balneolia > Balneolales > Balneolaceae > Fodinibius > Fodinibius alkaliphilus. Next base: position 409,577 of record NZ_JBCFYD010000001.1, read on the forward strand.
TTCGAGATTGAATGGCCACCCAACTCGGGCAAAACAGAATTCTTTCCTGAAATCGATCGCATCGAATACTTCGGCCCTTTCGAAGCACGCAAGAAAATAAATCCTGCCCAACAAGCATTTATCAATCGACTTATTGACCATTGCAGCCATAATTAATAAATACTCGTATCTTAAACACCGTCAATAGAGAACGCTTTCCCTTCATATATAGTTATTACAATAGCGATTTAAGAATAACCAAACAGCATTAACATTAATTAAATATAGATTATTATGGCTGGTAAAAAACTATTGATGCTTGTAGGAGATTTTGGTGAGGATTACGAAATTATGGTGCCTTTTCAGGCCCTTCAGATGGTAGGTCATACCGTACACGCGGTTTGTCCAGGCAAAAAGAAAGGGGATTCTGTAAAAACCGCTATACATGATTTTGAAGGCGATCAAACATATACCGAAAAGCCAGGTCACAATTTTGCACTCAATGCCACTTTCGACAAAATTGAGCCGGCCGACTACGACGGACTCGTTGTAGCTGGCGGACGTGCCCCGGAATATCTACGCCGCGAAGATGGTGTATTAGATATGGTTAGTCACTTTTTTGACGAGAATAAACCAGTAGCTGCTATCTGCCATGGACTTCAAATACTTTCTGCAGCTGATGTTATTAACGGCAGAACATTAACTGCCTACCCTGCATGCGGTCCAGAAATGGAAGCTGCCGGGGCTCATTATAAAGATGTGGAACCAACCGAAGTTGTTAAGGATGGTAACCTCGTTACATCACCGGCATGGCCTGGACATCCCAAATGGTTAAGTGCGTTCTTAGATGTACTTGGCACCGAAGTTACGCATCGCAAAAAAGAAACGGCTTAACATACTTCAACAAAAAAGCGAGGCCCCCAAAAGGAGGCGCCTCGCTTTTATAATTGTAACTCTGCAATCCTATCTATTGCCGATTGCTCTCCTTAATTATTATTAGCTGCTCCCATTACTTCCATATCGGCAGGCATAACAATACTATCTATAACATGAATTATACCATTTGATGCCATAATATCGGTTTCAGTTACAGCTGCATTATTAACCATAACTCTGTTCATTGCTTCGGCTTCTTCACCCATGTATTCACCTGATGTGCTCTGAGCCGTGAGTTTCAACTGAGTACCCTCTAAGGTTTCAACCATTGTTTCTGCTCCAATATCACTTGCGTGAATTTTGTCAGCAACAACATGATATTTGAGGATTTTAATAAGCTCTTCCTTATTCTCGGCTTTCAACAGATTATCAAGCTTACCTTCAGGTAAATTTTCAAATGCTTTATTTGTAGGCGCAAATACCGTATAAGGCCCTTCTCCTTTTAATACCTCAACTAAATCAGCCGCTTCCAAAGCAGTTAACAAAGTTGATAGGTCTTCCTTCTCGGCCACTTTTTCTGATATTGTTTTTTCGGGATTTATATTGGAGGTCAATGCTAATACAGCCAGAGATATCACCAATAACAGTACAATTTTTAAAGCTTTCATAGTGTTAAACCATAAGTTTATTATTCGTTATCGATACCATCGACACTGATCGTGATAGCCAGCGGACAATGGTTACATTATCGTTTAACCAATTGTTAATTATACAGTTCCCGCAACCTATACAGATTATGGTTTCCCCGTCAACCTTAAAAGAGATTACATTACATCCTCCCGTACTTATCCCCTCATCCGAATATATCCACCATACCAATATACCATTGTTACCCCGTATCAATATTTACAACTATTTAAACAACAAAAACTGCAACCGTTCGATATTATTAGAAAAGGATTGTATAATATTCATCTCTTACAATGAAAGTGATTGATATCAAATAAGCAGAATCTTTTTAAACCTGTTGCGAAGTCAGAAAAACAGGAACTTTAACCATAGAAATGGGGTATTTCTTCAACTACCTATACTTCCTAAACTATTTGCGCACACACACCTAACTCGCTTAAAACGAATTTTTACTGATGACCCCAAATTATAAGAAGAGTAATTATCACAATATTGGATTATTAATTATTCGTATCGGCCTTGGTATTATGTTTATCCTGCATGGATATCCTAAGATGTTTGGCGGTCCGGAGACCTGGGTGGAAGTTGGTTCAGCCACGCAGTATTTGGGAATAAATTTCGCCCCCATGTTTTTTGGTTTCATGGCGGGGGTCACCGAGTTTTTCGGAGGAATCTTTTTATTACTTGGGCTTTTCTTTACTCCCAGCGTAAGTTTTTTATTGATTGTCATGTTAGTGGCTACCATCAAACACCTTGGAGCTGGAGACGGATTTGCAAGCTATTCACACAGTATTGAGATGGCCATTATATTTGTCGCACTCTTACTTTTGGGACCAGGTAAATACAGCTTAGATAAGAAATTACAAAAACGAAATCGACGGCGATATTGACGTTTATATATTATGAAAGCCATGATATTGGAAGAGCCAAAAGAGGCTCTTATTTCCAAAGAAATCCCAACGCCAACACCTGATGATAACCAGCTATTAATTAATATTGAAGCCTGTGGCGTTTGTCGAACTGATCTACATATTGTCGATAATGAACTTACTGCCCCCAACCTACCGTTAGTGCCCGGCCATCAAATTGTAGGTACGGTACAGCAAATAGGAAAAAGTGTTTCGGGATTTAGTATCGGAGATAAAGTTGGAATTCCGTGGCTGGGAAAAACCTGCGGATATTGTGAATTTTGCCAAAATGACCAGGAAAACCTCTGCGATAATGCTGATTTTACAGGCTATACTATTGACGGCGGCTTTGCTGAATATACGGTAGCAGATTCCAGATTCTGTTTTTCCATCCCCGAAACATACCCGGCCAGCCAAGCTGCCCCTTTGCTTTGTGCCGGACTTATTGGCTACCGTGCACTCCGCAAAGCCAGCGATGCACAACGGTTGGGACTTTATGGATTTGGCTCTGCAGCCCATATTCTAACACAAGTCGCTTTACATCAGGGCCGAGAAGTCTATGCTTTTACTCGTCCGGGCGACACCAAAGGCCAACAATTTGCCAAAGATTTAGGTGCAACATGGGCGGGTGGTTCTAAAACGCTCCCACCAAAAAAATTAGACGCGGCCATCATTTTTGCCCCCGTCGGCCCACTTGTACCCCAAGCATTAAAGGCCATAAAAAAAGGTAAAAAAGTAATCTGCGCGGGCATCCACATGAGTGATATTCCAAGCTTCCCGTACAGCAATCTCTGGGAAGAACGCTCTATTGAATCCGTTGCCAACCTTACCCGGCAAGATGGCTTCGAGTTTATGGAGCTGGCTCCAAAAATTCCAATAACATCGCAAGTAACCACCTATCCGCTTGACAAAGCCAATAAAGCGCTTAATGATTTACGCGCCGGAAATTTTGAGGGATCAGCGGTACTTCGCATCGATAAATAGTTCTCTTCAGCTCGCAGATAAGTTATGACATAAAGTACTATTATTTGTATCTTTGCGGGCTAATTGAGCAGATAAATTAAATTCCGAGTTTTTACAAACACATATTCTCATGCACGATATCGTACTTATTCCCGGCGACGGAATTGGCCCAGAAATCACAAAGTCAGTAACAACCATTTTAGATGCAGCAGGTGCAGACATCAACTGGATTGAATGCACCGCCGGATTAGCTGCACAGGAAGAGCTCGGAAATCCTCTGCCTGATGAAACGATAGATGCGATCAACGAACACCGTCTTGCTCTAAAAGGTCCACTAACAACACCTATTGGAGCCGGTTTTCGTTCGGTAAATGTTGCTATGCGCAAGAAGTTTGAGCTATATAGCAATATCCGACCCGCGAAAACTCTTCCCCACATTGACAGCAAATTTGATAATGTTGACTTGGTCATGTTCCGTGAAAATACCGAAGGACTTTATATCGGCAAGGAACAGTGGGTTAAAGAAGACAGTCATGCCGAAAGCATTGCCGTTGTTACGCGTGATGCCAGCGAAAAGGTTATTCGATCAGCGTTTGAATACGCCAAAAAGAAAGGGCGCAAAAAAGTTACACTGGTCCATAAAGCTAATATTCTTAAGTTTACCTGCGGACTGTTTATGGAAGTTGGGGAAGAAATTGCTGAAGACTATCCCGGTATTGAGTACGAAGATCTTATTGTGGATAATATGGCCATGCAGATGGTACTTCGTCCCGAACAATTTGATGTAATTGTAACAACCAACTTATTTGGCGACATCCTTTCTGACTTGGCTTCTGGATTGGTTGGCGGACTTGGACTTACCGGTGCTGCCAATATTGGAGACAATGCTGCAATGTTTGAAGCCGTTCATGGTTCTGCACCTGATATCGCCGGACAAAACAAGGCTAACCCCATTGCCTTTTTGCTTTCCGCCTTGATGATGCTGGAACACATTGATGAAAACGACTTAGCCGATCGCATCCGACAGGCGGTTTACCTTACATTGGAAGACAAGTCTGTTTGCACGCCTGATATCGGTGGCAGTGGATCAACAACATCATTTACTGAAGCCGTCGTTAACAATCTCAACAAATAGTATAACTAAGAATTTTAGGTATCCTCACAACTTATTTGAGGATACCTTTTTTATTTATTGAGCTTTATAAATTGCACATCCATAGCTTCTGTATCCAATAATGCAATAGTTGCCTCCCCCTCAAATCCGTGTGCAGTCCCTGGGTTAACCGCTAAGGTTTTACCCACAAACTCCACTTTTTTTTGATGAGTATGTCCTGATACAACCACATCATAATTCCCCGACTGTTCGAGGGCTGCTGTGATAGGAGTATCGGTACCATGATAGAGAGCCAGTTTTTTGCCGTCTATCTCAAACTCTCCAAAGCTACCCCAGTGATCAAGACCAATGTCATTGCCTTTTTGCAATAACAAATAGTGATCTCCATCATTATTCCCGAATACTGCTTTTAGGGATAAGCCATCAAAGAGAGGTATCGTAAACGGACTGCAAAAATCCCCTCCATGCAAAACTAATCCAACATTTCTGTTTTTAAATATTTCTACCGCCTTTTTAATATGCGGTACATGATCGTGAGAATCCGAAATTAATCCTATGATCATAGTTTTATGTTTTGTTAACGTCCTGAGTCTTGAACAAGATCAGCAGTTTAAATTTATTAGATTTACCATAAACTAATGTCTATTATAATAGATATAAGTTAATTTTCACTTAATGGGGACGCAAATATGCTAAAAAGAATATCATTATCACTTCTGACTGCATTATTTATTGCCGGAACTTTTTCGCTAACAACACAAGCGCAGGACTTTGAGGGAGTCATTCATTTTGAAATTCCTGAAATGGCTGAACAAGGAATGGGTGAAATGCCATATATGGTGAAGGGTAATAAAGGACGTATGGAGATAAACCATATGGGGCAAAAAAATGCAATGCTGATGTTGCCTGATGAATCAAAAATGGTCATGATCATTGAAAAGATGCAGGGCTATATCGAAATGGATACAAATAAAGAAACCAGTAAATCAGATCTGGAAGAGACCCCTGATACAGAAATGACTAATACGGGACAGACCAAAACTATTGCTGGCAGAACCTGTGAAGTATGGCGCATGGAATCAGAAGACGGTACATTTGAAACGTGTATGGCCAACGGGATGGGCACGTTTATGATGCCTCAAAATAAAATGCAGAAAAATCAAGCTCCCGAATGGGCCAAAACTTTTGCTGAAAAGGGCGCTATGCCATTGGAAATTGTTGAAATCCAGAATGGCAGTAAATCCATCAAAATGAAAGCAACAAAAATCGAAGAAAAGTCACTTTCTGATGATCTGTTTAAAATCCCCGAAGGCTACCGTGACATGAGCGGTATGATGCGAGGGATGCAAAACAGGAATTAATCCTTTAACTAAAAAAGTCTTACAGAAAAGAAAAAGGCACCATCATAACTGATGGTGCCTTTTTTTTCGTTAATATTTAATATGCAACTATCTTAAGAACCGTATCCCTCATTTTGTTCGAGTTCACCACCACTTGCATCAATTTCACGCTGTGGTATAGGGAAAATTAAACTCGGATCATTCCAGGGAATACCACTGGCCGATCGTTCGAAACGCTTAGTATCATGTAACACATGACCTTCAAACGCCAACTCGATATAACGTTCAGTGAAAATATAATCTAAGTCAATATCGGTTGCATCAATATCTTCCTGACCAGCACGGCTTCTAACCATATTAAAGTCATCTTCGGCCGGAAAGCCATTGATATCATTACCAGTTCTGAAACTGGCCTCACCACGCGTTAAATACATTTCAGCTAAACGAACAATATTGATATTTCCATTACGGAAATTGGTCCATTTACTTGTAAGCGGTCCGCCAAATGATGCTCCGAAATGAATAAAGTCATCCCTGGTATCATCATCAGAATCAAACAAGCCGGTAAACAAATCAAAATAACCTGTCAATTCAATATCTTCCCTTCCAGAATATTGTGAACCCGCATAAAAGGTATTCATATCATTGGCTCCGTCTTGATCCGAAACCTGAACTGCGAATACATCTTCTGTAGAATTCGTGGGATTATTAAATGCCCCGGAAACGAGAGGTGTTAGTGAATAATTACCACTATTGATAACACGACCAGCTTCTAATCCGGCATCTTCGTATTCACGCTGTTGTAAATATACACGCGATAAATAGGCCGAAGCTACATAGGTATTCCCAAGAACGGTATTATCAATTTCGATATTTGACGGTAACAAAGCTTTCGCATCCGTCAAATCATTGATAACCTGAATATATACGTCCTCAACACTACTTCGGCTGGTTGGCGGATTATCAAAATCACGAGTAGGTTCTAATGCGATGGGCACACCAGGATTTTGTGATGGATCTCCATCACTCCAGTCTCGGCCAAACAACCGTACTAACTCAAAGTATACAATACCTCGAATTAATTTGGCTTGGCCTTCAACTCGATTACGCATATCAGAATCCTCAATAACATCAAGTGCTGAAAGAGCATTATTGGTTGCATCGATAGTTTCATATCCCTGTAACCAAACATCTCTTACAAAACTATTATCGGTGAGGATATTTTTTGACCAGAGTTCATCAGGCTGAGAGAACGTTCCAAACCAGGTAACACTTCCGTCATCTCCAAGTAGATCGGACCCATAAATAACCGTCCCACCTAAAAGATCAACGCTACTCAAATCATCATAAGCGCCAATAACAGCTGCTTCAACTTTTTGAGGTGTATTTAAAGCCTGATCTGCATCAATAGACTGCTTCGGTTCTACATCAAGCAAATCACTACATGATGTAACAACCAGCATACATATTGCAAAAATGCTAAGTAATAGTTTGTTCTTCATAATTGGGTAATCCATAGTTTATTTTTAAAATCCAACATTCAAGCCAAGTGTAATTGTTCGAGCCTGAGGAGCAGAGTAGAAATCATTCCCTAAACTCAGGTTGCCCCCCGACAGGTAATCCGTGTTCACCTCGGGATCCCATCCTTCGTAATCTGTGAACGTCAACAAATTCACACCGGATACATACACGCGTGCTTTGCTTAAACCAATTGTTTCAAGTGTACTGGCTGGCAAGTTATAACCAAATGTTACTTTCTTGAGCCTCAAGTATGATCCATCCGAGAGATATCGTGAAGAGTCTCCCGTTCCATTCGCTCCAAAAAGTCGGGCTTGAGGTACATCGGTAATATCACCGGGCTCTTGCCACCGATCGGTATATTGATCTTTGGTTTGGTTATCAAAGTAATCTGCACTGGCTGACTGAAAACGTCCACCGCCATTATAGATATCGTTGCCGTAAACAAACTGGAACAATACGTTCAGATCGAAGCCTTTATATTGGAAACGATTACTCAATCCTCCTGTAAAGTCAGGGTTGGGGTTACCAATGACCACACGTTCAGCTGAGTTAAAACTATTTGTCACATAACGATCGCCATGCATTTCGTTTACTTGAAATACTGTACCATTATTGAGTTCTGCCTGCGTTGGCTCACGATTCAAGAAATAAATAGCATCACCATTAGCAGGATTTGCCCCAGCAAATTTTCTTGCGAAGAATACACCTATCGCTTCACCTTCAACCGCACGATTAATATATCCACCTTCAATTACCTGACCATCAATATCGGTAACCTTATTGCGATTTATAGAAAAGTTAAAACTTGTATTCCAAGCAAATTCACCTACCGAATTCACACTGTTTAAGACCAGCTCGAACCCTTTATTTTCTAACTTACCCAGATTTCTTGTTTGCACTTCATACCCTGTTGCACCGGGCACATTTACATTAAGAAGCAAGTCTTCGGTGTTTTTGATATAGTAGTCAACTTCACCTGTAATTCGATCTTCGAACAATCCGAAATCAACACCAAAATCTAATTGGGCTGTCTGCTCCCATTTTAAATCCTGATTTTCGATCTGAGTTGGTTGAATACCTGAAATGCGAGAATACGTGCTTGACCCAAACAATCCTTGAGATGGAAAGTTTCCAATTTCAGCATTTCCAGTAATTCCATAACTCGCTCTCAATTTTAAGAAACTGATAGTTTCGAAATTGGTTAAGAAGTCTTCATCTGAAAGCACCCAGCCTGCCGAAGCAGCAGGGAAGAATCCATAACGATTTTCGTCTGAGAAACGTGATGACCCATCAACACGAGCACTAATCGTCAATAGGTATTTCCCATTATAATCGTAGTTGGCTCGAGAAAAATAAGACAAAAACGAATATGCCGTTTCTGTTGCCGTACCACCTGTTAGTAGTGCAGCATCAGATACCTGTTGGAAATCATCATTGGGAAAGTTTTCGCCCTGTACCCAAGTTTCGTCTCGCTGGGTATATTGATATTCGAAACCACCAATAGCTTCCAAGTTGTGGTTTTCTGCTACAGAAGCATTAAATGTTAAATAATGGTTTGTATTATAATTTCCACGTCGAACAAAACGGTTATAACCTAATCCCAGAGGAGCCCCCGTATTGCGAGATACTTGACTGTTATAATATTCTTCACCGTTTAATTCCAAAAGATCGATACCAAACTCGGAACGCCAAACCAAATTATCGATAACGTCATATTCTGCATATGCATTACCAACATTTCTAAAATTGGTTACCTGATACTTAGCATTATCCTTATAAAGCAAATTATTAAAATATAAGGTATTGGTATTCAGCTGATCTGTCGGCTGATAATTAGGCAACGCATCTTCTGCTGGTTCATATATTGGGGTTATAGGAGGAAGTGCCACCAACTGTATAGGGGTAGCAAAACCATTATCATTTGAAACACGATTATTGATTGATCGGGTTAATGATAGATTTGTTCCCAATCGTAAGTTGTCATTTACATTATGGTCTAAGTTTAAACGACCACTAATGCGCTCAAAGCTATTTCTAATCAAAATACCTTCTTCATCACTATAAGATCCAGATACATAAAAGGTTGTCTTCTCATTACCACCTGATGCACTCAAATCAAACTTATTAATTGAAGCATCTTGAAAAGCCTCACTTTGCCAATCTGAATTCACTTCTCCATTTCTCCAGTCCGTACCCGAAGAAAATGAATCAAATTGACCCTCAATATAGGCTCCTGACAGGTCCCCTCCCGGATAGTTTGCCGCTGCTTCTGTAAAAAGCTCAACATATTCTTCGGCATTTAGCCAGTCACGGGTTCGAGTAGGGTTACTAAATCCCGTTTGATAATTTAGGGTAAACTCTGTTTGGCCAGACTGCCCACTTTTCGTAGTAATAATCACAACACCATTTGAAGCTCGTGATCCATAAATAGCTGCAGCAGAAGCATCTTTGAGGATATCGATCGATTCAATATCGTTATAATTCAAATCAGCTAATGGATTAGTAGGAGCTCCGTTGAACGATTCGTTTGAAGTCACCATTGGCACTCCATCAATTACGTAAAGCGGCTCACTACTTGCAGAAATTGAAGAGGATCCACGAATCTGCATTTGAATGCCTTGGCCAAGCTTACCATTGCTTGAATTTACAAAGACACCAGCTGCCTGTCCTTGAATAGTAGACTCTACACTGTTTACCGGCATCTGTGATATTTCCTCACTTGATACCGATGATATATTTCCGGTTACTTCTTCTTTAATCCGAGAGCCGTATCCTACAACAACCACATCTTCAAGTTGCTGTACATCTTCCTGAAGCTGTACATTAATTTCAGTTTGATCTCCAATGGTAATCTCTTGGCTAACAAAGCCTACATAAGAGAATACTAAAACATCGTACTGCTCCGGAACGTCGAGAGAATAATTTCCCTGTGCATTTGTTGCGGTTCCAATTCCCTGTGAACCTTGTACAAGAATAGTTACACCCGGAAGGGGTTCACCGCTGCTTGCTGATGTTACTGTTCCTGATATTTCACGTTCCTGCGCCTGTGCTTCAGACGTCAGTCCGTATATCAGAAAAGCAGACAGCATAAGCATTACTGTAGCTTTGATCTTCATAATAACCTCATATGTGTTAGGTAATGGTTGAATGGAAGGTGCTGGTCCTGCAACCTCGGGACCTGTTTTTTTACCGTATCGTATGTAGCCCTTCTTATTTACTATGACCTATAATTCAAAAACTTATAATTATAGTCAATAAATTATGATAATATTTTTCTGAGTCGGTAACTAACCTAATTTTATTAACCAATAAACTATTTGATATTTTTAATCAGTTCATTAGCCTGCTCTCGATAGCTCTTTTTTACGTTCGATTGAACAACATTCTTAAGGTAGGATTTTGCCTGCTCTGTGCTTCCCTCTTCATGTAGTAATTTACCGGCATAATATCCTGACACTACATAAAAAGGTCTACTCTGGGTATTTGGCAGTTTTTTTGATATCTCGAATGCTTTCTTAAAACAAGTCAGTGCCTCGTTTTTATTTCCCTCTTGTTCCAAAATACGCCCCTTCCACGTCAACAGTTCTTCTTTTAAAATACCTTTATGAGGTAATTCTTTCTTCTCCCATCGATTAACACTTTCCTCAATTACTTGTAATGCATTCGCAAACTGCTGCTGGCGATAATAGCTTTTAACTAAAATACGAACGTAATAATTATTATGTGGATATTGTTCATATAACTCCTCAAAATGACGAACAGCTATATCAAATTCTTTCTCATAATTGTAATTAATATTACCCAAAAAATAGGTGGCCTCAGCACGGGCAAACACTCCCTCTTTCGAAGCCCTCCTTATAAATTGCAACCCCTTCTCCTGATTGCCATTTGGCATCGCCCAAGACACCGTCTTTACAGCCGGATACCTATCCGGAATGTAATCCAGATAGTACAATTTAAGCCCCTCGGCAAGTTTCAAATCTTTGAGGTTGGGCTGAACATCTAACAAGTAATTATACGCCTTTATCGCTTCGCGGCCATAATTTATACTCGATATCCACTTTTCGCGATTTGCATATTGACGTGCCGTGTAGCCATTACTGATCGCTTTAATCAACAACCCATCAACATGTTTAGATTGATCATGCAACAATTTACTTGCCACATAATCAGTCTTTTTCATTTGCTTAATGAACTCCCTATCGTGCGAATGATCATTCAGATCCGACAGTACAGTCCACCACAATTGCATGCCCTCAAAAAGTGACCACAAGGGATGATCAGGATACTGCTCTTTCCATGGCTGCAGCTTTTGTTCGGCACTCTCGAAATTAAAGTTATAGACAGAATCTACTGCTACCTTAGCATCTTCTCGAAATGCCGGGTCATTTATCAGTTCAGGAACCTGAGCAGTAGCAGAAAGAGCAAAAAACAAGAAACCTGTAGCAAGAACTATAATACGAATACTATTCACCGGCTTTTTACTTTTACAACTGATAAAATCGGGACTTATTTTAGATGGGCAAGCATCCAGCTTTCTGTTTTCTTTAAAACCGTACGAAATGCCTGTGGGAAACCATCCCCTTCATACGGATGCGCTGTATCAAAGGTATGTCCCGAACCGGGGATAAGCTTAAGCTCTTTTTTATCAGACACACAGTTATCATATAACTTTTGAGCCTCACTATACGGTACGGCCTCATCTCCTTTGGAATGAATGAACAGTGCCGGGACCTCCAACTCCTGAGCGCGTTTTACAGCCATCAATCGATCAGCATTTTCAAGGGCATCCTTATAAACAACATCCTTAACCGGCATAATCTGACCTGTTCTGCCATTTTTAATTTCCGTAACACCTTTTTGAGTCCAATCGCTGATCATCTCATCACTCCAGCGAGCGTTATAATTTGCTACAGCCGACCACGTCACCAGACTTTTTATCTGATTATACTCCGCGGCCGCAGCTACTGCTGTGTGTCCACCCCGAGAATGGCCAATAATTCCAATTTTATCGATATTTAACGAACAGTTGTTTCCTATTTTCTGGGATTGCAACGCCTCAATAACACTTCCCACATCATCCAAATCCTGACTCAGAGTTTCGCGGGCAAACAACTCCAGTTGATCAAATTCCGTCATACTTTCACCTACTCCATTGAGCGAAAAGTTCATAGCCAGTACTGCAAATCCAGCTTTACTCAATTCTGCACATGCATGGGGGAAAGCACCCCAATTTTTAAATCCCTTGAAACCGTGTAGAAAAATTATGACGGGTAACGATTCTCTTATGGCATTATCAGGGATATAAAGATCATAATAAATCGGTAACTTTTCTGAAGATGGAACAGAACCTGAGATCTTTTCGACTTCCATATTGCTTAGAAAATATTTTGGGGAACTATTATTAACTACCTGCCAGACTGGACTCAACTTACCGATATAAAGATGCTAAAATAAATTCAGCATGACATCTTTGGATAATTAATCAAAATCCAGTGGATCGAGCTTCACTAACTTACGCAGACCATTAATCTCTTTTTTGCGCAGATATCGCCAGCGACCCATTTTTACATCTTTGAGCGTCAAACCTGCGTACTCTACACGCTTTAGCTTTGTCACTTCCGTCCCAAAATACTCGACCATCCGACGTACCAATCGATTTCGGCCCTCAAAAATAGACATTACAAAACCATTAGGGTTTCGGATAATATTATACCCTTGGGCTGTGCCGTCTTCGAGCTCAATTCCTTCAGCCAGCTGTTCCAGCTCATCACCACCCAGTCTGCGTTCCGTTTCCACTTCATAGGTTTTACGTACCTCATAGCTGGGATGCATCAAGCGATTGGCAAGATCTCCGTCATTCGTCAAAATAAGCAAACCCATGGTATGCCGATCAAGCCGCCCCACAGGATATACCCGCTTGCCCGTGGCATTTTCGATCTTATCCATTACGGTATCACGATCACGGGGATCATCAGTAGTCGTAATGGTATCCTTGGGCTTATTTAACAGAATATATACAAACTTTTCGAGGCTCAGTGTTTGCCCCTCAACCTCAACTTTATCTGTCCGCAGAACCTTTACCCCCATCTGGGTGACGACTTCATCATTAACCTTCACCTTTCCGGCTGCAATGTAATCATCCGCCTTACGACGAGAGGTAAATCCACAGTGCGCAATATATTTATTCAGACGAATTTCCTCGTCTTTATCATAATCCTGATCCACTTGGTGATCAGGCTCTTTAATTTTTCCTCGATTACTCCTCTTCCGTTTTCGACCCATTGTCTAAGTTTTCTTCCTCATCTTCCAATTCATTTTCTAATTCCGCATCTTCTTCATTATCCTCATCCTCGAGCTGTAATATATCAGCCGTATATTCATCCAAATCAGGAACATCCTCCTCATCAATTTTTTCCACGGCATCAATTAACGACATCGCTGTACGAGTAGCATCTTCATCCTCGGCCGTTTCTTTTAGCTCTTCGAGCTCAAGCTGACGATCAAATAAAAACTGCCGGTGCTCGGCCATATCATCATCTTTAAGAATTTCCTCAATCTCTCGGGGCTTTGGCAACTCATCAATAGAGTTGATACCAAAATGCTTTAAAAAGTGCTTTGTCGTTTTATAGAGCAGCGGTTTACCCGGCGCATCCAAGCGTCCCGATACTTCGATAAGCACTTTTTCTAATAGCTGGCGCAACATATAACCCGAATCCACGCCGCGAATATCATCAACTTCGGGTTTTGTAATCGGCTGTTTATAAGCCACAATAGCCAAGGTTTCAATCGCCGACTGAGACAGCTTTCGGTAGGCACTTTCGTGCTGAAAGATACTCAGCCAAGGTTCAAACCGCTTTTTTGTGGCAAACGTATATCCACCAGCCACTTCTTGAATCGTAAAGGCCAAACCATTTTCTTCGTACCGCTGATTCAGCTTTTCCACAAAAAGCTCTATGGCATCTACTTCCAATCCCAGGTTTTCTTCTCCTTTGGCAATAATTTCACAAATCTTCTCCTCAGAAATAGGCTCCGGACTGGCAAAGATCAGCGCTTCTATAACTGACGACAAGCGCGTGCCGTCAACAAATTGATAATCTTGCATAACTCAAATAAGTAGAAATTTCTTTTAACATCCCATAAATCACGATCGAGGGTTAAAATAACAAAAATATTACCCTTCATTCTCTTTAATGATAAAAAAGCCATCATTGCCCTGATTCTGGTATAGGGGCATCAAAATATACCCATCCGTATGCGCAATAATTTTACCATCACTGTCACTGGCCAACCACTCTCCCTTTTTAATGGGTTGGAAGTTCGAATAACCCGGTCGCATTTTAAATTCATCACCTGGTTCAATAATATGTTGATACACTAACTCCGTTTCTACCGGCAGGTGTTTGGTGTGACTCCTCAAATGACGTTCAAATTCTTTTATTTTTGCCACATACTGCTTCTCAATACATCCCACCGCATGCAGCAAAAGTAATAGTGAAGCTGTAATATTATATTCGGTGAGTTCATTTTCGTGCTGCCCCCCCTCCAGGCCAAAAGAAATAAAATCCTGCTGTTGATAGTAGCCCAAAGCCGTTCCGCGCAGGGACTTCTCAATCCCAAAAACCATAGGGACGTGCAAGTTCGACAACAACCTACGCTGACGGGGATCGGTATTCGTAATACTAAACATATTACCCTCGGCCGAAAACGTATGAATATCAGCCAAAATAATTGGGCCGTCCGTCCCTCGTTCAATGCCATCCAGTACAGTGAGTAATTGCTTCATCTGTCGCCGTTCGCTGGACTCAATCTGAGCTTCAGGCGTATTCCGGACCTGATCAATGATGGCCGGAAACCAAAGCCGATTCATATCCTCATCGATATACCGGACCTGGTGCTCTAATGCCGGTAAATTGGCTCGTAAAATTATGAGCCGGCCATTTATTTTGGGATAAATGCCATCCAGCATCTCAAAAATATTCTGCGCGGCATCCACTCCGGCATACTCATTGCCGTGTATGCCGGTTACTACTATTACCGTAGGACCATCGGGATCACCTTCAATGGTTCCCAAAATCCTATTTTCTGCTTCCGTTTGTATGTTAGCTATTGTCGGACTCCTCATTCGTATCGTTATTCAGATGCAAAGCTTTCAATAATCTACGAGCTATTTTCATATAATTTTGTTCCGTAATTATCCCAACGAGACGATTACTTTTAACCACCGGCAGACATCCTATCTTTTGGCTATCCATAATTTCCATTGCTTCTATAATAGACGCCTCCGGGTGAATAGTAATGGGGTTTTCAATCATAATATCTTCCACCGTCTCCATCACATCTTCGCTGTGATTTACAGACTTCGAATAGGCATTAAATACCATTCGCATCGTCACCAAACCCACAAGATGCTTCTTATCATCTTCCACCGGAACATATCGGATGCGCCGCCAATCAATCAAATTAGCCGTAAACTCCAACAAATCATCTTTTTGCACAGTAAACAAATCCGTAGTCATAAACTCCTCCACAATCAGGCTCGACGGCTCCCAGTGCTCTAAATCCTCCATACGTGCACGCCCCCATTTATGTACCGGTTCACCTTTTTTCTGATTTTTAATCATCGCCGTTGTTATCGCCGCCAACGTCTGCTCTTTGGATTTATGCTCCTTCATAAGTGCAGCGTAATTATCCAGCATCCAGTACGACGGCGTCTGCCCTTTGGTAACCCGCTGCTCAATAATTCCCAAATACTCCGTAATATCGGCGTCATCGATACCCGCTTCCTGCAATCCTTCTTTCGCAATAGGTAATAACTCCTCCGTAATTAAATCTACCGCATTAATACGCTGATCATCGAACCAACGGAACTTGGTATCGAGTCCCATTTTTGAAGCCGCCACAAAATTCATGCGCGCATCATCAAAATCCATCTCATCCGCCACATTGGGATGGTAATCCCCCATTTTATTCATCAACCCCAGCCAAAAAGCTGAATTAGCAACCTCATCGGTAACCGTTGGTCCCGATGGGCAAACCCTATTTTCGATACGCAGATGGGCCTTCCCATCAGTCACGCCATAGCAGGGACGATTCCAGCGATATACCGTACCATTATGCACTTGGAGAGCACGCAACGCCGGCGGCGTACCCTCATCCAAAAGCTCCTCAACATCTTCAGTCACCTCAGAGCTAAGCATCACACGATATCGCGCCGTATCTTCCTGGAAAATTTCCAAGATACTTTCATCGACCCACTCATTTCCAAAGGTTACACGCGGGCTACTTTCCCGCAGATGATCACCCACCGTACGTGTATCCACCGACTGCTGGAACAATGCTATCCGCGTTTCATTCCACAGCCGTTTCCCAAAAAGAATGGGTGATCCTACTGTTGAAGCCAGTACCGGTGCCGTAACAAGCTGCGCAATGTTGTACTTAGATACAAACTCACCGGGGCCTACCTGCAAGTGCACCTGAAAGCCAGTATTGCAAGCTTCCAAAAGGGGCGAATCAAACTTCATGAGCAGTTCATCCATGCCCTGGATACGCAAATCATAATCTCCGCCACGCAGCTTCGTAATCGCCTGGCATAACGCCCGATAGCGCTGCAGAGGCGTCATATTTTTTAAATCCACATCAACCTTTCGAATGGTTGGCAGTATCCCCGTCAGCAGTACCTCGGCTCCAAGCTCCTCTGTAACCGACCGTACCCTGTCCAGCTTCTGCTGTAGATCTTCTTCCATCAGGGATAAACAATTGCCCGTAAACTCAAGGGGCGCCATGTTAATCTCAAGATTAAACTTCGCAAATTCGGTCGTATAGGAACCGCTTTCCGCCTCCTGCAGTTTTTCAAGCACCTCCATATTATGCGGCCAGGCTTTGGCCTGCTGATTAACCAGGCAAAGTTCTTGTTCAGCACCAATACGAATAGGATCTGTTTCGAACCAATCCCCCTCATTTAACATGCGATCCAGCGCTCGTAAATCTTTAAGCACATACTTCATAAAGCGCTGTACTTCTTCCTGACTGTCAGCCAATTTTACCCTGGATTCACCCATAGGCACCTCTGCATTAATTTATAGGTCTTGATCGTTTAAATAATCGAATTTATTGCACAGAATGCAAGCGTTCTTTACCTGTATCGCCTAACACATTTTGGATCCAAATAATTTTTAATATGAGTTTTTCTCTTGGTGAGACTTACTCTTTAACCCAGCTCTCCTTTTCCTAAATAGTTTACTGCCCTTTCAAACTTGAAGCCAATAAAAAAGGATGGCCAAAACAAATCAGCCATCCTTTTATTTGCTCCAAAACTTTGAATTACATCATTCCCAGAAAAGGGTCGGGTAGTCACTATCTACTGACTGCCAAATACTTACAAAATCAAATTCTGACATGTTAGTTTTAGCATTGCTACCAGTCATCTCTGAGGTAGTCAACCCATAATTGTATGAACTAAGACTGGTATTACCACCGGCTCCCTCTGCTTGTCCGGTACTTTCGGTATCCCAATAACAGTTCTGTACAACACTATTCGTGTCATAATAAACCCCAATTAATCCTCCCAATGATGTGTTTCCTGCTGTTGAAGGTATTACCTCCCCGCTTGCATAGGAATAGGTTATACGTGTATCTGAACTATTGCTTCCAACCAAGCCTCCAACACGGTCCTTACCGGTCACTGTTCCCTTGGCATAAGATTTCTTCACGTGTCCGATATAGGAATCATTATTATTGGTCATTTTACCTACCAGACCGCCAACATTATAAATCCCGGATACATTACCTATAGCATAACTATACTCGATGCTGCCCCAGTTGAGCCCAACAAGTCCACCGACATAATCCTCAATAGAAGTTACCGTAACATCGGCAAATGAGTTTTCAATACTTCCATAGTTATCACCAACCAATCCACCACATCTCCCGTCTGTACAATGAACCTTACCCGTTACCGATGAATTAGACACTTTTCCATTCTGATTAACCATACCGGCTAATCCCCCAGTTCCTCGGCCGCTTCCAGTTATATCTACATTTTCAAGTTTTATATTTCTTACCTCTACACCATCACCTATACTCACAAACATTCCTACGTTGTCATCACGATCAATAGTTAAGTCCGATATTATATATCCCTGTCCGTCATACACACCACCAGATAAATATAGTGGCTTAAAACCCTTCCCAAGATTCCAACTTGCCGTTTCAGATCCGTCGATATCATCAATTTGTACAAAATAATCTGAATTATATTCAGGGTTATCTATCGCCTGCAACTGCTCGATAGTCGAAATCTGAAAAGGATCTGCTTCTGTTCCCGTCCCCCCAGCGAATGGACTATCAAACACCGCGGTAATCATTTTTGCCGTATCTACCGTAATAGTAATAAGAGTATCAGTTCCAGAAATATCACCTTGCCATTCCATCAAAGACCACCCGTGAGCAGGATTAGCCTCAATCTCAACCGTTGAATTATAGAGGTACTCTTGCTGATCGGGATTCAATACTACTGCACCTGAACCGTCAGTAATGACATTAATTCCAAAAGACTTTTTCTCAAACAAGGCTGTTACTTCCTGAGGGTTTTCTACGGTAATTTGCACCGGATTTTCGGAGCCTGTTACATCACCGGTCCATTCCACAAACTTATATCCTTTTGCCGGACTTGCAGTCAACTCGACAACGGTACCATGTTCGTACTCTTTGGATTGCTGCTCTACTATTTTCTCATTAACCGTACCCTCTCCTTCGGTATTGACCACCAGCTTATAGTTTTTCAGCTCAAAATTTGCGGTAATCGAATAGTCCTGATCTATCGTTAGCGAAAGTGGATTATCTGAACTTTCTATATCTCCCGTCCACCCAATAAATAAATACTCATCGTTGGCGTCAGCCTGCAGCTCTATCTGCTCCCCATCTTCATAGCTGTCGCTGGCAGAAGGAGAAATGGAACCACCTTCAGAAGGGGTTACCGTTACATCTAAATTATAGGTACTGGTTTCTTCATTATTTCCGGCCTCAGAATCTGGTCCCGTACCGTTACTACTGCAAGATATAACGGCAAGAGTAAAAAGTATGATGAATGTTTGTAACAGATATCTCATAATTATTTTGCTTACGTTAATAGATTTGTGAGGCATTAATCGCCTCTCATTCATTAATACGTAAAAGCCGAATTAAAAGGGTCAATTCTTGCTATTCAGATTTGCTCTCTGATATCCAAGAAGAGAAAAAGAGTTGTTGTAACTTTTTATAAAATTGCCCTTACTGAGATAGGATTAGAAAAACCGCTAAAAAAACTAAGCCCTGACTTTTTAAGCTTCTATTCCAGTGCATCTACATTTACGTTAATACGAACAGAGCTGGCCCCCTTGGGTTTTTGCTCATCAAATAAATCAAAGGTTTTGTCTAGCATACGTTCAATAGCTGCTGCCCCATTTGATGGATCAATCTTGATAAATGTTTCCCATCGATAAAAGTTCTGCATCTTTGCAATAGCTGCCGGTGATGGCCCCAGCACGGCCTCCATACTACCCAATACATCAGCTAAACACTCTGTGAAAATAGTGGCTACGCGCTGTACATTATTTTCCTTTTTACCCTTAAATATGAATCGAATAATTCGAGAATACGGTGGATACTGCAACATTTTCCGATAGGCCAACTCTTGACGGGCAAACGATTTATAATCGTGTTCCTTGGCTTTTTGTATGGCGGGATGATCGGGCTGCCACGTCTGAAAAAACACCTTTCCTTCTTTGTCTGCACGCCCCGAACGTCCGGCCACCTGGCTCAACAGCTGATACATGCGTTCGCCCGATCGAAATGAAGGAAAGGCAAGTTCGGTATCCGCATCAATAACCCCAACCACCGTCACATCAGGAAAATCAAGTCCCTTACCGACTATTTGCGTCCCAACCAAAATATCAGCTTCTTTCCGACCAAATGCTTTTAGAATTTGGGAGTGCGCATCTTTGCCCGACGTCGTATCAAAATCCATGCGCAGCGTTTCTGCCTCTGGATATAGCTCAGTAATCTCTTGCTCCAGCTTTTGAGTGCCACTGCCACGTGGCGCCACGGTATTATTACCGCATTCCTTACAACGACGCGGCTCTCGCTCAGAATATCCACAATAGTGACACCGCAACTGTTTTTTGGATTTGTGATAGGTTAGGCTCACTGAACAGTTTGGACACTCAGGAATTTCACCACAAGTACTACACTGCAGATACGATGAAAAACCTCTTCTGTTATACAATAAGATAGCTTGCTCCCCATTCTCTTTCGCAGTTTTAATAGCCTCATAAAGGGGTATTGCTATCGGTCCCTTCATCGCCGAACGGTACTGTTTTAAGTCCAGCACATTCACTTGGGGCAACTTCGCTTCAAACGGTCGTTTTGTGAGCTCTAAGTATGTACTTTTGTCTTTTTTTGCCCCATACAACGACGACATACTGGGTGTTGCCGAGCCCATTACCACGGTTGAATTAGTGATACGTCCCCTCATAACTGCCACATCACGTCCATTATAGCGTGGGGCTGGATCTTCCTGCTTATACGACATATCGTGTTCTTCATCTACAACAATGAGTCCAAGGTTTTGCACGGGAGCAAACACTGCTGAACGCGCGCCGATGGCGATACGTTTTTCCCCCTTCTGCAACGCCCGCCACGCATCATAGCGCTCCCGATTGGTAAGCCGACTGTGGAGTACGGCAATATCATCCCCAAAAATAAGATGAAACCGTTTTACAATTTGAGGTGTCAAGCCAATTTCGGGCACTAATACCAACCCTCCCTTACCTTGCTCAAGGGCTTTTTTCAGGGCATGAATATACACTTCCGTTTTGCCACTGCCCGTAATGCCATACAACAAAAAACTACTAAAAGTATTTTCATCCAAAGATGCGCTTATCTGAGAAAATGCGCCCTGTTGTTCTTTATTTAAGCTATTAAGTTGTGTGGGATCATAATCGAGCTTTTTACTTAAGTTCGTCGTTTCAACCTCTTCTGTTACTATCAATCCTTCATCTGCAATTCGGCTTAAGGTATAGTGCTCCAGTAAATCGTAGTCTGTTAACTGTTTTTGAAATTCTGGCAGATCTAATTCAGTTAGTAATGTTAGTGCTTTAATCCATTTATAATTATTATTCTGCTCTCTATATTCTTCGATAAGCTGTAAAGCATTTTCTCTTGACTCATCCTCTTTCCATTGCCATAAATTATCAGTGCTGGGCTTCATTTTTGAAGCCGGTTCTTCACGAACTTCAAGAATCTTTTGTCCAACCAATTGATCAATTACTTTGGCATTCCATCGTTTTTCGGCTTCTTTAAGCTGATAGGAACCTTTCTCCAACACTTCTTCAACAATCTGTTTGGAATCATCATCAAGATAGGTGGGTATTTCACCGCTCACAGGCTTCAACCACTTTTCGGCGTAAAAGTTTAGGCCCAGTGGTAATGCTGCCTGGATCACCTCCCCCCATCCGCAATAGTAAAATCGATGTATCCAGTTGGTAAGCTTTAGTAACTCCTGCGAAATGACCGGCTCCTCATCCAATATTTTTTGGACATTCCGGGTATTGAAATCGGGTTCATCACCATGAATATTAACAATGACACCAATCTTTTTATGTCTTTGTAGTGGAACCCAAACTCTTTTCCCAACCTCTGCCACTTCCTTAAAGTTCTTTGGCAAGCTATAGGTAAACGGTTGACGAACAGCAGTTGGAAAAATGATATCTGCGTATAGAGACAAAAGCGCAATTATTAAACATTACAAATACAAGGTGCTGCTAAGCATATTCATTATGCTTCATTGAATCAATAAAATAACAGCAAATAAAAAAGGGCCCCGATTGCTCGGAGCCCTTTAGAATGAATACTTACCGTAAATCGATAAGCTTAAGTTATATTATCTGCTACTCGCGTACTCCACATCCCAGAATAGAAGTGTGGTTTGCTCGTCACCTCCAATTGCCGAAGCAGCATCACTCCAGTTAGACTGGTTCAAGTTCTGCTCGTCAACAGGATAAGTGAAGCGCGTAGGAATATCATCCTCTTCATCTGCATTTGGATTTTCATCAGCAACAAACCATGTTGGATGATCCAGTCGTCGCCAGTCAGTCCATGCCTGAAGGTTGTCATTCATATATTGACCTAACCACTTCTGTTGGGCGATAGCTTCGATTTGCTCTCGCTCAGTACCAGTAGCAGGATACGCAGCGGGACCGCTTAAAGGATCGAGATAATCATCAATCTCAGATTGAGTAATCTCTTCATCACTTGAAGCATCGCTCCAGTATTGCATATCAGCAGTAACCGCATTCTCGTAGTGATCTTGAGCTGCAGCTGCAGTACCGGTCAACCATCCACGAACATTCGCTTCAGCTCGGATGAACTCAACTTCAGCATACTCAAGGAGAATCCCTTCGAAATCAGACTCAATCAATGGCCCTTTAACATGGGAATAGTCGATGTAGTCATTAGACTCACCATATATTCCTCCCACATAAGCCATCTCAGCAGGATCGCCTTCTACGGTATTTGTATCAACCTGCGTAAATTGAATTTGACGACGTGGGTCTTCCAAGTCATTCATCATATCAATTAGCGTATTGGCTGCTACAAAGTCATTACGACCTGTATTGATCACATCTTCCCACACCGGATTTCTGTTAGGTGGGGTGTTTGTGAATTCCAGCGCTAAATTATCGTCATTAGACTGAAATGCAGCAGGAGATGCCTCTTCAATAGCAGTTTGTGGGTCAAAATTAACCGCACCTGGTGTTTCTGCTACCTGAATGGCCATACGCATTTTTAGCGAGTTGGCAAACATTAACCATGCTTCCATGCTTCCTGCATAGAAAACATCAGCAGAGCTGCCAAAACCGGGAGTCCCTGCATTAACTGCAGTCTCCAAGCCACTAATAGCTGAATTTAGGCGACTCATCAGATTGGAATAAATCTCCGCCTGATTATCGTACGCCGGCGATACATTATCAGCATCCAAGGCGTCAGAATACGGAATATCACCAAAGATGGTTACCAACTGGTGGTAGGCCATAACATTGATAACTTCTATCTGAGCCTGCATCGCTGCCTTCTCTTCAGCAGGCGTAAATTCCTCTTCCTCAACAAGGCTCGATGCCCTTTTCAAGTTATTTAGAACGTCGCGATAAACTTCGCTCCAGTAACTGTCAGGAATCGATCGACCTGTCAAATTGTACTGGGATTCATCAGCATAAGTTGTTGCTGCCCAATACTGAGACATAAACATAAACATGTTAATGTTGTAATCAACGCTTGTTTTTAACGTTCCCAGACTAACGAGAGAGTTAGAAAACAAGGGATCTGCTGTTACTTCAGACGCGGCTTTAGGATCATCATTCAAGCTGGTTAAATCATCCTCGCACGAACTGAGTACCAGTGCAAATACTAATAAAGGTAATAGTAGTTTTCTCATGGTATTCAATCCTAAAATTCAAGTTTCAAGTTAAACGTGAAGTTACGTGTGGATGGATAAGCACCACCTTGATAACCCCGCACGTTACCCGCAACAATTCCCTGTTCAGGATCAGCATGCGGCAAGTTTTTGTGGATGATCCACAAGTTACGGCCAATAGCAGAAACGGATGCACCCTTAATTGGACCTACTTTATCAAGAAGGTTCTGCGGTAAGTTATACGTTAAACCTACTTCTCGAAGCTTCACATAACTGGCGTCATAAATAAACGCAGCTGCGGGGTTTGTAACCCATCCGTAAGCTCCGTAATAGAGATCAGCACGGGCACGTACATCGTTTTTACTACCATCAGCTTTATAACCGTCGAGGATTACTCCACCACTGTCATCTCCACTGGTTAAAGGATCACGTTTAGGATTGCCTAAGTCATTCAACCCTGCAGTAAGTGGTGTTTGACCTGTTCCCTGACCATAGTATTGGTCGAGTGAGAAAATATCTCCACCCCATTGAACATCAACTAAGACATTCAACGACCAATTTTGATAATTCAAGCGGTTTGAAACACCACCCGTCCAGTCAGGATTCTGGTTTCCAATAATATTATTGGAGTTTGAGGTTATAGCATAGTAACCACCTTCAGTCAAACGTTTTCCACCGTTTTCACTCCAGGATTCTCCGTCAAGATTGACAAAGTCAGTACCACGGATTGCTCCAAAAGGTTCACCCTTAGCAGCACTAATAGAAACAGAGCCCTGCGGGTTAGCCAACTGGTAATTAGTTACCCCTGGGGCAAGTTCTTTTACTTCGTTGAAGTTTTTGCTCCAGTTCACATTCATTGTCCACGTAAAGTCTCGTGATACAACAGGCCGTAGTGTCGAAGAAACTTCCCAACCACGGTTTTCTACATTACCGGCATTAACAAACTTCGTTGCATAACCGGATGCACGAGAAACCTCAGTAGCAAGAATCTGATCGATAGTATTGAGGTCGTAATAGTTTACGTCCAACGTAGCACGATCATTCAATACACCCAACTGTACTCCAACTTCCCAACTCTTTGTACGTTCAGGTTTCAAGTCAGGATTATTCTTGGTATTAGGAAGGGTATATAGACCTGTAGGACCAAAGTTATTAGGACGATCATAGGTATCATTCAAACTATGGGGTGGTGCCGTATTACCAACTTCAGACCAGTTACCACGAATCTTACCGAACGATAACCAATCAGCATCAATAAACTCGCTGAAAGTAAATCCAGCCGAGACTGATGGATAGTAATATACGTTTTCACCATCAGGCAAACTGGATGCTTTGTCACGTCGGCCTGTGGCCTCTATGTTTAAGAATCCACCATAATTTACTTTCAAGCTGGCAAAATAACCATTTACTGCCAACTGCTCATCGGTTTCATCCGGGAATTGAATGGGACTTGCCGAATTGTTTAGTGAATATACACCAGGCACAAGCAACCCACCATTGGTTTCAGCAGTAGTGCTTTGTCTGTGATTGCGACGCAAGTTCATACCAACCACACCACTAATACGGACATCTTCGTTCAGCTGCTTATTATAGTTGGCAAGAAGGTCATAGTTAAACTCCGAAAAGTCTTCCACCCTCTTGTGATAACCAGTCCAATCGGAACCGTGACCAATACTACTAACATTGTTACGCTCCTCAATAAGCTGACTATAACTATCAATACTTACTCGACCTGTTACATTCAGCCAATCAGTGAATTCGTAGTTTGCTTCCACGTTACCGAAATAACGGTCACGTTCATCAGTAGAAAAGTTTTCGTAACGAGTCCAATAGGGATTATCCCAGTAAATAGGACTTCCACCAAGATCACCTTGCGACCAATTCCACGTCTCGTTCGTACGATTTCGGAAATAAGCACGGCGTTGATCTTCAATATCTACTGAAGTATTCCACCATTGGCGAAACATACTCATCATGGTACTGTAACCACGAGCCGGTCGCGCACGACCTTCAGTCTTAGAATACTGAATTTTACCAGATACCGTAAACTTGTCACTTACATCATACCCGGCAGAGAAATTTAGCTTATTCTTGTCAAGCTTAGCATTGGGAAGGATACCAGTCGTATTGGTTTGGTTGTATCCCATATTATAGTATCCACCTTCAAAGCCACCATTAATCTGGAAGCTATTGGTAAAATCTGTACCGGTATCAAAGAAGTCCATTGGTGTATTTTCAGGAGCTTCCCATGGAGTTGCCGTCATAAAGTTAGGCCCTCCTTCTACAAAAGCATCCCATTGATACACTTGCTGGCCTTCAAATTTAGGTCCATAAGAACCGTCATCCCATGGATTACCAATGGTTTCGTCAGTGCCGTCTCCATCAATATCTATTGCACCAAAAGAAGGCACATATCCACCACCATATTCCATCTGGTGATCAATAAATGTATTGGGATTAATTTTCTGGATAGTAGCACTGGAGTTAAAGGTAACTTCTACCGGTCGGCTTCCAGACTTACCACCTTTGGTTTCAATTACAATAGCTCCGTTAGATGCACGAGAACCATACAGCGCTGCCGCAGCAGGTCCTTTCAGCACGTTCACAGATGCAATATCATCCGGATTAATATCGACTCCAGTATTACCATAGTCATACCCGGCAAAACCAGCTTCTGTACTTGCATCGTTGAATTCTTCGTTCGCATAGGGAACGCCATCAACAACGAAAAGCACTTGGTTATTTCCAGAAATAGACTGATACCCACGCATTACAATATTTGTGGAACCGCCCATTCCGCTTGTCTGACTAACCTTAAGACCGGATACACGGCCGCTTAAAGATGCAGCAAAATTATCACTTCGGTTTTCTGATATGATTTCACCATCTACCTGTTGAGCAGAATAGGGGAGATCGTTCATACTTTGTTCTACCCCATAAGCTGTTACAACAACATCATCAAGTTGTTGTGTAGATGAAGTGAGAGGAATATCAAGCGTAACCGTTGATTGGTCAACTGTAACCTCTTGTTCAAAAGTATTATACCCAACGAAGCTGGCACGTACAGTATAAGTACCGTACTCAACACCTTCTATTGTAAACTCACCCTGTGCGTTGGTAGCAGCACCTCGCTGCAACTCAACCACATAGACGTTTACACTGGGCAGTGTTTCACCTGAACTTTCATCGGTTACCGTACCTGTTATCGTCCCGGACTGCGCAAAGGCAGTAGCGGAAAATATCAGGCATAACGTAAATAGAGATAGTAATCTTTTTACCATAGCCCTGGTTTAATTTTAAATTATTATTAGAGTAAATCTATAAAAGAGTGCCAAGTACGTAGACTTAACACTCTCTTAATGGTTATTTAACCACCCTTTTATATATGTAAAATTGTGAAAAGAATAAAATAATTATTGATAGATAACCGTTATGCGACACTCAATATCAGGTTTTTAGTAGTAATAGTTTCATCAGCTTGACAGACAACCAATTAACAAAAGCTCCCTTTTCAGATGGGATTTTATCCTATCTTATATTGGTAGGATAGACAAATAAAAAGTTACTGAATTGTGCTTACCTTACCGATATAAGCCACATGTCCTTTCGCTATAAAACTACTTCTCCCTACACATCTTTATAGAAAACCTATTACAAAACTAAAAAAGCACCGGGCATTGCAATACCCGATGCTTAATTTTTCTGATAATTAAAAAAAGTTAATTGTCGGCAGCAACATTAGTGATAATTTCAATGACTCCATGACCACCCTCACTGCCATATTGCGAAGCTTCCGATTCAGGCAACAAACGAACCGATTTTATTTCCCCTTCAGAAAACATATCGGCTACAGATGGATAATTCCGACCCGCCTTTTGTCCATCGATAACAAACAAGGGCTGACGCTGATCACTGTCACCTAATCCGGGATCACCTTTGCCAGAAGAACTTACCCCCCTACTGGCATTCGACATCCCCCTTGGACGCAATATAACCTTGGCATAATCGCCACTGCCCGAAATCCGAACACCATTTAGGCGCCTTATATGATCCTCCAATGTCATATATTCCGTTCCATCTGTTCCCTCGACACTTGACTGATTTGAGGTACTACTTGTTGCACATCCTGTCATTACCAATAAAGCCGCAATAACAAGCAACTTTATCCCCTGGTTTAGATAAGTCATAACTTTTGTATCCGCTTCTGTTTAGGTTTAACAAAAAATAGTACGAACTAAATAGTAACAAGTAAAGATAGCTTATCACATTTATCGACATGCCTAAGTTAAGAGTCACTATTATCCCAACCACCCTTCACGATCCAAACTTCGGTATTGAATAGCTTCAGCAATATGATTGGACTGAATTTGTTGGGACTGCTCCAAATCAGCAATGGTTCGAGACACTTTTAAAATACGATCATAGGCACGGGCTGATAATCCCAATGAAGTAATAGCTTTCTTGAGCATCTGCTTACCTGCATCATCCAGCTTACATATCTTCCGCGACATCTTGGTATTCATCTGGGCATTACAATACACATCTTTAATCCCCATGAAACGTTGAGTTTGTACCTCCCGGGCCTGAACTACTCTCTCCCTTATTTGTTTTGAGGATTCCCCTTTCGCCTTGCTGGACAACTCTTCATAACTTACTTTTTGGACCTCTATATGCAGATCAATCCGATCAAGCAGCGGACCGCTTATTTTACTTAAATACCGTTGCATCTGTGACGGAGAAGCGCCTCCGGGATCTGTGGGATCATACCAGTCGCCCGTTGGCGACGGGTTCATCGAAGCTACCAACATAATTCTACTTGGATAACTCACACTCATACGCGCACGCGATATACTAACGGAGCCATCTTCCAGCGGCTGACGCATTACTTCAAGTGCACTTCGCTTGAATTCAGGCAATTCATCCAAAAATAATACTCCATTATGAGCCATCGAAATTTCGCCAGGCATAGGAATACTCCCACCGCCAACCAAAGCCACATCCGAAACGGTATGGTGAGGAGATCGAAAGGGACGGCCCGTTACCAATGCTTCTCCTGAAGGAAGTAACCCAGCTACAGAATGTATTTTTGTCGTCTCGAGAGCTTCATCTAATGTTAAAGGTGGAAGTATTGTTGGCAGGCGACGAGCCATCATGGTTTTTCCAGACCCTGGCGGTCCTACCATAATTACATTGTGCCCTCCGGCAGCAGCTACTTCCAATGCACGTTTTACGGTTTCCTGTCCACGAACATCACAAAAATCCAGGATCTCACCGTCTCCATCCTTCCGGAACATCTTTTCAACATTCACATTTAGTGGCGAAGACGATGAACCATCCCGCAACCAATCCATTACTTCAGTCAAATGTTCAAAAGCGTAGACATCAATCCCGTCAACTACGGCAGCTTCAGGACCATTATCTGCCGGTACAACCATATGTTGGATTCCTTTATCTCGTGCCTGCACAGCCATGGGTAACACTCCCTTTACTGGTCGCAGCTGACCGTCAAGTGCCAGCTCCCCCAATATCAATGTTTGTTCTAACTTATCTGTTTTTATCTGGCCGGACACATTTAATAGTGTTACAGCTATAGGTAAATCAAAAGCACTTCCCTCTTTCGGCAAATCCGCCGGAGCCAAATTTACCGTTTTCCGCCCTTTCGGAAATTCCGCATTCGAATTTTTAAGCGCCGCCTCAATACGATCTCTTGATTCGCTGACGGCGCGATCTGGCAACCCCACCAAAAAATATTTTGGCACTCCACCCGACATATTCGTTTCCACTTCAATAAGACGGGCATCTACTCCAATAGTAGAAGCACAATAAACACGTGATAGCATAAAAACTCCTCATGAATCATTTACAGTTATTTAACGTAGTAAGACCTTAGAACAAATGATTCCTTACAAAAAGAAGTTATTTTAGCCTAAAAATCTGATCTGATTATGAATACCTCGGACTCACAAAAAACGTTTAAGGAAGAAATCACCGGTACCGTTAATGAAATCATCAAACAAGTAAAACGATTGATTCGAGAGGGTAATGCCCGGCGTGTTATGATCCAGGACAAAAACGGGAAGACGCTGTTTCAATCTCAGTTAACGGTCGGTGTTGGTGGAGCCGCCCTGCTAACAACTATTGCACCCATTGTTTCGGCTATTGGGATGTTTGCTCTCTTTATGAATGATGTGAAAATTATTGTAGAACGCTACCCCGATGAGGAAAATGACCAAAATAAAGATGAATACGAAGTGGAGGCCGAATATATCGAGATTCGAGATGATGAAGAATCAGAGGAATCCGATACTAAAGAAGAGCCCACATCAGAAAAGACAGCCAAAACGGTAGGTAAAGATAACAGTGACCAGTAAACAGTATCCAACCTGCTATCTAATCACTGCATACTACTGAAAATTATTTCCAGTGTTCTTCGGCAACAGCTTCTTTGCTGACTTCCGCCTCCGCCAAATAACGCTCGGCATCAAGCGCAGCTTTACAACCCGTACCCGCTGCTGTAACAGCCTGACGATATACCGCATCCATCGCATCACCGCAGGCAAAAATGCCGGGCATCCCCGTCTTTGTTGACTGGCCTTTGGTTTGAATATATCCAACATCATCCATTTCAAGCACACCTTTAAACAGGTCGGTATTGGGCTTATGTCCAATTGCGATAAATACCCCTTTCACGTCATCAAGTGTAGTAACTTCCTGCGTTTCATTATTGATGACCTTAACACCATCTACAGCACCTTCGCCCAACACTTCTTCGAGCTCGGTATCCCACATAAACTCAATCTTATCATCATTAAAAGCCCGCTGCTGCATCGCTTTCGAAGCACGCAGCTCTTGGCGACGGTGCAACACCGTAACTTTACTGGCAAATTTGGTAAGGAACGTCGCTTCTTCCATAGCTGTATCCCCTCCGCCAACCACAACTACGTGTTGGTCACGGAAAAAGGCTCCATCACAAGTAGCACAGGCTGATACCCCCTTTCCACGCAGCTGCTGCTCACTGTCCAGCCCTAACCATTTGGCCGAAGCACCCGTAGATACAATAATTGCCTTGGCTTTAATGTCCACCTCTTCATCAATAGTCATTTTATAAGGACGCTCATCAAACTCGATGTTTGTCACCATGCCATAGCGCGTATCAGCACCAAAACGCTGAGCTTGCTCACGAAAATCCTGCATCATCTTGGGCCCCATCACACCTTCAGGGTAGCCAGGGTAGTTTTCTACATCCGTTGTTTGCATTAACTGTCCGCCGGGCTCGGGTCCCTCAAACACAATAGGACTTAAATCAGCGCGTGCAGCATACAACGCCGCTGTTAATCCTGCGGGCCCACTTCCAACGATAACAACATCAAATGTTTTACCTGCAATATCTTCCATGAAAAACTCTCAATATTTTCGCTTTTGAAATTTCATCTAAATGTACAAAAATAAGAGGTAATGATTGAGTCAATATTTCCTATCATACCAATAGGATTCATCAATAAATTCTTACCCCAATAATTATTCAGATACGCAGTATCATAACAATCTTACATTTTCCTTATTTGCAATACCGTTACTTTTCAATAAGTTATCCCCTTAACCTAAAACTTTTCGGGTGCCTATTGTGATTATAGCTATTCCAAAAGAAACAGCTGAGCGCGAGAAGCGTGTAGCCCTCATTCCTGATACAGTTTCTAAACTCGTTGAAAATAATCATGAAGTCTGGGTAGAGTCCAATGCTGGTAAAGCTTCCAGCTATTTAGATGAAGCTTATCAATCAGCAGGTGCCAACATTATCAACAATCGCACCACGCTTTTTTCGGATGCAGATATTCTAATTAGCATTCAGTCCCCAGCGCAAGATGACCTCAGCAAGATGAAATCAGAAAGTGTCCTAATCTGCCTGCTGTGGGCGCTCCAAAATGAAGATTTAGTCAATTTCTTACAAGAGCAGAACATTACTGCACTGGGGATGGATGCCATTCCTCGAATTTCACGTGCTCAAAGTATGGATGCACTTTCATCAATGAGTTCTATTGCGGGATACAAGTCTGCACTTATTGCAGCCAACGAACTGGACCGCTATATGCCCATGATGATGACCGCGGCGGGAACAGTGGCTCCGGCTAAAGTACTGGTGCTTGGCGCTGGAGTAGCAGGACTCCAAGCCATTGCCACAACAAAACGACTGGGTGCTAAGGTCGAGGCTTTTGATATTCGCCCAGCTGTCAAAGAACAAGTCGAAAGTTTGGGAGCCACCTTTGTAGAAGTCCCCGATCTGGATGACGAATCGGAAACAGAAAGCGGCTATGCCAAAGAACTGGCTGAGGATGAACAAGAACGCCAGCGACAGGTAATCCATGAACACGCCCAAAAATCGGACATTATTATTACAACAGCGCTCATACCCGGCAAGCCTGCCCCGCTGTTGGTTACCAAACAGATGGTCAACGATATGCATGCCGGAGCTGTTATTGTGGATTTGGCTGCGGAGCAGGGCGGCAATTGTGAACTAACAACACCGGGAGAAACAACTATTGTAAATGAGGTGAAAGTCATTGGCCCGTTGAATATACCCAGCATGTTGGCTTATCACGCAAGCCAACTGTACTCTAAGAATATGTTGTCATTATTGGACCACCTAATTAAAGATGGCAAACCAGAATTCGATTTTGAGGATGAAATCACGCTACATACAACTATAACGCACCAAGGAAAAATTATCAGCCCTGTATTAAAAAATAATTAAATAAGGAGTAGTCATTTCGAACGCAGTGAGAAATCCTTGTTCACTTAATATTTTACAAGACAAAGATCTCTCCCGTTGGTCGAGATGACAATAAAATTATAGCAACCAAATAATATGTCTGGACTTATTTTCAATCTTTTCATTTTTGTACTGGCCTCATTTGTTGGCTTTGAACTTATTTCAAAAGTCCCTCCCACACTACACACCCCGCTAATGTCGGGGGCCAATGCTATCTCAGGTATTACCATTTTGGGTGCCCTCGTGGTAGCAGGTCAGGTTGACCACCAAATTGCCCAGCATATCGGGTTTACAGCCATTGTTTTTGCAACCATCAACGTAGTTGGTGGATTTATGGTGACCGATCGTATGCTCGAAATGTTCAAGAAAAAAGATACCACCAATGAGTGATTTTCTACCGCCATCAATACAAGCTATTCTCCCAGACGTTATCCAGCTTATTTACCTTGTAGCCACCGGCATTTTTATTGTAGGGATAAAGCGACTCGGTTCTCCCGCCACGGCCCGATCAGGGAATCAACTTGCTGCACTGGGTATGTTTATCGGTATTATTGTCACGCTCTTTGATCAGCAAATTCTCTCGTTCGACTATATTATTGCTGGTATTCTGGTGGGTGCTACAATTGGTGTTACCGCGGCTAAAAAAGTAGAAATGACTGCCATGCCCGAGATGGTAGCTATTTTTAACGGTTTTGGCGGCGGTGCTTCAGCACTGGTAGCATGGGGAGAATTCACTCGCTTCGAAGCTTCTGCTTTTGTCACGCAAGATCTAATAACCATCGGACTTAGTATTCTGATTGGTTCCATCACCTTTACCGGAAGTTTTATTGCATTTGGAAAACTAAAGGGATTTATCAGTGGCAATCCTATCACCTTTCCGGGACACAATATTTTCAATGCATTCTTAACGGTGGGCACTTTGGGATTAGTTGGCTGGCTCACTTTTGATCCCACCAGTCAACTTACATTCTGGCTACTTTTTGGTATTGCCCTGTTACTTGGCATCCTGACAGTAATCCCAATTGGTGGTGCCGATATGCCGGTAGTCATTTCGTTGCTCAACTCCTATTCAGGCATTGCTGCGTCCATGGCTGGATTTGTGATCAATAATAACCTGCTCATTATTAGTGGTGCGCTGGTTGGGGCAGCAGGACTCATCCTCACAAATATCATGTGCAAGGCTATGAATCGTACGCTCGGCAATGTACTTTTTGGTGCCTTTGGGGGCGACGGTGGATCGGGTGGAGGCCCTGCGGATGATACCGACAAAACAGTCCGTGAAACAACTCCTGATGATGTAGCCCTACAATGTGCCTATTCTGATCGCGTGGTGATCGTCCCCGGATATGGATTGGCAGTGGCTCAGGCACAACACGTACTCAAAGAAGTAGCTGACAAACTGGAGAAAAAGGGCGTGGAAGTAAAATATGGCATTCATCCGGTTGCGGGACGTATGCCCGGACACATGAATGTATTGTTAGCCGAAGCCGACGTTCCGTATGATCAACTTTACGACATGGAACAGATCAATCCCGAATTTAAATCGACGGATGTAGTGCTCATTATTGGCGCCAATGACGTGGTAAATCCTGTTGCCAAAACTGAGCCGGGTAGTCCCATTTATGGCATGCCTATTATGAATGTAGATGAGGCCAAACGAACAATTATCTTTAAGCGAAGTCTAAGTCCCGGTTTTGCCGGCATTGACAATCCACTTTTTTATGACGAGAAGAATCAGATGTTTTTTGGGGATGCCAAGGATTCATTACAGGCATTAAGTCAAGCTTTAGCTGATATTTAACATCCCACAGAAATTGGAGTAGGCTTTCGATCATCATCGATAGCAACCATATTAAATTTACCTTTAATTGCTTCCGAACACTTCTCGGAATACATATCCTCGATTACCATGGTGACTATAACCGTTAAGCTGGTATTACCAACATGACTAACTTCGCCCGTGAGTTCCACCAGCTTTCCAGCGGGAATGGATTCGGTAAAATCAATACGTTCGGATGAAACAGTTACCATTTTTTGACGGCTAAAACGCGTAGCCGTAATAAAAGCTGTCTCATCCATCCACTGAAGAGCGGTACCACCAAAAAGAGTATCATAGTGGTTCGTCGTGTTAGGAAAAACGGCTTTCACCATTTGGGTACGAGAACGTTCTTTTCGATCAGATAATGTCATAACAATATACTATGGCGTTTTGACTTAGAAATAAAAAAGAGCGATGTCGTCACTGTTGACGACATCGCTACCGGAGTTGCCAAACCTATTCACAGGCTGGACAAATTCTGCGTAACATCGGATCGGTCGGACATGAATCAGCATCTTGGGCATTGAGCGCCTCTTCGACAACGTCATCCCCAAATTTTTCGCGCGCTTTGGCTTCCAGATCTTCATGATCACTGACTTCTTTATGCCCCTCTTTTTCTGCATGCGACGATGTCCCATTTGAGGATCCACTACCAGAAGCCGCGCCAAACCCTTTACGGGACCCCCGCTTATTGACCTCTTCGGTATATTTCTCCCCTTTTACCACTTTGTCGATAAAGCAGTAGTACGTGGATTTTAGTTTTTTCTCCCATGCATACAGATAAAACTCCTCCATATCATCGCGCATCCGCTCAGCAATATAGAGTGATTTAGAAACAGACTGATCGATAGATTCCTGAAACGCTGCAGCGATATCGATTTGTCGCTCAGGATGAATTTCATAAGCCGTTTTATACAGATCTTTGTTAATCACACCATCCAGCTCCTGAATGGGTTGTACCGAGCCATTATTCACTTTTATTTTCTGAGCCATCTCGTCGCTCCAATACCCTTTTTCTTCGAGATCCTCAATGAGCTGACGATTAATAACAATATGCTTGCCAGAAAGAGTATCTCGTGAATAAAGGTTACTAAAATAGCTGTCGATAGATGAGGTCGTACCCGATATGATAGAGATTGAAGCCGTGGGCGCAATAGCTAACAACACTGCATTGCGTCGCGGTTTGTAATCATAAGGATTACCCGCTTCTTTCATCTCCTTATAGTGTTCAAAAGCACCACGCTCATCAGCCAATTGTTGAGAGGTACGATACGTTATTTTTCGCATAAAAGAACCGATTTTTCGAGCCAGGATAACGGCTTCTTCAGAATCATAAGGAATGCCCAGATCAACCAGAGCTTCGGCAAATCCCATGAGACCAATGCCCAGCGGACGTAAATCCATGGTATTTTTTTCGGCCGGCTGAGAGGGGTAAAAATTCTTATCGAGCACATTATCGAGTCCGCGTGTCATCGTCTCTAACGTATCTTCAAATTTATCCCAATCAATATCGCTTTGATCATCCGTTAGATGCTTCGACAAATTAACCGATGCCAGCGTACACACTGCTGTAGAATCGGAACTGTTGGGAATAGAAATTTCGGTACAGAGATTCGAACTATTGATTACACTATACTTGGGGCACGGATTATGACGATTGTGTTCGTCTTTGAATATCAGCCATGGATGACCCGTTTTGGCTAATTTGAAGAGGTATTTTTTGAAGAAATTTTTGCTATCACGCTTGTCATATTGCTTTAAATCCCCATCCTCGGCCTGCTCAATACGCTTTTCATACTTTTTCTTAAAATCATCACCTACGGCATCCACCAACTCGGGACATTCCCCGGGATCAAAAAAGTACAATGGCTCTCCATCCTTGATGCGACGCATCATTTCGTCGGGCATCCAAAGACTGGTATTCAGCGACGGCGTCCGAAAATACGCGTTTCCCGTAGTTTCGCGCAGGTCCAGGAATCCATCAATATCGAGATGCCACGGTTGCATAGACATCACCTGAGAACTCCTGCGGCGCCCGCCTTGCTGAATAGAATTTACTAATGTATCAAAAATTTTAATGAACGGGATAGCCCCTGACGAGGGTGCATTCAACGATTTAATATTTGAACCCGTTGCCCGAATTCGGGTAACATCCGTACCCACGCCACCGGCATACTTTGCCAAGAAAGCCGTTTCGCGGGCTTTGTCCATAATAGAATCCAGCGAATCGTCAATAACGCTCACATAGCATGATGAATACTGGGAAGTAGTCGTACCAGAGTTAAACAACGTAGGCGTAGAGTGCAAGTATTCCAGTTTTGAAAGTTTATTGTAAACCTTCACAACTTCTTCATTGGAATTCCCAATTCCCATAGCCACCCGCATGAAAAACCATTGCGGCTTCTCTAAAAGTTGGTCATCTCGATCTCGCATCAAGTAACGATCTTTAAGGGTAGTTAGCCCAAAATACCCAAGCAAGCCATCACGGTTAAAATTTAAGCTCTCTGCT
Organism: Fodinibius sp. Rm-B-1B1-1; assembly: GCF_038594945.1. Taxonomy (NCBI): domain Bacteria; kingdom Pseudomonadati; phylum Balneolota; class Balneolia; order Balneolales; family Balneolaceae; genus Fodinibius; species Fodinibius alkaliphilus. The sequence continues at coordinate 446,513 of NZ_JBCFYD010000001.1, forward strand.
AATAGCTCAAAATCAAACTCTTTAAGGTTCTCATCCAGCAAATTTTCTTCAAACCCTTGGGCCAAATAATCCCGAAAATGATCCAATCGCCGGTTGATATCTTTGTCCACTATTTTCAACAGCTGCCGAGTGGCCAGCGTATCGTAAACAGGATGCTTGGGGATAAGCTGCTCAATAGCTTTTAGCACAAGCTGGTCAAGCTCCTCGGTAGTAACCCGTTCGGGAACTTTGAGATCAAGCTCTTTCATGATTTTGAAGACGATTTCGTAATCATCTTCAACCTCCAGTCCCTGGATAATTTCAAAGATGGCGTTAATAATTTTTTGAGTTCGGAAAGGTTCTTCTGTTCCGTCGCGTTTTATAACTGTTCGTTTCATGGCATTGGTAGGTTTATTCGTAATTAGGCTCTATGTCATACTGAACTTGTTTCAGCATCTCTTGCAATGGATCCCGAAACAGGTTCGGGATGACACGGAGAATGACATAACTGTTAATAGTTTGTGTATTCAGTAGATGAGACTTCGAAAAAGTTGATCAGCTTTTTAACGTCTTCTTTCTGCAGAAATCGCAGTGGGTTTTCATTGATATGGAACTCCTGCTGAAAACCAAGCTCTTGCAGCCGGCGGTCGGTTATGTATTTGAGATAACGCTCCATTTCCCCCGATGAAATACCCAGAATTGTCCGGTCCCCGAACTGGTGCTTCACGTATTCAATTTCGAGTGAGGTTCCTTCCAAAATCACATTGCGGATGTCCTGCACATATTCGGTATCCTCAACAATTTCTGGGTTTTCGTCCAGCATAATCAGGATGGCTTCAATACCGTTTTGCAGGTGAAGCGACTCATCGATGAGTACCAGCTCTACCCCTGAGACCACATTTTTCATTTTTGCCATATCTTTGAGTGCAAAGAAATGGGCAAAAGAAGAGTAGAAGAAAATCCCTTCAAGGATAATGTTGTTGAGCAGAATAGCTCGGAGTACCTGCTTTTGCCCTTTGAGGGTTTCAGGATTAATTTTCCCGTGACTAATTTTGTCGATCTCATCGACAATAAGGTTCTGTTTTTTTCGCAGTATGGGATCGTCGAAAGCCACATCGTACATTTTCTCTCTATCCAGCCCGAACGATTGCAGCACAATTTCAAAGAAATCGCTGTGTATATTTTCCATAAAAAGCTGTGTACTGAAACTCATCTTCGCATGCGGATCAGTCAACAGCGGAAAAAAAGAATTGACCAACACATTTTGCACCAGTAGCTCCGACGAACAAAAATAGCCCACCGCTGTATCGAACAATTCTTTTTCATCGTCGGTAAGTGAATGATAGTCGAGGGCATCCTGCTGGATATTCAGCTCCTCGGGGAACCACACCACTTTTTTCTGTTTCTCGTACAGTTCTTTAAAAATGGGATAAGAAGGGTCTTCGCTCAGTTTGATATTATCACGCACCGAAGTACGTCCAATTAATTTTGTAGGCATAAAGGTCTCCGTTTTAGCTTGCAATTATGAGGAGGGATGCTAAAACGTTGATAAGGCAGACATCAAATAGGAACAGTAGTGAAAGTCGGATATTCCATACCTGCCTTTCAACAACGCCCTAACTCCCGAAGGCCTCGTTTACTTGATTTAAAGGCAGGTCTCCTGACTTACCGACCAACTCTTTGCACCTTCCCATCTCGTTTGGGCTGAGACAGTGGTTGCTACAAAGAATATTGCGGATTACAGTTGCGGGAACAGTTCCGGCTTTCCACCGGATTCCCTTTTCATCCCGACAGCTGTCGGGACACCTTCAAATCTATTTTTAAGAAAACAGCTACCGCTCTCATTGTCAATGACTACTTTTCCACAAATAGCCAGGGTTTTCCACAATTGGTATTGAAAACAGCTATTCTATCTCCTCATCCTGAGTATAATGTTGCATGGCCAACCAGAAAAAGATTGTTGCCAGTACCCCGCAAAAGCTGAACACCGTCATCAATGCCTTGGCCGTACCATAATCACCGGTAAAAATTGTATCCATCAACCAACCGGTAAGAGGCGGCCCAATACCAAACCCCACTACACTAATTACAAATAAATACAAGCCACTGGCCAGTGCTCGCATATTCGGCTTTACCAAGTACTGCAAAATTGCTGCTGCAATGCCGTTGTATGATGATGAGATAATATTTGCCAATCCAATCAGGATCAGTGCCACCATCGCGGATTCAGCAAATAACCCAAAATAATAGAACGGCAAACAAGCTAACGCGGCTACTACGCCCGGTACAAATCGATAGGAAGCCTCAAACTTTTGTGCCAGCCAGTCAGCTGCTTTACCTGATGCCATTACGCTAAGTCCCGTTGCCATCATAAACCATCCATATTGCGGAATTAACGATCCAGCCCCATGAATATCAGTCAATACTTTACCCACAAACCCTAATATAGTGTAGCCCGTAAAGGCCATAAAAGAGAAGCCCAGAAAATGGTAGCGTACGGTTTTTTTTCGGATGATGTACCGAACCACATCACCAAATGACTGTTCGGTATCATATCGCTTATTCTTGGGAGATTCGGTAATTCCTCTGGGAAACTCTTTGATCACAACCCAAGCTACAACAGCTATTAATAGTCCGGGCGCTCCCACTGATATCAGCGAAGTGCGCCAGTCATAGGCCTGAGCAATACTCCCCCCCACTAAAAATGAAATTCCAATCCCCAGAAAAATTCCGGCCGCATAAATGGAAAAGACCGTCCCCCGCTGTTCGGGTTTAAAATAATCCGAAAGCAGGGAATAAACCGCTGGACTTAATGCCGACTGGCTGATCCCCACAAAAAAACGGGCAACAATCAAAAACGTAAGCGAGGTAGCAAATCCACTGACAATCGTCATCAGGCTCCACACCACCAATCCAGCAATAATCATGAGCTTACGGGAATAGATATCTGCCAATCGCCCCATTGGGATACCGCACAGCGCATAAATAAACGAAAAAGCTGTTCCGTAGAGAATGCCGACTTGGAAATTACTGAGCGATAGTGCATCCTGAATACTTGGCGCCAGCACAGCAATGATCTGGCGATCCACAAAGCTGGAAATGTAGATAAGTGTTAACAATCCCAGTACCAACCAGGCATAGGGAGAGGAAATGAGTTCTTTGGCTTTCTGTTTTGGTAGCGACATTCCTTAAGTTTTCCTTTATTTAGTGAAGCTAAAGGTAGGGTAATTTAATTGTTGATTTCCACCTTAAATAAGCTGGAATTACACTACCAGCAATCCCATAATACAGTATTCTAAACCGAGGACATCTATCACACATGGCCAAAACCAAGCAGTACGAAGATCTTCCCAAACTCCCCGAGAAAACTGACGAAGAAAAGGCACGAGCCCAAGAAATTTTAGATCAACTTTACAAACATTATCCCAACCCCCATTGCGCGCTTGATCACCGAAATCCATTTGAACTCTTGTGTGCTACTATCCTAAGTGCACAGTGCACCGATGTTCGGGTAAATAAGGTTACGCCGGATCTGTTCGAGGCTTACCCAACGCCCGAAGCCATGGCCGAGGCTCCCATCCAAGAGCTGGAGGAGTTGGTTCGTTCCACCGGATTTTATCGCAACAAAGCCAAAGCCCTCAAGCAATCTTCGCAAACTATTGTAGAAAAACATGATGGAGAGATTCCACAAAATATTGATGACCTGCTCGAATTTTATGGCGTTGCTCGCAAAACAGCTAATGTAGTACTGGGCAATGCATTTAATATCAATGTAGGTGTAGTCGTAGATACCCACGTGCGGCGTTTTTCCAACCGGTATGGACTTACTGAGCACGAAAAAAATACCGACAAAATTGAGCGCGATCTGATGGCACTATTTCCACGTGAGCACTGGACAAACTTATCGCACCTGATGATTCACCACGGACGTAATGCCTGTAAAGCTCGTATTTCTGAGCCGCCCGATCATCCGCTCTGTGAAAATTATGGAATCCATTGTGAATGCCAGGCGATGCGGAAAGAATAATAATCAAAATATCATGCTGAACTTTGCCGTGTTCCGACCTTTCGGGGTTGCAGCATCTCTTGAGATAACTAAAATGGCAGATCCTGAAATAAATTCAGGATGACACGGTATTCCAAAAACTACCTACTCATGAGTGAAGAAAAGCTATTTAGTTCTAAAATTGATCCTATCCCACCGCTACGTCGTGACTTGCAGATTATCCCTGTACAAGACAACGGAACCGCGCTCCTCTACTTTCATGATCAACGGGGATATACCACCCCTGATTTTGCGTTGAAGCGCGAAGCCCAACAACTTCTTTCACTGTTCGATGGTCAGAAAAGTATTAACGACTTAGAATCTCATTTGGGGAATGGGATAGGTAAAGATGATCTGCTTGATTTTATTCAACTATTGGACCAAAACCGGGTTTTGGATTCTGCCTATTTTGGAAACCATGCCGAAAAAGTCGAAGCAGATTATGAGTCAGCTGACATCCACAAATCCGTAACTGCCGGCGGTTCGTACCCGGCTGATGCCGAGGAGTTACAACATTACTTGGACGAGGCTTTTGCCAAACATGCTGAAAATATTAGCCCTGCGAGCTCTGCCAAGGCACTTTATGCACCACACATCGATCCGCGCGTAGCTTTAGATAGTTACGTAAAAGCGTTTGCGCCCATCCGGAACTTAAAACCCAAGCGTGTGATTATTCTGGCAACTTCGCACTATGCTGGACTTTATCCCGACCTTTATCAAAATGCCCCTTTCATTCTGGTTGATAAAGACTTTAAAATGCCATTGGGAACAATTCCCCGAGATCAAGAAGCCATTGAAGAACTCCCACGTTCCGCCTCTGACTTAGGAATCTCATTCCATGATCGTGCACATCGTATGGAGCACAGCATCGAACTGCACCTGCTCTTTTTAAGCTATCTCTGGAATCACAATTACGAAATTGTGCCTTTCGTGGTACGCGGGTTTGATGACCTGTATTACATGAAAGAGGGTCAGCTTGGAAAACAGCTGGACAACTTTTCTAACCTGCTTCAAAAACGTTTTGGAGATGATGAAGAAACCTTTTTTCTGATCAGCGGTGACCTTGCTCATTTTGGCAAAAAGTTTGGAGATGAATCACCAGCCCAAACGATGTTTGACGATGTAGAACATTTTGACAACAAGTTTTTAGACTACGGTTCTAACAATGACCGTGAATCCATGCTCACATTAATGAAAGAGGGCTATGATCCATACCGTATTTGTGGATTTCCGCCGCTTTATACCTTTTTGCAATCCATGCCAGACCTAAAGGGTGATATTTTAAGCTACGATCTTTGGGATGAGCGTGAACGAGACAGCGCTGTAACTTTCGGATCCATTCTTTATCAATAGAGCACAGCTTCTACGGATGCAGCTAATAAGCACCGATAGTAAAATCATCCCTTTTCGCTGTGAGAATCCGCCTAATCGGTGTCACCTGCGGTCTATTAATCCACTATTTCCATTTTTTCAGCAAAGTAAGACGTAAAGTCCCGCATATCTTCGGCCATACCTTCTTCTTCGGTAGAATTCTCTAAGGTATCAGCCATAGTTACCAATGTTTGATGAAAGAAAATTTTCATTTCTTCTTTCGTCATTTCTTTTGTCCACAGATCCAATCGCAGCGTATCCTGCTGTTCAGGATCCCACATCGATAACAACATTGCCTTGCAGTTGGCAATGCCTTCGCCTTCTTTATCAGTGGCATTCCAATCTATTTTTTCGGGGACGTTATTATCGTCGAGTTCTACAGTAATGCTAATTTCTTTCTTGTTATCAGCCATAAATCAACTACCTTTTTTAGATCCTGATTCCGAAAACTTTCGGGGCAGGGTAACACATTAATTTCATTTCCATTCTCAAATAAAAAAGCCTCATCCATCGCAAAATGAATGAGGCCAAAATTACAAACTGCTATCGAAAATTAATAGCGATAATGGTCAGGCTTATACGGTCCCTCTTTGGGAACGTCAATATATTCAGCCTGCTCATCAGAAAGCTCATCAAGCTCCACACCAATTTTCTTAAGGTGCAGACGTGCGACCTTTTCATCCAGATCTTTAGGAAGTACACTTACTTCCAGATTGAAATCTTCTGGACGATTCCAGAGTGCAATCTGTGCTAATGTCTGGTTGGTAAAACTGTTCGACATCACAAAAGAAGGATGTCCTGTAGCATTACCAAGATTCATCAGACGACCTTCCGAAAGGAGAATAATTTCCTTACCGTTTTCGTTGAGCTTAAATAAGTCAACTTGCGGCTTGATGTTGTCGCGCTCAGCATTCTCTTTCAACCAAGCTACATCAATCTCGTTATCAAAGTGACCGATATTTCCGACAATCGTCTTATCCTTCATATTCTTGAAGTGACGTTCGGTAATAATGTCTTTGTTACCCGTTGCCGTAACAACGATATCTGCTTCTTTAACAGCATCATCCATCTTCATGACTTCGTAACCTTCCATTGCAGCTTGAAGTGCACAGATAGGATCGATCTCGGTAACAATTACGCGGGCACCTGCGCCTCGAAGCGAAGCAGCAGAACCTTTTCCGACATCACCATAACCAGCAACAACAGCAACCTTTCCAGCAAGCATAATATCAGTCGCACGCTTAACCGCATCCACACAAGACTCGCGGCAACCGTACTTATTATCAAATTTCGATTTGGTTACCGAATCATTAACGTTAATTGCAGGAGCACCAAGAGTGCCATTTTTCGCCATTTTATACAGGCGATTTACACCAGTCGTAGTTTCCTCAGAAATTCCGTTAATGCCGTCAAGCAGCTCAGGATAATCTTCGTGAACCAACTTCGTAAGATCCCCACCATCATCGAGAATCATATTCAACGGTTCGCCATCTTCAAAGAAAAGTGTCTGCTCAATACACCACCAAAACTCTTCCTCATTCATTCCTTTCCAGGCATACACCGGAATATCCTGATCAGCAATAGCGGCTGCAGCATGATCTTGTGTTGAAAAGATGTTGCAAGAAGACCACTGTACCTCGGCCCCCAACTCAACAAGCGTTTCAATAAGTACTGCTGTTTGTACCGTCATATGCAGGCAACCCGCAATACGAGCCCCCTTCAACGGTTGTTCTTCCGCATACTCTTCGCGGAGCGCCATCAAGCCAGGCATCTCTGCCTCAGCCAAACGAATCTCTTTTCGGCCAAACTCAGCCAAACCAATATCCTTAACCTTGTAAGGAAGTTTCTCTTTTACCTTCTGTGCCATGAATGTTAATCCTTAATTTCCGTTTTGTGAAAGTCGTTAAAAATACAAGTTTTATGCGTAGTACTCAACAGTATTACTATAAAATAGATTCAAACAAAAACTACATCTTCTTATGTTCCTCAATAATCTTTTTAAGTTTCTCATAATCACCCTGCGGACCTGAGGTTCCCATCGACTTTTCGATAAAATTTCCAGCTGTATCCACATATACCTTATATGGAATGCCTTGAACCCCTAATTTTTGATGTAAGTTATTGGAGTCCATGAGATATTCAAAGGTATAATCGTTGTTTTTAGCAAATTCTTGAGCATCCTCCCTTGTATCTGTAAACCCAGGTGTTACGGCCAGTACTACAAACCTATCGGGATATTCTTCTTGAACCTTTTGCATCGTCGGGAAACTTGCCAGGCAAGGCTTGCACCAGGTCTCCCAGAAATCAATGAGCACCACCTTACCTTCAAAATCAGATATTGACACTTCATTTCCTTCAAGATCAGTAAATGTTGCCTGCTCTACATAATCAGCATCTGTTAGATTTTCTTTAGCTTCCGTTGTGGGATTTTCAGTTTTGTTCGTCTCAGTTTCATTATTCCCACAAGATAACATCGTTACTGCACATAAAATTACAAGGACCCAAGATTTTCTCTTTCTCATAAAAAAGCTTTTCAAATTCATTTTAGTAGATCGTTAACAGAATAACCAAAATAAGCATTCACGACACTTATCTAATAATTTTCTTTACGCTCCGAAATAATTAAACAAAATAGTCCATATAGTTTCTATTTTTAGGATATAACGTTTTAAAATTAACTTTATTCGGTTTTTATTATTTCTGGGTAAAAAAAGTACTACTCTACCTTATTTGAGAGTATATTGTATATGTAAGTCCAATACTAACATCACTTTGCGACTATGACACACATATACAAACACTTACTCATACTGGGCTTTACCTTACTGTTTTCATATGAAGTTTCAGCCCAGTTTACAGTATCCGGTACTATTATAGATGAACGTACTGGAGACGTACTTGTAGGGGCAAATATTTTCCATGCCGAAACAAGTAGAGGCACCACAACTGATGTTGATGGTCAATTTACCATTGAATTACCCGGCAACGAAGCGGTGCTTCGCATTAGCTATGTTGGCTATATTGCTAAAAATGTAGATGTAGATGCAAGCTCTGATAACATAACGGTAGAACTGGCACCTGATGTAGCAAACCTCGAAGAGGTTGTTGTTACCGGGCTTGCCACCACTATCCGGAGAGCTAATCTGGCCAATGCTGTCTCGTCTATCTCTTCGGATGAATTACGAGGCACGACCCAATCCCAAACCCTAAGTTCCGACTTATACGGTAAAATACCGGGCGCTAACATCAGTGCAAACTCAGGCGCTCCCGGTGGTGGAATTTCCATGAAACTGCGTGGCGTAACAACTATCAATGGATCTTCGGAACCACTTTACATTGTAGATGGCATCTACCTGAATAATGATGCTATTCCCAATGGATCAAATGCTGTAACTGCAGCTGCGGCCGGCGGTAGTGCATCTAACCAAGACAACGCGGTAAATCGCATTGCTGATCTTAATCCGGATGAAATCGAAAGCATAGAAGTACTCAAAGGAGCTTCTGCCGCAGCCATTTACGGGCAACGAGCATCCAGCGGGGTGGTTATCATCCAAACAAAACGAGGCAGTGTTGGACAACCTGAGTTTAGCGTTTCTCAATCGGTAGGCTTTAATACGATCATCAAAAAGCTCGGTTCACGCGACTTTACCACCGAAACAGCTGAAGCAGCATTTGGATCGACCGGACTTGCTCTCTTTAATGAGGCTCAAAGTGCAGGACGTTTCTTGGATTACGAGGAGCTCATGTATGGGCAAGAAGGAATGCTGGCTCGCACGCAAATAAGCAGCAGCTTTGGTAACGAATCTACCAGCTTTTACGTGAGCGGAAGTCTACAAGATGATGAAGGTATCATTCCCACTACGGGATATGAAAAACAGTCGATACGAGCGAATGTGGATCACCAGTTTACAGATGACCTTTCGATTAAGGTATCTTCTAATTATATCCACTCTGAATCATTCCGAGGGCTGACCAATAACGACAACACCGGTACCACCTTTGGTGTATCGATGGTTGCCACTCCCAATTTTATCGACTTGCGTCCTGATGAAACGGGCATATATCCGGAACATCCATTTAATTCGGCCAACCAACTGCAAACTCGTGATCTGTTTTCAAACGGTGAATTTGTGAACCGGGTCTTAACATCAGTAGAAGTTGACTACCGGATACTCCAACGAGCAAACCAGACCTTAAACTTCCGGTTTTCCGGTGGAGTGGATCACTTTAGCCAAAACAACAAACTTATATTCCCCAGCGAATTACAGTTTGAACAAGCCAGTGGTGCCCCTGGAACGCTGATTGAAACCAATACCAGTAACCTCAACACAAATACCTCTGCTTTATTCGTGCATACCATTTCTGCTAACGAAGAGCTCACCTTCACATCACAAGCTGGATACACCTCATTCAACAACGACCAAAACCGGGTATCAAATGTTTCGAACGGTGTACTTGGCACTCAAACGAATGTTGATCAGGCCGTATCCGTAAACGTAGATCAAACGAGAATCTTCCAGCGCGACCGCGGGTTCTTTGTCCAAGAGGAGGTCAACTTTGCTGATACGTACATAGCCACCGTTGGATTACGAGGCGATAAATCAGATCGCAACGGGGATGTCAATAAAACCTACCTGTATCCAAAAGCTTCAATAGCATGGAATATCACCAACGAAAACTTCTGGTCGACTGATGCCATTGACAATTTCAAGCTTCGCGTTGCTTATGGACAAACAGGAAACCTTTCTACGTTCGGGGCAAAATTCACTTCTTTGGCTCCCAACAATATTGGGGGATTAGGGGGTGTACTTCTTACTAATACACGCGGTGTTGATGACATCAAACCTGAACGGCAAAAAGAAATCGAAGGAGGCTTTGACATCACCCTTAAAGATGGTGTGGCATCTCTTGAGCTAACGGTCTATCAAAAGAAGATCGAAGATATGCTCCTGCAGCGAGAGCTCGAACCTTCTACCGGGTTTAGCTTCGAAAGTTTTAATGCCGGTGAAATGCGTAACAGGGGAATTGAAGCAAGCCTAAGCCTGCTCCCCGTAAATCGGCGCAACCTCAATTGGAGTGCTAATATCAATTTCTGGAAAAACGTTTCCAAAGTTACTGACCTCCCTGTTCCCGCTTTTGATGTTGGAGGTTTTGGTACTTCGCTCGGCGTATATCGCATCGAGGAGGGACAATCAGCCACCCAAATAGTTGGGCTCGACCCCCAAGTAGAAAATGGAAACCTTGTTACGGATGGAGACGGAAATCCCGTTATCATCCCTAAAAAGCTGGGCGATGGTGAACCCGACTTCCAGATGTCGATGCAAAATGAATTTAAAATCTTCAGAAATGTGGATTTCTCATTCCTGCTTCACTGGAAACAAGGGGGGGATATGGTTAACCTAACCGAGCTGCTGTTTGACCTCAATGGTACCACGCCCGACTATGATGATACCGACCTTACCTTCAAAGACTATCAAAATGAAGCCGCCGGTATTACTGATGACACTCCAAACGGTGTTAAACGACTAAACCTGTTGGGTATTAGCACTGATCAATTTATACAGGATGCTTCATATCTGCGGCTCCGTGAAATTGGCCTATACTACAATGTCCCAAACTCGCTGCTTGAAAATATAGGCGGGGGCCTGCGTGGTATCCGACTGGGAGCATCAGCAACCAACATGTTTACCTTTTCTCCCTATCGAAGCTACGATCCCGAGGCTTCTAATTTTGGAAATCAACCTATTGCCCAAGGTATTGAGGTAGCTCCTTATCCCTCATCCAAGCAATATTATTTCCACTTCAAAATCGACTTTTAACCTTGCAAGGTATCTTAATTATGAAACGATCAAATAAACTACTTTCAAAGATTGTACTACTTAGTACCATTTTGATGGTTTGGGGGATGGGATGCAATGTCGTAGATATTGACGACCGTCCGGACCCCAATAATTCGGAACTGCAAAACATTCTCGATAATCCATCACGATCGGATATTAGCACCCTCGTTTCCGGAACCGAAGCAGGGTTACGTACCGAACTCCGCATCTATCATATCAACGTTGGTATGATAGGACGGGAGATGTACCGCTTCCTTTCTGCCGAACCCCGCAATACCGGTGATTTACTCGGCAAAGGGAATGCACAGCTGGATGCTGGATCATTCTATATAACGCGAACCTGGGCTTCGTTTTATCGCGTTATTCGCAATGCTAATATTACCATCCAAGCTGCAACCACGCTCAACGACAATGGCATATATTCGGACGAAGAACTCAACGGTACGCTGGGGTATGCACGAACCATGAAGGCCTATCAATACCTGATGGCACTAACACAAACTAACGAAAATGGTATCCGGCAACAGTTAGAAGAGGATATCTTTAACACCGGCGATTTGCTTAGCACGGCAAATTCGTATCAGCTTATTGCTGACTTACTGGACGAAGCCGCCACAAATCTCACCAATGCTGGCTCAACCTTCCCATTCAATCTTTCCAGTGGATTTGACGGGTTAAATACTCCGGAAACCTTCCGGCAATTCAACCGCGCCCTGCGTGCTCGTGTTGAAGTATATCGCTCACAGCCCGACTGGAATGCCGTGCTCACTAACTACTTGCCTGAATCGTTTATTGATGAAACGGCAGATTTAGAATTTGGAGCCTATCACGTATTCTCAACGGCTACCAACGATCTGCTCAACCCGGTTTTTGCAGATCCACAAGCAGGCTCTGGCGACAGTTGGGTAGCCCACAACTCCTGGGTTGAAGATGCCGAAGCTGGTGATCTGCGTATCGACCAAAAAGTACAGCTTAGAGATGAACCAGCTTCACTTGATGGGCTTACCAGCGATTACGGATTATTTGTATATCAATCCCAAACCGCTCCCATGCCTATCCTTCGTAATGCAGAACTCCTGCTTATTCGAGCTGAAGCTCTTGCACAACGCAATAATATTGGCGACCTCGATGCGGCGGAAGATGATCTCAATGTCATTCGCAATGCAGCCGGACTTGCTGACTTTAACCGGGGCACTGGAGGCCAGGCTGAAGTTATCGACGAGATGCTTAACCAACGTCGATATGAACTATTCTTCGAAGGGCACCGCTGGGTTGATATGCGTCGGTATGATCGACTGGATGAACTCCCCATCGACCGCCCCGAAGATAATGTGTGGAGCTCATTCCCTATTCCCGAGAATGAAAATTTATAAACACAGAAGTTTTACAAGTAAAAAGGCCCCGGACCAATCGGGGCCTTTTTTATTTATCTCCATCCTTCGTTTTTGTATTTTAGGCGACTAATTTTAGGGATGAACAAACTTTTAGCTCATGTCAACATACGATTTCATCATTGTGGGGGCCGGTATCGTTGGGCTTTCTACTGCTTTTAAACTCTCTGAATCCTACCCTGACTTAGACATTCTGGTACTCGAAAAGGAAAATGAAGTAGCCGCCCATCAGACCGGAAATAACTCCGGTGTTATTCACTCCGGCATCTATTACAAACCCAACAGCTACCGGGCTAAAAATTGTGTCGACGGACGGCATCAATTGGTGGACTTTTGCGAACAGCATAAGGTCGATTACGAAATCTGTGGAAAAGTCATTGTCGCTACCGAAGAAGAAGATATTCCGAGGCTGGATACTATTTTTGAAACAGGACAGATCAATGAAATCGAAGGCATTAAAAAAATTGATCCCCAGGAAGTTGTTGAAATTGAGCCCTATGTAACAAATAGCGTAAAAGGTATTCACGTGCCGTGCTCAGGCATTGTTGATTATGTGGGCGTCTGTAAAAAGCTGCGTCAACTTATCGAACAAAAGGGAAATCGCGTGGCATGCGGACAGGAGGTCACAAATATCAACCAAGAGAACAGCGCCCTTTCTGTTAAAACAACAACGGACTCTTTTTCCGGTCAACATTTAATTAATTGTGCAGGACTGTATAGTGATCACGTTGCTAAATCTGCAGGCGTTCATCCTAACATCCAAATTGTCCCTTTCCGCGGTGAGTATTATGAGCTCAAGCCAGAAGTCCAACACTTTGTTAACGGATTAATTTATCCCATGCCCAATCCAGCTTTCCCATTCCTGGGCGTTCATTTTACCAAAATGGTTCGAGGAGCTGTGGAATGTGGCCCCAATGCCGTTTTTGCTTTCAAACGCGAAGGCTACGATAAGCTCTCTTTTGATATGGAAGAAACCATCGAAACACTCAACTTTCCAGGCTTTTATAATTTAGCTCGCAAATATTGGAAAATGGGACTGGATGAGTGGTATCGATCCTTTTCAAAACGGGCATTTGTCAAAGGACTTCAAAAGTTAATTCCCTCTATCCGACCTAAACACTTAAAACCTTCGCCATCGGGCGTTCGAGCCATGGCCCTAAAACCGAATGGTGAAATTCTGGACGACTTCCAGTTTGAAGTCACTCAGAATGAAATCCACGTACTCAATGCTCCGAGTCCTGCTGCAACGGCCGGATTAGCCATCGGCGACGAAATTCTGAAACGTGCTGAAAAAGCATTTATGTAGGTAAAAGCATACTAATTATCTAAATCCTGAGGGTTGTGGAACCCTTCCCGATTTGTATTCTAACCTTGCAAAGGCATTTAAATATTGGTATATCTCCTCCCTATGGATATACCAACACTCGAGACTACTACAGAAATTCATACCGATGAACAGACGCGCCGTCTTTACGCTACGGATGCTTCCAGTTATGAGGAGTTACCGGCTGGCGTAGCATTTCCAAAATCCGCCCAGGAAATTGCCCAAATAGTAAAAAAAGCACGGCAAATGGGTCAACCTATCACGGCCCGAGGAGCAGGCACAAGCCTCGCAGGACAAACAACCGGCGGTGGTATCATCATGGATGTGGGACGTAATATGAACCGTGTTGTTGAGATCAATCCGGACCAACAGTTTGCGCACGTACAACCGGGTGTAATCCGAGATACTCTAAATCGCGAGTTGGATCAATACAATTTACTATTTGGACCCGATACAGCCACAACTAACCGCTGCATGATTGGCGGTATGATTGGTAATAACTCCTGCGGAATTTTTTCCATCAAATACAAAACGACCCGCGAGCATGTGCTCGAAATTGATGCCGTACTGAGTGATGGGTCGCATGCTACCTTTAAGCCACTTTCAGAAACGGAACTGGCAGCCAAAATGGAACTCGATACGCTTGAAGGACACATCTATCGAGAAATAATTGCGCTCGTTCGTGAGCATCGCAACGAAATTTTAGAAAACTATCCCCATCCCGAAATTATTCGTCGCAACACCGGCTATGCCCTCGATCGTCTTTGCGAGATGCAACCTTTCAATCCCGATGGACGAAAGTTTAATATGGCCGAATTGCTTTGTGGAAGCGAAGGGACACTGGCCATGACGTCTTCGGCGAAGCTAAATATTCTGCCCAAAGATCCCGAATCCGTCATTCTTGCCCCACATTTTCCAACCATCAGGAAAGCACTTGAAGCCACCGTCGAAATTGTGGAAGAAGATCCCGCCGCCGTTGAGTTGGTTGACGACATTATCCTAAATGCAACCAAAGGCAATATCGAACAGCGCGAAAATCGTTTCTTTTTAGATGGCGATCCCAAGGCGATTCTCATCGTGCAGCTCGATGGTAATGATATCGGTGAGCTGCAACAAAAAGCCAAACGCCTTTCGCAAAAGTTACAAAAAGCAGGACTTAGTGAATCTACCCCCATTATCACTGATGAAGATAAAAAGCAGCGAGTATGGAATCTGCGCAAAGCAGGCTTGGGATTACTCATGGGACTCGGCTCTGAAGGACGTACCCCTACTTTTGCTGAAGATACGGCGGTTCGCGTTCCTGACTTGCCCGATTATATAGATGATTTTCAAAAGATTTTAGACAAACATAAAACCAACTGCGTGTTTTATGCGCATGCGTCGGTCGGTGAACTGCACCTGCGTCCAGTGATTAACCTGCAAAAGCCGGATGAGATTGAAAAAATGAAAACTATGGCTGGTGAAATTGCGGATCTAATACGCAATTATCGCGGTTCACTATCGGGTGAACACGGTGATGGTCGAGCACGTGCTCCCTATATCGAGAAAGTACTGGGTACAGAGATGATGCCGCTGCTGAAAAAGGTAAAACAGATCTGGGATCCCGAAAATATTTTCAATCCCGGTAAAATTACCGATCCCAAGCCTATGGAGCAGGATCTCCGCTATTCCCCCCGCTATCAGCGTCCCGATGTAGACACGCATTTTAATTGGCGTAAAGAAGACAGTTTTGCCGATGCTGTGGAACTTTGCAATGGCGCGGGAGTCTGCCGAAAGCTTGCTGACAGTGGGGGCACGATGTGTCCCAGTTATATGGTTACCAAAGAAGAAAAAGATTCTACACGTGGACGAGCAAACCTATTCCGTCAACTTTTTTCAGGTAAGCAGCAAGAGGCGTTTAAATCTGAAGAACTTAATGATGCCCTGGATCTTTGCCTGAGCTGCAAAGCGTGTAAAAGCGAATGTCCCGCCAATGTAGATATGGCTAAGATGAAAGCTGAATTTATGCAGGGATGGCACGAAGAACATGGGATTTCGCTTGGGGAACGCTTTTTCGCGCAAGCAGCAACGTTATATCCGTTGGCTTCGCTGTTTCCCACACTTTCAAATTGGATCATGGAACAGCCTGTTACCAAAGAATTGCTACAACAGTTTTTGGGGATTGACAAGCGCCGGAATCTGCCGACGTTTGCTGACCAAACGTTTATGAACTGGTGGAATAACCACAACAACTCATCGGATCGCAAAACCAGCAATCAGATGAGAGTCGTTCTTCTTATCGATATTTTTACCAACTACCACGAACCGAAAATCGGAAAATCGGCAGTGCGGTTTTTGGAATCGCAGGGATACGAGGTCATTACCCCTGATTTTCATGAAGTGGGGCGCCCACAAATTTCCAAGGGAATGCTCGATCATGCTAAAGAAATTTTGGATCAGAACCTGCCCAAGCTGGCTACTTTTGCCGAACAGGATATCCCCATTGTGGGGCTGGAACCTTCTGAAATTCTGACGTTACGCGATGAATACCTCGATTTATGTGACGAAGACCAAGTTCACTCAGCACAAATAGTGGGTAAAAACAGCTATATGTTTGAGGAATTTGTCACTCAAATACTGGCGGAGGCTCCTTTATCCCCCAAAAAACAGCAGGTTTATGTACACGGACATTGTCACGCCAAATCGCTCGTGGGCAATAAACCTGTTGCTACTGTCTTGCAAAATGCGGGATACCAGGTAAAAGTACTGGACACCGGATGCTGTGGGATGGCAGGCAGTTTTGGATATGAAGCTGACCATTACGAGGTATCAATGAAAATTGGCGGGCAGCGATTATTCCCTGCTTTGCAAGAGCTGACAGATGAGGCGATTATTTGTGCCCCAGGCTTTTCGTGCCGACATCAAATAAATGATGGCGTGGGCAAAAAAGCATATCATCCCGCTGAATTGCTTGCTCATTCACTGGGATAATTCTATCTCCAAATTGTCAGGCAACCCTTTCTGTGGAATTGCTGTATAGGTAAGAAACGATCGTTAGCAATCTAACCTATAATTATGGGGATATATTATGCTTATCAACAGCCATCGAAATAAACTAATGACCATTGTGGTATCGCTATTTTTAGTGTTTGCGGGATGCGATTCGTCGAGTACGGATTCAGATTCCGACGGTAACAATAATAATGGCGACCAAAACCAATCAGCAAGCTTTGAAAGTGGCACTATTGGTCCCGGCGAAACGTTTAGTTACACTTTTGAAGAAGAGGAAACCGTTGATTATTACTGTACGATCCATGCCCCGGATATGACGGGAGAAATTGTTGTAACAGCTGATGCTGAAGCCGTGGAGCGAGATACTGTTTCTATGGAAAATGACCAGTTTAACCCGTCGAGCCTTGAGGTTGCCCCTAATACCGAAGTGGTGTGGGTAAATAACCAAGAGCATAATCATGATATTAAAACCGGCACCCCTTCATCTAATGATGATGGAGGAGATCCTGACTATTAATAAAAACCGCTATTAAGATCTTATTCTATACACAGCTCACCTGATCTTCATCTACAGCTCTATTAATTTCGGCTAACCATTTGCCTTAGGGGATGGATGCTCTTGCATTCATCCCTACTTTATATCGTTTCTTTTTGGATAGGATACCCCGCTTCGGTCCACGAACGAAATCCACCAGCCAGCGATTTCACGTTTCGATATCCCATTTTCTGAAGATTATCTGCTGCCAGTGCAGAACGATATCCACCACCACAATAGAGTATCAACTCTTGGTCTATATCGGGATATTCTTCCTCGACATCTCGTTCTATCACACCCTTCCCAAGATACTCAGCACCGGCGATACGAGCTTTCTCCCATTCATCCTGCTCGCGGACATCCAACAGTACAAAACTGTCATTGGACTTTTGTTTCTCCCTGACTTCTTCGGGAGAAATTTCATCAATACGTGTTTTAGCGTCATCAACAAGCGTTACAAAACGGTCGGAATGATGTTTAGCCATAACAATAAATATTGGGGCCACAGATCTGCACAGATAATTGCAGATCAATGTTGAGCTTTACATTCATAGAATTAGTTCTAACCTGTGTGAATCTGTAGCCTATGATATATTAAGATTCCGAAACTCCAAATAATCAACGAGTTTAGAATGACACGTTAATTCTTAAAGGTGTTTTTATTTATTAATTCCTGTGCACTTTCGAGTGCGGCTTCTGTGATATTTTCACCGCTCATCAACGTAGCCACTTCGGTTATGTGCTCGTTATCATTCAATGGAATAATCTGGGATACCGTTCGTCCGTCTTGTTCTAACTTCTGTACTTTATAATGCTTGTGCGCCTGACTGGCTATCTGTGGCTGATGAGTGATAGCAATAATTTGGCAACGCTTGGAAAGTCGTCGCATGGTACGGCCCACTTTTTCGGATATCTCCCCACTAATACCCGTATCAATTTCGTCAAAAATCATCACTGGCAGACTTTGCTCACGGGCTATAATCGATTTCAGGGCTAACATCACACGACTAACTTCTCCACCGGATGCAATTTTAGCCAAAGGCTTGGGCTCCTCCCCTTTATTTGTAGAAATATACAACCGAATCTCATCGCAGCCATGTTCAGTGCATTCTACCGGCTGACCACCAACCGTTATCCAGCCCTGCGACTCCGATACTGTCATCCAATCAACCCGGACCTCGAAATCAGCGTGCGGGATACCCAACTTGTTTAGTTCATCTTCGATCTGACCCGATAATTGTTCTCCAACTTTCTTGCGAACATTATGGAGTTCTCTTGCTTTTTTCGCAAGCACATCAGCCTGATCATCAATCTGTTTTTGAAGCTTTTCAATCTCGAGATCAAAATTTTCAGCTAAGCTTAACTCCTTTTTAATCTCCTGGAGATACTCAATCAATTCAGGAATACTGCGGTGATATTTTTTCTGAAGGCTATTTAACTGATTCTGACGTTTTCGAAGTTTCTCTAACCGATTGGCATTAAACTCGATTTTGCTACGATATCGCTCTGCAAATTGTACCGTTTCCCGAATGCTAATCCGCGCCGAGGAAATCTCATCGAGATAGCTTTTAAACTCGGGCTCGATGCGAGCAATGTCTTCCAGGTGTAACTTTATCTGATTCAGCAACGACATCACATTAACCTCATCGCGATCACCCATCTCCACAATAGCTCCCGCTTTCTGGTCAAGCTCCTCTGCATTATCAAGCAAGTTAATCTCCTCCTCGAGCTTTTCTTCCTCATCAGGATCAAGCTCAGCATCTTCAAGCTCTTCAACCTGAAATTGGTATAACTCTACCTTTTCCTGAAGCTCACGTTCGCGCTTTTTAAGACTCCGTAACTCTTTGCGAAGCTCTACCATCTGCTGATATGATTCTCTATACGCTTCCAAAGCAGGTTTTACGTCTGCAAAACCATCAATAACCCCACGGTGATTTTCTTCTTTAAGCAACATCTGATGATCGTGCTGGCCGTGCAGATCTACAAGATAATTTCCCACCTCTCTCAATACCGAAATTGTTACCGGCGTATCGTTAATAAATCCCCGGCTACCCGACGAGCGAATTTCGCGCCGTAAAATTAGTTCGGGACCTACCTCTACAGCATTTTCTTCTAATAACTGATTGATCTCTTCATTTTTACCAATGGCAATAATTGCTTCGGCAATTGCTTTATCGGCACCTTGACGGATCACTTCGGTATCAGCGCGCTCTCCTAAAATCATATTTAACGCTCCAATGATAATAGACTTACCAGCACCAGTCTGTCCGGTTAGGATGTTAAGCCCACTCTGAAATGAAACATCCAGCTCATCAATCAATGCAAAATCTTTTATATAAAGAGATTGTATCATAGCCATCAAGGTTTAATTAGATGCTAAAAGTACAAAAAATTCGACACTGATTAACGTTAATTAACCCATTTTCACTAAAATATTACTTGCAAAAATATAATTCCTACAACGTTATATTTTAATAACCTGAATTATCGATATCTTGTACCAATCCAAAAATAAAAAAGGCCCCCGCTTTTTTACGGGAGCCTAATTGGGTTGAGCCCTCAAGGTAGTCCATCTTAATGAACAGTCGTTAGTAAGACCCTTAAGAGAGGCAATCCTTACAAAATAATTTCAAAAATTTTGTAGTTTCTTGAACAAGCAATCCAAATCCCTATTGAAACAACCTAATGGCTAATAACAACAGTAAAGAATTCCAGGAATACCATCTTCAGGTTCCCGAAAATGAATATTCGGATATCCGTTTGGATAAGTATCTTGCATCAAAAATTGATGATACTTCCCGCACCAAAATTCAGGAAGCCATTAAAAAAGGATATATTACCGTAAATGGGGAGCAAGAAAAGTCATCTTATCCTGTTGAGGTCGGAGATTCTATTGAAGTACGTATTCCCAATCCTGCTCCACCAGAAATCACGCCCGAAGAAATTCCTTTAAACATTGAATATGAGGATGATGATCTGCTGGTGGTCAACAAAAGTGGCAACATGGTTGTACACCCTGCCAAGGGAAATTGGAGCGGCACCCTTGTTAACGCCTTAATGTGGCACACCGAAGAACTTTCGGAACCTGAAGAAGATACCGTAAGACCAGGAATCGTCCACCGGCTGGATAAAGATACCAGTGGATTACTTGTAGTGGCCAAAAATGATGAAAGCCATCGCATACTAAGTGAATATTTCCGTACAAAGGATATCGAACGTACCTATTGGGCTATTGTCTGGGGAACGCCTGATGATAAAGAAGGAACTATTACCGGGGCTATCGGGCGCGATCCACATAACAGAAAGCGGATGGCTGTTGTACCGGAGGACAAGGGAAAAAATGCGACCACCCATTATAAAGTGCTGGAATATTTTGATCATCTGACGCTCCTGGAACTTAAGCTGGAAACTGGCCGAACTCACCAAATTCGTGTCCATCTGGCCGATAATAATCTGTGGGTTTTTGGGGATAAAAAGTATGGCGGCGATTCGGTTCGTTACGGTCCCAATACCGGTAGTCGCAAACAGATGTTTAACAATCTCTTCGCCTCGCTTCAACGTCAATGCCTGCATGCCAAAACACTGGGCTTTGAGCATCCAACCTCGGGCGAAATGGTAGAATTTGATTCAGAGCTGCCGGGTGATTTTGAACAGGTGTTGGGGATGCTTCGGCAGAATTGCCAGCCGGAACATATCTATTAGCACGAAAAAGATTCCGTGCATAAAAAATCCCGATGCTAAACACCGGGATTATATCGTATAATAAAGGATGCTATCACTTTATGTGACAGCATCCAGAATACAATTAGCTTTCAATTTCTAAGCCAGCTTCAAGCGCCGCTTCGATACGGGCTTTTGACTCTTCCAAATGAGCATGCGTATACTCATCGAAATCATAAGTCGGTGGTGCTAAACGAGCTTCCAACCAGCTATGCAATGTCTTTAATTGCTGACGGGCTATAGATCGTGCATCAGCAGGAGCTTCATCAGGAGCATCTGTTACGAGCATTTCCATTTTATTAAGATAAGCTCGCTGCAAATCACGTCGATTACTCGCGATATTGCTTCCGGGAGAAGTTTGTGCCTCTGACCATATTGACTCAGTTAAAGCAGTCATCAACTCTGGAATCGTCACCGTTTGGTCAGCCCCAAACTTCACCTCAGTATCTCGTATTCGAGATAGTCGAACCGGATCCAAAAGCTGCTCCAGCAAGGCATCTTGGATACCGAGCATCGTACCATGTAATGGATAATCAACGCGACCGCCGTAGGTGGTACTATTTCCCCAGTGACTCCATCGGTCAGCGCCCATTTTTTGGAAAATATCTTGAGGTAAGACTACAGCATTTTCCACAAAAGCAAAATCCACGATCATATTAAGCGCTTCTTTTTGCTCTTTATAATCTACTGGCTCAAAAGGCATACGTCCGTCGGGATCACCTACGTGATCTCGATACTGGTGCTGACCACCAATATACTTTATGGCCGGTGCAAGCACGCGAGCATACTGATAAAGATAACTCTGAAATAAATCTGTGGCTTCAAAATAAGGTGCATTATCCTCAAGTTTAATATCAGCAATTTGAGGGATAAGCCCACTCAGCAGATCAGCTCGCTCTTTTCCCCAAGCCAATGGATTGGACCCAAGGTCATACACATTTACATGCGGATCGACCGCCCCGGCACCACGAGCGTCTTCGTCAGTCCCATAAGCATGTCCTGGCTGTGCAGCTTGACGGGCAATCTCCTCAGCCTTTTCATCATCAGTTGTATATCCATAAGAAATTACCCAACGATCGTATGAGCCAACACCAGGATTGTAATAGTAAGCGTCTTCAGATTTATTTTCGGGATGGAGATTTATCGACGGATATTCCATAGCCGAACTAAACACGCCATTTTCTTCGCCCCACTCCTTATCATACAGTTTATCAAGCGGGGTATCTATAGAAGAACGAAAATTGTGGCGCAAACCAAGCGTATGCCCAACTTCGTGCATGGTCACCCATTTAAGCGCTTGGTTCACAAACTCCTCTGGCACGGGGTCATCAGCTTTAAGCTGGCCGTTAGCCATCAGGACACTTTGTGCAAGATCAAACTGGGCATTCATCTCATTATAAAAGGATTCCGTTTTCACCCCTTTACTCATAAGTGCCAACTCCTTATCACTCACGTTAAAGATTTCATCGATGGCCGTTCGCGGCTCAACTAAATTACGATAGGTCTGCTTATCTCCCAATAACATACTGGCTTCAAAAAGAATATCAGCATCCATAATTTCTCCTGTGCGCGGATCTACTACTGATGGTCCAATAGCTCCATAACCCGGCTGATCAGAGGTACTCCAACGCAAGGTAGGATATCGGATATCTTCGGCCATAGCATCTTCGGGCAACATTTCAGCTTGTACAGCATCCTTAAAACCGGCGGCCTCAAAGGCTTTAGACCATGCTTCCACTCCATCCATCATCGCACCACGATACTTTTCCGGAACGGTATGATCGATATAATAGGTAATAGGCTTTTTAGGTGTACACAACTCCCCATCAGCAACTTCGTCTTCACACTCCAATCGCCATCGATTAACATAGCGCTTGTAAAAGTTATCAGATTCTTTAGAAAAATCTTTATGCACCGTCATAAAATATCCCGTGCGATCATCAGCCATCCGTGGTTTCATCGGCTCTTCTGGCAACTTCACCATGGTATAAAATAATGACAAAGGAATATATCGGCCATCCGCTACCGTTCGCGGAGCATCTCCACTTGCATTATTAAACGTAAGTTTAGCTTGGATATTTACATTTTCAGGAAATGCCTGCACCTTTTCTAAATGTGATCGACTTTTATCAAACGTAACACGTCCAGGTTGTCCATTGCTTCCCACAGCATAGCTTAATCGCTGAGAAATATTCGAAAGCTCTCCCACAAACCAATCATGTACGTTAATCAGCATTTGAGAACTATCCGCATTAAAGGCTTCTACTTCGGCTGTTTCAAGGACTGAAGTCCCATACGCGAGATTAAGTGCATTTTCCAACGACTCATTTCCACCGGCATTATAGCGATGCGGATGCTGAACCAGCATGACTTTACCCTCATTTTTTTCCATGGATACTACAAGCCCTTCAAAGATTGAAAGCATGCTCCCCCCATAAAGTCCGGCTGCCCCAATACCGCGAGCAAGTTCAAAATTCATCAAAAACTGCTCATTCAACTGATCCTCAGACACTGACAAATAAAGGCTTCCATCTTTTTGATAAAGATCAAAATAACCTTCATGCTTTTCGGCATCCTTAGTTAGCTCTTCAAATTTATTTTCCTGCTGTGTATCATCGGTTTGTTTGTCTACCGTTTGCTCTGTCGTAGAACAGGCTGTAAACATAACCCCAACACACAACATCAATAATATCTTTTTCATAGTATGTATTCTTTGTTGATGGATTTTAGATATAATTTATAAAGTAAACAGAAATGGCTTACGATATGATCTGAATTTTGTTTTAAAATGTTAAGACTTATCATAAAATTCTTATACCAAAAAGAGTTGAAATGAAATAAATATAGGCGTATCTTTGGCCTCTTATTGAACTGCGCCTGTAGCTCAACTGGATAGAGCACCTGATTACGGATCAGGAGGTTAGGGGTTCGAATCCTCTCAGGCGTACTCTCTGATAAGCCCTTGACTCGCAAAGAGTTACGGGCTTTTTCTTTTGATAAAAACCCTATCTTTTTAAGGCTTTTATTAACTCTGGTATCAGAATGGTATCAGAAAATGAGCCGTAACCCCTGTAATATTTCCCTCTGAAATAGCTGGAATTTTGTGCGTAAAATAAAAAAGCCCTCACATTTTACTGTGAGAGCCTGAACAAAAGTAGGGCTATGATCAGTTAATCTTCGTTTCCGGGGGTTGTGTTTTCCCAATGCCGTTCTCTTAATTCACTAACTAAAGTGTCGGCCTCCTCGAAAGCCCATGCTAAACCGGGTGAACACTCATGATGTTTTAGTATCCCATGAACACAAAGTCCTAAGACTTCCATTTTTCGCCTCAACTCTTCGTCAAGGTCCAATCTATCCATTTCTTTTACCTGTTCTTGTGATATCATAATCATTGCCCTCCCTGGAGTTCTTTTATTTCATTTCGATATATCTGGATACGATCGTAAAGATCAAAATTAAGCCATTTCTGAAGCTGTTTTTTGTCAGAGTTTAAACCATCATACGCATATTTGTAATCTTCAGGATCTATCTTATAGCCGTTTTTAAATTGGCTTAGCATGTTTATCGCATTATTGCATGAATAGATATGATCCAGTAGCCAACAAATAGCATCATCATTCATAAAGCTCATAGCATCTTTCAAAGGATAACCTTTGTTTTCTAATTCTGATCGGCTTAAAATAACGGCTATCCTAAGTTTGCTGAAAACAGATGTAGAAAAGAGTTGATCATCCTTTTTCAATACTGGAGCAACCTCTTCAATTAAGTAATTATCAAAGTCGCTTTCGGGATAGGCTTCTGCCAGTTGCTTTAGCTCGGTTATGAAGTTGTTGAGTGCTTTCTGTAGGTCGGTTTTTTTTGTAGATTTCATAATAGTGATCTCATTTGTTTGGGATTATAGGAGCCTCGGACGTTCCCGCAAAGAATTAGTCCGGGGCTTTCTTTATGCTGCAAAGTCTCGATCGAATAATGGATTGATCATTTGGTCCATGCAGATTTTTTCAAGCTCTTCAAATCTCTCTTCGGAAATTAGATCCCGGCGTTGATTCAGAAAATTTAGCTTTTCCGCTGCGCTTCGATTTCCATTTTTGATGATTTCGTCAAGTAAATTCTTTGTATTATTCATGATGTATCGGTCTTAATTGATGTTCATTTTTTACCACTTTTTCAGCGGCGTTCAGTTCAACTATAGGGCAAAAAATCGGCCTTCACAAATTATAAGGGCAATTTTTACAAAAAAACGGCTAAAATTATTGCATGCTTAAATCGTTGTTTTGGCGGGTGTTTTCCATTTAAGAATACAATGACAAATCACAAAATGTGAATCCCTTTTGGGTGCAAAATAAAAAAGGCTTCCAGCCGTAAAGCCGAAAGCCTGGTATCTTTGCACAATAAGCGCGCCGGGGTTATTTATTTAGTCGTACTGTGGTTCGGTATATTGGGGATCTTTAACTACTCGGGTGGCTTTGGCTGTTTCTCCATCACTACCATAGTAATACAAGTAGCCATCGTTTTGGAGTTTTATTTCTACTGTCTTTGTTCCGTCCGGGCTTTCCAGTGTTATGCTTGACTGTGCCATAGTCTTCGAGTTTGTAATTTAAGAGATTTGAGGTCTTATGATTTATCAATCATTAATCGCTTACCACCATCCGGACCAAATACTAAGTATCCATCGTTATCTAATCTTAAAGTGATTTGCGTTCCATCTGGTGATTCAAGAATAATTTCACTTACTGTGATTGATTGAGCCATAATATTTGACTGATTTAGTTATTGCCTTTAATCGGCTTTTAAATTTTAGTTCTAAGCGGTTAAAATTTTGTTTGACATGCTATGCCATTGGGTTGTATCGCTGTTATTGAAATTTTACTGGTCCCGGCCGTTATCTGGTAACATGATGACAACATTCGTTGCATCTTTTGGAGGCTTCGGTTTACCGGGTGCTTCCAAGTCATAAATCACAAGATTATCTGGTTGCTCATTTAGTTTCTGCTTTTTCCGTTGCTCAATTAGTTTATCCAGTCGCATGATCAGCCTCGTTTGTTTCAACCCATTCAATCGCCATCACATCGGATAGTCCTATTTCTTTTAACTCCTCACGCTGAACTTTAACTGGTTTAAGCCAAAAGGTAGGAGGGATATTAGGGCTTTTATTTCTGTTGATACGCATCTGGTTAAGTAGTTTATCTAATCGCATGGTTTTTCCTCCTCATCTTTGTCTTCGTTGTAAAAAGGATCATCATAGTTAGGGTCATTGATAATCTTATAAAATCCATTCAGCGTTCTTGGAATCGGCTTTTTAGGTTGTCGGTCTTTTATAAGTTGATCGATTCTCATAGTATTAAATCTCTGTTTGCATTAGCAGCCCTTCGGCATATTTTATTGAGTTCTGTCTTTTCGCTTGGAGTCATTGGCCTGTTTGCTTCTGGATCCCTCTCATGTTGGATACCAACTTCCGTTAGCTCAATGATCCTTTCCAGCTCTTCATTTGTCAAAACATCAAAGTTTAATTTATCAGCATCCCATCGTTTCCCGGGATCTTCGATTAAATCAGTTAGTCGCATGGTCTGAAATTTGATATCTTTGCATTTCGTCTAATAGTTGATAGGCTTCATCTTCATCCATACGGTTGATCAATAGATCCTCAATAAAGGATAAAAACAGACTCACATCTTCGGCCGGGATAAGGCGTTGCTCTTCGATTTTTAAGGCAACGGCGCGCTGCTTTGCTTTGACAAGTCTATCAATAACCTTAGATAAACCTTCAATCTCTTCCAGCTCTCCAGTTCCATTTTTTAAGGCCTTGGATTCAATGATTAATGCCTGGAGTAACCTCAATTCATTATCTGCATTAAGAAGCTCCTCACTCGGAAGCTCTTGCAGCTGATCCAGAACATCTTTTAAAGACTTGGAGGCATAACGGCTGTATATTCCACTTTTCCACGTTTTAGAATCCTTTCCCTTTAAAGATTTTCCCCCGTGCATTCTGCAACGGCCGTTATCCATTGCATAGTTACGGCATTTGCTTCCATCTCTACATTTCGCGCCGCATCGCTGTTTATCATCTGCCATAGTTCTATAGGGTGTTTAAACGTTGTTATGATTGCATGGGGTGTTAGCAGCTGGTTCCCTTGGAACCAACTACCATTCCCGGGCGGTTAATCTGATAAGATCTTTCGATTCACCTTTTTGAGCATGTCGAATATTGCCCATCCGAAATGATCGGTATTAGGTTTCAGTTCACGGCCGTTGTTTTTAGCAATTCTGTAATACTTGTAATCGCAATAGATTTCAGTAATAGCCGCGCCGGTATCAACATTACCTGCCTCTTCGATCTCCTCAATGAGACTTTTCGCTGCCTCTTCCAGCTCTGCCCTTGTCATATCCTCGGGTTCGTGTCTGGTTTTAATAGCTGGTTCTAATTTGTTGGCAATGGTTAGGAATGTATTTGCAGCATTAGCCCACTCTTTTTGCTTTTTGGCAATCGCTAACATCTTGTCCAGTAGATCTTCATCCAGTTGCTCAAAGAGTTTCCGGTACTCCTTATTGGCTGCATCTGCTTTTTGTGCAAGCTCAATGCAGCGTTGTAGGCGTTGCTCTCTTACTTCTTTACTCTCGACCTTTTCACGTTCGGCGCGCAACTCATTCAGCTTTTCTTTTCGCTCCTGGATAGCCTCGGAAATGAGTTCCCGGGTTGTTGTAACGTTGCTGATCTTTTCCTGTACTTCTTTGGCATCCATCAGCATCGAATAATCATCCTTAATCTCGGATAGTTGATCCTCTAATTCATCGCGCCGGGTCTCCAGCTCGTTAACTTCGGATTCCAGTTTATTAATGTCAGTTGTGATCTCTTCGGTTGATCTCATAATTAATAAATATTTATGCGTTTAAGATTTAGGCTTTCTGCCTGATTCGATTCTATTTTTGTTGATTCTTTTTTCAAGCGGTGTATCACCTGGAACCTTTTTGACTCCAGCTTTCTTATGATTCCGCTCAATAAAGCGTTCGACATGATTGGTTTCTGACTCTTTACTCATTGGTTTAAAATTTGGGGGTTGTGATTAACTTTCTGCTACCATCCTGATACCAAAACCATAAAAGGGAAATATTCACTATTCTTTATTTTTCTTAATTCCTTGTCGTTCATGCGCTTATAGAAATACTTTTATTTTATAGCCTCCTGATATGATGTCAGATAATGCCGTTATTTCACGATTCAAGAATATCATCCTCATATTTGTTTTCTGTTATGTTTTCGGCTTGCCTCCTGCCTTCAAAAACGGCCTCGGTGTCTTTGTCTATTGTCTCAAATAACCCCTCACCTTGTTCAAAATATTCATCCGTTCGTGATTTAGAGTTTCCATCTTTGCCATTCTTGAACCATTCTCTTTGATCATCCAGATACCGTTCATCCCTAAAAAAGTTATCGGGGTGTGGTGTAAACCGATCCCCTTTACCGGCTGGGGAACTGGCAAAAGTTTTTACTCTCTCTAAGAGCCAATCTACTGGCTCGCTAATAACTCTTTTATCAACCTCGGTTCCCTCCAGTCGTTTAATAGCTTTCTCAATTTCCTTTAGAGCTTTAACCTTTTTGACTTTCCGGGGATAAACAGAAAATATCTTCTCGCAATCCTCACGCGCTATAGAGTTTGTTGATTCTCTTCTCTGATTCTCTTCATTATGATTCTCTTTATATGGACCGGAACTATTGTTCCTATCGGGGGTGGAACTATAGTCCTGTGTGGGTGGAACTTTAGTTCCGGGGTGTGTGGAACCATTGTTCCGCTCACTTTTAGCATACTTCTTGTCCTGGTCCATCCAGCTATGCCGTAAAAACCTGTAACTATTGGGCTGCTTTTTCCCTTTCTGCTGTACCTCGATTAGATTGGCTCCTATCAATTCATTAAGATACTTTCTGATCATCCTGCTGGAGACTCCCAACTCTTTGGATAACTGCTTTTGTTTAGGATACGCTTTCCCATCCCTTCCAGCGTATTGAGCCAAACGGCCGTAACATAGTTTAGCACCTTGGGACATTTCCTTTCTCCTCATTAGAAAGTTTGGGATAAGGCAACCAATAAATCGTTTATATGGTATGATATACTTATTGCCCATTCCTGCTATTTGAAATTCTCTGGTTGAAATGATGTAGCACCTCCTGGCGCTCGGGATCACTAAATTTGTCCGTGAGAGCCTCGAACACTTCCAGAAAGGTATCAGCTCCATACTCAACAGAATGGTAAAGCCTTGCTAAACGCTCGGCGGTCTCGGCTGTTTGTGGGGGCTTAGCCTTAGCTGTTTTCATAATTCGTAGATCTTACTTTTTGTTTTCGGTGGGAATAACTGGGATTGCGTTTCATCTGGGAAATAGGCTTCATCCGTTGAATAGTATTTCGCCGTACAACCTGTTATCTCACAAGGTTTACGCTCAACAGTTGTTACCTTTTTCCGCTTTTCCAGCCGGGCGATGTATCGCGTGATATGCTCTCTGGGGATTCCAGTCTGCTTTTGGATCATCTTTGTGGTTTTCGGCCTTGTCTTTAAAGCCTTGAAAACCTGCTGTATCTGTGATCTCTTTTTTTCTTCGTTCATAGTCCTTCCCTCCTCTTTTTTTCAGGTGTGCAATTTTGAGTACTAAGACTTACCTTAAGGATAGTCTTTTTCCTCTTCGGGTCGCTGCTGCAAACAGCGGCCTTTTTTTATTGCACGGGTTCAAGATTGGATTCCTGGCTCTCTTCAACTTCGGGATCGGCATAAGGGCGGCTATCAAACCAATCTTCGATAGTTGATTGCTTCCATCCCACGCATCTGTTGGTAAACTTTTTGCGCGGTGGTAATTCACCTCTTTTCTGCATCCTCCAAACTGTAACCCGGGATACATTCAACATTTCTGCAAGGTCGGAAACTCGAATAATTTTAAGATCGGTACTCATAATTGAAGCAGTTTATTAGTGGTTGCTGTTTCTTTCTGCTTCAATCTAAAAGCCGTGAAAACTGGAAGGCAATGGCCTTTATAATTGGAATAGGTCTGGAAGGGTATGGAAGGGGCTGTTACTCTGTGCTAACCTATCCTTCATTGTGTTTTAATCCTGCCTCTTCTGCATAAAACCTGATCCAGTTTTTCTGTGCGTTTTTACTCCCTTCTAAATCTTCAACCTTCTTATAAATCGTATGTACATGACCATACATGTTTTTAATCCCTTCATTTAAGATATAATCTCGGGTTGCTATCATAACTGGTTTTATCTCTTCCGGATCATAACTTTTGCGTGTATTTTTTGGCCTTTTGTAAAACCTTTCAGCTATTTTTCCCGGGGCTGGCAAATTGCTTTCTTCGCGCGCCGTTGGTTCCCAATTACTGTAATATTTTATCATCCTCTCTAATGTAACTTTGTGTTGCTTAATATAGCGTTCCAGCTTTGGTACTGATTGAAAATGAAGCTTATCAAATAATGGATTTTGGCGCGTTGGCTTAAGGATATCCTCACTTGGTGTAACTTCATCTATTGATACTTGGTGGGTTTTATCTGGTATATCATACATCATTTCAACGGTGCGTTCCGGGTAAACCGTTGGTGTTCTTAGGTGCTCTTTAAACGCTTTCCGGTTTGCCTCCAGATCCTCTTTATCCAGTTTTGTAAAATACTTTTCCTCTTCACTCATTTTTTTAAGCTGATTTCATTTGGGTTACGTTCGCTTCTTTCTCTTTCAGGATACTATCTAACTTCCAACCCCATCTATTGAGAGCCTCTTGTTTTTGCTCTAAGTAGCTGGCGCGGTTATAACGCGCCGTAATAGTGTTTTCCTTAGCTAATCCTTTATGATTTAAAACCTTGCCTATAATCATAGGGCTTATACCTGAATCTGCCATGTAGGTAGCAACCGTGCGCCGTAAATCATGGGGGCGAAAGTCAGCTATCCCATTTTCCTTATCATCTTTGATCTTCTTAGTTGATGATTTTATCCATTTGATAGGCTCGTTATCCTTTCGGGGTGAACAAAAAACATAGTCGGTTTCTCCAGTTATCGGCCGCATGGTTTCAATAACCTGTAAAGCTAAATCTGATAACGGTACATCATGGGCTTTTTTATTCTTAGCATCTTCGGCCGGGATTGTCCAAACCATACCCTCAAAATCATCCTTTTTTACCTTGCTGATATCATCCCATTTCATGTTCATTGTTTCGGTTTTCCGTTGCCCTGCTATTAGCAGCATCTTAAAAACCGATTGCACGGGCTGGTCGAATAGCTCAAACCATTCCCAAAGTGTTCTAATCTCTTCATCTTCATAATACCGATCGCGCTTATTTTCTCCAGTCTTATAACGGCGGGTATCATCAACGGGATTATCCTTTAAATCTATTTCAGGATCAGTTCTACCATAATCAAACATAGAAGATAGAACGGCGCGTATCCGATTAGCCATTGTGGGATAACCCTCTTTCTTTTTACGGCTCAATATTTTGCTTAATCGCGGGGCCTTTATCTCATTTACTTTCAATCCTTTCAGCTTAGGTTCCAACTCTTTTTTTATGATCCGCTTATACTCTTCACGGGTTGCCTCTCTTAATGTTGGTAGGTGGTGCTGTTTATATTCACTAACCAACTTTTCAAAAAGCGTTGTTTTCGGCTGGTGCTTTCGCTTATTCTTTTCGGCCTGGGGGTCGATCCCATCATTCACATCAGCAGCAAGGCTTCGGGCCTCCTCCCTGGCTTCGGATAGTTTGATATTCGGATAACTGCCAATCTTATAACTTTTGGCCTTTTCGTTAAACCAATACCGATAATAAAAATAGATATTTCCGGCCTTGGTTAAGCGAATAAAAAAACCTTTAACTCCCTTGGCTTTCAGCTTGTTATTTTCGATCCGGTGCTGGTCATAATATTCAACACGTTTTGGATTACCTGGGTCTGGCTTTAACGTTTTAAGGAATCGAGCGGTCAAGTGTTGTTTCGGCATAACTACTAAAATTTATCCAACCCTAAGCTACCTGAATCCTTATCAGGCATGCTATCAAATATTGATTCTGGTATCAGGCTGGTATCAGGATTTTAATGATTAAAGGTGTTTCGTTATGAAGTATCTGCAATACAATGTAACCCATAAAATCATGTTTAGCAACGATTTAGGTAACATTCTTTACTAAATTGAAATATTATGAAATATGGTTATTATCTGATTACGGATCAGGAGGTTAGGGGTTCGAATCCTCTCAGGCGTACTCTTCTTTTTTATCCCAAAAACCCCGTTTATTTCACGATGAGCGGGGTTTTTTGTTGGTATATACACTAACTACCATCTCTCCTTTTCGGGAAACCTTTTCCCAAATAGCCCCTATTTTCCTTGCTCGGTACTACATTTGGTACTACATTTCTGGTGTACTCTTAACCAACCCGATCAAATTACATATGGCAAGTCTAACTAAGAGAAGTGGGAACTATTCGATCGTCTTTAAAACCACCCTGAATGGCAAGTCTTATAAAAAGACCTATGCCCTCGGTACCAAATACAAGAAGATAGCAGAACAAAAAAAGCTAGAGTATGAAAAGCTCTATGATGCTGGCAAAATAAATCCATTCGACGATGATTGGAATCTCCAGGAATATGAGAAAGAGCAAGAGCTCGATGGCACGTCTCTTACCAGTCCCGTCATTAATACGCTTCAGAGACAATTCTTAAAAGACAAAACAAACGTAACAGAACAGACCAAAAAAACTTACCGGCAAGTTATTAGCCAGTTCATGGAACAGGTCGGATACAGTATGCCTGTAACAATGATCAATACCAATGATATAAAAAAGTTTTGCTTGAAGCCTCATCTGGCCAACGCTTCGAAAAAGAACTACCTAATACATCTCAAAGCTTTTTTTAACTGGATAGTAGATAAGGAAATTTTGGAATCCAATCCCTGCGATAATATTGGGTTACCTAAAACTCGTGATAATCTTGTTGATAAAATTATAGATGAGGCACAGCTCAAAGAGATCTTCGAAAAGTTCAAAGCGTATCAGAAAAAGCATCAAGAGTCAGGAGCCATTAAAACTGATCAGCAGAAACAACATTGGTTTATTCCACTTATCACCTTAGCCTTTTATACCGGGCTAAGAAGAAAGGAAATTATTCAGCTTCGATGGGAACATGTAAATCTTGAAGATCGGTTTCTTCGCGTTACCGACACCAAAAATGGATATGAACGCACGGTACCTATTTTTGACAACCTTTATACTGAGTTAAAGCAGTGGCATAAATTCAATGAAAACCCTAAAAATGGTCTTGTGTTTCCAAGCCCTATGTCAGTTCCCAATGGGGAAAAGGCTCTTATGGGTGATAATGTTTCGAAACGGTTCAAATACTTTGCAACCAAAGAGGCCAAGCTAAAAGATTCGATTCATTTCCACAGTCTTCGACATTCCTGTGCTACGTTCCTTCTGCGTAATGGATTTAACGTGATAGAAGTGAAAAATATGTTGGGTCACAAAAGCTTGGAGGTAACCAACAAGTATGTACATCTCGTACCTAATGATCTACTCAACACGGCTAACAGGAATGGACTTATTACCTAAGCATTTTTCTACTTTCTAAGGCGCTTTGACAGGACATTTTTTCATTAACTTTTTTTAATTAAAGAGGTGCATTTTGTTCTGAAAAGTCATTTCTTTTTGTGGCTAAAAAAATCACGCATCAAAGGAATATCATGACAGAACAAGACCCCAAAGATTCTCTTCTCCAAACAATAGCTACCCTGGAAGCCAAATTGGATTTTGTTTTAGATTCTATATTGGTAAAACCAGATAAATCAAAATATATGACAGCTCAAGAAATCCAGAAAGAGTATGGAATTTCCCATCGCACTATATTAAATCGAAGTAACTTTCTTCCCGGCCATAAAAAATACATCCCGAGTTTTCAGACAGGTCCCCGGCGAAAATACTTTGAACGAACTGTAATCGAACGACTATTTAAACAAAACGAGTAGTCTTTACTTTCTGCTAAATTGCCTTTTTTAGCAAGTCCAACAGTGCTGACATGACATCCGGATCCAGTTTGAGCTCCGGATGTTCCTCTAACTGCTGGTCGATATCTGACACCAATTCTTTGATCTCCACCATCCTATTTTCCAGCAACTGCTTTTGCTTGAGCTCCGTTTTAAGCTCTTCCTCACTGCCTATCACAAAATGAGGGCCTTCCCCGGTCAACAGCCAATTAATGTTAATGCCAGCTTCTGCAAAGTGACGTAAGGTTGAGCTATTCACCTCACTTTTTGTCCCATTTTTTAGTTCAGATATGACCGAGCGATTAGCTCCAGTTTGTCGCTGCATTTCCGATACGTTCCCATCGTAATATTCATCTAACAAATACTGAATATTTTCCTGGAGAATATCTTCTTCAATTTCTTTCACGGTATTATTCTATTTATGTCCTTGTTTTAGCTGAATTTCCTATCTCTCATTTCTCAAAAAAAGTCATCATCACAACGTTTTTTAGTTGTTTTGATGTTATCGCATCACTAAATTACCACTCCTGGTAACGGTACTCTTTACCTATAACAGGTCTATAATACTACTAACCAACAATATTAAAAAGATAATTTTGCAGTGTATCCAACAATAACCAAATATGATGTAAACCGTCTCCGGCTGAATGTCATCAAGGGTGAAATGCTTGATCAGTATGAAACCTATGATAAGTTTCGGGAGATCCTGTTCCCCAATGTCAAGCTCAACACTTTTCGACAGTGGTTTAAGAAACCCTATTACATTTCAGATCTCCGCTTGTGCAAAATGGAACAGGCATTAGGGATTTCCGAGCAAACAATTAGCCACCGTATAAACAGTGAATTTGACCTTCCCATCGATGCCCTTTGCAGAGCCAAAGGAATTCGACTAACCTTTTAAACCAATCGCATTACCTATGGCCAAAATACGTACCCGCTATACCCTTGGTGATCCCATTGAATTTATCGATGGCGACGGAAAGCCGCGCAGGGAGATCGTCCGCATGATCGAAACCCAGCTGGTGGAAGATTACGACCTCTGGGTGATTTACGGATATGGCGACAACCTCTATGAGCTCAACCATGTGAGCGAACACAAAATTTTAATATCTCAACGACAAATAAATGAGCAGCAAAAACCAGGAAGGGCCCTTAACACTACTATCACCAAACAACCGGCAACAACCAACCGAAATTAAACCATCAACAGCCTCTGAAACTCAAAAAGAACCGTTTGAATACGTCGACAGCTCCGATCCCCTGGATTTTGGTTGGTATCGCAACGAAACCGATGGCACTAGTCGCAAAATTGGCAATTTTGATATTGAAATTCACTCTAAGATCATCCGATACAATCCTGAAACGCTAAAATGGGATGAAACCCTATATGAGTGCCAAGTAAGTTGGCTGCTGCCCGATAGTCGTACCCTTACGCAAAGCGAGCTGTTCATATTGGAGCCCGTGGACCTTCTCTCAAAGAAAGCATTCCAGGTGCAGATCTTTAAACATTCCTATCAGTCGGCACGATTTAAGTCTGATGATGAGATCCTTTTCTTTATGAGCTTTCTGTGTAAC
Organism: Fodinibius sp. Rm-B-1B1-1; assembly: GCF_038594945.1. Classification (NCBI taxonomy): domain Bacteria; kingdom Pseudomonadati; phylum Balneolota; class Balneolia; order Balneolales; family Balneolaceae; genus Fodinibius; species Fodinibius alkaliphilus. The sequence goes on from NZ_JBCFYD010000001.1 coordinate 482,279, forward strand.
CGATGGCAACCGCAGACGGTCTATGAGTTCAATTATTACGGGTTTATTGAGCATCATGGGTATAAATTCTATCTGACGCGCAATGCGTTAATCAATATTCCTAACGATCATCTTCGGGATCCACAATATATTATCGCACCCAATGTAGATTCCGGCCTGTTCCCCATGGTAGCTGCGGACACTACCTTTTATGTGAAACCCGGACGAATTGAGCCCGCGCCCCAGCTGGACCTTAAATCTCCTATTGATGGATTCTACACCGATGACGAACATCATCTTTATACTGACCAAAACCTGCGATACTTCATTGATACCGTTCGGGATAAGTTTGGCGAACTTATAGCTGGACAACAGCCTGAAAAACGAGCGGAGGGCTACCTCATTTTCTCCTACATGCTTTCATTTCTATTCTTCGATGAAATCTATGACGTATTCAAACATGTCGTCTTTCTCTATTTGTATGGTGATCCCTCGACCGGAAAGGGACAGCTATCACAGATTATGCTGAACTTCTTTGGCCAATCATTTACGGATGTAGATTCCAACCCAACGCTAAAATCAGCAGAAAATAAGTTAGCGAACCACAGCAAGATACCGGTGATCATGGACGAATTTGTCCCCGGAAAAGGCAAAATCACACCACAAGTATTTAACATGTGGTACGAGTTGAGACAACGTGGCGTTAGTGCATCCCACGACCGCTCGAAGAATGCCTGGAGCCCCGTACGATCACAGCTGATGTTTATCTCCAACTATAAACCCAGCGAAGACCACTTTCGCTCACGGTGTATCATGATTGAATATGCCAAAGAAAAACGAGGAGACGTACAAAATCTGTGGTGGTTTGAGAACCATAAACGGGAGATGCAACGACTTTTTATTTCTCTGCTATACAAATTCAATGACTTTAACCGAACACTGTTTAAAAGCGAGCTGCACTGGATCAAACGCCTGCTTACCGAAGCCGTAGAGGAAGAACTTGCCAAACGTAGCGACAAAGAAGGAACTCAATTTCAAATTAAAGACCGGCAGATCGAAAATATGGCGGCCCTTATTACGGTTGACCTATTTGTTTGCCGCCCAGGTGATGTTGAATTCGCTGAGTTTTTTACTCCTTCTCTTGATACTAAAAGTAACCGACACGTGTCCAGTGAGGAAGATTTAAATGAACTGCAGGACTTAATAAAAGAAAATCGCGTCAACTCTGAGATCTTTCGATATAGCGTGGAGTTTTTAGCCAATTCGGCCGAACGCGAGATTCAACAAACCCCGCTGCAGCAATTTCTGGCTAGTCTCGAAATCATCAATGAAAATGGCGAATTGCCCAAGCATTACTATGGACTCAATGCAAAGAATCATTTGGTTCTTTACTGGAGTGGAATATGGGATGTGTACTCTAATTATAACAAGGGACGAGAATACGCTAGTCAGGATGCAGTACGAGAGGAGATCGAAGCCCTGGATATTAATGGAAAAGCGACAACGCACTATTATAAGTCTGAATTCTCTACTAAACCAAGTAATAAGGAAGTCAGGCACGGCTACTGTATTCCACCGCAATATTTAACCCCGGCCTGGCTACGAGCCTTTGGTAAACGTATTGAAGCTAATACCAATAAACATCAACAAATAAACGAACCGAACCTTGATGACACTTATGCAACCAATAACACAGCAGCGCCTTTTTAAGTATTTATCCCAAAAGCGACTTTTCAGCCGGTTTTAAGAAATAGCGTCTAATTTTCTAACCAACAACAAAAACACCACACTTAAAACACTGTAAGTATAATAATATTAGTTAGTTATAAAATAATAATAATGGTTAGAAATGTAGTTAGAAACAGGTTAGAACGGTTAGATTTTGGTTAGAAAGATAAGATTGATCTAACCACATTTATAACCAATTTAAGTCCATAACTTTTAAACACTTAACCACGGGTGGTTAGAAAATTAGAAAGATTATGTCTAATTCAGAAAATATGCCAAACAATCCAACTCATTTATCCGAAGGAAATGAAAACCAAGACCAATTAATGACCATCGGAGAAGCAATAAGCTATATGTGTGAGAAGCTGGGACGCATCTCCCGGACCACCTTTTACCGGTGCGGCTATCGCAAAATGATAACCGTACGCAGTTACGGGCGGAATAAAAGTACCGGGCGGGAAGCCGTTAAGCTATGCCGTAAGTCAGAAGTGGATTATATCATTCAGACAATCCAGGAGAATCCCCATGGCGAAAACCTATAACCGTATAGATGAAATGCCAATTACCAGACAAAAGATGGTGAATCCATCTATATCAACAGCTCATCTGGCAGCTAAAGTAGATGAAATCAACAGCCATTATCATGATTACAAGAAACTGCATATTTCTGTAGATAAAACAGGTCAATTAATACAGATCAGCTATACAAATGATGAGGATGTATATGTAATCCTCACCGATTGGCTCGACATGGAACAAGTTGGGACATACCTACACAATTACCAGCGCATGTTTTGCCTGGATCCCAAACGTCTAGATCGTTTCTTCATTATCGAAGAGTCTACAGCCATTGTTCCTATCAGCTGGCTCCGCCCAACAAGAAAACGCCCAAAGGGAGTTGCTAATGCTTACATTTATATGCGTCAGGCATATCATGGAATAATACCCCGGCGAAAATCCATTTCTATTAGACCAAGTGAAGAAAAAGGTTTTTTTGATATCGTAGATGGAAATTCAACCTACTATGTAGCCAAACAAATTGGGATAAAATCTTTACCCGTTAACTGTTAAAATCTGCTTTTATTAAAAGTTTCTTTTCAAATGAGGGACATTTGTTGAAAGTAACTCATAAAGCAATAAATATTGAAATTTTTCAAATTTCTTTATTTTTATTGTTTATAATGGTATTTTTAGATTGAAATATTTCAAATTTAATTAAGATAGTATGTCTGAGGAGATTTTTTTAGATCATATTAACAATATCCTGAAGTCATCAAGCCATGATCGTAACCTCCATGAAATCTATGACCAAAGGAAGGAAGAGCTTGATTTGTCTGATTCTCAGATAGCGAATGTCTTACAAATAGATTACAATACTTTAAAACGGATACTAAGAAAGGAAGCAAAAAAAATAGATTATTTTCTGCTTTTAAAGTTAAGTCATTTTCTAAAGATAGAGCCAAACGAACTAGCCAATATTTATCATCAAGATGATACTCACAAGGTTAGTGAATTGGGGTCAGTTAGCAAACGAACTTATCTTGTTGAAAATTTTGACCTAAAATCCTTAAAAAGTATTGGTTTCATTGATTCGATAAATGACTTTGAATCAATCGAAAATAGGATTTTAGAGTATTTCGGCTTAGATAGACTTTCAGATTACGATAGGTTAATGACTGGGGTAATGTTTAGCAATTCTAACCAGAAACCTCAGGAAAAAATGAGGACTTTTTGGATTAAGTCCTGTTACGCCATGTTTGAAAAGATTCATAATCCTAATGAATATGACCGTAATAGCTTAAAAGAATTGATCCCTAAAATCAGACCTTATACTAAGGATGTAAAAAAAGGATTTAAAATTGTTATCCAAGCCCTGTACAATGCAGGAGTTACTGTAATTTATCAACCCTACCTAAAAAACACTCAAGTTCGAGGAGGTACTTTTATAGTTAATGGGAAACCATGCATAGTCATTACAAATTATCAAAAAAGATATCCAACCATTTGGTTTGCTCTCATACATGAGCTACACCATGTTCTTTATGACTTAGATGATATTAAAAGGAATAATACTTTTCATTTAACTGGAGAAGAACGATCAGAACTATTTCTACTACAAGAAGATAAAGCAGATGAATTTGCCCGAGAAATTCTATTCTCAGATGACAAAATGAAGTATGTAGAGCCTATGATTAATAACAAGCATATTGTGGAGTCCCAGGCAGAAAAGTATAATGTACACCCATCAATAATATATGTATTCTATCAGTGGGATCATCAAGATGAGAATCCAAACATATGGGGAGCTTTTAACGATTTAATTCCAGATTCTGATGAGGCTGTAAAAGACTTAAATTTAATTCCGTGGGAAAAAGAAACCATAGAACAAGGAGTTAAAGAGCTCAAAAGCAAAATTCAAACTTTCAACTAATTAGCATTATGAATAAAGAGGATTCAAATAATAAAACTGACCAAAAGCAAGAACAAGAGGTTTCAGAGGACGATTTAGAAAAAGCCTCCTTGTTTCAAGAAGCTGATAATATTAAAGGAAAACAGTTAGATATATCACCTGATGGGGATTTAATTAAAGTTGATGAAATTAATACAGCTGTAGAGAATATCGATGACCCAGAAAAGAAACACGATATTTACTATAAAGGTATTCAATCATTACTTATAGAACATCTCCCATCTGGAGACTATTACAAAGAAATGCGGGATACAATATATGAAGAAAAGAATATCCTGCTGACACGAGGACATAAATTAGATGAAAATGGTATTCGTGGGGCTGATAGCAGAATGGGGTATCTTGAGGATATGAAGATGGTTTTATCAATAGTTGCTGAATGGATTACGCAAAATGGTAGTCCTCAAGAAATCTATGATAAGTTTAGGGAAAAAAATATTGAACTTGGGTACCATGAAAACACTGAAGATTAGTCAATAACACTTAACCTAAACTACAGGAGCCCATTACATCCTTACCGGGAATTTGATCCCATTCCCGACCGTCTAATTCTCGGTCGGCTTTTGCTCTAATTCTTGAGTCCTAATATTTACCGGTTTGTTCAACATATTATAGGTCTCTGGCATAAGCACGATCTGAATAAAAATAGCTTTCCTTTTGGTAAACTAGTAGGCTTTCTAAAAGAACTATTCAAAAAATTTGGAATGAGGCTTACTTAACCCCATAGCGTTATTCCTTTTTGCTCTTTCCCCTCCCAGTCCTTAGAATGAGGTCAAACTAACGTTGGTTTATTTAACAATTACTGATGCAGATAGAGACGATATCCCCAAGACGAGCTGTTGACAACGCATTCCTGCAAGAGTCGATTACCGAGACCGAATTCGAAACCTTTCGTCAGCGACTGTTAAAGCTGTTGAGCCAGGCTGACGATGCGGTGGAGGAAGGCGAATCCGAAGAACATCTGAAAAACCTGATCAAACCTTTCTTCAGCAAAACCAATTTCGAGGAAGACCACTACATCAACACCAAGGAGCGACAAGATCTGGCCATCCATAACGGCAAAACCCGAAAGTCGAATGTGGGTGTCATCATTGAAGCCAAGCGGCCATCCAATAGTTCGGAGATGATTACCGGGGATGACCTAAACCGTAAGGCATTGCACGAATCCATTCTCTACTATCTACGGGAACGCATCGATAACGGCAACGAAGATATCAAACATATCATCATTACCGATGTGTACCACTGGTATATCTTTGATGCCCAAGATTTCGAACGTTATTTCTACGAATCCAAAAAGCTTCAAAACTGGTATGAGGAGTGGAAACAGGGACAAAAAGTTAGTTCCGGTACCCAGTTTGTCTATGATCACCTGGCGAAATTTGTGGATGAACTTGAGGCAAATATTACTGCAGCCGAATTAGATCTGAGTAGGTATCGAAGGCTTTTGGAAAAAGATGAGCTCAGCCGTGATGAGCAGAAAAAGTTGGTGCCGGTTTTTAAACTATTTACGCCTACGCATCTGCTCAAACAACCCTTTGCCAGTGACAGCAACGAGCTCAACAAAGCCTTTTACCGTGAGCTGCTCTATATCATGGGCCTGAAAGAATACAAGGAGAAAGGCACCCACTACATTACCCGGCTGGATGAGGAAAACCGCCAGCATGCTTCCTTAATTGAAAACACCATCACCCAGCTTAAAAGCCTGAACGTAATTTCACGGCTCCCCAACCGATCGGGGTTTGGCGAAGATGAACAGGAGCAGCTATTTAATGTGGCCATTCAGCTATTAATCACCTGGATTAACCGGATCCTGTTTCTGAAACTACTGGAATCCCAACTCTTTAAATACCACCGGGAAGATGACCGGTTTCGGTTTTTAAGCCATCGCGACATTGACGAATATGATGGACTAAATAAACTTTTCTTCCAGGTTTTGGCCGTCCCTCAGGAGGATCGCTCCGAGCGCATCAACAAGCACTTTGGGCATATCCCCTACCTAAACAGCTCTCTGTTTGATGTGGCTGATATTGAGCAAGATACTATTCGCATATCGGAGCTGGAAGACGGGCTACAAATGCCGGTGTACAACCGAAGTAAAATTCGCAACCGGGACGGCCAGCGCCTCAAAGGAGAAAAGCGGTCTGCTCTCGAATACCTACTGCGTTTTCTTGATGCCTATAACTTTAACACGGAAGGTACGGCCGAGGTCCAGAAAGAAGCTAAAACGCTTATTAACGCTTCGGTGCTGGGACGCATCTTTGAAAAGATTAACGGCTATAAAGATGGTTCGTTCTTTACGCCCGGCTATATTACCGAATACATGTGTCGCGAAACCATTCGTCGGGCGGTGGTGCAAAAGTTTAATGAAACCTACGAGAACTGGGACTGCGGGTCCATTGATGATATAGCCGCCAAGATATCCCGCCACGAAATCCCATATGATAAGGCCAACGAAATCGTCAACAGCATCACGATTTGTGATCCGGCCGTAGGGTCCGGACACTTTTTGGTTTCAGCCCTGAATGAGTTGATAGCCATTAAAAGTGATCTCCGCATCTTTGTGGATGAGGATAATCACCGCATTCGGGATGTGGAGATCAGCGTGGACAATGATGAGCTCAGCATTTCGGTGGGACAAGATCCCTTTTTCGAATACCGGGTGCATTCCGAGTGGAAAGAAAATGTAACCATTGAACGTACCGTGGGTCCCGACACCCAGCGACTGCAGAAAGCGCTATTTCGGGAAAAGAATATCCTCATTGAAAACTGCCTATTCGGGGTAGACATCAATCCCAACTCGGTCAATATCTGTCGACTCCGCCTATGGATTGAGCTGCTTAAGCATGCCTATTACAAGGAAAGTACGGACTTTCAACAGCTCGAAGTGCTTCCCAATATTGATATCAATATCAAACAAAGCAATTCGCTGGTCAGTCGCTTTGATCTGGATGCCAACCTTTCTCAAATTCTGGCCAATAACGACGATCTGACAATTGAGGAATACAAACAGGCCGTCCGAAGCTATAAGGAAACCGGCGACCGCGAGGACAAGCGGGCACTGAAAGAGCAGATTAATTCTATTAAGGAGAGCTTTTCGGTGGGACTAAAAGAACTGCACCCCGTCCGACAAAAACTGAAGAAACAGCGCGAGATTCTGATTAAGGAAGAGGCAAAGCTGGACCTTTTTGAAGGGGAAAAGAAGAGCAAAAAGGAGCAGAAGAAGATTAAAAAGGTCAAGAAGAAAATTGGCAAGTTAGAAGAGGAGTTGAAAGAGCTAGAAAATGCTACCTTCTATGACCAGGCATTTGAGTGGCGCTTTGAATTTCCGGAGGTGCTGGATGAGGATGGCAACTTTACAGGTTTTGACGTACTAATAGCAAATCCTCCTTATGGTACTACCCTAACTTCTAATGAAAAGCAGTATCTGAAAAATAAGTTTTATGCAGTGAAAGGTAACTATGACGTCTATTCTGCTTTTATTGAATTGGGACATATGATCGGCAAGGCTGATTCTTATACATCATATATCACACCTGTATCTTGGCTAACTGGTTCAAACTACAAATGGCTTAGAGAGCACCTTAAAGATGAACGTACTATAACACAAGCAATTATACTGCCATATGATGTATTTGAGGACGCATACATTGATACTGGAATATACTTATTCCAAAATAAAAAACGAGATTCTTATAACTCAGAAGTATTTGAGTTTCACCCAAGAGAAAAAATAAGCGATGACGAATTAAATGAAATATCGTGGAAGATATTACCCTCAGATTATTGGGAAAATGAAGAGAAGTATGAGATCATATTTAAACCCACCTATTACGAAATCAAAAACAAAGCATTAAAGGAATCCTCCTTATTAGAAGAAATTTGTGATACAACACGAGGTATTTTAGCAAATGATGGAGACGTATATGATACCAAAGGTAAAGATAGAAAACGCTACTTTATTGGAGACTTATACAGGTATACTCTTAAAGAAGATTATAAATGGGTTAAATATGGAGATAATCTTAGAGAAAAGCCGGGTGAGTACTCTTATTTCAAAGGAGAGCGTATATTAATTCGTCGTCTAATAAGTCGACAGTTCAGAATGATGGGTACTTTTACAAAAAAAGAGTTTGTTAACAAAAAAGACATATATAATGTTTTGTTAATTGATGACTCTTTTAGAATTAAATATATCCTGTCGCTAATTAACAGCAGCTTCTTTTCATATTTAGTTGTAGGCGGATCATCTTTGGCAAGTAAAGATGACTTCTCCCAATTAACATTAACTGATATTAGAACTCTCCCAATTAAAGAGACAAATAATAAAAATCAGAAAAAATTTGAGAAAAAGGTCGACCAAATCCTTACTGCCAAAGAAGAAAATCCCGAAGCCGATACCAGCGAACTGGAAGAAGAAATAGACCAGCTTGTGTATAAGCTTTATGGGTTAAGTGAGGAGGAGATTGGAATTGTGGAAGATAGTCTAAGTTAAATAGACTTATAAAAATGAAAAAAACATCTGGGCATAAAAGAAGAGAGAAAATCTACAATATCTTCTCCAAGAATCTAGAATTACTGAAAAACCATCCAAAGTTTGACTTAAAAGGGAAAAAAACATCTGGATACATTTGTCCCCTGTGTCATAAGATTTTTGATAAAAATGGACTATCAAAAGAATATGAAGATCACCTAACTCTGGAAGATGTTCCTCCTAAAACATTGGGGGGAAATGTAAAACTTTTAACCTGTAAGATGTGTAACAATGAGCAGGGAAGTTCTCTCGATAAACATTTAAAAGAACAATTACTCACAAAGGATTTTTTCTCTGGCATATCTAATATCAAGCGAAAAGCAAGATTTGAGGTAGATAACAAATGGAATATAGGTGGAACTATTCACCATACTGAAGAAGGTGGAATTAAACTTCTTGCGATTGAAGGAAGTTCCCATGAGAAACATTATCACCGCTTATTCAAAAGAGGTGATGCAGAAATGGAAAATATCAGAGTTACTATTTATGGTGAGCACAGGAAAAGTCGTGCAAGAGTTGCAAAGTTAAGAATAGCCTATCTTTGGTTGGTAAGTGAGTTTGGGTATGCCAGTTTAATCAATCCGCATATGCACGTTATAAGAGAGCAAATTCAAAATTATAACGACTTAAAGTATCCTGGGTTTGGGATTGCAGATGTAGACTTTCCATCAGAATTTGAAGGAATCAATTTAATTACGAAACCTGAAAGCCTAAAATCATTTGCTGTAGCATTTACATTAGAAACCGATCAAAGAGAAAGAAAATTTATAGTTTTGCTACCGGGTCCATCTGATCCGGGATTAAATATTTATGATACTCTAAATGAATTGGGCCAAGATGGTAATAGAATTAATATAGACCTTACGAATTTAGACTTACAAAATGTCTTAAACGATCCTGACAGAGTTTATGATTATTTCCGTTATTGGAAACAGCTTTAGGATCAATGAAACAGAAAATAGATCAGCTTTAATATATTCCTCATGGATTCATTGAGGTAGAGATTGGGATAGTGGGAATGAGTGTAAATATTTAAAACTAAATAATTCTTTAAGAGATGATTTTTGAAAAAGTAATTATCAAAAATTTTAAATGTTTTAGTGGCACTTTTAAAATTGATTTGCAAGAAGGGCTAAATATTATAGTTGGGGACAATGAGGCTGGTAAGTCCACAATTTTAGATGCAATTCATTTAGCATTAACTGGTTGGATAAATGGTAGGCACATCTCTAGTGAATTGTCAGAATACCTTTTTAATAAACAAGAGGTCACGAAGTATTTAGCAAGTTTAGAAAAAGATCCTATTGAACCTCCAAGTATCTTGATTGAGGTTTATTTTGATTCCGATGATGCAGCAGAGTTTATAGGAAATGGTAACAGTTTGAAAAGTAATAAGGCATGTGGTTTTTCTTTCAACATTGAGTTTGATGAAAACTATAAGGATGAGTATAAACATTTGGTTCAACAGGATGATATCAAGTCTTTACCTATAGAATATTATAAATACTATTGGAAGTCGTTTGCCAGAGACTCGTCTATTACACCTCGAAGTTTACCTGTGAAATCAGCTTTAATAGATTCATCAAACTCTAGATATAAAAGTGGATCTGATATTTATATATCTCGTATTATTAGGAATTTGTTGGAGTCAAAAGAAATAGTTGATATTTCTCAAGCTCATAGAAAAATGAAAGATGTATTTCGGGATGAAGATGCCATTCAAGCAATTAATAAAAAAATCAAAGAGTCATCGGATATTTCAGATAAAGAAGTAGAACTATCTGTTGAACTTTCTTCGAGAGATGCATGGAAAAATACTTTGATGACTTATCTGGATGAAATCCCATTTCAACATATTGGGAAAGGAGAACAATGTGTTATCAAAACTAAATTGGCTTTGAGTCATAAAAAAACTAAAGAAGCCAATTTGATACTGCTTGAAGAACCAGAGAATCATTTATCTCATACTAAACTTAACCAACTTATTCATGACATTGAGGCTGGAAGTGAGGACAAACAGATACTCATTTCAACGCATAGTAGTTTTGTCGCGAATAAACTCGGCTTAGAAAACTTACTTCTTTTACATGAGTTATCGATTACACAGCTAAGTGATCTTGAAGAATCGACACAGACTTTCTTCAAGAAACTTTCAGGATATGATACACTAAGACTGATCTTATGTGATAAAGCTATACTCGTTGAAGGGGATTCCGATGAACTTATTGTTCAAAGAGCCTATCTAGATGAAAATGATAAACTTCCAATACAGGATGGAATAGATGTAATATCAGTTGGTACCTCATTTAAAAGATTTTTAGAAATTGCTGAAAAATTAAAGAAAGAAGTATCTGTTGTAACTGATAATGATGGCGATATTGAAGCTTTAAAGAAAAAATACAAGAATTATCTAGATAAAGATTCTAAAGACTGCATCAATATTTGCTTTGACAGTGAAATTGATGATGGGGATCTGACGATCAGTAATAAAGAGTTTAATTACAATACACTTGAACCAAAAATATTGAAAGAGAATGACGTAAAAACTTTAAATAAAGTCTTTAACACTGATTATGATGAGGATGGAATTCTTAAATATATGTACAACAATAAAACTGATTGTGCCTTAATGATTTTCAATTCCGATCAAGAAATAAGCTTTCCTCAGTATATACTTAACTCTTTTAAGTTCGAGAGAGATGAGTAAAAATAAACTATTGATTGCAGCTGCAGGAGCGGGTAAGACTACTCATATAGTTAAAAAAGCGCTATCAGTCGAAGAGGGTAATAATTTAATTACTACTTATACTCAAGTAAATGAAAAAGAAATAAGGAAAAAGTTTATAGAACTAAATGGGTTTATCCCAGAAGATATTACCATTCAAACTTGGTTTTCTTTTTTAATACAACATGGTGTAAAGCCATTTCAAAGCTTCTTGTTTGAGGAAAAAGTAAAAGGGCTTACATTTGTTAATAAACAATCAGGAATAAAATACTATTACAAAGGGAATCCAATTCCTTTTAAGGAATCAAAAAATTTCAAGAGACACTATTTTTCAAAAGGAAATAAGATTTATTCTGACAAGCTTTCGAAATTTGTGTACAAATGTAACCTTGAAAGTAATGGATTAGTAATAGATCGCATATCAAAGATATATCAGAATATCTTTATTGATGAAGCCCAAGATTTAGCTGGTTATGACCTTTCTTTTTTGAAACAAATATTTAGTAGCAATTCATCTTTAACTCTCGTGGGGGATCCGAGGCAAGTTACATACTTGACCCACTGGGAGAAGAAGTTCAAAAAATATCAGAATGGAAAAATTGCGGATTTTATTAACGATGAATGTGACGATAAGAATGTTGAAGTAGATAGAACAACACTATCAAATTCGCACCGAAATAATCCTGAAATATGTAACTTTGCAAATAGACTTTATCCAGATTTTGAACCTGCGAAATCAGCAAATAGTGAAGAGACTGAACATGATGGAATATTTCTTGTTAAGAGCAAAGATCGGTTTAAATATTTAGAAAAGTATGATCCCATTCAACTTCGGTGGAGTAGTAAGAACAAGAAAGTATTAGAAGAGTATCCCGTTTTAAATTTTGGAGAATCCAAAGGGCAAACTTATGATAGAGTTTTGATTTACCCTACAAAAAGCATGTTGAAATGGATAAAGGATCCTGAAACAAACTTAAAGGATCAAACGAAAGCAAAATTTTATGTTGCAATCACAAGAGCCAGATTTAGTGTTGGAATAGTATGTGGTAATAATTTAAAAGAGTTAAATAAAAATAAACTAGTATCAGCTTTTACTTGTGAATAACAAACCCCTCTAAAACACATCAGTAACTACCAAAAGGAAAAAATAAGCCAATCCTCTTCAGTTCCAGGAAAATTATAGCGATTTATTAGTAGCCTGCACTTATACAAGCATTAGATTTTCTACTCAGCATATTCCGTAACAAGTTCAAAGCTTTCTTGCCGAGCGAAAATAAATATATCCACTACGTCAAGTAAACAACGCAAATAACTTGACATATCTAATGATTAAATGCTATATTGATACAAGCTGTTGAAAGGTCACTAGTATAACACCTAGCATTATGAGTACTGCAAAAAGAATAAAAGAGAAAGTTTCCTCCTTTGACGAAGGAACCACATTTAAATATGACCAGCTCGACATCGATAATAGCGAGTACGGGGCTGCTACCAAAGCCATCGAGCGGTTGATATCCAACGGTGCTGTAAAAAGGATTTCCAAAGGCCTGTTTTACAAGCCCAAGAAATCGGTATTTGGTGATTTAAAGCCTAATGAAGAACAGCTGCTTAAACCCTATACGTATGAAGGCGACAATCGTATAGCCTATATCACCGGTCTATCTTTGTACAATCGGATGGGGCTTACGACGCAGATCCCAAAAACCGTTACCCTGGCCTGCAATAAAAAAAGGATAAATGCCAAGATTGATAACCTGAAGATAAAATCAGTCAAAAGCTACGTGGATCCCACTGACGACAACATCCGTTTCCTGGAGATCCTGGATGCCATAAAGGATTTTAAGAAAATCCCGGACCTAGATATCGATGATGCTATCGGGCAACTTCAAGGGCGCATACGTGATTTGAGTACTACCGACAGAAATAGGCTAATTACATATGCCCTGCAATATCCTCCCCGCGTGCGGGCGCTGCTGGGAGCCTTGCTTACCGATCAGGAATTCAACAGCGCTTTTCCTAAATTGAAGAATAGCCTGAATCCCTTGTCGAGTTATGAATTCGGTAGTCTTAGCAGTAGCTTGTCCACAGCCCAAAACTGGAATATTATCTAGATGAACCTACACGAAGATGCCGAAATCTTTCGGGACGCTATAAGAGCTACCGCCGATCATAAGAATATTCGGGAAATCTATATCGAGAAAGACTATTGGGTAACCTATGCCCTCCATGCGATCTTTCATTCAGACATGAAAGACGTTGCTGTATTTAAGGGCGGTACCTCGCTTGCTAAATGCTACCAGGCGATCAACCGGTTTTCGGAGGATATAGATCTTGTGGTGTTAGAAGATCCCGACCTGTCCAACACTCAAATGGACAAAAGAGTCCGGGATGTTAGCAAAGTGGTTGATGATACCGATTTGGAGGAAGTAGAATTACCCAGGATTACCATGAAACGTGGGAAAAATAGAAAGGTAGCCTACGAGTATGCAAAACATGGATATGACCAAACCTATGGGCAGGTTCGCGATAAAATCATAGTTGAGGTTTCAAGGCTGGGACATTTTGAACCTCATGAAGAAGTAGAGGTTCACTCGTTTATAGCCGATATGATGAAAGCGAGAGGTCAGAAAGAGCTCATTGAAAAATATGGATTAGCTCCCTTCCCCTTGAAAGTACTAACGATAGAACGGACCTTTTGCGAAAAGATAATGTCACTGGTCCGATTTTCTCACGCCGAAAATCCCTATGAGGATCTCGGGAATAAAGTCCGCCATACCTACGATATTCACATGCTGTTAAAGCAACCGGCAATTCAAGACTTCTTTGAAAGCGATAAGCTGGATGAGATGCTGCTTCAAGTGGGAGCAGACGATATCGAAAGCTATGGCGACAAATACAACTGGCTGTACAAGCATCCTGCATCAGCCCTTCTTTTTGACAAACCCGAAGCAACCTGGGATAAGATCAGGTCTGTTTATAACGGCACTTTTAGTGAGTTGGTTATTGGCGATCTTCCGGAAGATGATGCTGTACTACAAGATATTAAAAGGGTTGCTGAGCGGCTGAAAGATATTGATTGGGATCTGGGATAGGACTACTTCACTTTAACCTTCCGCAAGCTTTCTACCCAATAAAGCTTCAAATCTATTTATAAGCATTGATTTAAGTTCGGTAATGTTACTGTATGCCGGCACATTATGAATGGCTAAATCAAAATGTATTTCGGTTCCTTTCTTTCGATATAAAATCGGTTTTTTATCCATTGCATGAGCATAGCCGATTTCGTAGTAAACATTAGGCCTTGAACCAGACAAATCCGCAATCAAGTATTCAGATTTCCGTATATGTTTTAGAATCACGTCGGTAATCCGATCTTGATGCTCAATATCATCTGCTCTGATTGCTTTTAGTCCAAATTTATCACAGACTTCTTTAATAGTATTTTTTACATCTTCCAGTCCTGGAATGTCTTCATTCATATGCATCATAATAAAAACGGTATTTTTGTAAATACCCTCCTTTTCCTCTTCTTGCTTCTCAGGAATAGAAAATTCATTTCTATTACTATTACTGCGTTTCTCTAGTTTCTTATTGATTTGATCCTTTATATCAGAATAACTGAGATACTCTATTATAACACCTTCTCTTTCTAACCTTATTTTTGAGTACCCTTCTACATCTTTTTCACTTGATGCTCCAGACCAAAAGTTTCCGAGGTCCCTCAAATAGTCAAAGATCTTCCTGACCCTTTCCTCTTGAATACTTAGACTTTCAGCAATTCTTGCAGAACTAACTTCCTCTAGCTGAGGATTAGCAACTAATTGCTTTCTAACTTCTTTGATTACTGCATCAGTATCATTTAGTAATTGATTATTTGGATCAACTAAAAAGACCCCCAATAAAGTAAGTTCTTGATATCTGTCGTTTCTCGTATCACTCACATAAAAATTTGAATTGACATTTGTTGGGTGAAAGTCATCAGATAAATCATCCCAAAGGTCTACTAATAATTCTCGGGAATTTGCTTTTCCTTCCCCATTCGTCTGTTCATAAACACTCTCTATCCATAAAAATTCATCTTGTGTTAGCTCGTTTTTCTCTTCTTCTAAAGTCATTTTTTCAATTATGTTAATTAAACTCTGAGAATGATAAGGGCTTAAATTGGATCAGAATTTTAGCTATTTGTAATAAACTTGCCTTTAATTGTTTGGGTTAATTCTTGCTGAAAAATTTAGGGAAACTAACCAGGAAGAAAAAAGCATATCCGTTTCCCTATTGCTAGCAAGTATCTAAACTATCGATGGTTTTACAACATCTCTTTTTGCAAATTCACTCGCTACTAAGTAAACAAATTGTACTAATTGGTTATTTATAAATTCAGAGACAAACGTACTGTAGTTTGACTTCATAATCTTCTTAAATTGGGATGGTCTATATCTTGTAATCGAACTTAGATAGAATGAAAAAGCATATATAGAGGCTAATTGTGGTAGAACTAGCTCATTATCAGATTTATTTGCCATATAGGCATAATATTTTCTGTAAGGCTTGCTACTCGACAATACCACCCATGTTGGTGGTATTAATTTATTGCTTAATTGCTCTAAATAATCAGAAGGCCAACCACCGTGAGTTATAGGGGTATCTAATTCAAATTCATAATAAATACCATCGCTGGAAACATGAGAGAAGTTATCTTTTAAATCTGTCCGCTTTAAGAAGTCTTTTACCGAAACTCTCAACCTCCTTAAATCATGTTTCTCAACTTTAAAATTCATCCATAGCTCATTATCATCATTATTTAACAATGTAATATCCTTTAAAGAGATAAATTTTTCTGCACTTCGTGTTGAGGAACACATTATTCTATGACCATTTAAAATTTGATAAACAATATCTGATAATTTAATTATTGCTCTATTTTTCAATCGATCATTAGTCAAAAATTGATAGAAATCGTCAAACAAGTTGGAGGTTGTACCAGATGACCGGTAATAAACTAGTTTATGATTTTCGAAAGATAAGTCTGAGTTAGATTCCTGTAAGCCATGTTTAGCTTCATCAACAGAAGGTTTAAAACCTCGCTTGAGCAGTAAAGTCTTAACCAGATTCATCATACAATAATATAGAAGCAATGGTTTTGAGGCTATGGATGTACTATTATTATAAGCTTTTTGAAAGTCTACAGATTGTTCAAAATAATATTCTGCATCCGTCCTTATTTGGTCATTTTCAATTTCATTTAGCGATGCCCTGATTAATCCCCATGGATCATTAGTAAAAACTTGTGTCTGAGTTGTTGCTCTTCCTCGCCCCCTTCTTAGAATAGGCCAATAAGTAAATTTTACTGGACGTTCATTCACATGTAGCTGTTCACCAACTCTTTTTTCTCTTGTACGTGACATGAAAGGTTCGATTTCAAACAGTCAGACGTAAAAATTGCTGACCTAAGTATTAAAATTGACTATAAATGAAAGGGTAATCATAAAAAGTTAGGCTACCAAGATCAGAAAACCCACTTCATTCGAATAAACTATTTTTTTAACTACTACCCACCGAATGCGGCCGCTATTTTTTCGAAGTCATTTATTTTTTTTAATTGATAAAAATCCCACTCAGCTGTCATCCCAAATTGATTTGGCTCGGATACTATGATCGCATAAATCACATTATTTTCTTCAAGATTGGTCGACTTAATGTACTCAATCAATTCATCAGTTAAATCAACAACAACAGTTGCGCCTGGCACATATACTTGACCTTCAATTGTTGTTTCTTTGAAATCGATATCAAGATCAAGAATTTTATAAAAGTCCTCCTTCACAACTAAGTCTTGATCTGGTGAGAATGCAGTTGGAAATTTGAGTAAATGAGAAGATACATTCCTCAGCTTCATTATTGTCTCATTAAAGTTTCTTGCGTCTTCATTATCGGGTTTCGCAATATTTTTTATTAACTCAACGAAGTTTTCAGGGGTCAATTTGTCATTAGCAAAGAGAATTGATCTAATAACTGATTTTAAGCTATTTAATACATTTAGAGCATCTCTCTTTAATTCTGCTTCATTTTTAACTTTAAAGTCATCATTATAGTGCAAACAGTCATTTCTAATTTTTCTTATATCATCAATTGAATCGAAGATATCTTGTGTTATTAAGCCATCATCTAAAAGGTTGTTTGATCTTTGATACTGTGTATCATTTTCGTATTCAGGTTTACCAAGTTTGATTGCTAGATATTTTAGAAAATCTTCAGCTGAAACACCTATCAAAGCAATACAACTAGTATAGAAACCTAACTCATATAAACTCTCTGCTTCACGAATGAGTTTAATAAAGTCACTTGTCTCAGATAAATATTGGATTTCTTCAATCTCCCATTTACGGTCAATCATATCATCAATATTATCATTTATCCACTCATTGATAATGTTTTCATAAGCATCTTTATCTCTCTTCTCGAACTTTTCTTGTAGCTCATTGGGTACTAAGTCATAATTATATTTATGAAAGTCGATATACATAATTTTGTATTTGTTAGAATTGACTTACATAAGCTTTATTAAAATAAGTGACGCCTGAACATTGAGTTAATCAGTAACTTTAAAACAAAAACAGGTCGCGAGGCTTAACCAAATAGCATCTTCCTTTTTTAAAGAGTTATTCTGATAACTTTATTCGATTTTATTTTTCTTTTCGATTATACGATCAAGAGTTTCTTCATATTCTTTTAATTGTTGGAGAGGGACTTGCAGTCTATTTATTTGATTGAGACCTAAGGAATGATGAGCTCCAATACCTTCTTTACCAACAATCGATGTGAGGATTTTTTTAAACTCCTTTAATTGACTTAGCGGAACTTGTAATCTACTAATTGGATCTCCTATAATCGCTCGTGTATGGATGTTACTTCCTGCGATAGATTGGAGTATTTTTTTAAACTCTTTTAATTCATCTAATGGTACTCTCAACTTAGAGACATGGCCTTTCTGTGATAATCCAGGTACGGATATTTGTGATGCATTTGAAAAGCCAGTTATCTGATTCAGAACATTTTGAAACTCTCTGAGTTCTTCAGTGGGTATATTGTTTTTACTCTCTTTAATCACTTCATTAATTCTATCATTTATTTCGTGTAATACTTCATCTCTTGAACTAATAAAAGATATTTGTTCCTCCTTTGTCATATCTATATCGAGAAATTCAAGCCTTACGCCATAACAAGGTGGAGAATCTAAAGCTTGAGAAACTCTCTCTAAGTGATAAACATCTATTTCTATTTTCTCATCTATATTTTTTAATTCTTTTCTTTCAGCAACAGTTATTTCTTGATTTGTAAAAAAGATAAAACCTTGTTGATCTGTCATTTTTTTGAAGTCATTGTTAAACTTTTTCTTCAATTTTGACCAACTAAGTTCATTTTTTGAAAAAGTAACTGCTACTAAAAATACCTTATTATTTTTATAACAGATTATATCTTTACCTTGATCAGGACCACCATGGGGATGAGAAGGATCTAAAAATTTGAATCCTTCATATCTTAATGTTTGCGATGCCAGTCGCTCTGCTTCTTTGCTACCTTTAGTCCAATTTTTAAGTCTATGCCATGTTTCATCTCCAGAATTTCTTCTACCCATAAAAATATTTTGGTTCGCGTTGATTTAATTCCTAATTATGTAAAATAGAACTTAAAACTTTATGCACCTCCTTTTGAAGAAGTACTTAACATTATTCTGACCAACGAATTACATTGTAAGCCCCTTTTACAATTGGCTCTATGCTAAGATCAAACCACTCTTCTATATGATTTAACTCTTTAAGTACCTGGTCCTTAAAGTTATCATCATAATTATTCTGGCCCAATAGCCAACCCATCTGTCTTGAAGCTTCGACAAGTAATACTTCTGGTAAAACTATAACTAATTGAGTCATTTTTTCGGACTGCCTTTCCACTGGATCAGTTTTGTGTTTTTTGATAAGTAGTTCACTGCAAAATTTATTAAGATCGATAAATTCCTTTAGGTGTTTTTCAAGTACTGAAATGAGTTTGCTTTTTGAAAGGTCTGGGGCTATCTGATCAACTAACTTGGCAAATTGTATTGCAAATTTAAATTCGATCTTTTGTAAGGTCTTTATTTTAAGATCAAAATTTTTAAAAAACTCTTTCCCAATATTATTACTCTCACGATATACCATATATGAATCCATATTGTTAAACAGAATTCTCAAGTCTTCATACTCTAAATTAGAAACATATTCATCGGAAAAGTTAAACCCCACAAGTTCAAGTGATTCTTGTATTAATAATACAGCCTCCTTTGTGATTTTTTCTTCGAAATAAATTTTTAGCAATTCTTTTCTTAATCCAAAATCCTTTGGAAATCTTGAAATCAATTCTTTTAAAAGTTGTATTGCCTGCTTTTTTATTTGCTCATCTTTATTCCAAGAATTAATCAATATTGATAGTTTTAGACTTTTCAATGACTTATCACCCGGATAAATTTGTTGCCCTGATCCAACAAGGCTTAAGGCAGTCTGTGTCTCACCTAGATCTTCATGAAATTTAGCTAACCAATAATAGATTACACTGTTATCAAAATATCCATTTTCAGAAATGCGTAAAGCTTTATTCAATAACTTAATCGCTTGATGATATTCACTGAAAATATTACCTAAAGTAGCAGCTTTGCTGATTAAGGCTTCAATTAAATCCGGCTTTAGCTCTAAGGCTTTGTCGAGACATTCCATCTCTTTTTCATGTTCCTTAAGGTAGTAATAGCATTCGCTTAAATTTTTCCAAATTCTGGGATCATTAGGATTACCCTGCAGTGCTTTCTTATAATATTCCAACGCCTCAGAATAGTCTTCTAAGCCAGCACACATATTTCCAAAGTTGTAATAATCATCCCATCCCCATGAATCGCGACTTATATCAAGCATGATAGCTTTTGCATCTTTAACCATTTCCTTGTGTTGCTCTTTTCGCCCTTTATCACACAAAATAGCCGCTTTCATTTTTAACAATTGAGTATCTGAAGACTTTTTTCGAAGCGCTTTGACTATAAATCTAAGTGCCTGTTGATAATTATGAGTCTGATAGTAACACCATGATACCAGAGAGTTTATTTCCGGATTATCTAATGAATTGTCTCTAACAAATCCTATAACTACTTCATATTTTCCTTGTAAGTATAGAAGTATCAATTCACGATATGTTACAGTCCCTTGAAGTGATTCAATCAAAGATTTTTCAAGAGGGCGGCGATCAACTTCAATATCTTTTAACAGGTGATTATCAGCAATCAACTTTTTGTGGATATCCTCAAAGGCACTTGTATCAAGCATCTTCTGGAAAGTATAGCTAAAAGTTTTTTGGTTAGTACTTTCCAGATCTATTTGTTTTGCGTTTGCTGAAAGTGCAATCTGACGTGTCCACTCCCAATAAAAAGCATCTTCATCAACTGAATAAATAATGAACAAGGAGTGTATAGTATTAAGAAGATAATTAATAGTATTTATCGGTACGGGGAATCGAACACTATCACTTTTAGTTTCCTTCTTTTGACTTTTTACTTGAACATGAGCACGTATATTTGTGACGCTGCCATCACTAACTACTTCTAAAATTCGGTCCACCCCATAATCTCCTCCATCTTCACTCCTAAGTATGAATAGGTCATTTGGCAGTAGTTCTCTGAGTTTTCCTAGACTTTTTGCTTCCTGCTTATGCGATGAGTGATGTTGAGGCAAATTCCCCATGATATTTTTTCGGTTGTTTTACATTTACAAAAAAGAACTTCGAGATAAGATGTGGTGATTCAAAACTAAAAGGATCATCTTTTCCCAATCCGTCCCAAACGGAAACAACCCATCGCACCCTGTTCCAGCCCATCCCGGGGTATTTTTCCTGATTTGAATTAGTGTTACGTTAGCATCAGTTATTGATCACAGTGGTGCTATTGCATTACGCTAACCAACGCTAATCAGATGCCTGAAACGCTGGAAAATATGCCTAACGAAACCCAAGAGCGGGATTACGCCACCTGCCTGCAAGAGCTGGAGCAGGGCCTGCCGATCTTTGGACGCATCACCGGTACCACCGACGGGCTCCAGCAAGTTGAGAAGGAGCTCCCCTTTAATTTTCGTCAGCCCTTCAATGTGGTCAAGGCAATATTCAAATTGGACCCAGGGCTGTATTCTCTACACACCGGCATCGACGAAGATATTGTTATTGGCTTTCGCATTGATCCACCTGACGAGCAATCGGATACCCTGTTACAAGAAACTACAAAAGCCAGCAGATCCACTCCTGAAAATTACTACCAGCAACGAGCTCTGCGCCTGGAAGGCGAGCTGCATGACGCCGACCGGAAGATTCGCCAACTCGTCGATGAAATCATGGGCCTCAAGCGACAGCTATCCGAAGACAAAACGGCTACGCTGCTAACCCATCAAAAAGAGCTGGGCGACCTCAAGGAATCTCACCGCAACGAAATTGACCGCCTCAAAGAAATTCAACGAAGTAACCTCAAGGCTCTCGAAAAAGAGCTTGGAGAGCTGGAAAAGCTGAAATTCCGCATGGAAATGGAACAACGAGCTGGTGGCCGAGACGCCGGAAGCCGCATGCTGGATATGCTGGAAGAAAATGCCCCGATGTTTTTTACCGTAATCTCCCAACTGTTTGCGGGTCAGAGCGCAAGAAATCAGCAAATAAATACGCCGACTGGCACTCCGGATATCAGTGAAGAGCAAGCTAAAGCCATGGCCGAATCTCTTAAAAGCCAACTTCAACCTACTTCTGGCTCGCTACCCCAACAACCCCATAGCCCCTCTACCGACGAGGCGAGCCAACCCAAAGGTGTCGGGGACCAGACTCCTCGGCACCTTCCCTCCGACGACAACTCGGAAACTGAGCCCGACGAACTTGGAACACCTGCCACTCTGAATGGCATGTTTGACCCGCCCCACACCAACGGCCACACCGAACCAACCATCAGCCTGTAAGATTCCACGATGAACCCCGGACAACTAACCCTTTTGAAAATGGCCTTGGAATACTTGGCTGACCAGCCCTGCGGATACGCCTGCTATGCCAAGCGCATTAAATCCCAGCTGGCTTTGATGCAGCAAGGCGGGCAACCAATCACCGCGACCGACTGGGTCCGGATGGCAAAGATACTTTCTGTGGAAGCGATAAGCAGGGATATAGGAGCCGAACGCATTGCAAAAACAATATATCCCCTTGTGGATGGATTAGGGCAACACGCTAATACGCTTTGCTATATCCCTGCCCCTTTCGCTTGTAATCAATTGTTGAGTTTCACGGGCACGACCGTCAGCCCGCAGGTCCGGCGACTGCTCACCGATGTCATCGCTGAGCTGCAAAAGCTCGTCAAATCCAGCCGGTAATCATATCCATGTCAACGATATCAACAACTATTGAGTAGCAGCTATCCCATACCAACTTCCCGCAACGCAGTCACGACCCATGGTTCAGTGACGAGCACTAAGGCGGCAGCAAACTCCTCCCAAGGAGATGCTGCCGCCTCTATTATTGCCCACCGCAAGCAATACCCGGGAATCGAAGGCGTCCTGGAACTGGCTTCCCAGCTTGTTACCAAATATACCGGACGCGAGGATATCCGCGGACTAGCGCTAAAAATTACCCGCAAGGTTCCCAGGAATATTAACACCGGTCTTCCTGACCTGCGGAATGTAGATCAAATTGCGGGTGCCATTTACAAGTGGATAACGAAAAATATCAACTACGTGCGCGATCCATGGAATATCGAGCGGATCCAATCCCCCGATGTCACCATCCGGCAAAAAGCCGGAGATTGCGACGACCACGCGATTCTGTCAGCGGCCCTGCTGCAAAGCCTGGGCATCCAAACCGGCTTTCGGATTGTCAGCCGAACAGGACGAACCTATGACCATATTTATACCGTTTTCCGATCCCCAGAAGGGTGGAAATCCTTTGATACGACCGTTGCTAAATATCCCGGGTTCAGGTTTGACGAGCGGCTGATCAAAAAGTCCAAGCACCTGCCCAACCGGATGCCGGATGGATTAGGCATTGATCCCGTTACCCTCACCGCTGCGGCTTCGTCAGCACTGCAAATGGGCGTCACCATGAAACCACTGTTTTCCAAATGGTTTGGCGCCAAAGATAAGGGCGAACGCACCCAGCGCGGACAATGGCGCGATTACCTGATGGTCCGAGGGGTCCGTTCGGACGTGATTTCATTTTCCCAAAAGGATAACGCCATCCTCCAGCAGTACGCTATGGTAATTCAAGAGCACGGACAACCGGCCGTTGATTACCTGAACAAATATGGAAGTTTGGACAACAGCTTTCTGGCCAACCAACAACAATCTCGAAACAAAAAATGGCTCCTGTACGGCGGACTCTCAGCCGGGCTTCTCACGCTTGGCGGGATCAGCTACTGGGCCCTCAACCATTAACAACTGTTTATGAGTAGTTCCTATCTGCAACCCATTGCTATACAACCCGAAAATGATCAATTGATCATATCCAGCCAGCTTCCCAGTGGTGGACTGGAAGGTTGGGAGGAAGATGATCCCTGCCGGTATGCCAACCAAAGCTGCAAGGGCAAAATGTTTGGAAAGCTCAAAAGCTGCAGGCGCAAGCGCGAAAAATCGCAAGCCCTCTGCAAAGCTCACGAGCGTAAGCTAGCTGAGAAGAAGAGAATAGAACAGGAAAAACAGCAGCTCATGACGGCCTTACAGCATAACGTCACCGATACGGCTGCCAAACAAGAGACCGCATCCACAGCTATGATAGCAGGGGCAGCGGTGGGCGGGGTTGCCATTTTGGGAGCCGCCATCATGTTTGTCGCCAAAAAGAAAAAATTGAAATCCCAATAAGCATATCCCAATCCCTATGAACAGCAGCTCCTACGATCAGTTAGATTTTTTGCAAACGACCCAGCCGTTTAACTACACAAACAGTTTCCTCCCTCCCGTGGGATCCACAAGCAGCACCTCAAAGAAAACCAAGTTTGGCAGTATCCTCAATGACCTGTCCAGCTTTTTAACCACAGCGGCCGATACCGCCGTAACTGTGGATGGAGTTATAAATGGCGGAAAACCTCAATCTGGGGGCACTGGCCTGACGCCCGAGCAACAGATGGCGTTGATGCAAGCCCAGAAGTCAAATGGAAATATGACCTCCCTTCTACTTATTGGCGGCGTTGTCGTCGTAGGCGGAGGTATTATGTACACCCTGTTAAAAAAGAAATCCTGATATGACCGAAGCTATTCAGACAACAACCCATCCGGTTGGGATCTCTCACTTTATTGACGGACACATTCCCAACGGGCGGTATCCCAATCCAACGGCCTCGCAAGAAACCGTGTACCTGCAACCCACCGTCCAGCTGCAAGAAGTAGCAAAAGGCGCGGAAGTAACGGGTCAATCCAAGCAAACCCTTTGCGGACGCCTGGCCGAAGAGGATCCCGTCAAAGGAATTCGCGCGTGGTTTAACCGCAATAAAGCTACGCTGGGATGGATTGCCGGTGGATACCTGGCGCTGCGAATCATAACCCGAAGGAGGTAACCAGTGAGCTATTCTAACTACAGTGACAACGGGTTAGGCTCGGCTTCCATATCCGGCAATATCATAAGCTCGGAAGCCGGTGAACTCCGCATCATCGGACGTCATCCCGAGCGCGGGCTCCCGAAATCCGGGGTACCCTTTTCAGTAGATGTGGAGGTCGATATCTACCGCACCTTTTGGAACTCGTTCCTTTTTGTCGTCTGCCCGGATGTAGTGGTTGCCGCCCTGGATCCCCAAAACCGATCAGTCTTAGCGATATCCCGTATTGTTACCAGTATGTGGGATGGCTGTCGCGGCCAAGCCCGACTAGTCTTCGGGCGCTCGTTCCGACCAGATCGAAATCATCCCGTCATATTTGAGCTTCACTACAGCAATGTTACGGAGGCAAATATCTCACAGGCCAAGCCACTCGCCTCCTCGAACGTGATGACCCTTGATCTGGATATCCAGGAAGGCCAACAAAGTGGAGTGTACGCCCAGCCCACCGAGTCCTGGTATGAAATCAACCTACCGGACCCTGTGGGTGCATTCAGCGGCGTCAACAGTACGCTCACCAAAGCCCTGTGGCTGATTGGTATTGGCGCGGGCGCGTACTTCCTGGCACCTCTGATGCCCGGAGTTCGAGACAGCGTAAAACAAATGGCTGGGACGAAACAGAAGGAGAAATCTGATGAATGAGTTAATCGAAGGCCGAGACTACCAGATCGTCGATGACGGGATGGGTGATCTTAGCAGTTACCTGCGCCAAACCAGTCGAAACGCATTTAAGAAAGCAATCGGGCTAGCCGACCGTGCCCTGAGCGGGCGTAAAGGACAAGCTGCTACTACGGCCCTTGTCCTGGCTGATCTGACCAAAGACAGGCGCTCCTTCCAGCAAGTATTCAACGGAAATGCCGACGTCATCAATCAGTACTTCGAGCACGTCGATCTGCAGGCGGTAAGCGATATGATCGGACTCCAAGATTCGGTCGCTAAAAGCAAGCCTGCGACAATAATCAAACATGCAGGTATTCTCTCGGCCGGTATTGCCATCGGTGTAGCCGGCCTTTCCCTATATAACAGAAAACGATCTTCAACATGACTCTTAGCATAGGCGACAAAGGTCCGCAGGTCATGCACCTGCAATCAGCACTGAAAGCCCTAGGTATCGGGCTTCCCAAATATGGCGTTGATGGCATCTTTGGCCCCGAAACACAGGCAGCCGTCAAGCAAGCCCAACAAAAATTGAGACTACCACCGAGTGGAACAGCTGATGAAATATTACTCAAAAGGCTCGGCATTACTCAGCAATCCCTACAAGTGCCAACAAAAGGGGCCTTACCCAAACCAGCCCTCCTTGTAATAGGGACCATCGCCATTATTGGAATTGGAATCGCAATCAAACGAACGAAACGAGATTAATATGGAATCCATGACTGCCCAGCAGCTTGCAAAACTGAATATCAAAGGCATAACAATAGCCCAACCCTACGGGCGACTGCTCGGCGAACCCGAGAAGAATGCCGTCATTTTTATCTGGGGCGAAAAAGGAGCCGGTAAATCAACGATGAGCCTGGGACTCGCTGACGCATTAGCCGAACATGGCCGCATCGAATATATCCCCGCCGAAGAACATTTTGGTAAAACCTTGGTCGACCGCGTAAAACGCCTGGGAGCTACCCACCGGAACCTGAATTTTACCAAATGGAAATCGATTCAGGCCCTCAAAGAAATTCTGCTTAAAAACAGGTCCTTCGCCTGCATCCTGGATTCCATTTCGGTGATTGATGCCAACGCGAAGGAAACGGTCGAGCTAGCCCAATGGTGTCGCGAAAACGGAATCATGTTCGTCATGGTCTCCCATGCCACCAAAGACGGACAGTACAAAGGCAACACTAGCATCGCCCATGAGTGTGATATCGAAATTAAGGTTACCAAAGAAGGCGGAGCCGAAACCGAAAAGAATCGCTACCGTGAACTTACTGCTATCGCCGTACCCTTTACGGCCCAAGACCGTGAAGGAGCACCAGCTAACCCTGCCACTAAAGAAGCAAGCAAGTCGGACACCCGAGAAAACCCGGTGGATACCCCTTTTAAGATTACCCTCAAAGAGATCGACAAGCTCCACAAAATTCGATCCTGGAAACGCATCAACTCCATGTTTGGAAGCAAAATGCCCTGCTACGGGTCCAAGCATTCCGGGGAATCCGAAAACGCCCACCTGTCTATCCGGTACACAGCCGACTATCCCAAGAAGCGGTACATCATGGACTTGCTGCTGGACGGCCACCTGGAATACCAAGCATGCACGGAAGGCAAAGGAGGCGGGCTCAAAGCGTGCTGGAAAAAGTTAGTCAACAAATATGGCGACCTGGAAATCCGAATTTATAAGCAGGACCACGCCAAAGTCGTGCTAGGCGCCAAAGAGTACAAACGCCAGGAACGCGCGCTTGGCAAAAAAGAAAAATCTACTGCGACTAACCCACCTGCGCCAAAGACCAAGAAGAAACCAGCTTCTAAAAAGAAACCAACTCCTGTTAAGCGATCAAAGAAAACTACTACCAAAAAGAAGGACAACAGTACATCTGACGGGAAACCCCAGCAGCGAGTAGACATCGAAGCGGCCAAAGAAAGTCAGGCTAAATTGGACGCCTTCCTAACCAAAGTATTAGGCTAACCCCATGCGAGACAATCCGATTGTTACTCCTTTTGAAGACATTACAACTGAGGACTACCCCGGCATTTTTGGCGATTTTGATGGGGACGGGATCCCCAATGCTGACGATCCCAACCCACAACTGGCTGGCGACACCGAAACTGTCGAAGAAACCAAGCTTACCGACGAAATCAAACAGTTGATCGAATTGCGAGGGGACTACCAGCAGGCCTTGGACGAGGTAACCAGCAAGCTCAAAGGGCTGCAACCCGAAGCCACCGTAAAGGGCCGAGTAAAATCTCCCTATTCGGTCATCAATAAATTGCGTCGCAAGCGCATTAAAGGAAATATCAAGCAGGCTAATCCTGGTGAGCTCTATACTCAGGGGCTGACCGATATGGCCGGATGCATGATCGTACTGTCTGGTCAAACCGAGCTGAACCAGGTGGTAAAACAAATTGTATCAGGAGCAATCGGAGAAGTATTTGAACATGAAGATAAATACGCCGAACCCGTCGGTGGCTATCGAGCGCATCACTTCATCGTGATGGCTGGGGAGGCCGGAGATATTCCCGTCGAGATTCAGGTAAAAACGCAGCGGATGGCACAAATTGCAAGTGCCGCCCACATGCCGTACAAAAATGGCAGACTCAATACCCAACGAATGAACCAGCTCACCGACCTGGCCTGGCAAGCTGATCAAGGTGATGAGCAGGCAGCCAGTTCTATCGACTCCCTCCTTGGAAATCCAGAAAAACTGACCAGCAAATTGACGACCCGTGAGAATCCTTCGAGCGACCTCCAACAGCTCCAAGAGTCATTCACTGAAACCGTGATGAAACTGGCCCTGGCCTTTTCCCTCGATAAGTTTCCCACAGAGCACCGCGAGCAGGCATTGGAATTATTTCGAGATCACGGGCAAGTCATCGGCGTCGATTTTAACCAGGTTTTCTCGGCAGCCCAACAGGAAGCAAAAAAACCTGAAAAAGAAGACGATCAATCATACCAACCCTCCATGGATCGGCCGGGAGAAGCCAAATATGGAAGCCGTTTTTCCGGCATCCATCTGGAAAAACTTGCCCCCATTAAACTCTCGAAGTCCGAACGCCGGAAAGCCAACGAGGCGGCACTGGCCGTCTTGGAAAAAGAGGACCGGGCGATTACCGAATCGGACCTGGATCTGCTTCGCAGGTACACGGGCGCCGGTGGACTCGGATATGGCGAAGACGCAACCGGAACCGAACGCGGTCTGCTTAACGAGCATTACACCTCCTACCCGTTGGTCAAACTCATCTGGGATAAACTCCAAACCATGGGCGTGGATGGGGGCAACATTTTAGAACCCGGGGCGGGCGTAGGCAATTTTGCAGGCTTCCTTCCCAACCGCCAGACCTATCGCATGCTGATGGTCGAGCGTTCTGCAGTAAGCTCCCGCATTGCGGGGCTGCTATACCCGAGCCAGCTGGTCCGCCACGAAAACTTTGCCCAGACCGACCTGTCGCTATACAACTTGACCGGAGCCATAGGCAATGTCCCCTTTGGAGATATCAAAATTCATACCCAGCGAGACCCACTGGCTCCCCTTAATCCACGTATCCACGACTACTTTATCCTGAAGTCCCTGGACGCTCTTCAGCCCGGCGGGTTTCTAGCAGTGATTACTTCGGTCGGCACGATGGACAAGAAGGATCCGGCCATTCGACAGGCCATGGTCCAGCGCGCCCGATTTGTGGGTGCTTACCGGCTCCCGTCCACTGCATTCAAAGACAATGCCGATACACTGGTTACAACGGATCTGATCTTGTTTCAGAAATACCCCGATGTTGACGGCGAAACCCATCCTGACGTAAGCAGCGAATTAAATCAGCTCTTTGCCTACCAGGATCTCGCGGTAAGTATCACCGAACATAAGGACCAGTCTTACGGGGCCTATTATAATCCGTACTACCATAAATATCCCCAGCAGGTATTAGGTGAGCACATTCAGGGGCACGACATGCAGTTTTTGACCCGCATGGGCGTAAAAGGCCAAGTTGATGAGGCTTTGACCGGTAAGGTTCTTGGAGATGGTCTTCGCTTCCCATACCCGCTTCCGGGGAAGATGCCGTTCTACCGGATCCCCGATGAGGGCGTGCGCCTGGAGACGACCCGCGATTATTACGCCGGGAATATTGTCTACCATGATGAGAAATTCTACGAAAAACAGCGCCACTATTTCAAACCTGTTACCGTAGGTGGATCGGATAAAGCGGGTGACGGCCTTCGTGCCAAGATAAACTCGGCCTGCCAAATGCTAGACAAATACGATGATTTCGTAACGGCGCTGGCTCAAGACAGCAAGCAAAAAGAGCCGCTTCGCGGGGAGTTTAAGGAGCTACTCGAAAGCCACATCAATAGCTACGGCATTCCCGACGAAGACGAGGATATCCGCGAGGTATTTCGCTACGACAACCGGTTGTATAAGCTTACGACCTTTGTGAAACGCGATCCCATCAGCGGAGAGCTGGTCTATGCCGATATTATCGATGCCGACTCGATGTTCAACCGCAACTACGTACCAGCGGTTTCCGACTCAAATGACCTGGCCGAAATTGCCATGTACGGCCGCTCCATCGGCGAAGAGCTGACCCTTGATTTCTACCAGTCCACCTACAAAGGAGGCACAGCCAGCCGGACAGAACTTACTAAAGCAATCGAAAATCACCCTGACTTCTTTTACAATCCCGAGACCAATAATTACGAGTTTCGTTATCAATACCTGGCCGGTAATGTCCGCCGCAAGCTGGAAATAGCCGAAGACAATCAGCTGGAGAAAAATACCGAAGCCCTAAAGGCAGTTCTCCCGGAGTGGATTGATGCCTATAGCATTACCGTCGATCCGCGCCACATTTTCACCTACTTGCCAACGAAAGTCCTTACCCAGTGGATAAAAGATGAGCTGGGCTACCGAGACGTACATATCGGACTCGTCAAAGACAAAGCCGATCTTGGTAACCGCTTCTATATGAAACTTCGCAAAGGCGGGCGGTATATTAAAAATGGAGAAGAAACGGCCGATGACTGGAACCAAGGTTGGGGCGAGACGCCGTTTAGCAAGATTATTAATAACTATATTCAAGATTCCAGCTTCCCGCTGGTCTTCTACGACGAGGACGACAACGTGCTCCCGAATATGACGCTCAAACGAGCCGAAGAAAAAGGCTTTACAGCTTTGATCGAGCGTTCCCGTGCCAAACAGCGCACCCATAACGACCAGATGCTCACGCGCGTGCCCCAAAAGTTCAACCAATGGGTACGCACCAAAGCCTCTACCGAAATTCGTGAACTCATTGAGCAGGCCTATAACCACGAGTATAATGCTCATATCAACCCTCAATTTGATGGAGCCACTCTTCGAGTGCGCGGGATGTCGGACACCTTCTATGGCGTCAAAGATTTTGCGGTGTACAAACACAACCGCGCAGTGGCCGAAAAGTTGGTTTGGAACGGGCGCGGAGCCAACTGCCACGACGTCGGCGCCGGTAAAACGCTCTCGGCCATTATTACCTCCCAGGTTCTGCTGCAACAGGGCGCTTGCCACAAACCGATGTTTGTGGTGCCCGGCAAAGTACAGGAAAAGTGGGTCGAAGAGTACGCCATGCTGTTCCCGGAAGCCAAAATCCTCAATATGAAAATGACGGGCTCCGAACGCCACAAGGAACTCACTATGGCCCAGCTTTACAACTGGGATGCGATCTTTATTGCTGACCATGCGTTCAAGAGTCTGCCGCTATCTCCATCGGTGCAACAGAATATGTACAGCGAGCGCGTAGAATACTTTGATCAGATGATTGATAGTTTCGACGAGCTTATCGAAGAAGATGATGCCCTCAGCTCCACGGCCAAAAAGTCGATGGTCACGCGCCTGGAGAAGATGAAAGAAGAATGGGAGGCCAAGCTCCGCAATGTAGCAAGTGCGAAGCGACTAGACACCGACATCTTTTTTGACGAGCTCGGTGTGGACGCCCTGTTCTTTGACGAGGCCCACTTTTACAAAAACGCGCTGGGCAGCGCCAAAGCGGCCAAGCTCGGCATTGCCGCTAATAAACCCTCCCAGAGAGCCGAAGACGCCCTCCAAAAAACGAAATGGCTGTTTTCCAAAATAGGCTTTAAAAACGTCTTTGTCTTGACTGCTACGCCAGTCGTGAATTCCCCGGTGGAGGTATGGCACATGCTCAACCTCTGCGCCCCGGACCTGCTCGAAAAATACCAGATTGCCAACTTAGACAACTTTATCAACCAGTTTGTCCGCGAGGAAGAAAAGATCGTCAAAAAGACCAACGGCGAATACCGAACCGAGCGCGTAGTGGCCGGATACTATAACCTCCCAGAAATGCGGGCGATTATCGACGAGGTTATGGACATCAAAAGCTATGACCAACTAGTGGGATTCTACGAGAAGTTTCCAGACCTGCTCAAAGATGATAACGGTAACCTTGTAAAAGATGAACAGGGCCAAACTAAAGTGTTAAAGCCAAAGTTCAAGCGCCCCGAGGCCGAAACCAAACAGCAGGTTATTGAGCCCAGCGAAATTCACAAATTGTTATTCGACGATATCATCCTCCGGGCCGATAACATCTTGGACTGCATGCGCCAACGCGGATGCCAGACCAAAGACAATTTCCTGGTCATTACCGGCGATGGCAGCAAAATTGCGACCGATCTGCGCGTCTATGACCACAGCTTCGCGGGCGTAGATGGCAAGTTTATGAAGCTCGGAGCACTGGTGAATAACGTCACCCAAAGTTATACTACCCGCGCAAACCCTGCTCCTAGCAGAGTACCGGAAAGCATTTATGGCGATTATTTTTCCAAAGTAACATCTGCCCCAGCCAGAGAAAATCCGAACCCATACTTTGGCCAACCCCGCCACACCCTCATTAAAGAACTCAAATCTCTGGGATACTTCGAAGAGGTAGCCGGTGAAATTGAAGCCACCGAAGGAGACCTCCACGCAGTGCCCGTCGGCAAACAATTCTTGTTCAATAAAATCGAAAAACAGCGTGAGTTGCTTTCCGACGGGTCGGACGCCATGGAAGAAACCTTTGACCGAGCGGTGATGATTGTCGAGGCCCTGTCTGGGACCCGCGAAAATCCGGCTGCCCCATCCTTTCGCAACCAAATCATCTTCTGCGACTGGATCTCCGTAGAAGGCCAAAAAGGCGGAAGCTACCACCAGCTTATTAAGCAAGAATTGGCAAAAGCAGGTATTCCGGCCAAAGAAATCGCCATTATTAACGGATCGATTATTGGCACCAACCCCAAAGGCGGCGACTATTTTGTCTCTTCATCCGACGATAAGGAAGCCCTCAAAAAAGAGGTGCAGGACGATTTCAATATTGGCAAGTACCGAGTGCTGATTGGCAACCAATCCATCGCCGAAGGCATGAACCTGCAAAAATGGACCACCGACCTGCATCATATGGACGTGCCCTACACGCCCTCCCAGATTCAGCAGCGCAACGGGCGCGGGCTCCGGCAGGGCAACCAACACGGGAAAGTGAACATCCATTTTTATCTGATGAAGGACTCTTTTGATCAGTACCGCCTGGAGCTGGTCAGCAAGAAGCAAAGCTGGATCGACGAACTCTTCTTTGGCGACGGTCGGGAAACCTCTGCCGACTCCGAGGGAGAGTCTCTGGAATACGAGCAGATGGTGGCCGCCACCAACTCCGATCCCCGAGTCAAAGAATTCTTCCAATCCAAAGCCCAAACCAAGGTATTGAAGGCCCGCATCGACTCCCTGCTAAGCGAGACACAGCGTCTGGAGTCTTCCCTTGGGCAAGCAAGCCAGGACGTGACCAAACGTTCCGAGCGAATGGAGTCTGCTATCCAAAGAGAACAAGCACTAATTGATTCAAAACTACCAACTTCAGCCACCGAAGCCCTTGACCAAGGACTCATTCGCATCGGCTGGTTAGACTACAGCGGGGAGATCGGAACCATTGAAAACAACTTGTCTTCCGACGGCAAACGCATTCCCCGGTTCCGCCACGAGCTGGCTTTGGAAGTGCCCAAAAATAACGCCAATGGCCGGGTGCTGTTTAACCTGATTCCTGATCCGAACGCACCTAATCGAAGTTTCTACAACAAGATTAAGTGGAGCTCCATCAAGCAGATGGCCGGCGACCAGCTAAATAACCAATTTGGCTGGGGTATGGATGAGCCCGTCCAATCGGGCCAAAGCCTGGCGGGCAACAAAGGGAATATTATTGCGGACGAATCTGACTTTTACGCCCATTACGAGATAGATATCGAGGCCGAAAAACAGAAAACGGGCCACGACGAAGCCGAAGTAACCTACGATCAGATCAAGCAGCAGCTGGGCATGTACAAGACCGAGCGGTGGCTGCCGATTATCAAGCGTAAGCTGGCGGGGCTCTTCCTGGCCCTGGAACGAGGCTGGCAGCAATCGGCCCAGGCCCGTATTCAACAAATCACCTCAGAGCTGAAACGATCGGAGAAAACCTTGCGAGAACTGGAGGCTACCCACCAGCAAACCCAAAAAGAGTTGGAGCAAGCCCAATTGGATCTCACCTCCAACCAAAACACCGTAACCAAATTGCAAGATGTGGTCAATGAGCTGGTCAAGACCAAATTTTCTGACCGTACGGAACTTTATGAAGAACTGAATCGGATAGCTCCCACCTATGGGGTGAAAGGAACCGTTCGCGTGCGTGAGGTTGGTATTTATCGCGATAGTTCACCGGAGGAAAAAATACGCCCGAATCGATCTAGTAAACAGACAACGAAATCTCTCCCCATGCCTCTGAAAACCTTATTTGGCGACCCACTGGTGTACGCGGGCTCCGTTGGTGAACTGGAGTTTATTGACACCAAAGGATTTATGCAGCGCATACTTTCTGAGGATGAGGATCTAGCAATGGTTATCGACGCCGAGGGAACCACGCTGTTTGCCTTCCCGACCCAGCGCATGAAGCTTCTAAAAGGAGCCTTTGACAACGGAGATGCCGAACAGATGTACCAGGAGTTCCACCATTTCCCGGCCGACGGCTACGACTACGAACTATTTCCACCGGCTGATGCTGACCTCGTCTCCATCGGTCACGCCGAGCGCATCATGTACAGCAGCGACAAGGTGATCTACTCGGGCGACAAGAAAGGAGACGACCACCATTATTACCACTATTTCGACGACGGCAAGCGTCCTGTCTTTCAATATGGAGACGTATATATCATTACGAACCTGAATATTGACGGCCGAGGCATCCTTAATTAACCCTTATCGAACCGACCTATGACCCAACGAATATTTGCAAAAAATCCAACTCACTTGGATGTAATCGAAAACCCAACAACCCCAAAACCTGCAACTATGGCAAAACAACTAACAACCGAAAAAGCTGTCAGCGAATTTAAGCAGCAGCTTATCACTGCCGGATACATTGTGGGCGGCCAGGCAATTGGTGCGCAGCTTAATGGGCTGGCCGTACCCGCTATCCTTGGCGGAAGCTCGGCTACCGTCCAGCAAGCGGCCCGCGTTGGCCTCCCGCTCACCCTCGGCATGGCCTTTACCATGTTCACCAAAAACAAACACCTTCGTGGCCTAGCCATGGGACTCGGCGTGCAAGGCGTGATGGAGCTGATCAAGTTCGTCATGCCCGACTGGACCCCCTCCCAGGGCCTTATGGAAGGAAGCGACTACCTGTGGGATGAGGAGAACTTAACTCCCCAACCCACGCCACCAGTGCAACTTCCCGTGGAAACCGGCCACGTCTCTCAAATCGAAACCGTATTTGAAGATACCGTGGAGGTGTAATTGGCAACCCATTTTTCTCATAGCTCTTGCTGACTAGGGACTGCCTGCGGGAACAAGCAGTAGGCCACAACGGCCCCACTTACAACCCTTTTAACTAACAACGAACTATGAGTAACCAAATTTCTAAAAAAGCTATTGTCCCCGCCAGCGCGCGCATCAAAACCTATTTTGATACCCAGCAAGTCACCCAAAACGGCGCTGTCGTTAACTTCTTTCCGCCCAACTCGACGCGGAAAATCACCCGCAACAATTACGTAGGTAATCCCTTCCCGGGCGAACTCAAGCGACGTATCCTCGCGCTTTCCTTCGAGGTGACCAAGCAATTCATCGAGGACGATGAGGCCAACGGCATCGATGCCCGCGGGATCGTCAACTCGCTAAAAGATGCGGGCGTCATTTTACAGGCCGATAATGACAACAAAGAGTTCCTGCGCGTGCCCATCTCCAAGCATTCCAACTTTTCCGGCACCGACGTTCAGTTGGTAGCTGGCACGGCGAATACCGTAGATGCTCCGGTGGTCTTCAAGCGCATCGCTTCTCTTAAATCCGCTGACGAGTACCGCTTGGCCGATCCATTCGATCTGGCGGTCAATCAGACCTTGTCACTGTCAGTTCACTTCGAGGACTCCTCGGTGTTCCCCAGTGACGAAAACTGGACGACTTCTGGCCAAGGCTTGCTGTACCTGCGCGCCAGTATTGTCGTAGCTGAAATGAAGCCCGAAAAATAACCTCTCTAACCGGCAGCGGCCCGGGGCCGTTGCCGGTTATTCAATATTGCTCTAATCCTTTAATACATCAGCGATGAAGATTGTAAAGAACTTTATTCCACCAACCGAGTCCAGCCCCTTTAATCCGGCCAAAGCTATCCAGCTACAAGCTGGGGAAACCGGACATGTTATGATGAATGGCATGGGCGGAGAAAGTTTCGGCGTCCGAAAGATATTACCCTATGCCCCTAACATGAATAAGGTGTTTGTCTCCGCTCGACTTAATGAAGATCTGTACCTGTTTCGTGACCTACAGCTTGCTGTAGTCCACCGGCTTTTCCAGCGCATCGATGGCCTGCTTGCTCCATTTATCATTCAGAAAAGCAACAGCCTCGTCTTTGAGCTTACCAATACCCACAGCGCCCCACAGACCATCAATATTGAAGTGATCGGATTCGATCATTTTGGGCTGGCTAAACTCACCGCGATTTACGAGGAAATCGGTTCCCCGATGCCACAACCACGCTTTTTGTATGGGCAAGCGAGCTTGCCGTCAGGGGCTGTGAATATTGACCTGGGTGTCAAGGCTAAGAGCATTGACGTGGAAGCCCGACGCCTGGCCATGAGCAGCGACCGACCCGGTGATATCACCGCCAGCCTAAAGGTATATAATACCACCATCCGCAATGAAGTATTTGTCGAGCAGCTCAATGATGAGTTCAGCCAATTCTATGCCAACGTGCCGTTTATCGTTGGTTCAAACATGCCATTTCAGGTGTATGCGTCCAACAAAGGCCCCTCGCAGGCCAACGTAAGTTTCCTCTGTGAAGCATACGCTGTCCAACAAGCTGATAGCAAACCACTGGAGGTATAACTATGTGGAACGCCTTAATCGCATCTCTCTGCGAGCTGACCCAAAAGCTGGATACGCTATTGCTTGAACTTCGTGGTAATAATATCTCAGTGGGCTTGCAGGGAAGCAGGCGAATTGGAACCTCTATTTCGCCGGTATTAAAACAAACCACCAATCCCGTAAAATTGGTTAACTCGAATCCGATGCGTCTGGGTGTCATCATCCATAATAGCAGCGATGGAGAATTTATGATTGCCCTGGATGAGAACCGTATTGACGGGCGCTATTATACCTTCAAACTCAAGCCTGGCGAAACGCTCCACATGGACGAACGCCAGTTCAAAGAACTCTACAAAGGTGGCATGATGGGCCTGTGGGATGAGGATTCCGGAGCCCTAGAAACCTCGAAAGCCCTCGTAACCGAAATCTTCTGGAGCGCCTGACATGAGCGAAATTACCGGTAAAGAGTTTAGCGAAGGATTTAAAATGCGGGTCGTCAGCGGCATGCTGGTTGACGGCTCCATCCAGGTTTCGTGGGCTACCGGCAAAAAAGCCTCC
Source organism: Fodinibius sp. Rm-B-1B1-1 (assembly GCF_038594945.1). Classification (NCBI taxonomy): domain Bacteria; kingdom Pseudomonadati; phylum Balneolota; class Balneolia; order Balneolales; family Balneolaceae; genus Fodinibius; species Fodinibius alkaliphilus. The sequence goes on from NZ_JBCFYD010000001.1 coordinate 519,866, forward strand.
TCCCAAATGGACTGGGGCTTGGATCCGGAAAATCTGGCTACGACTCCTGAATATCATCGGGAGCCGTCAGAGATGCTGCGTTATCATACGCTCTACTTCCCGATCACCTATCTGGATGCCCGGCACTATTTCCGGGTGCGTTCCAAGACAGCAGGTGGCCAAATTGGTCAATCTCGAATTTACTCGGTCATTACCCCCGACGATGTCCAGCGGACAACACAGTCTCCGACTGGCCAGGTCATCCTAGAACTGCAACCCATCGACGACCATGAAGATATCTTTTTCTGCTATCCGGAGACGAGTATCCGAGCGGACCACCAACCCGAAGCAACGTCACAAACCCTAACGAGTGAACTGCACACAGATGAAAACGTGTCAGAGCTGACGGGAGCCGCCAGCAGCAATGCCACGACTAACCCCATTACCATTATCACCTAACTCCATGAATACTATCAATCAAACTCTCTCCATTGGCACCCCGAAATCGGGAATGGACCTGTTTTGCAATGTTAGCATCGACGGGCAGCATCTGTTTCGGATGCACTGCGAGTCCTTCGTGGGCAACCTCCTGCGTGATGTCCACGGGATGATGCACGGCGGCAAAACCAATCGCCTGATTAGCCCCGGGGACGATTACGTGCAGGATGGGAAGATTACCTCCCTGCATATCGTCAATGGGGCGCTGGAAATTTATAGCCAGTACTATCTGGAATACATATTTAACGGCATGCACGGGGTCAATCCCAACGGCGAGGAGCCGGTGTGGGTACATATCTGGGGATGCAGCTCGGTCCCGCAAATCAATGGCACTTGGCAGGTTGAAAGCACGCACGGCGACTATTATATCCGCCTCAAAGACGCTCCCACGGACATTGATCCCGCAACTTATGTCGCCGACCAGGCGCAAGTCATTGCCAAGCACTATCATCCCATTACGACTACCGAAAGCTACTGCCCACCCTTTCGTGTCATTTTGCCAACTATTGGACAAGGCAGCCGCCCCGTAAGTATCTCTGATGTAGGGCTTCATAATCCCATTGACGCGCTGCTGGCTCGGGGCGCGCGATCGGTTTCGGGGGTGGTTACCGACCAGCAGAAAAGCGTCTTTACCGTATCGGCCCCATTTACCAACGACTCCGGAGGTGACCTGGCTATCACAGAAATGGGACTGATGACACATATCAATGTCAACCGCCATGAAATTAACACTATTGCTACCCTCTATGCCCGTGACGTGTTGCCTGCAGCTCTGAACCTTCCAAATGGCAAAACGCTGACCTTGGATTATGAATGCCGTTTTGAGCTGGAAAACTTCAATCAGGATACTAACCTCAATGGTTCCAACGGGGGATTCACCGCTGAATTTGTGGGAGCACTACGAAAACAAGCGGTCGAAAACACCAATACCAACTGGCGGGACCTGATGTGTATCGGCGGGGGGGGAACCTCAATGACCTCCCTAGAGCGCCGGGCTTCGGAAGTCAATAAAGGGTGGCACCTGGGACTCCGGCTGGGCCAAAGCAACAAATTTGTCTCTATGACAGACGCTGACCTTTCTCCCGATGCCACGCAAGAGACTCCTTATAACCTCGGAGGTATCATCCATGGCAGCGGAGACGGGGAGCTCATCCATCACGGCATGCTCATTGACGACCAGGTGACGATTGATGAAGCTAACAATGAAGCATATTTCAACTTAGCTCGCGTATTTGAAAACCGGGGCACTACCGACATCACCATAAAAGAGGTAGGTATTTACGCCAACCGTGGGGATGACTATGACGAATGGATTCCAAAGCTGGTAGCCCGCCGGGCGCTTGCCCCAGCCGACCAATTTACCATCATGGCCGGACAGATGCGCAAGGTCAACTATAAGATCAAAATGGTTGTCTAATGGCCAGCTCAATTTCCTTGTCAACCGAACTTACCTACGTGCGCCTGCGCGGGCTAATGCCTTTCTTTACCGAAGCATCGAAGCGATATGGTATCCCTCTCATCTTGTTACTCGCTATCGCTTCCCGAGAAAGCCGAATGGGACTAGCCTTATCTGCTGATGGCACTGGAGATCATGGGAACGGCATCGGTATTATGCAAATCGACCGGCGATATCATCCTGAGTTTACCGACCGCCATAGCCCCTTTGACCACCAAGCCAATATTGATTATGGAGCCCAGTACTTGGCAAAACTTCTTCAGCAGTTTAACGGAAATACCGCCCGGGCCATAGCGGCCTATAACGCTGGTCCAAATAAAGTACGGACCGCTATTTACGCGGGGCTACCTCCGGATTCGGTAACCACCGGCCGAGACTACAGCCGCGATGTCCTGCAGCGAAAACAGCTTATCGGCCAGCTACTCGGCCTCTCCAAAGCCGTTAGCCTGTCGGCGTACCTGCTGCCATTAAGTGCCGTAGCCTTTCTTACCTACAACTATATCAACCCACAGAAATTATGACCACTGATTCCCATTATATCGATGCCGACGAGACCTATCCGGAGGGTTTAGGACGCCTGCCCGCTATTCGACACCAAAGGCTACGTCCCGCTATTGAAATCAGGACGCCCGTCAGAACCGTTTCTGGTTCTCGAAGACCCTCTCCAAAACCCAGAATAACCCCCATTATGAAGAGGCCGGTTCTGGATCCGGTCATTGAACACCGTAGTCCCATTCCGGCCCCTCGGCCTGTCACGGTTAAACCGGCCAGGAAACCACCTGTCACTACGAACGTGAAGACCCGACCCAAACAGAAGTCAACGGCAAAAACATCTTCTCAAAAGAAGAAACTGGCAACTAAATCGTTCGCGCAAAGCAGCTCACCAAGTACCAACAGTGGTTTTCTGGACGGGTCAATAACGATCGGTGGCATGCAGATCAAGAAAACACACGCCGCAGCAGGTGGGGCAACTATATCCGGCCTGTTGCTCTGGAAACTTCTCTTTTAACTCCATTCAACGATAACCAACTCATTACAACTCTATCATGGAACATACATTACATTCCTCCGACCAGTCATGCGGTTGCGGCTGCACAGATCACTCATTAGCGAATGGGTCCGGGTACCTGCAAAGCGATTGCGGATGCCAAACAGGCTTGGGTGAATCAAGCCAAGACAAAACCAACAGTGAGACCCAAGAAGATCTGATCAAGGAAGCCAAAAAGTACATCAACAGCGAAATACCAACGCCAGTAAAAGTAGTCGGCGGGCTGGCAGCCCTAGGCCTGTTGCTTATAGCCACAAGAGGTAAAAAGTAATGAATATCCAAGATTATAACGCACTGCTGGACAGTTACGGCAACCACTTCTCTATCGAAGAACTCGAAATCCAGGGTCCAGGAACCGTCAAGCGCATGGACATCGGATTTCTGCGTTCGTTTTTAGCATGGCGCCGATGGCACGGGCTGCCAACTCTTATCAGCTCTGCCTGGAGAAAGGGAGACCAAAAATCTCACGGCCACGGACTAGCTTTTGATGTATTGCTTTTTGACCAGTGGCTTTCCAGTCAAGTTTCAGAAATCCAACATTGGTTGCTTGCCACCACTTGGGGATTTAATGGCGTAGGCTTGTACTTTGATTGGATGTACACCAACAAAGAAGGTAACAAAGTACCGGCTATCGGTTTGCACGTGGACGGATGGGCAGGGAACGGCCATTCCCAGCGTCCGCTACGGTGGCTGCGAATCAACGGCCAGTATTACTACCAATCACTTGCCAGCGGCCACTTCTATTGCAAATCGAATAAGCAATCTTTAACGCTGGATGAGGCGATATGGAGATATGCCCCATGAACAACTCAAAAACGGATAGCTTTTTCAAAAAGTACAAAGAGCTGATTGTCACCACGATCATCTGCCTGTTTTTAACCGGAATCTATGATTCCATAAATAACCAGACCGCTGAAATCAAAAAGTGGTACCAGCTGATGATTGGCATCAATGAGAAAGTGAAAGTGCAGGCTGACAACCTCCATAGATTGGAAAAAAGCTTAGAAACCCATGCCCAGCATGCGGATGAACGATTCAAAGATCACAACAGGCGAATTCGCTCTATTGAATTCAAAACCATTCCCACCCAACTCCACCGGTATAAGTCTCTAATTAAGGAGGACACCTCTCATGCTGAAGATACTAAAACCAATTATTAAGGCTGTTCCCACCTTAATCAGTCTTTTCAAAAGCAAAACCCCTGAAAAGGGAAAAGGAATCGTAAAAAGTGGCATAGCCAGCCTCACAGTTTCAGGACTTATATCAACAGGAAAACTGTCTGCATCTGGTATTGATACAACCCTTTTGCTCATCCTCTCCATCCTAGAGATCATAGGATATCTCTATGGCATGATAGCCATTTCTTCAGGTGCGGCCCAAACCAACGGCATAGACCAGCTACTCCAAGGCCAGGGAGAAGGCCTACAAAAACAACAGGCAAAAAACCTGGGACGCCATTGGCTCAAACAGATCCAGAAGAACCAACATCAAAAGCTACCAGGCAACTCTTTGTTTGATGACGACCGCTCCGACCTACAAGTCAAAGCCATGGATATTTCCAAATACAAAACCCATAAACCTAATAAGAATAACCAATGATTACCTTCCTAACTTTTTTATTTACCACCATCCTGCTCCTTACCACCAGCGAATGGGTAACTAGTCTGCTCACTCCGAATAACCTAGCCGAAATAGGCGTGGTAATATTGGGAATAATCGCCGTTTCGGCCTCGGCTCAAATCCGAACCCTGTTTGAAAAATGCCAAGAGATTCTTCGCTTGTATGCCCGATACACCAACCCCACCAGCGAAGAAGGTAGAAAACTCTCTCCACAGGAAAAGGAGCGACTGCTTGATCTTTTTCTACATGAGTTGCGGATGGTAATTGAGCAATTTGGTGGGAAAATAGTTATTCGGATAGGTGGATTTATTAGGAAGGTGTTTGATAAGCTGTTTGGATATAAGGCATAACTGATTTCAGGCAGGGGAATGGTCGGTTAACGACTTATTTTGTTCTGATGGTTCCGGTAACAGGCGCCGATTAAACAATAATAGTAGAATGATAGAAGTGCTTATAAACACATCCGCCATATTGAAAATATAGGGGAATACCGGATCACCGCCAATGGAAAAGGTAAAGTACAGAAAGTCATTTACGCGACCCTGCAAGATATGTCCGTAGCCTTCTATTTTGGCCATAATCAGCCGGTCGATGATATTCCCCAGCGCTCCGCCCAGTATCAGTCCCATGCAGATAAGGTACCCGGGGGTTGCCTGGCTCAAATTCCTTGCTACGTATATAAAAATACCGGCGACCGCCACAATGGAAATCAGGCTGATAGCCCAGGTGGGAAACCAGTCAATTCCCAGCGCCATACCCGGATTTTGGGTGTAGGCAAAAATCAGCCAACCCGGAATGATTTCCAGGTTCTGCAGGGACGGGGTCGTACGAACCAGTTGTTTGGTGAGTTGATCGATGAGTGCCGCCAGCAGGACCGGCGCAAACAAAAACCACAATTTTTTTCTGTTCATAAGGGCTGATATTACAAATATATTGGGGTTAGAAGAATATCCGGTACAACGATTGGATCGTTATGTTGTTTTGAATAATATATAATTATATATTTATATAAACATAATTAATCAACCTTTTTATGCCTTCCATAACAGCTGAACCCGGCATCGAATTAAAATCGAAACTGTTCCGCGGCTTCTCCGACGGCTCCCGCCTTTCCATTTTAAAGATTTTGGTAGAGGGAGATACCACCGTGGGTGAGATCGTGGAACAGACCGGCCTGAGCCAGCCCAACGTGTCCAGTCACCTGCGCTGCCTCAGCGAGTGCGGACTTGCTCTAAGCCGCAGGGACGGCCGCCATATCTATTACCGGGCCAGCGATCCCCGCGTGCACAAAATCATACAGCTTGCTGAAGAACTGCTGGCCGACAGCGCCAAAGGAATCTACGAATGTACACGGTACGAGTAATACAGCCTTACCATACTATATTCCCTGAGTTAACAAACCATGAAGAAATCAACGTTTAAAATTACGCAAATGGATTGCTCTTCCGAAGAGCAACTGATTCGAATGAAACTGGAAGACATTGGAACTATACAATGGCTGGACTTTGATATTCCAAATCGTACACTGAGCGTTTATCATGAGGAAGGGATATCTGAAATAGACGATGCCCTTAACTCATTAAATCTAAATTCTTCCTTTGAAACGACGAAAAAAGTGATTGATATACCTTCTTCTAATAAGAAACAAGAGAAAAAGATATTGTGGTGGGTTCTGGGTATCAATGCGGTCTTTTTTGTCATAGAAATGACGGCCGGCTGGCTTGTCAACTCGATGGGCCTGATCGCAGATTCCCTGGATATGCTGGCAGATGCGTCCGTTTACGGGCTTAGCCTGTTTGCGGTAGGCAGTACCGTTGCAAGGAAAAAGAAGGTGGCAAAAATAAGCGGCTATCTCCAGATGGGATTGGCTTCTCTGGGATTTTTAGAAGTACTCCGCCGATTTATGGGCGTAGGCGAAACGCCTTTGTTTCAATGGATGATTATCATTGCCTCTGTAGCACTCGTCGCGAATCTCGTTACCCTTTGGCTCATAAATAAAGCTAAAAGTCAGGAAGCCCACATGAGGGCAAGCTCTATTTTCACTTCGAATGATATCATTGTAAATAGCGGCGTAATTACAGCCGGTATTCTGGTTTATTTTACAGGCTCTAAGTGGCCGGACTTAGTGATTGGAGCCGTCGTATTTTGTTTTGTAATGTGGGGTGCCATACGAATTTTAAGGTTATCTAAATAGAATATATACCGGTCTTAAATGGTCCAAGTTATATGTAAGCTTAATTCTACTAATTTCAATATGTAAAATAGCAAGGATATACTATTATGAAACGCAAAGAATTCCTTAAACTTTTGAGTATTGGTACCGGAGTGGCAACATTTTCACCAGGGCTGCTGGCCTGCACCTCGGACGGAAATACCGATCTGGCACTGCCTGACAACGCTTTTTCCCGTTCGCTGGTCTTCCCGGAAGAGATTCGCGCAAACGATTTTGAGCTGGCCGCCGAAACCGCCCGGCATACCCTGGCCGGAGATACGTCTTCGGATGTCTATACCCTCAACGGCTCGCTGCCCAGCCCCACCATCCGTGTAAAGAGGGGTGAAAGCCTGGCCATCGACTACCAAAACCGCATCGACCAAGAGAGCATTATTCACTGGCACGGGCTGATCGTCCCGCCCGACATGGACGGCCACCCTAAAGATGCTGTCCAGCCCGGACAAACCTACAACTACCGCTTCGATATTGACCAACGGGCCGGCACCTACTGGTACCACCCCCACCCCGACAAGCTGACCGGCCCGCAGGTGTACCGGGGGCTAGGCGGTCTTTTCATCATTGAAGATGAAGAGGAGCAGGCGTTGAATTTGCCGTCGGGAGACTACGAGTTGCCTTTGATCGTCCAGGATAAAAGATTCAACGACAGTGGACAGATGACCTACAACCTGAACAGAATGGACCGGCGGATGGGGTTCTTTGGAAATACCATACTGGTTAACGGCATGCAGGCACCCTACCACGAAGTAAGTAATCGTTTTTATCGGCTGCGCCTGCTGAACGGTTCGAATGCTCGCATTCTGGATTTTTCCTTTAGCGACGACAGCTCGTTTTATGTTATCGGAAGCGACGGGGGGCTGCACGACCGACCGTATGAAATCTCTTCCATTACCTTAACGCCGGGCGAACGGGCCGACCTGCTGGTGGACTTCAGCGGCTATGAAGCAGGAAAGAAGGTTCGCATGACCGCCGAGCCCCGAAACGGCATGGGCGGGATGATGAATGGTATGATGGACGGCGGAAGGAATGGAAATCGTTGGTGGAATCGTGGCCGGAGGCGAAATAACCGTGATAACGACGGTGGAAACATGTGCTGCGGTAGGGATGGTGCCGGGAATAGCGGCGGGGCTTTCCTGGAATTTCGTATCACCAACAAGGAAGAAGATTCCTTCCGGTTGCCGCAAGCCCTCACGGAGCTGTCGTTCCCCGATGAGGCCGACGCCGACCGCACCCGCCGCATCGACCTGACCATGGAGATGATGCGCGGGCCGGCTATCGACGGAAAGTTTTTTGAAATGCTGCGAGCGGACCAAACTGTGCAGCAGGGCGCCCTGGAGGTCTGGGAGTTTAATAACCGCACCGGGATGCCGCATCCCATGCATCTGCACGCCACCCAGTTTAAAGTGCTGGACCGCAGCCGGGGCAGTCTGGCCCCGCACGAGCGCGGCTGGAAAGACACGGTCCGCGTTGAACGCAGGGAAACCGTACGTATGCTTACCAAGTTCGATGCCGAAAAAGGCCTGTACGCATTTCACTGCCACAATCTGGAGCACGAAGACAACGGCATGATGGCCAATTTCGAGATTGTATAAAGTCATGCCCGTTTTAACTGTTGATCAATGTTTCATATACAAATACAAAAAGTTCTGCATCCTGCTGGCAGTATTTTTTGGGGTTTTAACCACTCCGCTTTGGGCACAGCAGGCACAGCTTTCGTCTGAGACTAAGGTAAGTCTTATCACAGCCTCACCGGGCGATGAACTCTATACAATTTTCGGCCACACCGCCCTGCGGATTACCGATCCGACCAATAACATCGACCGCACCTACAACTACGGCACCTTCGATTTTGATACCGAAGGCTTTTACCGGAAGTTTGCCCTTGGCAACCTGCAATATTTTCTTTCGGTAAACGAATACGAAAGGGCAAAACAAGCATACCTGAAGGCCGGACGCACCATTACTGAGCAGCGGCTCAATCTTAGCCTGGAGCAAACCCAACAACTGTTCCGCTATTTACAGACTAACGCCCGGCCCGAAAACCGGTACTACTCCTATGAGTTCTTTTATGACAACTGTACTACACGGGTCTATGACGCCATCAATGCAGTTGCGGGTGACGCGCTTCGATTTCAAGAGCCACTGAATCCGAAGCAGGAAAGTTTCCGGGAGTTTATCAATTCCTATCTGGAACCGGTGCCTTGGGTTAAACTGGGTGTTAATCTGGTACTGGGTCTTCCAACCGATGAAATTCCTTCAGGGTCAGAAATGCTATTTTTACCCAATCTTCTCAAAAAACGTTTTGCTAATGCCAAAATTCAAAATGCTGACACTTCTGTCGCTTTGGTCGATGATCAAACAATTTATACTCCCGCTAATAAAGCTGTCCTTAACCCGCCGGTCTTAACCCCTAAACTTGTTTTTTGGTCGTTGTTCGTTCTTGTGATACCACTTGGAATTGCTTTCTCTAATAAGCAATCTCTCTGGCGTTGGTTTGATTGCGTGCTCTTTGGGATTGTGGGCGGGATTGGATTTCTCATCCTAATTCTTTGGTTGTTTTCTGCGTATCCGACTACCACATGGAATGCCAATATAGTATGGACATTAATAGCTCCCATAATTCTATACGTAGTTATCCATAAAAAGAAATGCCGGTTACAAACATGGAAGTTGACAGAACCGGTCATCTTGGGAATTGTTTTCATGGCAATGACATTTTTATTAATTCATCAGGATATCCCGCCTGCCCTCTATCCCGTATTGGTTCTTTTAATTTTTAGAGGTTGGATGTGTTTTTTCATGAGTAAGCCAAAGTATGCTACCTTGTTAGAGGTCAACTCCAATTAATATTAACCCAGATAAGACGATTTAAGAAGCCCTGGTTTGTAATCCCCTCATGACCTATTGTTTCCCTCAATTTATTATGATTACCTAATTTCTTATCTTCCTACCGAATTCTATAATCGCGGTTCTACATTGAAAGGAAATATCAGGAAATACCGTCATGCTATATTGTTGCTGCTGATCACGTTTGCAGCAAATATAGTTTTGCCATCAGCTCACCATGCGGTAACCCTGTTCTGTCAAATGGAGACCACCCCGCAACTTGTGGCCAGTGTTTCCGATAAGTCTGTCGAATGCTGCCCTGAGGTTAAGACAGAGAATGCTGATAAATCGGCAAGTACAGATCAAATTGAAAGTTGTACTTTCAGGGCAGTTTGCCAGCAATCTTTTTCCCATTCCCTTATCGACCTGACGAGCCCGTTGCCCATGGAAAAGTTGTTTGCCAAAGCTATCTGGCCGACACAAACGGTTTCCAATCACATACAGGATAAAGGACTATTCATAAACCTTCCGCTGGATAATTCGTTATCTTATTCTACTCCTCCCATCTTCTTGATAAACAGCACTTTTCTGAATTAGCAACTCTTCTCTAAGCGATACTATTAGGAGGGCTTTCCATATCCTCGCATCTAATTACATAGCCTTAGCTCCTAACCAAATAGTATCCAATCCACCTCACTGATTTTTAATTCAATAACTCTATATCCTTTAAAAATGAAATACCAAACTTCACGATCATATTTCTTGGCAGTTCTCGTCCTGTTTATCGGCATTATTGGCTGCTCCCAGGGAAAACAAGATAAAACCAATACAACAGATGATGTAGCCCTTGCACAACCCAAACCGATCAATGTGACGATGTACAAAAATCCGAACTGCAAGTGTTGCTCCAAGTGGGCCACCTACATGGAGGAAAACGGATTTTCAGTGACCGAGCAGCCGACAGATACGCTTGCCTCCGTTAAGAAACAAAAAGGTGTTCCGGATAAACTCAGTGCCTGCCATACGGTAGTTGTCAGGGGATATATCGTAGAAGGGCATGTCCCGGCCAAAGCAGTTCGGGAACTGCTTAAAAAACAACCCAACGCCAAGGGTATTACCGTGCCCGGCATGCCGGCTCAATCCCCGGGTATGGCGGAAGAGCCCGGACCAGTTGACGTATACTTTTTTAATGGGCCCGACCAAGTCGCCTATTTTGGAAAGATTAAACCATAAATGACGCTATGACATCTAAAAACAAATACAAATACCTGTTTATACTGGGAGTGCTCATTGCTGCAGGCTTTGCCCTGGCAGATTCACTGGGCTTTTTTAATCCCAAACCGTATACAGCCGTAAATCACGGCTCACACAATCATTACGTCCCTGAAAACCGAGATTCAGGAGTGGGCATCAACAAATTTCCCATGGAGGAGCCGGGACCCAGAGAGATAATTACGCCAACCGGTCAAATCGTCCGAAAGGATAAATGGGAATCTCAGCAAGCCGATTCGGCAGCCCAAAAACCTTGAGGTCGACAACTTAAACTGCTTATTCTCCCCTTCACTATAGAAATATAGGGGTAATAAATTGTTCAACCGAAAACTGCTTACACTATGAAATACTTTATCTATTCAATGTTGTTGATTGCTTTCACAGCTTGTGGAGCGGAACAGAACGAAACTACAGAACATGGTATGGGAAGTGCCACTGCCAAGAAAGTGGAACACCTTGATCCTGCTTCCGCCCCGTTACATGAGGCTAAAAAAGAAGCCCCCGCCACGGATTTCGAGATCACGCTCCTGAGTGGAGAACCGTTTCGCCTCTCCGATCAAAAAGGAAAAGTCGTACTGATGAATATCTGGGCTACCTGGTGTGCACCATGCCGGGAAGAGACTCCTGATCTTGTTGCCTTATACGAAAAATACAAAGACCAGGGATATGTCACGCTCGGTGTCTCAGTTGACGAACAGGGCGAATCGGTAGTGCGTCCGTTTATGGAAGAGTATAACGTTACCTATCCGATGTACATCGACACCGACGGTACCGTTATGGAAAAATACGGTCCTACGATGGGCATCCCGACGACCTATATTATCGGCCGGAAGGGTAATCTCCGATACTTTGCCGTGGGAGCACTGACCAATAAAGAACTTGAACCCCGTTTGAAAGAGCTTCTGGCAGAAGAAAGGTAATCCTAATCCCCAATTGCCCCTACCACCTATGAACATTCAAAAAAATCTCGTTCCACTACTTTTCACTTTTCTTCTATCCAGTATTGGTCCCCTGCTCCAAGCCCAGCCTGTGGGTAGTACCGGGAAAGTATCCACCGAAGTCAAACTCTCGCAAAATGTAATCCCAGCTGGAGACTCTATGGCTGTGGCAGTAGAAATGAATATCGATGATACCTGGCACGTCAATGCGCAAAAACCCACGCTCGATTATTTGATCGGTACTGAGCTGAGCCTTGATTCTCTTTCGGGGTTCAGTATGAGCGGAATACAATATCCCGATTCGGAACGATTCACCTTTGCCTTTGCCGATGAGCCTATCGATGTATATCAGGGCAATGCCCCAATATTTTTTACGCTCACTACTACCCCCGATATATCCCCCGGATCGTACACCATAACAGGCACCTTGCGCGTTCAGGCATGCAATGATAACTCTTGTCTGCCACCATCAACCCTTGATATTTCCATTCCTGTTGAAGTGGCCGCAGCCAATACCGGATACAAATCCATCAATCAAGATCTATTTGAGGACTATGGGCAAACATCGACAGCCGGCAATTCTTCAACGTTGTTGCCTGACAATTCCATTGCCACTATGTTCAGTGAACGCGGGGCTGTCTGGGCATTCTTAAGTATTTTCCTGATTGGACTGGCGCTTAATCTAACCCCTTGTGTGTATCCCATGCTCTCGGTCACCGTGTCGCTGTTTGGCGGACGTGCTGATCAACAAATAAGTGCATATCAGTCTTTTACAAAGGCTTTAATTTACATATTGGGCATTGTCTTTATGTACAGCGTACTGGGGGTAGCGGCTGCCTACACGGGCAGTCTGTTTGGAAGCTGGCTACAAAGTTCAGTCGTTTTGGCTGCAGTGGGGGGAATTCTGCTGGCTATGGCATTGAGTATGTTCGGACTTTATGAGTTGCAGCCACCACAATGGGTATTGCAAAAGCTGGGTGGATCCCAACGGTCTGTAGGGCCTGTAGGTCTTTTTCTTTCTGGGGTAATGGTAGGTATTTTTGCAGCCCCCTGCATCGGACCACCAGTAATCGCCCTGCTGACATTTGTAGGTGCCCAAGGTAACCCATTGTTTGGCTTTTTTACCTTCTTTGTGATGGCATTCGGTCTTGGGCTTCCGTATCTCGTCCTCGGTACCTTCAGCAGTCTACTGTCCAAACTTCCGAAATCCGGGGAATGGATGGTGTGGGTCAAAAAGGTATTTGGAGTAGTTTTGATCGGCGCTGCCCTGTTTTTCCTTGCTCTGGCCTGGTTTCCTCAATACGTACTGTATATCCTCCCCCCGACACTTATCCTGGGTGGCATCTACCTCGGATTTATGGAATCCTCCGGACAAAACCTTAAAACATTTAACCGCGTTAAACGAATAGTGGGTGTTGCCGGTATAATTGGTGGTGTTCTATTCACTATGAATCTGACAAAACCAACAGTTCAATGGGAATCATATCATCCCGATAAACTGGAAAAAGCGGCCCAGGCAGGAACACCCGTAGTACTCGATTTTTATGCTGACTGGTGCGTGCCATGCCTGGAGTTGGATCGGATCACGTTTACCAATGAAGAAGTTATCTCTGCACTGCAATCCTACCGAACGATAAAAGTCGACCTCACCGATTATGAATCCCCCGAAGCTGAAGCAATACGCAAAAAGTTTGGCGTGGCTGGCGTACCCACGATCATATTTCTGAATAAAAACGGAATAGAAATCAAAGAGTCACGAGTGGTTGGATTTGTAGGAGCAAAAGAATTTCTGAAACGAATACCAGAATGATTCAACCCAATCTCATCCTGTCGCAGCAATCAGCTCGTGTACGTATTCATCAGGAATGCTCAACACAAATTAGTTGTGTTGGGGATTACCATTTTTTAGAAATAAAAATTAAGCTTTTTAAGCTTAATTTAAGCCTCTTCTTCCTATAATACCTGAAAACCAAGGCCCATAATCTATGGGTTACCACAATAAATAGCTTAAGGATGGTATTATGGAACATTCTCACCAAGACATGAAGCACGATCATAATCACAGTGGCAATCAGCATCACGACCATGAACATAACCACGAAAATCATAGAGAACACAAGCACTCCGGTGGGCATGCTGAACACCACGCCCACATGGCCGAGGATTTTCTGAAGCGTTTTTGGATATCCATTGCCCTAACCATTCCTATCCTGATTCTTTCTCACATGATTCAGGGGTTCTTGGGATTAGGAGATACCCTCCAGTTTACCGGTGATACCTATATCTCATTCATCCTTTCTAGCATCGTGTTCTTTTATGGTGGGTGGCCATTTTTGAAGGGCCTCTACGACGAGGTAAGTGATCGCCAGCCCGGAATGATGACCCTGATCGGTGTTGCCATTACGGCCGCTTACGTATATAGCACTCTCGTAGTCTTTGCGGTAGAAGGACAGGTTTTCTTCTGGGAGCTGGCTACGCTGGTGGATATCATGCTGATCGGTCATTATATCGAGATGAAATCCGTAATGAGCGCTTCCCGAGCCCTTGAGGAACTGGCAAAATTGATGCCGTCGGAAGCGCACGTAATTCAAGAAGACGGTTCCACCAAAGACGTCCCACTTGAAGAATTGCAAAAGGGATATAAAGTGTTGGTAAAACCCGGCGAAAAGATTCCGGCCGATGGAATGGTTATTGACGGTAAGTCATCAGTTAATGAATCACTGATGACAGGAGAATCTAAACCAGTGTCCAAACAAAAAGACGATGAAGTCATCGGGGGATCTATCAATGGAGAAGGATCTCTTACGATTGAAGTTAACCGGACGGGTGAGGACTCCTTTCTCTCCCAGGTCATTGACCTTGTACGGCAAGCCCAAGAAAGCAAGTCCCGAACACAAGATTTGGCTAACCGTGCCGCATTTTGGCTTACCATCATTGCTTTAGGTGCCGGTGCGCTCACCTTCTTTGCGTGGACCTTCTTTACTACCGAAAATTTTGTATTCGCCCTGGAACGTACCGTTACCGTGATGGTGATTGCCTGTCCGCATGCGCTGGGACTGGCCGTACCACTGGTCGTAGCCGTTTCCACCAGCCTGGCCGCCCAGAATGGATTCCTGATCCGCAACCGTACCGCCTTTGAAGAAGCCCGTAATCTCGGAGCTATCATCTTCGATAAAACGGGAACACTGACCCATGGTGAGTTTGGCGTAACGGATGTCCTGACATTCAATGGCTTCGACGATAAGGAACAACTCTTGAGCCTGGCCGGCTCGCTGGAGCAAAACTCTGAACATCCTATTGCCCGTGGCATCGTGAAAGCTACTGACGGGCTGATGAAAGTAGAGGAGTTCAACTCTATCACAGGAAAGGGAATTGAAGGACGCGTAGATGGCAAACAGATTAAAGTGGTAAGTCCCGGCTACCTGCGTGAACACAACATTGACCATCCAACAGAACAGTATGAACAGCTTTCCGGTCAGGGGAAAACCGTCGTGTTCGTCATTATTGACGACCAGCTCCAGGGGGCGATCGCCCTTGGTGATAATATCCGGGAAGATTCCCGCGAGGCTATTCAAAGCCTCCACGACATGGGTATCCAGTGTATTATGCTCACCGGCGACAACCGGCAAACCGCCGCCTATGTGGCCAACGAGCTCGGACTGGATGATTTCTTTGCCGAGGTATTGCCCGAAGAAAAAGCAGCTAAAATTAGAGAAGTACAACAGCGCGGACTCAAAGTGGCCATGACCGGCGACGGTGTGAATGACGCTCCCGCCCTGGCGCAGGCCGATGTGGGTATTGCTATCGGGGCTGGTTCGGATGTTGCAGTAGAGACTGGTGATATCATTCTTACCCAGAGCAATCCCAAAGATGTAGCGTCATTAATCGCGCTTGCAAAAGCGACCTACA
The DNA here is from genome assembly GCF_038594945.1 of Fodinibius sp. Rm-B-1B1-1. Taxonomy (NCBI): domain Bacteria; kingdom Pseudomonadati; phylum Balneolota; class Balneolia; order Balneolales; family Balneolaceae; genus Fodinibius; species Fodinibius alkaliphilus. The sequence goes on from NZ_JBCFYD010000001.1 coordinate 535,642, forward strand.
AGAAAATGGTGCAGAACTTGTGGTGGGCTACGGGATACAACGCCTTTGCGATACCGTTGGCTGCAGGTGTGTTATACACTTATGGCATTATTCTGAGCCCCGCCCTTGGCGCTGTGCTCATGTCACTCAGTACCGTAATCGTGGCTATTAATGCACGGTTCCTTAAAATTGAACGCTAAATCCGAGGTTATGATGAAATTAGTCAAAGCATACATCCGACCCATGCTACTGGAAGATGTTTACACAGCACTCCGCAAAGAAGGGCATTGCTGCATGACTGTTTTCGAAGGTGAAGGCACAGGTCGTTTCAGCGACCCCAATGATCAGCATGGATCTCTAAACTTCCCGGCCATGCATACGCATGTGGCAAAGATTGAAATTGCAGTGGAATCAGACGATGTAGCTACAGTTATCGATATTATTAAAAAGCATGGAAAAACGGGTCACAAAGGAGACGGCATCGTCTTTGTCTGCCCCATAGAGAGAGTAACAAGAATTCGTGACGGTAAAGAGGGTGCAACAGTTCTTAATTAACTCTTGCGCACTTTAAGGTTGCTTTAAGGGAGGTTGTTGTATGTTACAGTAGAACATCAAAACCTATTGAATCTTAAAAGACCAAAAACACTATGGAATATTTCACATCACAGAAAGTCGATCTCTCCTATGATCAGGCCATAGAAAAGGTAACTGGCCTACTGAAAGAAGAAGGCTTTGGCGTGTTGACGGAAATCGACGTCAAGGATACCCTGAAAGAGAAACTGGATGTAGATTTTAAAAAGTATAAAATCCTGGGAGCCTGCAATCCAAACTTTGCCCACAAGGCGCTGCAGGCGGAAGACAAAATTGGCGTAATGCTCCCCTGTAATGTCATTGTGGAGGAAAATGAAGATGGTACGGTAGAAGTTTCGGCCGTCAACCCGGTGGCTTCGATGCAGGCCGTTTCCAATGACCGGCTTCAGCCTATTGCCGACGAGGTCCGAACGAGATTAGAAAAGGTAATCAGCAACCTATAACAAGGAATTAAACTGGAATTAAATCCAAATAAAAGGTGACTACAATGAAACGCTTAACAATGATTCTATCCTTCATGCTACTCTTTACAACTATGGGTATGGCTCAGCAGAAGCAGGGGGACATGACACAAAAAAGACAACAAATGATGGAGATGATGCAGGACTCCACCATGCGTACTATGATGATGGAACACATGGCCCAAAATCCCCAGATGCGCCAACAAATGATGCAACAGATGATGGGCTCTATGGACATGGATCACACCATGATGATGGGGAATATGCAGAAGATGATGAATGATCCCCAGATGAAGGAGCGCATGCAAAAGCATATGGAGATGATGCAGTCCATGATGCAGGATGGTGAAATGGACCATTCTAAAATGATGGAGATGATGGGTGACTCATCCATGATGAAAATGCATATGATGTGCATGCAGATGATGAAGGGTAACATGATGGATGGACAGGGAATGATGAACAAAAAAGACGGCATGAACGGCAACAGCCACGGGCAACATCACAACTGATCATGGACTGGCTAAACGCACTGAATACCCATTGGGCCCCGGTACTGTGGCTACTTCTTGCCGGGGTCTTTCTACTGATCTGGTATCTGGCCCTGCGTGGCAAACACCGGCTTGAAATCAGAAATGCAGCCGTCGAAGTTCACCGAAGACGATTTCAAACCGGTGAGATATCGAAAGAAGAGTTCAACAGGCTCAAAAGTTCACTTACCAACAACTAACCATATCACATAAAAATGAACAAGCATACCCTTTGGATGATTATTGGTTGTGGTGTTCCACTTCTGCTTCTGTTTTTCGCCCCAATGCTGGGGCTGAGCAGTAATATAACCATCTTTCTATTTGTCGTAGCAATGTTTGCCTGCCACATCCTGATGATTGGGCACCACCGAAAAGGATCCAAACATCAAGATCATCAACATTAAATACGGAGGTCACTATGAAAACGCTAAGCATAAAAAAATTGGGAATGGCCGTTGGCACTACTGGCGCTGTTCTATATATCGGCTGTATTATCCTGATGGTTTCAGTTGGAAGAGAAGGAACCATCTTCTTCTTTAATAGCCTATTGCACGGGCTTGATGTAGAACCCATAATTCGCATGAGTGTACCGCCATTGGATGCACTGTTTGGCCTCATACAAACCTTTATTCTGGGTTGGCTGGTCGGTGCATTGATCGCGGCTATATATAATATTGGCATTGATCAGGATACACAAGAGGAAAGCAGACCATCATGAAGTGGTCCCTCTACCTCGGTAAACCAGCAGGCATCAAAGTTTTTATTCATTGGACCTTTATCCTGTTGGTTATATGGCTCTCCTGGATGCACCTGCAACAGGGGCACGGAATTTTTGAAATTATAATGGGCCTGTTCTTTCTGGCCTTACTGTTTGCTTGTGTGACGCTACACGAATTTGGACATGCCTTGGCAGCTCGCAGGTATGGTATCGATACACAGGATATCAACTTATTACCCATTGGTGGAGTAGCAAGACTTGAGCGAATGCCTGAGGACCCCAAGCAAGAATTAGTTGTTGCGGCTGCCGGTCCTGCCGTAAATGTGGCTATTGCCGGTTTACTATTCTTGTTGATACTGGTTACCGGACAGAGCCAACTCGATATTAGCCATCATGTAACGGGGAGTAATTTCCTGTCTGATTTGCTTGTAATTAATATCATCTTAGTCGTTTTCAACTTAATACCAGCATTTCCAATGGACGGAGGCCGCGTGCTCCGAGCCTTGTTGGCTTTTAAAATGAAACGTGCCAAAGCCACCCAAGTTGCTGCCTCGATAGGACAACTACTGGCCGTAGGCTTTATACTATTCGGACTTTTTTACAATCCATTCCTACTGTTTATTGGGATTTTTGTATTTCTTGGCGCTGGGGCTGAAGCCCGACAGGTCTCCATGACTGAATCTATGAAGGTGATAACAGCAAAAGATATCATGACCAGTAATTACCAGAGTATCTCCCTGAGTGCTTCTGTAGCACAGGCCGCTTCTCTCATGCTTGAAAACCGATCCTCTGAACTTGTTGTTAAAAACGGGGACCAATTTGTAGGAATCGTGTCTTATAGATCCGTTATTCAGGCACTTCAGGGTGGTAAATCAGAACGCCCAATAATTGATCTTATTCAGGATGATGTAAAAACTCTTGAGCCCAATTTATTATTGGCGGATGTCGTTGATGTCCTTCAAATGGAGGATCAATCCATGTATCCTGTTATTGGCAACAACAAGATTTGGGGCATAGTTACAAAGTCTGATCTCAATAAGATTCTTCTTGAACAACAGATAACTGCACAAGCTGAAGAATAAATAATCCCCGCCCAATTTAAGCTTGTTTTAAGGCGTCCGTTCCTATCTTACTATAAGTTTCAATACAGTCCTTACTGTATTTACCAACCGTTAATTAAAAAAATAAGGATTATGTTTTACGATCATCACTTTATAGGCATGCATTGGATATGGTGGCTCATTGTGGTTGGTATTATCCTATTGGTTGTTTTCAATATCATTCCCTATCGCCCCAAAACAGAACTGGAAGAAGATGCCATGGATATATTAAAGAGAAGGTTCGCCCGTGGTGAAATTGAGCGGGAAGAATTTGAGGAACGGAAAAAAATCTTAAAACAAAGCAATTAATATTTAAGACCAAACTTATGAAGAAAGTAAAAGTTGCCGTCAATGGCTATGGAGTAATCGGAAAAAGAGTAGCCGAAGCTGTGGACCTACAAGATGATATGGAACTTATTGGCATTGGAGATGTAGCTGCCGACTGGAGAATTCAATCAGCTGAATCAAAAGGATACTCCATATATGCCAATACCGAAGAAGGGCGGAAATTGATGACCAGCAATAACATCAAAATAGCCGGTGATCTTGATGATCTGCTTGATAGTACCGATGTAGTCGTGGACTGTGCTCCCAAAAAGTTCGGTGCTAAAAATGCCGACCGATATAAAGCAGCGGGTGTAAAATATATTGTGCAGGGCGGGGAGAAACATGAGACGACCGGGCATTCCTTCAGCGCAGAAAATAATTATTCCTCTGCTTTAAATCGGGAAAGCACCCGTGTGGTCTCTTGCAATACCACATCCATCATACGAACGCTTAGCGCATTAAAACGGGCAGGACTGCTGAATAAAGCGCGAGGTACGCTGTTGCGCCGAGCCACTGACCCGTGGGAGAGCCACAAAAACGGCATCATGAACACGCTGGTTCCCGAACCGGAAATTCCCAGTCATCAAGGTCCTGATGCACAGAGCGTGGATCCCGAATTGAATGTTGTAACCGCAGCGGTAAAAGTGCCTCAAACACTTTCTCATCTGCACTACTGGACTGTTCAATTGACCCGGGAAGCATCCAAAGAGGAAGTGTTGGAAGCGTTAGGCACCTCTTCCCGAACCGCTTTTATACGCATGGATGATGAATTATCAGCAAATAATGCTGTGAAGGAATTGATGCTGGACCTGGGCCGTCCCCATGGCGACATGTACGAAGTAGCCATCTGGGAGGATATGCTCAAGGTGCAAGGCAATGAGCTCTATTACGCCTATTTGGTCGATAATCAGGCCATCATTATTCCCGAAACCATCGATGCCATTCGAGCACTAACCGGCATAGAATCCAATCCCGAAAAATCGATAGACAAAACAAATCGATCATTGGGTATTAAGCAACGGTTTATTTAGAAAATGATCCGTTTTCATTACCAAAACTACTATAACTGACGGTATAAATACATGGAACGAGGAATAGAACATTCAGGAGCCTGGATTATCGCACTTTTTGTTATCGTTTTTGCCTCCTGGCTTTTATACAAGTATCTGGCGCCCAAAACCTGGCGGGAGTGGATGGGAGCGGGGTTGATTCAAGGCTTTATCATTGCACTATATGCAGAGATGTATGGCTTCCCGCTTACTATTTATCTGATGGTGCGATTCCTGGGAATTGACAGTGGATATGTAGATGCCAATCTCTGGTCCACATTATTAGGCATGGGTCAAACCGGCATGATGATCTCAATGATTCTGGGCTATACCCTGCTTTTCATTGGATTCGGTATTTTTATCCAGGGCTGGCGTCAGCTTTATCATGCCAAACAGGAAAACAGGCTGGCAACCGACGGATTATATAGCCTGGTCAGACATCCCCAATACACTGGATTGTTTATCGGACTTTTTGGAGAAGGCGTCATTCACTGGCCCACCATTTTCTCGGTAGGTCTGTTCCCAGCTATCGTTATCGCTTATGTTTTGCTTGCCCGAAGAGAAGAACAGAAAGTAATTGAAGAGTTTGGCGAAGAGTATCTCCAGTACAAACGAAACGTGCCGGCCTTCCTTCCGGTCAAAGGTAAATGGAAACAGTTTCTGCAACGGTCAAGTAATTCGGGCCAATCAAATTTATAGTTATTTCAATCCAATAATAGTCTAAAATATGACACCGATCACAGTCACCAAAGCATCCGGAGAAAAAGAATCATTTGATGAAAATAAACTTCGGCGTTCACTCAACAGTGCAGGTGCTGATCAACAAATTATTGATCGAATTGCAAATGCAATCTGTGAGATACTCTATGATGGCATTTCCACTCAGGAGATCTACAAAAGGGCTTTTCGACTGCTTAGACAGTATTCCGATCGTTCCGCAGGACGTTATAAGTTAAAAGAAGCATTATTGGAGCTGGGACCTACTGGTTACCCCTTTGAAAAGTTTGTTGGAGAACTACTTAAAAGGTTAGGCTACCAAACTGAAACAGGAGTTACTGTAAATGGTAATTGCGTGTCCCATGAAATTGATGTGATCGCTGAGAAGGATAACAAGCATTTCATGATAGAATGCAAATTTCACAACCGAAAAGGGCATAAATGTAATGTGAAAGTCCCCCTTTACATTCAATCGCGTTTCAAGGATGTGGAAAGAAACTGGAGTAGCCAGCCCGGTCACGAAGACAAGCAACACCAGGGATGGGTGGTAACCAATACTCGTTTTACCAAGGATGCCCTGCAATATGGCAATTGTATCGGCCTTAAACTATTAAGTTGGGACTATCCTCAAAATGTGGGGCTTAAAGATCTTATTAGCGAAGTGAATCTCCATCCTATTACTTGTCTTTCAACCCTTAGTAAGAAAGATAAACAGCAGTTGCTTCAGCAGAATATCGTTTTTTGCCAACAGTTATGTGAGAATGATAAGATCCTGACAAGCATAGGGCTGGACAGCCGAAAGAAGAATCAAGTATTGAAGGAAGCTCAGGATATCTGTAATGTCAATAAATATTAAGTACCCAAATGAATTACTCCGATGATAATCACCTCGAAAAGTATTCAACTTTAATTATTTACTGCAAGGAATGGTGTGAATACCTCCAGAAATTAGTCAATCTGCTTCGGGCCAAACAGCAAGCATTTACCTTTATCGATTTACGCTTTGATACCAAGCAAGCAAAAGCGTTGATATCTGAACTGGGAAATCCCTTGATTCTGCCAGTACTCTTCTTAAATGGGTCCTATCACGAAAAGCCCCCGATTTCGGAAGTCAAAAGTATTTTAGATCGATATCAATGGCGAAAACAGGTTGACCACAAATATTATGGTACCCTACCTGCTAAAGACCATCAGTAACCACTTTGCCTATGGCTACGATAAACGTCACAAAAGCATCCGGAGAAAAAGAACCTTATAATGAGGCTAAGCTACGCCGTATGCTGGTTGCTACCGGTGCTGATTCAAAAGTGATTGACCGGGTAATTAAGGCTATAGAAGATAAACTTTATGACGGTATTTCTACCCAAAGGATAACAGAAGAGGCATTTCGTCAGCTGCCAAAAAAATCAGAAAATATTCGATTCGAAAAGATACCATCAGAACACAAACCACCTTCCGACTTTGATAGTGGAAGATTGGATAGGTTGCAACGCCACGCTTTCGATTATTTCTTGCATGAAACTAATCCGAATAACGGGCTGGTAGCAGACAATTCACAGTTGGGTTCGCCTGCCAGTATAGCTTCGGTCGGTTTTGCATTAGGAGCCTATGTGGTGGGAGTTGAACGCGACTGGATATCACGAAGCGAAGCAGTTCAACGTACCTTATCCACCCTGCGCTTCTTTTGGACCAGCAAGCAAAGTCCCGCTCCAAATGCTACCGGACACAAAGGTTTCTATTATCATTTTCTGGATATGAAGACTGGGAAACGTGCCGGTAAGTGCGAATTGTCGACGATCGATACCGGTATTCTGCTGGCTGGTATGCTTCTGGCTGCCGCCTTTTTTGACCGCGAAACCAAACAGGAACAGGAAATCCGAACCCTGGTCGATAAGATTTATCGCCGTGTCGATTGGAAATGGGCTTGCAACGGTAAAGCCACAATTACCCACGGGTGGACACCAGAGGACGGCTTTCTACCCTATCGGTGGGAAGGCTATGACGAGGCTGGGCTCTTGTACTTCCTCGCTCTTGGCTCTCCGTCCCAACCGTTGCCGAGGGAAAGCTACAAAGCCTGGACTTCTTCCTATGAATGGAAGAAAATATATGGCTATGAATTCATCTACGGCGGCCCGCTGTTTATCCATCAGTATTCTCAAATCTGGATCGATTTTCGTGGCATCCAGGACGGCTTTATGCGTGAAAAGGGAATCGACTATTTTGAAAACAGCCGTCGGGCAACGTATGTCCAGCGAGAATACGCTATACAAAATCCATTGGACTTTAAAGGCTACGGGGAAAATTTCTGGGGAATAACAGCCAGCGACGGCCCGGGTTGGAACACAAAAAAAATCAACGGCATTGAACGCCCCTTCTTTGGCTATGTTGCCCGTGGTGCACCCTATGGTCCCGATGATGGTACGGTTGCCCCGTGGGCTGTAGTCACTTCACTACCCTTCGCACCAGAAATTGTACTGCCAACAATTCAAAATTTCCAAGATGTTTATCCCGAGATCACAGGAAAATATTGTCTGAGATGTAGTTTCAATCTTAGTTATCCAAATGGGAAAAATGCAAGTAATGGGTGGACGTCTTCCGATCATTATGGTATCAATCTTGGGCCGGTTGTCTTGATGATAGAAAACTATCGTTCGGAATTGATATGGCACCTCATGCAAGACTCCAAATACATTGTAAATGGGTTAAAAAAAGCAGGATTTAGAAACGGATGGTTATGAATCATATTAAAAGAAGTTTATCATGAATTAACTTTAACTAGAGAAGAGGGTTGTGATGAATAAAAAAGACATTGGACTTTATGCGTTAACAATTGGACTCCTCATTTTTCTATCCTCCTGTCAAATGGGAGGCTCTGGCTACATGAGTGAGGAACAACGGGAGGAATTAGAAACCGCTTACGATTCCCTGCAGTCTAATTACAAAATGCTGCTGGCAAACTACGAAGCAGAAACAGATACTCTGCCAGCGGAATTGAAATCGCTTTATTCCCAAATGCAGCAGATGCACCAACAGATGGATACCAACCATCGCCAGATGATGAGTATGCACATGGACCGGCACATGCAGGGCGATAAGATGATGGCAGAAGGCATGGGTATGCATATGCAGAATAACATGACAAGTGAATGGTACAACCAAATGATGAGTATGCACGACCGAATGGCAACTATGCATCAAAAAAGGGAGCAACAATCAATGGCAGAGATGAACAGGCGGCTTTCAGAAGGATATGCCAAGATGAGACAAATGAGCCCCAGCACGGATGAAACGTCGGAAGTTCCCTTCAATGATGAGGGAGATCCTTCTTTACTTAACGGTGAATCCCTTTTTGCCCAAAATTGTGCTTCCTGCCACGGCAATCATGCAGAAGGAATTGGCGGTGCTTTCCCACCACTTGTCGATTCAGAGTGGATAACTGGTGATAAATCCGTCCCCGTTCGCATCCTTCTTCATGGCCTTTCGGGAGAAATAGAAGTCAGCGGACAATCTTATCAGGGCAACATGCCTTCTTTTAAAGCACGACTCAGTGCAGCGGAAATGGCGGCCATTCTCAATCACCTGCGTACGAAAAGTGAGGGAGATCAACCGAATATTTCCCAAGAAGATATCATCCGAATTAGCAATACCTACAGTGACCGTGTAACCCCCTGGAATGCAGAAGAGTTGAATGTACAAGAACAAGGCAACCAATAATATGCATGCCAAGTCTAATAAAACCGCACTTGTTCTCTGCGGAGGTGGGGCCCAAGGCGCTGCTGAAATTGGTTTCTATCAAGCTATGGTGGAGCAGGGGGTAAAACCAGATTATATTATTGGCACTTCAATTGGGGCTATTAACGGGGCTTTCATTGCCTCTGGACTAGATATAAGTCAACTAAAAGAACTATGGAAAGGAATTTCAGAACAGAAACTTTACCGGTTCAACCCAGAGCTTCTATGGAAATGGGGTAATGCTTCTAGTTTGTTCAAACCCACAGGTATAAAACATTTCCTGAAAAGGAATCTACCAGTCGATTCTTTTGAAGAACTCGATATTCCGCTGACGGTAGTAGCAACCGACCTTCAAAAAGCCGGTTCCACCTATATCGATAAGGGTAAATTACAACCTGCCCTGCTAGCAAGTTGTGCCCTACCGGTATATTTTCCTCCGCAAATTATAAATGGCAATCAAATGGTTGATGGAGGAATCACCAACAACATCCCTATAGACAAAGCTTACGACCTGGGAGCAGATGCCATCTATTGCATGTTGAGCGATTGTAGACACCAGTTCAAAAACACGGTAAATGGACTGTTTAATATGATCATTCGTACTGCCCAAGTCAGCCAACACGAAAAATTGAGAAATGATATTCAAAAAATTGCTGCCAATACAGAGCTGTACCTCTTGGATCTCTGTATTAATACCCGTCTCAAGAGCGTGTTGGATTTCAGCAAGACTGAAATGATCATTGAAGAAGCATACCAATTTTCCAAACAAGCCTTGGAGCAAGGATATGGGTGCATTCCTTTGCCAGTTGAATAACTAAATAGTTATACCTGATTAATGCCTGATAAAAAAACAGAGAACTGCTTAAAACTATTCTTCATCCTGTGCTTGTATATCTTACTTCCGTCTTTAAGTTTTGGCCAGGATACCCAAATGCTACTCTTTGAAATTGACGGCAACGAGTACAAAAAATGCAACTATAGCAAAGAGGAAGAGGTTGAGTCATATCAAAAGCTAATAGTCGGTACCATAGAAGAAAAAGCCAATACCTATCGTCTTCCAGTTGAACTTTATTCATACAATGCTAAAGGGGAGCTACAAGACAGCACCAAAACAATCTACACCTGTAGACCGGACGAACGGCGCATATTATTGAATGTCTTTCCCTTTACCAACTATGGAAAAGGTAGTGAAATCAAGGTCAACCTACTGGATACCAATGCTTTTTACCCTGTAACGCCAGACCCAGGATGGGAAATGAAATCCATTGAATTTGAGATGAATATCGACAAGGGACTGGTGGGTTTTCTGGGAGGAAAAAGCAAAATAACCATCTACGACCGACAGGTTATAACTAACGATACGCTACAAGCTGGACAGTATCAAATTAACTCAGATGTAGATCTTAGTGTGTATGTACTCGGCATAAAAGTTAAAGGTTTTGCTTACAATGTAATTGAAATCATAGATAAAGAACGGGGAATCATACGCCAAAAACTTACCAGTGATGACGGGAGTTATTTCATGATACGCTTACTATAAATCCGAATAAAAATAAATTTAATATACAGTCTCGATTCGAATGAATAATTCAAATCCTAAACAAACCCAATTTACTAAAAAGCGGTACAACGCTACATCAGTTATATATAATCTGATGGAGTGGCCGGTCGAACATCTTTGGTATAAAAAATGGCGAGAAAAACTTTGGCAACAGATCCACGGTCCAAAAGTATTGGAAATCGGCGTGGGCACTGGTAAAAACATCCCGTACTACCCTAAAGAGATTGAAATAACAGGAATAGACCTTTCTCCCGGCATGCTCAAACGGGCAAAAGGGCTGCTGAAGGATAAACAAAAAGACCATGTTATCCTTAAAGAGATGGATGCCCAGGACATGGATTTTCCAGACAATCATTTTGACGAAGTGGTTGCAACCTTTGTGCTTTGCTCGGTACCAGATCCCATTTTGGGATTAAAAGAAGCCCTGCGCGTCACCAAGCCTGGTGGTAAACTTCATCTGTTGGAACACATGCGTGCTGAAAATCCTATGCTAGGTTCGTTAATGGATAGACTTGACAGCCCAATACACTATATAAGTGGTGTTCACATTGCTCGGCAAACGGTCGAAAATGTTGAAAAGGCTGGCTGGAGTATTGAAAAGGTTCAGGATTTAACTGCGAAGGGCATTTTCAAAAAAATCGAAGCGAGCAAACCGCATTAAATTTCCTTTCCATCTGCCAGCGGCAACTCAACCACGAATGTACTTCCTTTCCCCTCTCCTTCACTATAAGCTCGAATCTTTCCACCATATAATTCGATAATGGCTTTTACGAGTGGCAGCCCTAAGCCACTTCCGGACTGCTGTTGTACTTCTGACTCATTGGCCCGGTAAAACCGTTCAAAAAGATGCTTTTTGGTCTCCTCCTCAAAACCGATGCCAGTATCATTCAGGTGGATAACTGCCTTGCCGCTGCTGCGTTGTAGTTGCAGCTTTACCTGGCCACCTTCAGGTGTGTACTTCACAGCATTTTCCATCAGATTGTTGATCACCTCTTCAATGTACGCTCCATGCGCCCGGACTTGCAGGTCAGGATCAATCTGCGTTTGAATACTGATATTCTTTGCCTGAGCACTTTCCTGGTGTTGATCGGCCACTGCTTCTGTAATGCGGCTTATACAAACCTTCTCCGGCTTCGAGCGGTGTACCGATTCTACCCGTGAAAGCTGCAGCAACAGATGCACCATTTCGCTCATCTTTTGAACCTCTTTCAGCATACGCTCTATCGTTTCCTGGTATTCCTCTTTGGAACGGGGTTTACGGAGCATAATCTCGGCATTACTGCGCATCGATGAAAGTGGGGTCATGAGTTCGTGGGCGGCGTCGGAGGTAAAGCGTTTCTCTCGTTCAAAGCCTTTTTGCAGGCGATTGAGCATCATATTAAAGGTTTCGGCCAAGTCGGTCAGCTCGTCTTTTACCTGGTAGTTTACCGGAATACGTTTGTCTAAATCGGTGGCTGTGATTGATTTGGCTGCTTCATTGATAGAGGCTACCGGCGTTAGTGCTCTTCGGGAAAGCCAGTATCCCCCGAGAATAGAAAATGCCACACTTATGGCAATTAGAACCAACAGGTACCTTCTGAACCGATTCAGTTCTTCGTGCAGCGTCCATTCAAATCCGGTCACTTCCAGCCAGCCGCAAAACGTTCCACCGGAGTCATGGATCGGGTAGAAAAGTGTTCGTGCCGGCAGGTCCTGCCATTGGCTGCTGAAGGAATACTCTTCCGTCTCATTGGGGATCTCTGTTTCCAGTGGCTGATCGACATCGATAAAGTTCGGACTCCGGTAAATGAGTTGGCCGTTCTGGTTGTATAGCCGCACGTAGGTTCCGTATTCGACGCCACTTTTAAGTGCCGCATTGCGACTATATCCCGACAAGTCAATAGCCAGCGTATCCCCGGAGGTGTTGATATGCGGGAGCAGTTGTTCGGCCTCGAACCGAAGGTGGCGATCATAGTTATGATGGATCGACTGATGGTACGACTCGTATAAAAAGTAACCGAACAGGCTGAGCATCACGAACAAACTTAGCCCATACCAAAATGCCAGTTTTTTAGAGATTGAGAGCCGATCAAAAAAGCTTGTTATGCTACTCACAATGCTACTCATTGTTGTTAATTAGGTCACTATGTAGTCGATACCCTGCACCCCGAATCGTTTCAATCACCTGAGAATGATCCTCCAAGAATATTTTCCCGCATTCATCAAACGATTCGGCCAACTTCTGGCGCAGTGTTGAAATTGTAGCTTCAATGGTGTTATCGCTCACGTGGTAGGCCGAGCCCCAGACCCGCTCGGCTAATTGCGTCTTTGAAAACACCGTTTCCGGCTCTCCAAGCAACAGTTCCAACAGAATAAATTCTTTGGGCCTGAGCGAACGCTTAATACCGCATACTTTTACCCAGTGTTTGCGCGCATCCAACTCAATGGGCCCTACCGAGACCACCTCATCGTTCTGCATCTCCGAGGACCGTCGTCCCAATGCCCGAACGCGGGCCAGCAGCTCTTCAAACGAAAACGGCTTGCCCATATAATCATCGGCGCCCGCATCAAGGCCTGACACTTTGTGATCCAAATCCCCCAGGGCCGTTAGCATGAGAACGGGGAAGGTCCGCTCTTCCGCCCGCCAATGCTCCAGAATTTGCTTGCCGTCCCGATGGGGCAACCGCCAGTCCAGGATCACCATGTCGTAATCATTGACCAGTCCCTGCAGCTCAGCCTCCTCTCCGTCGTGCATCACTTCCACTACATGCCCTTCTTCTTCCAGTCCACGCTTGAGGGAACGGGCAAGCTGTTTTTCATCTTCGACTAATAATATCCACATACTACTAACTTTCTGATTATTTAAATAACGACCTAAAGATAAAAGATGCTGACCAATAATGTTTTAAGCTTGATTTAAGGTTTACCCCTTATATTGCGGCACTATCTCAGAATCATATTGCTATAACACTGAATAAAAGAGGACATATAACCAGCTATGAGTGAAGATAATAACATGACACGCCGTCGCTTTCTACGTTATACCGCCTCAATGGCGGCATTTGCAGGAGTAAGCTCCATCTTGCCAGGTTATGCCCTTGGCGGATTTAACACCACAAACGAAAACGTACTCACTCCCCAGGGACCGGACAACGTTATTGATCTGACCATCGGCAAAATGGCACACCAGATCGATGGAAAGCGAGGAGAAGCCATCGGTATTAATGGAACGGTACCTGCCCCGCTCATTCGCCTCAAAGAAGGGCAAGACGTACTGCTTCGAGTAACCAACAAGCTGGATGATACGACTTCTATCCACTGGCACGGAATCCTGTTGCCTTTCCAGATGGATGGCGTACCTGGCGTTAGTTTTGACGGCATCGCCCCCGGTGAAACCTTTGAATATCGCTATCCAGTGCGACAGAGTGGTACCTACTGGTATCACAGCCACTCGGGCCTGCAGGAACAGCTCGGCCATTACGGTCCCATGATTATCGACCCGGCCGATGAAGATCCGGTCGAATACGACCGTGAGTACCCGATCGTACTCTCCGACTGGACCTTTGAAGATCCCCACGACGTATTGGCACACAGCGTGAAGCAGGAAGGGTACTATAATTATCAGAAGCGAGACCTCGGAGAATTTATCAATGATGTCAAAGAAGATGGGTTTGGTAATGCTGTTAAGGATTATCTCTCCTTTGGCAAGATGCGGATGAGCGCCACGGATCTGCTGGATGTAACCAGTGCGACCTATACGTATCTGATGAATGGACGTGGTCCCAATTCTAACTGGAACGCCTTGTTCAAAAAAGGTGAAAAAGTGCGCCTGCGATTTATCAATGCTTCTGCCGGGACCACGGCCTTTGATGTTCGCATTCCCGGCCTGGAGATGACGGTGGTAGCCGCCGACGGCCAAAATGTGGAGGCGGTACCCATCGAAGAATTCCGTATCGGTATTGCTGAGACTTATGACGTGATTGTCGAACCCAAAGAAGAAAAACCCTATACCATTTTTGCCGAATCCCTGGACCGTAGTGGCTACGCCCGTGGCACACTTGCGCCGCGCGAAGGGATGGAAGCGCCGGTACCTGAGCTTCGCCCCCGTCCCAAACGCAGCATGAGAGACATGGGCATGATGATGGCTATGGGCGACATGGAGGGTATGGACCATGGCGATATGAACCACGGAGATATGGATCATAGCGATATGCAAATGCCGGCCATGAAGAAGACCCCCGTAAAACACGGCCCCGACAAGCACGGGCCGGGGGCAGCGGCCGTTGCCCAAAACCAGTTTGACCGGCTCGATGAACCCGGTATTGGTCTTGGCAACGACGGACGAAAAGTACTGGTCTATAACGATCTAAAAAGCCTGCGTCCCAACAAAGACACCCGCGATGCCCAGCGTGAAGTAGAACTACACCTAACCGGCAATATGGAACGCTACATGTGGTCGTTCGACGGCGAGCAGTTTCATGAAGTGGATGGTCCCATTGAATTTACCCACAACGAGCGGCTCCGGCTCACGCTGGTCAATGACACCATGATGGAACACCCGATTCACCTACACGGCATGTGGATGGAGCTGGAAAACGGAAACGGGCAATACAATCCCCGCCAGCATACCCTGCTCGTACAACCTGCGCAGCGGATTTCGGCCCTCATTACGCCACGTGACAAAGGGCGTTGGGCCTTCCACTGCCACATCCTCTACCACATGGAACGCGGCATGTTTCGCGTGGTCCAGGTGGCCGACGAAGACGGCAGCATCTACGGACAGGACTATTCGTAAGTACATCCAACGAGCCTTAACGAACGAATTCTTTCTGACATACAAAATTGCACCATAATGACCATGATTAAACGCACCTCATCATTCATTCTCACTATTTTCGCTATCATCATAATCACCGGCAGTTCGGCCTTTGCCCAAAAAGCACCTGAGTTCAGCAACGACTTGATGATGGACGATAAAACCTACGTCTATCTGATTGCTGAAAAGTTGGAGTACCGCAGCGTTAGCGGCGTCAATCCCCTGATGTGGGAAGTGCAAGGGTATGTAGGCAAAGATCTGAACAAATTATGGTTTAAATCTCACGGCGAAGCGCTGACCACCGAGAGCGAAGCCGAAATGGAATTCCAAGGCCTCTACAGTCGGGCCATTGGTCCTTATTTTGACATTCAGGGAGGAATAAGATACGACCTGGCCTATGAAGATGGGGGCAACAAGTCCAGAGGTTTTGCGGTAATTGGCCTGCAAGGCATGGCCCCCTATTTCTTCCACGTTGATGGCGGTATGTTTGTCAGCGAGGACGGTGATATTTCGGCCTCATTGGAAGCGGAGTATGACCTACTATTTACGCAACGACTGATCGGTCAGCCGATCTTCGAAACCAGTGTGGCCCTGCAGGATGTTCCGGAATGGGGCGTCGGATCCGGATTTAACGACATCGGGCTCGGCTTCCGGCTCCGTTACGAGTTCGTCCGGGAATTTGCTCCCTATATCGGCATCAACTGGGAACGCAAGCTGGGCGAAACCGCCGATATGGCTCGCGCTGAAGGCGGACATGTGAGTAACCTGAGTTTGCTCGGCGGCGTTCGCATGTGGTTTTAATGGTTGATTCTACTTTAATTAATATTAAACAACACAGTGGTGAGATCTTATGCATGATTTCAATTTCTTTGGAGGTGGATGGATGATGTTTATCTGGTGGTTTCTAGTTATCGCGCTGGTCATAGTTGCTGTCCGGGCCGTAATGAACTCTGGTCCAGCCAGTCAGACTCAGCCTAAAGAAACACCGATGGAAATCCTTAAACGCCGGTATGCTGAGGGCGAAATTGATGAAGAGGAATTTAATAAGAGAAAAAATGAATTACTTAAGTGATTATAACTGATATAGTTATTTATTAATCAAGTACTTTAATATCCCATTATAATCTAATACCATGCGCCCGGTTTGAACGACTGGGCGTATGCACTTGAAAGCAAAAATTTAGCAACCATTATTACTTATGGATTTTTTAAGTCTATACGGTGAATCAGCAAAAACGGCACTGGGTTTTTTCTGGAAAGCCGGCTGGGCTTTTGTGCTGGGCTACTTTGTGAGCGGTATGATCCAGGCCTTTGTCCCCAAGAAAGAGCTTACCAAATATATGGGAGAAGCTGATTTCAAAAGTATTTCACTGTCCACTTTCTTTGGAGCGGCTTCCTCGTCCTGCTCGTTTGCTGCATTAGCAGCAGCACGGGCCCTCATCAAAAAGGGAGCTCATTTTATTGCCGGTGTGGCTTTCATGTTTGCATCCACAAATCTTGTTATTGAGCTTGGAATATTGATTTTAATCTTCCTGGGATGGCAGTTTTTAGCCGCGGAACTTATTGGGGGACTTGTACTTATTGCTATAAGCAGCCTGCTCATCAAATGGACCTATCCCGACAGCTGGCTGGAGGCCGCCCGGGAGAAAGTAGAAAGCGAAGGGGACGAGCTGATCGAAGACTTTGACTGGAAAAAACGCATCAAAAGTAAAGAAGGGTGGCAACTGGTAGGTCACAAATTTGTCAATGACTGGAAGATGGCCTGGGAGGATATCCTGATTGGATTTACTATTGCCGGCTTTGTGGCCGTGCTGGTCCCCGAATCGTTCTGGGCGAGCCTTTTTCTGACGGAAGCTCAGCACCTGCCCGGCTGGCTGGTAACCTTGGAGAATGCCCTTGTAGCTCCTTTTGTAGCAGCTGCTACCTTTATTGGTTCTATGGGAAATATTCCCCTGGCAACAGTCTTGAATCAAAACGGAGTCCTCTTTGCCGGTATCATGGGCTTCATCTATTCTGATCTGATGGTACCACCGCTTGTTCACATCAATGCCAAATACTACGGCTGGCGGGTAGCGCTTTATATAGCCGGTGTGATGTTTGTTAGTATTGTTCTTACAGCACTCATCTTAAACGGACTCTTCTCATTTCTGGACATCGTCCCCGAAAGCAGGCGGGTCGTATCGGAGATCACCCAATTCAAAATTGACTATACCTTCTGGATGAATCTCATTTTTATCTGGATAGCCGGCATACTTATATGGCTGCATAAAAAGTACATGCAGACCCATGGAATGAAAATGATGGATATGGAAGGCGGCGGAAAGATCAAGAGAATTGCTGTCTCCATATTTATTATCATTAATGTTTTAGGATTATCAGCATTCGCATATACGCAACTGTTATAATTAATAGAAACTCTTGTTATGGAATTAATTCCCGAATGGGCACCCAATATTCACCCGATCCTTGTTCATTTCCCAATAGCCATTATTCTGCTGGCGGTATTGATGGACTTGTTAAACTTCTTTCTACCCGATAACTGGTGGGATGATCTAAAAACAACGATCCTTTACGGAGTTGGCGCTGTTTCGGCTATTGCCGCTTACTATACGGGCAACCTTGCGGCCAACAGCGTGTTTCTGCCGTCGGGAGCGCAATCAATCTTAACCGAACATAGCGACTGGGCTCTCTGGACGGTATGGTTTTTCGGTATCTACGCCATACTACGGATCTTGCTCCACTGGTATCAAAAAATAGATCAGCAGGCCATTCGAATCGGGCTGTTTGTCCTTGCATTGCCTGGGGTATTCTTCCTCTATGAAACCGGCGATCACGGTGCACAATTGGTCTTTGGCTATGGCGCCGGCACCGGGCAGTTGTTACAACAGGAGGAAAGCACTTCTGTCGCAACCGACAGCCTGATGGCTGAAACAGGTACCACGTTCACCGTTCAGGAAAACGGCAATTGGTCATGGGAAATGGGGCCCAATGCGGTGAGCGCACTGCTCGAAAATTTCCACTGGCTGGAAGGCTCTATTCAGGATCTGCAACCCGCTGTAGTTAAAAGCGACAACAACTATCTGCTGCAGTTGAGCGGAGACTCCCTGTCGAATTTCTTTACCGGCCATAATTCCTTCCAAAACGTGCAAGTAGATTACTACCTGGACCTGTCTGATTTTGAGGGAGATATTTCGCTCGTTAACCACGTGCAGGATGCCCAAAACTATGATTTTGTGACCTTAACTTCCGATGGCAAAATATCCCAAGGTCGGGTTAGTGACGGCAACCGTGAAGTATTTGCAGAGGAGTCCTACTCCGCTTCAGGGATGCTATTTATTCGCACTGTGGGCAACGGCACGCATTTCCGGGGTTATATCAACAAAGAGATGGTTGTTCATGGCCATGGGGATGCCCCTGAGGCCGGAAGTGTGGGGCTAAAGCTAAATGGAACTGGAACCATACTTATTGATCGAATGACCTTAACGCAACTCAATTAATCATTTTAAAACTATATTATGTTTACACGAATATCACTAACTGCAGTTTGTCTGTTTATAATCGGAACATCCATTGCTATAGGACAAGATTCTCCTACAGAGAGAAATGTAATTAAGACGCTTGATGCATTCCACCAAGCCATTATTGAGAACGACAGTCAAGCAGCCCAGAATCTACTCTCAGAATCAGTCCGAATCCTGGAAGGCGGAAATATCGAAACTAAGGAGGAATACTTGTCTCACCATTTTCATTCTGATGGAAAATTTCTGAGTGCCATGAAACGTGAAGTTGAATCACGTAATGTTTCGATTGATAAAAATACCGCCTGGGTCTCAACTCAAACCCATACCTGGGGCACCTATAGCGATAGAAAATTAGATCTTAGCAGTCTTGAACTGGCTGTCCTGAAAAAGGTAGAAGGCAACTGGAAAATCTCCGCGCTTCACTGGTCGTCTAGCAATAATTAATATTATTTGACTCTCGACCATGGTACAGGCCTTATATTATAGGTGAATTGCATTCTATAATAAACAAAAGATATTGTTATGCCACTTAAAAAAGGAGAAGTTTACCGGTGTCCCGATGACAGTTGCGGATGCGAAGTCACGGTTACCAAAGGAGCACCCAGCGACTGCTCGGGAATGCAAAACCCGACTTGTTGCTGTGGGAAAACGATGGAAAAGGTTAATTAAAAACTTTACTGGGGTGACATCTTTTCTAGGTGCCATCCCCAGTTTATTTATTATATTTTTCTTCATATGAGAGAAGACATGAACCAAAAGTATGAGGGCATCACCACGTTTAAAATCGGGGAAGTAGCCCACCGGGCGGGGGTCAACAAAGAAACGGTTCGTTATTATGAGGAGCGGGAACTGATTCCCAAACCAGACCGACGCCGTTCCGGCTACCGGATCTTTACACAGCGACACATCGATCAAATCCGATTTATTAAGCGGGCACAACAGCTAGGGTTTACCCTCAGCGAAATTAAGGAGCTACTGGAGCTGCGTTTGGATGAAGATACCACCTGTTCGGAAATTAAACAGGAGGCCCAAGAAAAATACCAAGATGTCAAAGAGAAGATTGAAGACCTGCAACACATTAAGGAAATCCTGATTGAGCTGATCGACTCATGCGCCGGGGAAGGACCCAAAGGAGATTGCCCAATTCTTGGCGCCCTCGAAGGAGAGACAGAAACCGGTAAACAGCTAAGATAACCACCTTCAGTAATAGGTATGGACAGTTTAAATTTTTATTTAAGTATTTAATTAAATAAGTAAATTATAATACTTATGTTGTAATAATAAAACGCAACCAACAGCCAGTATTTATGAGCAAGCAAGAATGTATTCGTGAGGTCGCCGACCTAAACCAGATTAACCGTTGTATTGATTCCCTGGAAGAAGTAGAAGGATCTATTGACCGGTTAACTAATATTCTGAAACTGGCAGCCAACGACGTGCGCCTTAAGATCCTTTATCTGCTTAGCAAAGAAGAGCACCTTTGTCCCTGTGACCTGAGTGATATCCTGGATATGAGCGTGCCGGCCATCTCCCAGCACCTGCGAAAACTGAAAGACGGGGGACTGGTGGAAACCGAGCGCGACGGACAAACCATTTTTTACTCGCTGAATCCGCTATTTAATGAGATTCTTTCACCCAATTTTGATCACATTAAAGACAACAATATCCTGGAGGTGTTAGCCGCATGAACAAGCAAAACCAAGATTACACTGATACGAAATGGATGGGCGCCGGCCTTTTTGCCGCGTTTGTGGCATCCCTCTGCTGCGTAACTCCAGTGTTGGCATTTCTGGCAGGTATTAGCGGTGTGGCATCGACCTTTTCATGGGTTGAGCCTTTTCGGCCGTATTTAATTGGTCTGACCGCCCTGCTGCTGGGATTCGCCTGGTATCAAAAGCTCAGGCCCCAATGGGATCCGGAATGTACCTGTGAGGAGGACCACTCTTTCTGGCAGACCAAAGGATTTCTGGGTGTGGTAACCGTCCTGGCTGCCCTGCTGCTGGCATTCCCGTATTATTCGGACGCCTTTTTCCCCAGCCAAGAAAAACAAGTGGTTTATGTACAGGAAAGCCAGGTGCATACCATCACCTGGGACATTAAAGGCATGACCTGCACCGGGTGCGAGGCGACTGTCGAAAATGCTGCCAGCGGTGTAGATGGGGTTCTAGAAGCTGACGCTTCGTATGATACCGGTAAGGCGACCGTTAAATACGATCAGAGCAAGACCAACCGGGAGGCCATTACAGCTGCTATTAATGAGACCGGATTTACTGTCGTTAATAATGTAGAACCGAACAATTAAACGATGTCGAATATTACTAAAATATCTACAATCACCTGTCCTGAATGCGGGAATCAATCGGAGGAGGAAATGCCAACCGATTCCTGCCAGTTTTTTTGGGAGTGTCCGAATTGCGAAGAAGTACTAAAACCACAAAATGGCGACTGCTGCGTGTTCTGTTCATACGGGGATACCCCATGTCCGCCTATTCAAGCCAATAAATCCTGTTGCTGATATGGCTAAACACTTTGACCTCATTGTTATTGGCACCGGATCGGGCGGCTCAACGGCCGCCGGAAAATGCGCAACAGCGGGCTGGAAAGTTGCACAAATTGACTCGCGCCCCTTTGGAGGTACCTGCGCCCGTCGGGGCTGCGACCCCAAAAAAGTGCTGGTCGGGGCCGCTGAACTAATTGATTGGAACCTTAGGATGAAGGGCCACGGTATTTCCGGTGCTACGTCCATCGATTGGCAGGAGTTGATGGAATTCAAACGCACCTTTACCCAGCCCGTACCGGAAAATCGAGAAAAGGGCATGGAGAGGGTAGGCATTACTCCTATTCACGGACGGGCATCTTTTGTAGATGAAGAAACCATTGAGGTAAATGGCGAAACCCTGAAAGCTAATAATTTTCTTATTGCCGCCGGAGCAAAACCAGCTCCACTTCCTATCGATGGATTTGAGCACTTAATCACCAGTACACAATTCTTAGAACTGGACGAACTACCCGACAAACTTATTTTTGTGGGCGGAGGGTATATATCCTTTGAGTTTGCCTTTATCGCTGCACTGGCAGGCGCCCAGGTAGAAATTCTGCATCAAGGAGAGCGCCCCCTGGAAGGTTTTGATGCAGATTTAGTTAACATACTGTTGGAGAGGACCGGAGAATTAAATATCAAGGTCCATCTGAATACCGAAGTAAAGTCCGTTACAAAGGATGGAAATTCTTATAGAGTAGAAGCCTCTCAAAAGGGTAATGCGCAAACCTATACAGGAAACCTGGTCATCCACGGTGCCGGTCGCGTTCCTGACATAGATAATATGCAACTGAAAGAAGGAAACGTAGAACGAACTAAAGAAGGAATTAAGGTAAATGAGTACCTGCAAAGTATTAGCAATCCCAACGTTTATGCTGCCGGTGATGCCGTTGATTCCAATGGCCTGCCATTAACCCCGGTAGCCGGATTTGAATCTCATGTTGTTGCTTCGAATCTGCTGGATGGAAACCACCGAAAAGCAGAATATCCGGCTCAGCCTACCGCAGTGTTTACCATCCCGCCTCTGGCTATGGTCGGGTTAACCGAACAACAGGCTCGCGATGCGGGCAATGACATAGAGGTCAACTTCAAAAAAACAGATGAATGGTATTCCTACCGGCGGACCAATGAATCAACCGCTGCTTTTAAAACCATCATCAATAAAGAAACCGGTCACATACTCGGAGCTCATATTTTAGGGAGTAAGGCTGAAGAGATTATTAACCTCTTTGCAATGGCTATGAACCAGAACCTGAAAGCAACAGCACTAAAAAAGATGGTCTATGCTTATCCTTCTCATGCTTCCGATATTCCGTATATGGTTTAACCTATTTTATCTTCTGTTGTTTTCGAAAAACATGTTAAAATTTTGCAATCACTAAAAACCTATAATAGTCTTTTAAGTTCTTAGTCATTTTCGCTTTTTTCCCTCCCAGCTATTCCCTAACTTTGGGCTTAATTTAAAAGATTTCCAAATGCATCAGATCCAATCCACATACAAGAAAAGCCTCAAGAGCATCACGCTTGCCCTTCTTTTCCTGTTTGGACTGCATTTTCTTAGCATCCACGGATTTGTTGACAGTCTCGTCTATTGTTTTGAAGAAGATGGGCAAATCAATATCGAATCAGAAGTCGGTTCCATCTTCAGCTTCCCTTCGGAAGATGTCGTTCATGCTGAAGATCAGCACGTTCATGAAGAGCCTACCTTTGATAATGTAGAAGACAGTCACCATGATGTCTCCCTTTCTCTGATTTGCTCAAAAGAACAACAGACCACCCGGTTTGATCAAGAACGCACACTCAAATTTCTTGATGGAATTCTGAACAGTAAGGTTGAAAACCTCCCGCAATCACGGGTCTTTCAACTTGTTTCTTACAGCCCTCCTTTGATTGAGGATACGATAACAGCTTCGCTCAAAACGGTTGTTCGCATCCTCTACAACTAAGTAGTTCCAGCCCTTCCATATCGCCATTTCACTTGCAAGTAATGTAATCAGGTAAGGAATAGTTATATCCTTCTGGTTCTGCTTGCCCCTCTATAACAACAAAAATTGGCTGGAAACACATGAAATTATTTAAACCACTACTGGCCCTCGGCATGCTTGTGCTTGCTGCCGGTTGTGCCACAGAAGAAACCGTTATTGAACCACCTTCAGAAAGCACACTGGGAGACCAAACCTACGAGACGTCTCCCGCCTTAAATATGAACGTAAACTCGCAGGATACTACAACCAAGGTCACCATTTCAGATACGCTGACCTTCTCGGATGCGCTGTCCAAAGCCCTGCTCGAAAATCCCCAGCTGCAAAGCTACGGCTGGCAGGTGCGCGTCAAAGAAGCCGAACGCATTCAGGCTTCGCTTCTTCCGAACCCAACTCTTAACGCCGAGATGGAAAACTTTGGCGGGACGGGACCCTTTGAAGGCTACGACGGCCGAGAAGTAACCGTCAAATTGGGACAGAAAATCCTGCTGGGCGCTGACCGACTTAAGCGCAAACGACTGGCAAGAGCCACAAAAGAGTTGGCCGGATGGGATTATGAAGCCCAACGGCTGGACGTGCTGACCGGAGTGACCAAAGCCTACATCTCAGCACTGGAAGCTCAGCGCCAGTGGCAGCAGCAAAAAGAGCTGGTTGATGTGGCGCAAAACCTGTACAACTCCATATCTGCCCAAGTGAAGGCCGGAAAAGTCTCCAAGCTGGCCCAGACCAAAGCCCAGGTTGAGCTTTCCCGCGCAAAAATCGATCTGGAAAATGCCCGCAGTAAATGGGAATCCGCTCGTAGCTCACTGGCTGCCTACTGGGGAAGCGAGCAACCACAATTCAAGCAGTTAAAAGGTCAGCTGAGTATGCCTTCTGCTATTCCCGAATACGCCAAGGTGCAAACCTATATCCAGCGCAATCCGGATGTGGCGCGGTGGGCTACCAAATTACAGCAGCGCGAATCTGCTCTTAACCTGGAACAGGCAAAAGGCATTCCCGACATCACCGTGAGCGGTGGATATAAACGCGCGGAGGATTTGGGTGCCAGCGCCGCCATAGTAGGCGTATCTATACCTCTACCCTTCTTTGATCGCAATCAGGGGAATATCAAAGCGGCGAAGTATGAGCTCAGTCGCGTGGAAACCCAAAGGGAAGCGGCTGTCTCACAAACCTACAAGAACCTGCGAACAGCATACAATAAGCTCGATGCAGCGGCCCATGAGGTCAATCAGCTGCAAGACCAAGTATTACCCGGAGCTAAAACGGCTTTTGAGGCGGCCCAAACCGGTTACCGGCAGGGTAAGTTCGATTACCTGGAAGTACTGGATGCCCAGCGCACGCTGTTTTCCACGCGCACTCGCTACATCCAGGCCCTGGCCGAATACAACCGGGCCGTAGCCGAAGTCGAACGCCTCATCGGCACGCCCCTCTCTGAAATTTCTGCAAACTAATTTTTGAACGAATATAGAATTACCAATCATGAAGAATCTAACAATATTAACACTTGCCGGACTTCTATTAGGTAGTCTTTTGGCAGGCTGTGGATCTGATTCAGATTCCCAAGCCAACACCCAAAACGAACAACATCAACAGGAATCGCAACACAGCGGAGAAACCCAAAAGCATGCCCGTGAAGTGCATCTGACCGAGCAGCAAGAAGGTAACCTCGGCATCAAAGTGGAAACGCTGTCCGAAGGAAGTGCTTCTTCAACCATTTCACGACCCGCCAGCGTTGGATACGATCTGGATCAAATAGCAAAAGTTGGTCCCCGTATCGAAGCAAAGGTAGTGAAAGTCATAAAAGACTTGGGAGATCGAGTTAAGCAGGATGAACCGATTGCCCTCATGAGCAGCGTGGGCTTGGGGAAAGCCAAAGCCGAATTTATTCGACTCCGGGCCCGACTCAAAGCCGAAGAGGCACGCTACAAACGTGAGCAGTCGCTGTATGATCAGGAAATATCTTCACAAGCCGAGTTGCTGGATGCCGAGGCCAATTACCAGGAAGCCAAAGCCGAACTGAATTCTGCGGCTGAGGCTCTACGCCTCTATGGGTTGTCAAAAAAGGACATCGAAAATATACAAGCGGGCAGCGATGAGCCCTTGTCTAACTTTTACCTGACGAGTCCGCTCGACGGGGTGATCCAGGAGCGGGATATTTCGCCCGGACAAACGATTAGTCCCAGTGAGACGCCCATCCACGTAACCAACCTCTCCAAAATGTGGGTGATGATTGATGCCTACGAGCAGGATATCCGGTATCTGGACAAAGGCCAAAATGTAAGCCTTTCGGTTCGAAGCATCCCCGGACAGACGTTTGAGGGAAAAACAGACTGGGTCTCATATAGCCTCGAAAAGCAGACGCGCACCATGCCGGTTCGCGCGGTTGTTGAGAATCCGAACCGAAAGCTACGAGCCGGAATGTTCGGTACCGCTCGCATATCAACAGGGAAAGAACGGAACGTTGCGATGATTCCCATTGATGCGGTACAAACGATTGAGGGTGAGCAAGTGGTGTTTGTCCCCGGCAACGAGGACGGCAGCTACAAGCCGGTCAAGGTCATGCTGGGCAGCGAGAATGAGGGCTATGTAGAAATTGCTTCGGGCCTGAAACCCGGCCAGCAAGCCGTCATCGCCGGAGCCTTTGACCTGAAGTCCGCTCTTACCGCTCAGGGACGAAGCGCATCCCACGGACATTAACAGCTCGTTGCAATATAGAATTTCTTAAATGACAGACTTATGCTTCAACAAATAATAGACAACGTATTAAAGAATCGTTTGACGATCCTCATTCTGGTGGCGGCCGTTGGCGTCTATGGATACTTCTCTTTTGAGGATGTCCCTATTGACTCCTTCCCGGACGTATCGCCTACCATGGTGCAGGTGTTTACCTCCAGCCCCGGTCTTTCTCCGGTGGATGTGGAGACGCAGATCAGCTACCCCATTGAAATCTCGATGTACGGGCTGCCCAAGCTAGATCGCGTGCAAAGTACCTCCATTTTTGGGCTCTCGCGCGTAAACATTTACTTCGAGGATGGCACCGACATCTATTTTGCTCGGCGGCTGGTCATGGAACGACTCTCCAAAGCCAAAGAATCTATTCCTGATGGGTTGGGACAACCCCAACTGGGTCCCATTACTACCGGACTCGGGACCATCATGATGTACGAAGTGACCAACACCGATACCGCCGACCACTCCTTGATGGAGCTTCGCACGGCCCAGGACTGGATCGTAAAACCCCAGCTGCGGACCGTACCCGGCGTTACCGGCGTACTTTCTCTCGGTGGGGATGTCCGCCAGTTCCAGGTCAATGCCGATATGAACGCCCTTATTTCACGGGGACTTACATTAGAAGACCTGGAAAAAGCCATCAACAGCAACAACCGGAATGTGGGTGCTTCCTTTTTGGAACGAGGAGGCGAAGAGTATCTCGTCCGCGGCTACGGCTGGATTAAGCCAGACAAGCAGGGGCTGAAGGATATCCGAAACATCATTGTCAAGAACTCTGGCGGTACGCCCATTTACGTCAAGGATGTCGCCAAGGTGGAATTCGGCTCCGAGATTAAACGGGGGACCCTCATTAAAGACCAAGAGGAATCGGTGGGTGGCTTTGTGCTCAAGCTCATTGGTACAAATACCCAAGACTTGCTGGCCCAAGTGGATCAAAAGATCGATGCCATTAATAAAGCACTGCCCGACGGCATGATTATGAAACCGTTTTACTCGCAGGGACAGCTCGTCAGCAAAGCCGTAGGTACGGTAAGCAATGCCCTGTACATCGGGGCCATTCTTGTGCTAGTCATCCTATACTTTTTTATGGGGGACCTTCGCTCGACACTTATTATTATATCCACCGTTCCCATTGCATTTTTGATTGCCTTCATTGGGATGAACCTCATGGGCATATCGGCGAACTTGATGAGTCTGGGGGGCTTGGCGATCAGCATTGGTATGATCGGGGATAGTGCCACCGTGATCGTGGAAAATACCTATCGCCTGCTGGAAGAACGGGATACCGAAAATGTATCTCTGGTGCGGGTGGTAGGCGAAGCTGCACGCGAAGTGATACGCCCGGTGATCTTTGCGACCAGCATTATTATTATCGTATTCATCCCGCTCTTTTCGCTGGAAGGCGTCGAGGGTAAAATGTTTAAGCCCCTGGCCTATACCATTACCTTTGCACTGGGCGGAGCCATCTTTCTAGCCCTGACCTACATCCCGGTCATTTCCAGCTTTATCCTTCCGGACAAAGGGATGGACAAAGAGCCGTGGTTGGTCCGCAAAGTAAAAGGATTCAGCCGCCCGCTGATTGAAAAAGCAACCCAGTTCCCCAAGATGGTCTTCGGTGGGGCCTTGGTGCTGTTTGCCGCAAGCATGGCCGTGTTCCCATTCCTGGGAACCGAATTTCAGCCGACCTTACGGGAAGGAACC
Source organism: Fodinibius sp. Rm-B-1B1-1 (assembly GCF_038594945.1). Taxonomy (NCBI): domain Bacteria; kingdom Pseudomonadati; phylum Balneolota; class Balneolia; order Balneolales; family Balneolaceae; genus Fodinibius; species Fodinibius alkaliphilus. The sequence goes on from NZ_JBCFYD010000001.1 coordinate 563,675, forward strand.
TTTGCGGTTCGCTCTGTACTACCTCCGGGCGCTAACTTACCGACTACCAAAGAATACACGAAGCGTATTCAAGAGTCGATGCAGACCTTCCCCGAAGTGCAAGGCATCTATTCCCGCGTAGGACGTGCCGAAGTAGGCGGCGATCCCGAGCCGGTGAACGTGGTCTTCAACGTGGTGAACCTAAAACCGCTCGATGAGTGGGAAGCAGGACGCAGCTATGAAGAGCTGCAGTCGGCGATGGCTGAAAAACTGCAGGAAGATCTGCCGGGCGTGGCTTCCAACTTTTCCCAGCCTATCCAGCTTCGTACGGATGAGCTGCTCAGCGGCGTCCGCGCCCAGGTAGTGGCCAGCTTGTATGGTGATGATCTTGATACCCTGGCTCAAAAGGCCCAAGAGATTGCCGAGGTCGCCAAAAGCGTAGAAGGAGCTGTGGATGTCCGCGCCCAGCAACAGGGCGGCAAACCGCAAATCCTCGTGCGACCTGATCGCGAGCAGCTGGCGCGACTGGGCATCAGCATTGACGACTTTCTGAATACCGTGGAAACCGGTATTGGCGGTTCGGTAGCCGGACAGGTATTCGAAGGCATTCGCCGCTTCGATATCTTCGTGCGTCTGCAGGAGAACCAACGCAAACGCATTGAACAAGTGCGGGAGTTACCCGTTCGTACCGCTAAAGGCTCGCTGGTACCGCTCTCCCAAATTGCAGATGTAGAAGTCTTTACCGGGCCCAAGCAAATATCCCGCAACAAAGCGAGTCGTCGAACCTATGTGCAACTGAACGTACGCGGCCGAGATATGGGTAGTGTCGTGAACGAGATCCGCCAAAAAGTCGAAGAGCAAGTAGATCTACCGGCCGGATATTTTACCGAATACGGCGGACAGTTTGAAAACCAACAGCGGGCCATGAATCGCCTGATGGTGGTGGTGCCCATTACCCTGGGACTGATCTTCTTTATGCTGTTTTCCACCTTTGGAAGCTGGCGCTATGCGGTACTTATCTTCCTGAATATTCCGTTTGCCACCATCGGGGGCATCTTTGCCCTCTGGATTTCCGGGCTATACCTGTCGGTACCGGCTGCGGTAGGCTTTATCGCGATCTTCGGTATTGCGGTGCTTAACGGACTGGTGATTGTATCATATATCAATCAGCTGCGAGAGGAAGGCATGTCCACCGAGAAGTCAGTCGTACGGGCTTCGCTGCTGCGCCTGCGTCCCGTACTGATGACCGCCTTGACCACCGGTTTGGGCCTGTTGCCGCTACTGCTAGCCAATGATATCGGCTCCAACGTGCAGCGCCCGCTGGCGGCCGTGGTTGTAGGTGGATTGTTTACCTCTACCCTGCTTACGCTGGTCGTACTGCCGACCATCTACAAGTGGTTTGCCGAACCGGTCACACACGCCGAACTCTAAATTTTAATACCTAAACCTCCAAGGTTTACAAGACCTTGGAGGTTTTATAAACAAAAATATTATGAAAGAGATCAAAGCTTTTATTCGAACCAACATGATCGATTATGTCATTGACGCCCTTGAAAACCTTGAGGATGCCCCCGGCATTACGCTGAGTGACGTGCGCGGTTGGGGACATGCCCAAGAAAAAGAAGCTGCTCAACTGGTCCAGCGTATTAAGCTGGAAACTGTTGTACCCACAAATAGAGTTGATGAAATAATTTCGGTGATCGTTGAAAAGGGGCACACCGGAAACTACGGAGACGGAAAGATATTTGTATCCAACGTAGAACAAGCTGTACGCATCCGCACGGGGGAAACCGATAACGATGTCATACGATAACCAACGTCCCATCACTATCCCCGAGACTGTCACTGTTTGACCGCAGTGACAGTTTTCTCAAATTATCATACCTTTTAAGTTATGGATCACAAACATTTTCATATCAAAAACATGGTGTGCAGCCATTGCGCTGAAGTGCTGCAGGAAAAACTCACCGACGCCGGCTTCGAGGTCCAAAAGATTGAACTTGGTGAACTTTACCTATCTAAAGCTGTTACCAAGAAAGAATATGAGCGCCTGGTATCTATAATTCGCAATAATGGCTTTGACATCATCGATGATGAAAACAGCCGTATTGTTGAGCAAATCAAACAGCTCATTATCCGGCAAGTCCGATCAGAAGAACCATTAGAAAAGAACCTGTCCGATTATCTCTCTGAGAACATTCACAAAGACTACCAGCACCTTAGTCGCCTGTTTTCGGGAGTCGAAGGCAAGTCTATAGAGCGGTACTTTATCCTGCAGAAAATTGAACGTGCCAAAGAGCTCATCGTCTATGATGAAAAGACGCTTGGCCAGATCGCTTTGGAACTAGACTATAGCAGTCAGCAACATTTCTCCAGGCAGTTCAAAAAAGAAACCGGGTTGTCACCCTCCCATTTTAAAGAGATCAAGGAGAACAAGCGAAATTCAATTGATCGGCTATGAGCAAGGTGCAATTAGAATCAACCATTACCTGTTCAAACTGTGGACATAAAACAACCGAAACAATGCCCACGGTTTCCTGTCAATTTTTCTGGGAATGTCCCGATTGTGGCGAAGTGTTGAAGCCCAAAAGGGCGATTGCTGCGTATTTTGCTCTTTTGGAGAGATACCCTGTCCTCCTGTTCAAGAAGATGAACAACATTGCTGTTAGCAGAAATCAACTTTTCTATCAACCACTGACGGGCCTGCTGATCACATGACACCTTAAAACACGCTGTCCTAAACTCATTTTCCGCATAATTTTGCACAAGATTCACATAAAGATGCAAGCACTCTTAGCAATCGGCATTTATTTTGGGAGTAGAAATTAAAGGTCGAATAAAAACACGGAGTGTTAATGATTGAAGTGAATGCTCATACTGATGAAGACATTCTTGCCATTAAGGCATCGGGTAAACTTTCGAAAGAAGACCTCGATGACCTCAAACCGGCTTTAAATAAGTTTATAACTGCATCTGATGATCCCCATTTAATCATGATACTGGAAGATTTTGGGGGATGGCAGGAGACCGCAGCGTTTTGGAAAGACCTACAGCTTGATGCCGAATACATCGGATATTTTGACCGCATTGCGGTAGTTGGAGATAAAAAATGGCAAGAGTGGGGTACGAAACTCGTCGATCCCATTACCAAGGAAGAGATGCAATTCTTTCCCATCGACCAAGCAGGGAGTGCATGGGAATGGCTCAAACAAAATCATAACTAAGTAATCATGTCATTTATAAAAAAATATAAAGAAGCCGTAACCAGCGCCCTGTTTTTAGCAGCGGCCTTGATTGTTGAACACGGGTTTTCGTTTGCTGGTCAGCCCTACGTGTACTTGCCATTGTATGGGCTTTCCTACATCGTTGTGGGTGGGCCGGTGTGGATGAAAGCATTTAAATCGATAAAAGGCGGCACTATATTCAGTGAGTTCTTGCTAATGGGCATTGCCACTGTAGGTGCTTTTGCTATTGGCGAATTTGCTGAAGGAGTGGCCGTCATGCTCTTTTACATGGTAGGCGAATACGCCCAGGATGGAGCGGTGAACCGGGCAAAGCAATCCATTAAGAGCCTGATAGATCAACAACCGGATAAGGCTACGGTAGAACGAAATGGGACCACCGAAAGCGTTCACCCCTCCAAGATTGAAACAGGTGAAATAATCCAGGTAAAACCCGGCGAAAAAGTACCACTGGATGGAGAACTCCTAACCGAAAAGGCTTCCTTTAATACCGCAGCCCTGACCGGTGAGTCAAAACCCATGAGTCGGGAATCGGGTGAAGAGGTATGGGCCGGTTCAATCAACCAGGACCGACCGGTCCGTATTAAAGTGACTAGCGGCTATGAGGATACCAAGCTATCCAACATTTTAACGATGGTCCAGGAGGCCTCCAAGCGAAAAGCCCCGACGCAACGCTTTATGACGAGGTTTGCCAGTATCTATACCCCCATCGTCGTTTGGCTGGCAGTAGCTCTTACGTTCGTCCCGTATTTTGTAGTTGAAAACTATGTGTTTCAGGATTGGTTCTATCGCGCTCTTATTTTCCTTGTCGTCTCTTGTCCGTGTGGATTGGTTATTTCCATTCCCCTTGGTTATTTCGGTGGTATCGGGGCAGCCTCCCGAAACGGCATTCTGCTTAAGGGTTCGGATTTCCTTGATCAGCTGCGAAAGATGAAAACCTTGTTCATGGACAAAACGGGCACAATGACCGAAGGCAGCTTTGAGGTTCGCGACATCCATCCCGTGAATGGATATAGCCAGGAAGAATTGCTTACACTGGCCGCTTCCCTGGAACAGGGCTCCACCCATCCGATAGCAAAAGCGATTCTCAACCGTACCAATGGGAAACAGCTGCATCCCGTAGAAAATCAGCAGGAAATTTCCGGCAAGGGATTAAAGGGAACAGTCAACGGGAAAACTGTTGTCGTCGGAAACAGTGATCTATTAGAGCAGCATGGTATCAGCATATCTTCTACCGACCTTGATGATCCTTATACCTATGTGCAGGTGGCCGAGGATGGCACCCATGTTGGTACCATCAGCATTGCGGATCAGATTAAAGAGGATAGCAAGCAGGCTATTGAGAGCCTTCGAAAACATGGAGTCAACGAAATCGTGATGCTTTCCGGGGATAACCAAGAAGTGGTTGATCATGTTTCCCGAAAATTGGGGCTGGATCGAGCGTATGGAAGCCTGTTACCTGATGAAAAATATCGCCACGTCGAGCAAGCACTAAGCCCATCCAAAACAGTGGGATTCATAGGGGATGGCGTTAATGATGCTCCGGTCATTACACTGGCCGACATTGGGATAGCCATGGGCGGGATTGGATCGGATGCTACCGTTGAAACGGCTGATGTGGTTATTCAAACCGACCAGCCATCTAAGATACCACTGGCTATTGAGATCGCAAACTTTACGCATCGCATCGTATGGCAAAACATCGGGTTTGCGTTGGGGATTAAAGTCCTGGTGATGGTTCTGGCCACCTTGGGCATGGCCACTATGTGGGAAGCCATTTTTGCTGATGTCGGTGTAGCCCTTATTGCCATTGGCAATGCCATCCGCATACAAAATAAGTATTCCGATAAGGGATTTAGCTTTAAAGCTAAAAAGCCTTCTGCAAGTCAATCGGAGGGGCAACCTAACGCCTGTTGTGAAATCTAAGAATTCACCCACCAATCGGGAAACCGTTTCCCCTTATTCCCTTTCGGTACTACAAAAAGTACTACATGAAATGCCAAAATCGCAGCCCATTTCACGCACAGGAATATATCGCATAGATTACGGATCAGGAGGTTAGGGGTTCGAATCCTCTCAGGCGTACTCTCTACTAAGCCCATGACTCACAAAGAGTTACGGGCTTTTTTATTTGCTTATTTCTCCTCTATTTTACGGCTTTTATTTGCTCTGGTATCAGAATGGTATCAGTAATTAATCCGTCTCCCTCCATATATTTAGCCTTTTACTTTCAAACGGTCAACTTTTAGGGAAGCTTACACTTTTGTCTTCAAAAAGTGTTAATAACTGATCCAATTCGTCTGCTCCATTTCCAGCATACAACAAAGATAATCCCCAGAACTAACCATTGGCAAATAATATTACTTGCAGTCAATACGACTGATACACATGATCAAACACCTCGTTACACGTCTGAGCGAAGAGCTGACGGTCGTATTGGTCAGGTAATACGTTATCCAGCTCATTTTCAATGGTGACTTTCACATCAGCGATGCGCTGCTGCTGTTTGGTCCAGTCCATAACCAACTTTTCCTGTTTCAGCTTCTCGATAAGCTCTGATATCCCTTCTTTAATCTCTTTTCTTTCACTCTCTTTCAGATCTATTTTTTCGCGCTGCGTTATTAAATCATACAGGGCCAACTCCTCTTCGGTCATGTTTTCTTTGGCACTGCGCTCACGCTCTTCGTTCAAATCCTGCTGCAGTTTCAAAAACTCCTCGAACTGCACATCCAAATTGATGCTGTAGTTATTGTATTTCTCGATCATCTCCTCGAAGCGCTCCTTGAAGTCCATGCGCGTGCGGTTCTGCTCGACCATCTGTTGAATCTGGTTCTCAATCTTGGTCTTCATCTTCTGCAGGGCTACGCGCTTATGTTTCTTCTTGGCAAAGCGCTCTTTAAGCTTCTCAAAATCAATCTGCCCAATATCTACCAGATCATTATCCCCGTCAATCCGGTAAGGTTCACTTACAATAGACTCGTCCAGCTTACCCTCAATCTGCTTGCGGATATCCGAAATATCATCATTCTCTTCCGGACCCAGTATCTTGATGCGATCTTTAATTGCTTTAAGGGCTGAGCGAACCGGCAGAAACTCCTGGGCATTAGGATCGGGCAGGATCGCTTTATACAGTTTATTCACCACATTGGCATGGGTAACAAATTCTTTCTTTTTTTCCTCATTGATAAGCACTTCTTCCACGGCATCATCGACCGCATCCCCTAACTCCTCGTACTCAACAATAGCCCGAGCAAATTCTTTCTGGTACTTTGAAATATCCAACCCTTCGGCCTCAATGATTTTATCCAGATCCACGTCCTGCTGCTCACAAAACGCCCGGGCTTCGGCCACGGCTTCCCGTAGCTGATTCACCAGCTCTTCTTTATCCTTGACGGGATTGGTAGCATCAGGATCTTCCGGCTCGTGTCCTGTCGCATAGGTGGCCAACGCTTTTTGCAAGTTGCGAAAGACGCCCACATAGTCCACAATCAGTCCGTTGTTTTTATCTCCATACACCCGGTTGGCCCGCGCGATGGTCTGCATGAGCGTGTGGTTCTTCATGGGCTTGTCGAGATATAATGTAGACAGGCTCGGGGCATCAAAGCCGGTAATCCACATGGCGCAGACAAACACCAGCCGTAGCTCGTCATCGGGATCTTTAAATTGTTCTTCTAAATTCTCTTTCTCCTTCCGCTTGCGATGGGGACGAATATCCAGTCCTTCCTCTTCAAACTCCTTAATCTCATTCTGGGACTTGGATATCACCACGGCCATGTCGGTTTCTTTCATATAGTTGAGCCGCTCCAACAGCCTATCCCGTTCCATGTCTGTATTAGCAGACTCCAGCTCTTTCTTCACGCGCCGCTGTTCCTTCTCCCACTCCTCCTGCACCAGATCATACATGCGCACGGTCGTAAAGCGGTCGATACAGATCATCATGCCCTTACCCATGTAGCCGCGATCCAGGAAGTGCTGGACCATATCTTCTGCTATAGCTTCAAGGCGATCCTGCCGAGTAATCAGGTGGTACTCCTGGCGGAACTCCCGCTCCAGCTTCTCTTCCTGCGCTTCGTTAAGCATGGCCTCATCGAGCAGCTCTTCAAGCTCTTCATTTATATTTTCATTGGTCAGCTGCAGTTCGGGAATGCGATTCTCATAATAGAGCGGCACTGTGGCCCCATCCTCAATAGACTGCTGAAAATCATAGACACTGACGTAGTCGCCAAACACTTCCCGGGTTTTTTCATCCTGACCTTTGATCAGGGGCGTTCCGGTAAAGCCGAGGAAGGCCGCATTTGGTAGCGCCTTGCGCATATTCATGGCCAATTTATCGTACTGGGTACGATGGGCCTCGTCGGTGATCACAATAATATCATCGTCGGTGCTGAGCACCGGAAACTCTTCGTTATCCCGGTCGTGAAACTTGTGAATAAGCGTAAACACGTAGCGATGATTTTCGCTGAGCAACTGCTTAAGCTCTTCTTTGCTGTCGGCCCGGATTTCATCTTCGGGCTCAGTTACGGCGCCTACGGAAGCAAAGTTGGAATAGATCTGATCATCGAGATCCGTGCGGTCCGTAATAATGACAAACTTCCAGTCCCCGACCAGCTCGCGCATGATCTTGCGCGTCAGAAATACCATCGAAAAGCTCTTGCCACTGCCCTGCGTATGCCAAAAGACACCAAGCTTACCTTCATTTTCCCCGATATGTTTAACCGCCTCAATGGCATTGTTCACGCCTAAATACTGGTGGTTACGGGCAAATAGTTTCTTAGGGTTGGACTTGGCACTTTCAAAGAGAATAAAATGCTCCATCAGATCCGACAGCCGTTCTTTCTCACAGATACCATAGATGGCCGTTTGCAAGCTCACCAGCCCCAGCTCATCTTCATCGCTGATCTTCTTCCACTCCCCGTAAAACTCCCACGGTGAGGTAATCGTCCCCACCTTGGTGTCGGCACCGTTGGAGAGAATAATCACTTGGTTGTACCAGAATAGCTGCGGAATCGTATCTTTGTAATCGCTGATATTATACTGGTAGGCGTCCTTGACACTGCGGCCGCCCCTTTTGAGTTCAAACAAGATCACCGGCAGGCCGTTGACAAAGGCCACCAAATCGGGACGCTTGTTGCCATAATCCCCATGCACCCATAGCTGGGATACCAACAGGTGATCGTTGTTTTCGGGCTTCTGCCAATCGATCACTTTTAGTGTTTTGCGGATAAGCGAGCCGTCTTCATCGCGATACTCCAGGTCCACTCCGTTGCGCATCAGCTCGTATATCTGCTTGTTGGCACGGACCTTATGCATGGAAGAGCGGTCCCGGGACAACCGGCGGACGGCCTCTTCTATGTGTTCCTGTGGTACCTCGGGATTGAACTCCTCCAGCTTATCTCGAAGTCGTGGTTGTAATACAACCTGATCACGAGTTTCTCGTCCTAATGTACCATCATCATTTTCAGTCGCCAATACCTCTTCGTAGGCGTTAATCGTCTCCCATCCCAGTTCGTCAAAAAGATCAATGGCCGGCTGTTCTACTGCGTGATCTTCGGAGTATTTCGACATGATTAATTTCAAATTTTAATCTGCAAATTCTACCTCAGCTGCAGGAGAATTACCATTTGACTCACTTATTGAAACTATTGCAGCTCTCAACACTTGTAAACATATTTTTGCTGTTTCTTTGTCTGGAGCAAAACCAGATTTTTTCTGCTGATAAGGATGAATATAATTCCTGAAATCTCTTAAACCATGACTAAACTTTTGCACATCGAGATTTAGATAGTCTAACCTATAAGCAACATCTATGAACTGTGCTAATGACCAATCAAAAAATTGCTTTACATTCCCATCATCGTCTTTTGGACTTGCATCACATTGATTAAATTCTTTCGGGTTATTTTCTGCGACACCCAATAAAACCCCTTCTAAAATACTACCACAAAGAAAAATTGTTGCCAAAGACGCTCCTGAACCTAAACACCTTTGAGCTTCTTCAAAACGAGCTTCTACAATTTCCTTAATAGGCTGTTCAAGACCTAGACCATCAAAGGAGATACTACCAAAATCTTTTTTCAAGAACTCTCTATCTTCATCAATTTTCTGCTCTTCATTTAATAACCCAGCTGCAATCCCCTTGCAATTTGTATAAATAGAATTCTCAGAGGGGTCATCTCCATTCATACTAACTTTAAAAGCATAAATATCGAGCAACTCATTTAACAAATTACCAACTTTTTCATCAGATTCTTTTTCCCAGAAAGCTCTTAATCTTTTTGCTTTTGATGTTCCATACTTTTCGTACTTCTGTGTCATTATATCTAAGTCAGTAGTATCTTTGACAATAGATCGAAATTTAGCATTTGTTATATTGGCATCTACATTTCTAAGAATGTAACCTGTTCCCATCCCAAAAAGCTCTTCAAAATACTGTTTATCTGTTGGGCTTAAATCAGCCATAAATTTACACGATCATTTATTTATCTCTAATTCATGTAATTTTCCCACTGCTGCTTTAAAAATCCCCTCATTCCTCCGGCCAAACTACACCGCGGATAAATCTCCTTAAACTCTTTTCGAGCTTGCAAGGAAGAATCCGATGCTATTTCTTCTTTTTGGGCCAAATACAGCATGGCAATTCCAGGCGATCGGCTCCTGCCCTGATTACAATGCAATAGCAACTTTCTACCCCTTACTCTTCATATTCTGTTGGAAAAGAAATAGAATTAGAATAGATCATTAATTCTTTAGCTTTCCGATGAGTATTAGCAGAATAATTTATATCGAATGTTTTCCTTGAACGGTCCGCATAAAGCTCTAAAATTTCGGGTACATTATCATAAGTTAAAATCCAATTTAAATCGACATTTTTATTTAAAAAATCAGCTAAGGCTTTATGATCAGAAGATTCATAATGATTCAAATACAACGAACTCCCTTTAACATAATACGGGGGATCAATATAAAATAGTTGGCGCCCATTTTGATGATCAAAATCGTTCATCAATTGGATGCCATCTTTATTAGTTACATCTATTCTAGAATTATATAGAGCGATTTTTTTAATTCTTTTTATAAGTGTTTCCTTTTTGTAACGTGCTCCAATTCCCCATTTTGAAGACTGATCAAAGCCACCTATAGGTCGACCTTCAATTATCCCCGAATGATTGGTTCGATTTAAATAAAAAGTAGCAAATCCTAATTCATATTTATTTGAATCAGGATCTTGGTAAATATCCCTTTGTTTATTCCACTCTTTAATACTTATATCTTTTTCACGAATTTTATCTATCAAATACTTATGATCATTGATAAGTATATCCCAAAGAGAATAAATAGCTTTGTCAAAATCATTAATAACAATACGATCAACCTTTTCTAATATTAAAAGTGACAAAGCAGCACCAGCTCCACCTGCATATGGCTCGATATAAGTGCATCCGCTTATTTTATTCTTTTCAATTACATTTGATAGAAACTCGGTTAATTTAGCTTTTCCCCCTGGATATCTAAGGGGACTATAGAACTTTGATGGTCGTGATATAATTGACTTCATAATATTTATTCACTAATCAAATGTCTTACTAACGATTCGATTTTACCCCATGCACTACGTACATCTTTAGGTGTAGAAGTCCAATTTTCATTATGGTGTATCATATTCATTCTAGTCAATGAATATTTATCCTTCCAATCTCTAATCATTTGTTCAGCAATATCCTTAATACCTTGATCCTCTATTGAACTACATTTATCTGAAGCAATATAGCTAAGCATTTCACTTAGGCTGGGATAATGTTTGTCATGCTTTTCGATAGAATTATATTCATCAGTTGATTTCAAGTAGTAAACCAAACTACATTCCAAAAAACTCCTCATAAAGTCGTGAATTGCATTAGGATGATTCTTAACACTTAATGTCCGTAGCTCATCATACATTAATTTTAAAGACGCGCTAGTGGCATTAAAAGGAAGATCCTTAACATAAAACAATCCGCTAGGAGTACGTTTAGACCTATTCTTTTTTTTATTCTCTTTATTTTCCTTTTTGTCTTTCTCTTCATTTTCAACTTCTTCAAAATCGCCTGAATCAAAACTTCCATCATCAGGCTCTTCAGATTTAATCTTATCCTCAATTAGGTCCAAATATTCTTTCCTCTCACTAATCGAGTTATATTTCCTTGAATCAATAACCCCTACTGCAACATCTTTTACTATGTGTTTGTATCTTTTGGAAAAATCTTTTTGACTAATATTTCCTTTGACCTTCCCTTTTTCTGTAAACTCTATGCCTAAAAATTGTTGCACATTCTCATCATTATAAAATCGCTCAAGGTTTGTGATTGGAAATTTTCTTTCATCCAAAAGTTTTTCTTTTGCCTCTCCATTGATCTTCAAATTTTTTGCCAATTTATGCATTTCTAGCATTTTAATTGACCTTGTAATATCATGGTCTGGATATTCTTGATTGATTTCATCAATACTTTTGCCATTTTCCATTAAACTTTTAAAAAAATAAGCCTTCCTTAATGGTTGCCATGGACGTCTGTAATTTACAGTGTGTTTACTAGCAACAAGATCATTAGTACTATCACGATTAGGTGCAACTACGACATTAATATGGGTAATATTCGGATTATTTAAATCCTTTATTCGACTCTTGAAATTCGGAACTAGCTCTGGTTCTAATAAAGCCTTTAAAGCAGCCAGCCTCCTATTCCCTTCGACCACCACGAAACGTTTATCTTCTTCTATAACTATCGGGAGCTCATCTGGAAAGACATTATTCCTTGAGTAACTTTTAGCAATTTTAAATGCTTTTTCATTGCTAAACATATCTTGAATTAGAGCACTCTGATTAGGCTCACTAATAGGTGTTCTGATATTATTTTCATCAAGAAAAATGTCCGTAACAGGCAACCTCTTTATTGGCCAATTCATAGATACTATTCTTTAGTATTTAAATTTTTATTCTCTTTCATAAACTTCGGCAATAGTAAATCTCTTGTCGCTTTCAACTTCTCATTTGCTGACTTAGCAGAGCAATTTCTTTAACCGTATTTATCCTCACATTTTTTCTTCCCAAAGTTTCAACCATACCTTTAAGACTAACGAGAAAGGGGATACGGAAGAATCCGCATCCCTTTTCGAATGCTTAATCAAACTTCTCCCTACATTTCTTTGGCTTCGGCTACAGAAGCTTTCTTATAGGGCGTCAATAACTTCTTCAAGTTATTGGCAGCTTTTCTGGCTCTGCGACCAGCAGCTTTATTATCCTTTTGATCGAAGTCTTCGTGGTTTTCTTCTAACTTTTCCCACTCTTCTTTCATTTGATTGAAGAGACTAACTGTGCTTTCATCCATAATTATGTTTTGTTTATTTGTTTTTTAGTGAGGACACGTTAATCGCGGTTCTGTTTGAACCAACAATACATTTATAAAACGGACTCAGGAATTTTCCTTTTCCACAAAAGACTAATCAACATTCCCCTCATTCCCAAGTTGATGTAATTTCTCCACATCAATCTTCCCCGAAATAAGCTTCGGTAATAATAAATCTCTTGTCTCTTTCAATCTCTTGTTTTGAAAACTCAGTGTCCTAATTTGTTGCAAAGAGCTACCAACTAATAAGTTTAATTTCTGCAATAGTTCTTCAGGAGGATAAGCAATTAGATACTTTTCGAGGACATCCCATTTTGCTCTTGGCATTTTTGTACCTGAAGAAGAATTAGTGGCTACTTCTACAAACTTATCAGATGAAGAAGCAAGCAATGCTAATACAAAATCCTCTTTCTCTTTTGGTCGCCAAACAAATATATCTGAAGAACAAACCCCATTTACTTGTGCAAATCCTACTTTATGAAAATAAGGTCGAATTTTCCCAAAAAGAATATCATCTTCTTTAAACCTTAACTTTGTACTGCCAATATCATCTGTATTTTCCCATTCGGATAAATTGATTGACTCCTTGGGCATGTCCCCCAATCCTAAAACAGACACTTCTTCTTCGACATCTTCATTTTTTACTCGGTCTCTATCATACTCAACTAAATCTCCAAACTTCTTCACCTCCCACCCCTCAGGAATATCACCCAGCTCCGTACCCGAATCCACCAGATCATCATTTTCGTGGCCGGGATAGCGGAAGTGCACGAACCACTCGCGATAGATCCGCCGCGCCATCTCCTCCAGGATTTCGATGCGTCTGCTGTTGTTTTCGATTAGGTTGTCAAAGGCGGAGAGAGTAGATGCAATTTTTGTTTGAGTATCTAATGATGGCAGTTCTATTTCTACATCTCTCAATAATGTTATGGTAAAAGCTGACTGTGATGATCCAATTGTACTTCTTTTTAATTGGGCCTCACCTTGTGGTGATAAGAACCAGTAATAGAGATACTTGCTATTTAGCCCATCAAAATTTTTAAACCATATAAGGTTACCATCTTTAAAATAAAACCTTTCACCATTGTCAATAACATAAGGTACTCCCAATGTTCCAACTGAGGTTAAGAGTAAGTCGCCAGGTTTAGGAACATCATAATTTTCTTTAATCTCTTTATATCTCTCTTCGGATATAAATATCTCTGTGGATACTTCTAAATTACCTTTTTGCTTTTCAATTATTTCTTTTCCCCGATAAAAGGGAACTCCTTCATCTTTATATTCTGAAGCATATATTCTTTTGCTTGAAGTAACATCACAGAGCTCATCCAATTTTTTAGTCTTTATACTTTTAATCATTGGTATTGAGCACTTTTTGAATATTTGAAGATATTTTCTGTTCTAAATCTTTGGACTCAGCATTTAGCAACTCCAACTCCTCGTACAGTTCTCCAAGACGCACCTGAAAATCCACATCATCCTCTTCCCGCTCGGCTACGCCCACGTACCGGCCCGGGTTTAGGCTCCAACCCTGCTCCTCAATTTCTTCAACCGTAGCCACCTTGCAGAGTCCGGGAATGTCTTGGTATTCGCCATTTAAAAACAGCTCGTCCATATCATCCGGCTGGGTAACAGATGAGCCGTTGGCTTCGTAATCGGTATCCGGCTCAGCAGCTACTTCAAAGTGTACTTCCTCTTCGTTGCGGTATCGGCGGACGATACTGGATATAAATTCAATCTGGTCGGGCGTAAAGTCGCGCTGGGCGCGGTCAATCTGCCGATAGATGTTTCGGGCGTCAATAAAAAGCACTTCGTTTTCGCGGTCGGTGCCTTGCTTGCCCTTGTCAAAGAACCAGAGCGTACACGGCAGGGTTACCGTATAAAAGAAATTGGAGCCGACAGAGATAATCACATCCACCACGCCCTCTTTTATGAGCTGCTTGCGGATCTCCTGCTCACTGTGGCGGGCATCGGCGGCGGAGTTCGCCATCACAAAACCGGCCCGTCCGCCCTGTCCTGAACTTGTTTCAGGATCTTTAAGGGCACTGTAAAACTCCTGCATCCACAGAAAGTTGGCGTTATCGGTACTGGGAATGCCAAAGGGATAGCGCTCATCGCCTTCGATCGTTTCTTTGTCCACCCCGCTTACATTAAAGGGCGGATTGGCCATCACGTAGTCAAAGCGTCCGACGCAATTGTGCAAATTTTCGTAGTAGGTGTTGCCGGCCTTAATATCCCCTTCCAATCCATGCACCGCCAGGTTCATCTTGCAAAGGCGAACGGTGGCTTCCTTGTTCTCCTGACCATATATCGAAAGATTCTGCTTGGCCTGATCGCGGTGGCGCTGCCGAAACTTCTCCGACTGCACAAACATACCGCCCGAACCACAGGCCGGATCTAAAATCTTGCCGCCATAGGGCTCCAGCACTTCTACAATCAGCTTTACAATAGAGGTGGGCGTAAAAAACTCACCGCCCTTCTGCCCCTCGTTCATGGCAAACTGCCCGAGGAAATACTCATAAATCTGTCCGAAGACATCTCCCTCTACGTCGGTACCTATATTGGAAAAGTTCTTGAGTAGGTCTTTGAGCATGGAATCGTCAAACCGCTTGTACTCCTTCGGTAGCACACCGGCCAGTTCACGATTTTCCTTCTCAATGGCTTCCATCGCCTCGTTCACTTTTTTACCAATATCTTCGCTTTCGGGGAGCTGTAACAGGTAATCGTATCGCGCTTTCTCTGGCAGGTACATCACGCCTTCAGCCTTGTAGTGCTCGGGACCAATGGTTACACGACCACTGCTTTCTTTTTCCTTCTTTTCGTGCAGGGGCTTAAAACGGTGCCAGGCATAGCGCAGGAAAATGAGTCCCAGTACGGGCGTAGAGTATTCAAAGGAACTGAGCGTGGAGTTGGCCCGAAGGTTATTGGCAACTTCCCACAGGCGGTTTTCAAGCTTATTGAGGTTGGTGGACATGTGATCCCGAAGTTCTCTTGGTTGGTTTTTCTGTGGATGATTAAAGAAGTGTTAAATACGAAAAACAGGTGGGATAAAGCAAACGAGATGACTATCAACAAAAGTTTTTCACAACAGACACTTTACATCCGATTTAATACTCAAGATTTCTTGAATAAGCCCGATAAAAACTTCTTAACTAATCGAAAAGCAAGACAATCTACCTAATGTCATCTTCTATGTTTCACAATGGGGTAAACTGTGACGTTTATATCGGCACGGGAGCCGGTTCTATGATCGACAGGCATATAAAGAATGCTAATAAATCTATTAAGATCGTTTCGCCCTACCTTAATCCCCACTTAGTGGAAAAACTGATACATTTAAAACGTAAGGGTAGAGAGATTTCCCTTATCACAAATACAGAAATTGAAGATTTTTACGGCTCAGTTTCCAAAAGGAATATTTATGAGCTTATCCATCAGGTTAAAACGACCGACAAGGATGCCGTTAAGCGGCAGGAGAAATATAAGAACACTTCGCAGATATTATTATATGTCACCGGTGGGCTTATTCTACTACTTTTAGGGCTTTATTATTTTACTGCTAAGGCTGAAGTAGCAGTTGGCCTGGTACCCATCTTAATATTACTATTGGTATATAATATGTATAGGAGCAAGGCTAAGAATACGAAAATATACAACTATCATTATGAAAAGCTCTTCCCGTTTAAAGTCTGTCTGCCCGATAGTTATGCAAACAACAGTTTTACCATCCACAGTAAAATATTCATCATCGACAACAGGACCGCTTTTTTAGGGTCACTAAACTTCACAAAAAGTGGATTTGAAGATAATCATGAAACGCGTGTCAAAATTGAAGACCCGACAGTAGTTCGCAAAATAAATGATGAGTTTAATGCCCTGTTTAACAATCCAAATATCAAAGAAGCAGACATCCAAAAAATAGGAAGCAGACTTTATCCTGAGCCTATCAATTAATTACTCTGTATTATCATGACTGCCAGAGATCTTTCATTTCAGATCTGTCAAGGGATTGTTTAGCATATAATTTCTTTTTCCTACTCTTTTTTGGAGACTTTCCTTTTACCCAGTAGATAAATGCTCCCAAAAGTAGCAACGTTAAAGCAATCCTATGTAGAGGGTTCAGCGTATATACTGATCCAATGGTAGCCAATATCCCGGGAACAACAAATATTATTAAGAGGAAATGTGCGATGAGATAATATTTGAAAAGTGTAAACAGAAATGGGATAAGACGAAATATTAACGTAATAAGACCAATAACTGATAATAGTCTGCGAAACATTAGGGCCGATGTTTATTTCCGAAATAAATGAAAAGCGAAATACCCACAAAATAAATTCCAGTGACACCATAAGTTAACCACATACGAATATTAGCATCTATTTCTTCAGATAAATTAGCTTCTAACTTACCAACATTAAATTCTTGGGGAGACAGCTGTATACCTGAAGTAATAATATTTCCAATTACCAATATTACTATAAAAGTATATACAATGTTTTTTATCGTAATATTAAAACTCTTAAAAAAATCCATTTAATAACTGGTTTATCCACCTTGTATTTATTCCGGTCTTGGTTTTAAGGTTATATTTGTGATTGTCAGCCTCTATAAAAATGAACTTATCTTATTCGATAACAGGTAAACCCAATCTACATCTGGCCACACACAAATTGATAAATACATCCGAGATAGGTATCGACGGTAACAGCAAAAACTTTAGGGTAGGCTTACCTGTTTCCTTGATATTGAACGTGGTGGACTAATCTGCCACTACACAGAATTCTGAGTATGCCCAAAAACGACCTAATAAAGAGAGGATATACCAGTCAAATAACTTAACCGCCTTAGAAACGAAATTTGAAAGCCGGTTTTTTCAAGTTTAAATAAATACCTATAAAAGGCCCGGAACTATGGAAAATTGTAAGAAGTTTTCTATGGAGTATTTTAATGGGAAAGGCTCCTTTGCAAAATCAATAAGATGGACCAAATCAACAAAGACAAAGAGACCCTAAAGGACGAACTATTACGAATGGCTGTAAAGGGAGAAAAATAGGTTGGCTGAGCTACTTTTCTAAAAATAAAAACCGGCCCGGCAACAAAATAGGCCACCGAACCGGCCCTAATTAAATGTCCTAACCATGAGTATAGCTAGAACAACGAGTGAATGTATACATAGGATTTATAATTATCCAATAAAAAAAATGAATTACCGTTATATATCCATCCAAAAGACGAAGTTCATAGTACTGAAACATCCATTGAGAACCCCACTATTTCTCTAACTTACCCTTGTCATCTATTTTTTGAGCAATATTTATCGACATTCTAAGAATGTCTTTTTTATTCAATTCTTTTGTATTTATTTCATTAATAACACGTTTTACCTTTTTAGGTTTACTAAAATGCTTTAATCGATGATATAAATTCAATTCTTCCAATTCTTCAAAACTTATATCACATTCTGTACAAAGGAAGTGGGGAAATGTAATATAACCCCTTTCATCATGTGTATAAGCTTTCTTACTTTTTTCCCTGCATACTGGCCTCCATTTACGTTGGTATGGCCAAATCTTAATATATACTCTAAGGCTTTAACATCTTCATAATAAGTAGCTTCTATCATTTTCTTTGTACCAGTGTCAATCGTTTCTATGATTTCAATGGGTTTGTGTTTTTTACACCATTCAGAAGCATCCCCACCACCTTTTTACTTATAGCCTTAATACATAAACATACCAGTTATTATCACTTACTCTTTTCAATAACTTTACCTTGTAGGCGAAACCTCTGCTAAGTCTTTGAATAAAAACAACTCACAGCTGTTCAAAGGCTTTTTTATTTTTGATCTATATTATCGCCTCTTCTCAGTATGGAACACAGTATATTTTAGACATGACCACAAGATTTAGAGATAATTCCCAAATTCTTGGAACAAGCATCTAATATTAACTAAATAAATTCCACTAACATGATGCTATCACAGATTTCTTTAGCTTATAGCAGACAATAAAGGGAGAAGGAATTAAACATCATTTATTTTCAGGTATCATACTTAGCTATTGTATGTAACAACCCGCTGCCAATGTAGTCCAACAAATAATACCACCGCAGCTACTTCGAAAGTTCTACCAATGATTCCCAATGGTACACTTGAAACCGTAAGTCGATCGATAATTACTACCGCTATCCCCACATTTAATAACAACACCATCAATTGGGCCAATCGAGTGTTACCACGAGATGAACCTTCCAAATAACGAGGTAAAATCCAGTAGGCCGTACCCATTGTAAACTGTACAATCCAGCCCATAACCAACAGCTCTATATGAACAGGTAGGAGCGACCAAATAGCCGGATGCAAAGCATAGGCTTTATGCACCAGCATAAAAGCTCCAATAATTATCCCAACTAAAAGACACACGTACGAGGATCGTATTAACCAGCGGCTTGATATGGGCATACTATTGTTTATTTCGCTTTTTCTTGCGTTTGCGACGACGCTGCTCCTTAGACATGATACGTGGCCACATTTCAATGCAATAGGTTATCCCACCCGATACTTGTAACATAGCAGAACAAAGCACCAACATATTCCAAATAGCTAAATCAGAGTATGGTAACATTGGCTCGGCCACAAGACGAAGCGTCAGTCCTACATTAAGAAAAATGTAAGTGAGCCAACCCCATAATTGCGCTTTGAATCCCTCCTTTTTGGTTCGACCCGGAAACATCCACATAGACACCCCAAAAATGATTTGCGTTATCCATCCAACCATCAACGTGTGCCAGAACAGAGGCATTAAAACTGGTGAACTTATAGAGTTAACTTCTACCAAAACTCCCAGTAAAAGCGATATCAGAAAGAATATTAGCCCTGTTTTAATAAATGTACGGGTAATTCTCGGCATTAGGCTTCATTATCTTTAGGTTCGCTGCGATCACATTTCTTGCAATCCAATTGCATTCCCTTACGGGATTCTCTTCCAGACTCTGTTGTAACCCAGGGACGAAGTTGCCAAGGTGGATTATGACGCACATGCTGATTATGTCCGCATTCCAGCTCAGCCACCCAATCGTCCTCTACATCTTTGTGAAAACCAATAATAGATTGTTTCATTTCGTGCTATTATCAGCTTGTTCACGGAGGATATTCTCAAGGTCTATCGACTGCATGGCACCAATTGCTGCCTCAATGGCCCCATCCATACAAAGTCCACTTAAAGCAGCATCTTGAAACCCTTCCTTAGCTGCACGTATACATGCCTTTCGCACTTCTTCAGCTTCTTCTTTCTTCATACCACCTTTGGTTTCATCATTCATTCCTGTTCCCGTTGTATTAAACCACCCTTTTCCATTCGGAACTCAAACGAAGAAGCTATATTACGGGCTAATTCTTTTGCAAGTGTAGCCTTTTCT
Source organism: Fodinibius sp. Rm-B-1B1-1 (assembly GCF_038594945.1). Lineage (NCBI taxonomy): Bacteria > Pseudomonadati > Balneolota > Balneolia > Balneolales > Balneolaceae > Fodinibius > Fodinibius alkaliphilus. Next base: position 583,695 of record NZ_JBCFYD010000001.1, read on the forward strand.
CCACTGAAATTCTTATCTACTGTTTTCTCGAAAAGCCCATACCATCGATCAAAATCTCCCTTTTTAATAGGCAGAGGTATATGTTGTCGAAAAGGACGTCCCGTATACCTTCCTGTCTGGAACAGCAAGTTCGACCAAAAATCAATCATTTTCGGTAGATGTTTGTCCCAATCAACCTGGGCATAATCGTCAAAGATATATCCCAGCCTTTCATCATTCTGTACCTTTTCATAAAAACTATGAACAAGTATAGCTACATCCTGCTCATTTTCTATATCACACATATATGAAACTTGACTAATAAAAATTCAGATATACCACATCTTCAATTTGATAACTCGTTCATAAAATTAAAAGACCTATATTTCATAAACGAGCTGGGAATCTCTAATAGGAATATCACGTATTGTAATTAAGTGTGTTTTTAGATTAAATATCTTTTAGTCGCCTTCAGCCCGCACTTTCTGAACCTCCTCGGCTGTAACCGTTGGTGCATCATTACCCCAGCTGGTACGCTCGTGATTAATGATGGCTGCCACCTCTTCATCCGAAAGTTGCTTTGCAAAAGGAGGCATCGCTGCCGAATACTCTACCCCCTCTATAGCTTTTCCCTGCATACCAAATAGGATGATTTCGATGTGTCGGGTAGGATCTTCGTCTGTGACTACAGGATCACCCGCCAAAGGAGGAAACGCTCCGGCTACTCCTTCTCCATTACCCTGATGACAACTCGAGCAACTGGTACGGTAAAGGGTTGCCCCAATATTCGCCCGGGACCTTGAAGGAGCCTCACCAGCAGGCTGTGCATATTCTCCCTCTCCCGTAAATAAGCTATATGTTGGAGAACTGGCAAATTCATCCGGGGCATTCCATTGCTGGGCGATATAGAAAGCACTCCAAGCTACGACTACCAAAAGCAGGACCCATGCCCAGGTTGGGACCGGAGCAGGCGTTTCAGCGCGTGACGGTTCCCAAAAAGGTTCTTTAGCCCCACCATACGCATTCAATAGTATGGGGACTTTCCCTTCCAGCATATCATTGTCTTGCAAGCCTTCTACATCGATGCCCGGGCCGTTCCTTACCTCAAACGGGATAGTACGGACCCCCTTGTGACCACTGGCATCGGTAGCCACCACTTTTAATGTATGAGGCCCATCCTCCAGCTGCGTTGTATCCAACTCAAAACGAACAGGCGGCCGGTATGATACAATAGGCTCATCTCCGTCATCCAAATAAACATGTATCAAATTGCTGTTATCTTCAGACATTGTACTCAATATTAAGATTCGTCATTTAAAATCTTGCGCTTTATATGATCCTCGGATTGCTCTCCGGGCCATATAAACCATTTAACGGTATAGTAGACTACCCCAATAACTATTAGAGATGAAACAATTAGTACCAAGTAGTAAAGAGGTCCATCGGGCGGGGCATATTCACGTCCCTCACTCGAGGTCGAAAACTCATTCACTTGTTGAATCAGCATTAAAAGTATTGTAAACATACACTACTCCTCCTCGGCGGTAATTTCATTGAGTTCATCATTATTTCTAACTTCTGCTACATCTTCTGCAGTAATCGTTGGCGCATCATTACCCCAGTTGGTTCTTTCATGATTTATTACAGCAGCAACTTCTTCATCCGATAATGTCTGTTCAAAAGGCTGCATGATTCCATTGTAAGCCTCCCCCTTAATGGACACGCCCTGCATACCATAGAGCACAGCACGAATATGATCAGTAGGATCTTCATCGATAACTACCGGATCATCGACTAAAGAAGGAAAAGCTCCCTGAACGCCCTGACCATTATTTTGATGACATGAGGCACAATTATTGGCGTATATAGAAGCTCCATCAATCGTTTTTTGTTGGTTTTCTGATATCTTCTCACTCGTGTCCTCTTCAGAATCTGAGGTCGCTGGAGCATTCATAGCGACTTGCTCAAGCGATTGCAGGTAAGCAATTAAAGCTTTAGCCTCTTCGGTAGCTACAATTTGGCCTTCATCTGAGCCATAGTCATCCGGCATTGATACTACAGTTTCATCAGATCCAGGATCATTCTTAACCTCAAAAAGCCACGGGTAAGAGGGCATAATTGACTCTTCAACCACAGCTCTCGGATTATACAAGTGCATATAATGCCATACAGCACTGGGCTGCCGCTTACCAATATTGGTTAGATCCGGACCGGTACGCTCACTTCCCAAAACAGCAGGCGTTTGCCTCCATACACTCGGACGATTGACCCTCGCATAATCCCCTGGAGCTGATGGACGCCCCCAGTTTTTATCCATTTCAATAGGACGTACCTGCTGGGTATGGCAATAAGCACACCCTTCATTAATAAAGACTTTCATCCCCTTCCGTTCCAGTTCGGTCATCGGTTCACTGGCAGGCAATGGCTCGTTCTCTTGCTGTACCCAAAGAGCCGGAAAGACGGCAATAATTAGACTGAGGAACACAAAGCCCCAAAACACTACGCCAAATAGCAACTTGTGATTTTTATGAAAATTAAGCTTCATGACAGTTAAATACTTTAGGAGTTTGTAGATTCAACAACTTCATTTTTATTTCCGGGTCTCATTTTCCAGACGTTGTAAGCAAATACCAGGTGTGAAATAAACATCATAGTACCTCCGACAGCTCTCCAAACCCAATACGGCGTCATCAAAGTAACCGACTCCATAAATGATTCTCCGGCGATCCAGCTGAGCCCCTGCAGAGTTCCACCAATCATCAAAGGAATACTGTATACCAGCACCCCAATAAGCGCCAGCCAAAAATGAGCACCAACGGCAAACTGGGGCGGTTCATTGCCGGTCATTCTTGGAATCAGCCCATAAATTCCACCCCATACCAGAAATGATATAAATCCATACATGCTCATATGTGAGTGAGCAATGGTAAAATTCGTAAAGTGCCATACTTTATTAAGGGATCGGAAGGCCTCAAGCGTACCTTGGTAAGACACGATTGCATAAAAGATGACCCCTGCTAAAATAAAGGGTAAGGAATAACTACGAGCTATAGAACGCCATTTACCCCGCATCGTAAGCAAAAAGTTACCGGTACCGGCCGTCACTGGCACGATCATTCCTACACTAAAAACAATGGCTACCGTTTGAATCCACCAGGGAATGGGACTAAACACAAAGTGATGTGACCCAATCATGGTGTAGAATACCATCTGCGTCCAAAAGGCCAGTACACCCAGCGAATATGAGTAGATAGGCCTATTTAATAATTTGGGCAAAAAGTAATATGTAAGACCTAACACCATGGGGGTAAACCACTGTCCCACGCCTTGGTGCATGTAATATCCCTGAATAACTGTCTGGCTGATTCCGTCCTGCTGATAACCGGGCAAATAGGCAATCAACACCAAAATAATTGTCCACAGGCAGGCTGCCAGAATGTACCAGTTGGATATATAAATCTCTTTTACATTCCGATCTGCAATGGTTTTATACAAATTATAAGCAACCAATATGAGCCCAAAGGCAAACAGAGCAAATATCGGCCAGATAAATTCGCGATATTCCTGCGCACCGTTATTAATACAGGCCATCAAAGCAATCACACCAGTAATAATAGATAGATTCATGAGACCTAAGCTAAACCATCCCAACCGGTAGCTAAACAACTCACGCTGACTGGTACGGGGAACCACATAGAGTGCTAATGCAATCATGGCTTGGGAAAGGAATCCCCAAAATACCACATTCGTATGTACCGGACGAAGTCGACCAAATGAAAGCCAGGAGATGGAATCCAGTTCCGGCCAGACAAATTTGAATCCGAGGTATTCACCAACGAGAGTGCCAAATACCAGCCAAAAAGCTGAACAGGCGATAAACGTAAATATCAACTTAACTGATTTGGGAGAGGTATCTATCCGCTCCTCAACTTTTGCCTTTTCGACCGTTAGTGGCCGTTCCACAGAACGTACAGCAGAAGGTTTATTCATCTTTGATTTATATTTTTAACGTCAGTTTTCATGTTAACTTCGTTATCCATTGCTTTGCAAAAGCATCATTAGTCATGCGGGTGATTTTTCAACTTTTGGGGGTTCAGGCTTTTTCTTAAGTGACCTTGACATTAGCTGGTATAACACACCAACCAGAAAGAGAATTATTGCCAAGACATTACCGTGACTTCCCACTTTTCTTACCATTGGAAGCAACAATAAATCACCCAAAATTCGTATAGCTAAAAAGCCATGCAGTAACAACAGGGGGAGATAAAAATAGCGGTGCCAAGGTATTATTTTGCCAGATAATGATGGGATGATGACCGATGCGTGGGCAAAGATCATACTAAACACAAACCCTACAAAAATCATATGAAGCAACCCATCGTAAAGCGGTCCTGCAGTTGGAAAGCCATACCAGAGCCCAAACAATCCCGCTAAAATAAGCCATCCATAACCCGTAAGCAGACAAACAGCACTGTATCGTGTCCACTCTACTGATTTTATGGTCCGACGGGCTACATCATATTGAACAAGCCAGCCAGCAATGATAATCAATAATAATGAGGCTGTACTCCAACCTATTACTCGATCAAAATGAGTGATTCCTAATGCAATAATCCATCCTAAGATAAGTCCCACAAAAATTTGTTGGGCTTGCTTAGGTGGACGCATAATGCGATTCAGCTCCAATCTTTCTCCAAAGATCGTAAGCACCGGAAAAGCGGCCCACCAACCAACAAGCATATAAATCGGATAGTTAAACACATAGAACAAGTTTCCCACTAATAAGGAACCTGCTCCCAACGCCATAATGAGATGATACATTTTAGGCTGCAGGTAGTATAGAAAAGCCATAACTACAGTGAGTCCTACTGAACCCAAAATAAGGCTCCACTCTCCCAGCACTTGCAAACCAGTTAACAAAAACCCAGTTGAAGCAGCCATAAAAACGGGTCCAACAAATGCCCACTTTTTGTCAAGAGCTGCCGCCCTTTCTAACCCAATAAGCGTACCTAAAAAACCATTAATCATCAGAGGCCCATGAGCTAAAGGAGAAATAGCATGATTAGTTTCTGGCAAGAATCCCAACCGTACCAACCCCGAATATAATCCTGTAAGCAACCCTACTGCAGCTACAAAAAGTAGACTGACCAAAATATATGTGGGTACTTTTATATTACTATTCATTCTTGCCTATTATGCCTTTATTTATGCACGTTGTTGAGGCGGTGGATACGCAAAAAACTCTACGTCTTTCTTAATCATGTCGACATTCCACTCCGGTTCCCAAACTAACCGTGCTTCATACTCGTCTATCTCCTCAATAGCTGCGAGCTTTTCTTCAACTTGCTGTTGCAAAAACCGACGCATGGGACAGCCCGGAGTCGTAGCCGTAAATTCTACAACTACTCTGCCATCGTCACACAGAATGTTGTAGACCAAACCAAGATCTACGATATTTACTCCCAGTTCGGGATCAATCACTTCTCGAAGATTCCGGGCTATCTTGCGCCGATCTATGGAAGATTTACTCATCACACAATCTTCTTTACCTATTTGCAGATGATTATTAGCATGCTAAAATCCTGTCACTGTTTACATACAATTACTTTGCAATTTTCAAATCGTCCCAGCTTTCAATAAGGAAATCCAGTTTGTCATCGCGACCGCTCCATTTATGAACTTCAGGTAGCGGATCTTTTGCCTGATTGATCACATGGTCGGCCCATTCTTCGGCAAGACGCTCATTTAGTTCAATATAATCCACCCATTCTATGGGCACTTCATCATCAGGAAAAATGGCCTCCTCGGGACATTCCGCGACGTAAGCATCACAATCAATGCACTCGAGAGGATCAATCACCAAAAAGTTGGGTCCCTCCCGAAAGGCATCCACCGGACAAACAGCCGCACAGTTAGTGTGCTTACACTGAATACACGGATCGGTTACTACGTATGCCATCGTTACTACCGCTTATGATTTTTTCTTTGTTTCAGCCCAAAGGTATGAGTAGGCAAAACTAATTTCAACCTTAAAAACGGTTTTTACCAATTTAATTGATTTAATACAAATAGATACCTATTTTCTAACTGCTTGAGTTGATAACACAAAGGCAAATAATTATGAGTAACGGTCAGTCACTTAAAGGTCTAACCCCTGAAGCTACCATTGGACAAATAATTACCTCAGAGAATAATGCTGGATCACTACTCTCTTCCATTGGCTTAAATCCCAAAAATCATGAATCAGAAACCTTGCGCTCGGTATGCCAGCAAAAAAAATGGAGTGAGGCGGAAGTCCTAAAGTGGCTAAAAAAGAACCAGCAAAATAATAGCTTACAAAATGGAAATGATGAGGAAAGACTACCTAATTTTGGTAGCAATCTAAATAAGTGGTGTAGTTACCTCGAAAAGTATTACCTGACAAAAAATAGAAAGTTACTCGACGATATTAACCGTGATTTTCCCCAAGTCCGAAAAATACATGGCAATCAATACGAGTGGCTCAAGAACATGCATTGGCATCTTCAAAAACTGGAAGAAAAACTAAATTATTACTTCAATTTTCAACGCCATAAACTCTTTCCCCTTCTCCGAAAGCTAAAAGATTCTAAAAGAAATACTTTGCATGGTATTATTAATAAGGTTGAAAATGGTATTCTTATCCTTGAAGAGGATCACCATGAAATTTTAGAGTTAACAAATGTAATTACAAAGAAAGGGCAAGGATTTAAAAATCCGGAAGAGGCATGCTCTACACTTCGTATTCTAAATTACAATGTTAAAACGTTATTTTCTTCATTGCGGAAACAAATAAAAACCGAACAGGATATCCTTATCCCATTAACCAAACAAAAATTAGAATCGGGATAAGCTAACGCTTCCTATTTAATTCTACCGACCATGTTTACAGGTTCGAAAAAACAACTACTTGACCTTATCAAAAGAAAAGGAACAATCTCTATTGATGAGGCTGTAGAAAACACCAACTTGGCAAAAACAACCCTTCGTGAACACTTTTTGCAACTGGAAAGAGATGGATATATACAGCGAGATTACGTACGCTCTGGACCAGGTCGGCCAAGTCTTGAATACCAACTAACCCAAAAAGGCAATAGCCTGTTTCCCTCTTATGAGTCGGCCTTAATTAAAGAATTGCTTAACTTTTTAAAATCCAAAGGTGATGAAGAAACTATCAAAGAGTTTTTTAGCGCCTTTTGGGAAGAACGTATTGAAAAAGCTCAATATCGGATGGATCAATCCTCAAAAAAGGATCTTCAGGCAAGGATTGAGACCCTAACCCACATGCTGGAAGAAGAAGGGTTTATGCCTGAATTTAATTTAGATGAGGACACCAAATCCCTCACTATTAAAGAATGCAACTGCCCATTTAGCGAAGTGGTAAAAGAAACCAGGCTTCCATGTAAACTGGAGGCTATGTTTTATAAAAAGCTATTTAATGATAAGGCTGAACGAACCAGCCATATTGCTGAAGGAGATTTCTCTTGCACCTATGATATCCCAATAGAAACCTCCTGACCAATAATATTCCAACTTGAAATTAGTTTAGAACCTAAAGGAAATTTTGACCGATCTATTTAAGATAAAATACTCTTATATATTCTAATTGAAAATCCATTTGCTATGATTGTACACGATCTGGCCTCATTTGTTAAAAACACTTCTTTTAATGACCTGTCAAAAGAAGCTACTGAACAACTTAAAATAAGGCTATTGGATTCACTGGGTACAGCTATTGGTGCGATCGAAGGACCACCCATGAGACATATCCGAAAAATGCTGGATAATTTTGGCGGCACAAAACAAAGCACGCTCATCGGTGGTGGTAAAACAACGCCTGATCGCGCGGCACTCTACAACAGTGGACTGGTTCGCTATCTCGACTTTAATGACAGCTACCTCGCTAAGGGAGAAACTTGTCATCCAAGTGATAATATTGGTGCTATTTTATCAGCTGGAGAAACTACTAATCTCAGTGGCAAAGGCTTTCTCACAGCACTTGGCGTTGCCTACCAAGTACAATGTCGGCTTAGCGACGAAGCCCCAGTACGTGACAAAGGATTCGACCATACCACCCAAGGATCATACGCCGTAGCAGCCGGCGCTTCCAAAGCAATGGGATTAGATGAAGATAAAACGGCCAATGCTATTTCGATTGCAGGTACAGCACTAAACGCCCTGCGCGTAACCCGAACCGGTGCCCTTTCGAACTGGAAAGGATTGGCTTATCCACATACTGCCTTCGGAGGAACTCATGCGACTATGTTAGCCAAATATGGTATCACCGGCCCGCCCGCGGTTTTTGAAGGTAACAAAGGTTTTATGGACTCCATTGCAGGTGAATTTTCTATTGACTGGGAAAACGAAGGTCTGGAGCGTGTTACTGATACCATCATCAAGAAATATAACGCTGAGATCCATTCCCAATCATCTATTGAAGGGATGATTGAACTTAAGGAGAAGCACGGAATTACTGCTAATGAAGTTGATAAAGTTGAGATTGATATCTTTGACGTTGCCTATCACATAATCGGCGGTGGTGAAGAAGGTGACAAGACAATTGTCCGCACTAAAGAAGAGGCCGACCACAGCCTACAGTATATGGTTTCGGCGGCCTTGCTTGATGGACAAGTGATGCCTGAACAATATGATAGAAGTCGCATTGAAGCTGATGACATTCAGTCGTTGTTAAAAAAAATAGAAGTATTTCCCAAGCAAGAGTACACCGATCGCTTTCCCGATGAAATGCCGACAACACTGACGTTATATCTCAAAAACGGAAAAACTCACTCTATCAAAAAGTGTGATTACGAAGGATTCCATACGCGTCCGATGAGCTGGCATACCATTATCAATAAATTTGAAGGACTTACCGAACCGTATACGACGAAGGAATCACGAAATAAAATTATAGATATGGTACAGGAGTTTGAGCAGCACTCGGTTCCTGACCTAATGCAACTGTTAACAAAAGTAAAGTTAGAATCTTAAAGAATATTTGAACTGTGCGGATACGGCTCCCGTATCCTAACAAAAAAATAAAAGGTGGCTATTATGGCCGACGAAAAAACATTCGATTTCCTGAATAAAAACGAACGAGAATCCAAACCACGTAAAACAGGCATTACCGAAATCCGCGGACCATATTACGCGATCATGGGCAAGCGGTACCTCAATGATATCATGGAAACAATGGGCGAACATGTGGATTCGCTTAAGTTTTCCGGCGGATCATTCTCGATTATGCCTAAAAAATCGGTGCAGGAGCTTATCGGTATCGCCCACGATCACGATGCGCTGGTATCCACCGGTGGATTTATGGAGTACGTACTTACGCAGGGTAAAGATGCTGTCGACCGATATATCGATACCTGTAAAGATTACGGTTTCGATATTATTGAGCTTTCAGCGGGATTCATCACCCTGCCTACCGACGATTGGCTGCGTCTAATTGAAAAAGTGCAGGAAGCCGGACTCAAAGCGAAACCTGAAATCGGCATCCAATTTGGGGCTGGCGGTGATACGACCAAAGGTGAGCTGGAATCCGAAGGTACGCTCGATACCAGCTATGCCATCAAACAGGCAAAACGATTTGTGGATGCCGGAGCCTATATGATTATGATTGAATCGGAAGGCATCACTGAAAATGCTGATCCGTGGAGAACGGATGTCCCAGCCGCCTTTATTAACGAGATCGGTTTAGAAAAGTTGATGTTTGAAGCGGCCGATCCGGAGGTCTTTGCCTGGTACATCAAAAACTACGGTCCCGAAGTGAATATGTTTGTAGATCACAGCCAGATTGTACAGCTCGAAACGCTGCGCCGTGGCATCTGGGGCACCAAAAGCCTCTGGGGACGTGTATTGACCTATAAGGATTGATATAACATGAGCAATGCCTTGTAAATCGACATAGCCCGCTTATATGGTGGGCTATGGTTTTTATATATGATAGAATTTATACGTAATAGATTTTACAGACAAATAACTCAATACAAAACATATGGAAACTACTGAACAAGAATTGGATGTCCGTAACCTCATCCCTATAAAGCGGCACGAAAAACTGCTGGCTTTATTTAAAGAATTGCTGAAGGGAGAAAGTTTTGTCTTTATCAACGATCATGACCCCAAGCCCCTGTATCATGAATTTCGATCGATTTATGGTGACGTAGTCGGCTGGGAATACCTGCAGCGCGGTGGACAGGAATGGAAGGTGCGCGTAACACGAACTGAGGTTTCCCGAGGACGTGAATTCGAAAATGTATCAACGCTAATGGATCTGCGAAAAGTAGATCACAAGGATTGGAAGTATTCCGTATTTCATCGATACGGAATGATGCTACAAGGCGATACCATGGAAATTATCGCTGAAAAAGATCCGGAAGAAATTCGCCAGATTTTCAAGAAGAAATTTGACGGGGAATATACCTGGACTTATAAAAAGGATTTACCGGGAGATTACGTGATTCATGTGACCAAAAAAGAGGAAACCGATCTGGCGCTTGAAGATGTTTCCATCGTCAATGCATTTGACGTGCGCCCCCACCCACCTGCCAAGCGTCATGATATGGTCTTTGATGCGTTTGATGAATTGAATCCCGGCGAAGCATTTGTATTTATAAATGATCACGATCCCAAACCGCTGTATTACCAAATGGAGGTTGAAAGTGAAGAACCCTTCAAATGGGAATACTTGGAAACGATGCCCAAAGAATGGAAAGTAAAAGTAATGAAACTTCGGCAAGAATAATATTGCAATGTTGCAGTTATTTCTCGACATAGTATTGCACAGATGCAATAAAGGACTGAATACACTCCTATCAGATTTAAAAAAATCGACCTAAATCAAGCTTTTCGAAGTATTCCCGAGCAACTAACAAATTTGGCACAACCCTTGCGATACTATTATCTCAATAACAATTAAAGATAAAATTGTCTTAATTCTTAAATAGCCAAAAATTATACTGCTATGAAACCTCTAACACTTACATATACGATATTAATAGGATTGCTTTTATCGGGGATTGCAAACATGAGCTATGCTCAAACCGATGAATATAAAATGGATGGAATGACCTTTGGCATGCCTGAAGCAGAGGTGTTTACCGAAGATTATGATGGTCCACCGGTAGTTGGTGATCATTTAAGTATGCTGCCAAATCTGGAGCCGCTCGATTATGAGGGTAACAAAACACATGATGTTCGCATCGATATCATCGCCCAAGAAATTGAAGTCGCTGACGGAGTAAAGTACGAGGCATGGACGTTTGGAGGAACCGTACCCGGACCTGTTCTCCACGTCAAAGAAGGTGATCGCATCACATTTACGATGAAAAATCGCTCTGATGAAGAGGTCACAATTACCCAGCCAACCAAAGAAGGATCTCCTTTTATGCAGCAAGTGGCTCAGAATAACTTCATGAAGGCCAAGGAAGCCACCATGCCCATGCCACACTCCATGGATTTCCACGCGGGTACGGTAGCCAAAAACGATAAATGGCGAACTATTGCTCCGGGAGAATCCATAAAATTTGACTGGGTTGCCAACTATCCCGGCTCATACATCTATCACTGTGGTACCCCCAGCGTGCTTATGCACACAGCCATGGGACAACACGGAGTAGTCGTTGTTTCACCAAAGGATGGGTATGACACTGGCTATGAAATAGACAAAGAATACGTGGTTGTTCAATCAGAATATTACTTGAAAAAGGGATCCGGCGAATTGTTTCAATATGACTATGAAGCAGCTCAGAATAGAAATCCTTCGCACGTAGTATTTAATGGACACCAGACGATCCTGCACGATCAGCCGCTGAAAGCAAATGCCGGAGACCGTGTTCGACTGCACTTTTCAAATAATGGTCCAAGCGGAACCTCGAGCTTCCATGTTATTGGTGCCATCTTCGATCGCGTGTGGTTAGAAGGCCACCCCTTTAATGAAATGCGTGGCATGCAAACGGTACTGCTTGGTGCCTCAAGTTCAGCAACAATAGATCTTATCGTACCTGAAGAAGGAAAATACATCCTGATTGATCACGAATTCGCTGATGCTGAAAAAGGTGCAACAGGCACTCTGAAAGCTGGTCCACGCAAGAAATAAATTCATACTCATCAATTAATAACAACGTATTGAAATGAACATCCTGACGAACATAGCACCTGTGAAAATCATGCTGGCAACTTTGGCTGCCGGAATAGTACTCTTGCCAGCAATGGCAGGAGCACAGGTGCTGGTTCCGTCGGGATCATTTCATTCTGTAATGCCTGAAGTAAAGGGCGAACCAGTCAAGGTGGATTCATTTTATTTAGACACCACGGCTGTAACGAATAAAAAGTACAACGAATTTTTACAAGATCATGAGGATTGGCAACCCCAAAATATTCCGAGCATCTTTGCTCACAAGGGATATCTAAAAAGCTGGAAAAATGCTAATTCTGATGATATTGTAAATCCGGATCATCCAGTAACAAATGTTTCTTGGTATGCAGCTAATACCTACTGCCAGTCGATAGGTGGGCGTCTACCAACCCTCAATGAATGGGAGTATTCGGCGCAGCTTATGGATTTTGATTCTCCCTCCGACGCCCAAGAATTTGCCAGCAGGTTAATGAGTTGGTATTCAACGGTAGACAATGAAAATATTGGTGCAGTAGGCTCTTCTGGCATTGAAAATAGCCATGGAATTAAGGATCAGTTTGGATTAATCATGGAATGGGTCGAAGATTTTAAACCGGTCATCGCAAATGATCTTTCGCTGGATTGCGGCACAGTGGGACGCATGCAACAGCTTGGCAACGCCTATAGCTATGCCGCTTCTATCCGGTATATCACGCGCATGAGTTTTACCCCAAAAAGCACTAACAGCACTGTGGGATTTCGATGTGCTTACGATGTAGAAAAGATTACAGAAAAAGAAGCGAGTTTATAATGAAAAAAATATTTCTCATAGCGTTGTTTTCACTTGCGGCTACGAGTTTGTTAGCCCAGCACAATCATAGTTCGGATAGTGCCCTAAGTACCACAGAAATTAATTCCGAGCACTCCCTATATCACTTGAATGCTGAGTGGACGGACCATCGCGGTGAGACGCTATCCCTTACAGATTTTAGAGGTGCCCCGGTGATTGTGGTGATGTTTTACGGAAATTGTACCGACGTTTGTCCCATCTTGATTCAGGATGCCTGGCGATTATACAGCAGCTTGGAGAAATCGGTTCAAAAGGATGTTAATGTGTTGGCCGTCAGCTTCGATACCGAAAATGATACCCCCAAAGTTTTGCAAGAATATGCAGAATATGAGCAGCTGGATATTCCTGGCTGGCACTTTATGACGGCGGATAATGCCAACGTACGAACACTTGCCATGATGCTGGGCGTCCAGTATTCGAAAAAAAGTGACGGGCATTTTGCCCACTCAAATTTAATAACAGTGTTGGATGAAGAAGGCAGAATTGCCCAGCGGATTGAGGGATTAAATCAACCGATGGACAAAGCTACTAAAATGATTGAATCAATTATCAGCAATAAAGATAAGCGATGAAATACCTGACTATCATATTATTAACTGTTTTGGGAACGCTGGATGCAATTGCCGCAGATACTAATCTGACCAAGATCGATACCGTTATAGTAGAAATCAAAGGCACAGATACAGATGCTCGATTTGACCCGGTCATTATAGAAGTTAATACCGGAGATGTCATCCAATTCATCGTCCGCGAAGGCATACACACGGTAACGGCATACCATCCTGATAACCGTCGTCCCCAACGAATTCCTACATCAGCCCAATCATTTAATTCAGGACTGATGAAGAAAGGCGATCAATGGTTTTTAACCATATCAACAGAAGGTATATACGACTACTTTTGCCTGCCCCACGAAAAAGTGGGACATGTGGGACGTATTATAACGGGAGCTATAGACACCACCTTAAATTATCCTGATGAAAATATGCCTGCTGTTGTAGTCCAAAAATTAAACTCTGAAATGGAAAAGTTTTTAAATCAATAAACAACCAAAAACAAACCTACAAGGTTACCTATTATGAAAACACTAACAAAAATAACTCTGATATTAGCACTCATTTTCACTGGATTTGTGTCAACAACAATGGCACAACGTACCATCGAAATAGTTGGTACCGATAATATGAAATTCGATGTAACCAATATCGAAGCTACACCTGGTGAAGAGATTACCATTAAGCTTACTACAAAAAGTAATCTCCCTAAACAGGCTATGGCGCACAATGTTGTTGTCGTTGACAATGATGTGGATATGGATGCCTTTGCTAATGCATCAGCCCGAGCTCGTGATAACGAATATATCGCCTCCGATTATGAGGAAGATATTATTGCGGCCACCAATCTTGCTGGCGGGGGCGAAACGGTTGAAGTAACATTTACAGTCCCCAAAGAAATTGGTGAATACGAATACATTTGCTCGTTCCCAGGCCACTATGCTGCAGGGATGAAAGGGACTCTTTCTGTAAAAAATTAAAACAGTTAAATGACCATCATCAAGACTTGCGGAGAAAGCGATGAATCGACCTCCTTCTTCGCAAGTTCTTGATTCTTAAGCAAACAGACTAAAGAATTTTATCTCTTAAATTACTGCTGACCCTAACATATGCTTCTGTCAAAATCTTGTGTATATGGCTTACGGGCCACTCTTTATCTGGCTACCAATCGAAATGAAGAATACACTTCTATTAAAAAAATCAGCGAAAAGCTTGATATCTCTTTTCATTTTTTGACAAAGATTCTCCAACAATTAACAGCTGCCAATTTGCTGGAATCCCTTCAAGGCCCTAAAGGAGGCGTCCGATTAGCGCAACCGGCCAATGAAATCTCACTCCGAGATATTGTCGTGGCCATTGATGGTGACGATTTACTTACAAGTTGTGTATTAGGACTACCCGGCTGCGGGAAAGCAAAACCTTGCCCATTACATGATATGTGGCAAAATACACGCCATCAAATAAAAACAATGCTCGAAACTACCAGTTTGATCGAAGTGGCTAAAAAAGGAAAAGCAGAAAATTTACGTATCACGGCCGACGGTAATTTTATATGGAATTAACAATCAGATATAGTTGGAGGCGTCATAGAAAGAGAAACTATAAATCGAGCTATCCCACTAATTGTCAATAAATGATTTCAGTTATTTACGATGAACTCATCACTTATTAAAAAATATAACACCTCCGGACCGCGATATACCTCATATCCCACTGCGGTACAATTCGAAGAAGTTAATGAGGATGAAATAAAATCACTGCACCAATACCTGAAAGAACGAAACGAAAACCCTCAACCCATATCACTTTATTTTCATATCCCTTTTTGCTTTTCGCTCTGCTGGTATTGCGGTTGTACCAAGGTAATTACTAAGGATCAAAATCGGGGAGATCATTATCTCAACTATTTGGAAAAGGAAATCAATCAGGTGGCAGAAATGCTACACCCAAATTCTGACGTCATACAGATTCACTTTGGGGGCGGCACTCCTACATTTTTAAGTCCCAAGCAGTTAGAGCGACTGGGAAAACTGATCCATGCAAAATTTAACATAACGGATCGGACAGAATTTAGCGTAGAGATCGATCCCCGTCGATGCAATCAAAATCATGTTCAAACGCTGGCCAGCATTGGCTGCAATCGTGCTTCGCTGGGCGTGCAGGATACTAACGAAGACGTACAGAAAGCGATTCACCGTATTCAGCCCTTTGAGCAAACTCAACAGACTACCGAATGGCTACGGAACGCTGACATTAACTCCATCAACTTCGACCTTATTTATGGGCTTCCTCTCCAGTCCACTGACACTTTTCAGCAAACGATGGATGATGTATTAAGCCTTCAACCCGATCGGCTGGCCGTGTACAGTTACGCTCATATTCCCAGTATGATGCCTGTGCAAAAACTGCTCAATGAATCCGATATGCCAACCACGGATGAGAAATTATCCATGCTACAGCTGAGCATTTCGCACCTCACAAATAACGGTTATCGTTTTATTGGGATGGATCATTTTTCGCGTGAGGGGGCAGAGTTGACCCAGGCGATGGATAACGGAACGCTGCAACGTAACTTTCAGGGATACAGTACCCTGGCCGGGGCCGACTTGTATGCTTTTGGTATGTCAGGGATTTCAACAGTGGGAAATTATTATTGGCAAAACCCCAAAGAGTTAACCCAATACTACAAACAACTTGATAACGGTATCCCGCCGGTAGCAAAGATATTATCGCTAAATCGTGATGACCAACTTCGTAAATCAATCATCATGGAAATTATGTGTCGTATGGATATAAATATCCGTTCTATTGAAGACGAATGGGGTATTCAATTTGATAACTACTTCTCTCAAGCCATTCGTCGATTACGTCCACTCGCTGAAGATGGGCTCATACGCTTTTCTCAAAATAGCCTCCGAATTACCGAAACAGGTCGACTATTTCTCCGCAATATTGCCATGTGTTTTGATCGATATATGACCCGCAAAAAGAAGCAAACATTCTCAAAAACTGTTTGATATGGATACTGCACCAAAATATATTCGCAGATGGTTTTGGTCGGGGGCAATCCTCATCTTTCTGATGGTTATTGTAGGTGGAATTACCCGACTAACTGATTCCGGCCTTTCGATGTCAGACTGGAACTTGATTATGGGCACCATTCCCCCCTTGAATAATGCCGAATGGCTGGCAGCTTTTAAACGCTACAAAGAGTTTCCACAGTACCAACAATTAAATGCCGGTATGTCACTGGCCGCATTCAAAAACATTTTCTTCTGGGAATACCTGCACCGTCTGCTTGGACGTCTAATTGGATTCGTCTTTTTGA
Organism: Fodinibius sp. Rm-B-1B1-1; assembly: GCF_038594945.1. Classification (NCBI taxonomy): domain Bacteria; kingdom Pseudomonadati; phylum Balneolota; class Balneolia; order Balneolales; family Balneolaceae; genus Fodinibius; species Fodinibius alkaliphilus. Next base: position 600,545 of record NZ_JBCFYD010000001.1, read on the forward strand.
TTCCTTTTGCTTTTTTCTGGATCCGTGGGTTCTTCAACACCAAAACATTTCGCCGCTCATTAATATTACTGGGATTGGGAGCCCTACAAGGTGCCATGGGTTGGTTCATGGTTAAAAGCGGTCTTGTTGATGCCCCCTACGTTAGCCACTACCGATTGGCCATTCACCTTCTGCTGGCAATGCTATTATTTGGATTTTGTACGTGGTATGCCCTTGATCTCTATCAGCAAAAACATATCACATTTTCTTCCAATAAGCCCGTCTTAAAACGTTGGTCAATAGGTTTGATTATCCTTTTTATCGTTCAAGTTATTTGGGGAGCCTTTACGGCCGGACTTGATGCCGGGTATATGTATAACACATTTCCCACTATGAATGGCAACTGGATACCCCAAAACATAGGTACGCTTCCGACAGATTTCATCAATTTGGTTGAAAGTCCCGAGACAGTTCAGTGGATGCACCGAATTTGGGGGACTTTACTTGCAATAGCGACAGCCGGATTCTGGTGGCAGAATTACAATACGAGCATTCGTCCCTCGCTACAACAAAAGGCATACATGCTCTTAGGGATTATCCTCACCCAATACGTGCTCGGCATTCTAACGATTCTAACTCACGTCCAACTTGTGATTGCTGTCGTGCATCAAGCAGGAGCCATGGCAGTACTCTTTTTCTGGATCTGGTATTACCACGATCTAACATCCAACAGGCAATCTTCAGAACATATTCACACTGAAAATAGCCTTAATCATATTTATTAATACTCAACTCAAATAACATTATGGATACATTACAACAACGAACAATAGGACAAATTGTTAAAGATGATTACAGAACAGCACAGGTTTTCCAAGAGTATAACCTCGATTTTTGTTGCGGTGGAAATCGTACCATCGATGAAGCTTGTCAGCAAAAAAGTATAGACCCCCAACAGGTTTATAAGGCGTTGGAAGAACTGGATCAATCCGGAACCAAAGATGATAATTATGATCAATGGTCACTGGACTTCTTAGTGGACTATATTGTCAACAATCACCATAAATTTAGCCGTAACAAACTGCCCGAAATCGGTAAATATGCGAAAAAGGTTGCCAGCGTTCACGGCGAACGGCACGAGGAACTTAAAGAAATTTACTATGAATTTACTATGCTTCACGGCGAAATATCTAATCACCTTGACAAAGAAGAGCGGATACTTTTCCCTTATATCAAACACCTTGTAGAGGCAAAAGAAAAAGGAGAGAAACCTCAAAAACCGGAATTTGGAAATGCGGCTAATCCCATTGCAATGATGGAAGAAGAACATGACGATTCCGGAGAAGCCATAGCAAAAATCCGGCGACTAAGTAACGATTTTACTCCTCCGGAAGATGCCTGCACCACCTACCGGTTGTTGTATCAAAACCTGGAAGCTTTCGAAAAAGACCTGCATAAACACGTTCACCTCGAAAATAATATCCTGTTTCCAAAAGCAATCAACTTAGAAAAAAGATTGAACTGAGATTAAAGATAAAAACGCTATCCGATAAGATATTCCGCAGACTTTAAAAATTTAAGCATCATATCTATGCCTGATTCTCTCCACAATTTTTCAATTCCCGTTATGGGAACTGGTCACTCTATCGATTCACCTATTCGCGTCGGCCCCTATGGCATTAATTCCGTAATCTCTATTGTAGACGATCTGCTGGTAGAAAAAATTCGTAAATATTACTGCCAAAAATACGATTTCGAATACGAAAATATTGCTCGCAATGCCAAAGACGGTCGTGCTCGGCGTATTACTGCTTACCTGGATACTGTAAAAAACATTGTCCACAAGAAGTTTTCGGCAATTAAAAATCAGCCATTTTTCGAAGACAATGATAAAGCAAAATATTTCGAAATGCTTCCTGATGGCAGTACCATCAAAGAGAAATACAATCAACTGATGAACACCGAAAAAGGGAGCTCACGGGATCGCCTGTCATGCGAACTTTCACGGATGATGAAACCTGGATCTATCGATGTAAACATTATGGCCAAAGTGGACAAGCTCAATTACACTAAAGGCGGGACCCCGATGAGCCAAGAGTTCAGCGATGCCAGTGCTGCTTTGCGCGGCTATGCCAAAAGCAGCGTATCATCAAGTCTTATTTTGTCTGCCGGATTTAACCCACGGCTCTATAATTATATCACCGAGTTTAAAGACTTTTATCGAAATGCGGCTGGAGAAATTAAAAAGAAAATCATTCTGAAAGTCAGTGATTTTCGTTCTGCCCTCATTCAAGGCAAGTATCTGGCTAAAAAAGGACTTGAAGTTTTTGAATATCGTATTGAATCCGGGTTAAATTGCGGAGGACATGCTTTTCCATCCGACGGACACCTAATGCCAAGTCTGCTGCGGGAATTTAGAGAGAAACGTGATAAGCTTACGAAAGCCATTCAGCCGTTAATCAATAAGTATTACAAAGAAAATTCCGATGGTTTTTGGGATAACTGGGAAATTACCGAACCGCGTTTAACGGTTCAGGGTGGAATTGGCGTTAGCGGTGAGGCCAATCGTTTGCTCAATGATTTTGAGATGGATGCCACCGGATGGGGCAGTCCGTTTTTACTGGTACCCGAAGCAACTACCGTAGATAAACCCACACGTCAACTGTTGGAAAATGCCGGTGAAAAGGAGCTGTATCTCAGCGGTGTATCTCCGCTGGGCGTGCCATTCAATAATATTCGCGATACGGGCTCCGAGCAGTGGCATAAAGAACGGATTAACAACGGCAAACCCGGATCACCTTGCCCCAAAGGATTTTTGAAATCGAATACCGAATTCACTGAACAGCCTATCTGTACAGCCTCGACCCAGTATCAACTGCTCAAACTCGATCAAATTGCACAAAGTGAGATGGCCAAGGATAAAAAAGAGGAACAGCGTGAAAAAGTGCTGAGCAAGGCTTGCCTGTGTGACCACCTTGGTAATGGGGCACTCATCAATTTAGGAATTTTAGCTGAACACCGCGCGCCGCAGGCCATCTGCCCCGGACCAAATATCGCCTATTATAACGGTGAATATACGCTTCACGAAATGGTCAATCATATCTACGGCCGCAGCGAATCGCTTGCAGATCAAGATCGTCCCCATATGTTTGCCAAGGAGATTACCATGTATGTAGATTATGTAGAAGAATTGGCAGAGCAGCTGGACGGGAAATCTGGACTGAAGAAGTTACAAAAATTTCAGCAGAACCTGGAAAAAGGAATGGAATACTGCATAGATATTGCCCAAACTGAACCCTATCAGGATGAAAACCTTGCCTCAATAAAAGATGTAGTTAATAAACAACGTCCAAGGTTACGAGCAGTCATCCAAAATTTTAAGAAACCCATTGGACAAACGTAATCATCAAATGAATCCAAAAAACAGTTGGCTTACACATTCACTTTTGTGGCATGCTTCTATAGCCTGTTTTCTAATAGCCGTGCTAACGGGGTTCCTATACCGGGTAGGAATGCTGGGATGGGTACCTGGCAATCTGTCTCTTGGCAATATCAGACATGCCCATTCCCACCTCATGTTTTTTGGATGGGCTGTACCTCTTCCATTATATATTTTCTTATACCAGATTTCTTCTATAACAGATCAAAGCAAAAACTGGCTACAACTGATGTACTATGCTTTGGCTGCAGAATTAACTTTGGGACTATTGGCTTATCCCTTTTTCCTTTTTTACGGATATCGTCCTGTTCAAATTGGATCTCTATCCTTACCCCTGTCTGTTATTATATCGGGACTTGTAATGGTCTGCTGGTATATATACCTGTGGGGGTACTTGCATGTCCGATCCTATCTGAAAAAGACTTCTTGGCAAGCTTGGTTCGACGGGGCTCTCCTAATGCTTGTTGTAAGCTCTTTGGGGGCATGGGGCATAGCAATACTTCAGGCCGTTGGTCCATCAAGTCATCTTTTTATGGAGGGTTTAACACACTTCTTTCTCGCTACTTTTACCGAGGGCTGGGTTGTATTAGCGCTTATAACCATACTGATAACGCAATCATCTACGACTTCTTCCGATTCGCTTACTTCTCAAAATCTTTCACTTGCCTGTATTGCTATTGGCGCTCCGCTCACTTTTCCCTACGGAATCTCTGAATCACTATTATCACCCATACTCCTAATTGTAGCACGTGCAGGAGGACTCCTAACGGCTATTGGACTGATCGCAATATTATATACCCTGATCTCATCTGCCATGGCAAAAAACCGCATCTGGATCTGGCCTATTTTGTTATTAAGCATTAAAGCCGGCATACAGATAATAGCTTCTGTTATGCCTTCCTCATTCTGGTTATCCGATCACGCTCTTCGCATTTTATACCTGCATATTCTCCTCTTGGGAGGTTTTACGCTTGGAGTAATTGGCTATGTGCATATTAATAGCCGGGTGTCAACCTCATATTATTATGGCGTCGTTCTCTCGGTATGTGCGGTCTTGATTAGCTTGCTATTACCCAGTCCTCTTTGGCCAACGGACTGGAGTGGACTGTGGGTATTTTACGCCTTGGCAATAACGGCCATCTTTCCTGTGGTAGCTGTTTTAGTTGAATGGGTTAAGGTCTCTATTGATCATTCAAAACACGTCTAAATCATCCCTGCGTTAAGCGAATGGCATAATATAAAATGGCTAATCCCAACAAAAAGTTAATACGACCAAACCATAATGATATTCTTAACCAATACTACTACAGTAATCTAAAAAAGCCCTTGCCATCTTTAAGCAAGGGCTTTTAACTATGAGCTCTTAATAAAATTAGTATTCCCCATTCGGGTCAAAGATCTGCTTATTATCAAGCCATTCTCCACTTGTAAAATCAGGGAATTCAACAGGTTCACCGCCTTGGGCAATTGAATCTTCTGATAGTGGAAATATTGCACTCCAGGCAGCCGCATCATACACATCTTGCGGAGTTTGCGTCTGATTTTTAATTGACTCTACGAAGGCATTTCTTACAAAGTAGTCCATCCCTCCATGACCAGCTCCTTCCGCTTCGCGTTCATAACGCTTCCATAACTCAGCATCAAACTCATCTTGGTATTTTTCAAAATCTTCCCATCGATGAGGCTCACTGCGTCCTCGTATATGGATCGAGTCATTATCCTTTTGCCAAATGCCATTAGTTCCCTGTGCTCTAAATCCAAGCGAATAGGGTCTCGGCAAGGTAGTATCAAGAGTTACTATTATTGTCTCCCCATTCGAAGTTGTCAATGTAGTAGTAATGATATCCCCGGTTTTCCAATCCACATCAGCGTTGGGATGATCTTCTCCACCATGATATTTAATATGGCTTTCTAACCCTTTCGCCTTCGTAGCATTGGAACTTAACTTCACAAATCTGTTACCTCGATTGATATCTAACCAATGGGCAACAGGTCCAATACCATGGGTGGGATATAAATCACCATTTCGTTTGCGATAGTGCTCAGCTCTCCAGCTGGACACGCTACCAGTACCCGGCCCAAAGTCTAAATCTTTATTTAGCATAAATGGTGTTAGATCGTGCTGATAACCACACCGGGCATGAATCATCTCTCCAAAAAGCCCTTCACGAACCATATTCAATACAGCCATCACATCTCTGCGATAGCAAACGTTTTCCAGCATCATACAGGGCATACCTGTTCGCTCTGAAGTTTCCACCAGATCCCAGCAATCCTCTACCGTTAATGCAGCTGGAACCTCAACTCCAACATATTTACCATTTTCCATTGCTGCTATAGCCTGAGGTGTGTGAAACTTCCAAGGTGATGCAATGATTACACCATCAAGATCATCTCTTTTGCAGAGCTTTTTGTAATCTTCTTTTTGGGAATATCCCTCAGGCCTATCCTGTCCCGCATCTTCTACAAGATCTAAAGCTTGTTTTAAATTTTTCTCTTTGGGATCCAGAATTGCTTTAACCTCAACATCATCCCGATTTAGAATTCCACGAAGATGACTGGAACCTCGGGCCCCGACTCCTAAAAAGCCTAAAGAAATAGTTCGATCGTCATTTCCTCGAAGAATTGAAAACGGTGCCATGGAAAGTCCCAATCCAGTTAGCGCAGTCGTTTTTAGAAAATCTTTACGGTTTATCTCGTTACTCATTGTCCCAAGTTTCTTTTGATTATGGGTTTTGCTCTAAGTTCTCATTTAACTCAATTTCATTTTCCGGTATATAGTAGATTACCCTGGGATTATCAGGAGCAATTGTTTGACTTGCCTCACCAGTTGACAAGTGTGTGCCAGGATAATCCCGAACCATTGTCCGGTTGTTACGAAATACGTCAAATTTCCGATGCCCTTCAAAAGCGAATTCCAACCTGCGCTCTTCCAGAACTACATCTAAAACTGTATTATGATGTTTTAGATCACTGGTGGAGTACAATTCATTACCTGACAAACCAGCTCTTTCTCGCAGTTTATTCACATCGTCAATAGCAAGTTGGTCATTACCTAACTTTGCATTCGCTTCTGCACGATTTAAATACATTTCAGCAAGTCGTAAAATTACTGGGGAGCTTAAAGAAACGATTCCCTGCTGGTAAGAAAATTTATTGACGTAATAGATTGGATACCCATTTCTTTCCTGCACTATGGGATCCCCGTTCCCATCGGTTTCAATGTTTCCATCCTCATCGCGCTTATACTGTGGTTCAATAAATGCATGGCGGGCGTCATCCTCATATCGATTCAAAGCATTCCTATACGACTCCGAAGCATACATTTCGCCCCAGCCAACACCATCTTCACCTTTCAAATACATTGAGCCTATATTGCCATACTCCTTGTCATCCTCTTGGGTAAACTTGATGGCAAAAATAGTTTCTGGATTATTTTCATTAACAATAGTAAAGTATTCTTTGAATGTTTCGGTATCTACTAACTGATACCGTCCAGAATCGATAACTTGATCAGCATAATCTATAGCCTCCTCGTTATTTTCCATATATAAATGCACGCGAGACAACAACGCATAGGCTACTTCTTGGGATGCAAAACTACTGCTTTTTGATTCATTCATCAGTTCAGCCGCATCTTCTAAATCGGACACGATAAAATCATACACTTCAGCAACAGTTGCTCGCTCAGGATTTTTATCCACATCAGTATAGTCTACGATAGGAATACCCAGGTTTTCGGTTGGGTTTTGGGGATATGGCCTCCCAAATGTATTAACCAACTGGAAGTGAACAAGTGCTCTTAAAAATAAATTCTCTCCCTTAATTTGATCGAGTTCAGATGAGGACTCATCTCCAATAGCTTCAATTACCCTATTGGCTCCCTGAATCATCGAATACCCTTCACGCCATAACCTTTCCGCATTTCCCATATTGGGCGTGTGCCCATAATTATAGGCATAAAAAAGTGGGTCAGTTGTAGAGCCACTCAAAGAGGCATTATCACTTGGAAACTCGTTCATATAGAACAAGTGCTTTATATAGTAATAATAGCCTTCTCCAATGAAGCCCTGATAGTTACCACGTGTAGCTGATTCTAAACCTTGTACCGTATCAAGAGCTTCTTTATTTGATTTTCCATTATAGGGACTTGTATTGATATCACACCCGGATATAAGCAATACAAGTATTCCAAGCATCGCCGTGAATTGTAATTGAGAAAATTTCATAGCACTAAGTAGTTTGCTTAATTGATTTGTGCAATTTGTTAACACAAGGTTAAAGTCCTAATTCAATACCGATAAGATATTTTTTGCTAATTGGATATTTCGTACTGGCATCACCATCTACGCCAACCTGGGGATCCATCCCAGAAAATGAGGTGAATGTGGCCAAATTATCACCTTTAACGAATAATCGAGCAGACCGTATTCCAAAATTAGCAATCCAATCATTTGGCATCGTATAAGACAAGGATACATTTCGCAATCTCAGGTAACTTCCATCTTCCAAATACCGAGAAGAAGGTCGGTTTGAGTTATTATTTCCTCCAAATTCAGGTTTTGGATGGGTTGCTTTATCACCCGGCTCTTGCCAACGACTCCAATCATCTTTTAGAACCATAGCGTTGTAGGTAACATAGGCTCCATCAGAATCAAACAATTGTCGAGCGCTGTGATAGATCTCATTTCCGTACACAAAGTTAAAAAATGTATGTAATCGGAAGCCTTTATATTGGAAGGTGTTGCCTATACCGCCCGTAAAATCGGGACTGGCATTTCCAACAGACATCAATGTCGCCTCACTATAATTGCTCGTCTCCGTTTCTGAGATCACATTACCCTGACCATCTTTTTCTTGCTTGATCCATAAGGGATCACCTGTCTGAGGATCTACCCCAGCCCATTCTCTCATATACCACGTTCGAAGGTCATATCCTTCCATAATGCGCTGGTTCCCATTTGGGATATCTTCCCCTTCATTAAGTGACAGAACTTCGTTGTCATTAAATGAAATATTAAAATCGGTAGTCCATTGAAAAGCTCCCTGTATGTTGGTTGAACTAATACCCAACTCAATACCATTATTTCGGACAGACCCAATGTTTCGGGTTATACTTTCAATTCCGCTTGTACCTGGGAGACGTACATTTTGTAGTAAGTCATCATTTGTTTTCCTATAAAAATCCAGAGTAACATCAATGCGATCTGCTATACCTATGTCTAAACCAATATTAGTCATTCGAGCAATTTCCCAGGTTAGGTCTGGATTCTCCAACCTCTCTGGCTGACTTGCAGGGTCGCCGGCGTATTGTAGCGAGTACGTATAAAGTCCACTTGCTAAATAATTACCGATCTCGGCATTTCCAGTCGTTCCATAACTGGCTCTTACCTTGAGGTTTGTTAACCAGTCATAATTACCCAAAAACTCTTCATTGCTCAGAATCCAAGAACCACCTAATGAATAAAAGTTTCCGTATTGGTTTTCTTGGCCAAACCGAGAAGAACCATCTGTACGAAAAGAAGCTTTTAAGTAATAGGTGTTATCGTAATCGTAAGTAACTTGAGACAACCCCGAAACAAACTTGCTGTCTGATTTAAAACCACCAATCGAAAATGCCTCGGCTGTTACATCAAGAACTTCAAGACCGGAAAAAACTCCAACTCCCGTTCCTCCCATGCCATCAGCATAATTGAACTCATATTCAAAACCGGCTACCCCACTTATGCTGTGATCACCGAAACTTCGATCAAAATTAAAGAGGTTTGAACTCAAGAAAGAACTATTTTGCGAGTAGTAGTTATATAGTTCTCCATTGTTCGTACTACCAGCCGACGTTTGCGCATCAGAAAAAACCTCATTTCTTGATGTCGAATACGTTACTCTATTTGTAGAAGACAGGTATATCCAATCAGCAATCTCATATTCAGCACGCACATTAGCAGTAAGCTGTTTACTATTGCTATTGTTATAGTTGTATTGGAGGGGATACAAGAAGTTTGATTGATCTCTACCAATCCAATCATTTTCCTTTCCCGTCCTTAATTCTCCATCATCACTATAGGGTTCATCCCAAGGCATATTTGTATATGATTGATATAAAGCCCCCGTGGGATTATTATCAGAACTTGTATATCGCCCAGATAACTGAGCATTGACTTTAAAATTGTCTCTGAATTGATGATCAATATTGGCCCTTCCACCAAATCGCTCATATCCAGTTTCTACCAACGTTCCTTCTTCTTTGTAATAATTACCAGATACATAAAAAGTAGTTTCTTCGTTACCCCCCGATGCAGATACATTATATTTATTGGTCATCCCTGTTCTAAATGCCAGGTCTTGCCAATTTGTATCAATATTTTGCCAGTCACTCTGTAAATTGGGATTCCCAATTTGCTCATGATACCGATACAGTTGTTGAGAATTCATTATTTCAAAGTTGCCATTCGAACGTTTATTCCAACCAACTGTACTACTTATATTTATCTGCGTCTCATCAACCGAACCACTTTTAGTTTGCACAACAACTACACCATTTGCTGCTCTTGAGCCATATAGCGCAGTGGCTGACGCATCTTTAAGTACTGACATCGATTCTACGTCACTGGGATCAAACGTTCCCCCAATAACCCCATCAACAACATATAGAGGCTCAGCACCAGCCGATATGGAACCGGTTCCACGCACTCTAACCTCAGTATCTGAGCCAGGCTGACCCGATGAACTTGTCACAAAAACACCTGTTGCTTTCCCTTGCAGGGCTTCTGTTGCTGAAGTTGCTGTCACATCGTTTATATCCTCTCCGGATACCTGTACAACAGAACTTGAACTTTCCTCCCGGGATTGCTGGGTATATCCCATAACCAAAACCTCATCCAAAGCTTCAGTTGAAGCAACAAGTTCAATATCAATAGTATTGCGACCATCAATTGAAACCTCCTGAGTTTCAAATCCAACAAATGAGAAGACTAATGTAGCATCAGAACCAGCAGTAATTTCGTAAAGTCCTTCACCATTTGTTGTTGTCCCACTCGTTGTTCCTTGCACTGTTACATTAACCCCAGGCAAAGACTCACCCGTTGAAGCTTCTGTAACAGTACCTTTAACCGTTATGTTTTGAGCTTGTAAACCAACAGCCCCAAACAAAAACAAAACAAAACTAAAAGCACTTACTTTTAACTTTATTCCCATAGCTAAACACCCAATTTCTAATTTAAGTTAAGAAACAAAACAAAATTACCTTTTGTTTCGCTTCATTTTCCATAAATTAAAATAATAATACTGGAATGCAAGAATATAATTTTCATTTTCTTTCTTAATGTATTTTTATACCTTTCGATAACGAACTCATATTTTCGCATTTTATATGATTTATGATTAGTTAGAATTGCATGTTCGTTACTAATAAACTTATGCAGTAATGAAAGACAGACTAAGTATCGATACGAAAAAGAAAACGAAAGGTGAGTGTTATACCTCAGCCGAGATCCTTAGACAACCGGAGACGTGGGAAAATGTTGCGCAGCAGATTTTTAAGAGACAGGATACGATACTCAATTTTTTAAGTGACCCTATCTCACATGATGATTTACAGATCCTCTTAACCGGTGCTGGATCTTCAGCTTTTATGGGCAATGTAGTAGCCAAACAATGGCAACGAAATACATCCCGAAAAGCAGAAGCAATTCCTACCACCGACCTTGTTACACACTTTAAAGATCACGTGTTAACAGATCATCCCTTATTGTTAATATCTTTTGCCCGATCTGGTAATAGCCCTGAAAGTACCGCTGTTATAGAAAAAGCCAATAAGTATTGTGAGCAAGCATATCATCTTATTATTACCTGCAACCCAAACGGTAAACTTGCTAAATTAAAAGACCAAGAAAATACATTCATTTTTCTACTTCCCTCAGAAGCTGAGGATCAAAGTCTTGCAATGACTAATAGTTTTACCAGTATGGCTTTATCTGCCACACTCATTCCAAAACTCATAAATAGCAAATCAAATTATCTCCAAAAACAAGTGTCTACGCTGTCCGAATATGGCACAAGATTAATAAATGATTTTCATGATGATTTAAACGAGGCAGCCAAATTAGAATTTGATAGAGTTGTTTTCTTGGGAAGTGGCCCTCTTTTAGGTATCGCACGAGAATCACATCTAAAAGTGCAAGAATTAACAAACGGTGAAGTTATTGGCAAGTATGACTCATTTCTCGGTTTTCGGCATGGTCCTAAAGCTATAATCGATGATGATACCCTCTTGGTTTACCTGCTTTCTAATGAGGATTATACATCTCAATACGAATATGACCTAATAGAGCAAGTAAATCGACATAATATTAACTTGCACACCATTGGCATATCAGAAACAGATAGTGACCTTGATTACCTGGACTTTAATATATCTATTAACAATAGATCAGAATTAGAAGAAGGATTTTGGGCCATTGCCTGTACCCTACCCAGTCAAATAATTGGGTTTTACAAATCTATTCTTTTGGGATATAACCCCGACAACCCCTCACCAGATGGAACAATTTCGCGGGTAGTGGAGGGCGTTCATATATATGATGATAGCCCAGAATTAAAGTCCAAACGGTGATATGATATTAACACTTTGCGCCAATCCATCCGTAGATTCATTTTGGTCAATTAACGACATCCAACAAGGAACTACGAATCGCTCTTCGAAAGAACGTTTTTTCGCCGGAGGGAAGGGAGTACATGTTGCCATGGCTCTTCATGAACTTGGCCAAAAAGTTGCGTTACAAGGAGTTTGGGGTGGCGTAACGGGGAATTGGATTAAGAAGAGTTGTGAAGATAAAGGTATCGAGATATCCGGCCCTATAGTAAATGGATGGACTCGTATTTGCATCACCAACCAAAGTAACAACAGTTGGAATGAAACAGAATTTTTGGGCTCCGGCCCTTCCCTTACACCAGAACAGATAAAAGAATTCTACTATACTTTTGAGCAATCACTAAAAGAACAACAACCTAATGGTGTAGTTATTGCGGGCTCAACCCCGGCAGGTTTTGAAGATTCTGCATATAAAAAATTGATCTCTACAGCGCAGAAGCATAACACCCCTACATATATAGACGCCAGCGGCTCTTTGCTTAAACAATCGTTGGATACCAAACCTCACCTTATTCATATCAATCAGCATGAAGGAAAAACAATAAGTGGCTACCTGGATCCCCAAAAAATATGCCAGTGGCTACAACAATATTGTAATATTGCAGCTATAACTGCAGGTTCTGATGGACTTTACTTATCAGTAGACGATCAGATATACCATGGCTACCACATACTAAAAGAATCAGCAATACATAGTACAATTGGTTCGGGCGACTGTTTACTTGCCGGACTTTGTAAAGCTATTAACGAATCAAAAGATCCCAAAACATGGGTGCGATGGGGAGTAGCATGCGGAAGTGCTAACTGTGTATACCCCAAATTGGGAATGCTTTCCGAAGAAGACGTAAGTAAGTTTTTTAATCAGGTAACAGTAGAAAAATATTAATATGGGTACGCAAGAATCGCACAACTTTGATCTACTGGTAATTGGAGAACTAAATTTAGATCTCATTTTAAATAACCTTAATTCATTTCCTGAATTAGGAAAAGAAAAAATTGCCCACAACATTGCTCTCACATTGGGTAGTTCGTCAGCAATTTTTTCTGCTAATAGTGCTCGTCTGGGGCTTTCAGTAGGTTTCTGTGGGATGGTAGGTAAAGATGATTTTGGAAAAAAAGTTTTGAAAGATCTAAGCGACTATAAGGTTGATACGTCACTTATCAAGCAGTCAAGTAGGCACAAAACAGGTATCACTGTAATTTTACGCCATGATAATGATCGTGCCATGACTACCTACCCGGGCACCATGGAACAATTTGGCTTATCTGATATCTCGGAAAAGGCATTCAAACAAGCACAACACCTTCACATCTCATCGATTTTCTTACAACCAAAAATAAAACGGGATCTCTTCGCAATCATTGATAAAGCCAAAGCTCACGGGATGACTGTGTCAATTGACCCACAGTGGGATCCCAGCGAGAAATGGGATATAGCTCTTCCAAAACTACTAAGCAAGATCGACTTTTTTACACCTAATGAAACAGAATTTATCGCTCTCACAAATGCCTCTACTGTGGAGGAAGGGCTCCAAAAAATTTGCGAAAATAATTCAAGTTGTTCAGTTATTGTAAAACGAGGATTACAAGGGGCTTCTTTTTTAGATGATGGCATTGTAAGAACTATCCCAACTATAAAAAACGAGGCCCCGATAGATACCGTTGGCGCTGGCGACAGCTTTGATGCCGGCTTTATCTATCAAATTATTCAAGGAAATGATATTTCAACTGCAACCTATTTTGGTAATATCGTTGGCGCTGTATCAACAACCGCAGCAGGAGGTACAGAAGCAATTAAAAGCTTAGAACATGTTAAAAATATAGCTAAAGAAAAGTTTCAGATAGATGACCTTACAGGATAAGTTCCAGCAATTAGACAAACAAAACAAGGCATTACTTGCCGTTAATTTTTATAACTTTGAAACCCTTTCTGCTGTTTTAAAAGCAGCTGCCGAGCAAGAAACAGCTATCATTCTACAATCCACCAAAAGCACTATTGATTATTTAGGGTTGGAAGTAACGGCTAATCTTGCTCGAACAGCTATCAATCAGTATGGAGTTAAGGCATGGCTCCACCTTGACCATGCTCAAGATATTGACCTCATTAAACAAGCACTGGATATCGGCTACGACTCTGTAATGATTGATGCCAGCGAAAAACCTATCGAAGAAAATCGGGAAATTACTCGAAAAGTTGTTGAAATGGCCGAACCATATGGTGCTAATGTTGAGGCCGAGTTGGGGTATATAGCAAAATTGGGTCAATCGAAAGAGAAAGCGGCTTTTACCCAGCCCGAAGAAGCAAAACAATTTGCAGAAGATACCGGCATTGATGCTTTAGCTGTAGCTATTGGTTCAGCTCATGGCTTTTACGATAAAGAACCGGACTTAGACATAGAATTATTAAGTAGAATTTATAAAGAAACTCCAGCAGCACTTGTTTTACATGGTGGGTCTGGTATTCCAGATCAACAGATTCAAGCTGCAGTCCGTAACGGCATACGTAAAATAAATGTTGCTACAGAAGTAAAAAACGGATTTATAAATACCTTGCGTAATGAACTACCACAAACCAATGAAATTGATCTGCGGAAAATCTTCCCTTCGGCCATCAATCACGTACAACATCTGTTGAAAGATAAACTAACTATGATTAACCAGGATTAGTTATATGCTTGCTATTGATAATCTTCCAAAAATTGATGCTCATATTCACTACAATTCCGGCCGCTCCCAAATTTTTGAGCTTGCAGCAGACTTTAACTTTGACCTCCTGTCAATAAATACAGAAGTACCGGAATTCCCTTCAATAGATCAACAGCAACAGCTTGTTTTAAACAACCGAAATGAGTTTAAAAATGGTAATTTATACTATGCAACAACAGTTAGTACAGAAAATATTTTCGTAGATAGCTGGACAGAAAAAGCCATTAATAAAATCAAGCAGGATGTAGCCAAAGGAGCTTCTGGTGTCAAGTTCTGGAAGAATATTGGGATGTCTATAAAAAAACCTGGTGGGAATTTCCTAATGCTTGATGATCCAATATTTACACCTGTTTTTAACTTTTTGGAGGAAAAACAAATACCGGTTTTAGGTCATCAGGGAGAACCAAAAAATTGCTGGCTTCCAATAGATGAAATGACCGTTACCAGTGATCGTGAGTACTTTGCCAATAATCCACAATATCACATGTATAAACATGAAGAATACCCGGATTACTGGAAACACATTGAAGCACGAGACAACATCTTGGAACAACATCCTAACCTACAATTTGTGGGGTTACATCTTGCCAGTTTAGAGTGGAGCCTTGAGGAAATATCCAGACGTCTTGACAAATATCCCAACCTGGCCGTTGACTTAGCGGAACGCATATCTCACCTATACTACCACACCGCTAAAGATCGAAAAAAAGTTATTAGCTTTATAAAAAAATATCAGGACCGCATTATTTATGGGACTGATATCATTGATGGCCCGGATTTAGATTCCAACAAAATTACTAATGATCTCAAAGATCGTTGGCAATCTCATTGGGAATTTTTCGCTACAGACAAAACACTCACATCCTCTCAAATAGCAGATTCCTTTAAAGGGCTTAACCTACCTAAAAACGTCCTTGAAAAGATATATCGTACCAATGCTGTTCGATGGTATCAATTAACAAAATAACTGTTCTAAACTATACCCATTCATGCTCTTATCTACAGTTGACTGGATAATAGTTGCTGCATATTTAGTTTTTTCACTTGTAATTGGTGTTTGGTATGCCAAGCAAGCGGGAAAAAGCTCCGAACATTTTTTTGCAGCTGGCAAAAATATGCCTTGGTGGTTGCTGGGTATTTCAATGGTTGCGACAACCTTCTCGACTGATACTCCAAACCTTGTTGCGGATATTGTTCGAACGCAGGGCGTTGCAGGAAATTGGGGCTGGTGGGCTTTTCTATTAACCGGCATGCTTACCGTTTTCGTCTATGCCCAGCTGTGGAAACGTTCAGGCGTACTTACTGATGTTGAATTTTATGAACTCCGCTATAGTGGAAAATCAGCAGCTTTTCTGCGTGGTTTCCGGGCTATTTACCTTGGATTTATTTTTAACATCATTGTAATGGCTACGGTATCATTGGCAGCTATTAAAATCGGAAGTGTCTTAATGGGGCTCACTCCACTTCAAACGATTCTAATAGCCGGTACTGTTACAGTCATTTATAGCTCACTGGGCGGCCTAAAGAGCATCTTGGTTACTGACTTTTTCCAATTTTTCTTATCACTCTTAGGTGGATTCGCTGCGGCCTACTATGCTCTCCAACATCCTGATGTTGGAGGACTCGAAGGTCTACTAACCAATGCTAATGTCATCCCTAAACTAAATATCTTTCCTGATTTTAGTAATGCTTCTGAGATGATCGGACTCTTGATTATTCCTCTTGCTGTACAGTGGTGGAGCGTATATTATCCAGGATCAGAACCTGGTGGTGGCGGTTATATTGCTCAGCGTATGTTTGCCGCGAAGAATGAAAGCCATTCCGTTGGCGCTGTATTTTTCTTCAATGCTGCACACTTTGCTTTACGTCCCTGGCCCTGGATTATTGTAGGACTTGCCTCTCTTATCGTATTCCCTGACATAGCTGCCATGAAAGAAGCATTTCCATCGGCATCTGGGGTTGCTGCTAATGATATGGCATATCCAGCTATGCTTACTTTTCTTCCTAAAGGCCTTATAGGCTTGGTAGTCGCATCTCTTATAGCAGCTTATATGTCAACCATTTCGACTCACCTTAACTGGGGATCCTCATACTTAGTAAATGATTTTTACAAGCGTTTTGTCCGACCTGACTCTTCAGAAAAAGAGCTGGTTTTAGCTGGACGAATTTCAACATTGGTTCTCATGATTTTTGCCGGTGCATTAGCACTTATGATGCGATCAGCATTAGATAACTTTCAAATTCTTTTACAAATAGGAGCCGGTACTGGCTTAATTTTTATTCTCCGATGGTTCTGGTGGCGTATTAATGCGGCCAGCGAAATAGCAGCAATGATTATTTCATTCTTAGTAGCATTATATTTTCAATTCTTACACAGCTACACGCCTCTTCCAGAATTTACAAGCTGGCAAGAGTTGATTACCGGTGTTATTGTTACTACGATTGGATGGGTATTAACCATGTATTTAACACATCCTACCAAACAAGAGAAATTGGTCGAATTTATTAAACTTGTAAAACCAGGCGGGCCCGGCTGGAAAAAAGTACGATTTAAAGCTAATAAAGAAGGTCAAACATTGGGTGAAACCGATGGCTGGATGGTTCCACAAGGTATATTATGTATGGTACTTGGTACTATTGTAATTTATGGAACTCTTCTATCAACAGGATACTGGATCTATGGTAATCTTATTCCGGCTATTACGCTGACAATAGTTACCATAGTCAGTAGCTATTTGCTTACAATTTCTTGGAAAAAGTTATTAAAAATTCGCAGCTAAAATAGCTTTATACCTTTACCACTTCGATATCTCGCATTTTAAACTTTTCCTCAAACTCCTGTGATATATTTGTATCTGTAACTATAGTATTTATAGGATCTAAATCACAAATATAAGAAAAGCTGTGTCGACCAAACTTTGAAGAATCCGTTACAGCAATAATTTTATTAGATCTTTCCACCATAATTCGGTTAAGTTGTGCCTCCAAAGGGTTTGAAGTTGTAAGTCCATGCTCAAAATCCATCCCATCTACACCAAGGAATAAAGTATCAAAATAATAGTTTTGCATTGTTCGCTCTGCCTCAGGCCCCACTAATGAATAAGACTTATCACGTAAAACGCCACCTGTTAGCATCACTTTGAGATCAGAAGCGCCGGCCAGCTCCAACCCAATGTTGATAGCATTAGTCATAATTGTTAACTCCTTTTTCTCTTTTATCCGAAGCGCAACCTCTCGGGTGGTTGAACCCGAATCTAAAATGATCGATTCTCCATCGTGGACAAGCCCAGCAGCATACTTTCCAATCCGCTTTTTCTCTTCAATATTTATCTTCTTCTTTTCTTCTATTGATGGATCATTATAAACACTATTCCTAAGTAGAGCTCCTCCATACGTTCGATCAATCAAACCCTTCTTCTCAAAGAAGTCCAAATCATTCCTAATGGTAACCGTCGAAACTTCAAACTCCTCACTAAGTTCATCGACTCTTACCGACCCCTCTTTCTGAATTTTTTGAATTATTTTATCTCTTCTATCTACAGTTGATTTCATAAGGTCATGCTTTATTTACCATTAAATTATAAGATAAAAAAAGTTTATAGCTTTCCTTTACTTTCTATTAATTTAATTGCCCAAAATTCGTTGTTCTATTCTTACATATTGAAAATACCATTTCCCATCGAAAGTTAGGCTATAACCCTATAACCCTCCTTAATCTAAGACGGGTCATCCTTCACAGACTAACCGCTACCTTTTTAGCTCAATTTATCTGCGGATGGATAATCAAATTCAGAACCTATACATTGCTCAAAAACCGTATCGAATTTAAATTCATGTTTGAGCAACTGTACCAAAGCATTCACGAAAATGTAACCCTTACAGATGAGGAGTGGAAGTTCTGTAAAAACAGCTTTCGTCCCAAACGTATGCTAAAGCGACAGTTCCTACTCCAAGAGGGCGATGTGTGCCGGCAAATTGCCTTTATCGAAAAGGGAGCACTCTACTCGTTTTCGATGGATGAAAAAGGCACCCGACACGTTATGCAGTTTGGCTTTGAGGGCTGGTGGATTGCTGATTTACACAGCTTTTTTACAGAAACACCCTCGACACTAAATATTGAAGTGCTCGAAGATGCTGAACTGTTGCTTATAGATCACAAAAACCACAATAAACTGCTCAAAGAGATTCCGGCCTACGAAAAGTATCAGCGAATTATCATGCAGAATGCATATGTAGCACTTCAGCAGCGAGTCGAAAATGCGTTGGGGCGAACGGCAGAGGAACGCTACTGTAGACTTATCGAACGCAGTCCGCAGTTTATGAATCGCGTACCACTTAACTTAGTAGCTTCTTACCTGGGAATGAGTCCCGAAACTCTGAGCCGTATCCGCAGTAATTATAGCGGTTAATTCAACAATTTCAACGTTTCAGATAAATTGCTCGGCTTCACAGTTTCCAAACAGGTCTAAGAATTGTGTGATTGAGGTTAAAAGAAAGCGAAGTATATTTCGCACCGGTAATTAAAAAGAAGAAGGTGAGATAGAAAAAAACCATCGAAATACACGCATTCTGCTAAACCGAAGTCTGTTTCACAATTCTTCAACCCTGATTTTTTTAGTCTCTTTTGTATTAAGACAAAAGGGACACTTCCATGCCATTTTTAAAACTGAGCAAAATTATACTTCTCTCCAGACATTCTTCTTACCTCAACACATCCTGCAACGATTTATCCCGCTCAATAACGGCTTTGGCAAAAGGGCAAAGGGGAATTACTTTCAGCTCATTGTCTCGAGCATAATTAATAGCATACTCCACCAATTCTTTCCCGACTCCTTCTCCCTTTAGTGAATCAGAAACCTCGGTATGATCAATAATAATTTGCGTATCACCAGCTTTAGAGTACGTAATTTCTGCCTGCACTTTCCCATCATGTTCAATAAAAAACTTGCCTTTGGATTCTCCGGAAGTATGCTGAATATTCATTTTCATCGGGCTTAATATTTACCAAAAAGTTTACGTACCAGATAGTAACCAACAATAGATTGAATTCACAATCAAACCTCTTTCAAGCAGATATTCTTGACATATATCAATCCTATTTTATGAGTTATATCAATGGTGATGGTCGCGCCAATCAGTACATTTAGCATAACAAATTTCGACAAGCAAAAACCATCACCATGCCAGTAACTAAACAATCCATCGGCTTTATCGGAGCCACCAGCAACATAGGTTTATCCCTTGCCCAAGGCGTAGCGCATGGAAATTACCGGTTATTACTTTTTGGTCGTGATTCTGATGAAATCGAGCCCATAGCCAAAAAGATTCGAGGCAACACCCCAAATGCTGATATTGCCATTCTGGAATGTGCCCACGAATGTAGCTGGGAAGCCGATGTTATTATACTCGACGTTTCAGATAATAAGCTTGACGAGGTACTACCTAACATTCGTGACGTAGCTACTCAAAAGATTGTCGTTCAATTATCCAGCAATCCCCGAAGGGAGATGGAGAACAGAACACATATCATAGAAAAAATTCACAGGGAACTGCCCCATTCTAAAATAATTCACCTTGGGCCAACCGAACTCCTTGACAGTATAAATGAGTCTAAAAAATCGGGTAGTCTTTTTATTTCCGGGGATGATAACGAAGCCGTACAGACCGTTTCAGAAATCATTGAAACAGCCGGTTTCCACCCCTTTGTTAAAAATAATATCAAAGAAGAAATCTAACTACTATATAACTTATTAAAATCCATTTATTATGATACTTGTAACCGGAGCTAACGGACATTTAGGTTCACAAACGATTGACTTTTTACTGGATAACAACCCCGATACCGACATTGCGGGACTTGTCCGCAGTGAAGAAAAGGGAGCAGAACTAAAAGAGAAGGGGGTTGAGCTGCGTATCGGTGACTATACCGATTATTCCTCCATATCCAAAGCCCTAAAAGGCGTTGATACGTTATTGCTTATATCATCCAGCTCGATGGAAGGGCGCACCCAGCAACACAATAATGTGATTAAAGCAGCCAAAGAAGCCGGTGTATCACAGTTGTTTTACACCAGTATGGTGCAAGCTGACAAAAAATTAAGTCCCCTCGTGCTTGATCACGCTAAAACAGAAGAACAGATTAAAAAATCCGGCATCCCCTATAGTATTTTTCGACATACCTTTTATACGGAATTTCTTCCCCTGTTTTTGGGTAATGCCATGGAAACCGGGCAGTGGTTTTTTCCATCCGACGGAGAAAAAATCAACCTGGCTTATCGCAGCGAAATGGCAGAAGCATTAGCTAATGGACTCGTAGATCCCCAAAAACACAAAGATAAGATTTACGAAATCACTTCCGCCAAAGCGTATTCGCTTGATGAACTTGCGGATATGCTGAGCGAAGCATCCGGCCAAGAAATTACCTATACCGATATTTCGATTTCGGAGTTTGAACAAAATCTGGAGAAAGCCGGCCTACCTGAAGAACAAATTGCTATGAGCGTAGTGACGGCAACGACTTTTGTGAACGGTGGACTCAATTTCACTTTTGATGACATGAAGCAACTGCTGGGACGAACGCCTACCGGGGTTGACCAATTTATTGAAGACTTTACCAACTAATCATAACTCACGATTAACATGAATACCAAACAGATGAAAAAACTAATACTTTCATTATCTATTATTCTTTTGCCCCTCAGCATTTTTGCCCAGGATACCTGGGTTGAAGATCCGGCGCACTCCAAGCTCGGCTTTACCGTTACCCACCTGGGTATTGCTGACGTGCCCGGCCATTTTGGGGATTACGATGTCACTATTAAAGCATCGGAAGAGGATTTCAGCGATGCAGAGGTTGAACTAACCGTACAAACCACTTCGATTGAAACACGTGTTCAAAAGCGCAACAATCACCTCCGGAGTGCCGACTTTTTCAATGTGGAAAAGTATCCTGCCATGACGTTTAAAAGCACGGATATCAAAAAAGTTGCAGATGGTAAATACGAACTTACCGGCAACTTGAGTCTACACGGAGCTACCAACGAAGTTACGGTAACAATGGTGCATCGCGGTACTATTGCCAACGAAATGACGGACGGTAATCCCAAAGCCGGCATACAAATTACAGGTACTATTGATCGGTCTGAATTTGATCTTGGTAACGGATTTCCCCCGCCCATGATCAGCAATGACGTACGTATTAAAGCTGACGGTGAGTTTATCCAAAAGAACTAACCTCTTTTGGTGATGCATGAGATCCCGACTTTTCGGGATCTCGTAGATTATCAACAAATATTGCGCACCTTCAAAAAATGGCTATCAGAACGGATTACCACTACTAAAGATGCTGAAACAAGTTTAGCTTGACACTGAATCTAAAATATTATGAGTAACGATTATACTACGCCGGCCGAGACACGCATCGGACACGTGCATTTAAAAGTTTCTGATTTGGATAGGGCATTGGGATTTTACCGTGATCTGCTTGGCTTTGAACTTACTACCATGTATGGCGAAAATGCTGCCTTTCTTTCGGCCGGTGGATACCACCATCACATTGGCTTAAATACCTGGCACAGCAAAGGGGGATCGCCTGCTCCCAAAAGCAGTCCGGGATTATACCATACCGCCATTCTCTATCCCACGCGGAAAGATTTGGCCGAAGCACTACAACGACTTATCGATCACGAGTACCCCATCAACGGGGCCAGTGATCACGGCGTATCGGAGGCAATCTATCTGGATGACCCCGACGGTAATGGCGTTGAGCTTTATCGAGACCGCCCCAGAGAAGAGTGGGAGTTCGATGAGAATGGCTCGGTTAAAATGACAACAAAGCCCCTAAATCTGGATAACCTTTTACAAGAACTTAACAACTAACAACAATCACTAACCTTAACTAACGATTAGATTTATCTTTTCTTAATGAAAAAACTGAACATACTTTATTGGATAACAACCGGAATTTTTAGTGCCATGATGCTTTTTAGCGGGATCATGTATTTTGTGAATCCCGATATGGCCCAAACTTTCGATCACCTCGGCTTTCCCGATTATTTTCGCATTGAGCTTGGAATTGCAAAAATTGCAGGAGTAATCCTTCTGCTTATTCCCACTGCAAAACGACTTAAAGAATGGGTTTATGCCGGCTTTACCATCAACATGATTTCTGCGGCTATTGCTCATGCCTCAACTGGCGATCCATTCTCCGCTATTCTTACCCCCATTGCCTTGTTTGGTGTATTGGCTGTTTCTTATGTAAGTCGATATAAGCTGAACCAAGTGAATTAGCACTCTTATTTGTCAACATTGTTACCCCTCAAGGTAGCATGTGCAAACAAAAAAGGCCGCCGGATAATCCGGTCGGCCTTTTTTATTCTATCAAATCGCCACTTATTTTAGGGCGTAATTACTGTTTTTCCTCTGGAATGCAACGATTCAATTTCTTGCAGCGCACTATCCACCTCATTAAGATCAAAGGTTTTGGAAACCGGTACACTAATTTTGCCCTCATCAGTCAACTCTTGGATATGTTTCAACTGCTTGGCATTAGGCTCAACAAATACATACCGAAAGTCAATATCATCAGGAATATCTGGATTTCGGTTGGTAATCGATATTAACTGTCCGCCACTTTTTAGGCTCCCTATGGATTGTTTCAGTGAGTCACCGCGAGAACAGTGAAAAATAAAGTCAATGCCATCAGGTGCAATCTCATTAACCACCTCACCAACATCACCGGCACTGTAATCAATAGTCTTGTCGGCACCAAGCTGTTTCATGTAATCCTGATTATCTTCACCTGCTACACCAATAACCGTCGCTCCAACCGTCTTAGCCAGCTGAATACCCATCGTACCAACACCACCTGATCCACCTAAGATCAGCAGGGTATCATTTTCTTGAAGGTTTCCAAACTGGAACAAAGACTGATACGCCGTTAATCCCACTAATGGAATCCCTCCAGACGCTTCCATTGAAACCTGTTGGGGGCGTTCCGCAAGATAACTTTCCGGAATAGCCACATACTCAGCAAACGTTCCGTGTTGAACAGTAGGCCGTCGCGCATAAGCATACACTTCATCGCCTTCCTCAAAACGTCGCGCGGCATAGCTACATTCTTCGACAACACCGGCCATATCCCAACCGGGAATAGCAGGAAATTGGGCAGGAATTACTTCATTCAACATACCACGAGCAACAGCTGCATCCACCGGATTGACCCCGGCTGCCTCCACCCGAACGAGTACTTCTCCTTCTCCCGGCTCGGGTGTTTTTAGCGTTCCCGTTTGAATATTATCCAGTTCTCCAAATTCTTCAAAATATGATGCGTTCATTAATAACCTCGAAATACTTTTCATTTTGTATTAAGGCTATTAAAACGTCTATTTCTGGAAACGCGTTTCAACAAAAGCGGAGATGATTATATCACTTAGTATTCGTACTTGCCGAAACCTCCTATGCCGTCTTGCTATACTCTGCATGTTGACTAAAGGTAATCGTAAAAGTTGTTCCCTCTCCATCTGATTCAAATCCGTAATCTCCGTTAAGCTGAGTACTTAAGGTTTTAATCAACCGCATTCCCAACGAATTTTTCTTTTCATCAACATCCTCTGGTAGTCCTTTCCCATTATCCTTAACCACTAATTCTACCTTGTCACCCAATCTCTCCAAGCCGATAGTAATCGTTCCCGGCTGCTGATCTTCAAAAGCATACTTTAGTGCATTGGTAACCAGTTCATTTACAATGAGCGAACAGGGTAGAGTGCGCTCAAAATCCATATATATTTCATCACAATGTGTTTTCAGCTCAATCTGACCATTTGGCCGCATTGTTTCAATTAAATCTTCGGCAAGTTTTTCCAGATTTTCTCCTAATGCTATATTGCCAAAATTATCCGACTGATACAGATGCTGATGAATCCCTGCAATAGTTTTAATGCGTGTTGCACTGTCCTGCAATTTTTCGGTCACAACCGGATCATCTTCTTGAAGCCACTGCAACTGTAACATACCCGCTACCACAGCAAGATTGTTTTTTACCCGGTGGTGAATCTCATCCAAAATAACCTGATTCGACTCCAGCATTTCTTCGATCTCCTGCTTTTCAATTTCGTGCTCTGTTATATTTTGATTCGTTCCAATGGTAAGAACTGGCTGTCCCTCTTCCTGGATATGAACAGCATGAGCCTCAACAAACTTTATCTTTCCATCAGGAAAAAGAAGCCGGTATGTAGTGTGGTATTCGGAATTATTTTCCAGCGACTGCTGAAACTTCTTTCGTACTTTATCACGGTCTTCGGGATGAATACGTTCGGTAAAGATAGCATCAGATGGAACAATTTCGTCGGGTTCATATCCCCATATTCGAAATGTTTCATCTGACCATATCAGCTCATTATTCTTCATATCATGCTCCCAAAGTCCGATATCAGCAAACTTTTGCGATAGATCAGTCCATGTTTGTAATTTATTGAAAGCACTTTTTGTGGTCTCAAGTTGTTCCACAAGCTCTTTTCGAACTTCTTCGGTCATTGGCTCATCGTTTTGCAAAGTCTGAATCGTATTGTCGAGCTTTTCCCCTATTACTTGTTGTATCTTTCTCATTTTTCCTAAAGCAATTTTATTGTTGAATGGATTTTTCATTTGCGCACTATCAAATGCACACAAATTGTGAATTCCTTTTAACCACTTTCGTTACTACAACAAACATGCCAACAATTTATCCTCCCATATCTCTCGTTGATCACTCCACTAATGAACTGCTCTTTTTATCTCTGCCCACCTTCTCTTCGTGGTTAACACCAAAACCTTAGCTATAAAATTTATATATGTAATTTTATATGTAAATTATTATACTCTTGCCTTATGAGATCACTGACTAAAAAACAGACACAACTTTGGGACTACATCATTGATCATATTAAAGATCATGACCAGTTCCCGACCTTTGCCAATATTCAAGACGAATTCGGATACGCCTCTCCCAATAGCGTAACCCAGCAGATTAACTCCCTGGTACAAAAAAATTATCTGCAGAAAGTGGATTGGGGTAAATATGTCATTCATCCCTCTAAACGCAAACAAATACCGGGTATCGATCCCGGCATCCCTGTAAAAGGACGTATTGCAGCCGGGGGCATGCATCAAGCTATTAGCGAAAATCTCGGGCACCTTCCGGTCGAAATACATCCCGCCAAATCAGATCACTACTTTGCCCTTATCGTAGATGGCGACAGTATGATCGATGCCGATATCAGTGATGGTGACTACATTATTATCGACCCACGTGAACCCCGGGACGGCGAAATTGGAGCTATCTTATACAATGGAGAAACCACCCTAAAAACCATCCGTAAGAAAAAAGACCGTATAGTTCTTCAGCCCGAAAATCCGGACTACGACCCCATTCATATTACTCCTGACGAATGGGAAGAGGTTCAGGTATTTGGTACCCTGGTGGGAAAGGCCTGGAAAAAGAATGGCAACTGGGGATTAATATTTCGAACGGGGTAAAGCGGGCTTAGCCTTCACAACTCTTTTTGTACGCCTCTATGGATTCGGGAAAATGATCGGTAACAAACTCATAAAAGTCGTGCATCTCACTTAACCGGCCAACATCGTCCTCTCCCTCAGCTTTCAGTAGTTCAATATATTTTGCTGAAATATTGCGCAATTCACTCATAATCTCAATCTGTCGTTCCATCACCTTGCACCAGGCATGATCAACCAGCTTAAAATAGGTCTGCCGTTCGCCCGGCATCCGAACCTTTTCAATAAATCCAGCCTGCAAAAGCAATCGTGTCATATTACTGATAGAAGCCTTACTTACATTCAAGTGTTCTACCAAGTCATTGAATGATTGCGCCTCAGGCTTACAAACATGCAGCCAAGCCAAAATTTGTCCGCTGATACGAGAATGCCCTTGCTCCTCAAAAATAAGGCTCGCTTCATCTACAAACGCTTTCTTTTCCTTGTACAATTTGTCATCCAATTCTAATTCTGCCATTACCCTAACCTCGAAATTTATATTATTTAGCTACTGGAATATTCTTCGGCTGAACACTCACTTGTTGTTCAAAAAGCCGATTACCCTTTTCATTCCAAAATTCTACCCAAATACTGTTTTTATAATAATGCAATACCCCAAAACCTTTTTGCTGGATACCAAAGTTGGGAGACTCCGGTGTTCGTACATAACTGCTAACCGATGCTGATCCACTGACGATATAATATTGGTTACGTCGCTTATCCCCAAAAGTAATATATTGCAGGTTGTGATCATGTCCTGAGGCATAAATGAGGGGATCTCGCTCCATAAAAACGGACGCTAATTGCGCTTTAAATTTACCATAATTCCCTGAGCTAATATCCTGTGCCGTACCTACAAGATTGCGATACAATACATATAGGGATCCTCCTACTGGTGGAACTAAATGTGTTTTTAGCGGAAATTTACCGCCATTCGTTCCATTCGAGTATATTGGATGATGCCCTGCTACCAGCACCTGATCAACCTCCTCATCCGTCACTGCTGCACGCAATTTTTGGATCGCCTGCTTGCTCGATGCCTCAAAAGCACTATCGGTTTCAGCGCCCGGTTTTTTATGGGGATGCAACCACCACTGCGTATCCAACACAACAATAGATAAGTTCAACTTTTCGTTACCCGCTTTTACCACGGCCGGACCTGGTTGCCCATTATCCGGGAGAAACACATTACCTCGATTTAGTGACTCTTCTACAAAACGTTCTTGTCGTTGAAGATATTCCAAGCCCTCTCGGCTGCTTGATTTCCAGTCGTGATTTCCGGCCAAAAACACAACTTGTCCCGCATAATTTTCTACCGTTTTAAACTGTGCCTGCAAAAACATTTCCGATTCTGTCCGTCTCCGGTGACCTTCTGGTGGCAAACCATGTGGATACACGTTGTCCCCTAAAAAGATTACCGCACTCTGTTCGCCCGCTTCTTGAAGCTGCTCGCGCAGAATAGCTAAACTTGGTTCGAGCGGATCGAGTGAAGAATCACCCGCATCCCCTACTAAGAACACAGAATATATTCGTTCACTTTCATCAGGCTGTCTACTTTGCTCTACTACAGGCACTTCATCCACCGATGGAGGCTTTGTGGAAACACATCCACCAACAAAAGCCATAACTATAAATATGGATAATAATTTCTTCATTGTTTTGATTTCTTATTCTTCACGTTCAATTCCTACTACCCGGCTATTTCCATCTTTCAATTCAATATACACGGTGACCCTTTTATTATTCCCGACAAGCTCTTTACCAAGCGTTGTTATGTCAAAGTGCAATACATCATCCGTAAAAATGTCTCCGTTGAGCTCTACAATCATTTTCGGCTCGCTAAACGTTTCAATGACTGACAGTGAACGATTCTCTGATCTAACCTTTATTTCGTATTGATGATCCGACTCCTCAACAAGTTTGCCATCCACACTCAAATCCCTAAAAGAGAATCGAAGCTCATCTCCGTCTACGAAGACCTCAAACTTATCCAGGGGATTAATCTTCGCAAACCAGTAGCGTCCTATTTTATCACGACGTTCCATCAATATTTGAGCAACATATTCTTCGGCTTTAGGATTAGAGTATTCGCCCGTTGCTACGATGGCTTGTATATCTTCATCTGAAAAACTCATAACCTGTTTAGCTCCCCAAAAC
Organism: Fodinibius sp. Rm-B-1B1-1; assembly: GCF_038594945.1. NCBI lineage: Bacteria > Pseudomonadati > Balneolota > Balneolia > Balneolales > Balneolaceae > Fodinibius > Fodinibius alkaliphilus. The sequence goes on from NZ_JBCFYD010000001.1 coordinate 629,005, forward strand.
GCATCACGAAGTGTCATATTCTCAAAGGGGGGGAGCGGATGCGTGGGAACCCAACGCCCGGGTTTAAATACATCCGCGCGAAAATAACCCACCGCAGGATACGGGACTTCCGGCTCAATCTGTTCCCAGGGCATTACATAACCACCCATTGAAAATGCGGATACCAACATATAACGGGGATCAATTAAATAAGCCTGCCCCTGAATAGGCTGATGAATAGACGTTCCATTTGCTCCCAACGTGTTACCAAAATCCTGCACGTAATGGTCAATATAGCCCTCATCATTATAGACCGCCATGGTGTTGGCATCGCGCCGGTCGGTGTCATTAAGCCACGAACTAATCACACGCATACCTCGTAACTCACGCCGATGCTCATGCGCTACCCGATCGTTGGGATCTTCTTTTAGCGTTCCTTCGAAACTCCACGGCCCAAGGGGAATACCATCTACAAATTTACTGGCCAATGCTCGAACTTTTCCATCTTCATTTTGGGGACGACCTTTAACAATTTCACGATAGTCGTCCATTGTCATAACTCGTTTTTTTCCGTTTTCTTCTACTGTCACACCTTCGCCAATAGTCACTTTATTGGGATCAAAATAAGTAATTATGGATTCAGGAACCGTATAGCCCGCAGCGTAGAAAACCTTGGTTGATATTGCATCAGCCGCCGTGGTAAGCTCGGGATAGTCGTAGCCGTCAAACTTTATGAGATACCGATTTCCGTTTTCATCCTTAATAAAAAATCCAGAATTGGCTCCTTCGAGCTTAGCTTTAAAAATTGTCCATTTCCCGTCCGTATCAGGAGCCTCGGTACTGGGCCCCGTTGCCAACTCTTCTGGCGACATCTCTTGGTGATAATGCCGATACGTGTACCAGCTCGACTCGGGAACCTCATCCAACTTATTGATATTATCGGCCTGACGCTTGTTACTTATTCCCAACCAGCGTCCAACCCGGTTCAGGTTTAACGGCTTTTCAAGCTGATGGAAAATAGTATTATCGATGCGATCCCAATACTGGTATTGTGGTTGTTCCGGCGGCATCTCGATATGGGACGTATCAGGATCAAAGGTTTTAATCGCACTCTCGGCATACGGTTTTGTGGTTGAACATCCCTGCATAGCCCCCCCCGCTACCAACATCACAAGCCAACTAATATATAAGGTAGATCTCTTTATCATTACACTAAAAATTAGGCGTTATACTAATTATAAATCGCCCACCTTCGTTACTGAATGCAAATTCTGATCGAAAAGCGAGTCCTTGTTGCGAAAGCAGATGAAACCCAAACCCATAAGAAGAACGAAAGTCACTTAGTGCAATATCGCTGTATTCAATGAACGGCTGCCCCTGATCGGTAAAAACGACTATATCCATAAAATCCCAGATCGGGTAACGATATTCGGCTGTCACCAATACCGTACCGTGCCCTCGAAACCGATTACTTGGGAAGCCTCGCAGATCGCGCGTACCCCCAAGGGAGGCTAACTCATAAAATGGGATATCGGTCGATCCGATATTTTCTTGCTTCCGTAACTGCACTTTTACACCTACCCGGCGTGTTTTGGGCAAAATAGGCACCGGCAAAAAGTGGTGTACCTCTCCTCGATATTCTAAAAATTTTAGATTGGCGTTTGTAGTTGACTGTGTCCAGCTTGCTCCTGCCTCATACTGCGTCCCACTTACTGTGCGCTTTTGCCCATTCTTGTAATTAAACGTCCAGTTGCTACCCACCGAAAATAGCTGCGTGTTACCAAGCAGTGAAGAAGGAATCCGCTCATCAAAATCATCTTCATAAGTACTCGTTTTAATTGTTCGATCTCGATATCCAAGATTTACCTCAGCGTGCAACCAGCTATTTAATCGCTGGTTATACTGTACATCAATACTGCCAAATTCACTGGCATAGCTTAAATCTTCATCATTATTATTTTGATAATACGCGCGTTCGGGATCATTTTCGTACCTTACCTCCAAGGACAATATACCTTCCGGTATCCCTTTTACAGGCATATCATACTGAAGGTCAAACTCATTATATACCTGTGAGCCAAATAAAATCTCTGCCCGGGCTCGGTGATCTTTTAAAAAAAGGTGATCGTGATAAAGCAATACTCCCGCAGCAAAGCCCTGCTCTCCTCCAATTTCAATCAGTGGCAGGAAGCCATACGGCCCGCGTTTTCCCTCAAACCAGTGGGGATATTCATCCTCGGCATATTTTATAGCATATCCTACAGGGCGCGTAACCCAATGCAGAAGATACGAGGGGGATGCCAAAATATGATAGCCAATACCTCGTTCCGTTTTATAAGGTTCTTTATTGGGATTTTCATCACCTGCCTTGGAAGTCGTCGTTGATTGCGGAAAAGCACTTAACGGATAAAGTAACCCCATAGCCAGCAGAAGAATTACCGCCCATTCCTTACCTCTGATCAAATGATATGTACTTAACAAACTCATTATCTTTCTGACCTAAGAGGTATTTTTACATGATCCGGGCGTTGCTCTTCAGATACTGAAATCTTTGAAAAGCCCTTGTGCTCCAACTCTTCTTCAAGCTCTGGATGGCAGATCTCACGGAAAAAATGCATTGCTTTTTCAGCACTATTTATCGAACTATTAAAATTATTATCTGGAATGCGACCCGTATTGTAGGCCTCCAAAATTGGAATCAATACCTTCCGGATATCCCATGAGATAAGGTTTTCAATAAACTCAATAGCATTAGCTTTCAGGTTTGCATCATTTCCTACAATAGCCTTGTAAGCATTTTCAATATCATTGATATCATTATTGAGACTTAGCAGACGAAAAATATTTTCAAAGGTTTGGTCTACCTCGTATTCAAGAATCTCATTCGCATTCTCTGTAAGGGGAACTCTGCTCTTCTGATGGACTTCGTGTGCTTTTACCAATTTTGAGTATCGACCGATTTCCCTAATCACATTTTGAGAAATGATTTCATCAGATACTCGCAGATCATCCCGTTCCTTTCGCATACGCACCATGGCTTTAATAACTCCATGACGGATAGGAATAGAACAGAATTTTAAACTCATTTTTAGTATATCCCAAGAATCTTCCGTCACTGTTTGGGAAAATAACCAAGGTATATACCGGCGCGTGGAATTGGGCAAATAATTATCAACCATGTGGTCGTACATCGTTCCGTAAATACGACTGCCGTATTTTTTAAGTGCTTTTTCTACTGTTTTGCGATAGATCCCATTTCCCATTAACAACAATAAATCATGAACAAATCGGCGATCCTGCGTCTTCCCAGCACTTTTGATAGCCTGCTTCACTACTGATGGGTGCTCATTATTGAGCAACTGCTTAATAAAATGAGCTCGGTCATAATTATATACCACTCCCAGAACCTTAGCAGCTTGTTTACGAAGCTCATGAGCATAATCACCCTCAAATGATAAGGCCTCTCGCAGTAACTCATCCGTTATCAATTCATATTCACTATGCTCTCCATCTTCGGCAATTAATCCTATAGCAACCGCTCTAATTCGGGCATCTTCGTGGTGCAATCCTACCTCAAGCTTTTCCCTGACCTCTCCTTCATAAAACTGATATACATATCGCAGGGCCTCAATTCGTACATCAGGATTATCGTCATACACCAATTCAATGACCTCATCTACAAAATCCCCCCTTCCTTTCCGGCGAAGCATCTCCAACAGTTTTATTCGCACTTTACTATCGGGATGATGAACATGGTCTACCAACAGATCCGAATTTACCTGTACATCTTTGCTCATTATCGCTTCGAATGCCCAAAGAATATCCTCTTCGTGATCACTTTTGAGAAGTTCCCTTATTGTTTCTGCGGATGTTTTTTCGGGCACCCTTTTCGACTTATTATGCTTTTCCCATTTGCGACCAATTTTTCTTTTTAGATTATTTCGATAGACATCAATATACGAGTTGCCCGCCATTTTGGCGATAACAACCCAAGCAACCAACAATATGATGACGACAACTGAAATGCCCTGAACATTTAAGTTAAGACCAAACGTCAATCCCAGGAGCAGTATTCCCGTTATGCCTTGCGCCCCGTGATCTACAAATAGATCAATAAATACTTTGACCCTGTTTTTGAGCTTTCGTGGCAGCGGGACAAACAGAAGTTCGCGGCCCGTACGGTCAATAGAATGCTTGAGCGTTTGATCTATGCCACGACTCATAGTACCGGCCACTAATCCCGGTATAAGCAACATACCCCCGGCGCTAATCAACAAGGCCAAAGGCAATAATAACAGAGAACCGGAAACGCCATATTTTTTTGTGAATATCGTCCCTATAAATAACTGGATGAGCAACGCTATCAGGCTAACCCGGCCGTAAAACTTTCCCATAAAACTGGTTAAAGCCGCTTCGGTTGTAAAAGCAGCCTCGGCCACCGTTTTAAACTGGTAGTCAATCAGTGTTGTTACCATCACCGTAACTGCGATAAGAGCCACAATTAACAGCAAATGATTATGTGACAAGATCTCTTTCAGCGGATTTACAGACACTGATTCATCAACCTTAGAATAATCCTCTTTGTCTATCTCCAAGGCACCTTTCTTGCTATTATTTTTCAGAATAACCCACACCATTGGGATCGTTACAATCATCGTAATAGCAGAGATTAACAACAGAGATTCGGGGCGCAATGCCAATTGGTTAATGAATACAGCTGTTAGCTCTCCACCCGTGAAGCCCCCTGCAATAGCCCCAAGACTTAAAAAGCCAAAAATCTTTTTGGATTGCACTGAGTTAAAAATGGTATTGGCAAATAACCAGAACTGGGAGGTGATCAATACGCTGTAAATACTAACCCAGATATAGAAACCGTAATACAGCCAGGCACTACTCATTTCTATGAAGAACCAAATCACGATAAGATTAGCAGCTAAAAAAAGCGTTATAGCTGACACGACCCATCCCACAGAGTGCCGCTTGGAAAGACGTGAATAGCCAATAGAAATAGGAATAACGGCTATAGCTGTTAACATAAATACAAACGGTAGGTTGTATGCACCCACTTGCTCAAGAAATAGGCTATCACGCACTGGCTTGAGCAAGTACAGCGTATTAAGCAGTACAAAATTGTACACAAACATTAATAGGGCTTGTGTTTTAATTTCAGGCTCAAGCGTAAAGAGCGCCCTAAAATCCTTCCCGATGTTTCCGATACTCATACTGACAATGGAATTCTAAGTTCGTAAAGACCAAAGCTATTAACTTTGTTTATAAAACACTAAACAAAGTTAATAGTATTCCTTTATACTGTTGTTTTGTATTACCTATCAGCATAATAAAAGCCCTACCCGTATATCAGGTAAGGCTTTACAAAAACTTGAGCAACGGTATTTAGGATATTATCAGATATGGTTAAAGCGATTTTTAACGGCTTTATTCAACGCTTCGCGATGGTTGGGATGGGCAATACTAATGAGCGCTTTCGCTCGGTCGCGCAGATTTTTGCCATAAAGGTTTGCCGCCCCATACTCTGTAACTACATAGTGAACATGCGCCCTTGTCGTTACCACTCCGGCGCCCTGCTTGAGATGTGGCACAATTTTACTTTCTCCCTTATTTGTGGTGGATGGCAGAGCAATGATTGGCTTCCCCCCTGTACTGAGTGACGCGCCTCGTATAAAATCCATTTGCCCACCTACCCCCGAATAATGATAGGTTCCAATGGAATCCGCACAAACCTGGCCGGTAATATCAACTTCCACTGCACTATTAATAGCTGTTACTTTGGGATTTCGACGGATCACTGCCGTATCATTTACATACTCCACATCAAGCATGGCAATCATGGGATTATCATCCACAAAATCATATAATGCCTGACTTCCCATCACAAAACTGGCTACAATTTTTTCGGGATGTGTTGCTTTTTCCTTTCCATTAATGACTCCTTTCTCTACCAAGTCCATCACGCCATCCGAAAACATCTCGGTATGGATACCAAGATCTTTATGTCCATCAAGTGCATCCAGTACAGCATTAGGAATAGCCCCAATACCCATTTGCAGAGTAGCACCATTTTCTACAAGATCCGCACAATTTTGGCCAATTTTCTTTTCGATTTCATTGGGTTCAGGAATATTAATCTCGTGCAACGGCTCATCCGATTTTACCAACGCATTAAATCGACTGACGTGAAAAATCCCATCGCCGTGTGTTCGTGGCATATTAGGATTAATTAACGCAATGGCTCGCTTGGCCTCTTGCAACGCAGCACGAGTAGCATCAACCGAAACTCCCAACGAGCAATACCCGTGCTTGTCGGGCGGTGAAACTTGGACAAGCGCTATATCAATCGGCATAATGTTTTGACGAAATAATCCGGGCACTTCACTTAAAAAAATGGGCAGATAATCAGCGCTCCCTTCATTAACTGCCTTCCGAACATTTGCTCCTACAAATAGTGCATCAGTATGAAACGTATCACTATATTCTGGTTTCACATAAGGCGCTTTTCCCTCTGTATGCAAATGTACAATGTTAATATCCTCGAGTTCAGGAGCGCGGGCCGTCATTGCATTAATCAGCGGTTGCGGAGCCGCAGCTACACTATGAATAAAAACACGATCTCCTGAATTGATGAGTTCTACTGCTTCTTCAGCAGTGGTAAATTTGTCTTGATAGGACATAAACAAAAATATTAAACGTTAACAGGTTTCGATTCAGCTGACGGTTCGGGGGTATAGCATAACAACTAAAATCCTTTGATAAAAAATCAGTTTAGTTTATGAGAAATAGTTAAATGCATCACATTAACATTGGATTATGTTGTGATGGAAATAAATAAAAGATAAATTTGTACGTAATTCATTCTCTTAGCTCAAAAGTATCCTGATACTTGTTTTCTTTGTTGCAGTTCAACAAAATTATCAGCACCATGCGAGTTCAATAATACAACAACATATTAACTACTTATCTATTCTAAAGTATTATGGCTTATACCTTCCGCTCTGTTGTAACTGGCACCGGATCTTATATTCCATCAAAAAAAGTTACAAACGCTGACTTTCTGGATCGCACGTTTTTAAATGCCGATGGTTCTCCTTTTGACAAAACGAACGAGGAAATCATTCAGAAGTTTGAAGAAATTACCGGTATTAAAGAACGGCGCTATGCCGCTGACGATATGCTGGCTTCCGACATGGGAGCAATTGCAGGAGAAAAAGCCCTTGATGATGCTGGCCTTAATCGCGAAGAGCTTGACTACATTATTGTAGCTCACAACTTTGGCGATGTCCGTGCCGACAACCCCGTCACCGATATGGTGCCAAGTCTTGCTTCGCGTGTGAAACAAAGTCTGAAGATAAAGAACCCAAACTGCGTAGCTTATGATCTTCCTTTTGGATGTCCGGGTTGGACACAGGGAATCATCCAATCAAACTATTACCTGCAAAGTGGAGACGCCTCGAACTGCCTGGTTATCGGCACCGAGACCCTTTCGCGCATTTGTGACCCCAATGACCGAGACAGTATGATTTATGCCGATGGGGCGGGAGCTACTATTTTAGAAGCTCGAGAAACAGATGATAATATCGGCATTTTGAGTCATGCTGCCCGAACCGATGCTAAGGAAGAAGCCTACTTTTTGCGGATGGAACCACCTTTTGATTCCACATCGGCCGATGCCCCTCTTTACATGCATATGGACGGACGAAAGCTCTATCAATATGCGCTAACTCATGTACCAGATCTCGTTAAGATGGGCCTGAACAAAGCTGGACTCAAATTTGATGACGTAGATAAAGTGCTTATTCATCAGGCAAATGCTAAGATGGACGCAGCTATTTTAAAACGACTGGGGAAGTTGTATGAAAAAGAGAATATATCAGAAAATATTATGCCCATGACAATTTCGTGGCTCGGCAATACCTCAGTCGCCACGGTACCCACCATGCTTGATCTTATTCTCCGTGGACAAATGGATAATCATCACATAGGTTCCGGCGATACCATCATTTTAGCATCTGTTGGTGCGGGGATGAATATCAACGCTGTGGTTTACAAAGCCCCTTAGGCTGACAACTTCAATGATAAGTTTTCGGAACTTTGGGAGCAAGTCACACTATTTCAAATCACTCATCCGAACCATAGAGTAATTCAATAAAGTCGGACTTCGGCACCGCCCCGAAATACTGCTCTATATTAATAGGCTCAATTAGATTTTGGATTTCCTCACGGGCATAGCGCGTTCCCTGCAGGTAATCCTCAAGCTGTTCTACAGGCTCCTTGCCAAAGAAATCTCCGTAGATCTTTATATTATCGATATGTCCTTCTTCCACATCCAGTCGAAGGTCTATTTCTCCGGCATCAAATCGATGGGTTCGCTGAATATTAAACTTGGGCGACTTGCCAAAATTCCAATCCCATTGGCCGTATTTCTCATTCTTAAGTTCATGTACTTTCTTCCATTCCTCTTCCGTAAGATGGTATGTTTCGAATTCATCCCGATCTTCATACAAACCATCCAGCAATTTTTTGCGGAATGTCGTCGTATCCATGGGCTTATCCAGGAACTCACTAATATTTGCCACACGACTTCGAACAGATTTATGCCCCTTCGACTCAATCTTACTCATCTTTACATCCAGGGCATTCGTAACCTCATCCAAATTACTATCAAAAAGGAGCGTACCATGGCTGAACATACGATCTACACTCGAAAACTGGGCATTACCTGATATCTTACGTCCAGCGACCTGAAGATCATTACGTCCACTTAACTCAGCATCAACCCCCATTTTTTTGAGCACGCGAACAATAGGCTCTGTGAATTTTTTAAAGTTATTGAGCCTCTTCTTATCGTAATCCGTAATGAAGCTAAAGTTCAGATTTCCCGTATCATGATACACCGCTCCACCCCCAGAAATACGGCGCACTACATGAATACCATGCTCCTCAACATATTCGTGATTAATCTCCTCTAACGTATTTTGATTACGCCCAATAATAATAGACGGCTCATTAATATAGAAGAGAAGGTAATCGTGATCATAATTAAAATTACGGAGCGCATATTCTTCGAGCGCCAAGTTAATATGCGGATCGGTATTCCCTTCGTTGTGGATAAAGATCATAACAAGAATATAATAACGTGAGCATTTTTTCGGCTCTCATAGTAGCCCAATATTTTGAAAGGAATATGAAGACTACAGAAGAAATACCAGCTACAATATTAATCCCAGCGGAACTTTCCATCAGCGGTAATGCGTAAATTACCATCCTTACCATCTGTTACCAACTCTTGCAGTGATGTATCCGTCAACATTTTTTGGATGGCTTCCCGCGTATCAACCCACTTTTCATGAATAGGACACGGTTTCTCTGACCCACAACCTGGCAAACCCAACGCACATTCTGTTAGCACATCCATCCCATCAATAGCAGCTACAATTTCCAGCAGAGTCAGATCTCCTGGAGAATGAGCCAGACGTATTCCTCCTTTAGGTCCCTTTCTTGATTCCATGAGATCAGCTTTGGTAAGCTGCTGAAGCACTTTTGTTAAAAAGTGATGGGATATGTCTAAATCACTACTAATTTCCTTAATAGAGATATAAGCACCACCAGAAACAGCCGCCAAATATACACTGGCTCGCAATCCATAAACACAAGCACTTGACAGTAACATAAATTATTTGATTGTGAAGGGTATTTAATTATTTCCTTTTAGTAGCGATCAGTCCAAATTGTTTCTACACCTAATTTACTCTAATAACACTAAACAAAATCACCACAGCCATTAAAAACAATTTAACATTAGCACCAAAATAGTTTATTAAAAGCCAAAAACAGCTTACCCAAGATAAGATATATTCTGCTGTGCTTGGGGAGGCAATTAGCTATCAGTGATAATGAAATACAATAAACATTATACTACATTGCATCTTTTCGGGCAAAAACCCACTCAATGATATAATCATCTAACTTCTCTTGTGGGATTAATGGAGTCCCTAAACCAAGCTGATCACTAATTTGATAGTTTCGCGAGGAGCAACGCTCAAAAAACCACTTTAAGCTATCCAGATCATCCAATATCATTGAGCCTACGAAGGAATTCAGCAAATCACGGTCTGTAACATATCTTGTCAATTGTTCTATAAAACTCATATCAATGCCCAATAAAAAGTTGTGAAGGCACGGCCATAGGTCGGTAATGACAGTATCTTTCTGCTTGAACTGTAGCTCATACTCCATAGGAGTTAGCTTTTTTGTTAACTGGAGAGGCAACTCAAAAACAGATTCAATATTATTTTCGAGCATATATAAAAGTCGAAGAATACTGCCCATCGCTTTTCGTACCAGGCGGTGTCCTTTAAAAGCTCCATATATAAAATCCGATTTGGGATGGTGCATCTGCAAACTAAATTGTAGTACCTCTTTTTTTCGATTAATGCCTATAAAATAATAAGTATCGGGCTGTTTTTTAGCGTGATTAAATTCCGGCCGATGGGTACGAATCAACTTGTTTTCGAGTAAAAGTGCTTCCTTTTCAGTCTCGCAAATCTCAATATCGATCCCATGCGTCATCCGAATTAAACGGATCATTTTCCGGGATGTCGTTTCCATTTTAGCACGTCGATAGGTAAACAATCTATTTCTAATATTTTTTGCCTTTCCCACATAAAGCAGCTGCTTTTGACGACCGAACATCTTATACACCCCAGGGTCTTTAGGAAGCCCTTCAAAAAACGACTTACCTACTCTATCTTCGAGAGGATTATAGTGCTCAAACAACCGCTTCTGATCCGACATTTAAAACAAATACTCCTTTTTAAAAGTGTTTCAATTAAAATAGTCAAAATTTGATGACAAAATTTTACATATAGTAGGTAATCCACAAAAAATATACTATACTTAGGCTCTTAAGCGCCGTTTATTGCGTTAGCAAGGCGTTATTAAACATTTAAGTAGCACAAGAAGTAAAAATTTTCGGAGATTTATCATGGCAGAACGTGAAGTAGGAACTGTTAAATGGTTTCATAACGGCAAAGGTTATGGATTCATAACCAGAGAAGAAGGCGAAGACATTTTCGTGCATTTCAGTGAAATTGAAATGGAAGGCTATAAAAAATTAGAAGAAGGCCAAGAGGTGGAATTCACTGTTGCTGAAGGCGAAAAAGGCCTACAAGCGCAAGAGGTGATCCCACTCTAAGGATCAAATTTCTTATATCATTATTTAGAAGCGTCACTTTCAAGGGTGGCGCTTTTTTATTTTTATGATATCTTTATAAAACAGAGTAGGGAATGACCACAAAACTAATTCATTATGGAAAATCATACCTATAAAAAGATAGAGCTAACTGGTACTTCTGACGAATCTTTCGAAGTAGCTATAGAGAATGCAATACAAAAAGCTTCGAAAACAGTAGACGATATGCGTTGGTTCGAAGTTATCGAAACGCGCGGCAGTATCGAAAACGGACATGTTGCACAATGGCAGGCGGTAATAAAAGTGGGCTTTACCCTCAAAGAATGATCTACTGCTTGTCCAAAATGTAATACTCCAGCTTTTTCTGAAGTTCTGGCGGATTAAAGGGCTTGGTTAGATAGTCGTTCATACCCGAAGCAAATACTTTTTCTTTAACCTCTTTTAAGGCTGCAGCCGTGAGAGCTACTATTGGCACATCAGCCTTATATTTACTTTTGAGCTGTCGGATGTTACGCGTAGCCTCGTAGCCATCCATCTCCGGCATTTGTAAATCCATTAGCACCATATTGATAGCCGAATTCTCTTCCATTTTCTGAACAGCCTCAACACCATTTTCAGCAAGGACTACTTCGATATCCCATTTTTCCAAAAAGCGTATCATTACTTTTTGATTTATGGCATTATCCTCAACAACCATTACCGTAGCACCACTTAGTGAATTCGACATATTGTTATCAATAGTCTGATGTGCACTTTTTTCTTCGGTTGCTTCTTCTTTTTTAAAAGGCATAGTCACCCAAAACGTACTACCTTGTCCCTTTTCACTATTCAAATCTATAACGCCCCCCTGCAGCTCTATAAGCTTTTTGCTGATGGTCAGCCCTAATCCCGTTCCACCAAATACCCGTGACGTTTCACGTTTTTCCTGGGTAAAACTATCAAAAATTGCTTCCTGCTTTTCTTCTGATATTCCAATACCCGTATCAACAATTGCAAGCTGAATGGTAAGATCCTCTCCCTTATGTTCCTCAAGTGATACGACTAACCCAACACTGCCCTCTTCGGTAAATTTTACCGCATTGCTAACAAGATTATTCAAAATTTGAGTTAACCGATTGGGATCTCCTACAATAGTTTTCGGAATATTTTCATCCAAATCCAGGTACAACGACACATCCTTCTTTTCTGCCGTAAACCGGAAGCTCTCTAATACCCCATTTAGCAAATGCTCCAAGTTAAATGGTACTGACTCAAACTCGATACGTCCCGACTCTATTTTTGAGAAATCGAGAACGTCATTAATGAGTGAAAGAAGCGTTTTGGCAGAAAAATCTAAAATTTCGAGCTGTTCTAATTGATCTTCTCGCGGGTTATCTTTCACGAGCAAATTCGTCATCCCAATAATAGCATTCATTGGCGTGCGAATTTCGTGACTCATCGTGGATAAAAACTCGGACTTCGCTTTTGATCCCTCTTCAACCTTCGCTTTTGCTTCTTCCAGTTCTTGGACATTAGCTTCGAGCTGTTCTTTCTTTTCTACAAGTTCTTTATTCAGAGACTGCGTTTTTTTCAGTAATTTCTTTGTCTCTTCTTCGGCCAACTCTTTCGATTCCGAAAACTTGTTGAACGTCATCCACGTTGTGATAAACGCCGCTCCCAAAATGCTCCACTTTATAATTACCCCTTCATCAGCCGTCAGGAAGATCCGATCAAAAATCACATAGTCGAGAATCAGGTAGCAAGCTACAGCCATACCAATGCCGATATTTCGCAACGTCTGGTGTTCTTTATCAAATAACAGGATCGCCAGTCCACAAGCTGGAAGGTAAAAAGCCTGGATGAACATCTCTTTGCCAAAAACCGAGCTCAATATCAAAATACTGATATTAATATAGGCCAAGAGCAAAAACTTGGAGGTGTTTTCATATCCCTTTCTCGCTAACAGGGGAATCAGCATGAAGGCCATACTAATACTGGCAAAAAACCAAGACAGCGAAATGGATTCATTCAGGAAGAAGGCAACCAGAAATAAAAGACCAGCAGCAGCAAGCGAAAACGACACATTGTGTAACACAATAATGCCTGTTTTATTGATCTGTTCTATTCTGTTTTGAACCAGATCTTTTGCAAAAGCGAGTTTTTTTAAACCTGTAAGTGAATACATTTGGTGTAATAGCTATTATTTGTGATCACAAGCCAACATGTATCACTTAATTAAAAGAAAATAGGCGTATAATGATATTAAAACTCACTAATAAAAACAGCACTTTACGCTTCGGCTTGTTTCTTTTTCATTTTTGTCTTATAAGCCATCGCATAAATTTTCATCTGCTTAACCATTGAAGCCAATCCATTTGACCGAGTTGGAGACAAGTGTTGCTCCATGCCAATTTTTTTGATAAAAACCGGATCGGTATTGATGATCGTTTCGGGTGGTTGCCCTGAATAAAAACGAACCATCAGCGCCACTAACCCTTTGGTAATAGCCGCATCGCTGTCCGCTTCAAAAATCACGTTTCCATCTTCCAAATAGGTATGCAGCCATACTTGAGATTGACAACCCCGAACAAGATTATCCTCTATTTTATGCTCTTCATCCAACGGATCAAGGTTACGGCCCTGCTTAATGATATGCTTATATCGCTCTGTCCAATCACTTAATGCTTGGAATTCATCAATAATTTTTTGCTGAACTTCGTGGATATCGGCCATAACCTGTTTTATTGATTATTTACAACATCTCAAAATACAAAGATCTAACGAGAAGTTAAGATCATACTTTTGTTTTTTCATACGCCGGATCAACCGAAACAGCACAACTTATCGAAACAACATCCTTACTTTCCTGATCCCATTGGGGCTTACCATAATCTAAAACTTCAACATATTGGCCTTGCTTATTTTTAAGACGATATTTGCAGGTAGATTCTTCACCCTCAAACACTTTCTGAAGATGATTTTCAAAAGCTTCAACATCATCGGCATGGACAAAATTAGCCACATCTCCTTTTCCTACGACCGCATCTGCCGAAAGACCGGTAACTTCGGAAAATTCCTCAGACACCGTCTTAAAAACCGGCCTTCCATCTTGTAATTCAACCACATAATTAAACTCAGAGGCCCGCTGTACTACGCGGCTAAAATCTTTATTTCTCTTTTTTAACGTATCCATAATACGCTTTTTGAGGGATATGTTTTCAACCTCAGCTCGAATAAGTTTTTGATCCTTCAGGTCCAAAATTGATGTCGTTCCCTTCACCTGAATAGGAAATCCATTCTTATGATTAATAATCCCCTTAAACTCCTCATCGTTGAAATAGGCATCTTCGTCTTCCTTATCAAACCGACCTTTGATGGATTTCATATACTTGTCCGGAAGCAAATCCCAAATCTTAATCTGCTTTAACTCATCCTTGCTATAACCTACTAACTCGCGAAAAGCCTTATTGGCCATCACGATGTTACCCTGCACATCAACGTCAACAACCGTTCGCTGCGATTCTTCCCGTAGTCCATCGAACTCTACTTTCTGATCAACCAAGTACTCTTCAGCTCGCTTTCGCTCGGTTATGTCATGCTGATAGGAAACCCAATGCGTGATATTCCCATCCTTGTCAGTTAACGGATGTATATCCCACTGGTTAACAAACTCCGTTCCATCCTTACGGTAATTTACGGCCTGCCCAAAAAACGACTGCCCCTCCTTAAGCCGTCGTTTCAAGTTATCCAACACTTCGCGATCTGTTTTAGGGCCCTGCAAAATACGAGGCGTTTTGCCAATAACCTCTTCTTTGGAATAGCCAGTCATCTCGCAAAACCCATCGTTAACATATACAATTCTCGGACCCGGCTTTTCGAGAGAGAGTTCTGTTACGAGTATGGAATCGTAGTCACTTCGAACTGCTGACTCAAGCAAATTTAATCTTTTCTCCAATTCTTCCGCTTCATCAACAACATCCTGTACAAAGGCTTTTACCTTTTTAAAAGATTGTTCGTCCTTGCACCACTGTTTAAGTGCGCTGATATCCAATGATTCCATACTAAAAATATTACTTAACCTTAGTTAATAGATGATAATGGGCATTTTAATGCCAACCCCTGTTTTAATACTGTTACTCAACAACAATACAATTCCCAATAATTCCGAAAAATCCCCGATTTATTCTAAAAAATTTTATAAAAACCCCTTTAACATTAAAACAAGTGCATTTTTTTGCTATAACATTAAAAAACCTTAGAAAGCTATTCGCCTTCTAAGGTTCTATTTCATAATCTCAATACGGTTTTATTTCAACAATAGTTTGGCAATGGTATTCAGCTGCATGTTAGAAGTTCCCTCATAGATTTTACCAATCTTTGCATCACGGTAATATTTTTCTACCGGATACTCTTTTACATAACCGTATCCACCAAACAGATCAACCGCTTGGGAACTTACATCCTCGGCTACTTCTGAGGCATGATACTTTGCCATAGCTGCTTCTTTGAGAAAGTTATCACCATTTTCTTTCATTCGGGCGGCATTATACACCAGCAATCGAGCCGTTTCAATATCTGTCGCCATTTTGGCCAACTGGAACTGAACCCCCTGGAAATCAGAAATAGCCTGCCCAAACTGCTCACGCTCTTTGGTGTACTCCAATGTGGCATCCAACGCGCCCTGAGCAATACCGATCATTTGTGCACCAATACCAATACGTCCCTCGTTGAGTGTTTCAATAGCAACCTTGTATCCTTTTCCAACTTCCCCCAATACATTCTCTTTGGGGACCTTACAGTCTTCCAGCAAAATTTCGCAAGTTGAACTGGCGCGGATACCGAGCTTATTTTCTTTTTTCGATACCGAAAATCCCTCAAAATCACGTTCAACAATAAATGCTGTAATCCCTTTGTATCCCGCATCACGGTCAACCGTTGCAAATACCAGAAAGATATCAGCCTCATTGGCATTAGTAATCCACATTTTGGAGCCATTCAACACATAGTAATCACCCTCTTCTTTAGCCGATGTTTTCAGTGCAAAGGCGTCACTACCGGAACCAGCCTCTGACAAACAATACGCCCCTACCTTTTCAGTAGCCAGCTGTGGCAGATACTTTTCTTTAACCTCTTTACTTCCAAAATTTAGAAAAGCATTGTTAACGAGCGTGTTCTGCACATCCATAAACACCCCGGCCGAAGCATCAACACGTGAAATCTGTTCAATAGCTACGATTGACATAAAAAACGATCCGCCACCCCCGCCGTATGTTTCTGGGATTTCGATGCCCATCAGCCCCATATCAAAAAACTCCTGTACTAAATCAGGATCCAGCTTCGCCTGCTCATCCATCTCATGCACTTTTGGCTTGATGGCACTCTCCGCGAAATCCCGCGCCGCATCCTGCAACATTTTTTCATCTTCAGTTAATTTCGTTAATGCGGGCATCTGTTGATCTATATTATCCATGGATATAGCCTTTAAAAATTCAGTCGGTTCAAAATTTCGGTCGTAATATAGGGATTCGTTTCCAAAATTTCGGCCCTAAATTGAAACCGGTTACATCATGCCAACGAACATTAGTAAAGTAATCACAACCTCATTATTTTCAAGAGCTATAACCAAGACGAAATTTGTATTATGAGCAACTCTGATTCCACCACGCTATCTCTTTTTGAAGAATTCCCACCCGTTTCCACAGACGAATGGGAAGAAGTTATTAAACAAGATTTAAAAGGTGCCAACTATAAAGAAAAACTTCGCTGGCAAACAGGCGAAGGCATCGAACCGCTTCCTTTTTATCGCCGGCAAGATCTATCGGATGTTGACCGAACTGATCCCATCCCCAAAAGATACGCCGATGACAATGCGAACGATTGGGAAGTCCGAACCCCGGTTTTTGCTAATAACATAACTGGGGCAAATGAAAGAGCACGTGATATCCTTCAACGAGGTGCACAAGCTTTGTCATTTAAACTGCGTGTACGTAGAACAGAAGGAGCACTTGGTGGAGATCTTTCAGGCCTGCCGATCCAAAACCAACATGATTTTTCTGCTCTCCTTGATGATATACTCCTGGAGGAAACGACCCTTCATTTTGATGCGGCACTTGCCTCACCAACCCCACTGGCCATGCTTTGGAATGAGGCACAAACCCAAAACCTCGATTCCCAACAAGTATGGGCCACTTTTAGTTACGATCCGTTCATATATTTATTGGAACATGGACAATATCCTAAAGGTAGAGAAGCCATATCTCAAGATATTCAGCAGTTAGCACAATTTTCATCACAGCAACTGCCGGGCGTTCGCCCCCTTTCTATAGATGCTCGTTTTTATCACAACAGTGGGGCTACCATCGTGCAAGAGTTAGGATATGCGATGGCTTCAGCATCGGAGTATTTGGCGTTATTAACAGAGGCCGACCTACCACTGAATAAAGCAGCAGATACCCTCAACTTTAATTTTTCCATAGGCTCAAATTACTTTCTGGAAATTGCCAAATTTCGAGCAGCCCGGCTCCTTTGGAAAAATCTGGTTGAAGCTTACGATGGGGATGCCGATCAACAGCAAGCATATATTCACGGCGAAACCTCTCGCTGGAATAAAACACTTTACGATCCCTATACCAATATGCTTCGCACATCTACCGAGGGGATGTCGGCTGCTATAGCAGGATGTGACTCCCTGACCATTTTACCGTTCGATGAGCACTTTCGTCAGCCGGATGATTTTTCACAGCGTATTGCCCGAAATCAGCAGCTTATTCTGCGAGAGGAATCATATCTTAATAAAGTTGAAGACCCGGCGGCCGGCTCCTATTACATTGAACAACTAACAAATCAGATTGCAGAACAGGCCTGGAATATTTTCAAAGAAATAGAAAAAGAGGGCGGATTATTTGAGGCTATCGAAAACGGGACTGTACAGTCAGCCATTCAGCAATCGCAAAAGCAGCGCGACCAATCTATTGCCAAACGGGGACGTACGTTTGTAGGTACAAACCAGTACACGAATCCTGATGACAACATGCGTGATGAGATTAGCAAAACCGGACAAACGGTGGCACTGCACAAATCAGAAGAAATTAATATTGAAAGTGATTCCGAAAACCTTGTAAAATATCTGGCTGACGCCTTTTCGCAGCAAGCTAATATTGCGGATGTTATTGCCAAACTTTTCGACTATGGTCGTCAGCAATATCGAACCGTGTCACCTTACCGTGGAGCCCAGGCTTTTGAAGAGCTTCGCCTGGCCACCGAGAATCACAAATCAACGCCCAAAGTCCTCAACCTACCATTGGGCAACAAATCATGGCGTAAAGGACGGGCAACATTCTCAGCTAATTTCTTCGGCTGTGCCGGTTATAATATCGAAGATCCCATTGGTTTCGAAGATGTGAATAAAGCCCTGGAAGCCATTAAAAATGAGCAGCCTGATATTGCCGTTATTTGCAGCTCGGACAAGGAATACAAAGAGCTCGTTCCTGCCATTTGTGATGGCATAAACCAGTTAGATCAGCAACCAATTATTGTGCTTGCAGGCTATCCCAAAGAAGATATTGAAAGCTATAAAAAAGCCGGCGTTGATGAGTTCATTTATGCAAAATGCAATGTGCTGAAAACACTAACTCGCTTTCAACAAAAATTGAACATAATTGAGAATTAAAAAACATGTCATGCCGAACTTGTTTCGGCATCTGTTACGAACAACTTTATACAGATTGATAGATCCTGAAACAAGTTCAGGATGACATAAAAGTAAATTGAATTATGAGACCTGATTTTTCTGACATAGAGTTCGACTCGTCACTGTCTACTAATTCCAAGACAAATGGTGAAACGTGGAATACCGCTGAAGAAATTCCAGTTAAGCCACAGTTTACGAAGGCAGACATCGAAGATTTAGAACACCTCGACTATGCCGCTGGTATCCCGCCCTACCTGCGCGGACCGTATTCCACCATGTATACCTTTCGTCCATGGACGATTCGACAATATGCCGGATTTTCAACAGCAGAGGAATCCAACGAATTTTATCGCAAGGCGCTGGCGCAAGGACAAAAAGGCCTTTCCGTTGCTTTTGACCTTGCCACACACCGTGGCTACGACTCTGATCATCCGCGGGTATCCGGTGATGTCGGTAAAGCGGGCGTTGCCATTGATTCCATCCTGGACATGAAAGTACTTTTCGACCAGATTCCCCTTGACGAGATGTCGGTATCGATGACCATGAATGGAGCCGTCATTCCGATTATGGCATTTTATATTGTCACAGCTGAGGAACAAGGCGCATCCAAAGATGAGCTGGCGGGCACCATCCAAAACGACATCCTCAAAGAATTTATGGTGCGTAATACCTATATCTATCCCCCCAAGCCGTCAATGCGCATCATTGGTGATATCTTTGAATACACCTCCCAACACATGCCTAAATTCAATTCTATTTCAGTTTCAGGCTATCATATGCAAGAGGCCGGGGCAACCTGTGATATTGAGTTGGCCTACACCTTGGCTGATGGACTCGAATATCTGCGAACAGGCATTGACGCCGGGCTTGACGTCGATGATTTTGCCCCTCGTATTTCCTTTTTCTGGGCTATCGGGATGAATCACTTTATGGAAATTGCTAAGATGCGGGCCGCCCGTATGCTCTGGGCTAAGCTGGTCAAACGCTTTGATCCCCAAAACCCCAAGTCAATGTCCCTGCGTACGCACAGTCAAACATCGGGATGGAGCCTAACAAAGCAAGATCCTTATAATAATGTGGCGCGAACAACAATTGAAGCCATGGCCGCAGCACTGGGGCACACACAATCACTGCATACCAATGCACTGGATGAAGCTATAGCCCTGCCGACCGACTTTTCGGCTCGTATTGCACGCAACACGCAAATCTACCTGCAAGAAGAAACGGGTATTACCAAAGCTGTTGACCCGTGGGCAGGTTCGCATTATGTAGAGTACTTGACCGACCGCATTGCGCGGCGTGCCTGGGAACTCATTGAGGAAGTTGAAGAGTTAGGCGGAATGGCCAAAGCGATAGAAACCGGTGTTCCCAAAATGCGGATCGAAGAAGCAGCGGCCAAAAAACAAGCCCGCATCGATTCTGGTAAAGAAACCATTGTAGGGGTTAATAAATATCAGCTTGACAAAGAAGAGCCGATTGATATTCTTGAGGTTGATAATGAAAAAGTCCGAAAGGCACAGTTGGACCGGCTCGAAAAACTTCGCAACCAACGCAATGAAGAGGAAGTTCGGTCGGCTCTTAACAAGATTACGAAAGTTGCTGAATCCGGCGATGGGAATTTGTTACAAGCAGCCGTAGAAGCTGCTCGAAAACGGGCCACACTCGGCGAAATATCCGATGCGATGGAGAAAGAGTTCGGACGATATACCGCAACCGTAAGATCAGTATCAGGCGTGTATTCTTCAGAAATAGATAAAGACGAAAACTTTAAAAAGGCTCAGCAGCTGGCCGATAAGTTTGCCCAGCTGGCCGGACGACGCCCGCGTATCATGGTCGCCAAAATGGGGCAGGACGGTCACGACCGTGGTGCCAAAGTAATTTCGACCAGCTTTGCCGATCTCGGCTTCGATGTCGATATCGGTCCGCTGTTCCAGACGCCTGAGGAAGCTGCCCGTCAAGCCGCTGAAAATGACGTACATATTTTAGGGGTTTCGAGCCTGGCCGGAGGACATAAAACGCTGGTGCCCCAAGTGCTGGATGAACTTGAACGTCTGGGACGAGATGATATCATGGTGATTGTGGGGGGCGTCGTTCCTGAACAGGATTATGAATTTCTCTATGATAAGGGGGTCGTTGGCATTTTTGGTCCGGGAACCGTTATTTCACTGGCTGCCCAACAGATCTTGGAGATACTTATCGATTCGCAGAAATAATTCATTCTCATTAAACCCTGCAGGTTTTGAAAACCTGCAGGGTGTTAACCATCGTAAAATTTGCCTGACAAAAACAAAAATAACGACTCTTCTCTTTCGGTAAATGAGGGCGTGGAGCAAAATAACGCTATCAACACTAAGGGGCTGGAGCGTTTTAAAAATAGCCGTTCCTCGCTTTCGCTGGATGAGTATGTCGAGGGTATTAAATCAGGCGATCGTACTATTCTAAGCCGAGCGATTACACTCATCGAAAGTACCAAGACTGAGCATCGTGAAACTGCACAAGATATCATCGAAGCCTGCCTGCCCGAAACTGGTGATTCTATTCGTATTGGTATTACCGGCGTACCGGGCGTCGGCAAAAGTACATTTATTGAATCTTTGGGCAATTATATTATTGATCAGGGTAGTAAATTGGCCGTTCTGGCTATTGATCCCAGCAGCACACGTACCAAGGGCAGTATTCTGGGCGATAAAACGCGCATGGAAACGCTGGCCAACAGTAATCAAGCATTTATTCGCCCATCACCCACGGGCGGTTCACTCGGCGGTGTAGCTCGCAAAACGCGCGAAACGATTTATCTCTGTGAAGCAGCTGGCTATGATACTATTTTTATTGAAACCGTTGGTGTAGGCCAGTCTGAAACGGCCGTACATTCTATGGTGGATTTCTTTTTGCTATTGATGTTGGCCGGAGCAGGCGATGAGCTACAGGGTATTAAGCGAGGTATTATGGAGATGGCGGATGCTATTGCCATTAATAAGGTTGATGAGGCAACCGAAAAAGCAGTCAGTCAAGCGGTACGTGAATACAAAAATGCGCTTCATTTATATCCAGAAACAAAATCGGGGTGGAGCCCAAAGGTTACAACCTGTTCAGCGTTAACGGAAAAAGGTATCCCTGATATCTGGGAAATGATCCAGAAGTACATGCAGCTGACCAAGAAGAACGGTTATTTTCAGGACAACAGAAATCGTCAGGCTAAACACTGGATGTATGACACTATTTCGAATCGCCTGACGGAACATTTCTATAATAACCCTGCTGTTAAGAAGGAACAGCAAGAAATTGAGCAAGAAGTCTTAAATGGAAAGATGAGCTCGTTTAAGGCCGCACAGCAATTGTTGGATCTTTATTTTGAGTCGCTGTAAATAATCGTTTATTCGTTACGCAGCAGGGAAAGAAGCTGTCGAAAAACCTTATCAAAACAGTAGTTGGGCATCATTCTGAACTTATTGCAGGATGACACATATTTTGATGGAGCTTTCTATTAAATAAAAGCTTCAAATATCAACTCAGCTTAAGTTCGCTCTGCCCCGAGGAAAAGGCAACATCTTCATCATCGATATCCTGTTCGCCAAGGGCTTCCTGCATCTCGCTGCGAAGTTTCTGGATGGTCAATCCACTGGTAAGTGAACCGTTTTGGGCAACGGAGATACGACCTGTTTCTTCGGATACGACCACCACAAATACATTATTCGTTTCGGTTATTCCTACGGCGGCACGGTGACGCGTTCCAAATACAGAGGAGATATTTTGGTTCTGCGAGATAGGCAAATAGCAACTTGCTGCTACAATACGATTATTACGGATCACGATGGCACCGTCGTGCAGTGGCGTATTTTTGTTGAAGATTGTTTTGAGGAGCTCACTATTTACTTTGGCATCCAGCTTTACCCCTACGTCGACTAAGTCTTGCAGCGTTGAAGTGCGCGCAAATACAATTAACGCACCGGTTTTGGTATGCGCCATATCACGTACGGCATCGACGACTTCATCGATAATGGTATCGGAGTTGGAGCGCACGAAAAAGCGGTCGAGATTTGTATTCTGTCCCAGGCTATAGAGCAACTTTCGAATTTCGGGCTGAAAAATGATGAATACTGCTAAGATCCCCACATCCAAAATACCGCGAAGTATAAAGTTGATGGTGGTGAGCCCGAGTGCGCTGACGGCTGCGTTGACGATGATGATGAATACGAGTCCCAAGGCGGCCTGGATGGCAAAGGTGCCACGAATCCACCGGTACAGGTAAAATAGTACCATGGTGATGATCAGGACTTCGATGAAGTCTCTGATGCCGAATTCAAGGAAGCCAATGGGAATCAATGGGGTACCTCGTTTTACTGAATATTGTTTAAGGGAATATAACTATAATTTGGGGAAGTTTTAGGTTGGGATTTGGCAGGCCATAAAATTGTAGATCGCCTTACCTCAACGCTATTCTTATAAAACTGCAAACTCGTGTCATTCTGAACTTGTTTCAGAATCCCTCCTCTCTAATAGTATTTGTACAGATCCTGAAATGAATTCAGGATGACACACAGCCTGATACCTTTCACAGCAGAGCTACGTAACGAGAGATTATTCTACAGACCGAATAGCGTTAAAAACCTGCAGGGAATCGTGGGCTTCTTTAACGTCGTGCACCCGAATAATGTTGGCGCCGTTGATCATAGCGTGGTAATGGGCGACCACAGTGCCGGTAAGCCGATCATCAGTGGGGCGATCGTTCAGTATTTGTCCAATCATTGATTTACGTGATGCTCCCACTAAAATGGGGTGTCCAAGTTCCTGGAATTCGTTGAGGTCAGCGATTAGTCTGAGGTTATGCTCCAAGGTTTTACCAAAGCCAATACCGGGATCAATAATGATATTCTCCAACCCTTTTTCTTTGGATTGGCTGATCCCTTCTCGCAGAAACTGCTTAATATCTTGCACGACATCCTCATAGCTGGGATCTTCCTGCATATTTTGGGGATCGCCCTGCGCATGCATCATCACATACCCGGCGTTATACTGCACGCATAGATCTGCAAAGCGGGGCTCCTTTTGGAGCCCACTTACATCATTCACAAAATGGGTACCCAATTTCAGGGCTTCCTCAGCCACACGATACTTCGTTGTATCAATAGAAAAAAACGTATCGGGGAATTGGGGTATCGCTTTTTCAAGGATGGGCAGTACGCGGTCGAGCTCTTGCTGTTCGGTAACAGGATCGGAGCCAGGCCGTGTTGATTCACCTCCAATATCAATAATATGGGCACCCTGTGAAACCATCAGCCCAATACGTCCCAAGGCTGAGTCAACTTCGTTATATTCGCCGCCGTCGGAAAAAGAGTCGGGGGTTGCGTTGAGAATCCCCATTATTTTGGGGGAGGAAAGATCGAGCGTTTTATCTCGAATAGAAAGGCTTTGATTCTTTGAAATATTCGTGTTCATCAAATTTGCAGATGTGATTAGATAACTGAGTGATTAGGTCATTCCCTTAATTCCTCAATTACCTAATCACGTACAACAGTTAGTCCCAGCTTTCTTGAAGATGATCCAATTTATCTTCAACCTCAGCCCACTCATCAGCATCCGGCAGATCTTCTTTGGTTTGATTGATGATATGATCGGCCCACTCTTCGGCTAATCGTTCGTTAAGATCAATATAATGCTCCCATTCCATAGGTACTTCATCATCGGGATAGATAGCCTCTACCGGACATTCAGCTACACAAGCATCACAATCGATACATTCCAGTGGATCAATGGTGAGGAAATTGGGCCCTTCCCGAAAGGCATCAACTGGACAAACGGCCGCACAGTTGGTGTATTTACAATTGATGCACGGTTCTGTTACTACGTATGCCATTGGATTTCAAAAATTCTTTGGTGTTTACAAAATTGGACTAAATATCACGGCTTCTGGGGATAGATGCAACGTTTTATGCCTACTAAAATTAATTTAGATGGACTCTTAATTTTGGGTTTTTATGTACAAACGCTACTCAATCCATATATAGTACTAAGTACAATGTGTTTGTCCTTAGTACTACAAGGAGTCTGAGCAGACTACTCAAGCCCCTTGAGCAACCTACTCAAACAGTTTGAGCCTACTGCTCGAGATTCTTGAGCAGTAAATTACGTTACGGATATGATGTACAGGGCAAAAATAACCCTTATACACCTGTACATCATACCATTTAGCCGTGTGCCATTTTTCATCTGACCCTCTTTTGATTTCTCCCTACTATGCAGGCAAAACAACTTTTTGATTGTAAATCAATTTATGAGGTCTTTGCAAAACCCAACATGTCATCCTGAATTTATTTCAGGATCTATACTTTCGTACTAAAATGGTCTTTTCAGATTCTGAAACAAGTTCAGAATGACACAAAATCATAGTTTTTCTGCCCCCATCCCCGATGGGTCGGGGCAGGCTTTGTTCTTCCCCTCCGAGCAAACGGTGAGGATCATTATTTTAATAATACCTTTACGCTATCCAGTGAGCCATCGTTTGGGGCAGGCTCGGTACCCATCAAGTGATTAATGAGCTCATAGATGTGGATATTCTGAAAGTTCCCAACCTTTTCACCTTGCTTGAATGCTGGTCCATGGGCGATAAAGAACGCCTGCATGGCTTTTTCGTTGTTGTCATAACCGTGGGTCGCACGCGGCAACGATTCTACAAAATCTTCTTGGTAATCCTCATCTAAAATGGTATATCCCAAATCAGCGACCATAATAATATCCTCGACCCGACGATGATTTTTAAGGTGATAACGCTCGGGTAAATCTTCTTTTTTGTATACGCGGTAGTTTTCTTCAGCAGATTTAAGCATCTGATAAACCTCTTCTTGTTTTCCCTCTTTGGGCTGAATACCCGTCATGGGCCCCCAGTTTACACGCTCGGTATTATCCATATCAATAATTTCATCCAGACGAATGAGCTTATCTGCTGACAAATCAACCATGCCGTGATCGGAAACAATGATAATATTGGTATTAGTCCACAGCCCTTTCTCCTTCATCTGTTCTTTAAGATAGCCCATGAGATTGTCAGCACGCTTGATGGCCTGTTTTACCGAGTCGGAATCGGTACCATAGCGATGTCCCTTGGAATCGACATCACTATAATAGAGGGTGGCAAAGTCAACGGTCTCATCTCCTGCATTGGCCATCCATTTCATAACGGTATCTATACGTGCTTTGCCGGGCATATCGCCATCATAGGTTTTCCAGTGCGTGGGGCGCATCCCTTGAATATCGGCCTCGGACCCCACCCAAAACATCGTACCCGTTTTGAGCCCCTGCTTTTCGAGGGTATTCCAGATGGGTTCCCCCTCGTACCATTTACCATCTTCTACAGCTTCGCGATCGCGAATGCGATACCACTCTTCCCACTTGGGATCATACATGGTGTTATTAACAAAGCCATTATTTTCGGGATATAAGCCTGTGGCTATGGCATAGTGATTGGGAAAGGTTTTACTGGGGAAGACGGGAATGAGCCCCTCTGCCTGCACGCCGTTTGTAACCAGTGCATCAAAATTAGGGGTGTCTGTTTTTTCTAAATAATTGTGACCAAAGCCGTCAAAAGAAACTAACAGTGTTTTCGGGGGATGGGTTTGTTGCTCGCTATTACAGCTGGCCAACCCTATTACGACGGATAATAGTATGATTAAAAAAGTACTACGGTTCATTATCTTAATAATTCAATTTTAAAGTTCACGCAAAGCCACGAAGGCGCAAAGATATTATTTTAATCGTGCGATTACAGCCTTGTTTTGTGAAATAATTTAAAATAAAAAAGGGCAGCCCGATTGGGCTGCCCTTTTGAAAATTAGCTTTTATTCAAAGCTTTAATAGATACTTAGAATTCATATGATAGGGACACATTCCAAGTTCGTCCAAATCCGTACCATACTAAATTACGGTTATGAATACCTTTCCAAGTCTCATCACCAGAAGATGCGTGATAATTGGTTTCAGATTCAGCAATGTATGTAACATCAAATAGATTATTCACATTAACCCGTGCTGAAGCTGACTGTCCAAACAGATCGAAACGATAGGTTGCTCCTAAATCCGTCAAACCATAAGAAGGTAATTTTAAAGCTCCCTCATTATCTTGATCTGCAAAGGCTTCATCTACGATGCTAAAATCAGCATATAAATTATCTACGTGCCGATAGCTTGCATCTACGCTAAGATCACCAATACGATAATCCGCGCCAATCTGTCCAACAAATTGTGCAGCATCGCCCACCTTTACACCATCAGCATAAAGCGTGGTAGTACCAACTGGATTTCGATCATCATCAAACAGTTCAGCAGTAAAATTATTCGTGTACTTCCAATCACCTACTGATAGCATTCCGTCTAATGTTAAATTTTCCATTGGACGTACGGTGGTTTCAACCTCAATACCGTTGTGGAGTTGATCCACATCAAGAAGTTGTGCAGAACCACCGTCTTGAGTAACGGGGTAGCTCTCTTCAATAAATCGATTACCCCAAGAAGTGGAGTATAGATTCACGTTTAAGTCTACAATATGAGAGGTATACCCATAACCTAACTCAATTGACATAATTTCTTCATTTTGCAGTTCCGGATTAATTTCATTCTGGAACCGTGGGAAAACAGCATCGAAAAGTGGCTGCCGCGAAATGTATCCGGCATTAGCAAACACGTTATGATGGTCATTAATATTAAAGTTTGCTCCACCTTTTACATAACCTCCGAGAACATTCTTTTCCTCAGAAAGCGCAGCATTAGGTTGATCAAAGAAATCCTCTCGTTGATATCCTTGATTGGACAAACCACCCTGGATAACAGCCGAGAATTGACCACCATCATATTCAACCATCCCGTTAAGACCCTGCCAGTCAACATAACCGATGTTGTAGTAATCGACCTTCGGACCGGTCAGCCCTGTGTCCTGAAATGGGGACGCTTTGATGGTATTATCGGGCTCAATAATTTGACCCATCGAGTTTGCATTACCTGTAGAAAAATAGCTATCTAATCCTAACATATCATTCATCGCACGATAGTGATAGCCGGTGTAATCTCGAAGATCTACACCCAACGAGAATGTAAACTTATCCACCTCAGCTTCCAATTTGGAAATTGCTCCAAACCAGTTATGGGAATTCATAGAAGCTCGGCGAACCAGTACCGCATTATTTACATTATCACTATTGTAACCGTTTGAGCCAATTAACTGTCCATTGTATGCACTGGGTGATCCTGTATAACCGGAAGTAGTAGACCGATTAATTTCCACAATACGATCAAAGTTTATCGTACCATCGGAATTCCGTGCGCCATCCCCATCTTCTAAGTAATGTTCAGTAAGGTCTTCCTGGTACTGTCCTCCTCCAAAGGGATGAAGATCAGTTTCTGAGTTAAAGTAAAACTGTCCTCGTGGTCCAGTACCGCCACCACGTCCGGCAGAACCATATAGCGAAGTAGCGAGTGAAACATTTTCACTGATTTCCCAATCCCAGTTTAACGTTGCAAGGGGTTTATTGTAAAAATTACGTCTCATATTATATTCATCCCCATTTAGCGTACCTCCGTTGGTATTCCAACGTGGATCAATTCCTTCATCACCAAAATTTTGATAATCTCGAATGGACACATTCGCACGACGCTGGTGGTGCCACTGCCCCGCTCCGAGAACAGATAAGTTGAAAGAATGACTGTCATTTGGCTTATAACCTAATGCACCAAAATAGGTCCAGCCAGCACCACTGGTATTATCTACATAACCATTTCCTTGCCAGTAACTCAACAGAAAAGAAGCCGACCAGCCATTTTCTCCCAAACCAGTATTATATGAGGCTGCAGTTTTTGTATAACCATCATTACCTACCATTTGTGATACAGAACCACCCTGCTCTTGCTCAGCCGTTTTTGTGAAAATCGAAACGGTTCCACCTACAGACGGTACGGCAAGGTTCGATGCTCCTAAACCGCGCTGAATCTGAATACCGGATGCAACATCCGTCAAGCCTTGCCAGTTAGACCAGTAAACCCAGCCATTTTCCATATCGTTGACAGGCTGTCCATTGATCAGGAATGCGGTATTACTTTGGTCAAATCCTCGCAAGGAAATGCGGGAATCTCCATATCCCCCCCCTTGCTTCGTTGCATAAGCTCCGGGAGTATCATTCATAATCTCCGGAAATTCTTGATTACCAACTTCCTCAGAAATCTCCTGTGGCGTGATGGTAGTTACCGCAACGGGTGTTTCCCGTTCTCGAGCAATATCAATAGTGCGGCTTGATACCACTATTTCGCCCAAGGCTTTTTTATCTGGTTGAAGGAATATCTCAATACCTTCTTCTGCAGTAACTTCTTTTTCTTTATAACCGACAAATGATATAACTAATATATCACCTTCGTCAGCATTAATTGTGAAAGTACCATCAGTACCTGTAGACGTTCCTGTCTGGGTACCTTTTATAATAACATTAGCTCCTGGTAGTGGTTGATTCGTTCCTGCCTCAAATACAGTACCACTGATTTGAGCAGTCGTCATCAACGGAAATACTACCAGAGCAATAAATAAAAGTCCGTAGCGTTTCATAATCGATAGATATGTTTTGATTAGTGATTAGGATTGTGCCCTTTAAAGCACATTAGCAAAGTAAGATAAACCCGATGAGAACATTTAAGCCAACTGGCTCAAGGGGGCTCTCAAGCGGTGCTTAATATAAAAAACTTAAGCAACTTATTATACTTTGCTCTGATGAATCTGATTATAGCAATGCTAAGATTAGCATACTGTTAAGTCTTCATTGCAATGATATTAAAAACCGCCGCTCATCCTCTTTAAACCACAGGACCAGTATTCAGTCACAATCTGAATTAAAATCCATGTTCGAGTAGCCAGAAACACGAACTAATTTATAAGCCACCTCTGCAAAATCATCCCCACTATATCTTGTTACTTTTTGTTAAACAGCCAACCTATACTTGTCCATATTTAAATCAAGATCCTAAACTACATTCCGAATAACAGCTGCCGAACTTAGTAAAGTCTTCTTATAATTAATCTATTACCAAATTTTATACCTTCCTTCTTTACCGTTGACGTGCTATCTTCCATTTCTATTTTATATGGAACTTTCTATACGATATCCTTTTTAAGTACACCTTGTAGAAACATTACAAAATAAATTTCAAATAATTATTTCATCTATGAAAAAACTGTTCATAATACCACTAATGGCAATGTTCCTGGCGTTAACACTAAACAATGTCAGCCATGCCCAAGATAACAACAAGACATTGGGAGTTGGCTTTATGGTAGGGGAACCGACCGGCCTTACGTTAAAATCATGGACGGGCGGTGGTAACGCTATCGATGTTGGTGTAGCATGGTCGTTTGGTCGTTATGAGGCCATGACTGTACAAGCCGATTACCTATGGCACAATTATGATATATTCAGTGACGTAGAGGAAGGCAGCTTACCTCTTTATTACGGTATCGGTGGCCGTTTGGTACTGGGAGAAAATGACTCTTATATCGGTGCCCGTGTACCGGTGGGACTCAATTACTTGTTTGAAGATGCTCCGGTAGGGCTCTTTATCGAAGCTGCCCCTATCCTCAACATTGCCCCATCCACCGACTTTGACATCGATGGTACCTTGGGAGCACGCTTCTACTTCTGATAACTAATTTTGGGCAAAAACATTTTAAAGGGATACATCTACCTTGGATGTATCCCTTTTTATTTATCTCCCAGAACTACACTTTGTCATTTCGAACATACGTGAGAAATCCTTACTTGTCAGATTACGACCAATTCCAGTAATACAATGTTGCGGATTGAATAATCTTCCTGCTACAAAACAGGCATCAAAACTATTACACATACATAGTTTTAAAAAGTTGCTCAAGATTTAATGAACTGTTGCGCATGATTTGGGGGAAAAGAGGAATTTAGGGAGATTGGTTATATAAATTCATAATTCATCCATTATGCACAAAAGATCAATCCTTCTAACTTCCTTCCGCAGGCGCACGACCTATTCTCCAGGGAGGAGATTTTTTAATTATGAGCCTGATGGGATAAGAGATTATACCTATTAAACGAATATATGCTAAGTCCAATTTCCTACAGGAAAATCTGGTATCCCTCTTTGGCCAATCCAATCTCTTTAAAAACAGAGCCGAACTTGTCTTGTAAATGATCATCCAGAGCACTAAGCTGGCTGTCATCAGAGTCAGGGTCGTGATGGGTAATAAATAATCGTTTAATATCGAGCTTCCTGCCAAGTGCAACCACATCCTCCCAGGCCGAATGCCCCCAACCACGCTTTTCTTCGTAAGAACTACGATTATACTGGCCATCATGAATTAACAGGTCAACCCCCTCTAAAAATTCTTCCAACTCTTCTTGATAGGCCGACTGGCGATTATCTCCAACTATCAGTTCATTATCAGGACAAAAAACGATCTGTTTTCCATTGATATAAACCTTATAAATTGCCGTTTCCACCGTATGGTTGGCCATCATAAAATCAATATCATAACCTTCATATGATTTCCGCTCCTGAGGTTGGGTAATATACTCCAGATTAGCATCTATCATATCTAACGTCACCGGAAAAAACGTTTTTGTCAGATGCCCATCCAATATATCCTTGCATCCGCCTTCCACACCTTGGTCAGGCATATGAATAGCAAAATGATTTTTAGAACCATAGATCGGCTTAAAAAAAGGGAAGCCCTGGATATGATCCCAATGCGGATGGGTGATAAAAATACGTCCCCGTATCTGACCTGGCTGATCGATAACACTATTCCCGAGATTACGAATGCCGGTGCCACTGTCTAAAATAAGCATATCATCCGTGCCCGGAACATCAACTTCTAAGCAAGTAGTGTTGCCGCCGTACTCCATATTTTCCTTATTGGCACAGGGGGTAGAACCTCGAACTCCCCAAAAAGTGACAACAACCTCTCGTTTATGTGTACTCATCAACCCGATTTTTATGAATATTTAGCCATCTATAACTCTCATAAACCCCATCATCTTACCAACATTTTAAACTCTCTCTCCTGATTATTAGCCAATAATAGCAGAACAAACCGAAATAGCAAACCTGCTATTCGTCGCCTGCCTCTTCGCGGATCTGATCCATTTTCTCAGTAATAGAATCCATCTTTCCCTTCTTATTTTCCAACTTCTGCTCGACCTTATCTATCTTATTTTGAACTTCATCAAGCAAGCTATTTCCCCCACTTGAAGGTTTAAAATAGGTCTTCTTCTCTTTGTATTGCAGTACTTCTTTTTCTAACTGTTTGGCTTCCTTTTTAACCTTGTTGTACTCTTTACGCAGCTTTTGAATCTTACTTCTGTCATCTGGATCCAGGTCTGCCTTCGCGAGTTCTTGGTCAAACTTATCTCCGGATTTTGCCGCTCGCATGCGATCATAAATCACATCACAAGCTTCGCGATACTGCTTCCACATCTTGTTTTTATACTTGATGGGGACATATCCCGCATTTTTAAACTCTTCCTGCAATCCTTTAGCAATATCTACTGCTTTAATGGGATCATCATGCTTACCCAATTCACGCAGCTTTTCCAGTATCTCTCGCTTTTTCTCAAGGTTCTCTTTGCGTTCCTCTTTAACCTCCTTAAAGTGTTCGCGGCGGCGGTCATAAAACTCATCCATCGCCCCCTTAAACTTTTTCCATATCTCTTCGGACTTTCCACGAGGCACGGGACCTATCTTTTTCCACCGGTCCATAAAGCTCTGCATCTGGGAGTGTCCCTTCTCAAAATCGTCGGTATGCTTTACTTCGTTCGCCTTATCAATGAGTTCAAGCTTCTGCTGGTAGTGCTCCTCTTCCTGCTCCTCAATCTTTTCCTGATTGTTGGCCTTTTTCTCATTAAAAGCATCCGTAGCCGATTTAAAACGCGACCAAAGCTTATCTTCGGCTCGCTGTGGTAGGTTTCCAACCTTTTTCCAACGCCGGTGAAGCTTATTAATTTTACGGGCAGCCGTCGCTAAATCATGTTCCTCAAGCAGGTTTTCAGCCTCTTCAATAATTTTTTCCTTCTTGTGCGTAAAGCTATCAACCTTGCTCTGGTGGTCGGGATCATACTTATATTTGCGATCATAATACTCATCCTGCGCACTCTTATAACGATCCCACACTTCGTTTGATTTCTCTTTTGGTACCCGACCAATCTTCTTCCACTGCTTGGTCAGATCATCAAACTTCTCATCAATCTCATCCCAATTTTCTGTTTCATGAGTCATGGACTCAGCAACATTCTCCATCTTCTCAAGCACAGCCAGCTTCAGCATCAGGTTGTCCTCTTCCTTCTGACGCTTTTGTACCAATCGATCAACCTTATGATCATTAAAAGTATCAAGGAGCTCTTCGAATCGCTCATCTAATCCCTCTCCTTTTCCGCTGGGCAAAGGGCCAACACTATTCCATTGTCCCTTCATCTGGCTTACTCTGCGCGTAGCCGTCCACGTCTCATTAGAAACAATACCCTCAAACTCTTTGAGAAGCTCTTTCTTGGTCTCGAGGTTTTCCTGCTTCTTCTTTTCAAGCTCAGCATAATGCTGCTCCTTGCGCTCTTCGAACGCATCCACAACATCATTAAATTTTTTATAAAGATCCTTTACTTCATCGGTATCCGTATCAGGTCCCTCGGCCCAGCGATGGCTCAAATTATCAAGCTCAACCGATACATACGACCAGTCTTCCTGTTTGGCTAAATCCTTTGCCTTATCCAGGATTTCCCGATAATAATCTATGGGATTTTCTTCCGAAGCCTCATCATCAGATTGTTCCTCATCAGCAACTTCCTGCTGATCTTCCTCATCCTGCTCAGCCTCAGCTACGTCTTCTTCGGTATCCTCGTCAGTAGCTGTATCTACTTCTTCTGTTTTAGTCTCCGAAGCCTCTGGCGCAGGAGATCCTTCATCAGGCTCATCATCCGTTTCATTCTCATCACTCTGTTTAGCCTCTGAAACCTCAGATTCAGAAGAATCTTCTTCCGGCAAGGTCTTCTTCTTTTCATTAATTTGATCTAAGAGAGCCGAAAAATCACCTACAGCATTCGTCGTTTTAACCTTTTCTTCAAGCATTTCCAGCTTATCAGCATCCAGCGCATCATCAGTAAGCATTTCTCCAATCTTTTCTGAGAGCTCTTCAAAAGCACGTTTCAATGCCGAAAGCTTTTCCTCAAGATCATCGGCACTAACCTCGCACAGCTTCCGACGATCAATGGGTCCTTGTTCCTTAAGGAAAAGCTCATCATCTGGAGTTAAAATTACGTATTCATCCTCATACACATGTTGGGATGTCTCTTTGTTATCTTCCATAGTAGTCTTCACAGATACCTCTATTATAACGCTTGGTGATTCAAATTTCGCTTCTAAACTCTCAGCTGCCTTAGAGTTTAACTAAGATAATATTTCTGTGGAACTTATTACAATCCATCTGGGATATCAAAACATTGCCCCATAAAAAAAGCCGACCCAAACTGGATCGGCCTTCCTCTTATCCCCATTATTTGGGATAATAACATCTAATTTTCGTTATGGATATACACATCATGAGAAGGATAGGGGAAGTTGATTCCCTCTTCATCAAAGCGTTCTTTAATACGTTTAGTAAGGTCAAACTTTAAAGACCAATACTCTTCTTTGGTCACCCAAGGACGTACAATTAGATTGACCGAACTACCACCTAACTCCGAAACGGCAATTTGTGGAGCGGGATCATCTAAAATACGATCATCCTCACCAAGCACCTTCTTAATCGTTTCCATAGCATGGTCGATATTGTCGTCATACCCAAAACCGATTACCAAATCCAGGCGACGAATATCATTCTCTGACATATTCTTAATATTTGTACCCCATACATTTGAGTTGGGCAATATCATAGCCACATTATCGAACGTATTCATCTTGGTAGTAACAAGACCAATTTCTTTTACCGTGCCCGAAACTCCGGCAATATCGACAGAATCTCCCACATTAAATGGACGCATAACCAACAGCATCACCCCGGCAGCAACATCCGCAAGCGTACCCTGCCAGGCCAAGCCGATAGCCAAACCGGCTGCACCAAGAACCGCTACTAAACTGGCCGTTTGAATACCGACCATATTTAATACGAAAATAACAACAACGGTCAGACCAAGGATCTTGGTTATTTTAGCTAACAAAGGGGTAAGCGTAGCATCTACAGTTTCAGATTTTTCGGCCTGCCTGCGCACCTTTTTGCTTAGCCAGCCAGCTACACTCCACCCAACAATCAGCACAAAAATAGCAGCTAAAACCTTAAGCCCATACTGAACTAATATTGGCACAATACTTTCTACAATTGAATTAATATCTTCCATACCCGATCTCTTTAACTATTAGTTTTTATTCAAAAAAAGAAGGCAGCCCTAACAGGCTGCCTTACATTATATTAATAAATCACTAATTATTCTTTTACGATCTCACGAATTTCGGAAAAGCCTTTTTTAACATCCGCCCAAAGCTTCTCACTATCCGCCTTTATGTCCTCAAAAACATCATCACTTGAATCTTTAATTTTATCAAGCTTCGTACGCAAACGAGCTCGCTTTTCTTTTAGCTCTTCCATACGCTTGTCGAGTTTCGCTTTCAGATCCTGAGATTCATTGTTAATACGATCTTGCAGCTTATCGATTTGTGTATTCCACTCGCGTAACTGCTTCTCTAACTTATCAATGTACTCTTCTCGTTTAGCCATAATAATGTTGTTTTAATTTGAGAATTAACGTCCTTAGTTATTCTAAGTGACTTCGCAGCATCCATGCTGTTTTGGAATGGACATGCAAACGTTCTGTTAACAGATCTACCGTTGCCTCATCTTCAGCTGCGTTAGCAGGCTCAAGTGCTTCGCGGGCCGTACGCAATACTTGTTCATTGCCAATTGCTAAACGGCGCACCATCTCCATTGCATCAGGTTCATCCTGTTTTTCATCAATAGATGTAAGCTCGTTAAACTCCTTAAAAGTACCTGGTGCCCGATATCCGAGCGCACGAATGCGCTCAGCAATTTCATCAATAGCATCAGCCAATTCGGTGTATTGTCCTTCAAACTGTTCGTGCAACGAATGAAACAACTCTCCCGTCACATTCCAATGATAGTTATGTGTTTTTAAATATAGCATGTATGAGTCTGCCAATACCTTTGAAAGAGCATCAGCAATTTTCTCCCGATTATCTTCACTTATTCCAATATTTATATCCATAGCTTTTTCACTCTTAATTGCGGTCCTCATAATTGAACACCTTATTAATACTTTTTAATTACTGTTTATGTTTCCAGTAACAAAAACAACGGAAATAATTACATACATCCGTTAAAACCATCATATATCCACTACAGAAAAAAGGGCGTAATCATTCCACCAAACCGATAGAGGGTTTTTATAAACAAGATAGGTATTTCTTTACACAGAAGGGACTTACATCATCGATAATAAAAAAGGGAGAGCTATTCGTAGCTCTCCATAATTATAAGACAAGAACTTTTGGAGTAAAGAATCGAAAACTCAATTCTACTCCACGAGTATATTTTTTATTTGATCACTTTCGGGATCTTCGGAAGTCCAGAAATAAATTATAACTGTATCACCCGCTTCATATTCCATTACCTCTGAAAGAGAAACAAGCTTTGTATCTCCCGACTGAATCCTGTTTTCATCCTGCGACCGAGGCTCCCAATTTATTTTAGCCGCCATATCCTGTTCAACAACAAAATAGTAAATATCTGCAACTGAATTATTATGAAGTTGAAGTTGCTCATCACTTATCTCAGCCTCAACTTCTTGCATGCTGGTATTTACGGGCTGATCTGAACAGCCAAATACGAGAGCACTGACAATAAAAATTACAAGGAACCGCATAGTGACGAAATTAATTAAAATTTATTTATATATACACAAGCTTGCTCACTCATGCAAGCAAGATAATATAGCTAATCCGAATGCGCTTCCTTCTTCCAGCGAAACTTGTCAATAAGCCGCATTATATCAGCCGGAATCTTCGCCTCAAACTGTACCTCTTTACCATGCCGCGGATGCTTAAACGCTAACTTCCACGCATGGAGCGCCTGCCGGTTTATCAACGGCTCTCCCTCTTCTTCGGGCGCATAATGCTGGTCGCCCACCAGTTGATGTCCGATTTCCTCAAACTGCACGCGAATCTGATTCTTCAATCCCGTATCCAGCTGTACTTCCACCAGCGTATTTTCCCAAAATCGCTCCTTCACCTTATACGAAAGACGCGCCGGCGTAGCCCCCTCCTCATCAGGGTCCACCACAATATTGCGAAATCCATCCTTAATCAGCTTAAGGTGATGCTCAAGTACTCCCTCATCCTGTTCCACGATACCACGCACAACAGCCAGGTACGTACGCTTCGGCTCATGATTGCGAAATTTACTCACCAAATCATTATAGGCACGCTCATTTTTAGCAAACGCCATCAACCCACTCGTATAGCGATCAATCCGATGCACCACGCCCACCCGAACACCATGCTTCGCCAGATGGTCAGCCACCAGGTCAAATAAATTTTTGGCATTACTATTGGGGATAGGCACCGCAAGCAATCCGGCCGGCTTGTCGACAATAATAATATCCTTATCCTGCTTAACAATATAGAAAGGTCGCTTCTTTGCCATCACAAACCGCGCCGAATATGCTTATTACCATTCAACCAACTACGATTCAACACCGTGTACTTCCTTCAAAATAGCTTCCGCTTCCGAATCATTCTTCTGCATCACACGGTGCTGTAAGTTCGTGACAATCTCCTGCTCGGCCTTATCAAACGCCATATCACGAGCCTCTTGCTCAGTACCGGTGCGCAAGATCGTATACACATCATCTGCGCGAATAATGCTATACAACTTATCCTCATTAAAAGCGTGCGAACGCAGCTCTTCATATTCCTTAAACAATTCAGGAAACTCATCACTGCTTTCCGCCCGATCAATAATTTCTACATCCTCGGGACCCTCAGCGCTCAACGGAGTTTTACAGAGATAAAAAAACTTGTGCTTGTAATTCATAATCCAAAATCTTAGTCAATTTTAATACCAATAATATTCAAACCGCTTTAATGTAAGAAAAAATCTTCGCACCTTCGTAATCACTCACTCCAAAAATTTTATTCCCACATACGTACCACCATGGCCCATCCCGAAAACCCCTCCACGCTTTTCAACTATCTCCTCATTGCCGGCCTATTGGTTTTCTGGGGATGTTCCTCACCAGCCCCCGTCCAGGAATCGCATTCCAACAATACACCAATCAGCGATGCAACCAAAAGTGCCAAAAAAACCTCGGACCTTTCCCCCGGCGAAGGCCTCTGGCTGGTATCGCAGCTCACCGATACCCTTTATGCCGAACTCCAATCAAAAGGACTGGACATTCCGGCCGATACCATTTACAACACTAATAACTCATCCCTAAGCAACACCGTAGTAAATATCTCTATTGATGACAACAGTCGGGGAACGGGCGCCCTTGTCTCAAACCGCGGACTCATTCTCACCAATTATCGTACCGCCATCGAAGGTATCGCCAGACAGAGCTCCGTCGATGAAAATCACCTTCAAAACGGATTTTTAGCTGGAAACAGAGAACAAGAAATCCCACTACCCAACTATAGCATCCAAGTTCTATTAGCACAAAAAGAAATCACAGAATCTATTAACAAAGAGTTGGCCGACACGCTCACCTACCGCGAAAAGAAAAAGCGAACGCAACAGATACAAAACCAGCTCATTACACAGCACCAATCCAAACAAAAAGATATCACCGTAACAGTCGATGAAGTTTGGGGCGGTAATCGTTATATCATATCGGTATATAAAAAAATTGATGATGTTCGTCTTGTTCACAGTCCCCAAAAGTCAGATGTATTCCCCGCCCAGAACTCTTTCAACCAATCATGGCCCAGTCGGGCAGCCGACTACACCTTTTTGCGAGCCTATACCGCACCCAGCGGTCAAAGTCGAACCTATGACCAATCAAACGTCCCTTTTACCCCCGACCGTCATTTAGAAATTGATACTTCTAATATGAACAAAGGCGACTATGTCACAACGCTGGGTTATCCCGGAAAAACTCAGCGACAAGAAAGTAGTTATGCTGGCGCATTTTATCGCGACCACCGCAACCCTATCCTCATAAACAGCTACGAGGCAATTTTAGATGCTGCCCAAAAATCAGTCCAAAATAACCCTGCAACAGCTATTGCTAACGCACCACAACGAATGTCTGCCACTCAAAACCTAACCTACTTTCGGCAATTACAGCACAGCATAAAAAGTGACAGTATTCCATCGCAAAAAGCTGATATTGAGCAACAA
This sequence comes from Fodinibius sp. Rm-B-1B1-1, assembly GCF_038594945.1. Lineage (NCBI taxonomy): Bacteria > Pseudomonadati > Balneolota > Balneolia > Balneolales > Balneolaceae > Fodinibius > Fodinibius alkaliphilus. Next base: position 668,251 of record NZ_JBCFYD010000001.1, read on the forward strand.
TTTTCGGAATGGATCAAAAAAGATTCGCTCAGAAATATCACCTACAGACGAGTTTTGCCGCAACTTAAACAGGCGTACAACATCGCCTCCCAAAATGGAAGCCTGCTATTCGCTCTTGTTAATACATTCAACAATAGTAAAATCATGCAGATAGCCGGGCTCTACAACTCCTATTATAAACATATCAGTGACACGACCAATCCGGCACTTAGTAATGCTGACAAGCAGCAACTTCTCAAAAAGCATAACGCTATGCTTAATGGCATCGATGTAAAATCCCAAAAACAATTTCTGGGCGATATGCTGTACCTGTTATCTTCCCTGCCCGAAGGTAACGTACCCTTTCACTTGCTTGAACTATTTGGAACTCTGAAAAACGACACGCTCAAACAGGAAATTGAATCTTATCTTACCGAGCAACAAAATAGATCTCTGGTATTTAACCCAAGTTATGCCCAATCACTATTACAATCGCCAACCGATTCGGTTTTAGACCATCCCAAAGATGCTCTTGTAACTCTTTATCAAGAATTACTGGACAGTTATCAATTTAGCCGACAAAACTACTCGCAGCATGTACCCTATCTCCAACCTGCCCAAGAGCGTTATGTTGAAGGCCTGCAAGCCTTTCAACACAATATTTTCCCCTATCCCGATGCCAATGGTACGCTTCGCCTAACGTTGGGACAAGTTGACGGTTACCGCACTCGTGATGGTAAAATGCACGCTGCATTTACACAATCAAAAGGTAAAACAATAAACTTTTTAACCACCAATGATATTACCGGTGGTGCTTACGGAAGTCCCGTACTAAATAACGAAGGCAAAATAATGGGGATAACCTCGTATAGAACAACTGCAGGAATAGGAAGCGACTTTTTATTTGATTCGAAACGGCATCGAACCATAAATGTAAGTATAGACCACATTATAAATCAGATGTCGGAATTTTCAGGCAGCCATAAATTGTTAAAGGAAATGCAATTTTAGGAAGTAGGTGAAATCTGAGAACTAAAAATATGATCGAACATGTCATTCGAAATTATTTTTGTTTTTGCTCTTCTTGCCTTAGCCCTCTTTTTATTTGCCACCGATTATGTCTCATTTGATGTTGCGTCTATTATTTTACTCGTGTGCCTGCTAATAAGTGGGATACTAACACCTCAGGAAGGGTTTTCAGGCGTCAGCAATCCAGCTACCATCACTATTGCAGCGATGTTTGTAATTAGCGAGGCATTACGCCGTACGGGTTTACTAAACCGAGCAGGCAATTTCTTCTGCAACAAGATGGAAGATAATTTCTGGCCCTGGTTATTTGTGATGCTGCTATTTGTAAGCTTTGCATCGTCGTTCATGAATAACACGGCCGTAATCATGATTTTTATTCCCGTAATGATTGATATTGCCAGCCGTATCGGTCTTAGTCCCTCAAAATTACTGATGCCGCTTTCATTTGCAGGCATCCTGGGCGGTATTAATACGCTAATTGGTACCTCTACCAATTTATTGGTTAGCTCAATTGTTGAAGATCGCGGCAGCACAGCCTTCAGTATGTTTGATTTTCTCCCAATGGGTTTGATCTTCCTGGCTGCCGGATTTATCTACATGTTTACTTACGGTATTAATGCAATTCCATCGCGCCGGGAAAAAGAAAAGGAAGAACTAACTTCAGAGTTTGAAATGAATGAGTATTTGACCGACCTCATTGTAAAACCAAGCTCCAACCTGATCGGTCAAATTCTTGATGCTGAAAAACTAACTGAAGAACTTGATCTGGATGTTCTTCGAATATTTAAATCAGAACATGACTCCTCAGCCCAGCGAAATGAGGTCAAAATCCAAGCCAATGATGTGCTTCGAATTCGTGGTAGTGCCGATGAAATTGATAAGTTACTACGACGTGAGGATCTGGCACTTCGCCCCTCACATCAATGGGTAGATACCGACCTTCAACACGGACGAGACGCACTCGTAGAAGCCGCTATAGCACCAGAATCAGCTCTTGACAAACGAAAATTGGCTGATATTGATTTTGGCAAACGTTTCGGTGCAGTCCCGATGGCCATACGCCATCACGGCAAACTAAAACAGGAAAAACTGGGTGAGGTTCAGCTAAGTGGGGGAGATTCCATTCTGCTAAGTCTAAGCAAAGAGCGCATACAGGATGTAAGTAACGATCCCAGCTTTGTTATTACTTCCGAGCTCGACGTCATGCGTCCACGCACCAATAAAATTCCTATCGTATTAACAATTTTGTCGTTAGTTGTGGGTATTGCTGCATTGGGTATTGCCCCTATTTCTGTTACTGCGCCAGCGGGCGTTGTAGGTCTTCTGGTAACAGGATCTCTTTCAACCGAAGAAGCCTACACTGCCATCAACTGGAAAATTATCATGTTACTTGTTGGTGTTCTTCCGCTCGGTACTGCTATCGATAAAACGGGAGCCGGTGCCATGATCGCCGAAGGTATGATTACAATGCTCAATGATTTTGGCCCTGTAGTACTTCTTTCCGGCTTTTATGTGCTCACCACCTTACTAACATCCATCATTACTACGAACGCTTCGGTCGCGTTGCTGGCTCCTATTGCTTATGAAGTTGCCAGCCAAGTTGGTATTAATCCAGAACCCCTGGTTTTAACAGTTAGTTATGCTGCACTACTCACATTTATCACCCCCTTTGGACATCATGCAAATGCTCTTGTTTTTGGTTCAGGACATTATCAATTTACTGACTTCACAAAAATCGGTTTACCACTTAATATCATATTCTGGATATTAGCTACAATATTCATCCCTGTGTTTTGGTCATTTTGATTTATGGAAGACTGGCTACGAAAAACGTTTAAAATTTCGGAATGGTTGCCCAATTATAACGGGCAAAAACTTAGCGGCGACTTAACGGCCGGCTTAACAACCGGTGTTATGTTTATTCCACAAGGAATGGCCTATGCCGTAATTGCGGGCGTACCTCCCATCTACGGACTATATGCTGGCGTTATTCCTTTGCTTATTTATCCGCTCTTTGGGACATCAAAAAACCTGTCTGTAGGGCCCGTTGCAATTGATATGCTGATTGTTGCTGCAGGCGTTGGCCTTATCGCCGAACCCAATACCGACCGGTATATTAAACTCACGATTTTACTTGCTATGATGGCCGGCGGGTTGCAACTCCTCATGGGTTCAATGCGTCTGGGATCGGTGCTCAACATATTTTCGCGACCGGTAATTGCCGGGTTTACCCTTGCGGCTCCGCTCATTATTGCTTTTAGCCAGCTTAATAACCTACTGGGTATCGAACTTACCCAAACTCAATATATCATTGTTATCATCGAAGAATTTATCTGGCAATTCGATGATATCCATACCCAGACATTTTTGTGGGGAATAACTGCTATTGTTGTAATGGGGATTGTTAGATATTGGAAACCAATTTTTCCTATTTCTGTTGTTATCGTAGCTTTCAGCCTTGTTTTATCGTGGTTTACAGGAGCAGCCCAAACCGGAATCCAGGTTGTTGGTGATATTCCCACAGGACTACCCTCATTTTCGATGCCCGATATCAACTTCAACAATATGCGCGAATTGCTACCGACGGCCCTAACATTGGCGCTGGTACAATTTATGAGCGTAGCTTCACTGGGACAAACATTTGCCAAACGCCATAATTACATTATTGACGCTAATCATGAATTAGTAGCCATTGGCGCCTCAAATTTCTTTGGCAGCTTCTTCAAATCTATTCCCATATCAGGGAGCTTTTCACGATCGGCTGCGTCGGAACAGGCAAATGTCCAAACTCCCTTGGCTAACATTATTACGTCTGGTGTTATTATTACCACGCTGTTACTACTTACTCCTATTTTCTATTATTTGCCGATGCCTATCCTGGCAGCAATCATTATTGTAGCCTCTCTTAATCTTATTGATATCGGTGAGTTTAAACTTCTTTACCGCACGAAACCCAGCGAAGGCCTGATTGCTATTTTTACAGCTGGTTGTACGTTATTAATTGGTATTCAGGAAGGCATTCTGCTCGGAGTTGTCGCCTCTATGATTCACATGTTCTATAAATACAGTCGCCCAAATGTAGCTGAACTGGGCATTATTCCAGGTACACGCCTCTTTAAAAACCTGGAGCGTAATCCCGAAGCTAAACCCATCGACGGACTTATGATTCTCCGCGTGGATGCTTCTTTTTCATTTGTAAATGCCGATTTTTTCCGTGATTACATCATAGAAAAGAGCCGAGAACGCAACCAGTCAACCCATTACGTTATCATTGATGGAAGCACAATTAATACCCTCGACACAACAGCTGTAGATAAAATAAAATCGATGGTGGGCACGCTCAAAAACTGGAATATCGAACTTTATATTGCCGGACTTAAAGGCCCCGTACGTGATGTAGTAAGTAAATCAGGGCTACGCGAATTTTTGGGCGATGACCATTTTTATCGGGATCCCCATGAAGCTGTTTCACATATCTTAGAGAAAATTGATCAAAAAGATGAGAGCTCGCGTCTGGCCGATTATAAAGATGTAACGGGTTAATAGTTGAACTTCCTCAATAAGTCGGGGGTCACCATCCAACGAAAACGCGCCGTGCCCGGCTTAATCTGATTCCATTCTATAGCCGGATGTTCTATACAAACTAATCCTCCTTGGGGCATGCGTGCCAAATAAGCCCCTTCCCCGTTACAAAGCAAAGAAACCGTTTCTTCCAATAAAGGATTATGACCTACAACCATGATCTGATCGGTTTCCTCAGGCGCCGAATGGATTACTCCAAAATAATCTCGTGCTCCACCGTAATACAAATCATCGCACCAGTTTACAAGCTGCTTGTCTATATCAGCAACCTCAACAATGTGGCGAATAGTTTGACGAGCACGCTCGGCTGGAGAACATTGAATATAGGCTGGAATAGATTCAACCTGCTTTAAAAACGATCCGACTTGGCAAGCATCTGTGCGCCCAACCTTTGTTAGTATACGATCGATATCCTTTTCGGCAGACCCTGCATGAGAAGCCTTCGCGTGACGTAATAGCAAAATTGTTTTCATGTATACTGTACTTCAAATGATAATTGTACTTATCAAAACCTCGTTCCGTAGCCCTGCTGCGAAACACCAATCTGCTGCAACTAATTCAGTAATATTTACGCTTTGGCAGGCTCATTTATTTTAAGAATATGTTTAGGTGCAAAATAGGTGAGCGTAGCCCCGCGAGCCAGCATAAAGAGCGTCATCCCCAACCAAAGTGCGTGATTTCCCAAATAGTGTACGCCAATAGCATAGGTAGGTAAAAACACGACAAGTGTTGCCACAATCATCGAATCGCGCATAGGCCCCGTAGCCGTTGCTCCAATAAAAACGCCATCCCAAATATACGAGAAACTGCTTACCGTTGGCCCGGCTACCGTCCATAAAAAGTATAACATAGCCGTATCAATCACATCCTGTTGGTCGGTAAAAATCCCCAGGATATGTACATCAAAAATACCGTAAACCAGCGATGCCGTCACGCCAATGCCCGTCCCCCAGATAAAACAATATTTGACGGCCAACCGCACTCTTTTTTGTTGATTGGATCCCGTATAGCGCCCGATCAAACTCTCGGCGGCATAAGCAAAGCCGTCCGTCCCATATGAGACGATCATCCAAAGCTGCAACAAGATGGAGTTGGCAGCCAACACCACATCCCCAAACTCTGCCGATTTTGCCGTAAAAAAGGAGAAGGTAAAAATAAGACAGAGGGTTCGAATAAAAATATCGCGATTTACCGAAAAGAATTTCTTGATCGCTTTTACCTCTAATAAAAGATTGTGCACGTATCCGCTTAGCCAACCACGATATTTGTAAACCAACAAAACAACAGCAAGCGTTATACCCGCATATCGTGCAATGAGCGTACCCATTGCTACGCCATCGACTGTCATCCCCATACCATATACAAAAAGTACATCCAGACCGATATTGAGACTATTTAAAAATACCGTGACAATCATCGGGTAACGAGCATTTTGCATCCCCAAAAACCAACCGTTGATAGCATAAAGTGATAAGGTAGCTGGTGCAGTAAAAATACGAATCTCAAAATAGATACGAGTATACCGTTCTACTTCTGGAGATGCTTCGATGAGCCAAAAACTAAGATCAGCAATCCATTTCTGGAGCAACACAATCAAAACCCCAAAAATAATAGCCACAGTCAGCGCGCGGGCCAGGGTCATTATGCTGTCGGTTTCATTCTTTTCTCCAAACGCCTGCGCGGTAAGTCCGGTTGTGCCCATGCGCAGAAATCCGAATCCCCAAAAGATAAAGTTGAAGATCATACTTCCCACAGCAATAGCACCAAGGTAGTACGCTTCTTCGAGGTGACCAACCAGGGCCGTATCTACCGCACCCAGCAGGGGCACCGATAGATTACTAATAATGTTCGGGATCGCCAGATTTAGAATTTTCCGATTCAACGGATTTGGAAACTGCTTTAATCGTTGGATTTTTCGTCGTAGATACGGTTGCGCAACCGTTTAACAAAGCGCTCAATATAACCTAATCCAAACAGAATTACGATGGCGATAATCGTTAGAATGGCAGCTAATATATATTGCTTTAGCGCTACCGTAATACCGATGGCCGCCGCAAATAGGATGGAGGCTGCAGTTGTTAGTCCCTCTACCGTTTCGTCTTTATTGCGAAAAATAATAGTACCCGCTCCCAAGAAGCTGATACCAGTAATAATAGCCTCCATAATTCGGATAGGGTCAGCCTGTATAGCTTCTACAGCTGCTCCGCTGCTATAGTTTGAAATCATAATTTCTCCCAGCACTACCAACAGTGATGAAGCACCAGCCACTAAAATATGGGTACGCAGCCCCGCAGGCTTTTGAGCAAGTTCCCGCTCCAACCCCATAAGGCTGCCCAAAAACATAGCATAAATGACGGTTCCAGTAGGGATCCAAATAGCATCAAATTCCATGGTGATGATCGTTTATTTTCTTATTACTATAGGTTCTAAAAAATCTGAGACAAATCCCATTTTTCATGGAAATTAGTTACTGGCAAAGTCGATGGCGCAAAGACAATACCGGCTGGCACATGGATATGGTATATCCGCCGTTACCAAAACTCTGGAAACGACTTAATATTAAATCAGAAAGCCGGATTTTAGTTCCCCTTTGCGGGAAAAGTCTCGACTTGCATTGGCTTGCCGAACACAGCCAAAAGGTTATCGGCGTTGATGTATCCCACAAAGCGTTACATACCGTTATGGAAAAATATCCCGAAACGTTTTCCCAAACATCCAGCCATAATTTTACGGTCTATAAGTCCAGTTCGCTCGAACTGTGGGAAGGCGACTTCATGAAGCTTCCTACCAAAGAAATTACTCCTATTGATCTGGTTTATGACAAAGCATCGATTATTGCCTTACCGCCTAAAATGCGACCACAATACGCCCAAAAGATCCTTGACCTCTGCGGCAATACTACTCGTATTTTGCTCCAAACTTTTGAATATATCCAGGAAGAAATGAACGGCCCGCCTTTTTCGGTAGATGAAAAAGAGCTTCAAAAGTTGTTTGGCCATAACTTTAGATTACAACTCATGCACGAACAATCGAAACTCGAAGAGCTCGAACCCTTCCAACAACGAGGGCTCTCTTCATATCTAACAGAGCAAGTTTTTTATCTTACACCACTAAATAGGGATTAATAACAAGATTTAAAGGCCGCTTTCAACTTTTTTTACATTTTACTGATTTTTGACTTGAAGTTGCATATCAACAAGTCGGCATGTATTTTCAAAGTCTTATTTTGAAAAACCACCTTAATAACATTAGTATCTGGACATGGATATTGAAAAGCGTAATAGAATATTAAGCATTGTACTGGGAATTATTATCATAGGTTTGGGATATTACCTGTACCACTCTATTGTAGCTCCCTACCAAGAAGTTGTTGAACGCGAGCAAATGACCGAAAAGGTTCGCTATCAGATGGGACTTGTTCGTGATGCATTGGTGCAGTATGAACAAGACATGGATGAATTTCCCCCTACCGAGGGTGGACTTGACACTCTTGTTACCTACCTAAAAACGGATTCTGCAATGGTAGCGCAAGGTGATTCTCTTTTTGCTCCAATGGAATCCAACAAATCATATAATCCGGATTCATTGGTTTATTCTCCTCGACCTCCACACAAGAAATTTGAGTATACGTTAAACGACACGTTGCGTCCTAATATTTATCTTCTGGAAGATCCTGACACGGACGATCGTATTGGATCACTCGAAAACACAACAGAGCTTAACGCCGCCAGTTGGGAATAATAAAAGATGGAGGAACAGCATCCTTGTTTAGGTCTTTGCTTCTTTGACAATCAGCTTTTCTATGCTGTCAATGAACCAGATAATCCATCAAAAATAGCACATATAGGATGCTATGATTTCAATTTCGATATTACCGAAACGCTGCTTGGAAATTCCGAGCAGCATTTTCGGGGTATCAAACAAACCATAGAACAATTTCGGGAAGAATTTGGCATTAAACATGTACGGATTCTTTCCCTACCTACCCAAGAGTGCTGGACATCCGTCCCTAAAATCGTATATGACGATTCGGATGAGCGCGAAAAGCACATCAATATTTTAATGAGCGGCACTGAACGTAAACACGTACAGCCAACATGGTATTCGCTCAGCAATCAGGATTACAAATTTCTACTGCTTCGCAACAATAAGCAGTTGGACGGTTTACAATCTTTAGCCGGCCACACTTCTACAACCGATTTGATAAGTGATTTTGAAATTGGACTACGTTGGATTCAGCATGCCAATCCGGGCGGATCGTTTATGACTATATGCTGCTATAATAACTGTATCTCTATATCTTCATTTATCCTCGGGAAACTACGTAGTGCCACATACATTCCGTATGATGAGATTCAAGACCTACCCTACCTTTGGCTGCAACGTACAAAAGACCTGAACTGGATGGATGGGCTGCACGAAAAGATTTATGTCTATGGCCAGCATGCCCTGGATGTCATCGAAATTTTAGAACCGTTTTGGGATGATGCAGGAAAAGTATCCAAAATGGATACCCTTGATAAAATTCAGATCGAGGCTGAAGAACAAACTTATGGATTTAGCTTAGAGTCGGCATTTCCAGCCATTATGCTGGCACTCAATTACAATTAGGCTTTTGGGTTACCCGCATGCGGATAATTTTGTACTTTCCCTCTTAACTCATTGATCCCAACACAAAAACCTTGCAAGCCGAATGCGAATTATCACCGGCACCCTTAAGGGGCGACAGATAAACATCCCACAAACCCTGAACGTGCGTCCTACTTCCGCACGGACCAAGGAGGGGCTCTTTTCCATTTTGGATGCGCGGAAATACATTCGTGAAGCTAATATTTTGGATCTGTTTGCCGGCTCCGGGAACTTGGGGTATGAGGCTATTTCGCGCGGGGCATCAAAAGTGTTATTTGTGGATAGCGACCGCCGAAACATCAGGCATATCGAAAGTGTGGGACGCGAATTTGATGTCAGTGACCAAATAAGAACGGCTACCTCACCGGTAGAACGATTTCTGGAAGGCATGCCGCTGCCATACGATATTATTTTCTCTGATCCCCCTTATGACTACGAACATATGCACGAAATGATCGAAAAAATTACGTCTGAGGGTTGGCTGGCCGAAGGGGGATGGCTTATCTTAGAACACGATAAACGACACAATTTTACTGATCATCCACACTGTGTTTACTACAAGGAATATGGACGCACACACGTAAGTATTTTTGTTGCTGAAGCTGGCATTGAATTCTAACTCATTTTATACCTATGGAAACGTTGGCACTGTATCCGGGTTCATTTGATCCCATCACATATGGACATCTCGACATTTTAGAACGAGCCACCGAATTATTTGATGAGGTCATCATCACCATTGCCGTAAACAATAAAAAGGATACGGTGTTTAGCGGTGATGAGCGGGAGACGTTAATTGCAGAATGCCTCGAAGGCAAAGAATGGGCCAATCAAGTTGAGATTCAACAATTTACGGGACTGCTGGTTGATTTTGCCAAAGAACGTAACGCCCAGACACTGGTACGCGGGGTGCGACAAGTCTCCGATTTTGAATACGAATTTCGCATGGCACTCACCAACCGCCGGCTGGCTCCCGATGTGGATACTGTTTTTCTGATGCCTAATGAACAGCTCACCTTTATTTCGGCTTCATTAGTAAGAGAAATTGCCTATTGGGGCGGCGACCTGTCATCATTTGTCCCCGAACATGTAGCAAAAGCCCTGCACGAAAAATTCAAGGACAAAGAAAAATAACCGCCGGTTACTATACCTGGAGAGTTGAGTGCTTCTATATCCTCATAGAAATAGAGCACGTTTTTTGCTATTTTTAGTACTTAAAAAATTGACTCCAAGTAACCGATCCAAAGCGTTATGATCTCCAAACGAGCGCAATCTGTTTCTCCCTCCGAAACTCTGGCTATATCTGCAAAAGCAAAAGAATTAACACGGCAAGGCAAATCGGTAGTATCACTCAGCGCCGGCGAACCTGATTTCAAAACACCGCAACACATTTGCGATGCGGCCATAAAAGCGATTAATGATGGCTTTCATGGTTATACGATGAATACCGGCACTCCCGGCCTCCGCGAAAGTATCTCCAATAAACTACAACGGGATAATCAGCTCGATTACAATCCATCACAAATTGTATGTACGAACGGTGCCAAGCAGGCACTTGGGTTTAGCATGCTGGCTATGATTGATGAAGGGGACGAAGTTATTATTCCCACCCCATATTGGGTTTCATACCCACAGATGGTGAATGTTGCAGGTGGCACACCCGTAACAGTTCGGACCTCCTTTGAAAACAATTACCGCATCACGCCAGAGCAACTTGAAGATACCATTACAGATAACACCAAGGCCATCATGCTCTGTTCCCCTTCTAATCCCACGGGCACCTGCTACTCCGCTGATGAACTAAAAGCATTGGCCGATGTATTGGTAAATTATCCACAGGTAAATATTATTTCAGATGAAATTTATGAGTATATCGTTTTTGAGGATCAACATGTCGGTATCCTAAATGTAGCACCCGAACTTAAAGATCGCACCGTACTTATCAATGGGTTTTCTAAAGGATTTGCAATGACCGGTTGGCGATTGGGATATCTGGCTGCACCCCAATCTTTTGCTGATGCTGCAGCAAAGATTCAAAGCCAAGAAACTTCAGCACCATCCAGCATTTCTCAAAAAGCGGGGGAAGCCGCTTACCGTGGCAACCTTGAAGCCGTACATACCATGCGGGATGCTTTTAAAGAACGCCGCAACTTTGTCGTTGATGCATTATCAAATATTGAAGGCGTTAAATGCTTTAAGCCCTCCGGTGCATTCTATGTCTTTCCAGATATTTCTCACTATCTCGGCACAACATCCTCAAATGGTACAAGTGTCGAATCAAGCACCGATCTATGCATGTACCTGATTGAAGAACATGGTCTTGCTGCCGTTCCCGGTGATGCTTTTGGGGAACCCAATGGTATGCGCTTAAGTTATGCTTCTTCGATGGAAGATTTAGAAGAAGCTATTAAGCGACTGCAGAAAGGACTCCAAAACTTGTCATAATACTGCAAATTTGTACAAACGAACGAGTTTGGCACATTTTATGCTATTATTCGATGCTATCAGAACAACATAAATTTATCGCAATCTATGCCAACATATAAGTATAAACGAGAAGACGGAACCACATTTGAAGTACGACAAAGTATCAATGATGATGCCCTTGAAGAATGTCCCGAGACTGGACAAAAAGTAAAACGCGTGATCAGTGGTGGCGGAGGAGTCGTCTACAAAGGAGACGGTTTTTATGTCACAGATTATAAGAATAAAGAGAATGGCTCCAAGGGTTCTTCCAATGGATCTGCACAATCAGCAAAAGCTTCTTCAGAATCCAGCGAAAACAACTAAGTTTTGAGCACCAATCACTCCCAAACGCATGACGAAGCTTTAGAGCAATTTATATTGCTTTGGGGGGAAATGGCATCGGCCTGGGGCATCAACAAGACAATGGCCCAAATTCATGCACTGCTTTATGCCGAAGCTGATCCACTGGATACGGATGCCATTATGGATCAGCTCGATATTAGCCGGGGCAATGCCAATATGAATCTACGGAACTTGTTGCAGTGGCAACTCATCCACAAGGTTCATTTTAAAGGCAACCGCAAAGATTTCTACACCGCCGAAAAGGATGTGTGGACAATCGTATCAACGATTATCAGGGAACGTCAACAGCGTGAAGTGGCACCCATTCGTCAAAATTTAAACAAGACTCTCGACCTTTTTGAAGATCGGGAATCACTTTCTGATGAAGAGGAAACCTTCCGGGAACGCATTGAAAAGTTTACTGAGTTTCTGGAGATGTTTGAACGCTTTACAGAAGCCCTGCTGCCTTATATTAATAAAAAGAACCTTAAATTTTTGAAGCATCTGGTGAAACTGGCTGAAATGAAGCATACCATCACCGGATCTAAACCCGATAGTAATCCACCGGCCCATCATGAGTAATAAAACCACCCGAGAAATTGGTGATGACGGCGAAGAGCTTGCCGTAGCTTACCTCGAATCCAAGGGCTATACTATTTTAGAGCGAAACTACCATTTTGAACGCGCCGAAGTAGATATTGTCGCCTATGACAACGAGGCCTTTATCATTTTTGTAGAGGTGAAAATGCGATCGACTAATCGTTTTGGTGAGCCGGAAGAATTTATTGATGATGCAAAAATCAATAACGTTTATAAAGCGGCCGAGGCTTGGCTGTATGAACGAAAAATGGATGGTGCTCCTGTTCGTTTTGATGTGATATCCATTCTGCAAAACAATAATGAAGCACCTGATATCAAACACTTTGAAGATGCATTCACGCAGCGTTAATTCGGGTTACAGGCACATATGATTAACTTTTCTGATCGGTATTTCCAAAAAGAGACTTCCTGATATCTCTAAGTTTCTCCAGTTTTTCTGATATCCCTTCCCCGTTTAAAAATTGCTTTCGTTTCTTTTTTTCTCCCACCATTGATCTCAGCAAATCCCGTGCTCTCACAAAGAGTCGCGCCGTTATCAAACTTGTGATAATGTAACCCAGCGTCCATGGCCAACTTAGTCCACCGATAATAAAAATAGAGCCTATCAGCAGATAATAAACAGGGAGCAGCAGACCTACCAAAAATTTTACAGACGACTCAAAAGCCTCATCCTCCAGGTAGCTATCCACCAGCCAACGAACCAACAAATTTGGCAATGCATTATTTACCAGCGAAAAGCCATAAAGTGGACTTAGTAGCAAGTCTTTGAGATTAGCTCTCGGCGGATTAACAAGCTCTTTTATGCTAATACCATGCTGTTCAGCCTTTTCCAACAACTGTTGCGATTCATCCACCAATTCCCCGTTTAACTGCTGCTTAATCTCCGATACCCGCACATTAACCTTATCAGGATTTATCAGTATCGAGCGATCTGGCTCCAACTCATCCAACAATAACTGGTACAGCGCATAATGTTGTTTATTGGGAACATGAAGCGTCAGCTCTTTCAATCGCGCAGCCATATCAACCTTCAACTTCGTAGCAGCCTCACGTTCATCCTCATGGAAATCATCTCGATATCGCACCGATGGTACCGCCTCTCCAAACTTGATGTGAACCGGGCGCTGTGACTTTCGATGATCACCATAGTTGATGCCCACCGGTACAATTTGCAGATCCAACTCCCAATTATATTTTTCCTCGGCGCCAAAAACAATCCGTGTAAATCCTTTGCTCAACGGACGTACCCGTCGCACCATTTCATGGCTGGCCTCGGCAAATACCAGCACTGCATCCTTTTGATACAGGCGATCAAAACAATCGGAAAATATCTCATTATTTCGGCGAATCGTCCCAAAGCCATCTCGAGCCCGATAGACTGGTAGCATATTCAACGAGTAGAAAAAACGATCTAAAACGGGATTTCCAAAAGCTTCAGCCCGGGTTAAAAAATGAACAAAATGCTTGGTGTTGTTGACCACGTGCAGGGCATCCAAAAACGAATTTTGATGGTTAGCAACAAAAAGCACCGGTTTATGTTCAGGAATGTACTGCCGACCCGTCACCTGAATATCAGAATAAAAAAGATTCAGGGCCGGACGCATGACCCCATACCGAAAAAATTGATACCACAAATAGTTTTTACGCATTGCTAAACACCTGTCGTAATGCTGATTTCCCTATCGACCAGTACCACCCTATGCCTAAGCCCGTAACAATGTGCCAGATTCCCCACCAGGCCGCTACGAGAGCCATACCGCCGAGCCCATCAAAAAAGTTAAAAATGAGTAGCAATCCCAAGCCCGAATTCTGGATACCCGTTTCGATAGCAATCGATTTTCGATCCTTTTGCGGAAGGCCAAATACCGAAGCTAACCCATACCCACCTACAAGGGCAAAAGCATTATGAAAAAAGACCAAGCCGATCACAAGATGCACATAACTCAAAAAGTTTTCGTAATTCATCGCAAAAGCTACCAACACAAATCCCGCAAAAAAGATGATTCCAAAACCCTTAATCCATCCGGATATTTTTTGAGCTAATTCCTCCTTTTGATGCCTCACAACCATCCCTAAAACTAGCGGTAACCCTAATATCAAACCAATAATTTTGAAAACCTCCCAAAGATTGATATGAATATCTCTCAAAATAAAACTGGTGGGTTCATATAAACTGGCCCAGAGCGTAAAGTTAAAGGGCGTCATTACAATTGCTGTAGTCGTAGCAATAGCAGTCATACTCACCGAAAGCGCTGCATTTCCCTTCGCGAGCAAGGAGAAAAAGTTAGACACATTCCCCCCTGGGCAAGCCGCTACCATAAACATCCCCAATGCCATACTGGGATGTGGTTCAAAAAAAACAACAAGCATATAGGTAATAACCGGTAGTAATAAAAACTGTGAAACGACTCCTATAATCGTAGATTTAGGATCCCTGGCAATACGTTTAAAGCTCCCCACCGTAAGCTCCAGGGCCACCCCAAACATGATAACGGCCAGTGAAATATTCATCACTAACAAACCGCTGTCATCCAAATTTAACCGAAGGGCATCAATAGATTCACCCATATATTCACCATTTACAAAAGGTCATTATTATTACTTTGAAAAGTACGCATTTGCTTCAAAATAAAAGAAAAAGTCACTTCTTTATCCCTTTTATTCTACCACAACATTAGGACGCAGCTTTCCCATTGTCGTTGGCCCAATACCTTTGATGTTTTCCAGCTGATCCACTCCCGAAAAAGAACCATTCCGATCACGGTAGTCGATAATACGTTCCGAATAGGCCGGACCAATTCCCGGCAGCAACTGTATTAACGAGGCATCTGCCGTATTAATATTTATCGGAAATGCATCCGAAGGCTCTTCACCGTCTGCCAATTCACTCCGCGCCAATTTCTTACCCACTTTTTCGGGATTCTTCCACATTCCCCTGCTATTATCTCTGGCTTCCCGAGTATATCTTTTGAACGCCCTCACTGAATCGGGATGTTGCGCATAATACTGCTCGTGCTCACCGAATCCTTGTTTAAGCAACTGTTTGTTTAAGGATATAATTTTACCCTGCTCGGTCTTAAGCGTCACATACCCTTGAAAGGCTCCATACCCCGAGGCAGGGATATCCCCTGATGCACTCTTTAACCGTACAGTTCCACCCGATATCAAATTACGAAGATACTCCTCGGCCTCATTTGCATAATAATCCAAAGAATCTTGCCCGGCATAAACACGCGGTACATCTACACCCAGGAATTCAACGTCATACTCAAAACCCGGAAGCACCGTTATCGCAAACCGGCTACCATCCGAAACTTCGGCTACCGGATACCATTTCTCGGAATCTATATGGGGAGCAGGAACATTAACCTCTCGTTTTGCACGACGGACAACTCCGCTAAAATCCTGATAGTACTGGTTCGTAATGCGATCAGAATAGATAATAAGCAAGTTTTCATCATTGTTAACCTCGGCATTTTTAGAAAAGTTATATGAACCTGCAATAGTAATCGCTTGATCTTGTACATCCGGATGCTTGGCATCGATAAGCATTACTTTGTGATGCAGCTTACGCATCTCGTTGGCCGGCAAAATCATCCGATTCGTCAAATTTGCTTCCCGGGACGTCCAAATATCACCCCGGCTTTTATATTGATAATAAAACAAGGGGTCAATAACCCCATTGAGGTCAATTTCGCCAGTTGCCGACATCTTCCAAATCGTTTGACTCAACGGAATACTCGGAGTTATTGCAAAAGCTTGAAAGGCTAAATCGTTCTGCGTTTCCTGTTTAATGACTTCAACTAAACGATTCATGATGCCCGGCTTACTGCCAGACCGATTTTGAGGCGAAAAATACAGTTCCACCTTCGTATCATCTACAAAATAAGTATGTTCGCCGACATACGATTTATCTTTGTGATATTTAGCTGCTTCCGGCTCGGGCGTTTCATCATTATCGCCCCACATCTGTTCAAACTCATTGAGATAGGCTGCAGCAATGTCGCTATCCTTAATAACAATGGTGTTATTCGTATTATAAGCGCCGGTATACGTCAGGTTTGTTGATCCCGTCCATACCTTATCATCATGCGGGGAGTCACTCAACGCGTCAATAACCGCAAATTTGTGATGCATGTCGGCTCCGGCATTAGTCAAATTATTGTCGTCAATAGTACCGTCGGCCTCGTACACATCTCCGTCATCATCAATCGAAATAATATCCGCTTGCCGTAACATTGTCCACATCGCAGAATCTATCTCATCGGCATCCGTACGGTTATAGTTATCCGTCACAACCCGAACGCGCAGGCCTCGCTCGGCAGCTGTAACAAGTGCCCTACCAATACGTGGATGCTCCAGATCGTAAATAGCTAAATCTATGCTATGTTCAGCACTTTCGATAAGCGATTTAAGAGTACCAATAAGGTCGGCATTACTTTTACTCATATTCCCCAGCCGGGCAACCGAATAATCGGCCGGTTGATTAAAATAAGCCTTAATCCACTCTACCGAACTGGAGTCAGCAGCAGAAGATTGGGCTGACAATTGGAAGGGTATCAAAAAAACAAATATGCAAAATAAAAATAGCCGCCCGGTCATTTGTTGTGTTTGATTGATATTTTGTGGTATTTTCGGGCGTAATGTTCGGCATTAATAACGCCTTAAGCAACTTTCTACATGAACTTTGAATTGTTAAATCCATTACGATGGCGAAAATCATTTCTGGCCCTTATTCTGGGCGGCATTGTCGTGGTATGGTTTACATTTATTGATACTTACAGTATCTGGACACGGGTTGAGCTTAATCAGCGGAAAGCCGAACTAAAAGAACAGAAGGAACAGCTTAAAAGCGAAACCCAGGTACTTAAACAGAAAATTGAAAATCTCAAAACAGATCCCTTTCTGTTGGAACGTATTGCACGTGAAGAATATGGTATGAAAAGGGAGGGGGAAACGGTTTATAAAATTAGAGAAGTTGACTAACCACTCTCATCGAAAAACTTCATTTCTTTCCACTTCTGCCTTATACTATATAAACTCATACTTGCTTGCATCCTACGAATAATCTAACGCATTATCAGCATCAATTGCATGAATAGATCATTCAAATATTTTTGCATCCCTTGGGGATTGATGCTGGTTTTACTATTGGGATTATCGCAACCTATTTGGGCACAGGATACTACTGCTGTGCAAGATACGCTCCAAGAACGCACAATTCCTGAAGGTCGACCGGGCACACAACAATCCCGGCAATCGGCATCTCAGCCAGAACAAGAGGGACAAGTTAACTTTCAAGCTAACGATTCGCTTACGTTCGACTTTGAAAACCAGCGTATTGCTACGCTCTATGGCGATGCCAATGTGGTGCACACCTCGGGTGAACTTAAAGCGGGAAAAGTAGCTATGAATCTTGACAGCAGCTTGGTCAGTGCTAAAACCCAAACCCCGCAGGACACCCTATCACAACCCGTTCTAATTCGTGATGATGACCGTATAAGAAGCAATAAGATCGACTTTAATTATAAAACTGAAAAAGGACGTTTTGAAGTAGCACGAGTAGGCGTTCAGGATGGAAACCTCATTGGCACCAAGGTTAAAAATGAAAGCCCTCACGTTGTGTATCTCGAAGATGCAATTTACTCGACCTGCCAACTCGATCATCCCCATTATTATATCCAGGCTGATAGAATGAAGGTCGTCAATGAGGAAGAGGTCTTTTTTGAACGTGCGCGGCTTTACATCCTGGATATTCCATATCCGTTAATTTTTCCCTTTGGATATCTGCCGGGCAAATTTGAACAAAAACAATCGGGACTTTTGGAACCTACCTATGCCTACCAGCAACGACAAACACGGGGTATCGGACTACAAAATTTCGGGTGGTTTCAATACTTCAATGATTACCTAACAGGACAGGCTTCAGTCGATATTTTTACTTCAGGATCATACTACCTTGATGCTCGCACTAATTATCGCATTCGAAACAAGTTAAATGGCAATATTGAAATTGGATACTCTCGGGAAAACAGTGGGCTGGAGCCTACAGACCCCGACTTTAGCACTAATGTGCAAAAAAAGCTAAGCATTTCGCACCAACAAGATTTTTCTCCCTATTCCAGCTTCAATACCAACATCAATTTGCGGACTAAGGATTTTAATCAGCGCAACTCCTATGACCCGGACGAACGGGCAGAAACAAGTACGCGCTCGAACCTCAACTACCGCTACCGTCATCCCGAGGGCACTTACAATTTTGATATCTCTATTAACCAAAACCAAAACTTTGCTACCAACGTATCAAGTCTGTCGGGACCGGATATGAATTTTAGCCTAAAACGGTTTTCCCCCTTTGCCAATGAGCAAACATCGGGACAAGATTCAAAATGGTACGAAACTATTTCTGTGCGATACCAAAACACATTTAATTCCGACTACGAATTTCGCCCCACAGCCGGCGATTCTGCCAACGTAAATTGGTTTGAAGCCCTGCTCGATCCCACAAAATACCGCGAAGCCACCGACAATAATGAACATTACCAGTATGGATTCCAGCAGGATGTAAGTTTAAGCATGAACCAGCTTATTCCCAGCCGGTATTTAAATGTCAGTGCTAACGGTAATTATACTGAATACTGGGTTCCCACCACCACGCGAAAATTTTTTAACGCCGACTCAAACAGGGTAGAAGAGCGACAGGTTCGAGGATTTACTACTGCCCGAGATTTTAATACAGGGTTAAATTTCTCTACCACACTATATGGGCTAATGAATACTAAAATTGGCAAGATCCAAAGTATTCGCCATACCCTTAGGCCCGCCATCTCTTTTAGTTACCAGCCCGATTTTAGCAGTGATTTCTGGGGATACTACCGCACCGTACAATCAGATTCGGCCCGTACCGACGGCTCTATTCCCACTCAAAAATATTCTATTTTCGAAAACGAGGTTTTTAGCGGTCCCGGACGAGGCGAACAACGATCAATAAGTTTTAACTTAGAAAACATCTTTGAAGCTAAAAAAATAGAACGCGACTCGACAGGTGAAAAGAAGGAAGAAGTTATTGACATAATCCAACAATTTAATCTTGGAACAAGCTATAATTTTGCTGCGGACAGCCTAAAACTGGATGACCTTAAAACTTCTTTGCGCGCACCTATTCTGCCTGGACTTAGTATTCGTGCCAATGCTACCTTCAACTTTTATGATCGTGACAATCAGGGTAATAAAATTGATGATTTTCTAATTAAAACCGATAACAAACCGTTTGAAATGACTTCGTTCTCTACCAGTACCAGTTACTCTGTACAGTGGGGAGATGGCGGATTTCAAGCCAATGACAAACCCTATTATCCCCAAAGCTACAATCCCCTGAATCAGAGTATCTTTCACCCGATAGATCCCCATTTTAACAGGCAGCCGGTACAAAATTTCAACTCTCCACTATCATTTTCTATTGATTTTAGCTATCGATGGAATTTACGTTCCAATCCCAATACTGACAATAGTACATCGGCGACCATAAATGCACGAAATATCAACCTAAAACTGACCCCAAAATGGGATTTCCGCACCCAGCTTGGATATGATTTTGTAGAAGGAGAAATGACGCCCTCACAATTCTCGTTGAGCCGAAATCTACATTGCTGGGATCTCTCTTTTACGATGAATCCGTTTGGGGATAACCAGTATTACTTCTTTTCACTGCGCGTAAATGCCGGACAATTGCAAAGTATTTTCCAAAAACTACCCGGACTTAACAACCTTGAACGGTCGTCGAGCAACAGCGGTCGTCGTCCAACAGGGTTTTAAAGTTATTTCGGATTAATTTTAGTATAAGCGTTATTTCTCTCGATTCTCCAGATACTTCACCACATATTTGCCCAGCACATCAAACTCCAGGTTTACCGTATCCCCCACTTCTTTGGCATGCAGATTAGTATGTTCAAACGTATAAGGGATAATTGCCACTTTAAACGTTTGGCCTTCTTCACTGGCCACTGTCAAACTGATCCCGTCAATAGCAATGCTACCGCGCCCCACAATTAAATTGCTGTACTCTTCTGGATATTCAATTGTAAACAACCAATCGGTGCCCTCTTGCTCTATTTTTTTGATAATACCCGTTGCATCTACATGACCTTGCACAATATGGCCGTCAATCAACTGGTCGGGGCGGAGAGATCGCTCTAAATTTACAGAATCACCTTCTTTTAGATCACCAATATTGGTTTTACGAAGTGTCTCCTCCACGCTTTGCACGGTAAAGGTTTTGACATCACAAGCCGTAGCCGTATGGCATACTCCATTAATACTAATACTTTGATCTATGCTCACATTATCGGCGAAATCACTGGCGATCGTTATTTCTTTTCCGCCCTCGAGTGATGTAATCGTTTCTACTGTACCAACTGACTTAATAATGCCCGTAAACATGCTCGAATACTTAAATCGTTTTATTTGTTACAAATATCCGGTGAAAAGTAAGTCTTTACCTACCTGCCGCCACTGTACATCTCGGAACTCCATAATTTCTGACATGCGGTTAATACCCACTCCAATAACAGACCGAGTACCCCCGCCAAGCATTTTGGGAGCAATAAAACACTCTACCTTATCAACTAACCGCTGACGCAACAATGCAGATGCTAAATTCTGCCCAGCTTCAACCAAGATTGATGTAACCGGCAAATGCCCCAACTCACGAAGGGCTTCATCTAAATCCGTGTGCCCATCTTTTTGGCCTACCAACAACGTCTTACCTCGAAAGTAATCCGACTGTAGCATACTCAACATCGGGTCAGCTTCATTCTGAAACTTCTCTTCGTTATGGGTCAGTACAATCGTTTTCTCCTCATACTGGTCGGCAAACAAGTTCAAATCATGAGGTAAATCCAGCGGCCCATCAATGACAATACGCTTGGGTTGTCGACCTTCGACATGGCGCACTGTTAATCGCGGATTATCCAAAAGTGCCGTATTACGGCCCACCATCACCGCATCGTACCGGCTACGCCATTCGTGCACTAACGCTCGTGACTCAGGGCCACTAATCCATTCTGAATCACCATCAGGGGCAGCGATATACCCATCTACCGTCTGGGCAATTTTAAGCGTTACAAACGGACGGTTATGCGTCTGGTAATGCAAGAAAAATTCATTCAGTTTCTCTGCCTCTTCCTCAAACAATCCCACATCCACTTCAATATTATGATCACGCAAATGCTGTATTCCCTTGCCCGCCACCTTGGGGGTGGGGTCCTCCATAGCAATAACCACCCGTTTTATTGGCAATCTCGATAAAAGCTCACAGCACGGAGGGGTATTACCGTGATGAGCACAAGGTTCGAGCGTGACATATACAGTAGCTCCATCAAGCTGTTCTGGATCACGAATGGAGTCAACAGCATTTTTTTCGGCATGAGCCTGCCCATAGCGCTCGTGATACCCCTGGCCAACCTTCTTGCCATCGGACGATACAATTACGCATCCCACCATCGGGTTGGGAGAAACGTAACCAGCCCCTCGCTCAGCTATTTCGAGCGCAAGGCGCATCCATTTTTTATCAACTTCACTCATTATAATCGTTACTATTCATCTACTTCTATCGTAAAGTATACCAAACAAAAAAGGGCAAGAAGCGTTCCTTCTTGCCCTATAATACCACTATGTAACTGGTAATTACCCGCGCAATAGTTGGGCTCGGTTATCTTCGATATCCGCTTCCTTCTTAAGCTGTTCAAGCCAAACACTCATAAAGGCCTGGCTTTTCTGTTGACGCAATTGCTGTCGAATCCGTTGTCGAACATCAGCAGTCAAATTATCCAAATTCGCCTCATACAGTTCATCAAGCTGAACAACAAAAGCAGCAGAGGTACCTTCAATGGCACCTGAAAGTTCTCCTTGATTCAATCCAAAGATAGCACCAATAACTCTGGGCTCCCTGCCAGCACCCTCAAGTGTTGCCGAACTCTTAGCCAGCGACTTTACTGATGTTACCTCTTTACCTGAGGCTTCTGCAATACTCTGCAGATCTGTATTTTGTCCCAATAATTCTTCGACCTTAGCAATGGCCTGCTGCTTGCGTTTATTATTTGTTACAATCGTTCTAATTTGCTCTTTAACCTCCTCAAAAGGCTCGGTACCTGCTTCTGTGATCTCACTCACTTTAATAACCACAAACTGTTCAGTGAGTTCAATGGGATCCGAAACCTGTCCCTCATAAGCCGTTTCTAAAAAGCGCATAATCTGCTGACTCTGCCCCAGACCGGAAATAAAGTTATTTCCTTTTGTCGCAAACCCTTCACTTACCTCCAGCTCACGCCGCTCAGCTTCAGCATTAAAGCCATCTTCCTGAGCATAGAAACTAAAGTCATCAGCCGTTTCGGCTCGGGCATCAATAGTTGCAATAGGGTCAGCAGTAATATCCCGGCTAAATACTACAAAACTCACTTCGTTACTTGTTTCATCTAATTTCTTTAACAAGTAAAGCCGCCCTTGGTCCTGAATTACATCCGTAACTTCGCCAACTCCCACATCTAATACCGGCTGATACAGTTCACGAATCTCATCTTTTGCTGTATTCTTTACACTATAGTCAGTTGTGGATTGATAGCGATTAAAAAACAACGAATCATTTTCGGCAGTGGCAAAATCTGACTTCAGCCGATTTACCTCCTCAAACGTTCGGGTTGTATCCTTTGATGTTGGCGTTTTGTCAAAGCTCACATACTGGATACGATATGACTCCTTGCGCTTAAATTCATCCTGATTATCATTGTAGTAGCTACGCAAATCACTTTCCGAAACGGAAACTTCCTCTTCTGATACCTCAGCATACGGGAAACGTACATACGAAACATCAGCATTTGTATTATTACGGATGTACTGTTGCTCAACCTCATATTCACTAACATCCATTGACGACTGCAGATAGTTATTCATTTTCTGCTGCTGACGCTTTTGACGCATCTGTTGCTCAACAGAAATTAACAGCTGAGTATTTTCCGGGGATTCAACCCATGATTGTAAAGCAACCCGGTCGATAGAACCATCTTCATTCGAGAAGTTTTGGCGGATAATAGGATCCGGATTAGGACCTGTAATCATATCAACCACCTCCTGATCGGTAACCGTAATCCCCAAGTCATCCATTTTATCTTGCAATAACTGGCTGTTTACCAAATCGTCCCAAGCCTGCTGTTCGTATTGGGCACGAACTTCGGGTGTCATTGAATTGCCTGTCTGCTGAGAATACTGCTGCGTATAATACTGCAGGCGATTATTATAATCTTCCAGTGAAATAGGTTCTCCATTAACCGATCCAAGTGTTCGGGGACCTTGCTGTATCACATCAAACATATTGGTATCAGCAAGCATCCATAACACTCCGAATGAGAAAATAAGTACCCAGAGAATGGCTCCGGTACTCTTTCTCATTTTATCCATTACACCCATAAAATCCTCTTATCTACGTCTTAATTGATTCAAAAATGACATTCATGTGCTTTTCACAAGCTTCCAAATATACAAGAAGGCAGTGCTAAGAGCAATCTGGCAAGCAGAGAAATTGTTAACGGAATAATCCAAAAAAGATTATTTCCACAAACTACGGTAAACAGTAACTTAAAACACTTCGATAAGCCGCATGTGTTTCAGATATTTGCGTGGATTCTCATTGATATTTTTGATCAAGGAATCCATCTCTCGGCTCATACTTTCCAAATTATCATACAATGCCGGATCATTCACCATCTTGCCAAGACTTCCTTCTCCCGAATTAATTTTGACAAGAATATCCTGCAGTTCACTATTTGTTTTCCTTAGATCTTTACTCAGAACTTCCAACTCATCAATCGATGTATCTAAACCGGCCAGTACCGAATCAACGCGTGACTTATTGCGAGTACTCATTGTATCCACATTTGCTAACACTCGTTCGGCGTGCCGAATACTTGACTCAATCTTAACGCGTTCATTTTCAAGAACAGTGGCGATTTGGTCGGATGTATAATTTAGATTTTGAAATACACTGTCAATTTTCCCTTTGGCCTCATCATCAAGAACATCATTAAGCTGGGCCAAAAAGCTATTTAACTGTTCAAAAGATTCCGAGACATCCTCACTCAAGGCTTCCCCTTCATCTTTAAACGTTTCCATCATGCCCGCGCGGTATTTTCCTTCAATGGTATCACCATAGCTAAGCATCTCTGGGGAATCTCCACGCTCAACCACAATTGCCTTTTCATCGAGCAATCCAGACGATTGTAAATACGCAACTGAATTTTGAGGAATACCTACACCAAGTTCGAAACTTAGCGTTACGGCAACACTATCACTGTCCATAAGTTCCATCTTTTTCACCGAGCCCACTTTTACCCCGTTGATGTAAATATAATTTCCCGGTGAAAGACCATCGGTACGATCAAAGGTGGAGTGTATAATCTGCGACTGACGGAACATAGGCAAGTCACTCATCACTCGATACCCAATAAACCCGATAGCAAGGGCTACTAAAATTGTTAATGCTACTTTTAATTCGTTACTGATTTTCAAAATAACTCCGCTAATTAATTTTTAATTTGATACTCGCTTGCAGTAATAAAATCCATCAACTGTTGATTATCGCTTTTCCTCATTTCCTCAACAGTGCCATGCCAGCACAATTCCTGATTCTCGAGAAATACTACCTTTTCTGCAATCTGTAAAACACTGTGAATATCGTGCGTTACAACAATGGATGTAATACTTAAATTCTCGGCCATAGAGATGATTAAATTATTAATCTCTGACGATGTTTGTGGGTCCAGACCGGAGGTTGGCTCGTCATATACCAAAAAGTCGGGCTGCAGAATGGTAGCCCTGGCCAGTGCTACTCTCCGCTGCATTCCACCTGACAGTTCAGCAGGTGATTTTTCGCCAGTCCCTTCAAGATTAACCATTCCCAAAGCGTCCTCTACTTTAGCTACAATTTTATCTTCAGAAAAGTCTGTGAAGTAACGTAGCGGAAAAGCTACATTTTCAAAAGTATTGAGCGAATCGAACAGAGCCGAACCCTGAAATAATACACCAAAGCGCTGACGCATTTTTCGTAACGCTATGTATTCAAGCTCAAATACATTTTTCCCATCAATAATAACTTCACCCGAATCGGGATACATCAGGGCATTTAAGTGCTTTACCAATACGGATTTCCCACAACCTGAACGACCAATAATAGCAACGGTTTCTCCATCTCCAATATCAAATGAGACATCTTTCCAAACAAGGAGATCGCCAAAACTTTTTTTGAGATTTCGTATTTCTATCATCTTTATTTTTTGAACTTATAAGAACACGGCCGCCAACACAAAATCGGCTAACAGTACATAAATACAACTTAAAACAGTAGCCTGAGTCGTACTATTACCAACTCCTTCGGCGCCACCAGATGCATAATATCCCTTAAAACACGAAACAGAGGTTATTACAAAACCAAATACAAAAGCTTTAAGAATACCAAATGTTACATCCCAGGGATAAAAGAACTCACGTGCTCCCTCCATAAATTCAGCAGGAGGAATTGCTCCCGATAGGCCTCCGGCCACAACACCACCGATAATACCAGAAATACTGGCAAATATATATAACATCGGAAACATAATAAGTCCTGCCAATACACGCGGCAGTACAAGAAATGAAACGGAGTTAAATCCCATTGATTCCAAGGCGTCAATTTGCTCGCTTACACGCATAGTCCCGAGCTCGGTTGCTATACGTGCTCCTACCTTGCCGGCCAGAACCAAACTTGTGATCACTGCCGCAAGCTCAATAAGTAACGATTCGGATGTAATAGCGCCAATTACAGAGATGGGGATAAAAGCAATCTCAAGCTGGTAGGCCGTCTGAATGGTCATTACGGCACCAGTAAAAACCCCCGTCAACAATACAATAGGTACCGACTCGTAACCTATTTTTAAAAGTTCATTAACGAGATTTTTCTTGTAGGTATTTACCTCGTACAACGAACGCAACGACCTGTATAACAACAGGCTATATCTTCCTAATTTTTCTAATGCTTCCATAAATCATATTGTGCTAAAAGAACCTTGGAAACTATTAAATTTATCGGTCGTTGTCATTTCAAACGCATTAATTTTTAGACTATATTAATCCCTGTTGAATTAATTGAAGCAACAACTCATAAATGACCCCCTTTTACGACGACATTATAGATAATATTATAGTGCTAAGGATTTCTATTGCACTATCTATTTTGGCAGTCGTATTCCTGCTTGGTTCTTTGGGATACCATTTTATCGAAGGTATGCCCTTTTTTGATGGGTTTTATATGACTTTCATCACTATCACCACTATAGGTTTTACCGAACTGAAAAACCTGTCGCAGATGGGCCGTATCTTAACGATGGTACTATTTGTTATGGGGATTGGGGTAATCTCTTATATTGCCTCTCAAACAACACAGCTTATATTTGAAAGTGAAATTTTTAGGATTCGAGCTATGAAAAAGCAACTCCAAAAGATGGAGCAACATTATATTATTGCAGGCTATGGCCGCATTGGTCACCGTATTGCAGAAGTGCTAAAAGATGCAGATATCCCCATTGTTGTTATTGATAATAGGGAAAGCAGTCTCGAACGGGTAAAAAATGAAAACCTGCTATATGTAGCCGGTGATGCTCAAGATGAGGACGTTCTTAAAGAGGCCGGAATTGAACGAGCCAAAGGATTAATCTGCACCTTGTCAAGAGATCAGGATAATGTTTTTGTAACGCTCATTGCTCGTGATATAAATTCCGATATCTTTATTCTTGTGCGAACGAACCATCACCATAATACCAAAAAGATTTTGCGTGCCGGTGCCGATAAAGTAATATCCCCGTATGAAATTGGAGCAGACCGAATGGCCAATGTGATATTGCGTCCAAATGTTGACCAATTTATGAACCGCATTTTAGATGGCACCACCCAAGATCACGTGTTCGATGAGGTTAAAGTTTTTGAAGGATCTGAATTAGCAAACAAAACGTTACAAGATGCTCAGATTCGGCAAAAGTATTTTGTCGTCATTATTGCCATCATTCCAGAAGACCAAGAAAAAATTCAATTTAATCCAGGTAGCCAAGACAAAATCTCAGTTGGCGACTCTCTAATTGTACTGGGTGATTTTGAACGTATAAAACATCTCAGAGAAAAGGGATGTAAAGACTTTCGCACACTCGAGGAACGCGTTTCAAATCATGACTTCATAAATAACCTTAACTCTCCAAAAAATAATATCCAATCTACATGATACGATACTTAACGGCCGGCGAATCACACGGACCACAACTGACAGGCATCGTTGAAGGAGTACCAGCAGGATTGCCTATTACCGAAGACGAAATTGCCCTGCACTTGGCACGCCGTCAAAAAGGATATGGACGCGGCGGACGAATGGCTTTTGAAAAAGATCGCGCTGATATTTCATCGGGTGTCCGCTTTGGCAAAACAACGGGAGCTCCTATTGCCCTGCAGATGCCCAACCGTGCTCATAAAAAAGACGATTCTAACTGGCCCAAAGTATTAGCTAAAGAAGGGGATGGTGAAGATGTTGAAAAGATTACCGTTCCACGTCCCGGGCATGCCGATCTTACTGGTATCCAAAAGTATCGTTATGATGATATACGTCCCGCCATTGAGCGTTCAAGTGCCCGCGAAACGGCTATGCGCGTAGCCTGCAGTTCCATCGCTCGAAAATTTCTAAAACATTTTGGAATTGAAATCGGCGGCCATGTTACCCGGATCGGCAGCGTGGGGTATGATAATTCCTGGGAGGATGTTCGAGCTATTACAGATCCGCTTGCTGAAAAGGGCGCTGAAACTATTTTTGAAAAGTCTGATGAGTCACCCGTTCGATGTCTTGACGAAGAACTTACCCAAGAGATGCGCGACCTGATTATCAAGCGTCGTAAAGAGGGTAGCTCCCTTGGCGGACATTGGGAAGTTATCGTCACCGGACTACCGGCAGGTCTTGGCAGTTTTGTCCACTGGGACCGCAAGCTCGAAGGGCAACTGGCTCAAGCTATCATGGGTACCCAAGCCATGAAGGGGTTTGAAATAGGACAAGGATTTGAATCCGGACGGCGTCATGGACAAGTGGTACATGACGAAATTTCTTATGAAGATGACACGTACAAACGGAAGACCAACCGCATGGGAGGCATCGAAGGTGGAATTACAACCGGTATGCCGCTCATTATCCGAGGCGTCATGAAACCTATCCCTACCATGCTTACTCCTATCGATACAGTAGATATCGAAACCAAAGAAAAGAAAGACACCCGCTACGAACGGTCGGACGTGTGTGCATTGCCGCGAGCTATTGTGGTGATGGAAAGTGTAATTGCACCCGTGCTTGCCAATACCTTTTTAGAAAAATTTGGCGGCGACTCTATCGAGGAAATTGAAGAACGCTATCAACATCAATAATAACCCTTTATCAATTAAAGATAACAATGATGTATGGTTGCAATTTCTGTATTTTCTTGTTGGAACATAAAATACCGTCCCTAACTCTAACGTTACTGTAACCTATTATGAGTTCAGAGGAACAATCTAAAATAAAGCAACTGGCTCGACAGATTAAGAATAATCCCGGCGATTCCTTCTCGAAATTTGCCCTTGCACTTGAGTTTCGCAAAGGGGGCGAATTCAAGAAAGCACGTATTTTGTTTGAGGATATCTTGTCGAGCGATCCCGAATATGTAGGCGTCTATTATCATTTAGGGAAGCTTTATGAAGCTTTAGACCATTTGAGCGAGGCTGCAGAATTGTATCAAAAAGGTATACAAGTGGCAGTACGCCAAAAAGAGCAGCGCACTGAAAAGGAACTCAGAGAAGCTCTTATGCAAGTAGAAACGGAAATGGAAGAACGATCAAGCTGATGATAAAACTATCTTTTTTTAAGACTTTTGCACTCCTCCTTTTTACAGTATTCTGCATTACCAGTAGTTCATGGGCACAAACAAATACCCATACCGTCAAACAGGGCGAAACATTGTTTAGTATTGCCCAACAATACGATGTAGATGTAAACCAAATACGAGATTGGAATAACCTGCGCGGCAATGAACTTTCGGTGGGACAAACCCTACTTATTAGCCAACCCTCTTCCAATGCAGCTATTACCCATACAATACAGCGTCAAGAAACCCTCTTTTCAATATCGAAACAATACAATGTGAGTATCGCTGAAATAAAAAGCTGGAATCAATTATCAGCAAATAACCTTCAGGTGGGGCAAGAACTTACGATCTATCCTTCCAAAAAATCGAATCAGCAACAACAGTCATTAGTCGTTGATCAAAACACGCAACGTAATAGTTACTATACCGTAAAGAGTGGCGATTCACTCTACAAGATTGCAGACGAGTTTGATATGACCGTCGATGAGCTAAAATCTCTTAACGACTTGAGCTCCAATACCATCCGGGTAGGACAACAGCTTACGGTGCAGGGTAAATCAACCCCACCGCCTTCGGTTGCCGTTAACAATGTTGACTCTTCTCCGCAAGGCAAATTTGTAGTCCATACGGTTTCACAATCCCAAACATTACAAGAACTGCTTAGTACCTTTCGTATGGATGAAGAAGAATTTCAGGCTTTAAATCCTAATAGCAATAATAAAAATTTCCGGAAAGGTGATGAAGTTACAGTATTAGCCCCTCCAACCCGAACCTTTGAAAATCCCTATCTAAACAGCTCCGATTTGCAGGATTTAGGTTCTACCGCTGTATCGCAATACAGTGAAAGTGAACGGGGAAATCCTACCACCAATGGAGAGTTGTATAATCCCGAGGAATTAACGGCCGCACATTCTAATATCACGCTTGGCTCCATTATCTTTATCAAAAGTAACGACAATGATAAAGGAGTATATGTACGGATCAATGACCGACATTCGGGAAATGGACTCAAGCTTTCATCAACGGCTTGGCAAACTTTGAACTTTTCTAAAGAACTGCCAACAGTCACCATTTACCAAAATCAATGAGTAAGCTTACAAATCCTATAAAACGGTATTTTAGAACTACCAACACCCTTTTATACAGCTATCTTATCAGCCTTCCCCTGTTACTGCTGTACGAAGTACTCATCTTTTTAGCCCAACCTGATACAGAGCAGGTAGTACGTATTTCGGTCGATATATGGATCAAGACTCTATTTTCTTACGTTGGGCAAGATGTCGTTTCTATTACGCTTATTTTGGTAGCTCTTATTGGACTCGTTGTGCTTTACCGTGAACGAAAAAAATTAGGGTCGCTAAAGACAAGTTATTTTTTTACAATGCTGGTTGAAGCATCGTTTTATGCCTTTCTATTGGCCATTCTGATTTCAACCACAGTCAGCGGTCTACTGCAAATAGTTCAACTATCACCTGTAGAAACGTTATCGACGCTACAACAACTTGCTCTTTCGTTGGGGGCCGGCCTTTACGAAGAATTGTTTTTTCGCGTCTTATTAGTTTCAGCACTTCTATACGTTTTCAAAAAAATATTCACCAAACAATCTGTTGCTTTTATTGCAGCCATGTTGTTAGCAGCAGCCATTTTTAGCTTGGTTCACTATTTTGGCGTTTATGGTGATCCCTTTACATTCGGTTCATTTTTATTCCGTTTCTTATTTGGTCTGGCATTAAACGCCATTTACCTATGGCGGGGCTTTGGTATGGCGGCATGGACTCATGCTATTTACGATCTGATGGTCATCGTATTTTAATTTTGTAAGATTGTAAAAGCTTATACCATCAACTATATAGTTTTCCCCGATATCAACTGCATTAACTTTGACTATAAGGTTTATCAGTTAAAACAATTAACGTTTTAACGTGATAATTGATATCATAAGATTTGTTATATTTGATGACAAGGGGAAAGTGCTATGATAATGAGTGTGATCATGATATCCACCACCTCATTGCATTACTTAATCATATTTGACTTAACAACAAACAGTTAAGCTATCGGGATGGCCGAATTAACCAGAGAAGAAATCCAAAAGCAGGAAGATTTCGAGGAAGAAATTGTTCCCCACTTGGATGCTATGTACAACTTTGCCCTTCGCCTCACCTCTGACCCAAGTGACGCCGAAGATCTTGTCCAGGATACTATTGTTAAAGCATTTCGCTTTTTCAGCAGTTATGAGAAAGGTACGAATGCAAAGGCATGGCTATTCCGTATCCTAAAAAACTCCTATATCAACAATTATCGAAAGCAATCGAAAAAACCCAATCAGGTTGATTACGACGAGGTATCTTCTTTTTACGAAACAATTCGTGCCGACCGAACCGATACCTCCGATCTGGAAGACAAGATGTTTCGTGAGCTTGTTGATGATGACATCTCCCAGGCATTAGAAGAATTGCCCGAAGACTTCAGGACGGTCGTACTGCTCTGTGATGTAGAAGGATTTACGTACGAAGAAATTGCAAATATGCTTGATGTTCCTATTGGAACTATCCGATCTCGACTGCACCGTGGACGCAACCTTCTAAAAGCCCAGCTCAAAGAATACGCTGAAAAACGAGGCTATAAGGAAGATTAGTCCCAGCCGGCTTATACCTTAGCAGATTGTATCTCTTCTTTATCTTGTGATTTCTGTTTCTCTTCTGCCCGCAGGATAATACGCATAGTCGTTCCTTCTCCCAGTTCCGATTTATGAATCAAGAGCTTCCCTTTGTGATACTCTTCAATGATTCGCTTCGTAAGGCTTAACCCAAGCCCCCAACCCCTTTTTTTAGTACTATAGCCCGGTTTAAAAATTTCGCCCTGATATTTCTTTTCAATGCCTACTCCCGAATCTTTGATATCTATAAACACCTCGTCTTCCACCCGTTCTAATCGCACTGATACATACGACGATGTTGTACTCGATTTAATAGCATCCATCGCATTTTTAATAAGGTTTTCAAGTGCCCATTGAAATAGATCAGCATTAACTTTTGCCCGTACATTTGAATCAACTGTCCGCAGCACATCAACATTTTTACCCAACTGGGGCAGTCGCTGCTCCATATAATCCATCACCTCCTCAATAATAGGCTTCAGCCGCTGGGGATTTAACTCTGGTTCGGAGCCAATTTTATTAAACCGCTCTGCCACTCCGCGCAACCTGGTAATATCGTTTTCCAACTCATTACAAATTCGCTGTGTAAAGTCATCCTCCTTTTCTTCTCGTAACAACTCTACCCAACCGTATAAACTCGAAAGTGGAGTTCCCAACTGGTGTGCCGCTTCTTTCGTCATACCCACCCACAAGTTAGATTGTTCAGACTTCGCAATCGTTCGATAACTTATATACCCAATCCCAAGCAGCACCGCCAGCAAGCTTAATTGGATATAGGGAAAATACCTGAGATACCGTACTGTAGGACTCTCCCCGTAATAAACGTATTGTGTCTGAGAGTACTCTTCATTGCCGATCGTTATTTCGATGGGATCATGCATAGCCGCAAACTGATCAATTAATTCCTGATCTACCGGATCATCTACATGATTATTGAAAATAATTTCACCCCGTTCATCCACAATAATTCGTGGTACCTGAAATCGATCTTCGCTTAATACAATCTCCTGAGTCACAAATGTTTGGGATGCCCGATCGGCCTCAGCTTCTTCAATCATTGATATAATCCGGTCAGGTACCGAAGTATTGCTTCGCAGATAATCCGATGCCGCCAACAATTTCTGGCTAATATCTTCCTGCGTAGGATTACCTGTATACTCAATGGCTTTTGCCCAAAGCTCTATGCCCGATCGCTCTTGAACGAGTATTCGATTGATCAAATACTGATTGTAAGCAAACGACCCTATGGCAAGCAAAATGAGCAATCCAACTAAAACAATATTTATCCTGTTGGACGTAAGCTGAATTTTCATATCGGTACAAGTAGAATCAGGACTTAGTATAGGTATAAGTACCGTATATTTTACAAAATAAAAAAGGCATCACCGAATCGGTGATGCCTTTAAAATATGATAACAGTCTTTCTATGCCGAGGCTTTTCGCTTCTCGTATACCGGTGGAGCCTCATCAAGTACGGTTTCACGAGTAATTACACATCGTTCAATATTATCCATTGATGGCAAGGTATACATAATTTCCAGCATTGAGGATTCCATAATAGAACGTAATCCTCGAGCACCGGTACCACGTTCAAGCGCTTTTTCAACAATCACTTCGAGAGCCTCTTCTTCAAAAACAAGCTCTACTCCCTCCATCTGAAAGAGCTTCTTGTATTGCTTTACAAGCGCATTTTTGGGCTTAACAAGGATCTCAACCATCGCATCTTTATCCAGCTGATGCAACCCAGAAATCACTGGTAATCGCCCAATAAGCTCAGGAATCAATCCAAAACGCTGCAGGTCTTGCGCCTCAACGTGCGTAAAAATATCCGGATTATCCTTATCAAAAGTTACCTGTTCATCAGAATGGAACCCCATTGAGCTAACCGATAAACGCTTAGCAATAATATCTTCCAGCCCGCTAAAAGCACCGCCACATATAAACAGAATGTTAGACGTATCTACCTGTATAAAACTTTGCTCAGGATGCTTACGTCCACCTTTAGGTGGAATATTAGCTACCGTACCTTCCAGAATCTTAAGGAGTGCTTGTTGTACTCCTTCTCCAGATACATCGCGCGTAATTGAAGGGTTATCGCTTTTACGCGCAACCTTGTCAACCTCATCAATATAGACAATACCGCGCTTGGCCTGTTCCACATCATAGTCAGCAGACTGCAACAGACTTGATAAAATACTTTCTACATCCTCACCAACATATCCAGCTTCGGTGAGAACAGTCGCATCCGCGATGGTAAAGGGTACATCAATAATATCGGCCATCGTTCGAGCCAGCAGCGTTTTACCGCAACCCGTAGGGCCGAGCAAAATTATATTACTCTTTTCCACTTCGGTATCGTCAAACTCATCGCCCATATCCGAGCTAATGCGTTTGTAGTGATTATATACCGCTACCGATAGTGTTTTCTTAGCTCCGTCTTGGCCAATCACATATTCATCTAACCGAGATTTTATCTCAGCCGGTTTTAACAGCGGTTTATAATTCTTTTCCCGCTTCTCTGACATTGAAGCCAGATCACTTTTTACGATACCCGAAGCATCGGCCACACACCGATCACAGATATACACATCATTAGGACCGGCGACCATGCTATTTACTTCATGGCTTGACCGCCCACAAAATGAACAGTGGATTGTCTTGTCGTCATTATTCTCTTGGTCGCTCATAGTCCGATAACTAAATTCTTATTACTCTTCGTCTTTTTTACGCTTCATAATATTATCAACCAAACCGTACTCCTTGGCCTCTTCGGCCGCCATCCATTTGTTACGGTCGGTATCTTCCATAACTTCATCTACTGATTTGCCACTATGGTTAGCAAGCACTTCACTAATCAGCTTTTTGATACGCAAAATCTCTTGAGCCTCAATTTCAATATCACTGGCTTGTCCACGCACACCACCCAGCGGTTGGTGAATCATAACACGAGAATTAGGCAGCAAATTTCGCTTACCGGCAGCCCCACCAGCCAATAGTACAGCTCCCATCGATGCGGCCATACCCACACATGTTGTAGCCACATCACACTTCACATATTGCATGGTATCATAAATGGCGAAACCTGATGACACAACGCCACCCGGGCTGTTGATATACAAATTGATATCCTTTTCTGGATCCTCCGATTCCAAGAACAACATCTGTGCTACAATAGAACTTGCTACCGCATCATTTACCGGAGTACCTAAAAAGATAATGCGATCCTTAAGCAGTCGAGAATAAATATCAAAAGCACGTTCGCCACGCTCGGTCTTTTCGACGACCATAGGCACCAGGTTATTATTCTGGATGCGATCAGCTTGTCCGTTGTCGTTGGGCATTTCGTATAATGGTTGTTTTTCCATAGGTAACTCGGAAATAAAAATTTTATTCAACTAATACTGATTAGAAACTACGCCTTAATCTTTTCGTCGTGCTTCTCTTGATAGGTTTCTTTATCAATTTCATTAATATTAACCTCATCTTTCAACCTATCAAATACCTTGTCTTCACGAATACTGTTCCTCAGGCTTTCCAACTGTTGCGGATTCTGTGCAAACATATTCCGCATCTGATCAACCTCAATACCATAACGCGAAGCCTCAGCCTCTAAGTGTTGATCTATATCTTCGGGTTTTATCTCGATATCATCAAATTTTTCTTGCAGCTTCTCATTCAAGAAAAACCACTTAGCATCGCGAATAGCGCGATCTTCCATATTCTCCTTGTATTCCTCTTCATCGAAATCAGGCGGCAGCTGTCCTTGTGACTGCTGCTTCACACGTTCAACATATTGGTTTTGCACCTGACTCTTAAATACTTCGGGAACATCGAACTCATGCTTTTCAACAAGCGCATCGATGATATCGTTCTTGAAAAGATCATCGGCAGACTGATCGTAATAATCCTGAATCTTACTTTTCATCAGGCTTTTAAACTCATCTACATTCTTAGCCTCATTATTCGATGCCTTCTTTGCAAATTCATCTGTGAGATCAGCCTTGTGAAGCTTCTCTACTTTTTTAACGATCAGCTTAAAGCTGTGCGTATGATCTTCGTGCCCAACCTCTACTTCAACTTCATCACCAACCTCATGACCCAACAGATCTTCACCAAACTGCTTAGACTCTTCTTGAGTCAGGTCAATGGTTTCTTCAGTTTTATTTTCCTCTTCGGGTTCTCCATCATCATCCAATGGAATAGCATCAACCGTTACCCGTGTTTCTTCGGTAATTTCTTCCTCGACCTCTTCCCAATTGCCCTGCTGCTTACGCTGACGATCAATCTCTTCTTGAACTTCATCATCAGTAACATCATGTACAAGTCGATCAACCTCAACCTTGCTCAAATCCGTAAGCTCAAACTCCGGACGTGCCCCAATCTTGAACTTTGCTTCCAGCTCATCATTTTCCCAGTTCAGCTCAAGCATCTGGCTTTCGCCTACCGGCTCATATTCAGGAACCACCTCATTTTCAAATACTTCCTGAACGTATTTGCCGACCTCTTCCTGCTCAATCTCATCGCCAAAACGCTTACGTACAATTTTCAACGGCACCTTGCCAGGACGAAACCCGGGCATATTAATTTGGCCGCGATATTTTTTGTACGCCTCTTTAAATTTAGGCTCCAGATCTTCACGATCGGCTGAAATAATTAACTCTTTATCGACAGAGGTTATATCGTTTACAGTAATTTCCACAGAACTACTCCGAATGGTCTTTGATTATGACAATAAAATAATAAGTGATAACATGCTAAGTACGAGAGGGGGGACTCGAACCCCCACGCCTTAAAGGCACTAGATCCTAAATCTAGCGCGTCTACCAATTCCGCCACTCTCGCAGGTACTTTCAACATTTGGCAAAACAATTAGCTTTACCAGAATTTGAGAGTCTCGAAAAATATGGCTTTTTTCTTCTGATTTCAACACAAATAAAACATGTATTTCTGTTGAAAGAGCTATGAGTCATTTCAGCAATTTTGTAATTTTGGCGTTGCATCGAAACCCTAATACTGACTCCCCTTACCCATGTTTTATAACTTACGGTTGGTATACATTACCACAAAAAACAAACAAGAAGCTAAATCCATCGGCAAAACGCTGGTAAAAGAACAATTAGCTGCGTGCGTTAATATCGTCGAAGGCATGGAATCCATTTACCGCTGGGAAGGTGAAATTGTAGAAGACACTGAAACCATCCTCATCGCGAAAACTCCCTACCACAACGTTAAAGAACTTACGGAACGCGTTAAAACACTACACAGCTACGATTGTCCCTGTATTATATCACTGCAACTGACCGAACAGGAAGGGAATGAAGAATATCAGCGATGGATTATCAAGAATTCCCAAAAACAAGAGATTGACTACGAAGTAGAGGACATTTAGCCGTTGTTGTGCAGGCCACACTCTGTTTTGGAAAGATTACTCCATCGGCCTTCTCGTCCCTGTCCCGGTGCCGTACAATGCGTACAACCCACTGACTGATATCCTTTTTCCTTCAGCGGATGTTCGGGCAAGCCATGACTCTCAATGTATTCTTCAACCAATGATGAATTCCAGTCGATCAGCGGATAAAACTTAATCAACTCATCATCGTCATCCATAATAGGCAAACTATTACGATGCCGATTCTGGAATCCAATCAGCCCCGACATCCACACCTTGTAGTCATTTTTGACACGATCAAGGGGTTCCACCTTATTAATTTCGCAACACTTATCAGGATTGTGATCCCACAACTCATTTTTAAATGTTTTCGTATGCTGGTTGGGGTCGGGGCGCAAATCAATCACATTTAAATCCAACAAACGCGTCAGCCGATTCTTATAATCAATCGTCTCTTCAAAATGATATCCCGTATCAATAAAATAGATGGGACAACCGGGCTTAATTCTGCTAACCAGATGCAATAACACAGCGGAGGTAGTTCCAAAAGAGGATGTTACCAGCACATCCCGGAACGTGTTAAACACCTGAGCTACACGAGCATCAACAATTTTTGCCGAAAGCGACCGATTTATCTTTTCTTTATTGACCAGATACATATAGATTCGTGATTAAGCTTCAATTTAAACAAGTCATAATCTAACAGTGAGTGTTGTAAAAGTCGAACGCCAAAATCATATTTGTCGCGCCGTAATTGACAGACCCAAATCCCATAATGCCATCAATTTTGCAGTGATGGATGCATTAGAAAACCTACTTGACGAGTTGGAACAAAATTCCAATATCCGCTGCTTTGTTTTATCGGGATCTGGGAATAAAACATTTATTTCGGGAGGCGATCTCAAAGAATTTCATACTATTAAAACGGCTGAAGAAGCCAAACCAATGGCTCGGCGAATGCTCACTATACTGGAACGCATCGAAAAACTGCCCTGCTGGACGATTGCTGCTATTAACGGTGCGGCTTACGGTGGTGGATGTGAAATAATGCTCGCCTTTGATTTTAGGATGGCAACCCCAAATGCTACTTTCGGTTTTACCCAGGGCAAATTTTACCTGCCACCAGGATGGGGTGGCTTAACACGCCTTGTCGAAAAAGTCGGTCGGTCTACAGCACTACTTTGGCTGGCCGAAGCTAAAGTTATTGATGCTGAATCAGCTTTGAACCACAAACTTATCAACCATGTTATTGAAAGCAATGACTTTCGGGATGGCGTTCGATCCAAGGCAGAAACTCTTATTAAAAATGATCGGGCTTTCATTAAAAATCTCAAGAGTGGGGCAATGAAATTGACACAAGCACGATGGAAAGCGATAAATGCCGAACTTGATTCCTTTGCCAAGTTCTGGGAAAGCGAACTCCACGAAGAGCGAGTGGAACGGTTTCTAAATCGCAAAAAAGAATAATATCCACATAGCCTGGTGGTTAACCATCAGGCTAAAAGCAAACTCCTGTTACTTTTTGACCTTTTTTCGGAGGTACATCTTAGTTTCGTAGCGGTCTCCTTTTCTGAACAATTCCACCCGCATCGAATCACCCTCTTCATACTCACGAAACAGGGCTTGGGCATGCATCTTACTCTGGATACGCTCTTCTCCAATTCGTAAGATAATATCGCCCGGTACAATGCCTGCCTCAAAAGCCGGCCCATCTTTATTTACACTATTGACCAACAATCCCCGCAATGCGGGCAAATTATACTTCAAGACCAGCTGGCGCGTCATTTCAACAGTGTTAAAACCAGGATCATAAGATAGGGTTACCTCTCCTGTAGTAGATAGTTGACGAATAATTTTTTGTACTCTGTTGCTGGGAATGGCAAAACCAAGCCCCACATTCCCCCCGCTGGTGCCTCCAGTATAAATAAAAGTATTTACTCCTATTACTTTACCCTCACTGTCAACCAGTGGCCCGCCCGAATTCCCCCTGTTGATCGCAGCATCAGTTTGAATCATATCCATATATACACGGGGCTCATTAGGATTGGGACGAAAATCACGATTCTTCGCGCTCACCACGCCTACCGTCACTGATGGCTTCGCCGACTCAAATAACCCAAAAGGATTCCCCACTGCCAACGACCATTCCCCAACCAGTACGCTATCCGAATCACCGAACTCTACCGCTGGAAAGGGATGATCAGCCTTAATTTTTAACAGTGCCAAATCCGCAAGCTCATCTTCACCCAATACCTCCGCCTCATACTGCGAACCATCCGGCAATGATACTACAACCCGCTTGGCATGCCGATTTGCAACATGCTGGTTTGTTACTACCAACCCATCTTCATTGATGATAAACCCCGATCCCATACTGCTCACCTCACGCTCAATGGGTACCGGGATAAAGCGATTGTAATACTCACTAAACTCCAGGCGGCGACCGCCTTGTACCATCTCCGTAACCGTAATACTTACCACAGCCGGACTTACTCTTTGAACTGCCTCGGTTATCGCGGTTCGCCTGCTTGTCGTAATTTGTTGGTTGGCATTTTGCCCTGTATTAATATCTGAATTATCGGTTTGGATGCCATCAGCAGAAAAGGACTCTGTATTACTTTTTTGGGTTGTATCTTCAATAACGGATGAAATATTTGCGCCCGTAGCTTCAGAAAATCCACCAGTCTTTGCCAACTGTGATTCTCTGTTGCTATCGGTACAACCTGCCGATAGCAATCCAAAAGAAAGGACAACCGCTAATAGAGAAACGGACTGCTTAACCATCAAGTAAAAAATTTATTACGACTTATCTACACTAACCAGCTGTTCAGCTCCAATCTCTACCAAATCTTCGATTGCTTCCTCTAACGGCCCGGGATGCCAAGCACCAGAAGCCTTTTTATGTCCGCCGCCACCTACTTTTCGGGCCCACTTATTTACGTCCACATCATTGCTTTTAGATCTTAGACTCATCTTGACACCATCACCCAGCGCCTTAAATAATATTGCAGCTTTAATTCCAGCTACACTCA
Source organism: Fodinibius sp. Rm-B-1B1-1 (assembly GCF_038594945.1). Classification (NCBI taxonomy): domain Bacteria; kingdom Pseudomonadati; phylum Balneolota; class Balneolia; order Balneolales; family Balneolaceae; genus Fodinibius; species Fodinibius alkaliphilus. The sequence goes on from NZ_JBCFYD010000001.1 coordinate 708,907, forward strand.
GCGGATAGGCGACGAATCCTTCACAATCGTCATTCGTAGTATTGGTCTCTTCCAGCATCTCTTTCGTAACGTACATGATAGCAATTTGATTGTCCTCAAATAACTCTATCGTACTCATCGCCTTGCTAAGTAGATGCAGCTGGTTAAGACTTTTGGTTGAAAACACTTTTTCGGCCACCTCATTGGGACGAAACTCACCCAATCGAAGTAACTCTGCTGCAATATTCATTGTTTCGGGGGTAACGCTGTCATACTGCAGCGATCCTGTATCTGTTAAAATACCGGTATATAGAGCTTTTGCCACGTTTTCATCAACCTGAGAAATATCGTTTTGCAAAAAGAGATGAAAGACAAGCTCACAGGTCGAAGATGCTTCCTCTACCGATATCGACATATCAAAACCGTCGTAAGGGTCAGGATGATGGTCAATCATAAAGGAGGGTTTGGGATCATCCTGCACATAATCAGAATAGCTACCAAACCTTTTGGGGGAATTTCCATCAAGCACCAAAAAAGCATCACACTTTTTCAGTAATTTCTCCTCCGGCTTGTGAATGGGATAAAAATCGCTGAGCCATTGTAAATTCAACGGCACATCGTCATCATTAAAGCCAATGGCATTTACACCATTTTTTTCTAACCACAAACAAGCTGCCACCTGGGCACCGATACAATCCCCATCCGGGCGGATGTGCGAATAAACACCCACAGTGTCAAACTCTTGCAGTTTTTGAATGAGTTCTTCAAACATAATGGCCTTTTATAGCGCGAAAAATAAGCTTAATAAAATGGTATATAGCGTGGAAGAAAGCAATATTTTTTTGGAACTAAATTCTTTCTCCATTATATCGTATCATTAAACAAAAAGTACACCTGAAAGCCTTTAAACGCATTTTTGATGAAAACGGTACTTATTCTTTGCAATGGCAAGCCTCCATCACAAGAACTATTCCACGAATATCGAGCGAACGCAGATTACTTTATTGCCGCTGATGGAGGGGCCAATATCGCCCTTGCATGGGATACATTTCCCGATGTTGTTATCGGCGATTTAGATAGTTTTAAAGGCAATGGGGATGCTCCCTTTGAGATTATATTTCGTCCCAGCCAGCAAAGTAATGATTTAGAGAAGGCTCTTTCCCATGCTCAAAAAGAACACGGTACACATATCAATATTCTTGGAGCTACCGGACACCGACTGGACCAAACGCTTAAAAATCTATCCGTACTTAAGAAATACGACACTTATTTTGAGCAAATACTTTTAATTGATGATTTCGGAAAAACACAACTATTGTCCAATTCTTTTACATCTCCCATAACAGTTGGCACACAGGTTTCTCTGTTCCCACTCTCGGGCAGGGTTTCGGGTATCACTACCAACGGACTTAAATATCCCCTCGATAATGAGACTTTAGAAAATGGCGTGCGTGATGGCTCCTCAAATGAAGTCGTTGATTCACCGATTGAAATCACTCATAAAAAAGGAGATCTGCTTCTCTATACGAAACACTTTTCGGATTGACCCCTCATTCATTTCAAGATATCTTCCATTCATCTTAACATAACAATACCACATTGTCTGAACTACAATTCACCCTATTCGACTGGAGCCTCATACTAAGTTACTTCGGGCTATTAGTTTACCTTACCTGGCAGCGCGAATGGGAGGAAACCGATGAAGAATCCTTTTTATTATCGGGCCGCAAAATGAGCCTTGCTGCATTTGTAGCTACCTTAGTATCCACTTGGTATGGCGGCATTTTGGGGATTGGAGAATTCAGTTACCAAAACGGGATATCAACCTGGCTGATCCTTGGGTTTCCCTTCTACGTATTCTCAGCCCTTTTTGCATGGCTACTGGCTGGTAAAATCCGCATGAACAAAGCACTTTCACTCCCTGAAGCAGTTGGCAATTTTTATGGCGATACAGCAGGGCGTTTTTCTGCCATCCCTATTTTCATCTTAGTAAGTCCGGCCCCTTACATTCTCATGCTCGGGCTAATATTTCAATATTTAACAGGAGGGACTGGCCATTTTCTCTGGTATGCCAGCGCGGTAGCACTATTTTCGGTAGCCTATGTTATTTTCGGGGGATTTAATGCCGTTGTCCACACCGATATGCTCCAAATTGCTCTCATGTTTATCGGGTTTATTTTTCTGATCACCTTTGCCGGAATGGAATTTGGCGGATTGGGAGAACTGTGGGAGACTGTCCCTGCTGACTTCAAAAACATTACCGGCGGTGAAAGCATACAGTACATCCTCGTTTGGTTTTTTATCGCCCTGTGGACTTTTGTAGATCCCAGCTTTCACCAGCGCGCCGCAGCAGCAAAATCTCCCAAAACAGCTAAAAACGGGATTTTTATTTCCATTCTCCTGTGGTCAGCATTCGACTTTTTGACTGTTTTTAGCGGCATGTATGGCTTTGCTATTCTTGGGGATACGCTGGCAGAACCGATTATGGTTTATCCATATCTGGCCAATGAAATATTACCCATTGGTCTCAAAGGACTCTTTTTCGTAGCACTGCTGGCTACCATTATGTCTACATTAGACAGCTACCTGTTCTTATCGGGACAAACCCTGGGACGCGACCTGCTTGTTAAGATTTTTCCCAATACAAACAACAATACGCTAACGCGAATAAGCACGTTGGCAGCAGCCCTCTTAGGCATTTTACTTATCATCATATTCCCCAGCGTCATAGATCTGTGGTATGTTATTGGGTCGGTGATGATTCCCGGTTTACTGATCCCCGTGCTTGGAGTCTATCTACGATTTTTCACATTAAAAAAACCGTGGGTACTTCCTACAATGGTGGGCAGTATTGGGGTATCACTGGCATGGCTCATCCTGGGTACCATCACCAGCGACGGTACATACAACTATACGTTCTGGGGAATCGAACCATTTTATCCGGGACTCACAGCAAGTATTATACTTTGGCTACTGGGAAGAAAAGATAATGGGGATCTGTTTGAGGAAACTGATTTTGCCAAAGATGAAATAGTAGGAGATCCCAAGTAAACCTTCTCCAATCAGAAAAAGGTATTGGGCGAAAATATCTTTACGTACTCTTTAGAATGTGCCCTAAGTTTAACTTGTGGATAGGAATCAAATACTTCATAGCCATAGCATCTTTCTCGATATTGAGTTCGCCCGTTCGCCGGAAATCCACGATACAGTATCCCTCAAACGCACGTACTACTTCGCCAATCCCGTAATATTCCGGGCACGGACCATAGTAAACCAAGTCCCCGAGCTGGATATTATTATTCGCCCTGCGGTTATACGGATAAATAACCGGCAGCCGATCGAGTCGATATGATAGTCGTTTCTTTGTTGCCATGAAGGCTTAATATACGGGATTAGAAATCCCTTTTTCTAATGACAAATTTTCGGGTATTCTTGTCAGGTGCTTCAATAGAAATCCAAATGGCATGAGGTGGAATAAGTTCGAGAATTCGCTCCGGCCATTCGATAACAGTAACTCCTTCGCCATAAAAATATTCTTCGGCCCCAATTTCCAGTGCTTCCCGGGGCGATTCCATACGGTAGCAGTCGAAATGATATAACGTCTTATCCCCGTAATATTCGTTGATCAAGGTAAAGGTTGGAGAACTAACCTCATTCCCGTCAATCCCAAACCCTTCGGCCATCCCCTTAACAAAATGGGTTTTACCAGCTCCCAACTCTCCCTCCAAACAAACAACATCGCCAATAGATAACGCATCTATAAAAGCGCGTCCTTTGACAATTGTTTCGTCTGGTGATGTAGTCGTAAACTCTTTCTCCATAATCAGTTCTCATCTAAGAGAGTAAAATAATAAGCTTGCTAACTTTCCCGCTGTCATAATGTAGACTTTGGGCGGAGCGTAGAAATAGGCAAAATCATCTCTTCCATGCTTGTCCCACCATGCAAAAACGTATCGCGATAGCGATTTTGATAGCGGTGATAGTTGGTAGGATACACAAAGTAGTAATCTTCTTTCGCAATAATATAATTATTAGAATGCCCCGGCGTCGGCAACTTGTAATCTGCCGGATTTTCAATAATCATTGCAGCATCTTCATTGGCTGATAAATTGCGCCCATACTTATATCGCAAACTGGTAGAAGTTTCTCGATCTCCATAGACCTTCGTATCGCGAAGTGCACGAACGGCGCCATGATCGCTGGTTACCACGATGACCACCTCCTCATCAGCCAGTAGCTTAAAAATTTCGAATAGGGTAGAGTGCTGAAACCATGTTTTTGTCAGCGACCGAAAGGCCGGCACATCGGGGGCAATCTCTTTGAGCACATCAGAATCAGATCGCGAGTGCACCAGGGTATCCACAAAATTGTACACAAACGTGCTAAGTGGTACCTGTAGATAATTGTGGATATTATCTGTTAAGTTTTGCCCCTCTTCGGTTTTAAGTACCTTTTCATACTTCACCTTTTTATCGATGCCCTTGCGCTTCAACTGTTTAACCAGCAGTTCCTCCTCAAACTGATTTAACGAGCTCTCATCTTCGCCCTGGCTCCACAGCCGGGGATAAATATCTTCGATTTCGAGCGGAAACAATCCCGAAAAAATAGCATTTCGAGAATAGGGTGTGGCCGTTGGTAAAATGGAATAGTAAAAATCGGTATCAATCGCATAATCCTCATTCAACAGATCTTGAAACATCAGCCACTGATCATACCGCATACAATCAATGACTAAAAACAGGGTTTTTTGCCCGTTTTTAACATGCGGTAACACATACTCACGGACAATATCAGTCGATAGGGCCGGCCGTTCCGGGGTAGATTGATTAAGCCACGACCGGTAATTTCGTCCTACAAAACGACTGAACATCTTATTGGCTTCACGATACTGATCAGCTAACACTTGCCGCAGCGACTCATCACCCGACTCCAAATCGATATCCCACTGCGTAAGCTGCTTATAAATGTTAATCCACTCCTCCCAATCCGTTTCTTCATGGATCCTTCCCGATATCTCATTAAAGTCGCGCAGATATGATTGCGCAAACTTCTCATTGCGAATGCGGCGACGCTCCAAAATTCGCTTTATCGTCAATACAATTTGGTTGGGATTAACCGGCTTAATCAAATAGTCAGAAATCTTGCCGCCAATTGCATCCTCCATGATCGACTCTTCCTCACTCTTAGTAATCATCACGACAGGCAAATTCGCATTTATCGTTTTGATCCTATTGAGTGTAGCCAATCCATCCATTCCCGGCATCTGCTCATCCAAAAACACAATATCAAACGGTTGTTCCTTGATGAGTGTAATCGCATCTTTGCCGTTCGTGACGGGGGTGACTTCAAAGTCTTTATTTTCCAAAAAGATAATGTGAGGCTTCAGCTGATCGATCTCGTCATCCGCCCATAAAATACGTGTAGCCATCAGGATTCTGTTGCATTAATTTGAATCCTTAAGTTTGATAAATGGCATCAATTTATCCAATCGTTTTTGCGCAATTCCCTTAATTTTTTTGAGCTCCGAAAACGACTCAAATCTCCCGTGCTCCTGGCGATAGGTAACAATACGTTTGGCATAGGTCGGGCCAATACCAGGCAGCGTCTTCAATGCCTGTTCATTTGCTGTATTCACGTTTATTTTATCCCCAGAAGAGGCTTTAGCGGTACGTTCTTCCTGACTTCCATTCCTCTCATTAGAGGTAGAATCCTTTTCAACCGTATCAACTACAGTTCGTTTAACCACGGACTTGTCGGATGGATAATACTGCTCCAACAATTTTTCCTCTTCTGCATTGATCAACGCTGTTCGCTCGGCAAACTGTTCTTCAAGTTCGCGATACTCATCCCCATCAAAAGGAACCGACGACGACAAAGCAAGGTTCAACACTCCCAAAGCAACCAATAATATCAGCAGGGCTGTTATCGTCTTGCGTTCGCCCGGTGCAATTTTCAACTTTTCCAGCCAGAAAAATAATGTTCTCTTCATAGGTATCCTCTCTTAAAATTATTAATCCCTACTGGTAAGACCGATACACCAGACAAAACTTACAAAATCACTCTTGTTTGAGGGCGAAAATAATTCGATGTTTGGCTTCTGATTATGGAATCAACAAAAATATATCACTACGACAATCTCTCCATTTCTTATAATCGCGTAGGCGTTAAGGATCGCCAACCCCTGATCATCCTTCATGGGTGGGGAAGTAATAAGCAGGTGATGATGCCGCTTGCCAAGGAACTTGCCGAGATTCGTGACTGCTACGTGTTCGATCTACCGGGATTTGGGAACTCTTCGGTGCCCAACCAGCCGTGGTCGATCGATGATTACGCCGATTTAATTCAAGAATTTATCACGGAGCATGAATTCGATTCCGTTGATCTTTTGGTTCACTCTTTCGGGGGACGCATGGCGCTAAAGCTTTGTGCACGTCCCCAGGCAGAACAACTTATTGACAAAGTACTTATCACCGGCGGAGCGGGGATGAAACCCAAGCGAAGCTTCTCGTACTATGTGAAAAAGTATACGGCCAAGCTACTTAAAGCCCCCTTTCTGGTATTGCCGAACAATCTCCGCGAAAAGGCACTGGGCTGGCTACGACAAACATCGATATGGAAATCATTGGGATCCAGCGACTACAGCAAGCTGGATGGCATCATGCGCGAAACCTTTGTGAAAACGGTCAGCGAATACTTGGAACCCTGTCTCCCCAAAATACCACATGAGGTACTTTTACTGTGGGGAGAAAATGATGAAGCCGCGCCGCTTTATCAGGCTAAACGGATGGAAGAAGGAATCAAGAATGCAGCATTAGTCGTCATCGATAACGCCGGGCATTACGCCTTTCTGGATCGTCCCTCGCACTTTGTGCGTATTGCAAAGGCTTTTTTTAAGGGGGAAGAATAAGTCATATTGGTATAGTCCAAACGGAATCCTTCCGTACCCTTCCTTTTAATGAGGCATCTTCCCAATCACAAACACAACTAACTCACCAAGCTTATAGGCACATGGTAACCGACATTACAATGTCATTGTATCAGACATTAGTATGTCCTGGTGCCTGACATTACCATGTCTTAGGGTATGACATTACTATGTCTGGGGGGCAGACATTGGTATGTCAGGCAAACAAGAACTATGAGATAAAACCACGAAGAGTATATGCCAGCAAATAGATAAGCTTATGATGTCAGCCAAATTATGTTATCCGGCTTTTTCCTCTTCAAGCTGACGCTCTTTAAAATCCTCGTCGAAATAGTTGTACCATTTTCGAAAGGGGCGGAACGCATTCTCAGGATCGAACGGCCGTTTGTATTCACTTTGTCGGCACTCTTCACTACAACAGCCTCCCATCTTACGAGCTCCTTCTTCGGAGCACACAAACAGTTTATTGCACTCCATATTGGCACAATTGATATAGGTATCGGCCGGCTTGCCGGTAATCTCGCAGTGTGCGATGGGCTCCAGGTTATCTTCATTGACCGGCACAACCAGGCGATCATCAAACACAAAACATTTTCCTTTATAATGCTTGCCGCCTTCTTCTTTGCCATATCGTAAAATCCCGCCGTGTAGCTGGTTTACATCATCCCAGCCTTTTTCTTTCATCAATACCGAAAATTTTTCGCAGCGAATACCCCCGGTGCAGTACATCAGCACTTTTTTGTCTTTGCTGATCTCGTCCTCAACTTGTTCCAGCCAATCGGGAAACTCATAAAAATTTTCAACTTGTGGCGTTAGCGCACCTTCAAAGTGCCCGATTTTAGATTCATAATCATTGCGCACATCGATAAGAACATAATCATCTTCATTCTCGAGCACCTCCTTCCACTCATGCGGCTCCAAGTATTTCCCACCATCTTCGGGGTCAACTTCCTCTTTGTGGATAGATACTAACTCTGGACGGACCTTACACTTAAGCTTCGGGAAAGGAACATACTCACTGGTGTCGGTCTTGAAATCGATACCGTCAAAGCCCGGGATGCTTGTCAGCGTTTCTTTGTACGTCGCAATCTGATCCGGCGTACCACCAACTGTTCCATTTATACCTTCCTCATTTACATAAATGCGACCTTTGATGCCCAAATCCTTACAAAACTGTTTATGCTCTTCACAAAACGTTTCGGGATCTTCAATCGTAGTAAATTTGTAATACAGTATTACTTCGTACATGATATAAATTTCAGTTTCTCTGATACTAAGACACTAAGTTTACTTGTTGCATGTTCGTGTCATGCTGAACTTGTTTCAGCATCTGCATTAAAATAATCTTTCTTAAATATTTCTTTTCTAATTTTTTTTAAACAGACCCTGAAATAAATTCAGGGTGACACGAGATCTTACACCACCTTATTCAGGCACTAAGAATATATTCATCTTTATAACTAAAACCCTTGATGCCTGAGGGGCAAACTATTTGCAGATGCCAAAAATAAGGGTAATTTTGCAAGAAATGAACCCCATTTGTTTCAAGATATTATTTTGCTGATGAAGTATATCGTTCAGCTCATAATTTTGAGCTCATTTTTATTTCTTTTTATTGGCACCGTCCAATCCCAAAATCGAACACAGGCTCAAAAACTTGACCTGTTGCAACAGATTGACCGTGCCTATAACAAAGGTAACTTAACATTAGATCAACGGGTGTTGCTTAAGTTTTCTCCATCCGAAGCCAAAAGTAAGATTGCTAACAATGATATAGAGCAACCCCTCAAATGTGGTACTTCAGCTATTTCTGACTACCACCGCCACAAATCTGAACTATCCCCTTCTACCATAAACCAAGTGGAATCTCAGATGCAGTCTGGGAGACTACAGGCCTCAGAAACCTACCAATCCCCCGGTGGCAATTTTTCCATTCACTACGACACATCCGGAAACCATGCTGTTCCTCCCGGCGATTCCAATAATAATGGCATCCCCGATTATGTAGAAGAAGTTGCAGCTGCTGCTGACTCCTCATACCGTCATGAAGTAGAACGTTTGGGCTATACCGATCCTATACCTGTTGGACAAACCTATGATATTGAAATTGTAAATATGAGGGATGTTTATAATATCGACTACTATGGTGTAACCGCCCCTCAGAATCAAACAACATTCATCCTAATTGAAAATGATTTTGCTGAAGGATTCCCCACCAATGATGATCCTGAGGGCAATCAGATTGGAGCCATTAAAGTAACCGTTGCTCATGAGTTCAAACATGCCATTCAGTTCGAAGCCAATAAATGGAATGGAGAAACAGCAGACTGGCTTGAAATGGATGCCACCCTTATGGAAGAAGTCGTTTACGACGATGTTAATGACTACTATAACTATATTAACGGCGAAAATTCGATTTTTAATAACCCTGAAGGAGGATTTTATCCGGGATCATACGCGGATATTACTTGGGCCCTATTTTTTGAAGAAAAATATGGGTCTCAATTCTGGGTTGACGTGTGGGAGACTATCAAAGATAACCCTTCCATTACTATGATTAATGCTATGACTCAGCAGTTGGGCGGGGCAACTGCTTTTGATCAGAACTATATTGAATCGCAACTTTGGCATTATGCCTCTGGACGCAATGCAGCACAGGGCTTCGGTTTTGAAGAACGCCAACACTATCCTACCCCCCCAGTCTCCAGTAGTGGAAATATTTTTACCAAAAATTTCTCGGTTCCCCGCGAACCATCATCGCTATCTCTTCCGGGAGCCTTTGCTGCGAATTATTTTGAGGTCCCCCTTCAAAGTGATCTTGTGGGAAACCTTAGACTAGAATCAACATCCAAGGCACAAAATAGTGGGGTTGGGATAATCACCTATTTCAACGACGGGACGGCTGCACCACTGCTTTATCCTCTTGCCGATCGACAGGCTTCTGTTGAGAGCTCTTCATATAGCTGGGACAATATTAGTAGACTGGGACTTGTACTTACAAACGCATCAACTTCATCCGGAGATGATAGCTCCGTCTATTTGGCGTTGGGCGGTAATAACTTTGAGAATACATTAAGCCACAACTATCCGAATCCATTTACCCAAACCACAGAAATACGATTCACCCTCGAAGAAAAAACTAAGGTGCAGCTTAAAGTTTATGATACAACCGGCCGCCTTGTTAAAACACTGATTGACGAGGAGCTGATGCCCGGTTTTTATGAGCCCACTTTTGATGGCAGTGACCTTGCATCAGGCGTGTACCTTTACCAACTGGTCACTGATCGAGAGCAAATAGTTAAAAAAATGACGCTTATTAAGTAAGAAATGAAAAGCAAGAAGTCTAAAAAGTTCTTATACCTTCTTGCTTCTCACTTTTAACCTACACTAATCTTTAGCCGGCAAAATCTTTCCCTTCACTTCACCAAAACCAATACGGTAATCGTCGGTATCGGCATAGCCAGTCATCGTTACCTCGTCACCATCTTCCAAGAACGTTCGACTTTCACCATTGGGCAATTCAATGGGATCGGTTCCCTTCCAACTTAATTCCAGCATGCTCCCATACGACGATTTCTCTTTTCCACTAATAGTACCTGAAGCATACAGGTCGCCGGGACGTACGTTACAACCTGTTACCGTTTGATGGGCCAATTGCTGTGCAATATTCCAGTAGAGATTTTTGGCATTAGATGCACAAACTTTGTGAGGAGCATCCATTTCCTCGGACTGCAAAAACACATCCAGATTTATATCGAATGTCCACTTTCCTTCAGATTGCAAATAGGGCAGAGGCTTGGGATCTTGCTCCGGCCCTTCTATGCGAAATGGCTCCAGCGCATCCAGCGTCACAATCCACGGCGAAACAGTCGTCGCCCAATTCTTGGCCAAAAACGGTCCCAATGGCTGGTATTCCCACTTCTGGATATCGCGTGCACTCCAGTCATTAACAAGCATTAATCCAAAAATATGATCTTCGGCATCTTGTACTGAGATGGGATTCCCAAGCTCATTTCCCGGTCCTGTCAAAAATCCCATCTCAAGTTCAAAGTCGCACAACTTACATGCATCAAAAACCGGAGTATCTTCGCTATCAGGCGGTAAAATTTGTCCCTTGGGACGGTGTAGATCTGTACCGCTTACGACTACCGAACTTGCACGTCCATGATAACCTACCGGCAGATGTTTCCAATTTGGCTTAAGGGCATTTTCTGGATCCCGAAACATGCTGCCCACATTTGTGGCATGCTGTTCAGAAGAGTAAAAGTCCGTGTAATCTCCGATATCAACCGGCAACAACATTTCAACCTCATCCATCGGGGTAAGCACGCGTTCCCGAAGTGGTTGATTATCGCGAAGTGCCGGCTCATCTGCACTTAACAATGTACTAATATACGATCGAGCCTCAGCCCAGGCTTCACCACCAAGTTCCATAAACATATTTAGTGTTCGCTCTCTAAATACTGGCTTTCCATCCAGGTGCGGACCATCAAAAACCCCCGCGGCATCGAGCTCCGCAAGATTAACCACATAATCACCAATAGCCGTACAGATAAAAACCTCTCCATCATCTTTCGATCGTGCTACACCATATGGCAAGTTTTGAATGGGGAAATGTGATTTCGAATCTACCTCAATAAATGATTCCAAGTTAGGATCGTTTGTTGGATGCATATTGTGAGCTTTTGAATTTTAAATTCTAAATAATGAATTCCTTTTCTCGTGTTATAAAAGTCCCAATTTTTGCAGATCTTCTCGCGGCTCATCAAAACTGCAGCTACCAAATGATGTAACCGCTACGTTGCGCAGCTCAGTAATCTCTTGGGTTGAGATCTCGTAATCCTTCCAACGAAAACCGCTTTCAGTAAACGAAAAATGCTCGGCATCTTCTTCTTTAATAACCTGCTGCATTTGCTCGTCAGAAAAATCATGCGCATACCCAAGCATAGCGCCACCAAAAATGTTAAAAAAGCCATACATCTTTGTTTTTACCGTATAATTGTAATGCCGGATAGGATGATGCAATCCTGCCGTACACTTCAGCGCTATATTCTGCTCTCGCACTTTATTCAACGTAAAAGCCACCTGCTCAACCGCTGGAAACATTGAGGCTTCAACGCCACCGCAGCGTAGTTTGAATCCGGCTCTCATATTGCTTTCATCTTTCGTTCCGGCATTATAGCGGTCCATTGCTTCCAGAATTAAACCAATCTCCTTTTCCCAGTTTTTATCAAAAATTCCCTCGAAAAATACCTCTGTGGGAAAGATCTCCCGCCCCCCTATAAGATCTGCTGTTTTAGCATATATATCAGCCAATAACGCTTCGTCATTAGCAAAAACAGCCTCCCGGGGCAGCTTAAGCTCCAGCACATCTGTGGTAATGGCTTTTCCATGCTCATCGTGAGCTCTCTCTATCGACCTCGCTATGTTCTGGAGATCCTCGTAGAAACCCGAAATCGTTTCGGCTCTTTTTCCCAGTACTGAAAATTTATACGGTTCGCCCCCCGCAAATAAATTGTCGTGGTAGGGTTTTAACTCTTCTAATCGAGAGGCCGGTATTATATACCTCGACAACATCCAGGCGTCACTATCCTTACGATACTTGCTGTACTTTTGGAGAGAAGTGTCCAGAGAGAGATCGGCCGGCGGAAACAATCCTGCATAATCGATAATCTCCCTCATAAATGCTTTAAAACTCGCTTTCATCAGCCTGTTATTCAATTGTTAATATGAGCATTTCTTTTCCATGCTATAAATAAGCAATCTATTGCAACGTTACTAAATCCAAAATAATCGCATCGGCAATTTTTATCCCCTTATCTGTAAGTATTATCCGATCATCAACCATCGCTTTTTGTTCCTTAACCAATCGTTTCAGATACGCATGCTGCCTATCCCCAAATATATAGTTATATCGCGATTCCATCTCCTCAAAAGCAACTCCTTTTCTTGTGCGCAACCCCATCATCAGTCTTTCCTCGGCAAGCTGTTCAAGCGCTAACTTCTCTTTCTGGGGATGATCTTCGCCACGTAAATATTTCCGTAAATCCTGTTCATTTTCCCACCGTTCAGCGGCATCTTCCCACCAGAACGAATGGGCACCAGGACCAAAACCCAAATAGTTTTCATGCTCCCAATAACTACTATTGTGAATGGCCTCCTTACCCGGCACACTATAATTGCTCACTTCATAGCGCTCTATTCCCTCACTACTAAATAGCTGGTTAATTATATCAAAATGTTCAGCCACCTTGTCATCCTCGGGGGGCGCAATTCGTCCGAGCTCCACCTGCTTTCCTAATCTTGTCTTGGGTTCAATCGTTAACGAATAGGCCGAAATATGCGGTGGAGCAAAACTAAGCAAGGTTTTTACGTCCTTTTTAAGCTGTTTAACCGATTGGTTAGGATTACCATAGATCAGATCTACGGTAAACGTATCAAAATCTGACTGGCTAAGCAGCTCCAAACACTGACGGGCTTCCTCACTGTTATGTGCCCGATTCATAAACTGCAACAGCTCGGGATCAAAGCTTTGTACCCCCATGCTTGCCCGATCAATTCCCAACGACTTTATATCAGCTAAAAATGAAGAAGTTACATCATCCGGGTTCATCTCCAGTGTGGTTTCTCGGGATGCCACATCAAACACTTCGTTCAGCGCATCTAAAACTTGCTCAACTTGGGCAGGAGCTAACAACGAAGGCGTCCCTCCACCAAAGTAAATCGAGTTCACTTTTTCCTCAACAAACCTTGTATTCTTATAACTTTTAATATCATCAACCAACCGCTGTACAAAGTGTTCCCGCTCGGAGGTTTGCGTCACAAAATAGAAATCACAATACGAGCAGGCCTGCTTACAAAAAGGAATGTGAAGATAAATTCCAGACACTACATTAGTTGAAAGTTACAAGTTTGCAGTTAAAGGTTTCCCGAGAGGAATTCCTAACCTTTAACATTCAACTTTCAGTTGAATAAAAAGGATTTGTCTCGTACGTATCTTTCTGCATGTAAGCCCGGGCATATTTCACATAATTGTCGGCATGCTCTTTAATAGACGCAATTTCGTCATCGGTAAGCTTACGCTTTTTCTCTACCGGGCTCCCCATATACATATAACCCGATTCCAAACGCTTGCCTGGTGGGACCAAACTTCCCGCGGCTACAATTACATCGGATTCAATGATTGCCTCATCCAACACAGTGGCATGAATACCAATAAGTGCACGATCGTGAATGGTACAACCATGAATCATCGCGTTATGTCCAATAGTTACTTCATCTCCAATTTGGGTGGGGCCGGTCTGGTTCATTACATGAATACACGTATTGTCCTGAATATTCGAGCGATCACCAACCTTAATCCAATTCACATCACCACGGATGGTAACATTGAACCAAACACTACTTTCCTCCCCGAAATTTACATCTCCAATAATATCGGCGCTGGGTGCTACAAATGCAGAATCGGGAAATTCCGGCTTCTTGTTAAGAAATTCGTATACCATAATACGTATGGGAACTTGTTAATTAGTAAAATTAGTCCAAGTGCTGCTGTATCAACTGATCGAACGCTTGAAAATTTCTTGGTAGCGGATCAACTTTCTCACCTTCAATAAAAAAGGTGGGCGTTGCATTTACGCCCGCAGTCCTACCTTGGTTACGCTGCTCCATCACTGTCTTTTGCGTTTCGGAAGCATTTAAATCATTCTTAAACTGATTAATATCCAGCCCTAACTCACGAGCATAGTTAATAAAAATGGATGTTGGACTGCCGGAGTTAGACCAGCGATTCTGGTTTTCAAACAATAGACTATGCATCTCATAAAACTTGCCCTGGTTCTTGGCTGATTGTGCTGCCCGGGCTGCCAAAGCTGCATATTGGTGTGAGTTCAGAGGAAAGTATTTCATCTCAAACTCAATCTGATCACCATATTTATCTTTCAGCTTTTCAACAATAGGGTGGAAGTAGGCACAAGCAGGACATTGATAGTCACTATATTCAACAATAGTTAGTGGCTCGTCACTTGGGCCTTCCTGTGCTTTCGATGTGTTGGCAATGCCCATCCCAAAAACCATTGTGGCGATAAGTACAACTGTTGCTGCTAATTTATTCATCGGTTTCTACTGTGTATTAGTATGAGTTAGATTTTGTTATCAAAAGAACTGCAATATTTCAGTTAGTTGGATGAAGAAGAGGCCTCTTCAATCATATCGAGGCGCATTTGTTTAAATTCGTCGCCATTGCGCCACGTTTGCATTTCATTAGCATTAGCAATGCGATAGGCAGCATCAAAAAACAAACGAACGTCCTGCTCCATACCGGATAAATCCCAATGCTTATTGATTTCATCATTTACGTTATGATAATTGGCATCTTGAAGGCTATCAACCATAGCCGAATATCTTTCGGGCTTATCAATAAATTCATTTCCACGGTTGGGGAAAATAGCAGGGATTCCCTTCTTAGCAAGTGGAAAGTGATCAGAACGATAGAAATAACCGCGATCGGGGTGGGGATCAGGCTTGACCACTCTCCCGCGCTCCTCAGTAACTTTTTCGATAGTATCACTTACACTATTGCGATCATAGCCAATAAGCACTAAATCCCGGGTTTTCCCATATACATTCATGCCATCCAAATTAATGTTGGCAGTCACTTTACCCGGATGAATCGTTGGATTATCTGCCCAATATTTTGATCCAAGCAAACCAACTTCTTCGGCTCCGACAAATAGAAAGAGCATACTGCGCTTTAACTGCGGCTGAATTTCTTTATAGGCTTTCGCCATCTCCAATACTGCGCTTACACCGGCGGCATTATCAAGTGCCCCGTTATTAATGGAATCGCCTTCTGCAGAACTTGTAACGCCCAAATGATCATGATGTGCCGTAAAAACTACGTACTCATCTTTTAGCCGATCATTATTTCCTTCGATTACTCCAAGCACATTTTGGGCTTCCTGCTCACGGTATTCTGCCGATAAGTTAAGGTTAAGTGACATACCTTCTAATGGCACCGGCTCAAAATCACGGCTCTCGGCGGCTTCCAATTGTTCTTCAAGGTCTAATCCGGCCTCGTCAAATAGTTCTGTGCTCGCTTGTTTGGTGAGCCAGCCATTAAATTTTGTTTGAGCCTCTTCATTACCATTGTTACCTCGCAGATAAAATCGTTCCCGGCTCCAACTGTTGGCTACGACCTCCCAGCTATATCCCGCTGATGGAGTGGTATGAATAATAAGTACTCCGGCAGCACCCAACTCTTTGGCCTTCTCATACTTGTAGTCATATCGCCCGTAATACAACCGCGTTTCACCCCCAAATAGATCAGACTTACTGCTGGGATCATTATTTTTCACTACTAAAACCTTGCCCTCAACATCAATATCTTTAAAGTCATCCCAATTTTCTTCAGGAGCCTGAATGCCATATCCCACATATACCAATTCGGCATCTTCTATCGATACCTCTTCCTGAAGGTTAGCTGGCCATGCCATAAAATCAGAGTAATACTCAAACTGGGTTGCTGACCCATTGGTATTTATTCTCAATTCCGCATCCTGATTTGTTTTTTGCCCTACTAAAGGCACATCCTGGATAAACCCACCATCTTGTGCTCCACCTGTCAAACCATATTCTTGGAGCTCATTAACTAGATAGTCAACTGTTTTCTCTTCTCCTTCGGTACCCGTTGCCCGTCCCTGAAATTCATCTGAGGATAATACCTCTATATGATCCATCAGGTTTTCTGCAGTAATCGTATTAGCAACTTGATCAATGGGAGAATCCATACAGCTTACTGCAACGCCTACCAAAACAATCCCTATAAGTATTTTTTTCATTTCGTGTCTATTTTTTGCCAGTTTTAATACAACGGTGGAAAAGTAACATATTTTTGCCTTATTGCTAACTTAAGTTAGAATATGATGTGATTTTGTAATACTACTTCTCTACCCAAGTTAATTATACTGTAGATTTTTAGATGAATGTTAAAGTATGAGTGATTTCAATGGGAAAGATGTACTTATCACTGGAGGAGCCGGCGGGATTGGCTTACTTATGGGCAAGCATGCTTTGAAAGCAGGAGCAAATAAATTATTCATCTGGGATATCAGCTCGGAAGCCATATCTAACGCCCACCAGACCCTTTCTAAATATAACAATCAGGTTTATAGCTACGAGGTTGATATCGCCAAACCTAACCAAATTTATCAAACAGCCGATAGACTTTTAAAAGCACACGGACCCGTCGACATTTTGATTAACAATGCCGGGACGGTTGTTGGCGGCCCTTTTAAGAACTATGCTCCCCAACAGATTGAGCATCTCATCCGTCTTAACCTGTTGGGAGCCATGCATACCACACAAGCTTTTTTGGATAATATGATTACCCAAAAATCGGGACATATCGTCAACATCGCTTCAGCAGCCGGCCGAATGGCAAATCCCAATATGTCGGTTTATACCAGCAGCAAATGGGGCCTAATCGGCTGGTCCGACTCTCTCCGGTTGGAACTAAAATCATATCCGCACATTCATGTTTCAACTATTGAACCCAGTTACATCAACACGGGACTTTTTGAGGGCGTAACCCCTCCGGCACTTACTCCTTTACTCGATGCTGGTGAAATATCCGAAAAGATTATTAAAGCGATTCGGAAAAATAAAACACACCTCCGGGAACCTTTTATGGTAAAAATACTTCCGTTCTTAAAAGGAATACTTCCAACGCCCGTTTTTGATTTTGTAGCCGGCCAACTTTTCCAGGTTTATCATTCGATGGATACATTCACAGGACGAACCTAATCCTAAAATGGATCAACCATGAAAAATATCGTTCAACGACAACGGCAATTTTTTAAGGATGCCAAGACCTTAAAAGTAAAATTTCGGAAAGCACAGCTACGCAAACTGAAAGCAACCCTGAATAAATACGAAGGAGAAATCATTGAGGCCTTGAAACATGATTTCGAAAAACCTGCTTTCGAAACATTTAGCACCGAAATTATGGTTTTGGATCAAGAGATCGACCATATTTTAGCCAATATAAATAACTGGTCAAGCACCCAGCGAGCCAAGAGCGCGCGCATCAATTTCCCTTCCAAAAGTTACATTAAACCACAACCTTATGGTGTAACACTTGTAATCGGTCCCTGGAATTATCCCGTGCAGCTCACACTAAATCCCGCCCTTGGAGCCATCGCCGCTGGTAATACCGTCATTATAAAACCATCAGAAATAGCTCCTCATACTTCCGCCTTACTAACAAAAATAATTAATAGTAATTTCAATCCCGGCTTTTTGCATGTGGTAGAAGGAGATGCTGATACCACCCAAGCTCTGTTATCCCAACCGCTCGACTATATTTTCTTTACCGGGAGCACACACGTCGGAAAAATCATCATGAAAGCTGCAGCCGAACAGCTTACACCGCTCACCTTAGAACTGGGTGGAAAATCTCCTACTATTGTTGATGAAACCGCTGATCTTGAACTGGCGGCAAAACGAATTGCCTGGGGTAAGTTCATCAATGCAGGACAAACCTGCGTGAGCCCCGATTTCGTATATGTACAAAACTCCTTGCATGATAAATTTTGCAACCTGTTGAAAGAACATATCCGAAATTTTTTCGGGGATAATGCTGCCCAAAGCGATGATTTTGCGCGCATTATTTCTGACAAACATTTCCATCGGCTGGCAAATCTCATTGATCCATCAAACGTTTTTTATGGAGGAAGCACAAACCCAGACACACGCTATATAGAACCCACCGTATTAACAAATATTAGCTGGGACGATCCGATCATGCAGGAAGAAATTTTTGGTCCGATCCTACCTATCTTAAGATTTAATGAGCTTAATCATATTATAGAAACCCTCCAATCTAAATCCCATCCTCTCGCTCTCTATCTCTTTTCCACCAACAAACTGAATCAGAAAAAAGTTATGCACCGCCTGCGTTTTGGAGGAGGATGTATAAACGATACCGTGGCTCACCTGGGCAATCCAAAACTCCCATTTGGCGGTATGGGGAATAGCGGCTTTGGAAGCTACCATGGCAAAGCAAGTTTTGATACTTTTAGTCATCCCAAGAGTATTATGAAAAAAAGCAACTGGCTCGACATACCATTGCGATATCCACCCTATGAGGGAAAATTGAACTGGCTGAAAAAACTGAAGAAATTCTTATGACACTATTTAAAGCACTTGTTGTAGAAGAGAAGTCTGAGGGACAATTTTCGCGATCTGTTAAAAATTGGCCAATTGATAAATTACCTGATTATAACACCCTGATAAAAGTTTCATACTCCTCCCTCAATTATAAAGATGCCCTCTCTGCAACAGGCAATAAAGGAGTCACAAAAAATTATCCGCATATTCCCGGAATTGATGCAGCAGGTACCATTGTAGAAAGTGATAATCCTTCACTCAATACTGGTGACAAGGTAATTGTAACCAGTTATGATCTTGGCCAAAATACATTCGGTGGATTTGGTCAATATATTCGAGTACCCTCACAATGGGTTGTACCCTTACCAGCTGGACTTTCATTAAAGGAAAGCATGATGATAGGCACGGCAGGATTTACCGCAGCTATTGGTGTCCACCATCTACAACATAACGAGATAGCACCCGATAGTGGGGAAATTTTAGTGACAGGTGCCACGGGAGGGGTGGGAATAATGGCCATATCTATCTTGTCAAAACTGGGGTATTTCGTAACAGCAGCTACCGGAAAAGTAGATCAAACTGACTTTCTTCAACAGGCTGGTGCCTCAACAGTGATCCATCGTGATGAAGTCCAAGATGAATCCTCACGACCATTATTGAGCAGCAAATGGATTGGCGCCATTGACACAGTCGGGGGAATTATGTTGGATACCACTTTACGCCAAACCAAACAGGGGGGCACAGTGGCCTGCTGCGGCAATGTACTGGGGCATGAGCTCCATACGAATGTCTATCCTTTTATTTTACGCGGAGTGCATTTGGCAGGTATGGACAGCGGCTACTGCGAAATGAGTCTACGTAAAAAGTTATGGGAAAAATTAGCCTCAGACTGGAAACCTGAACTCTTAGATCTGTTAACCAAAACATGCTCATTGCAGAAGCTTAACCAAGAGATTGATCATATCTTAGAAGGACAACAGGTGGGGCGTGTATTAGTAGAACTTGGAGATTAAGCTACGCGGTTTGCCGTTTGAGAATTTGATTGATCATCTACGGCCATATATAGTGGTTCCTTAAGATCTCCACCCGTTACCGGTTTGGTAAGAAAATCAATAAAGCCAGTCTTTTTAGCTCGCTCCAGTGAATAGCGATCACCGCTACCCGACAAATAGATAACAGGAACATCTGACTTCTCTCGAATTGCTTCCATAGCTTCAATACCATCCATATCACCCTTCAACGAGATATCCATAACAACAATATCAGGCTCCAGCTCCTCCACCTTCTCAATAGCATCACGGCCCTTCGTTACTTTACCAACAACCTCAAAGCCTAACTTTGTGATAAGTCGCTCCTCTACCATCGAAAGCAACATATCATCTTCTACAATAAGGACTTTCCCTTTTTTATCGGTTCCCATAACACTTGACCCCTAAAACTAAAGAAGCTCTAATAAACATTAATTTTCTTTAATATAAAGATAGTTAAAAAATATCGCCGTTACAAGCAACTTTAGGCTAAAGACTTTTGAGGAAAAGGTTTAGGGAAGAAATACAGGAATGGAACTACAAATAGAAAAGCCCAACGATCTCAAAATACACCATAGGGTTGCACACCGCAAGGTATCATAACCTTGGTGGTTCCATCTGCATCACTACATGAGCCCCCGAAAGTATAGTACAAAACACTTCTATTTCCCGGTTTTATCTGTTTTTGTAAATTAGGTTATCATAACTACTTCCCAATGGGTTCAAACAGGGGGGCAAAGACTATAACTTTTAAATCCGGATTGATGTACCAATTTTTCAATTTCGTATACCCATTAAGTCCATAGTATTTTATGGCTACCAATCCTCTTTTCTTTAAATCAACAAATGAGTTTCGAACATGGCTGTCAGAAAACCACGAGAAACAGGATGTATTGTGGGTGGGATATTATAAAGTGGCAACCAACAAACCAAGCATGCGATGGGAGGAATCGGTGCGAGAAGCTCTCTGTTTCGGATGGATTGACGGACTACGCAAATCAATCGACGAGGAGAGCTATAAAATACGTTTTACGCCGCGCCGACCGGACAGCCACTGGAGCAAGAAAAATATTCGAATGGTAAAAGAACTAATCGAGAAAGATCAGATGTAACCTTCCGGGTTGAAAGCCTTTGAGCAAATAGATGAAGAAAATATCCAACAAGCATCATACGAGCGTGAAAATGTAACGCTGAGAAAAGACAATAGAGAAGTCCCAATTTATTTACGAATAACCTCGGTGGAAACCTCATTCTTTTCAAAAATGGACTGGGACGATGTTAACACATTTTAAAAATGTTGATCTTGAACCGTGGTCTTCAAAATGGATTTATCAGAAAGCATTCCTTTTTGCCATGTATAATAATGGAATGCGATTTCACAGATGTTTGTGATTGTCGATGGGAATATATTCATAAGGGTACACTCAAATACCGGATGCTTAAAAACAGTAAAGTAAAAGTCCTTGAATTACCTTCGCCCTCATTAAAGATACTTGAGAAGCTCCACGAAAAACAAAATGGAAAGTTCGTGAAGACATTGACAGTGCCAATAAAGTTGCTAATGAACAACTCAAAAATATCGCATCAGAAGCAGAACTTAGGCCACACCTTCAAAAACATCTTACAACTCATGTGGCTGTTCATACCTTTACTCATTTAGCTGATGAAGAGGGATGGAGTCTTACTGAAATTCAAGAGGCCCGTAAACATTCTTCGATTCAAACCACAAGAGATTATATTGGGAGAATCAATGGAGACCGATTGACACAGAAAAGAAGTGAACTATTTAATTAACATCGGCCTCCTTAATTACCAACTAAATCTAAAATGAGTAACGTTAAATACTTTTACAACAAGTACCGAGATGAGTTTAAAAAATTAGAAAATTATTTATCTAAATTGACCAATAGGAACCCCAGCAATATGAGTGGAATACCTTAGAAAATAACTGGCCAAGAAGTGGAGTCAAAAAGCAAGGGCATTGGCAAAATCATTTTGGAGCTCCTATTTGGGTACCCGAAAAACCTATCTGTTGCCAGTCTAGAAAATTCAACTGGACCAATTTTGGGAGCAGAGGGATAAAATAGATCAATTGCTAAAGGAAGATGAAGAATTTAATAAATGGATTTCTAAAAAGAACTACCCAACAAAAGCCACTGGACTTCATGCCTTTTATGAAGCCAATTTTAACGCAATAAAACACACCGTATATGAATGGGTATAAAATTTTAGATTCCCATAAGCAGATTGTTTAATCTAAAAAATATGAATGTGTTATTAACGGGATTTCACGATATGGCTACAAAACCAACCCGCCCCAAAACGAGGTAAAAAAGAGAGGTTAATAATTATTGGTTAGAATATTTTGAGTTGCTTAGAATCAAAATTTGAACCGCGACTTTTATAGATTATTATAAATACTCGAAAGAGCCTATAGCCTATGAAAAAAGACAACATTGAACCTGATCCAGAAATTGAAAAAGCTTGGATAGAGGAAGCCGAGCGACGATTGGATGAGATAGAGAATGGAGAAGTCGAAACCATTCCAGGTCCCGAAGCTATGAATGAGTTAAAGAAGATCGCAGAAGCATGAGAAGGATTCAGGAGTGAACACCCCACTCCAAGCGAGTCAGGACAGCGTGGACGGAGTCGACCCCTTCTTCGGTATCCAAATGGCTAAGGGGCGTGGTTTTACCCAGAGCCAAAATAGGTGAGGTCAGCCACTGGTTAAACTTTTCCGATGTACCAAAAACTTCATGCCCACGATCAAATAGTCGGCCAATCTCTTGCTGGTGTTTTTTTGAAAGTCCCATAAGCAATATAGAATAACTCTATCTCGCGGATTAATAAAATAGATTCCTGGAAAACCTCTCATAAATACAATATATGAAGAACATATTGTATTTGTAGCCTCTGCTTAAATAAAAAAGGAACTATCTTGGTTGATAGTCCCCAAATATTACTTAATCCAGTTAAATATTTTTTATATAGAACCCTAGCTCATTTCTCCTTTTCTGATTTTAAAATACCTGCTAACAAGTTTATTAAATAGATTACAATTAAAAAGCCAAGGCTCATAAACATTGGCTCATAAGCCCCAATCTTGAAGGTAAATAAAATTAGGATTACAAGCCAAGGTGACAACATCCAAATTATGGTATTTATAACTTGCAGTTTATTAAAACTTTCGTCTCGAAAAAAGAAATGCAAAAAGACGAATATCCAAAAAATTACCATGTAAATATTCATCCATAGCCCAGAGGATAGAATATTAAAAAGGCCGACAAAGGCAGCTGCTGGGCCTGCCACTATAGCAGCCCCAAGCGCACCTTTAGATATAACTGTTTTTACCTTCTTATTCATAGTATATACTCACTTGAAAATTATATTCGATACTACTTATCAATCGAACCATATCCAAGAAGCAAAACATCCCCAACCACAGCCTGTGTGTACACCAAGTGTCGTACTTAAACCTGCCAGGGCACCAAGAGGACCTGAAGACATAAAACCACCTGTAGAACCTAATAATGTAGTCGAGTAAGCAAACTGCCAACCAGAAAAAGTGTAGCCATAATTCGCCATACAATCCCAATAGCAACTATTCATAGTTGGGGATTCACCAAGTTTCGGTACATCTGTATTATTCCAATTTTGCTTGGTGTAAGTTTGCGAAAAGAGAGTCTGACCACTTTGTGTTTCGAAAGTGACAGTTACTTCGGCTTGGTCAGCAAGTTGGGGATTAGCATCAATTTGAGCTACAGAATAATTTCCGTCGACAGTAACTACAATTGTCTTTTCAATAGAATTTGTAGTTTCATTGTAGCCTGATACAGTAGCTTTAACACGGGTATTATCACTATCATTAATTGGTGTTACCAATGTTTGTTGTCTAGTATCATTATCCTCACTGATTACAGCCTCGTCCATGTTTGGATCAAGCTTTTCAGGCTCTTGAAGATTGGCTGTATTATTATTTTCCTTTGAGGACTCATTTAGTGAGTCTTTTAAAATGGAGGTAAGTTTCTGTTTCACCTCATCCGTTTTTGGTGAATTTGTATTCACATCATAAATCTGAGGAGTACTTTGGGTCGACTCAGTAGTTTTTTGGGATGACTGAGTAAGTTCAGCAGTTATATTATCACCTTTTAAAGAAATTTCCTCTTCCTCTACATTGGTACTACAAGAAGTTAAAATTAATAAAGATATAGTAATTACCGTACTTATTGAATAGGTTAACTTTTGCATAATATGTGTTTTTGAATGAAGATTCTTTCTCTATTGAATTATGGAGTTAAATCCGATAATAATTAGTGTTATAATTATAAATTCAACGAAAGATTTTTCTTCGCACATAGTTATTATCTCTCACCTCTACTATAAAAGAGTTGATTTAACCACTTTTGTTACAAAAAAATACCGTGGTTGACTTTAAAAAGTTAAGAATTACTATACCCTGAGTAATAGCCGTTAAAAGGCGGCTAATGGAGTTTAATCTTTTGAGCGGCCTAACCCATCCCACTGGATGTCTACATCAATCTGTTTTTCGTCGAAGAGCATCTGATCGTCAAACTCATACAGCAGAATCCAGATAATCTTATCGGCATCATACCCGAGCGTCTATTATGGACAGCGTTCCAGGGAAGACGCATTTCCTGCAGCGGTCATAGAGAATTTTGTGCTTAATTTTCTGAAAAATATTTAGTAGCCCATTTTCGGTTCACACTCCTTTCTAACTTGTTCTCCTCACACTCTTTTAGTTCCCAAAAGAAATTCAGACCGCTCCTATTTTCAACTTCATTTATTGTAACAAGATGATCTAACAACGGAGAAGAATAGGGCGTATCTTGACTGTAAATGAATGCCCCCGTTTGAATCTTACTATTTTTTTAATCGCTACAATTTTCCAGTACCCGTTTGGAATCTTATGGTCCTCATCGGCTTCCGGTAGAGATGGCATTTCTTTTTCATACAGTGGGCCGGTCATCACATAAACCGAACGAATGGTCTCTTCTTCAAGAATTCCCCGAAGACGGGACTCTAAAACCCGCCAACTGCCGCTATTTAGATTAGCTTTTTGGGGAGTAATGTTGGAGAGATAATTGGTTTGATAAAAACTATCCCTACCATCCAAACCTGCCAAGGGAGCTTGGTGCCCCCGGTGAATATTCAACTTGCTATAGGCCCCCCTCGTAATCACTGGGCTCTAGGGTTTCTTCCTCTTCTAACCATGGATCAGATTCCCAGTCTCGCTCATCTTCTTGCCCGCTTGCAGTCTCTTTAGTTAGACGATAAGAAACCCAATCAGCAAATTTGGTTTGGTCGTTGCTGCTCATTGCATATAAATCACGGATAATAAGATCGTTAGAGGCTTACGTACCGATTGGATATCCCTTGATAAAATGCTTTGAATTGAATCTCGATGGGCTGAGCATTTACTTCAATTACGATGGATAGTAATAGCAATAATAAAATCGACTTTTTCATAGCAAGTATAGTTTTATCCTAAAAATATTGGTCTAGTAATTATCAATATTCCCACTCTAAGTCTTCATCAGGGTTAGGACATAAAGGAACAACCTCCAATCCATATCCATGTAGAGTAGGAGTGTGCTTCCCAGCCAGTTCTACTAAAACAGGTTCCGTATTGAGGGTCCATTTTAAGTTCAATTTGTTTTCACTTTTATCAGGCTTAACTATTCTCCGATCCAGCTCATCTCCATCTTTATCTTTAAGAATAAATTCAAATTGAGGCGACTCTTTACTTTTCCAAACCACATCCCTTTTAATTATTAACCGGGTGTGTGATGATTTCTTCAATTCGATATCCTGGACTTCTCTGTCACCATCTAAAGAAACAAAACTAAGTGAGACTTCATCCAAAAGCTCAGGATGATCATCGGTTGTAACTATCTCTCCCGTAATTTTAATACTGACCTGGGGCTGTTCCTCTTCATTTGTACTGCCCCCCTTATTTAAATTTATTGGCCTCAGATCAATATTTGGTCTTATTTTTTTAGCGATTCTTGAAACATCTGAAGACCTTAGTGGGTGAATTTTAGGTTTAGAAGAAGACTCCTTGTTCTCCTTTTCTGTATTAATAGGTATAGCATGAACCTGAGGTTGAACGAGGGTTGCATTAAGAGAGTGAAATGAGCTTTTTTGGACATCGTTAGATTCTAATTGTTCATCATTCTTATCAAAACCCTTAGTCATCGTTAGTATCCGGTTTTTGGGCAGAGATGTGGAACGCTTTGTTTCTTGATCAAGGAGTTGTAATGATTCAGAGAGCCCAGCATGTTCTGCTGCGTCAGTAAGTTCACGTTCTTCCCCAACTTTTTCTAAAGTTTTATCAGGCAGCACCTGCAAAGTTGGCATTACCATTCTGTTATCTATGTTGCGCTTATCGGAATCACCAAAGTAAGCAGTTGCTTCTCCTTCAAATACCACTTCGGCATCCCGAATAAATATGATGTTTTTTAATAACGTAGGTAAGCGGCCACTTCCTTCTCCATCAGAGAGTAATTCTTGATCTGATTCAAGGCGCCAAAAACCTTGGTCGAAAAAATCGGGATCAAGCCAGTCACGTAAAATGCTGCACTTCAGAAATTCAAAGGAGATATGTCGGATATTTTGTGCTGTCCTTTCAATCTGTTTTTCTGGAATGCCAACTACATCTTTAGCTATTGTAGAATCAATATTATCCCTTATTTCATCCGCTTGCAACTTAACTCGTTGCCAGTGGACATCGCTATCATTGTTAAATAATGGAGAAATAGGTGCGATTTGAACTTTGAAATAGCTCAAGCCAGCAGCATCTATACGCTTCTTTTCACCTGCTTTGAATTGATCCAGCAACCTTTTACGTTCGTCTTCAAACCCTGCTGAAGCTGACTCTTCTTTTATGATACGAAATGCTTCTTCTATCTCATTCTTACTACCGATACCAATCCACTCTGCTTCTAAACGATCAAGCTTCGCTTCTAAATCCTTTCTTTCACTCGTATCTTCGTCTATGGATTGTAATTTAGCCCGTATTTCTTGGATGTGTTTTTCATATTCAAGGTACTTTTTTAATGCCTCACTTCGCTCTCCATCTTGAAATAATAAGGCCATTGCTTTTTTATACCGGTCGGATGAAGCTGCTACCTTTCCTGCAAAAATAGCCTCTTCCAATGTATCTCCATAGACTTCGTTTATTGAGTTAAGAGAAGATACAGGTGGAGTCAATGACTTTAGAGGAAGTATCGGGTTAAGTAGGCGGTCGTGAACGAAGGCGTTAATCTCTTCTAGTTTATGATCTGCTCTAGTAATTGTTTCTTCTTCTGAATTACCAGACTCATCAATTATTTCTATGTCCCGCATGATTGCTTCCAACGGGAATAGTTCCGCTTCCATGGGATACCCCACTGGGGGATAGGAACAAATCGTAAAAAACTTCTTACCCCCCAGTTGTTGGCTCCCGTGAGTATTCGGATTAGCGATTGGCATACCAATATTCTTTGCTATTGAAGTAGCCATCGCTGCCCTACAAATTGCTATTCGCTCCTGTTTAATCATACTCATAAACTTATATTTACCAGAATAAAGTTAGATCCAATCATCTTTATCTGGATAACTTTCAAAATCAGGATTAGGAGCTTTTCCAAGAAAACGGCTGGCAAATCCGACTAAAAAGGTTCCGTCCATTTTTATCTGTCCAAATTCGCCTTCACTCTCGTATTCAGTAGAAGTGGTTTTATTCGTATGTTCTCCACTGGCACCAAACCCGAGGATTGAAATCCCTCCACCGGCTTCGAATTTATCATACTCACGTTTAAATGTACTTTTGTCCATATCAGATTTAAGTGTGAGATTCCTTACGAAATAGGCGGTCATCGGGATTAGAGGCATTTTCCCTTCTTCAGGGGGATTTTTACCGTCGGAAAGAGTCATTATACCGGTCATTGCATCCAATGATTCATCTTTGTTTGTCGGATGTACCATGGTGTATGCAGGCGACTCCAAAAAAGCCACATCAAACCACGGTCGATCAATAATTCCCTGGACAATTTCAAATTCTATTTTAAAATTGCTGTTAAAGAATTTCTGTTTAAAATCGCTACTAACCTTTTCGGCACTGGCTGTTGCAAAAAGAGGGACTGAAGGTATAATGCCTGTCCCACCACCAGACGATGAAGACTTATTGCTGAACGTTTTCCTGGAGACCTTAGATTTTTCGACTGTCACATTCATCATTGATTTAGCATCCAGTATACCATTTGGTCGTAGTGCAGTATAATAGGCACTTTCAGTAAGCAGCGACGCCCCTTGATCTTCTGATACAAAGACTGAAGCGGTCAGCTTGTTCGATTCGAATCGTTCCTTTAGGTCATCTATGTACTGTGGCATTCCGGAACGTGAAAGTTGAGCAATTCTGGCTTGCACTGCCTCGACTTGGTTCTTCTTGCCTTGGGTCTCCCATCGATTCTTGGCCGATTGTAATTTCTGTTTTAGTAGTTCGGTTCGTTCTCCGGCATTTGGATCATTAGGAGAAATATTTTCAAGTTTTTCGAGCACACTTAACTTTGTTTGTTCGTATCGGTTTTGAAGTGCACGATAAATTTTCATAATCCTTGTTGGTTCAGCCAACTTATCTGGACTCTGTACAAAATCTCCAGCATCTACGGCTTCTTCCCCAAGAAGATTGTCGAGGTTGACATCATCACCCTCACCGTTGTTACTATTCTCGTCTTCGAGAGATCCGAGAAGATCCTCATCTTCGGACTCTGGATCAGCTTTTTTAGGTTCTTTATATAACGCAGAACGTAGTTTTTCGAGACGCTTTTTTTCTTCCTCGGTCATTCCATTGTCAATTACCATGCAGTTTTCAAGGACTGTTCTATAAATTTTTGATACGGAACGACCACTGGATATTAGTGCATTCAAGTCAACTACAACACTATTTTCATCTGATTCTTCGTCGGATGCGTCCATTACATTACCGTCAAGGGAAGGAACATAATCAACCATCGCAGCAAAGTTGACTGCAGCTCGTTGCATGTCGTTGACAGTAAAACGAACCTTACCTTCCTCGTCCTCATTGTCGACTTCTTCAGGACTCGACCCAAGTTTCATGAATGAAGCCAGCTCCGGTCCAAATGGTATTGGTGGTAGAAAGTATTGAAATTCTACATTTTTCGGTGGGTCACGCTCAATTATCGATTGAATATTTCCATATAATGAGTCAATCAGTTCAGAGGTATCCATAATAATAAGATTTAAGTTTGTATTATATATTGATGAATTTGATAATTCACACTATTGAGAATTGATTAGCTCCAGTAGGTATTCTCGAGTTACTTCGTCGAATACACCCGTAATAGCTAAATCTGAATTGGTAGATTGAAACTGCTCCAATGTAGATTCAGTTCTTGGACCAAAAATGCCATCAGAAGTGCCTACATCGAAACAGGCTTGTTTTAAAGCATCTTGAAGTTGAACAACTGCTTGTCCTGAATCTCCCCGCTCCAAGACCTGATCCGGGAGAGATATTTCATTTTCCGGTTCTAGTCTCCGAAAGCCAAGCAACTTCTCAGCTGACTTAGCCGTAATTGAAACAGAATCATCTTGGTTGCCACCTAAGGTGTATATCCTTGATTGATCGTTTGAATAGCCCAAGAACAATCCAACATGGCCTTTATGCGACTCAGGACTTTCTCTCCAATATACTACAACATCACCAGGCTCCGGGTTTTCTACTGCAAATCCTACATTTAACCAAGACCTAGCAGACCCTGAACCTGATCGTTCAAATTCTGCCTTCATAGCTACCCAATTCATGAAGATGCTACACCAAGGAGTTTCATCATCTTCAATCCAGGTATGGCCTATCTCTTCTGCATACTGAAGGATTCGTTCGTTATCAGTACTTCCGCTTATCTCAGTTACACCAAGCTCTCCTGTGGCCACTTTGATCAGTTTATCCATAACTCTTGATTCATATTTGGATTAAAGTTACAGATGGGAGAACCTACCTAACCTTATGCGGCTGGTAGACAATTTATCCCATCAATATTGGCTCTCTTGACCTTCTTTTCCCAAATACTGAAACATTAGCACTCAAAGCAGGATGGTTGCTTTGTATGTGTAAGACCACTGAAAAGTGTAATCCTTACAAAATTTTTTGGGGAGCCCAGAGTTTTGAAGAATAAATACTAATGTCATGAACTTTTTTACGGCTAAACGTTATAAGATCCCGGATAGGAAAATATATTAAACGGTTTAAGGATAGAGTTCTTCCGCCTGAGAAAGTGGATAGAGTGGTCAGAAAAGTTCAATACTATGTTACTGAGTCTTCACTCACCACAAAAGATCATATGCAATCATTGCGTGAAAGACATAATTCAACAACAGTTTGCCCGAAATGTGGTTCAAAGCTAGTTGAGAGAACAGCCAAGAAAGGTCCTAATGCTGGTACGAAATTTCTAAGATACAGAAACTATCCAAAATGTCGACTTACAAAGGATATATAATAGAAAGTAAGATGTGATCCTCACCTTTACTCTGAATTAAGAAGTAGTGAATAATAACCTCATGTACCTAATGAACATAGCATATCCTTTAAATCATCCCCTCAGGATATAAGTTAGGGAAATACTGCCCAACTACCTTTTCTGGAATATTAAAACGAATAGGACTTCGGTGGCTTTCAGATACAACAAGTTCCTCGTCTTCGAGCTGTTCGTTCTCCAAGATCTGTAATATGTTTTGCTTCACCGCGGGGCACCTCTCCGCGAAGCATAACCTCTCTTAACACATACTTTGCCTCTTCCCGAAGTTCTTCTTCATCTGGAAGCATATTATGAGAACGCTGATTGACATAACCGTTAATACGATTTTGCAAGTTATCCAGATCTAATAATTCCCCCATAAATTGTACCTGATCTAAACAGGTCTCCAAGAAAAATTTTGTAAGGATTACCCTTCCAAAACGTCTTACTATGTTACTAAACCCTAATTAATTTGCTAATTATGGCCAGAAGAACTGTATATCATGTATTACCTACTGATAATGGTTGGGAAGGGAAAAAA
This sequence comes from Fodinibius sp. Rm-B-1B1-1, assembly GCF_038594945.1. NCBI lineage: Bacteria > Pseudomonadati > Balneolota > Balneolia > Balneolales > Balneolaceae > Fodinibius > Fodinibius alkaliphilus. Next base: position 740,080 of record NZ_JBCFYD010000001.1, read on the forward strand.
GAAGGTGCACAACGTGCCTCTGTTACAGGAGATACAAAGTTAGAAGTGGTGACTAATACGATCATTATTGCTAAAAATAATAAGCCCAGCTCAGTAAAGATCCATAAGACGGATGGTACTTTTGAAGAAGAGAGAACTTATGGGAATGATCCTTATCCGCCTCGTGGATAACGAGACTTAAGACTATCTAATACCAAAATTAATTTTCTATAGAAGGAAAGCTATAACTTAGTTAGAATATTACAGAATCCATTTTGGATCGTGTGAAACAAATATAAAAGTCCAAAAAAACAGCAATTAGAGAAATAGATAATAAAATAATTGATACAAATCCTCATCTTCGGACTAAGAAAAAACGAAGGGACAAGGTTGCTAAATCTCAGTCCGCATCACACAAGATTGAGGGTATCAACGTTTCTCATTCCAAGATTAAACGTATGCTGGGAATCAAAAATGGATGACAGTTAGAAGAAAGTAATTCTTACATTAAATAAAACCCATAGCTCATTAAATTTTCACCAACTTCTTTCTTGGGCTTTTTATTTTATCTGTAAAATTCCTAAAAGTAACCTTGGCTTTCATTAGTATCTTTGGACTTACCTTCTTTCTCCTTTGGCAAATCATAAATATCTACAATTTTAGCAGCTTCAACTAAAGTTGGAATATCAATCATATTATTTGCTGAGTTTTTTAGTCTATTTTGATCAAAATAGTTTTCATTAGTAAAAATCTTTATAAAACCTGTTCCTAAATTTATATCAAGTGAACTGGGATTTTTTCTAAATCGGCCATTCTTTTTAACTCTCCTATATAGTTTTGGCATTTCTATTTTTAATATTGATAAAAATAAAATTTCTTTTGAAAGTTTTTTTCCTTTATCAGGATTACTGCTAAGAGAAATTGTATAAAGTGTTAGAATTCTTTCTAATGATCTTGGTGTTAAATTTGTTTTAGGTAGTAAGGCTTTTATCATTTCAGATAATAATTTTTCATGCCTAACATGCTCAGGTATAACAAACAGATCTAATAGATCAGCTATAAATAATTGTATATTTCCTTCATCATCACTACCTCTTAGTTCCTTAAACTTTGGTAGATTCGTTTCTATGTGGACAAATTTCTGTAAATATACATAAGCATCTTCTGCATTTACTCCATAAGCATTAGTAATTATTTCAACTAATTGTTCTCTATTAATAGCCAATACAAAATTCACATGATCTATATCAAACAGGTGCTTAATTTTTTCCAGCACTTCAATTGCAAAACTCGGCCTACATCGGTCTAACTCATCAACAAAGAATACTATTTTCTTGTTGTTGTCTCTATTCTCTAAAAGAGCTTTGAGTTTATTATGGAATTCCTGAATCAAATCTGCTTTTTCGAAATAAGCATCGAATTTAGAATCCACTAATTCTTTACTGCTTCTCTCAATTGCTTTCTCTTTTTGCTCTTTATTCTCTTTATATTTGCCTGTAATCCATTCCATCAAGCTATCTGCCGCAAGTACCCCTCCTGTACTAACACGAATAGCTGTAGATGCACTCATTTTTGCTAACTCAGTTCCAAGATTAACTGCAGCTTCTTTGTAGTCACTAGTCTCTTTCTTCTTTTCTTCATCAAAATGCTTTTCTAATACTTTTTGAATGGTAACAGCTATAGAAATAAAAGTATCAGATGTAAAATCATTTTGGAAAGCATCATAATAAATTGGAATAAAATCATCATTAATTCGTAATTGTGCTTCCCATTCTTTTATGAATGTTGTTTTCCCTTCTCCCCAATCACCATTTATCGTTAAAACTAAAGAGTCCTCTGTATTTGAAAGTAATCGTGTCAAATTCTGAGCAAAATCATTTCTGTTAAAGTAATCATAATTGCCCCCCTCTCTTTCGTAGCGTGGCTTTATTCTATGTTTCATAACAGTTCCCTTTTTTTATGGTATTATCATCAGCATGATAAAAAATTTAATCATCCTTACAATCTTTGTGTTCATCCTATTTTTATTACATTCCATTTCATCATTATCCTGGGGAACGGTTGGGTAAAATACAGATCAACAAAGAGCAGTACTTCGGCATGGTCCCAGAGAAGGCCTGGAATTTCTATATCGGCGGCTATCAACCAGCCGAAAAATGGCTTAAAGCCCGTCGGGACCGGGAGCTAAGCTTTGAGGAAATTCAGCACTATCAAAAAATTATTGTGGCTCTGATGGAGACAGATAGGATTATGGATGATATTGATGAGATTGGGATAGAATAACTTTTAGTTTATTAACTAAATATTTCCAACGATTAATTTGTATTGCTTGCGCCAAGGCAATGGTACGGGTGATCTGATCTCTTGCTCAAGATGCTTTTGTAGTATTTCTTTGAACCTAACTTCCGCCTTATCGATAACCTTTTCCTTTTTTTTATCCGTAACTTTCAATTCGGAAACAGATGGACAAGTAATTTCAAACTGTTTAATACTTTTATTCCAAGACAGTTTGAAACAGAATCCGAACATTGGAAAATATTCTTCACTTTTTTTAGAACTATTATTTTCAAAATTAATAACTCCAAGTACCTGAATAACATCAAGTGCAGGTACAAGAATATTAGCATTTAAAATGCTGCCATTTTTATCTAATGTAGCAATCTGTGGTTGACCACCAGATTCAAACACATCTTCAACTAAGTCTACAATCCAGTTTCCAGCCTCTTGTAGTTTAGAAAGTTCAGCTAAATAAATTCTTATATTTATCTCCTTCAAAATCCTTGTAACTTCTGATGCAAAGCCATATACATCAATTCTATCTCCTTCTTTTTTCAAATCATTTTTAACATGCTTCCATCCATCAAAGTCTTGCAAAAGTCTTTTTGGACTAAATTGTATGTTAATTTTATGCGAATCAATATGGCCAGGAATTCTTTTTGAACTCGAATAATTTGATATAAAGTCTATTCCCATTCCACAATGTTGCACATAATTTCGCAGTTGATAAAAAAATCTATATGCGAAAAAATCATCATATGCTTCACTAGTTATGGAATCAAACCTTTCTGCTTCTTTACTGTTATCCCCATAACTCCTTTTTAACCTTGTTTCAGTATGATCAAGATAAAGACGTCCAGAGGCCAAGAAGTTCAATAGCTTACGATTTACTTCATCGTTGAGTTTTAGAATTTCTAAACGTTTGATAGATAAATCATGATTTTGTTTTTCAATTTTAGAAACATAATTATCTAAAGCAGATGCATTAGACTCAACAAGTGGCAATATTCCTTGCGTACGCTCAAAATCACGCAATAACCCATTCAATTTCTTGAACTTTTGAAACTCCTCTCTCGATATAGATTTATAAGGCTTTGTTAATCCATTTTTCTTTATTAAAACATATGGTTCTAGCTGATCTCCCATATCTTGTTTTTTACCCTCCTATTTCAAAAGGGTATTTAAAGTAGAAAAAGCATCTTCAAATCGATTTAGTGTATCATCACTAAGCTTATCTTTCAGCTCTTCACTATTTTCAGCAAAATATCGAGCAGGTCGGTAATGATTAAAATTTCCATTATCGGATAGATTATCATCAAAATATTTTTCTATTCTTAAAACAGTCCTTGGGATATTGTCATTTAGATCATCACTGGAGATCGGGGTATCTAATTCTTGACCAAATTCCTCATTCACTAACTCTAGATAAAAATTTGAATTAAACATGTCTTCCAAGTCAGCTTCCTCTTGGTCAACAAAATCCGCAAATGTAAAAACCTGCTGCTTTTTTAATAGTTTCTTTTTATAAAGGTTTTCTATTGCCTGCTGATCTTTCTTTTGAAAATCAATAAGTGTGGCAATATTTAGACCACTCTTTGCTCCTATCAGAGAAACAAAAGTTGAAACCTTATCAGAACCTCCAACAGGCGTAATGGTCCATTGTGCATCCAATGTTTCCATACCTAAACTCTCTAAAATACCGTTCATGGTTTGCAGGACAAGAAGATCAGATACCCCTTCAACAATCAAATTATTTGGTCCAACAAATAAAGTTTGGTGAATTTCATATCCGAGAGCTCCTTGAAGTGGAAACAAACTGTCATCCGAAGCTTCTAAAACGTCAGTTAATACTTTTGTACCCTGTTCTTCTACTGGAAGCACTTCATCTGCCTTAAGACTCTGATCTTCAACAATCCTCACTCTTTCAAATTTCTGGGCATCTACCATGAATGGAGAATGAGTAGTATAAATCAGTTGATGATCATCTTTCAGATCTGTTTCAAAATAGTTAATTAAATCTTCCTGTGCCTTTGCATGTAAAAACAAACCCGGCTCATCTAATAGCAATACTAATGATTCATGTTTCTTTTTTAAGTCAGAATACCAAGCAAGAAATGAAAAGAACCAAACAAATCCCCTTGATCTGGTTCCTAGCAAAGTACTAACCCAATGTTTTTTATCGTAAACTTCGGCCCAAATATTTGTTCCATTTTGCATTCCATCGGGATCATTAGGTTGTCCTGGCCGAACATCAAACTGCATTTGTAAATGATCGTTTTGAGACCAGTATTCCACAATTTTTTTGGTAAGATGATTCCCTGCTCCCTGTAATCTGTTTTTAAGTTTTTGAGTTCGTCCTGGATTCAAAAGATCATCTAAATCTAATCTTGCTAAATTAATTAAACCTAAAAGTGGATAATCAGATTCTTTTAATTGTCTTGATTCTTTCCTCTGTTTCAGATTCTGAATGTTAGCAAGACCATTCATCTGATAATATTGGTCGAAGTACAAAAACTTTGGTACACGGTCGCTTAGAATATTGTTATATATGTAATACTCTAAGCTGTTATCTATAATTGTGTTTAGAATATTTTTTAATTCTGAATGTTCATTGTTCTCGCTAGACTCATCTAACAGTGCTTTAATTTCCTTAGGACTATCTTTCTTCTTTAAGTTCTTTGATAGTTCACTATCTATATCAAAATTGTTGATTAAACTTCTTATTGATGATTTTAGATTAACATTCAGTTGGAACGTCCTTTCATTATCATACCCTTTGAAGAGTTTTAGAGAAGTGCCTTTCCTAATTGCTGTATCCCCAAACAGCTCACTAACTGCATTTAAATCACCTTGATCAAGCTCATAAGTTGCCTCTACAACTTTTGAGTGATTTCCACCCTCTTCTATTTTCTGTCTATAATCCTCAACGTCCCATCTTGGATAATCATCTGTTACACTATAAGTGTTTTTGGATTGCTCAATTGGATTTAATCGATATAACGCATCAAGAAGTGCGGTTTTTCCGGCTTCGTTCTTACCCACCAAACATGTTATATCATTAATTACGAACTCATTTGAATCTCTGATGCTCTGAAAGTTATATACTTGTGCTTTGGTCAGTTTCATATTTCCTCTTGAATCAACGTACTGTTTTAGTGAACATACAACTGGTAGTTATATACCTAATCAATCCCAAAAAATAAAACAAGCTATATACTAGTTTCTCGCACAGAATCAGGAAGGTGATAAATAAAAATTTCGGAAATGTGAGTAAAAAAGAAGCAATATGAGGAGAGCTAAAACAAAGCTAAAAACAAATACTACCTACATAGTTGTTTTAGCATTGTTTTACTATAAAATACTAAAGCCCTGCAACTCAAGGAGTTACAGGGCTTTGCGTGGGACCGGGCGGAATCGAACCGCCGACACCGCGATTTTCAGTCGCGTGCTCTACCTACTGAGCTACAGTCCCAACTCGATTAAGAGTTGCCAAATATAAAATCTTTTCGACTTTATACAAAGAGGATATTCCCGATTTTTTGAAGTTATCTATCTTGCACTTCGACATCGCGAAGCCGAACCTGCAGAGTACGCCGGCCATTCCATTCATTTTCTTCCAGTGAGTACGCAATATTAAGTTTTTGCTCGTCGCTGTTTCGGATCACCGGCAAATATTCGTGCATATTAAACCCAATCACATCAAATGCACCAGATCCATTTTGCTTCACCTTCATCTTCAGGTGCCCCTTTCCTACAATTGTGGGTACGCCAACCACTTCTACATCCCTGCTTACAAAAATGGGTCGCAAATTCCCCGGCCCAAAGGGCTCAAACTGACTTAATAATTTCCAAAAACGCAAGTCGACATCACTGAGATCAAGCTCGCTGTCAATATTCAGCTCAGGCTTAAAGTCCTCTTTCGACAACCGTTCGGCAGCAATATCATTAATACGCTGGCGGAATTCCTCCAGATTTTCCTTGGCAATCGTCAATCCCGCGGCATACTCATGTCCACCAAATTGCTCGAGCAGATCCTCACATTCCTTAAAAGCCTCATAAATGTTAAATCCATCAATACTTCGAGCCGATCCTTTAATCTTTCCATCTATAGTACTCAACATTACCGCTGGTCGGCCATAGGTATCAACCAGTCGAGAAGCCACAATTCCAATTACGCCCAAGTGCCAATCAGGCTGGTGCAGCACCATTGACGAAATCTTATCCAGATTATAATCCTTATCAACCATAGCCTTGGCCTCTTCCATAGTTTCACTATCCTTATCGCGGCGGGCAATATTGATACTCTCTAACTCATGGGCACGGGATTCAGCCTCGGCCGGCGTTTCCGAAATAAGCAACTGCACCGCTTTGGTCGCATCCCCCATTCGTCCGGCCGCATTAATGCGCGGACCAATAGAAAACACGATATTTGAAGTTGATATAGAACCAATACTCAAGTTTATCAGGTCTGTTAGTGCTTTAATCCCAACACGGGGCTGCTCATTAATTCGCTTGAGCCCCTCACGCATCAAAATGCGATTTTCATCCACAATCGGAACAATATCAGACGCAATCGAAATGGCTACTAAGTCCAGCAGTTTATAGGCCAGCTTATCGGCCAAACCCAGCTTTTTGATGGTTCCCTGAATTAGCTTGAAACCAACCCCCGCCCCGGAAAGTCCTTCAAAGGGATACTCACAATCTTCGCGTTTGGGATCGAGAACGGCCACCGCATCGGGAATTCTATCACCCACATTGTGATGATCACAAATAATCACATCGATACCGTGCTCTTTAGCCTGCTCGGTCTCTTTAACAGCTGTAATCCCACAATCCACTGAGACAATGAGATCAGCTTGGGTATCAATAGCATACTGTATTCCCTCTTCGTTGATACCGTACCCCTCTTTAAAACGATGGGGGATATAAAAGTCAACATCAACGCCAAACTCCTTCAAAAAGATATAAAGTATAGCTGTAGATGTCGTTCCATCAACATCATAATCCCCATAAATGAGAATTTTTTCCCTATTCCGAACAGCCTCTGCCAATCGAGCAGTCGCCTTGTCCATATCCTTCATCAAAAAAGGATCATGGATCTGGCTTAAATCGGATCGGAAGAATGATTCGGCTTTCTCATAATTATCAACACCACGCAAAACAAGAAGGCGGGCTATTTTTCGGGGAACCCCCAGCTGCTCTTGCAAATCGGATACAGCTTCTTCGTTCTCTGGTGTAGCAAAAACCCAGCGAAAAGACATAATTATCTGTTTTTTTCTTTTTTGTCATAAATAGCGTACCGGCGATCAAACCAAATAGCCATACTGCTTTGCCAACAAGCTGTCAACAAAGGATTCTTAATTAAAATACAATATCCGTACTAAAATTCATTATCTAAACGCTGTTTATCCAGACATTCGTTTACAATTTGCAGTAGACTTCTTGATGATACATTTACTACTAAAATTGCCCCATTTTTTGTACCTTTGCATACTTTGATCGACTCAACTATTCATAGAATAATTAATGCCGGGGTTTATTAAGAGATAATTTAAATCGAACAGCAACTTTTTGCTGAGGTTTTTACAAAACTGATTTTTTGAACGATAGTTTTAATGATTTAAACCAGATTATCATGGAATCTACTACTTTGGAAAAAAATAAGGCTGCTGATTTAAGCGAGGACTTCCCGCTTTTTGGCAAGCTGCAATCGTACGAGCATGAACAAATTGTGGTCTGCTCAGAACCAACCATGGGCTTGAAGGCTATTATTGCCGTTCATGACACTACATTAGGACCTGCACTTGGTGGTGTTCGGATGTGGCCTTATAATAATGAGAAAGAAGCTATTCGCGATGTACTGCGCCTTTCGCGTGGTATGACTTACAAGGCAGCCATTTCGGGTCTTAATCTCGGTGGTGGAAAAGCCGTAATCATTGGGGATCCCCGGAAAGAGAAAAGTGAAGCGCTTTTCCGCGCTTTCGGCCGGTATGTTGATAGCCTGGGCGGACGATATATTACTGCTGAAGACGTTGGAACCGACGTGCAAGCTATGGAATGGGTCCGGATGGAGACCAAATATGTAACCGGTTTACCAAAAGCTATTGGCGGCAGCGGCGACCCTTCTCCCGTAACAGCTTACGGCGTTTATCAAGGGATGAAAGCATGTGCCCAAAAGGCTTATGGATCTGATTCCCTGGAAGGCAAACGCATCTCCATTCAAGGGGCTGGGCATGTAAGTTCGTACCTTGCTGAGTTTTTGCACAAAGAAGGAGCCGAACTTCTCATCTGTGATATTTATGAGGATAAAGTAAATGCTCTGGCCGACAAAGTGGACGCTGAAGTAGTTGATCCCGATGACATTTATGGACTTAATGTAGATATATTTAGTCCCTGTGCGTTAGGCGGTGTCATTAATGATGATACGATGGATCATCTAAACTGTGATATCGTAGCTGGAGCTGCCAACAACGTACTTGAAGAGGAAGATAAACACGGACAAATGCTGCTGGATAAAGGCATCCTTTATGCTCCGGATTATGTGATTAATGCTGGTGGGCTTATTAATGTAGCCAGCGAACTTGAAGGCTATAACGAGGAACGGGCAGAAGGTCAGGCCGAAAAGATTTATGATACTATTCTAGATATCCTGAATTATTCTGAAGAAAACGATACCCCAACCTTTACAGCCTCAAATATTCTTGCCGAACAGCGGATGAGTAATGTGGGCAAAATTCATAATATTTATACCTCTCAGAGTAACTTTACAGGTCATATTGGCGACCTCTATAAACATGCCAATCTGTAGAAGAAATAGTTAAAATCGTATATTGAGGCGGCTCAAATTTTTGGGCCGCCTTTTTTGTTATACCTTGATCAATCAGGTGAAAAATTAGACGGTTATGATTTCAAAAGAAGACTTTATTACAAAAGATCGCCTCATCAAAGGCATTGCCAAAGATGGCACGCTCAAAATATCTGTAGTAAAAACCACAGATATAATTAAAACAGCCCGCAAAAAGCATGGCCTTTCTCTGCTCAATACCGTGCTATTGGGACGCGCATTAACAGGTACCATGTTGATGGCCTCCGAACTTAAAGGAGAAGAACGCATCAAAATGCGCATCGAAGGCCAGGGGCCAGTAGGCCTGCTTGTTGCCGAAGCCAATCGCGTAGGAGAAGTCCGGGGCTATGTTCAACATCCACAAGCCGAATTTGATTATACCAACGGTGATACCAATATCAGTGATGGCCTGGGTGTTGGGGTAATGACCATCAGCAAAACATTGTACAACGAAGCTGAGCCCCGACACAGTAGCATTGAACTCATAAAAAGCAATATCACTGATGACCTTGCTTACTACATGGTGCAGTCTGAGCAAATCCCATCCGCTATTCTTTTGGATGTTGGCCTTGATGAAGAGGGCAACATCACAGAAGCAGGTGGTTTGATGATCCAGCGTATGCCCGATGCTCCGGAAGGTGCCATTGACCAGCTTCAAGAAAAAATGCTGCAATTTGATTCTATCAGCCAAATGTTGGGTAACGGCCTTTATATTGATGATATCATGAAAAAGGCTATGGATCCCATGGAAGTAAAAGAGCTTGACCGTCAGCCGGTCGACTTTTTCTGTCGCTGTACTCGTGATCGCTTCAAAAATGCATTAGCCATGCTTGGCGTTGAAGACCTCAAAGAGATTAGCGACGAGGGACAAGAGCTTGTCTGTCATTTTTGTAACGAGCATTATAACATCACCAAAAATGAAATTGAAGAACTATTGATGGAAACCAAAGCTAAAATGAACTAAGAAATTATTACTGGGATGGGAGATAGCAAACATGTTGTCATTGTAGGCGGTGGATTTGGTGGAATTTCAGTTGCCAAAAAGCTAAAACGATCGAATGTTGATATTACAATTATCGACAAAAGTAATCACCATCTTTTTCAGCCATTACTTTACCAGGTGGCGACAGCAGCTCTTTCACCGGGAGATATAGCCGTTCCGATCCGTGCTATCCTGGGCGAACGAAAGGGCTTAAAAGTCCTGCTGGGCAATGTTACCGAGGTCAATAAAAAGAAACAGTTTGTTGCTCTGGAGAATGGCCAGAAAGTTAATTTCGATTATTTGGTGCTGGCGCCTGGAGCACAATACAATTATTTTGGAAATGACGGTTGGAAGAAACACGCTCCGGGCCTAAAATCTGTGGGGGATGCTTTGCAAATTCGTGAGCGTCTATTGCTGTCCCTTGAAAAGGCCGAGCAACTCGAAGATCCCAAACTTCGCGAACCCTATCTTACTTTCGTAGTTATAGGTGGCGGACCAACAGGTGTTGAGATGGCCGGTGCCATCGGTGAAATTGCCAAGCGGAATATGATGCGCGATTATAATACCTTCAGCAAAAATGAGACGCGCATCTTCTTAGTCGAAGCCGCACCGAAAATCCTCAATGGCTATCCTGATTCGCTATCCGAACAAGCACGTGAAACCTTAGAAGAAATGGGCGTCCGCGTTTTAACAAATACACCTGTTACAGGTATTAGTGAAAGCAAGGTTTCTTTTTCGGAGGGAGCTATTGACACTCCCAACATTATCTGGGCGGCAGGTGTAGCTGCATCGCCGCTTCTGTCATCCCTTGAAACGAAACAAGATCGGACCGGTCGCGTTTTTGTAGAAGATGACCTTTCTATCCCTGGCAACGACAATGTTTTTGTCATTGGAGATGCTGCTCACAAAAAGGATAAGTCTGGAAATCCCCTACCCGCATTGGCCCCGGTTGCCATCCAGCAGGGTAAATTCCTGGGTAATCTCATTCAAAATGAACTCAAAGATAAAGAACGCACATCATTTAACTTTGTAGATAAAGGAACCATGGCAACTATCGGACGTGCCAAAGCAGTTGCTGATATCCGCGGGTTTAAGTTCAGCGGCTTTTTTGCCTGGATTCTGTGGTCGGTGGTTCACATTTTCTTTTTAATTGGCTTTCGTAATCGCTTTAAGGTATTTGTAGAGTGGATGTGGCATTACTTCACTTTCAAACGCGGAGTACGTCTTATCACTGATCGATTTAGTGAAAATGAAGACCCGGGAAATTAAAAAATGCTCTTCATTCCACAGCAAAGCGCGAGAATGAAAATAGAATGGTATTTTATAGAGCCTCTGCCTTAAACAATGAAAGACGTATTCTGTAATCGTATTGCATAGTACTACGTCAGGTGTCTGCACAGTATTATACAGACCGTCTACACAGTACTTTGTAAATACACTACATAATATATGTATATACCCTTAATGACTGATAAAACAGGCTTATTATCATTCTGCTGGAGAAACCTGAGTCATTTTACCCTTCCCAAACTTCCAAAGTATAACAAGGCTATTGAGGTAATTAACCATTGCAACTCCCCGATCTTATCTCCAATTTAAGTGCGACCGAAAACTAAGCTTTTACTTATATGAAACTGCTGAACCTGCTTCTTTCATTACTGATTTTTGCTCCATTCGCCCTTTCTGCTCAAGATCAAAATATTCGGGACTATGGCATTGAAATTGGCGTACTTGAAACCGGTCCGTATAATGCCATCACGGATGTAAAAGGGCTCAAAGTCGGGCACCAAACCATCATTCAAAGCGATTACATCCGTACCGGTGCTACGGCTATTTTGCCTCATGATGGCAACATCTTTCAGCAAAAAGTTCCCGCTGCAGTATATGTGGGAAATGGATTCGGGAAACTGGCCGGCTCAACTCAAATTAAAGAGCTCGGTAACCTGGAGACGCCTATCATTCTCACCAATACACTTAGTGTGCCCACGGCCGCCGATGCGCTAATTGATCACACTTTTAGCTATTCAGAAAATAACCAGGTCCATTCGGTAAATCCGGTTGTAGGCGAAACGAATGACGGATATCTCAACGATATTCGTGGCCGACACGTATCCAAAGAAGATGTGCTTGCTGCTATTGATAATGCAAAATCCGGGGCAGTAGAGCAGGGTAATATCGGGGCCGGAACCGGAACCATAGCCTTTGGATTTAAAGGCGGAATCGGTACCTCCTCCCGAAAGCTGCCGGAGCAAGCGGGTGGCTATACGGTGGGTGTTATCACACAAACTAATTTTGGGGGCGTACTTCAAATTGCAGGCGTACCCGTCGGCAAAGAGCTTGGCAAATATTATATGAGTGATCAACTCAACGAAACACCCGACGGTTCTTGTATGATAATCGTTGCCACTGACGCCCCGCTGGATGCTCGAAACTTAGAGCGTCTGGCTAAGCGAGCCCTGTTAGGATTAGGTAAAACGGGTGGTATTGCTTCTAATGGAAGTGGAGACTATGTCATTGCCTTTTCTACGGCCGAATCGGTTCGCATCCCATATCATTCTGATCAACATATTAAATCCCAGAACGTACTTCGAAATAGTGCCATGTCTCCTCTTTTTATGGCCGTAAATGAGGCAACCGAAGAAGCCATAATTAACTCACTCTTCCATGCTGAAACAATGACGGGCAGAGATGGACATACAGTAGAGGCGTTACCCGTAGAAGAAGTGTTGGAAATTATGGAACAGTATGGGCGAAGTGGAAAGTAGATCCTGAAGATGGCACGAGAAATTTTAACGCACAACGTGCAGATAAGTAAAAAACGCGTTGATAACTCGTCCAGTTGGGTTATCAACGCGGCCTAAAACTTATTTATGTGGCAAATGAACTACCGCAACCACAGGTTTCACTGGCATTGGGGTTATCAAACGTAAATCCACGAGCATCTAATCCATCGGGATAATCTACAGAAATTCCCTTCAAATACATTAAATGCTTGGGATCTACGATAATCTTAACGCCGTTCGATACAATGACCTCATCGTCATCGGATTGGTGATCAAATCCAAGCTTATAGCTTAGTCCCGAGCAGCCACCGCCTTCAACAGCAACGCGAAGATAAAGATCATCATCCAGATCCTCTTTTGTACGAATACTGCGCACCTGATCAGCAGCCCGTTCAGTTAACGATACGGCTGGTCCGCTGAACTCTACATCGGCCGATGCCTGCATTTCTTCCAACGGAGATGCTGCTTGCTCTTGCTGCTCTTCTTCGTCATCATCAATAAGATCCGCAATAACACTATCTAAATTATCTTCAGTCTCTGCAGGCATTATCGTACCACTTGTAAGTTAATGTTTATCATTTTGCGCATAAGTAAAATAATCGGTGTTGTCCTTGCGCGTCAAATTTAAAATCTCCGCTGCAACTAAATTTACCAACGTCTGCGATGCTTTTTGCTGAGGAATATCCACAACTTGTGCAAATTTTTTAACGGTTATTTCACCATATTCATTCAGATAACGAAACAGCTTTTGCTCATCCGGACCGTACTCAAAAGTTACCCCCTCATCCGAATTGCGTTTCTTAATAATCTCAATTAATTCTTTGCTGGCCACCTTATTCTGATCTTTTTCGCGCATAAACACGATCTGTTCATCGTCACCTTTTACAAAAATTGGCTTATTAGGCGCCTCCGGCACTTTAATCACCAATAAATCCCGATCGCCAAAATGAACAATTTCGATAATAATTTTCACCGAGGGCTCGCACAATTCTACAGCAGCTTTATCAAGCAGAAATTCTTCTTCTTGATAACCCATGACCCCCACAAGCGATTTATCATCATCCACGCCAATAAGCAAGGTTCCCCCTTTAGTATTGGCAAAAGCCGCAATTTCGCGCGCTATTTTATATGCCGATGGGATTGTTCGCTTGAATTCCAAGTACATCCCTTCCCCCGTCTGTGCCAAATTCTTGACATCGAGGTAATCCATTTCGGAAAGCGTAGCCGCGCTGTGATTTTGAGAATACATAGCACTCAGTCTTTTTAATGACAAACGAAGGTAACAACAAAATATTAAGTCCGCATGAAGTAACGAACAAATATTATATCAAAGACTTAGCAAAAACCATATTAGCGTGCCATTCTAAACTTGCCGTGTCCCAATTTTTCGGGGTTTCAGAATCTCTCATACTACTTTTTGCAAGAAAACGAAGACCCTAAACTATATTCAGGCTGACATGTCAGGTTTAGTCAAACCTTTGCATCTGGATGCAACGATTAAATTACAATCTCCTCTTTGGGATTTCGAGTCATCAAATCATAGAGCATATCTTTGGGATCTTCCTGCTCAAATAACACGCGATAGACCGCACCGGTAATCGGCATTTCTATTCCCAACTTATTACTCCAGTCAAAAACTGAACGCGTTGTCTTAACCCCTTCAGCTACCATATTCATATGGGATATGATATCATCCAGGCTTTTGCCCTGACCAATATTATATCCAACAAAACGGTTTCGGCTGTGCTCACTGGTGCAGGTTACAATCAAATCACCCATACCAGCCAAACCGGCAAAGGTATCTTGTGATGCTCCAAGTTGCATCCCAAGCCGCTTCATTTCGTGAAGACCACGGGTCATCAGTGCCGCCTTGGCGTTGTCGCCCATATCCGCGCCGTCCAAAACACCGGCTGCAATCGCCATAATATTTTTTACCGCGCCGCCAATCTCAACGCCAATAATGTCGTAATTAAGATATACCCTAAACATCGGGGTTAGAAAGGTATCCTGAATAATTTGGGTGGTACGTTTTGAGTTTGCACTTGCCACAACGGTGGTAGGCTTAAATTTGCTTACTTCCTCGGCATGGCTGGGTCCCGAAAGCACACCGATATGATCATCAACAATAGTACCCTCAAGCACTTCACTGAGCACCTGGGACATCGTCATAAACGTATCGTTTTCGATCCCCTTTGCCACACTCACAATCATCTCATTGCCATTAAGATGTTGCTTAATATTTGTAGCCACCTCACGCATCACATGAGAAGGGGTAGCAAAAACCACCATTTCGGGATCATCAAAGCATTCATTGGGATCCGTAGAACATTCAACCGAATCCGGGAGCGTTACATCAGAAATATAAGCAGGATTTCGGTGCCTTTTGTTAATACCATAAGCCACCTCTTGCTCACGCGCCCAAAGTTGTACTTTATTTCCAGCTCGGGCCAAAACAATTGAAAGCGCCGTCCCAAAACTTCCGGCCCCAATAATGGTAATTTTCTTCACAACAATTAGTTACCCGATTGCGGTTTTTCTTCTTTATTTAGCCATCCAACGGCAGGCTTAAAAGAACTTATTTTGTTTTCAGTTCCATTCATAAGCCGCTTAATGTTTCCATTATGTTTGATAATTATGGCTAATCCAATAAATCCGGCAAAAATCAGAATACTCCCGTCAATATCCCAACCGTATCCATAACGTAAGACGACCAGTACCAATGGATACACAAATGCAGCAACAAGAGAAGCCAGAGATACGTACCTACTTGTAGCTAATACAACCAGAAAAAAAGCAGCGGCAATACCTACTGATACCGGCTCTATGCCGCAAAGCATTCCAGCGGCTGTAGCCATTCCTTTCCCTCCATCAAAGTTGGCATAAAGAGGAAACATATGCCCCACTACGGCCGCAATACCACAAGTAATACTTAAAAAGGGATCGAGGCTCCAAAACTCAAATAATGTAACAGGTCCCGCCGCGATATGATAAGCTAACTGACTAATCCACAAAGAACTTGCGAATCCTTTAAAGAAATCAATCGCCAATACGGCTACCCCCGGTTGCCATCCCAATAGGCGAAAGGTATTCGTTGCACCGGCATTACCACTGCCGTGAGCCCGAATATCAACTCCCTTAACGAGCTTACCTACCCATATTGATGATGGGATGGATCCCACCAAATAACTCAATAGTAAAACAACTCCAAGTGCAATCATACTTTCTGATTAAATGAGAAATGCCAACCGGTTGAAATATAAAATATCGTACGATAATCTCGAGGAAAAATCCCCCGAATAATTATAAACGTTCTTATACGTGCTCTTCGGCATGGTACGAAGAGCGAACAAGCGGACCACTTTCCACATGTTCAAGCCCCAACTCTTCACCAATCTCTTTATATTCAGCAAATTGATCGGGATGAACCCACTCTTCTACCGGCTGATGCATCTTCGTAGGCTGCATATATTGTCCAATTGTCAATACATCAACATCATGATCGACGCAATCTTTCATTAGTTCAATAACCTGCTCACGCTTTTCACCAAAGCCAACCATAATGCCGGTCTTTGTACGAATGCCCTGATCTTTCACACGCTGCAACAGCTCGAGCGAACGCTCATATTTCGCCTGTGGACGAATGGTTCGGTACAGATCGGGAACCGTTTCAAGGTTATGACTTAACACATCGGGAGGCGTATCAATTACAATTTGCAGCGCTTCCCAAACGCCTCGAAAATCGGGGATCAGAGACTCAATGGTCACTCCATCGATGGCTTCACGCAGTTGGCGATGGCATTCAGCAAAAATAGGCGCGCCCCCATCTTTGCGTTCATCACGATTTACGGAGGTAAGCACCACGTGCTTTAGCCCCATCTCTTTAGCTGCTTCGGTAACACGCCGCGGCTCATCCCAATCCAGCCCTTGCACTGGGCGGCCGGTTTTTACTGCACAAAATGAACAAGAACGAGTGCAAACATCTCCCAAAATCATAAACGTAGCCGTGCCACGTCCCCAGCATTCTCCCATGTTCGGGCAACGAGCCTCAGAACATACCGTGTTAAGCGAGTTGTTGCTTACTGTCTCCGAAACCTCCTTAAACTTTTCACCGGAAGGTAATTTCACACGCAGCCAATCCGGACGACGCTGGGTGGTTTCATTGCGATCTACGACATTGAGTTCTTTAATCATGGAACTAAAATCAAAAAATTATTGCGATGCTGCTTGTTTCTCAGACGGCTTAAGATACGAAAATTGATCGTCCAGTTCAGGCAGGGAATCGACCTTTGCTATGGATACATCAAACACATCCTCAAAATGTGTTATTAACTGTTCTTTTACTTGGGATTGGTCTACCTCGTGCCCCAACAATTTTTGCAAACTGGTCACTTCCTTATCTGTAATACCACACGGCACAATATGATTAAAATAACTGAGGTCAGCATTAACATTAAAGGCAAAGCCATGCATGGTTACCCACCGGCTACAACGAATACCCATGGCACAAATTTTCTGATCACCTACCCATACGCCGGTTAGCCCTTCAATACGTCCGGCTTCAATATTATATTCGGCACAAGTGCGAATGATAACCTCCTCGAGGTAGCGTAAGTACTTATGGACATCAGTAAAGTGGCGGTCCAGATCCAGAATTGGGTAGCCCACAATTTGTCCCGGACCATGGTACGTAATATCTCCACCGCGATCTATTTCGATAAATTCGGCATCAATATTAGCCAACTCAGCCATCCCTTTAAGGAGGTGATTCTTATCCCCGCTTTTGCCCAGAGTATAGACGTGGGGATGTTCTACAAACAGAAATACATCGTTACTTTCTTCTCCGGGCTTATAGAGCTTCTGTTTTTTTCGTCGGGCTAATTTTTCATCCACCAAACGCTGCTGGATGGTAGTTTGTAAATCCCATACCGGGCGATAGGGGGCATAGCCTAAATCAAATAATTCTACCGTATTCATAACGCTGAAAAATACAAAAGCTGAGAGGAAATAACTATACAAATAGAAACCCGCAGGGTTTTTCAACTTGCAGCCAAAACTTTAGAAAATTGCCTGCTGTGAAACCCTGCGGGTTTTACAATCTATATAATGAATGGATTTACGAACCTAAATGCACGCCTTCTCCGTATGCTTCAGCAACAGCTTCCATCACCGCTTCTGACATCGTTGGGTGTGGATGCACAGCGCTAATAATTTCGTGTCCGGTTGTCTCAAGATCACGGGCTACAACAGCCTCAGCAATCAGTTCTGTAACATGCGATCCAATCATGTGGCAACCCAACCATTCACCATATTTCTCATCAAAGACTACTTTTACGAAGCCTTCTTCATGACCAAGTCCCGTTGCCTTACCACTGGCAGAGAAGGGGAACTTACCAACCTTGATATCGTAACCTTCCTCTTTGGCCTGTTCCTCAGTATATCCAACAGAAGCAATTTGCGGCTCGCAGTAGGTACAACCAGGAATGTTGTTGTAGTTAATCATCTGTGGATCTTCGCCAGCAAGCTTTTCTACACAAACAATACCTTCATGAGAAGCTTTGTGCGCCAACCACGGTCCGCCGGCCACATCACCAATCGCGTAAATATTTTCTACGGATGTCTGATAGGTCTCCTTATCAACCTGGATAGCACCTTTTTCGTACTCAACACCGATGTCATCAAGGCCAATGCCTTCCACATTTCCAGCTACGCCAACTGCAGAAAGCACCACATCCGCTTCAACAACTTCCTCATCGTCACCAGTTTTGATGGTAACTTTGACGCCGTCGCCATCTTTTTCAACGTTGTCAACCGTACTTCCGGTGCGGATATCCATGCCCTTTTTCTTGTAGATCTTGCCGAGCTCTTTCCCGATATCTTTATCTTCAACCGGCACCAGTGAATCCTGAAGCTCAACAATGGTCACGTCGGTTCCAATAGTATTGTAGAAGTAGGCAAACTCAACGCCGATAGCACCCGCGCCGATAATCACCATCTTGTCGGGCTGTTCTTCGAGCTGCATTGCGCGCTCCGAATCAATAATCATCTCACCATCGATTGGTAGGTTCGGCAGCTCACGTGGACTTGCACCCGTCGCAATAATGAAATTATCAGCTTTAATCTCTTCGACTACTTCTTCGTCATCATCGAGCACATTAACCTGTTCTTTGGATGCAAAAACACCTTTGCCTTCGAAGACATCGATCTTATTGGCCTTCATCAAGAACTGAACGCCCTTACTCATTTTATTAGCCACATTTCGACTACGATCAATCATGCCATCGAAATCAGCAGAAAATCCATCCACATTAACACCATAGTCACCGGCATGTTCAATACTTTCAAAAACTTCAGCCGAGCGCAGCAGTGCTTTTGTAGGAATACATCCAATATTCAAACAAACACCGCCGAGGTGACGCTTTTCAATAATTGCTGTGTTAAAACCGAGTTGTGAAGCACGAATCGCAGCCACATATCCACCGGGACCGGATCCTATTACGCAAACATCAAATTCTTTTGCCATGGGTCTATTTGATTTATTAATTGAATAAAAATGGTTGAATGATTGATTTGAAACCTATAATCGTTACATCAGCAATTTTACAATCAATCATTCGGCCATTTCAAAAGCGCCTTAATTTAAGAATTATAGATGAGAGATATAAGGTTTTGCCTCATGATTATTTAGGATAAAAATTATCAGTACTAAACAATGTTCTTACACCGGGCTCTTTAAAATATCATCTGCTATATCTGGATATTCCTGCGCCAGTTTTTTAGGCTCTATCATCTCAAAATCTTCAAACTCAAAACCAGGACTTACTGTACATCCCACTAAAGAATAACGCCCCGTACAATAAGCTCGCTGCCAGCAATTTTGTGGAACCAGCCGCTGAAATGCCACCTCCTTCGCAAATGTATTCCCCAACGCTAATCTTTTCAACGACCCATCCCGATCGATAATTTCCAACATTAATGGGTCACCATCATAGAAATGCCACCCCTCATCCCAACGCACGCGGTGCCAGTTGGATAACTCTCCTTCTGCCAACAAAAAATAGATCCCCGTTCCGGCTGATCGTTTTTCATCATTGGGAAGCCAAACATCTTGCTCACTTCGATAACACTCCCGATAGTGTCCACCCTCTGGGTGTGGAGATAAATTAAGCCTATTAATAACCTGTTCGACATCATCCATTTTTATACCTGAAACTTTTTTATCAGAAATCTATTTAATAAAAGTCGGCAAATTGATAATCAGAGAAATAATTTATGAAACGATACGGTTCAACTTTACCGATACTAATAATAGCAATTTTAATCGGTTTTGTTTTCCAATCGTGCCTGGACCATACGGGACCTAAGACTGAAGTCCCTGATCCACAATACTCCCATACCCAAAACCCGGGTACTTCGGCCAACGACTTCCTGGCTGATACCAGTTTCAAACATTTAGTGGTAGAAGTAGATTACATGCCCGGCTACGAGCCAAAGACCGAAGCTATTGACAGCCTGGAGGCATTTTTTGAGCAACGGCTGTACAAGAATTCCATCACTATAAAAGAACCAACTGAGATTGAGTCACGAAATCAGGACTCATACAGTGCCGATGATGTTCGAAATATTGAGTCCGAAGAACGTTCTACCTTTTCACAAGGAGATACACTGGCCGCCTACTTTATGATTGTAGATGGCAAATACAGCGAGCGAGAGCTAATGGGGATTGCCTACTTTAATACATCTAATGCATTTTTTGGTCCGGCTTATGATGAAGCCAGTAGTGGCGTGGGTTCTATTTCTCGGGAACGTGTAGAAGCAATTTCATTCCGGCATGAATTTGGACATCTCTTTGGGCTCGTAGACATCCCCAACTCGGGTACCGAAATGCAGGAACCGCACCGAGATCAAGAACATGGCAATCACTGTGATAATGATCAATGCCTAATGTATTATGCCACGCAAACCACCGACCTAATTGGCAATACAGTGGGGGATGAAGGAATTACACCACTTGATGATAATTGCATTGCTGATTTACAGGGAAATGGCGGGAAATAAAAAACAGCATTGAGAGTTTTTAAAACTATTATCTAAATTTCTTAAATACTGATCGCACGTTATTATTATGATTTCTATAAAACGGTTTTCCATTCTATTAGCTTTTTGTTCGCTATCCTTACTAATTGTTAGTTGTTCCGATTCAACCACGGGGCCAGATGATTCTTCAACAACTAAACTCGACAGTAAACAAAAGCCTGGAAATTCAGCCGAGCTATTTTTACAAGACGACCAATACACCAGCCTACAGGTAGAGATTGACTATATGCCAGGTCACGAACCAACCCAAGATGGTATAGACAGCCTCAAAACATTCCTCGTGCAGCGGCTTAACAAGCAAAACATAAGTTTTAGGTCACCCACCCAAATCGATTCCCGTAACCAAAGCAGCTATACCGCAGCTGACATCCGATCAATCGAAGAGAATGAACGTGATCATTACACAGAAAGTGATGGTAGTACGCTACAGGTTTACTTTCTTGTTGTTGATGCAAAATATAATGACGGTGACGACGGTGGGTCTAATGTACTCGGCATTGCCTATTGGAATACATCTGTTGCTTTCTTTGGCGAAACAATTGAAGAGGTGAGTTCTGGCATTGGAGCACCGCCTGAAGAAAAGATTGAAGGTACAGTCTTTCGCCACGAATTTGGACATAATATGGGATTAACAGGAAATGGCACCCCCCATCCATCAGGGCAATCGAATCACCAAAACGGAGATGCCCACTGTTCCGTTGATGGATGTCTGATGGAGCCAGCTGTCGAAACGGGCAATTTCTTTACGAACACCTTTGATGGTGATATTCCTAACTTAGATCCGCTTTGTATTGAAGATCTGCAGGCAAACGGCGGGAAGTAATAAGTAGTTATGAGTATTGAGTAGTGAGACTCTCATACCTCACTACTCATCAATTTTCATGGCAGATGCTTCTGAGTGATGAATGCAGTTCTCGAGCCATAAATAAGATCAACAGATCATTTCATCTGATCCTCATTGAGATCAGACTGATTGGCAGACAAAATATCTTGTGCACGGTGTATATCTTCTTCTGCAACATGAATTTTAACACCGCCTGCTACCCCCATATAGTTTAAACCACCCATATTGGTATCACTAAGATGTGCATCAATACCCTCGCTTTTGAGCTTATTCAAAGCCAAATCAGCTTGATGAGCATGTGAATAAGATCTAAGTATTATATATGATTGGCCCATAATATCTATGATTACTTAGAAGTTTTGCGGATATATGGATAGCGGAGTAGAACTTAGGTTGGCTTCACTATTCATATTTATTTCAATTCGGTGTTAAACCTATTTCCTGTAATCATAACTCTCTTCTTTTAAATTCCCTGCTCATCAATCAGTAATTAAGTCTATCAGGATTTTATATTGATGTCAAATACAGACAACACCATAAATATGAATAGAGAATAATAAGACACCTCTTCATATCTCACTACTCACATCTCACTACTATAATCAGCTTTGCTTAAACTTGAATAGGTTTTCAGCACCAACTTTCTCCTCAGCCTGACTGAGCGCATATCCACTATCAAACAGCACAATAGGATTGCCTTCCATATCCTTGGTCACATGCGTTGAGTAACTACTTTCCAGCTTATCAATGACCTCCTGATCATCCCCCAACCAGCGCGCTGCGTGATAGGATACCGAATTCATGTGGAGTTCGGTATTGTACTCCGTTTCCATACGATGCTCTACCACATCAAACTGTAGGGCACCAACCGTTCCCAACAGCAATTCATTTCCCACACCATTGGGGACCTCAAAAACGTGTACCACCCCTTCTTCGGCCAGCTGCTTAAGTCCCTCACGCAGTTGTTTTCGCTTAAAGGGATCTTTAGTGGACACCTTCATAAAGTGCTCCGGCGTAAAAAGCGGAATTACGTCAAACTTTACAGGATCGTCGCTGTAGATCGTTGTTCCAATGCGAAATGATCCGGGATTAAACAACGACACCACATCACCAGGATAAGCCTCTTCCAAAATATTACGCTCATCTCCCATCAGCGTGTGAGGCGTCGACATTTTTACCTTGTTCCCTGTATTGCTTTCGGTAACTTGAATACCGCGCTCAAACTTTCCTGATGTAATACGAATAAAAGCTGCGCAGTCGCGGTGATCGGGATTCATATTGGCCTGCATCTTAAAGACAAAACCCGAAAATCCGCGATCTAAATCCCGGGGCTCATCATCTTCATCAGCATAGGGCTGCGGCGGATTGGCCAACTCCGAGAAATAATCCAGAAACACATCCAGCCCAAAGTTATTGAGCGCTGAACCAAAAAATACCGGCGTCACCTTCCCATTGGCAAAGGCTTCTTCATCCATCATCTCCATCATGCCCTCGGTCAGCATCACTTCTTCACAAAACTTCTCTTTATCAAAATCGGAGAGATGCGCTTCTTCAATACCTTCCTCTAAATCGTAAATTTCGGTTTCAGCTTTCTTGGCACCATGCTCTTCTTTTTTCTGTAGATGCAGTTTCTTACCAATCAGATCATAAATACCCTGGAAATCTCGTCCATAGCCCAGCGGCCAGGATGCGGGTATTGGTTCAATACCTAACTGGTTCTCAATATTGCTGATCACCTCCAGCGGCTCCAAACCCGGGCGGTCGCACTTGTTTACAAACGTAATAATGGGGATCTCGCGCATTTTACAGACTTCAAAAAGTTTCTCTGTCTGTTCCTCAACACCTTTGGCAACATCAATCACCATCAGGGCGGTATCGGCAGCAACCAGCGTCCGAAGCGTATCCTCAGAAAAGTCTTTGTGGCCGGGCGTATCCAGCAAGTTAAACTTGATGTTATCTTTCTCAAATCGCAGCACGGATGACGTTACGGAAATTCCGCGGTCCTTTTCGATGGCCATCCAATCAGAAGCTGCATAACGGTTGGCTTTCCGCTGACGAATTGATCCAGCCTCATGAATAGCCCCTCCATACAAAAGCAGCTTCTCGGTCAGCGTTGTTTTACCCGCATCGGGGTGTGATATAATAGCAAAGGTACGCCGGCGCTTGGCCTCCTCTATAATTTCCTGTTGCTGTTTCGTTTTAGTATCAGTGTTCGACATGAAAGAATCTCAGAGTTGGGTATTTTAAAAAGCCTCTAAAGATAAGGAAATTGCGAGCATTTATCACTTTTTCCAAAGAACACAGATTACGCAGATGATACGGATAAACACAGGGTTAAATCCTGTGTTTCTAAATCTATATTTCCATCTGGTCGCAATGCTCCGCGTTCCATTCCTAAAATAAATTCATCTGTTGGCTTTGCCGCTCGATGGGCCAAGCGGGCATAGGATCTAATTCCACCAAATCGGAAAGCAGCTGGTGAAATTTCCGAGCTATTTGAGGCTGACTTACTTTATCCGGAGTATGTGGGAAGAAGTAAGGATGTAAACCATCCCTGATCCAATCAGCCACCACAATCGCCCATTCCTTTAAATAAGGCTCATTTGCAACAGGATCATTTGATCCTACAAAACGCACAAACGGTCGTGCTGCTGTATTATCAAATCGGACGGGCACTTTGGGCTTTTTCTTTTTTGCCTCTAACACTGATGATTCGTTGGAATTCATTCCATATAGTTTACGCGTATCAAAAATAACACGGTCCATACTATAGCTTTTCAGCAACCGATTTAACCGGTGTTCTTGCCGCCCATGATTAAAAAAATCGGGATGACGAACCTCTACGGCATAACGATAGGAGCTGGGTAACAGGCTGACCACTTTTTCTAATCGCCCGAACTCATCGGGAGAAAAATTGGGTGGCAACTGGATATGAAACGGTCCCAAACGATCGGCAATGGGATCAAATGTATCTATAAATTGGAGCAACTCATCTTCTTCAACGTCAAGACGCTTTTCGTGGGTAATGGAACGGTGGAATTTAAAGCAAAACTTAAAACCGTCGGGAGTGGCACGCTGCCATTTTTTAAGGGTCTCTTTTGTCGGCACATTATAAAAAGTCGTATTTCCCTCAACCGCATTAAAAACAGACGAATACTGCTTTAAAAAATCATCCGGCTTGGCATCGTCTGTAAAAAAGTTGCCAGTCCATTCTTTCAGGCTCCATCCGGTACATCCAAGATGATATTTTCTGATACCCATGCCGTTATTAATTATGTGTTCTCACATATTCTACCAACAATACGTCGGTATAAACCGTTCTGCCAATTTAATTTTCCGGCGGCATGGTTCCAAAAACACGATCCCAAAGCGTGGTAGAAACTCCAAATGCCTTATCGGGATATTTATAATGATGCAAGGCATGGTGTCGATACTGGGTTTTAAGCACTTTTGGTACTTTTCGCTTATGCACAGCAATATGCATTGATGAGTAAATAAGGTATCCGGTCATAAATCCCGGCATAAAAAGATACACCCACTCACCCAATACCAGTGAAAACCCAAGATAGAGCAGCCCCACGATAATCAATCCCGGGATAGGAGGCATCATCAGACGCTCTTTATCGCGTGGATATTCATGATGGATGCCGTGTAGCGTATGTGCGATGGTGTGCGCCCATTCCGACTCAGGAAAATACTCATCCAAATGATTGATATATCGGTGAAAAAAGTATTCAAAAAATGTCCAAAAAAACATCGCTCCTATATAAACTACTATAATTACTGCCAGCGATGAGGCCACTTCACGAATAAATCCCACATAGAGAAATGCTACTACAATACTGATATAGATCGTAGCAGAGACCGGGGCAGGGGCTTTGGTCATCAATTCCAATACCGGATTATCAAAAATAGTTCCTTGGCCTTCGTTTTTTATGGTCTTCTCTTTCATAATGTACTCTCTCCTTTATTAAGGTGGCATCAATAAATAATTGTACCTCTTTTTAACCATAAATGCTATACCTCGTTATGGCATAAAGAGTTCCAACGACTGCATGTTATTCCTGCTGGATACTATTTACCGGATTTTGCAGCGCGGCGCGAATTGACTGATAACTAACCGTCAACAAACCAATACCCATTGTGATGATTGTAACCATGATAAAGACACTGGCTATATTCCATCCCAAATCAATACGATATGGAAAGTCTTGAAGCCACTGCATAGCCAAATAATAAATTACGGGCCACGCGATAATATTCGATATTACAATCAACTTTATATAATCCTTTGACAATAATGCCACAATACTGGGTATAGTAGCACCCAATGTTTTGCGAATGCCAATTTCTTTGGTCCTCCGCGATGCAGTATATGATGCCAAGCCAAAAAGTCCCAGACAGGCCACAAAAATACACAGCAACGAAAACAGGCTTGCCACACTGCTCATTTGTGATTCGGATTCATAGATCTCCTGCAGCTTCTCACCCTGGAAAAAATACGTGAACGGATCAATGTGGTTTACTTCTTTCCAGACACTTCGCAGATCGTCAATTCCTACGTTCGTACTTCCACCCGCCAATTTTACCGTAGCAAATTCTATATTTCGCACCGTGGGACGTTCGCCCTCTACCAAGTTTATAACCAGTGGCGAAATTTCTTTTTTTATAGAGGTGTAATTGAAATCCTCGACCACCCCAATAACCTGGAAAGGGGTACGCTCATCCTCGGCCGTAGTATAATAAAACTGTTTTCCCAGACCATCACGAGGAGTTTCGGCCCCAATCTGATTTAACATAGCCTTATTAATTAAAATAGCATTGTCCGCATCAGAAGGGTGATCGCGCGAAAAACTTCGGCCGGCCAACAACTTAATGCCGTAGGTTTCCAAAAAATCGTGTTTAACATGCAGTGTCATATTCGTGGGGGGTGCATCGGGCTGATTAGCCGGTGAATATTTTGAAAAAAACTGCCGATCGGATCCCAAAATTTTACTCATCCCCGTCACATCATTTATATGAGGACTCTGCAATGCCTGCTCTTTAAATTGATCAAACTCCCATGCAATTAACGTTTGCGTAATCGGCATTATAACCACCTGTTCTTTATCAAACCCCAATTCTTTGCTTTGCAGATGCTGGAGCTGCAAGTACACAATAATCGTCCCAATAATTAACATCACAGAAAGGGCAAACTGAAAGATCACCAAGCCCTTTCGAAGCCCCTTCTCATTGGCACTACTTTGTGTACCCTTTGACCCGTGCATAATTGCCCTGGGGTTAAATCCCGATAAATACAGCGCCGGGTACAAGCCAGACAGAATGGTTATCGTCGCAAATAACAGCAGTAATCCGATGACTACTTGCGTACTGCCCAATAGGTTTAGACTTAATGACATCCCCAGCAAGCTATTTACCCAGGGCAGTGACAGATAAACCAAGAACAGTGCTAACAGAAATCCCAAACCTGTTACCAGTGCCGACTCTCCCATGAACTGTCCCAGCAACTGTTTCCGTTGCGCTCCCAATACTTTGCGCATACCCACTTCGCGTGCTCGTTCGGTAGAACGCGCTGTGCTCAGGTTCATAAAGTTAATTGCAGCAATCACCAAAATAAGTCCTGCTACCACTGAAAAAAGATAGACATAAAAAATAGATCCATTGGCTTCCATCTCCTGATCCAAATTGGAATACAAATGGATATCAGTTAGCGCCTGCAACTGCAGTGATATTGTTTCGCCCTCCTCACGATTGGCATAATTTTTATCCACAAATTCGGGGAGCTGGGCTTCCAGCTCTTGTGGAGATACCTCATCGTTCAGCTTCACATACGTCCAGCAGGGATTCCAAAACCATCGCTCCATAAATGCCCGGGATCCATACAGCTCTGGCAGACTGTTCATGGATACTAACATATCAACCTGAAAGTGAGAGGTTTGAGGCAAGGCTTCCATTACGCCGGTAACCGTAAAATCCTCAACCCCTTTAAAGGTAAGTTGTTTGCCGATAGGATTTTCATCCCCAAAAAAGCGACGTGCCTGCTCTTCGGTAATAACGGCCGACATCGGATCATCAAGTACCGTTTGTGAGTTTCCGCGGACGAGATCGGCCGAGAAGACATCAAAGAATGTAGAATCCACCACATAAAAATGATTAACTCGGTACGAATCCTCCGTTTCCGCATTTTGGATGGTTCGCACCTCCTCTTGCATATCAAAAAAGCGAACAGTCTTCTCAACCTGACCGGGATAATCATTTTCTAAGGTAGGGGCTACAGGGAAAGGGGTAGTAGCACTGGTCTCCGACTTAGATGAGGTCTCTGTTTTCTGTGCAACACGGTAGATGTGTTCTGACTCCTCATGAAACTGATCATAACTAAGCTCAGTAAGTACGTAAGCAGCAATAAGCAGACAACTGGCAATACCGATTGCAAGACCTAATACATTAATCAATGTAAAAATTTTGCGCTTGCTCAAATTACGAAGCGCAACCTTTAAATAATTCTTGATCATAAAACCTGGTGTTATAGTACCCTAATTGTATCTAACGTTTACCAACGATGAGAGTAGAAGAGCACCAGAAGATAACTTTGTTACAAAATTAACACCCGGATTAAAACAATCTAACACAACACTATTTATACTGTGTCAGATATGGGATAATATCTTCTCTTAACAGCTCGAATACTGGTTCTTTATAAGAACGCGACTGCGTAGCATTTTGTAGTGCACCCGTGAGAACTACAACCGCATCTAAATCGGGAATTATAAAGATATACTGCCCGCCAAAGCCCCATGCAAAATAGACCTTTTCTTTCCCTACGAGCTTATTCCACCACATATATCCATAATTGTACGGATTATAATTGCTTCGAGTATATGTCTTAAAAGAATCAACCACCCACTTTTCAGAAATAATTTGCTGACCGTTATATCGACCTTTATTCAACATCATTTGTCCAATCTTGATCATACCCTGCGGTTTCAGTGCCATATTGTTACCACCCATATAATATCCCTGTGGATCCCGATCCCAGCCTCCAACCTCAATGTTCATCGGTCTAAACAGGTATTTTTCAGCAAATGCTTTTGTTGTCATTTCCGTGGCTTTTGTAAGAATAACCGACAGCAAATGAGAAGTACCCGTACTATACGCCATGTCACCGCCCGGCTCTTTCTCCAGTGGCTGGTCCAATGCAAATTCAACCCAATTGTCACTAACCACCCAACGCCCATAGTTATGGAAGCTGGTTGTTTCCAACCCCGATCGCATCGTCAGTAGATCTTTAATCGTTATCGACTCTTTGACTGAATCCGGATTGGCTTCAAAGTAATCCTTAAAATAGGGGCGAATAGATTGCTCAACATCCTCGATATATCCTTTATCTACGGCAATACCTACAAGTAGCGAGATAATGCTTTTCGCTGCTGATTTGATGTTCGTCGTTTCCCCATTACGAAGTCCATCAAAATAATATTCTGCCAAAGCCTGTCCATCCTTTTGAATTAATAAACTGGTTACAGATGGAATGGCAGATACGTTATCATGGATTTGATCAAGCGACAAAGAATCTGCAGGAGTATCTCCATCTGATCGTGACGGCATGCCCAATAAAAGGGCAAAAACCAACATAAGGCTTAGTAATCGAGCAATCATAACGATCAACTTTTATTCAAAGACAGCATATCTTTTTTAAGTCCTGATTGGATGAGATCGTTCCCCGCCAATCCCTATTCACCTTTCTAAGATAGGTACTATTCACTCCGTAAACTTTCTATGGGATTAGCAGAAGCAACCCTAATCGCCTGCCAACTTACCGTTACCAAGGCAATAATTATTGCTATTATTCCGGCAAGCAAAAATACAGTGTATTCAATGTCGATACGGTAGGCAAAATTTTGCAACCATTTATTCATCACATACCATGTTACCGGTACGGCAAGAATAAATCCTGTTAGTACTAATTTTAGAAAATCTTTACTCAACAACGTTACTATCCCCGATACATTAGCACCTAATACCTTTCTAATACCAATCTCTTTTGTACGGCGTTCTGCAGCAAATGCTGAAAGCCCGTACAATCCCATACAAGCAATAATGATGGCAACAATGGTAAACAAGATAACAATGCGTCCCAACCTAAACTCGGTGCGATACATTGCATCAAATTTCTCATCTAAAAACTCGTATTCAAATGGCCAATTTGCGGCATACTTCTCCATTTCTGACTCAATTATCTCTAACCCCTCTGTAATATGATCCGGCGATAAGCGCGCCAACAAATTCCCTCCCGAGCTCCATGATGAAGGTTCAAAAAGTTGCAGGGTAACCGGTTCTATCTCTTCCTTTAACGATCTGATATGAAAATTTTCAACAACCCCGATAATTTCTCCCTCTTCTCTAAAGGTAACTGTTTTACCAACAGCTTCTTCTGGCGTCCAGCCCAACTCTTCAGCCCCCTTTTCATTGAAAATATATGCCTGCGTACGGTCTGATGATAAATCCCGCGAAAAGAAGCGACCGGCTACTAAATCAATATCCAACAATTCCAAAAATTTATAATCAACTACTGAAGGGGCAAACATAATGGTTTGATCAGAATCTGTTTTAGCCTGGGATGAAATCCTTTCTGGCCTATATCCTATCCTGACAGCATACCCACCGGGCATACTGCTTACCACTGATGCGTCCTGTACAGAAGGATGCTGACGCAATCGATCCTTCAGGTTTTCTCGGTTATCCCACGCTGCACTACTGGGCAAACTAACTGATACAACCTGCTCACCCTCAAAGCCCAGATCCTTCTCCTGGGTATATTGCAACTGCTGATACACAATAAATGCACTGACAATAAGACTCGTTGCCAGTGCAAACTGAATAACTACCAGAGTTTGCCTAAGCCACGACCCTGAACTTCCCTTCTTACTCTTATTTTGTAATACTGAAACCGGAGCAAATTTCGAAAGATACAGGGCGGGATACATTCCAGCCAACACTCCTACTACAATAGAGGCTAAAAGTAATCCCAGCAAAAAAGTTATATTGACCTGCCAATTCAAATTAGTGCCAAACATCTGATTAAAATAGGGAAGAGTCACTACCGAAATAATTCCGCCAATTATAAATGAACTAAAACTAAGCAAAACCGACTCTCCCAAAAACTGTGCTACCAACTGTGGACGGACCGCTCCCAACGTTTTTCGAACCCCTATCTCTTTGGCACGAATGGAGGTACGTGCCGTCGCTAAATTGATATAGTTAACACAGGCAATACTTAAAATAAAAAGTGCTATAGAACCAAAGAGGTACAGATAGGTTCTATTTCCTGTAAATCCCGAACTATTACTAAGCTCAGAAAGATGTAAATCCTTTATTTGCAAACTGAAAAATGACCGGCTTGGGTCTTCTCCCTCAGGTATGTCATAATGATTTTTTACTAATTGATTGAACTGTGCAGGCAATGTGTTTATTACCTCAGGCGATGACAGCAAAGCATATGTATGGTGCGCAAAAGCCCGCCAGGCCGACATATCTCGCCCCCAGGCCGGCTTTGTCTGGTAGGATATAAGCATATCAAATTGGATGGTGGAATTTACTGGCGGATCTTCTACAACAGCTCCCACCTGCAGCATTTTAACCGTATCTCGTTTTTGCCAGTATACCGGTCGGCCAACCACCTCATCTGCATAACCAAAAACATTTCGCGCCGTTGAACGACTTAACAGAATCGTATCAGGATTATCCAGCACTTCCCGGGGATTACCCTCAACCACACCAAACGAAAACAACTCAAAAAAATCCGGTTCAGCGTATTTGGCATCGTCTATTTTTACGTAGTTTTCTTTATCACCACTGAGCAACAGATTACTTTCGTAGCTAACCCGTGTTGCCCGTTCAATACCAGGTATCTCTTCAACCATCGTCTCAGCCAGTGGATAGGGCGTAGTGCGACTTCTTCCCCACTGGTCATTTTCCACCCCTACTGAAATTAACCGATCCGCTTTTTTATGAAACTGGTCAAAACTCAACTCTTCATGCACATATAATGCTATGAGAATACAGCAGGCCATCGCCACGGATAATCCCAACAGGTTAATACCCGCGTAGCTTTTGTGCTGGCTGAGGTTACGCAGCGCCGTCTTGATGTAGTTAAGTAACATATACCTGGAAAGTTTAGCGTCCCATAAGAAACGTATCTTGACAACAAAGAACCCTCAAATGCTATACATGAAATCCTTCTTCGACCTCCTCCTCTACAATTTTTCCATCGAAGAGATTAATCGTACGATTAGCGTAGCCCGCATCGTGGGGTGAGTGAGTTACCATCACAATGGTCGTGCCCTGCTCGTTGAGCTCTTCCAACAGCTGCATAACTTCGTTGCCGTGATCAGAATCAAGATTACCCGTAGGTTCGTCGGCAAGAAGTAATTTGGCATCCGCAACAACGGCCCGAGCAATAGCCACGCGCTGCTGCTGTCCGCCCGATAGCTGTTGAGGAAAATGGTTACGACGATGCATCATATTCATGCGATCGAGGGCAGCCTCGGCTTTTTCTTTGCGCTTTTGTTCCGGCTCTCCCAGATAGAGCAGAGGAAGCTCTACATTTTCAAACACTGTAAGTTCATCAATCAGGTTAAAACTCTGGAATACAAAACCAATGTTCCCTTTTCGCAGTCGTGCCCGCTCTCGCTCTGATTTATCTGACACCTCATAATCCAAAAATTGATACGTACCCTCAGTCGGATTATCGAGCAACCCCAGGATATTCAACAGCGTCGACTTTCCGCATCCCGAGGGACCCATGATGGCACAGAATTCTCCTTCTGTTATTTCAAGATCGATGCCGTTTAGTGCAGTAGTTTCAACTTCATCAGTCGTGTAAACTTTTTTTAGATTATTGGTCTTGATCATAGCTTTTTGTATTGGTTGATGGTCAGTTTTAATACGTCACAAACGATAAAATAGCCTTTTGTCTTTCATCTAAGTTTTCCGTAATCAGCCTATTGCAAATTCAATACTTCATTATCTCCAAAGGTATCGTAGCCCGAAACTATAACTTTGTCCCCGGGTTCAAGGCCAGATAGTACTTCAAAATAATTGGGATTCTGTCGGCCGAGCTGGATATCCTGCTTCACCGCCCGATCTCCATCATCTGTAATTTTATACACCCAATTCCCCCCGGTCTTTTGATAAAATCCTCCTCGCTCGAACTGTAAAACCTCCGCCGAATTACCCAGCATCAATCGAATCCGAAGTGTTTGGCCACGCCGTAAATTGCCGGGGATGGTATCCGTAAATTCCATATCAACCTTAAACTCTCCATTTTCCACTGCCGGGTATATTTTGGTGATTTCCAACTGATGGCGCTGTCCATTAAAATCAAATACTCCTTGTAGCCCCGGCGTAATTCTGGAAAGATGATATTCATCAATCTTTACACGCACCTTATAGTTATCCAGAATATCAACTTGTCCAATGCGCTCGCTGGATGAAATCGACTGCCCGGGATTAAGCTCAATGGTAGACAACTGGCCCGATATAGGCGCCGTTACCACCAGTCGATCGAGTATATTTTGCACGGCATCCAAGTTGCGCCACATACGATCCAGTGATTGATCAATTTGTTGAATCTGCTGATCTGATTTAATAGAATCCTGTTTAAAGGATGCATATATCAACTCGTGGCGCTTTTGCTGATACTCGTAATTTTCACGAATCTCCAGGAACTTCTGCTCGGCAATAAGATCTTTCTCAAAAAGTTCTTTTTCTCGCTCAAAATTTGCTTTCGTTACCTCTAACGCATTCTTGGCCTCTGCCAACCGCTCTTGCAGGCTAAGGGTATTCTGCTCGATATTAAGTCTCGAATTTCGAGTTTGATTAATCTGATCATAAATAGCAGAGGTCTGCTGCAAAACGCTCAGCCGCAAATCTGAATTCGAAAGTGTAAGGATAGTATCGCCCTGTTGTACCATCGCCCCCGACTCTTCATATATCTCATTTACAACACCGCCTTCTACCGCATCCAGGTAAATCGTTTGAATGGGCTGTACCATACCAGATACCTGTATAAACTCCTGGAAAGCTCCCTCTTCAACCTCACTGATATTCAATGTTTCACGCTCGACATTCAGGGTAGATCTGGAATCAAAAAAAACAAAACTGTATACAAAAAAGGCCAGAAGTGCTATACCCGCAGCGATCAGTGCTAACCGCTTTGCACCCCACCTCTTTTTCTCAATTTTTTTGTCCATTCCCTCACTGGAAATGCGTTCCCCACTATTAGGCATTATTCTGCACCCTTTTTTACAAAAGTCCTAAATTGTACTGTCAATTACCAGTATCCCGACATACGCCCGATACAATCCTATAAGTTTTTCAAGAGAAGGAGAGCATCCATTTGTTACAAAATCCATTTAACACCGTGGATGAATTGCTTCCGATCTATTAGCAGCTACACTCCCAAAATATCATCAATCCGATTTTTCAATCGCCTGTCATATTCTTTGCGTTGGTGCGAAGGTACCGAAAAGTGATATTCGGGATTCGTTATTATTACTTTTGTCTGTTTCTCTGCAACACGTTCCACCACCACTTCTCCCTGGTCCTGCTGAACCGACTGATTATTAACTGCCACCTGAGAATTAAAAACAATGGTGTATTTGTTTCCGTCATCCGACTTCTGGGCAAAACTTATATTTAATGAACTACTTCGTATTGCCTGTTCAACCGTTTCCACCATTTTGTCAAATCCATACTCATAAGTAACAGAGCGATCCCCGGCTGTATTTTCCAATGATCCACAACTTTGAAAAAGAAAAATAATTACTAATCCTACTGTCCAAACCTTTACTTTTTTAAAATTCATATAGAGTTGAGCTATTAGCTAAAATTTATATCATCAATACAGCTATTATAAAAAAATTGCGCGTTATCTCTACATACACTCTGTTGTGGGATTATTGGGCTCTGCAATGTACCTTATTAACAAACGTATCTAATTGATTGTGTTTCGGCTTTTTACTTTCACCTCGTATATTTCAGTCAACTAATACTCACTTTTGGACTGTAACCCTATGCCAAACAAGCCGCTGCTTACGGTCGCTATTGTCGTTCAAAACCATCGGGATGTTATTGAGTCAACCCTGACTTCACTTTATGACATCTCGGGCATACCACTTGAACTTTTTATCGTTGATGATGGATCAAGCGACAATAGCGACGAGGTTACTCAATCGGTTCTTGATTATTATCAGCATGAACAAACGTTTTATTTTGCTCGCAAAAAACCAGCCGGACTCGGAAACAGTTTAAATGAAGTGCTTTCACAACGAAATGGCCGGCTTTTTTGGGCTCCCCAAACCATTGCGGATATCGATGTTGAACAATTAAGCCTTCGTCTTGAGCAACTAACAGAATCCACAAAAAGTGTCGTTGCCCTGCAGGGCCAAACGTTGCCTACAAACTACAAGGAATGGCTTTCGCTTATCAGCCAAAAAAATTGGCCACAAAATGGATCGTTTATTTGGGACTTATCAGCCCTTTCGCCCGGTAACCACTTTTTTAACCCCTACCTAACAGCTTTTCACGGACTGGAATTGGCAGCACGTCTCGGTGATATACCATCGGTAAAAACAACCAAAAATTGGTTTTCGCCCAGCAGCTTTTTTGAAACTACAGAACCGGATTTCACCCTTCGGCAAGAGCTATTATTAACCCTGCTTCGGCGGGCTGATTATGGCGGATCAATGCGGGAGGCTGTGTTGGAAGCCATGCAAAACCTTCCTGCCAAAACGAAAAAATCCTATGACAATGACTTGCTTAACGAAGCCGTTCAGATGAAGCAGGATGGACGTTTTAATGCCGCCCTCGAACTTATTGAAGAAGTGCTGCAAAACAATCCCAGCCATAGTGCCGCCAGTAATCTTAAAATTGAAATCCTGGAGAAAAAACGACGATTTGTAGAAGCTTCTGAGCTCAAACATCAGATCTCAAAATCGCAGCAGCAGAAAAAATCCTCCTCTCCTCAACCCGAAACCATTGATACCGAAGAGGAAGATGAGGATATAAAAATAAGCGTCATTGTGCCCACTACCACCTATGGCAAGCCGGCCCTAGAACACTGCCTCCTTTCACTTTCAAAACACTGCGCTACCGCTAACCTTGAACTGATTGTCGTTGACAATGCAAGCCTGGACAACACACACGATTATTTGGATGAACTACGGGAAAAAAACTTTTTAAACTGTAAGGTTATCACCAATAAAAAGAATGCTGGATTTGCAGCCTCCGTTAATCAAGCGCTTGAAAAAACAAATGGCAAATATGCATGCATCATCCATAACGATATCGAGTTTGTGGATGATGCGATTGGCAAGCTCAGTTCCTTAATGGATGAGAACCCGGAATTTGCCGTCGTTGGTCCCACTACCAATAAAACCCTTAATCCGGACCAAGCTGCTAAAAATATAGAAGAATCCGCTCCCGATCTGATCCGTGCCGAGTATCTAGACAGCTTTTGCATGATGGTACGCACCGATGCCGGCCTTAAAATGGATGAAACGTTTCAACTCGCTTTTTTTGAGGATATTGACCTCTGCTTCCAAGCCCGGGCCAAGGATTTTAAAGTAGGTATTGCCCCCCATATAGAAATCAAACATCACTTTGGAACTACTACTTTTGCCCTGGATCTGGATACCGAAAGTGAGCAATACTGGAAAAATGTTTCATACTTCAATGAAAAGTGGGATATCGAAGTCTTTTCTGAGGATGAATTGAAGTCGCTCAGTACTTTTGACCAACTTTTGGCTTTGGATGATATTGTTAACCCGCTGTTTCCCGAACAAAAAATACAGGACCAATTTAACCGTCTTTTTACTGATGAAATAAAGACTGAGATCTTAAACTCCCAACACGACGACGACGTTCTTTGCAAGCTTGTACACTTGTTTATGGTGATGGGCGAACGGGAAATCATGCGTCGCTTGGAAGACCGGCTTGATAATATTGATATCCCCGCTCCACTTATCTATCAATTGGTTCACTTCTACTTTGAGCGAAATATTTATTCGCGATGCACTCATTATCTCAACCGGCTTAAACAACAAAACGAATCACTGCGGGCCGACCTGTATCGCCTGGCGATACTTGTTGAAAATAAAGATTTAGATCAGGCTATCCCCCGACTTAAAACACTTATGGAACACGCCCCGGCCAACCCGATGCTATACAAACTGGCGGGAGACATCCACAAGTTCAGTGGAAACAAAGAGGAGGCACAATCATTTTATGATTTGGCTGAACAAATCAATCCTTTTGAATTTGCTAATGAAGAAAAAGATGCTTTCGGATTTACGTTGTAGGCAACAGGTCACATCCTAAAATAAACACGACGGGCTTAAAAAAAGAAAGGCCCTACCGATCAAAGCAGGGCCTCCACTATTCATCAAGAGAGACGCCTAAAAAGGCGCCTTGTAATATGCATAATTATACCGAGGTTTCAAAAATTTAATCTATCCTTTTGTACCCTGTTATATTAATTACGGGCCATAATTTCGACGGTATTGAGCAATTTTTTTAACCCTTCTGCCGTATCCAGCTTATCATTTCGTTCGTAGCTATTTATCAAATTTCGGATACAGCGAGCTAAGATTTCCTCTTCAGTGCTAACCTCAAAATGTTCACTTCGAGGCTCAACACCATTTTGCTTTAAAAAATAATAACACTGGTCGTAGGTCACCACCTTTCCGTGATCAAAGGGGTCAATAAGCAAAGCTTCATTGCTACTTTTAAACTTCATCATAAAATGGATGGGCATGTTCATCCCATAAAAGGGAAGGTCTAATCGACGTGCTAAAAACAGCACAATAAGCGCCAGTGAAATGGGTAATCCCCGGCGACGATCAATCACACGGTTTAAGTACGAGTTATTGGGGTTATAATAATCGGTCGTGCTACCGCTAAAACCGAGTTCATGAAACACAAAATTCAAAACCTTATGCATTTTTTGGGTTTCACTCAGCGAATACCGGACATCATCGGCTATCATATCGGCAAAACGATCCAGTTTTTTCTTGTATTCGCGTTCGCGAAGGGTAGGGTTATCAAATCGCGACAAAATAAGCACAGCATTCTCGAGCTGCTCCATATTATTGACGCCTCCCTCGAGCACATCCAAAAAATCCTCTTCAACGCTCCCAAAGGTAATATGCTGGATAATTTCATTGATAAGCTCCCGGGCCTCATTATCGTCCGTCTCATTTTTTTGCTCATCCAGCAGGGGTACAGCTGTTTCGCCAAGCTCAAACAAGCGATTTCGCACCTGCGACTTCACATAGGGGTCGGGGTCTTCCAATAAATATACAAGAGATTCTATTTCGGCTTTATTAGCTGCCATTTTCTTTGGGAATACTCACTTCCGTTGTTAGTCTAATTACTTTTTGCAACAGCTTTGGTCATTAAATCGTGCGAAAATATAGAGAAAAACTTTTTGAATTTTCTACTTAATTCTCAATTTAAATATTGCCTGCTCAAAGCGTATATTTGGCCTCGTGTAGTTAGCTTATCGGCATAGTTATTAACCTTTTTAAGAAAAACTTTCATGCAACTTTCTGTTCGATCTGAAACCGGTTTACTTAAGAGTGTTATTGTTCACACCCCTGGAAAGGAGGTTTCGCTGGTTAACCCCGAGCTCAAAGACGAACTCCTTTTCGATGACATCATTTTTGAGAGTGACGCGCGTAAAGAGCACTTGGATATGCTAAAAGTTTTTGAGGCCGCCATGCCCAAAAACGGTACCATCCACGAAATAACAGATCTTTTTGAAGAAGCCCTCTCTGCTGAAGATGCCCGGGGATATTTTATTGAACAACTTATCAAACAGCTTCCACAAGAAAACCTTAAGGCTATTGAACAAGATTTATTTCGTCTTTCCGCCACAGAGTTGCTGCGGTTTGTTATAGATGGTGCTACGCCCTCAATTCCAGAATTTAACATGCACCCCACGCCTAACCTTCTATTTACACGAGACCTGTCGGCAGTCATTAACGACAGTATTTTGCTTTCTCAGCCTGCTAAAAAAGCACGCATGCGCGAAGCCATTTTGATGGACACACTCATTAAGTTTCATCCCTTGTTTGATAACATTAGGAAAAATACGATTTCTATTACCAAGCAGGAGTCTATCGAGGGGGGCGATGTGCTTGTTGCTTCAGACAAGGTAGTACTCATTGGCATGAGCGAGCGTACCTCGTTTAGCGGACTAATGAACGCCACTAAAGGATTGCTTGATCAAGGCGTTGAACATGTTCTTGCTGTTGATATTCCCAAACAGCGGTCATCCATGCACCTCGATACTATCTTTACGTTTGCAAGTCCGACCGAGTGCGTAGCTTTTCCACCAGCTATCACCGAACGCCAAAATAATGTAGTAGCATTACGGTCACAAAATGGATCTATAATATCGGAGTCGATGCCTTCGTTAAAACAAGCGCTCGAAGAACTTTTGGAACGCGACCTGACCTTTATTAATTGCGGCGGCGCCAATCGCACCAATCAATTCCGTGAACAATGGACGGATGGTGCCAACGTTTTTGCCATCGCACCAGGTATTATTGTGGGCTACGAACGAAACACAAATACATTTAATGAGTTGAAAGAACATGGCTACCGGTTGATGAATCAATACGAATTTATTGAAGAATATAAGGATGCACTTTTTGATCCTGCTGACAAAAAAATTGCTATCAGTTTCTTAGGCCATGAACTTTGCCGGGGACGCGGTGGCGCACGCTGCATGACCATGCCAATTGCAAGAAAATCATAACAAAGCGTATCACCTTTGGAGAACAAACCAACCTATAAAACGGACGTATACATCGACGATTTTTCTGAGCCACCAACCATTTGGCAAACCATGCGCCGAACCCTTGACCCGAAAACAGTTGGCAAACATCTGGCCCTTTTTATCATCACTGTATTTACTGTTTCTTTTGCCGGAGCTGCTTTTGTAGGATTTACACCCTCATATTTTCCCCTCGGACTTCCTTCGCTATCCGACTTTTACCGCGGACTCCTTTTCGCCGGTCTTCTTTTAGGATTTCTGGGCGTGCACGAATTCGGCCACTATTTTGCGGCGCTATACCATCAGATAAAAGTAACCTTACCCTACTTTATTCCCATTCCGCTGGGCATTGGAACAGTAGGGGCTGTCATCCGCATCAAACAAAAAATTAACGATACCTATAAAATGTTTGATGTCGGTGCTGCAGGTCCATTGGCTGGATTTGTCGTCTCCCTTGTGGTGCTACTTTACGGGTTTTCCACTCTGCCCGATGCGAGCTACATCCAAAATTTTGCCGGACACGAATCCGTAAAAGAGTATGTAGCACAGAATGGCATCTATCCCGACAGTCCGCAACAAGAAACCAATGGAAATGTACTTATCGTTGGCAACACCTTACTGTATGGATTTTTAGCCTCCTTTTTCGAAAACGTGCCCCCCATGTGGGAAATGTATCACTATCCCTTTTTATTTGCAGGATGGCTGGGACTCTTCTTCACGGCACTGAACCTAACGCCCATTGGTCAACTCGATGGGGGCCATATTTTATACTCTCTCTTGGGATTTAAAAAACACCAAACCGTAGCACGAATCTTTTTTGGCGTACTCGTCACACTGGGAGGAATTGAGGCTATACCCTTTATTCATCTATCCCTTGGTGAATATGCCTATTCATACGGTTTGTTGAGCTGGATAATTTGGGCAGGAGTGCTGATGATGCTTCTCCGAAAGGGTTTTCGTGATGATTTTGAGTGGATTTTACCAGTCTTCATCAGTTCATTAACCATTGCTGCATCATACCTGTTTTTTATCGTCGGCAACCTAACGACATCTGGCTCGCTTATCTGGGTCTTTTGGTCATTTTTTATCGTCTTTTTTGTGGGAATTGAACATCCACCGGCACTCCGCGAACGCGAGCTTGACCCTACCCGAAAGACCTTAGGATGGCTTTGTATGGTGATTTTTGTACTCTGTATTAGTCCCAATCCATTATATTTAATCTAACATCGTTTTCCTTATCTTTAGGTTCATTTACAACCCCAAAACCCTATCACTTTAATGCGTTATTTATTTCTCTCTCTCATTGCACTTCTTTTTATCTCATGCACTAACGAAACACCAAAAAATGTAGCTGAACGGGTAGACCAGCTTATTGCTGAAGACAATTATACCCAGGCACTCAACATTCTTAATGATGCCGATGCTGAAGAAACGGATACGAATCTGAACGAACTTAAGGAGAAAACGTACCTTAATTACGGGCTGTATCTTGAGTATCGCGGTCCCGAAGGCAGTACCATGCGTGATCGTATGACATCGGCACTGGAACAGTATATTGAAGTGCTCAAAATCAATCCCGATAACCAAAAGGCGCGGACCGAAATTGACCAGATTATGAGTATATACAGCACTATGCCTGATAAATCTCCCGGTGATGAAATTATTAGTGAACTTAACAAACTGGGTTTTGATTATTAATAAAAAGTGAAACAGCAAAAGGCAGAAGTACCTTACATTACACATTTACCATCTGCCTTTTCACACGGCCCAGTTAAAACTTATATTTAAAATGAGGGTCATTCTTTAACAAAAGCATAGTCAATAAACCCTAAAACATGTCCAACAACTCAACACCCACCATTAAGAACCGTAAAGCCCGTCACGAGTATCATGTCGAAG
The DNA here is from genome assembly GCF_038594945.1 of Fodinibius sp. Rm-B-1B1-1. Taxonomy (NCBI): domain Bacteria; kingdom Pseudomonadati; phylum Balneolota; class Balneolia; order Balneolales; family Balneolaceae; genus Fodinibius; species Fodinibius alkaliphilus. Next base: position 781,621 of record NZ_JBCFYD010000001.1, read on the forward strand.
AAACATATGAAGCGGGTATTGTTCTAAGGGGAACAGAGGTAAAGTCACTCCGCGAAGGAAATGCCAGCCTTGGTGAAGCATTTGCATATATTAAGAACGGTGAAGTTTGGCTCAACGGCATGTATATTAAACCATACAAGCATGCTACTTACGAAAATCATGATGAGCGCAGAGAACGTAAGCTGCTCCTTAATAAGCGCGAAATTCGTGAGATGGATAAAGCCGTTAACAAAAAAGGGTATACGCTGGCTCCGCTAAAAATGTACTTTAAAAAGGGCTATGCTAAAATCCTTATTGGGATCGCCAAGGGTAAACAGAAACATGACAAGCGCCAAGACATTAAAGAACGCGATACGAAACGCGAGCTCGAGCGCAAATACAAAGGCACCTACAAAGTTAACATGTAACCGGCACTGCCATGTTCGGCTTTAAAAAATGGCGGCGTAAACGCCTGCTTAACAAACCTTTTCCCGAAGATTGGCTCCCCATTCTTAAAACTAATGTTCCTTATTACAAACATTTGCCCGGCGATCTTCAGAAAAAGCTACAGGGACTTACCCAAATTTTTATCGCGGAAAAACAGTTTGAGGGTTGTGCCGGACTTGAACTAACAAATGAAATTAGAGTCAGCATTGCAGCCCAGGCATCCATACTGTTGTTGGGTATTGATGACCTTTCTTACTTTTATGAAGATCTGCGCTCGGTACTCGTATATCCCCAAAAGTATGTAGCTAAGGTAAAACAGCGCAACAACGGCTTTTTTGTAGAGGAAGGATTTGAACAACGTCATGGCGAAGCTTGGTCGCACGGCTATGTTATCCTGGCCTGGGATGAGGTTCAAAAAGGAGCTTCAGATATCCATGACGGTGAAAACTTAGTATTTCATGAGTTTGCCCACCAGCTGGATTACGAATATGGTGCTACGGAACAAATTGAACATCGAGCAACAGATTCACACTTTCTCTCGTGGGCACGTATCGTAGGTGACGAGTACCAAAAATTTTTAACGAGCATCCAACAAAATCAACAAACGCTCATTGATCACTACGGAGCCACTAATTTAGCCGAGTTTTTTGCTGTAATAACCGAACTGTTTTTTGAGCGGCCCATAGATTTAAAAAAGAAACATCCGCAGCTATATCAACAGCTCTCAAAATTCTATCAGCAAGACCCTGCCAGCTATAGCAAACCGTAATCTCGGTAGCCGCTTTTAATCACCGAATTGAAACGCTTGTATTTAGTTCGGGATTATTTTTTAGCGTCTGATAAATCACGCAATACCGCTCAGTCAATTCGATAAGCTTTTCTATTCTTTTGCCAGAGGCCGCTGTGTCTAACTCAAAATTCAAGGTGATAGATTTAAAACCTACCGGTGCCTCTTTTGATACAGCCATTGTCCCCCTGAAATCAAGTACCCCTTCTGCCCGAACGGTTCCCTCGGCAATCTCAATCTCCATGGCGGTTGCTACCGATTTTAACGTCACCCCCGCACAAGCAACGAGCGCTTCCAATAGCATATCACCAGAACAGGTTTGCGTGCCATCGCCCCCCGTTGCCGGATGTAATCCTGCTTCTACCTCACCCGCATCCGTTGGAACATTACAGGCAATACCCTCTCCTAACTTTCCCTCAGCCTCCAAGATCCATTCGGCTTTTTCGGGACTCGTCTTGTATTTTTCCTTAAGTGGAGCTTGAACCGCACGTAATTCTTCCTTATCCATGATCGATTTTTCCTTTATTCTATCTCAATTTCGGTCAAAAATAAGTGATCTCAAGACCGTATCCCACCTATTATTTTTGAGATGTCGCTACCGGCATATTTTGTGGGAATAATGACAAATATGGAGTCTGGGGTTCTAATTCCGGGCTTATTGCCAAGGGAACGTGCTCACCTTTGGGGCCCAGCGATTTTATATATACATAAATTGCGCGCATATCTTCTTCACTCATCCTATTAACGTTCATCCATGGCATCGGTGGTAAAGCTTTCCGATTCTTCAGTGTTTTTACCCACGTTTCTTCATCCCATTCCTGAACACGCAACCGCAAGTTCGTAGGATAGGTCGTTCCCCATGGGCCCCGCCAACCTACGGCAGACCCCATCAGCCAATCTTCTTCAGGCACTTGTCCGCCCATCATCAAGTATCCATCTGTGTGACAATCATTGCAACCCGTAATAGTTACCAAATACTTACCTGCTTCAATGGGATTATCCCATTTTACATGTAGCGTCTCAATCACCTCATCTTGTTCAGCTTGTGCAGAACAACCTGTTAACACTGTGACCACTAATAACCCCACAACTAATTCTTTTTTCATACTCTCTTCTCCCTTATTTTGATATTTTTCCGAGTTTTATCAACTCAATTATATTTTATAAATATACTTTACCTTTCGATATCATGGAAGAAAATATTACGTGTTAACATTCTGTTTTTACTTATGTTGCATTCCCATTGAAAGCCAAAAGGCCGCCCTGTTAAGGCAGCCTTTTGATGTAGTTTCTAAGGATGATCTGTAAGCCGAATTCTGTATCCCGACAGCTGTCAGGATGGCAATCATTTATCTGGTCCCCAAATTACTTTGGGGCTCGAGCACTCTACCCGGCTGTATTGCGACGAGCAACGCACAGCCTGCATGAGCTTGCACCCCGTGAGGTTTGCCATGCCTCCGAATGTTACCACCGGAGCGGTGAGCTCTTACCTCGCCTTTTCACCTTTTCCCCAACGAATCAGGGTAGTCTATTTTCTGTGGCACTGGCTAACCGGTTTCCCGGATCTTCCCGTTAGGAAGCACGGTGCTCGTAGGTGTTCGGACTTTCCTCACGCTATGCAGCGAGCGATTGCCCGATCATCCTAAATAATATGTTAAAGAACATCTGCTCAAAAAACGAAAAGATGTACAATATCGTATATAAATACTGTACATCTTCAAAATACCACTAAACCAACAAAATTATTACAACGACAGCTCCTCTTTGGCTGTTTCGAAAAATGATGGATGCACCACAATGCGTCCACTGTTTTCGTCAATAATAATTTTATTCTTTTTGCGAACCTCAACCTGAGTTTGCGGAGGCAACGCCATCCCTAAAGCTGCACCACGCTCCATGGGTACAACAGCAAGTCCATTTGATAGTCCATTGCGTAAACGCTTATAGCTTTTCAGATAACGTTCATCAATATTTTCTTCGACCTCTTCACGCTTCTCTAAAAGCATATCTTCTTCTTTCTGCGTATCCTTCTTGACCTCTTCAAGATTTTCATTTTTTTCTTCATGAAGCTCTTTGGTATCCTCCAACTTTTCTTGAAGTTCTTCCATCTCAGGACCGACCTCTTCAAGACGGTTTGTGATCTCTTCCAAACGAGACTCAGAATTTTCAATAACCTGCTTTTGCGACTCGATCTCTTTGGTCAACGCGTCATATTCGCGGTTATTCCGGACCGACATCTGCTGCTCTTCGTACTTCTCCATCTTATTTTGGGCATCTTCAATCTCAAGCTCCAGGTTATCGCGCTCAACCTTCAGCTCTTTTTCCTCTTCCTCAAGCCGACTGATCTTTGCCTCAAGTCGATTTATATCGGTTTCGATATCCAGAATTTCCTCCGGCAAATCGCCACGCAGCTGCTTAAGCTCGTCTATTCTGCTGTCGATATATTGAAGATTTGCTAATTGTTGTAGTACTTCTTCCATAGATTATATTACGTCGTTTATTCCTGCGGATTTTATTTATTAAGCATCAGGTACATATACCTGCATAGGGTTGGTGATTACTTCGGTTTCAAGAACGTCAACATCTTCAAATGCTTCCGTTAGTTCTTGCTGAAGGGCCGCCACCACTGGCACTTCACTTTCATAATGGCCTACATCGACCAGTAAAAAATTATCAGTATCAGTAAAATAATCGTGATATTTAATATCAGCTGTTACAAATGCCTGCGCTCCCTCTCCAATAGCAGTGCCCGTTAATGAAACCCCGGCACCGCCACATACAGCTACCTTTTTAATACGATCCACCGATCCCGAAAAACGTACTGCTGTAACATCAAGCGCATCAGCTACCGTATCCAAAAACTGTTGCTGAGTTAATCCTTTATCGCGATAAAACCCAACCACGCCCATACCTACATTCTTCGATGGGCTGGCAACTTCCATCACCTGGAAACTTCCATGATGAAGTAATCCATTTTTCTCAAGCTCTTTTTCCAACTCTGAAACATGATGTTCATCAATAATCGCCTCATAGGTATATTGATGATCTTTTTTGCCTTCTACCTTGTAATAATGCGCCTCTTCCGCTGAATAATAATTCAACAATTTAAGCACCGAATCACTTTCAGAATGATTCGTTGTAAGCACAATTTTTCGACTGATATTGTAGCTGTTATCCAAAAACTTAAGATTCTCGAGCCCCAACTCTTTGGCCAGTACAAATGAAACCCCATCAAGAGCTGCATCTAAATTAGTATGGGCGGCAATGAGCCCAATATCATTTTTTATCAGCTTAAAAATAATTTTACCCTGCTCATCGGTGGGATTAATACGATCAATACTTTGAAAAATGAGCGGGTGGTGTGCGACGATTAAATCACAATCGTTCTCAAGAGCTTCGTTCACAACATCCAGCGTAACATCTAAACAGGTGAGAATCTTTGAAACTTGCTGGTTGGGATCTCCTACGAGTAAGCCAACATTATCGTAGTCGAGCTTTGTGCTGGGCGGTGCCCACTGGTTTAGGAAGGTAGAAATATGCCGAACCTGAATATTCATCTGTGGTTTATCGGCCCCCATGCTTTAGCATTCCTGTTTTATAGCACCTGAGGCGATACAAAAAAATATCAGAGTCGAAATAAAAAATACTCAGAGCGTGAACGGTCAATTTACATTCGATTCTTTAATTCAGACCCTTAAAATACCATTTTAATCCCTTTCTTAAAAGCTTATTTTTAAGTAATTAAACCGCGTTGATCTATCAAGAAATTATCTAAATCAGTATTAACCAAACGTTTCAAACACCCTTTTTATGCCCAACGATATTTGTCACAATCTGGAAAACGTACAACAACGCATAACAAAAGCTTGCAAAGAAGCTGGCCGCAGCCCAGATGAAATTACTCTTGTTGCCGTAAGCAAAACCAAACCTGTTGATGACATCAAAGAAGCCTTTAAGTGCGGGCAGGTTCATTTTGGAGAAAATCGTGCCAGGGAATTGCAGGACAAAATGGAAGACTATGAAAATAACGAACTCCAGTGGCATATGGTCGGAAACCTGCAAACCAATAAAATAAAATACATGGTTGAACGGGTGAACTGGATTCACTCTATAGAAAAGTCGAAGTACCTGAGTGAAATTGAAAAGCGTGCCTCCCGAATAGATCGCGTCATCAACACGTTAATACAAATAAATATTAGTGGCGAAGACCAAAAAAGTGGATGCGAACCCAAAGACCTAAAAGAAATTCTGAAATATGCACAAGGCCTTGACCATGTACGAGTTCGCGGCCTTATGGGGATGGCAACGTTTGTAGATCCCGAAGACGTGGAAAGCGTACGACCAGAATTTAAGATGCTTAGAAAGTTACGGGATGACCATCGGAAGTACGAAGCTGAAAATGTAAGTCTTAACGAACTTTCGATGGGAATGACAAACGATATGGAAATTGCTATTGAAGAGGGCTCAACAATGGTCCGGGTAGGACGCGCAATCTTTGGAGAACGTAACTACTAAGTAAAATTATCGTTATAAGTACTTTCAATCTCACTAAGATTTAGTACATTACTAATAGTAATTAACAGGGCAGATTATTATGGCAGCATGGATCTGGGTACTTATTCCGCTTGTAGCAATTATCGGTGCTTTTATTATTGAGTATCAAAAAAATAAAATGTCGATGATGAATCGGAGCCGGCAAAATGAAGAGGAAGTCGAAGACCTTCGTAAACTTGTTAATTCGCTTAAAGGACGTATTGAAAACCTGGAAGCGATCGCGGCTGGTGAACCCGATGATTTCTCGACTGGAGCGGGACGAGGAATGGAAGAAATTGAAATTGACGACTCATCAACCGTTAAGGAAAATGAACAGGAAGTTTCTAATCTTGCAGACAAGAAGAGGAGCAAATCATGAGTGGACCTGAATTTGTCGTTGCTATTGTTGCTATTTGTTGTGCTACCGGATTAATCAAAAAATGGATGGATTCCCGAAATAACACATCCAGTCTTACAAAAAATGAGCTCGATAATCTTCAGAAGGAACTCCATCAGTATCAAAAGGAAATGAAAAAACGAGTTCAAAATCTTGAGGCCATTGTTGCCGAAGAGGATGGTGACAATGATGAGAAATCTGGGTACCAACAAATTGAAGCCTCCTCAACTGAGGGTAATCTAACGAATGATCTTCAACAAAAAGAACAGGTATCATCATGAGTTTTGAGGAAATGGTAGTTGCCTTGGTAGGCTCTATCGGGGCATTTGCACTGGTAGGTTACCTCGCAGCAAAAACGTTCAACCTTGTTAAAACATGGATTAATCGCAATAAGGGTGGCGTTCCCGAAGAGGAATTCAATCGGCTTGCTCGCGCTTTTATGGATTATAAAAAAAATTCGCAGCGCAGACTTGAACATTTAGAAGCTATTATTGCCGATGAAGAACCCAATAGCCAAACGCAAGAACAGGAACAGAAGCCCCCTAAACAAATAGATGCTCCTAACAAGGAAATTGAAATAGAAGACTCGGAATCAGCTTCCCAAGGATCCCTATCGTCGGACCATAATAATCTGCGGAACATGCTACGGGAGTAACCTGTTAAACAAACTATCTTTTTTACTACAAGGGTACACTTACTATTATTATGAAACTTACTGCGCTGGAAATTAAACAACAGGAATTTGAAAAGTCTCTTCGTGGATATGACAAGGATGAGGTACAAGCCTTTTTAAACCTCATGTCAAATGAATGGGAGCATTTGGTAGCTAAAAACCGCGAGCTCGAAAAACGTATTGATGAGTTGGAGGAGAAACTAAAACATTACGAGCGCGTTGAGGAAGCTCTTCATGAAACCCTGCAAACGGCTAAAGAATCAGCAGAGCAAAAACTTACCGGTGCCCGTAAAGATGCTCGGAATAAGATTGAAAAGGCAGAAATGGAGGCCGAATCGATCATTCGGGAAGCTACGCAACAACGTCAGCAGGTTCGACAAAGCATTATCCGACTACTCGATCGACGCAAAGAAATTATTAGTGGTATTCGCTCGTATCTGGAAATGGCCCAGGAATCACTGGAGCAGTTTTCCAAAGATGAGGCAGCTCTCTTTGAGTTACCTGCTGATGACGATCAGTTTTCTGACAAATTAAAAGAGCAAACTGAACGTCGCCGTAAAGCCCTGCGAGATGATGACGAAGATGAGCTCGAAGATGATACTCAAACAATGCCCCCCGGTACCGAAGATATTGACGATCTTATTGATGAACTTGATTAAGTGCTTCATCACTACAATCGGTTTTTGAGGATCTTTTACTTTTCGGAGTTTCCTATCTCGAGTGGGTTTTTATATTTTCTGTAATCGATCTTAATCCAACCAGATTTTTGTATCCATGCAACGAGAAACCGTAGAAGAATTTCGAAAAAAGCGAAAAGAGGCCCTTTCTTTTATACAAGGTGCTACAGACGAAAAACCTAATTATTTAATTATTTTGGGTACTGGTCTTGGTAAGTTAGCAGATGCCATTGACATCGTTGATAGCGTATCTTATGATGATATTCCTCACTTCCCGGTATCTACGGTAGAAAGTCATGCCGGCCGACTTCTTTTTGGATCTCTAAGTGGAAAAAAAGTAGTGGCCATGCAAGGACGCTTTCATTATTACGAGGGATACAGCATGCAAGAAATTGCCTTTCCTCTCCGTGTTCTTCATGCTCTCGGAACCGAAACACTTCTTGTGAGTAATGCCTGTGGAGGGATGAACCCAAACTTTTCTCGCGGCGAAATTATGCTCATCAACGATCATATCAACATGCTCGGAGATAACCCACTTATTGGGCCCAACGATGATGAACTCGGGCCCCGCTTCCCGGATATGAGCGACCCTTACACCGAACGACTGCGGAATGTCGCCGAAGAAGTTGCATTAGAGAAAAGTATTAAAATGCACGAAGGAGTTTATTTAGCGCTCAGCGGTCCCACAATGGAAACGAAAGCAGAATATCGCTTCCTCCGTAATATCGGCGCCGATGTAGTAGGGATGAGTACCGTCCCCGAAGTAATCTCAGCGGTGCACATGGGCATGGATGTGCTGGGCATTTCAGTAATTACTGATGAGTGCTTTCCCGATGCCCTTGAACCAGTAGATATTGAAGATGTATTAGAAGCAGCCGGAGAAGCCGAGCCCAAGATGACTGAAGTTATCATTGGGGTCTTGGAAAAACTATAACCCTATTTTTACATGCGCACCTTTTGGTTTACGATAGCCTGCTGTTTTTTCTCAACCGTTATTTTTGTGTACGGCTGTAGTAGCTCTAAAAATACACAGTCTCCCCCTGAAGTAACAAAAGAGAATATCAAAGTAGTAACAGAAACTACCCCTGCCATTATTGGTGGGTTAGATGCATTGCACCAACAGTTAAGGTATCCTGCTCATCTTTACGCAGATGGTACAAAAATTATGCTCGAAGCAAATGTGCTCATTGATGCTGAAGGCAATGTTAATCGTATTTCTTTTAACAAAGACAAATATCCCGAACTAAAAGCAGCAGCCGAAAAAGCCATACGTAAGGTACGGTTTGTACCCGGAAAACGAGATGGGAAAGAAGTAGATATGTTTGTGACCTTACCTATCCAATTCACGTTTTAAAACATTTTGTGGGTATAACAAAATTATTTGTACCAATTTTATCTCAAAAAGCGTTAAATTTACATGAGCTTTCTACAAGGGGAAGCTACTTATAAACATCACCCAATCCTCTAACTCTATGTTTTACGGTGATTTTAACGATGATATTTGGGATGAGCACCAGTGGGAAACTCACCTCAATGATATTGAACGTCGAAGTACTCACCTTCGGAAATTTATTATCCAGGAACACTCTGGCAATATCCCCCGATGGCTTAAACTCCTGCAGGAAAATTCCGATGAGTTTGATGCCGTAGATGCCTTTATCGAGGAAGAACTTCTGATCGACGAAGCCTATTTCCCGGGAGAAGATGATGAGGAGATTGACGATGAGGATGATAGCGAAGAAGAATGGGAAGACTTTTTGTTTGATGATCTTGAAGAAGATTTCTTCTTGGATGACGACTACGATGATTTTGATGAGGGGGAAGAGTGGAAAGAACTAAGTGAAGACTTTGCTATGTCAAATACCGGTTCCATTGACACCCTGTATGTTTACAACAACTCCCGCATGCTTGCCGCTTCCATATTGCAGTGGGCCGAAACCATCAATCCTAAATATATCACCATCAACGTCAATGAATTTATCGGCAATGTGCTTAAAATTGGAGCAAAAATTGCCGGTGGTTATTCCTTTGGGTTTGACCGAGATTTCTTAGGCGGAAATATTGCCTACACCAAAAAATCTCTTTATTGCGCCAATGATGCCCTTACTATTTTACAACGGGATTTAAAAGGCAGCTCGTTTATCACTAAAAAACAGTATTTCTACTTCCACGAACAACTGTTCACACTCAGAAACGACATTGGGATTTACATCCAAGAGCTACGCGAACAGTTTTACAATGGGATATAAAAGTGTTGAAGAACGAAAGTGTTTTTGATTTACACATTTTCGTACTCCAACACCTGACAATTTAGTCCCAGATAGCTACTTCTCGATTTCCTTCCGAGTCAGAGCTTCCCCGAAACATTCCATTCGTATTCATATCCGTATAGATATTGCCATACTTATCAACAGCAATCATACCAGCCTCACCGGGATTTAGCACATCATTTAACAAATAATCTCCGGCTTCTTCAAGAGTAGCCGGTTTATATTTCATATACGAGCTAACCGTATGTCCTGATACCGCCCGCATAATTTTTTCGCCCCAGCCGGTCATGGAAACCGCCACAACATCACTTGCGTACGTGCCACTGCCAATAATAGGCACATCACCAACGCGACCAAACTTCTTGTTCGTCATACCTCCGGTAGAAGTACCTGCCACAATTTGTCCATTTTTATCCACCGCAACAGCTCCAACGGTACCAAACTTTTCCCCATCGGCATAAAGCGCCGTTTTATCTTCTTGGGGGATCAAGCTGGACTGCTCGGTATTATCTTCTTTCTCTTGTTCAAGAGCACGTTGCAGTGCTTCATATCGCGATTCCGTATAAAAGTAATCCTGTTCTACCCGCTCAACACCAACCTTATCAGCATATCGTTCAGCACCTTCTGTGGCAAACATCACATGCTCGGATGTCTCCATCACCTTGCGAGCCAGCGTAATAGGATTTTTTACCGTCTTAACTCCCGTTATAGTACCGGCTTCGCGCGTATTTCCTACCATAAAAGCAGCGTCAAGCTCGTGCTCACCATCATGCGTAAAAACAGCACCTTTGCCCGCATTAAACTTGGGGTTATCCTCCAAATAATTAATCACCTTCTCGACGGCATCTTCCGCAGAACCGCCATCAGCCAAAATATCTTCACCGATCGTAAGAGCCTCATCCAAATCATTAAAATAGGCCTGCTTCACTGAATCGGGACGATCTTCAGAAATTGCACCTGCACCACCATGTAGTGCTATGGCCCACTCTTTTTTCTGCTGGTCCTGCTGTACCCCCGGTTGCATACAGCCAATCGCTACCACAGCAACCACCAATAATCCAATAACTTTTTTCATAATCCCCATACTATATTTATTGAAGTTTGTGTCCGCAAAATTATAAGCACCACAATCCCCACTTCAAAGTCTGAGAATACTTTGTAACAATATTTAATAGGTGTAAGGTTTTGCACTCTCACCGATCATACTAATGTGAGTATTCATCAGACATATCAATTTCCCTTTGCCTCGTACCCTGCCGTACGATTAGCACTGCTGTTGATAGCAGGCATTATTGCAGACTATCAGCTTGATGTTTCTATCTCTATCTGGCTGGTACTGTTCGGCATTTGTGGACTTACATACCTAACGGCCGAACTGATCTACCACCGGTTGCTGGGCAATAAAATTTATAATACAGCTATACTCTCCTACTTAGCTCTTATCATTTGTTTTGGGGGCACCTGGCATTCCCTTTGGGATTATCGCTCAGCGCCCAATCACGCGCAAGTGATCAACACTTATACATGGCATGAACTCACCTTTTCGGGCAATATCCAACAGGTCAAACAAACCAGCACCGGCAAACTGCAGGTAGATGTGAGTGTAGATTCCACGGTTTTCCCAGATAAATTAAGCTGGGATAAGTCATATAACTTGCGAGCAGTTTTAAATCCCGATGATTTGTCTATTCCGAATGCGTTGACGTTAGGAAATCGCATCACCTTTACGGCTACCGTGTATCCATTAGAAGAAAAACGTAACCCGTCTCAGTTTGACTACAAACAGTATTTAGCCTCTCAAAACATCTACAGCCAGGTAGGTATCAAAGAAATAACTTCCATCAAAGTAAATAGTAATCCTTGGCGCTGGAGCTACCTGCGCAAACACGTTCTTAATGCCATCGATCACAATTTTAGCCAACAAACCTCATCACTGGCCAAGGCGCTACTCATCGGATATAAAAACGAGCTCGCTCGAGAAGAAAAGATCTCATTCTCCCGCGCCGGACTTTCCCATATCATGGCTGTCTCGGGCCTGCACGTAGGATTTCTTTTACTTCCTTTTTGGTTCGTTATCCCCTTCTTTTGGACCATTAAATACGGTAAACAGATAGGCATTACCCTTCTTGGCTTTGTGCTACTTATTTACGCAGGGCTAACTGACTTTTCGGCCTCCGTTACCCGTGCCTCACTCGTAGGCATGTTATTAGCCTACGGCAAACTCTTCCATAAGGTTCGTGACTCCAAAAACCTGACGGCTGTGGCAGCACTCATAATTTTACTTATCAATCCCTCCGACCTCTTTTCCATCGGATTCCAACTCTCCTTTGGCGCTGTTTATATCATCCTGCTCACCGCACCCGTTATTCAGCGGGGGTTACCCAATTGGATTCGTTTCAAATGGTACGGCGAACCGATCATGATTATCATCATTTCCTTTCTTGTGCAAGTAGGACTCTTTCCTTTATTAGCCTACTACTTTGGTGAATTTTCCCTCATTGGTCCGCTGGCTAATGCCTTCGTCATTCCCTTTCTTGGGGTTGCCGTGCCTTTGGCGCTGCTTCTGCTACTCATTTATCCATTTTCTCCAACTGCAGCCCAAACGCTCAATTACCCTATCGATTTATTCCTGCAGTGGCTTAATCGCTTTGTGGATTATACCGCAACCCTTCCCTGGAGCTGGGTACAAATCCACATTGATAGCCTGCTATTTTTTGGGATGTGGATTACTGCCATTTTCCTTATTGCATCGCTCCCCATTCCAAAAATGCGCTGGAAGATGCTCATTGTCTTTTTAATAGCCTGCTGCCTACATCAAAGCAACCAACTCATCAAAAAAATAAAACCAGCACCATTACAAGTAACATTTTTCGACGTCGGACAGGGTGACGCTGCGCTCGTTTCAACGCCCAGCAACAAACACTTTCTGATTGATGTCGGACGATGGCAGCCCGATTACAACAGTGCGAAATATATCATCATCCCGCATCTTAAAGAAGAAGGCATAGACAAGCTGGATGCGGTATTTTTATCCCATCCGCACGCTGATCACATCGGCGGCATTCTGGAAATCATAGATGCCATCCCAGTAGACACTATCTACAATTCGGGGACGCATTACGATTCCAACTTATACAGCTCATATCGCAAGAAAGCTGTCCAAAAGAATATCCCCATTAAAGCACTTACGGCCGGCGATCAGGTGAACATCGACCCCACATTACGACTTTTTGTTTATGGCCCTGAACCTTCAAACTCATCAGCCAACGTCAATAACAGATCACTGGTGCTCGAACTGGTTTACGGGGAAACCGAATTCCTATTTATGGGTGATGCCGAAGAGCAGCAAGAACATAACCTAACGAAGAACTTTCCCAAGTTGCTCAATACAAACTTTCTAAAAGTAGGTCACCATGGAAGTAAAACCAGTTCGGGTTATGAGCTCTTGGAATTAGCTTCACCAGATATCGGAATGGTATCACTGGCAAAACAAAATCGATTTGGCCATCCGCACCAAAAAGCAACGCAGAGATTGCATCAATATATACCTACGCTTTACTTTACAAGCTTAGATAAAGCTTTAACTTTTGTTTCAGATGGGTCTCAAATATACCGGAAATAATTTTGAGAAACTTTACAACGATAAAAAGAGTTGGAATCTGATGAGTAAAACTTTTTATTTATATGGTTTAAGAATTTAATGACCTTATTACTGCACTATTTATGTCCGAAAAGGAACGTCCGAGCTTCGAAGAAGCTTTAAAAAGACTGGAAGAAGTTGTAAATCAGCTTGAAGACGAATCTATTTCTCTTGAAGAATCGATTGATCTGTACGAAGAAGGAATAAAACTCTCCAAAATTTGCACAGAAACACTTGAAGAGGCAGAGCTGCGCATCCAAAAAGTAGCCGACCAGCATGCCGATGATAATGAAAAGAAATAATCAATTATGGAATTTGAAAAAGTAACGCCCGGTCCACTCTTAGCAGAAATTGATTCGCCCGATGATCTCAAAAAGCTCGGTCCAGAGCAATTGGTAGATGTCTGTGATGAGCTCCGGGATTTTATTATCGATATCGTCTCGATTCATGGCGGACACTTTGGTGCCAGTTTGGGAACGGTAGAAATGACTGTAGCCCTGCACTATGTCTACAATACGCCCAAAGATCTGCTGCTTTGGGATGTGGGACACCAGGCATACGGACATAAAATACTTACCGGGCGGCGTGATAATTTTCACACAAACCGCAAATACGGTGGACTTTCGGGTTTTCCAAAGCGAAGTGAAAGTAAATATGACACTTTTGGTGTTGGACATTCCAGCACCTCTATTTCAGCAGGTCTTGGCATGGCCGTCTCTCGTGATTTAGATGAAAGTGATAAAAAAGTGGTTTCGGTTATTGGAGATGGCGCCATGACCGGCGGACTTGCTTATGAAGCGATGAATAATGCCGGGGTTATGAATTCGGATATCTTGGTCATCCTCAATGACAATAACATGTCGATTGACCCCAATGTGGGAGCCATGAAAGAATATCTCACCGAAATTACGACCAGTAAAACATTTAACAAACTGCGTGACGAGATTTATGACATGCTGGGCCATTTTAAATCAGCTGGTGAAAAAATGCGCACGATGGCCTCAAAACTGGAAAAAGCGATTTCTACGGCCATCACGCCCGGTGGCCTCTTCCAGGCATTAGGCTTTAAATACTATGGTCCCGTTGACGGACACAATGTGGATGCTATGCGTCGACATTTGGAAGACCTAAAAGACATCCCGGGTCCCAAATTATTGCATGCCGTTACCGTTAAGGGAAAAGGGTTTGCTCCGGCCGAACGGGAACAAACGAAATGGCATGCCCAAAGTAGTCCCTTCGATAAAATTACCGGTAAGCAGATCGACCCTGATACTACTCCAAAACCACCAAAGTACCAGCACGTTTTTGGGGAAGCGGTGGTAGAGCTTGCGGATGAGAATGAAGATATCGTAGGTATTACTCCAGCCATGCCCAGCGGGTCAAGCCTGTGGCCACTGATGAACAAGTATCCCGACCGCGCTTTTGATGTCGGCATTGCCGAACAGCATTCCATCACCTTTGCAGCGGGATTAGCGGCCGAAGGCAAAAAAGCGTTTGCAGCTATCTATTCCACCTTCTTGCAGCGCGCATACGATCAGGTAATTCACGATGTAGCCATTCAAAAGCTGCCAGTCGTCTTCTGTATTGATCGTGCTGGGTTAGTCGGTGCCGATGGTCCTACACACCACGGGCTGTATGACATTTCGTATCTCCGCAGCGTACCTAACATGATTGTTTCTTCACCGATGAATGAGGAAGAACTTCGTGATATGATGTATACGGCCTCAAAATATGATGACTGCGCTTGGGCCATTCGCTACCCCCGTGGACGTGCGACCGGCATGGATTATCCTGAAGGCTTTAAGGATATGGAAATAGGGAAGGGACAAAAACTGCGTGATGGCGACGAAATTGCAATCTTGAGTTTTGGTCCATTTGGCAACTACGTGATGGAAGCCGCTGATGATTTGGCCGAAGAAGGCATTAAAGTAGGACACTTTAACATGCGGTTTGCCAAACCGCTGGATACCGATCTGATTGACGAAATCTGTCATACCTACGAGCGTATTATCACCATCGAAGATGGCACTCGTCTGGGCGGATTCGGCAGTGCCGTTGCGGAATATCTTGCTGATAAACCGCATCACATTCCCACAACCATTATGGGTGTACCTGACCGTATCGTAGAACACGGTACGCAAGAGGAACTTCATCACGAGGTTGGACTTGATCCGGAAGGCATTAAGAAAAAAATACGCGAAGTGCATGAATCGGCATCTCTGAAGGCTTAGTATTGCTTTTTAAATTGATGCGCATCAATTGAGTAAAATATGCTTATGTTTTGCCAAAAACATAAGCATTAACCAATTAGTTAATGCGCATCTTTTTTACTTCTTATGCGCAACACTAAACTCAGCCTCTTTTTTGAGAGCCTTTTTTAACCGCTTTTCATACTCCTCGGCCGATATTTCAATACACCCAAACTGTGCCAGGTGCTCCGTCCAAAATTGCGTATCCCAAAGCTCAAAGCCACCTTGTAGCAATGCCTGGTGAGTCCAATACAGTGCCACTTTCGAGGCTTCTTTGGCCCAACCAAACAGGGATTCTCCAAAAAAGGCTGCACCCAGTGAAACGCCATACTGCCCGCCAACCAGCTCCCATTTTTGATCCCAAACACTCACCGAATGCGCATGACCCAACTCATGCAAACGGCAATACGACTCGATAATTTCATGGGATATCCACGTTGAATCCCGATCAGCGCAGGCTTCCATCACCTGACGAAAGTTATAATCAAATTTGATGTGATAGTGCTGATTACGAACGATCCGCTGCACGTTAGAAGAGACATGAAATTCATCCAGTGGTATTATGCCACGTCGACTTGAGCTATACCATTTAGCTTCAGGATCATCCCGTGAATCGGCCATCGGGAAAATACCGTTGGCATAGGCGTTTAATAATTCTTCTGGAGTGAGCATCTATTATCTGATTACTTACAAAACCTAAAGTTTGCACTAAAAAGTAAGGTTACGCAGCAAAACTACGTAACCAAAACCAAGTCCCATAATATTTAAACTCTATCTCTTTCCATAGCTCGGCTACAGAACACAAACAACTTATATAATTTTCAACCTCCCTAAATGCCTCTTCTCCAAGAGAGATTTCCAGGCTAATTAATTTTAGAATTAAATCTCTTATTCAGGAGTTCCTCCTTGGACAAGTAGGGCAGGAGGATTGATCGGCCTACCTAAAACTACACTGCATAAACCCGAGCTCATCAGATCCAATGGGCGACCCCGGTGGTGGAGTCAACGGCTCGGTGGGCATAAACATTTCTCCCTCGTCTTTAAACTGCTGCAACGTACGATATCCATATAAAAGAGATGCGATGCGCTGTTCTTTTTCTGCTCGATTTTCGGCCTCTTCACGCATCCACTCACGCAACGCTTCAAGCTTAAAATTGGTAACGGCACGTACTTGTGATGACGCCTGATCATCCGCAGCTAAATTCATCATCTGGTATAAAACAACGTGATTAACCGTATTTTGAACAGCTCCTTTATACCCATCAGCAACCGGCTGCTTCCAAGTCCGATCAATTAAGGTATCCAACATATCACCAAGGCCCAGGTTATCTGCATTGTGCGCTTCTGACTGTACTAACCGGGCTGCCCGTTCGGTATTGAACAATAATTCTGCGGACATTGCTGCCGCTGTTTCCGCTGCACTCAACGGATCAAACGTAGGATCGGTATGACTGTTAAACAATTCACGGGAATCATAATAGCCTATGGGACGTGGTGGTATTAGTTCCACAATGCGTTCGGGCATGGTCAGCTGTTCCGCAGACAGCGTTTTGAGCATAGCATCCAAAGCAGCCCGCTGGGTAGAATCCGGTACTGGTTCAGGACCGACCTGACTATCTCCACGAAGGTTGTAACTGTAATTTTGTCCACCAATTAATTTAACCGTACCGTCAATTTGGTAACGGTGAAATAAGTAGATAGGCACCAAGGCATCTTCCAGCTTAGCCATTGGGGTACCTTGTGGTATATTTGATTCCGAAAAGTTCTGCAAGGCAATATCCCGCACATCCATAATATGATGCAGCTGATCGACCGCATCTTCGCCGTTATCCCAGAGGTGAGCTTTAGGATGAGCTCCTCCTGCGGGACGTGCATCCGAATCTGAGATAAAAAGCAACCCATCATCTATCGCACCTTCAAGCACATTATTTAGCGCGGCCTCTTTACTTGGCAGACCCGAAACATCCTTATACCCATATTCAACGGCCACCTTATCCCATTCGCCAATGCCCGTATCATAGGCATCAGACAGGTCCAGTGTACTATCTTGAGTAATATTCACTTTGGGAGCCGGATAATCCATAACCGAAGCACGATTGTTGGTGCTGGCCGCAAAATTGTGTGCGAGACCAATAGTGTGACCAACTTCGTGTGCAGAAAGCTGGCGAATTCGTGCCAGCGCCATCTCCAGCATGGGATCATATTTCTCAAAACTTGCTCCCTCTTTATATGGGGATAACAATCCCTCAGCAATTAAATAATCCTGTCGCACGCGCAGCGATCCCAGTAGCACGTGACCCTTGATGATTTCTCCCGTCCGCGGATCCACCACTGACGAACCGTACGACCAGCCACGCGTTGACCGGTGCACCCAGTTAATCATATTATAGCGCACGTCCATGGGGTGAGCACTATCTGGCAACACCTCTACGCGAAACGCATCCTGATAACCTGCCGCCTCAAAAGCCTCATTCCACCAACGGGCACCATCCAGCAGTGCACCACGAATAGGCTCAGGCGTTCCCGGGTCTAAATAATAAACAATAGGCTCAACAGGCTCACTCATCTCCGCAGCTGGATTTTTCTTCTTAAGCCGATGCTTGGTGATAAATCGTTTGGTGAGCGATTCTCCAACCGGCGTGCTGTAATCCTGGTAGCTGATGCCAAAATATCCCGCACGAGGATCAAACGTTCGGGGCTTAAAATCATCATCCGGCAGCTCCACAAATGAGTGGTGTTGACGAACAGTGATTGCATCAGATGTAGGGGTTACCGAGCGAACTTGTCCGCCGGGATTACTGCCCGTAAACGTAAGCGTAGCTTCGAATTCTGTATTTTTGGGGAAGTTCATCGTTGCCTCGCGATACAAAGCCGAGCGACTGTTATCTACACTAAAGTTTCCTTCGTTACTGCGTTGTAACCGCTCACTGACGCCGTGGGCATCCCGCATTAGAAAATCGGTAGCATCAACAAGCACGCGATCTCCTTCCTGTGCCGCAACCTCAAATCCCCACAACACTGATTGCGCAAAAGCATCACGCACCGACTCTTGTTCTTTGGGATTATCGGTGATGGCCCGATACGAATAGTTTGGCTGTACCATCAGGACCTTGGGGCCACGACGCTCAAATTTTACGATTCGATCGTCGCCCAGCTGATTACGATCGAGTCCAATATCATTCGAGCCAACTCCTGCGGCAAGCGAATTAACATACAGAAACTCCGTATTAAACTTGTCGATCTCCAGCCAAATCTTCCCACTGGAATCATCCCAGTAATAGGTGAAAAATCCCTCCTCCTTTTCAAGTCCTTGCGTTTCCTTGCTAATGGAAGGAAGATCTTGGGAAAAACCGGTTGCTGTTATAAATAGAAGTGTAAATAAGAAAACAGAAAGTCGCTTCATCGGTGCACTATTTTATTGGGAGTTAAAAAACCGTTGGTAAGTAACTGGTTTTCGAGAAAAGATTAAAACCAAGATACAAGTTTTAAAAAGTATATTTGCAAGTTGGCCAATCCTTCAGAAGGTCAGGCAACTACAGGTTTGAGAACAAAAATAAAAACAACCACCCTGCCCCCTTCATAAGTAGGGAATTATGTTGCATAATATCCTAAGCAATAAATATTCTTCCCTTTTAAAGGGGGAGATGTAAGAGGGGTTGTCCAAAACAAAAAATGCCCGGCATTTCGAAAACACCGGGCATCTGAATAGCATATTAAACGAGATGACGTGTTACTCATCCCCTTCATCATCGGCATACATTTCAGCCAGGTCGTTAATCATCTCCTCATTAATTCCCGCTGTGACAAATCCGCCATCGTGATACAGATTCTGCATGGTCACCTTACGCGTAAGATCAGAAAACAATGTTACGCAATAATCCGCACACTCATCAGCCGTAGGATTCCCCATCGGAGCCAACTTGTCAGCAAAAGTATACATCCCGTCAAAACCTTTAATACCACTTCCTGCTGATGTTTTGGTCGGTGCCTGCGATACCGTATTCACGCGAATACCGCGATCGGCCAGGCGACTACCATAATTTCGGGCGATACTTTCGAGCAGCGCTTTGGCATCATTCATATCGCTGTATTTTGAAAAAATGCGCTGCGCGCCAATGTACGAAAGCGCAACAATACTCCCGCCGTCAGCCAAGATATCAGCTTCATCTGCATAGCGGATAACTTTGTGCAGTGATACCGAAGAGATATCCAGCGTTTGCTGCAACCAGTTATAATTGAGCTCTTCGTAGCCCTTCTTTTTACGCACATTGGGAGACATCCCGATGGCGTGAAGCATGAAGTCAATTTGACCGTGCTCTTCTTTTACGTTCTGCATCAGCTCTTCTATTTCATCTTCATTCGTCACATCGCAGGGAAAAACTTCCGCCCCCGTTTCTTCGGCAAGATCATCCAGATCCCCGAATCGCAGGGCCACCGGAGCGTTGGATAATGAAAACTCTGCCCCCTCACGTTTACACGCTAAGGCGATTCTCCATGCGATACTGCGATCATCAAGGGCACCAAAGATCAATCCCTTCTTTCCCTTAAGCAGTCCATATCCTTGTTGGTCAGCCATAAAATAGTATCCTCAATTTCTTTGAATTCAATAGATTTCTGTGGGAAGATAATAAAAGAAACATAAAAACTGTCATTACACATTTTGTCGTTATTCTTATCATAATTTCTATTAAATAATTCTGTTGATAACACAGAAAATTGTCCTTATTTTGCGGGACTCTTATTCCCATGCCGTATTTGGGAGTAAGTGAATAAGTTTTAAAAACTCAGATTACAATAAACAAATGTTTCAAGATCTCTCATCAAAATTAGATAGCGCCTTTCAGAAACTGAAAGGAGAAGCTAAGATCACCGACGTCAACATTGCGGAAACGGTGAGAGAAATACGTCGCGCTCTGCTCGATGCCGATGTGAACTACGAGGTTGCCAAAGAGTTCACGAACAAGGTAAAAGAGCGTGCGATGGGAGAAGACGTGCTTACCGCCGTCAATCCCGGTCAGCAGTTTACGAAAATTGTACATGATGAGCTGACCGATATCTTGGGTCAAGAGCGTGTGGACATTTCTGTTGCACATACGCCACCGACCGTTATTCTGATTGCCGGCTTGCAAGGTTCTGGTAAAACAACCTTCAGCGCTAAGCTGGCTCGTTACTTGAAACAGGAAAACAATCGTAATCCTATTTTAGCCGCGGCCGACGTTTATCGTCCGGCAGCTATTGATCAGCTCAAAACACTGGCCGACTCTATTGACGTGCCGGTCTACTCCATCAATCAGCAAGATGCTGTGCGCGTGGCCAAAGAGGCCGTAAACATGGCCAAAAGTCTGGCATTAGATACCGTTATCATTGATACAGCCGGACGTATGCACGTGGATGAAGAAATGATGGATGAGGTGGCTGAAATTAAAAAGGCGGTTGAACCCGATGAAACATTATTCATCGTGGATTCGATGACCGGCCAGGATGCGGTAAACACGGCCAAAGAATTTAATGAAACCATCAATTATGATGGTGTTGTACTTACCAAGCTTGATGGTGACACCCGCGGCGGGGCGGCCCTTTCAATTAAGAAGGTGGTCCAAAAACCGATCAAGTTTGTAAGCACCGGCGAAAAGCTGGATGCCCTTGCTCCATTCTATCCCGAGCGAATGTCGAAACGAATCCTCGGTATGGGTGATGTGGTATCATTGGTGGAGAAGGCACAAAAAGAATTTGATGAAGAAGAAGCACAAAAGCTGCAGAAAAAGATTAAGTCGGATGAGTTTGATCTCGATGACTTTTATCAGCAGCTGCAGCAAGTGAAAGGTATGGGTAATATCCAGGATCTGGTTGGGATGATTCCCGGCGCTGGAAAAGCCCTGCAAGAAGCAGACACTGAAATTGATGAAGACTCCTTCAAGCCTATTGAGGCAATCATTTGCTCAATGACTCCGGAAGAGAAGCACAATCCGGATATTTTAAACGCCACGCGAAAACGCCGAATCGCCAAAGGTTCCGGGACACGCGTTTCGGATATCAACGATCTGTTAAAGCAGTTTGAACAGATGAAGAAGATGATGAAGTCGTTCTCGGGTATGGGCAAGATGGGCAAATTGATGCAAGGTATGAAGGGAATGAAAGGAAATTTACCATTTGGTTAATACCATTGATGCCAACTGTTTAGCCCAGTTGGCATCTTTTTTATATAAATATTGCGCAAGATTCCGACAATATCCTCTATACAAAATCAACGCAAATTTAAAACTAAGGAAATAATCCATTGTTAAGAATAAGATTACAACGTAGAGGTCGAAAAAAGCGACCTATCCATCATATTGTTGTTGCGGATAACCGCAAGCCCAGAGATGGACGCATTATTGAAGATTTAGGTCGTTTTGATAACGTAACACCCAACAACCAGCTTGATCTGGACAGAGAACGTGCACTACACTGGTTAAAGCAAGGTGCTCAACCAACTGATACCGTTCGTTCTATTTTCAAGAACCAAGGTATCATGTACGAAATGCACTTGTACCGTTGGGGCAAGTCGGAAGAAGAAATTGAAGAAGCTCTTGCTGAGTGGCGTGAACGTCGCGAGGAGAAGGAGGAAAAAGTTCCTACGCGCAAAGAACGTCAACAGGCACTATTAGAAGCCGAGGAAAAAGAATTCCAGAAGCAGCTTAAAAAGAAAGCTGAAGAGGCTGCCAAAGAAAAAGCTAAGCAGGAAGCTCTTGCATCTGACGAAGAGGAAGAAGAGGATGCTGATGAAGCTACTGCAGAGGCAGATGAGGCCGAGGCCGCTGATGAAGATGATCAGCAAGAAGCCGAAGCACAAGAAGAAACAGCAGACGAAGAAGTAGAGGAAGCTGCTGATGAAGAAACGGAAGAAGTCGAAGCTCAAGAGGAAGAGTCTGGCGACGATTCTGAAGAAGAGACTGAAGCTCAGGAAGAATATGACGAAACTGAGGAAGAGGTTGAAGCTTCTGATGATGAAGAGGAAGATACGGAAGACGCTGCAGATGAGGATGAAGAAGAATCAAAAGCAGAAGGACAAGTATCTACCGATATGTTAGCGAAAGAAGCTATTGAACATATCGAGAATACACCTCTTGATGAGCTTGAAGGCTTTGTCCCTGAAGACGAAGATCGGGTCACCGTTCAACGTGCTTTGGATGACAAGAAAGAGAATAGTTAAATAAAGATGGACACCATCTTTAAGATGGCATCCATCAACAGAACAGATGCTGGAACCAATTGAAAACCAGTATGAAAAGATCGGGTATATCTCCCGATCACACGGCGTACAGGGAGAAGTATTAATCATTCCCGATATTTACGCGCCTTCGCTTTTTGATGTTCTTGATCTGGTTCGTATTGAAACGACCAGAGGGGATTTGATCCCTGCCCGGGTAGAGTCGGTTCGGGTACAAGAAAAAAATAACCGGCTTTCGTTCTTTGTAAAATTTGAACACGTAGCTGATCGCACGCAGGCCGAAGAGCTTAAAAACTTCTCGGTATTTGCCGATCGCGATGTGGTAGAATCCCTGTTGGATTCGGATGAACGTCCGCTCGATCTAACTTCTTTCCAAGTATTTTCTGATGGAAAGTTAGTCGGTGCTGTAGATGTAATGCTGGAAAACCCGGCACACCCGATACTTCAGGTAACCACCGATGAGCAACAATTGCTCATCCCCGTTGTGGAGGAATATATTGTCGGTATCGATGAAGAGGCACAACAAATTCAATGCAAAAACCTGAAACAACTAAGAGGTATATAAATGATACGCATTGACATCATATCGGCGGTACCCCAGGTTTTGGAAAGTCCTCTGAATCACAGCATCGTGGGTAATGCGCAGGATGATGGATTGGTTGAAATCCATACGCATGACCTTCACGATTACACGGAGGATAAACACAACAAGGTGGATGACTATCCCTATGGCGGCGGTGCTGGCATGGTTTTGACACCACAGCCGATTTTTTCGTGCATTGAGCACCTGCAAAATCAGCGTGATTATGATGAGATCATTTTTACGGCTCCTAACGGTCAGCCGTTTAAGCAGGATGACGCCAACAGGTTGTCAACCGAGAAAAATCTCATCTTTTTATGCGGACATTACAAAGGTGTTGATCAGCGTGTGATAGATGCATTTATCACCAAAACGTATAGCATTGGCGACTATGTGCTTTCAGGTGGCGAACTGCCCGCTCTTGTAATGGTTGACTCCATTGTTCGAGTATTGCCCGGTGTATTGGGTGATGCCGAAAGTGCACTAACGGATTCCTTCCAAAATGAAAATTTGCTGGAAGGTCCCGTTTATACGCGTCCCGCTGATTTTAAGGGGATGAAAGTGCCACAAGTGTTACGATCAGGTGATCATCAAAAAGTAAAGGAATGGCGACACCAACAGTCGCTTGAGCGTACAAAAAATGTACGTCCGGATATTTTTAAGAAATTTCGAAACGAACAGCAGTAGATAACATTATGGACAAGTTAAAATTAGCAGAACAGACATTAATTGATGATGAGTATCCCGAGTTTAAAACCGGTGATACCGTTGTTGTACACTATCGCGTTCGCGAAGGCGACAAGGAGCGAATCCAGAAGTTTGAGGGACTCGTTATTTCTCGTCGTGGTACCGGCGCCAATCAGACTTTTATGGTGCGCAAAATATCAGCGGGCAACATTGGTGTAGAGCGTATTTTCCCGCTTTACTCTCCTTTTGTCGCTAAAATAGAGCTCAAAAAACAAGGTGATATTAAACGTTCTAAGCTCTATTATCTGCGCGACCGACAAGGAAAAGCAGCGCGTATTAAAGAGAAAGACCAGAACCAGGATACGGTTCGTGAATTGAACCGTAAGGCAGAAGAGAAGGCTGCCGCTAAAGAAGCTCAAAACGCTGACGAAGAAGAGTAACCCCTTCGTTCTACTTGCGTTGATTTAGGTTTCTGGTTGTTCGATAGTACAATCAAATTATTAAAGCCATTCTATCCCTATATTGTGGATGGAATGGCTTTTTTTATCAACCAGACTCTACTACTCATCTCTCGGGTCCTAAAGAGATCGGCACACTCAGCGAAATAATTAGCCAATCCCTGTAGCACTATTAAATGCGCCTCTTGCATGCTATCTCACAAAGCAATTCTCTCTTAAATAATCTAACGCCGCACCTCCAATATTAGGCTCATCCTTAATCAATAAATCGCTTATAAATTTGTACCAGTCGCTCTTGGCTTGCCCCCAAGTAATAAAGAATAAGGATCAGCATAAACACCAACTGTAATTTTACCATACCATTATTACGGTACTTTTCAGCGGATGTGATCACAACCTCATCCAAAATAGTAAACGTGTGTTCTTTTTTAACTCGTTTAACAAACTCCTGATCCTCCATTACAATATGATCTTCGCGAAATTCCCCAATCTCAAAAAATAGCTGCCGTTTTATAAACAGGCTCTGATCCCCAAATCGAAACAGATCCACATCAAAGCGAGTAAACCAGGCATAGCATTTCAAAAAAAGGTTATCAGAGTCAAAGCGGAGGCGAAAACATCCGGCATCCCATTCATTATTCACCGCCTGTAGCATCTTGTCGTCAAAATCTTTCGGAGGATGCGTATCTGCATGTAAAAAGTAGAGGAGCCTGCCATTTGCTTGCTCTGCCCCAAAATTCATTTGGGCTGCACGGCCCTTGCGCGGGCTTTCCAAGACAATAACTCCCGTTTTCTCAGCTTCTTGCATCGTTCCATCCACGC
Source organism: Fodinibius sp. Rm-B-1B1-1 (assembly GCF_038594945.1). Lineage (NCBI taxonomy): Bacteria > Pseudomonadati > Balneolota > Balneolia > Balneolales > Balneolaceae > Fodinibius > Fodinibius alkaliphilus. The sequence continues at coordinate 807,030 of NZ_JBCFYD010000001.1, forward strand.
TTCCGCCATCTACCACAATAACTTCTACCACCAACCCGCTACTGTGGGCTTTTACTTTTTGAATGGTTTGTCCAATGGTATCCGCTTCGTTGTAGGCGGGAATCACAACGCTTATTTCACTCATGGCAAAGCAATCCGATTTGATGTGCGTAAGTCAGCTTCGGTATCAATATCATTCAAAGTGGGCAAAAGATGGTATGAAAGATTCATTTTCTCAACCTGCTCTACCGTTGACTGCAGAACAGAAGAGCTGCTCCAGGATTTACCTTCAAATAATACAGGATAGTACTCGGACATCCCCAGCAAATAATACCCCCCGTCCTGCGCCGGACCAATTACGACCTCGTGAGTATCCAGCTTATTAAATGCTTCCTGCACAATTTCATTCCGCAACGACGCACAGTCACTGCCGATGATCACCACTTTTTGTTGTTCACTTTCAAAAGCCTCTCGAAAAGCGTGCTGCATGCGCTGTCCCAGGTTTTCTCCCTCTTGGGGATATTTTTCATAGGTGCCTTTCGACCACAAATCATTCTCCTCAACAAATTGCGAATACCATACCTGCTTATTGACGGATATGGAATCTGCCACCGACTTTGTTATCCGTAGCAACTCATGATATACATCCAGTGCTTTTTCATCTCCCACGGTTTTGGCCAGACGCGTTTTTACTTTTCCTTTCTCGGGATTTTTAACAAAAATGATAAGCGCTGAAAGGTGTTTTTTATTCTTGGGCATGAACTATCTTTATTTTTACTTGGTGACTAATAAATGGGATATATTCTCCGTGTCATCCCGGACCCCGATCCGGGATCTTTCGGAAGTTATTATTTCATTATTGCGGTTTTTAAGATCCTGAAACAAGTTCAGGATGACACTATAACCAATTTCTAAGCTTAGTACCTATTACACCTATTCTGCAGTAGTACCGCCACAACTGCTTCCAGCCCCGGCAGTGCATCCAAAGCAGTGCTGGTTTACCTTAATCTGCCGATTATTTAGCTTGAGCTCGTTCCACTCACTAATATGCTGTGGAGCATTGTCTGCCACCGGCATCTCCAGCATCTGATTGAAATCACAGTCGTACAGCGTGCCATCCCAACCAATTGATATCGTATCCCGGCACATAACCCCCTTGGCCGCAGCAGGATTAAACGAAGTAATCAGCCGATCCATATACTCTTCCAGGTTTCCAGACTCCATCAGAAAATTCAGGTACCGACTTATGGGCAGATTGGTAATTGTAAACAGATTATTAAACGTAATACCGTGTTTTCTATCGAGCTGACGCTTGAACTCTTTTTCCATATTTTCCTGATCACCGGGTAGAAATGCTCCCGCAGGATTATATACCAAGTTTAACTCCAGGTCGGTATCATCTTTACCATATCCAATTTCATTCAGTTTTTTCAATGCTTCTACCGATTTATCATAAGTCCCTTCACCACGCTGGCGATCAGTACGGGACTTGCTGTAAAAGGGCAGTGAGCAGGTAACCTCTACTCCGTGCTCGGCAAAAAATTCTGGCAGGGCCTGGTACTTGGGCGCCGTAGTCAAGATCGTAAGATTCGATCGCACGATGATATGTTTGCCCAGCTTCGATGCTTCTTCCACAAACCAGCGAAAATGGGGATTCATCTCCGGGGCACCGCCAGTCAAGTCTACCGTCTCAACTCCCGAGTTTTCGAGTGCTTCTAAACATTGCTCAAAAGTCTCTTTTGTCATTACTTCATCACGATCCGGTCCTGCATCCACATGGCAGTGCTTACAGGTCATATTACACATATAGCCCACATTCATCTGGAAGATCTCGATACCCGTCGGTTTCAGCGGAGACAGATCTATTTCTTCCAGCTTTTCCTTAAATTTAGGTTGATTCTTAAGCGCCTCAGAATAATTATTCAGCACATCAAGCTGGTAAGCTGGATCCGAAAGTTTGTGTTCAAGCGTTTTCAGAGATTTAATCATAGGATTGTGAATCTTGAGTTCTGAGTTATGCGATGTGAACTGTTCTACTAATAACTGAAACACTGTTCACTCTATTTACATACTCAGGTCCTTGGTCTTATTCATCATTTGCACGCCGTGCACCAGTGACGATCCACCTCTAATCGCAGATGCCACATGCACTGCCTCCATCATCTGCTCCTCACTTGCTCCTTTCTCAAGACTTTCCGTGGTATAAGCATCAATACAATATGGACACTGAACCGTATGGGACACCGCCAATGCAATTAAGGCTTTTTCACGTGCGGTAAGCGCTCCTTCTTCAAAAACAGCACCGTAGTAATCAAAAAACTTTTCGGCCAGTTCGGGACCAAATTCACCAACGTCTTCAAACTTTTTCAAATCCTTGGGATTGTAATAGGTATCACTCATTATAGTAAGCGTATTTAGATTATTGTCGTTACCAATTTATCCGTTGACTTAAAACGTAAGAAAGTAACTTCAACGGTTATCTATATACAAATAGTTCTCCTGTTATCCTGATGGTTTATAATTCATTATTCTTACAACTATCAACATGAAAAGATAATGGGGGATCAAATAGACAAACAAAAATATTAGGCATTCTCCTCATAACGTAATTTTAATAACGACATCAGATCTCTGATTTATGAAATACGAATATGATTTACTTGTCATTGGCGGCGGGGCGGCCGGACTTACAGCTGCAGGCATGGGCGCAAATTTTGGAGCAAAAACACTTATGATTGAGGCGAATAAACTGGGCGGCGATTGTACTTGGCACGGCTGCATCCCCAGTAAAACACTCCTTCATGCCTCTAAAATTGCTCACAACATAAATGAAGCTAAACAGTTCGGTTTTGATGCTGATGACAACTTGGATTTCAAAATGGTTATGGAGCGTCTTCGAGAAACACGTCAGGATGTGTATGAAGAGGCCGACGACCCACAAATTTATCGGAATATGGGCATCGACATCGCATTTGGGCGGGCTTCGTTTGTGGATGATCACACCGTCAACATCAAAACGGATGGCGGTGAACACGAAACTTCGGCTCGATTTATCATTATTGCTACGGGTAGCAAAGCAATGGTTCCGCCTATCAACGGCCTTGATAAGGTCTCTTACCATACCAATGAAACTATTTTCGAACTGGAGGAACAGCCGAACCACCTTGCCATTATTGGCGCGGGTCCCATCGGCATCGAGATGGCGCAAGCTTTTCAGCGGTTGGGTACGCAGGTAACCGTTTTTGATATGCAGGATCGCATTTTATCTAATGATGATCCCGAGTTGACAAACATGCTCTATGATTATCTTCGGGATGACGGCCTCAATTTTAAACTGGGTTCCGAAATCAACTCCGTATCCCAAAACAGTGACAATAACATTGTGGTATCTGGGGCTATTGGTGAGGAAGCATTTCAGCATAAAACTGATTCGCTGCTCATGGCTACCGGACGAACGGCAAATCATAAGAAGTTAGACCTCGATAATGCTGGTATCAACTACACAAAAAAAGACATCACCGTTAATGATCGGTGCCGTACCAACAAGCGACATATTTATGCCGTGGGAGATGTAACGGGACGCTACCAATTTACGCACATGTCGGAACATATGGCCAAAGTAGCTGTAACCAACGCTCTGTTAAAAATACCTAAGAAAATTGACAACAAGCACGTACCCTGGAGTACTTATACTGATCCCGAGTTGGCACATGTAGGGGCTACAGAAAAGGAACTACAGCAACAAAATATATCCTACAAAACCTACCGATTTCCCTACGATAAAATTGATCGTGCCATTACCGACGGAGCCACACAAGGGTTGATCAAAATTTTTGCCAAAAAGATGAGTGGTAAAATTTTAGGCGCTACCATATTGGGCAAACAGGGGGGAGACCTCATCAGTGAATATGCTTTGGCTATGCGCAATGGGGTAACCCTTCGCCAAATTGCGGATACCATTCATCCCTATCCCAGCTATGGACTTGGGGCACGTCGCGCCGCCGACCAGTGGTACGTGCAAAATCAATCTACATGGATGGTTAAACTTATTAAATGGGTATTTGGCTATCGCGGAGAAGTGCCTGACCTCACTGATGAGAATCGAATCCTTTAATATCCCCAACAAAAAGGGCTAACGTTTATACATTAGTTATCTAATAAAAATTAGGACTTGACTCTCGACCATGGTACAGGGCTTATATTAGGAATGAAAGGTATCTTTAACATTAAAACTGACTGCTATGCCATTAAAAAAAGGAGAAGTTTATCAATGTCCCGATAAAAGTTGTGGTTGTGAAGTCACGGTAACCAAAAGCGCGCCCAGCGATTGTTCGGGGACACAAAACCCGACCTGTTGCTGTGGCAAAACTATGATAAAGAAAAATTAGTTTTATTATAGCCGTGGTCATTAAAACCTCGGCTATAATTCTTGATGACAGCGAGATAACAAGTCAGCCTTATATTTCTCATTTATAAAAATGGAGAAACATGTTTAAGGATATAGACAAAAAATATGAGGGGCGTACAACCTACAAAACTGGTGAAGTTGCAAGGCGATCAGGCGTCAATAAAGAAACCGTTCGCTATTACGAAAAGCGGAACTTAATCCCCAAACCGGATCGCCGACGGTCGGGCTATCGCATTTTTACCCAGCGGCATATCGATCAGATTCGATTCATAAAACGAGCCCAGGAATTGGGTTTTACACTCAGCGAAATTAAAGAGCTGCTGAATTTGCGTATGGATAACGAAACTACCTGCGCAGAAATCAAAAAAGAGGCACAAGAAAAATATCAGGATGTCACTAAAAAGATTGAAGATCTGCAGCGGATTAAAGAGACGCTAACTGATCTTATTGACTCGTGTTCTGAAGACGAACCCGTGGGCGATTGTCCTATTCTGGAAGTTTTGGAAGGGGAAAACGAAACGGGGAAACAATTACGAAAATGAGTAAACAAGTAACTTTAGAGTCGACTATAACATGTCCTCATTGTGAAGTACAAACCACTGAAAAGATGCCTGAGGATTCGTGCCAGTACTTTTGGAAATGCCCAAACTGCGGGGAAATTTTAAAACCTCAAAAGGGGAACTGCTGTGTGTTCTGTTCATATGGCAATAACGCCTGTCCGCCTATCCAAAAAGAAAAAGCTGCCTGTTATTGATGCCAAAGAATTATTACATAACTTAGTTGGGCCGGGTTGAATGAACGCATATCTCTTATTATTTAGCATCTAATATGAAACGGAACATCTAAATATGTTCAACTGGTTTAAAAAACATCGTAAGAAAAACGCTTCTTACGACACCAATGAAGAATGGATCCAGGCCCTCAAACCTCCTGTGGATGAGCAGGCTGTAGAACAGCTTCGCGCACAGCTGATTCGCGGACTTAAGCCGGCATTGTATAAATATGTTGACCGCGAGCTCGACCAGTTTGTGGAGGATGTGGCCCAAGATGCTTTACTCAAAGTTTTGGACAACATCGACTCGTTTCGCGGTAACAGCAAGCTCCTTACCTGGGCCATGAAAATTGCCGTTCGGGAAGGCCTTACTGAACTCCGGCTCAAGCGCTACGATGATATTTCTATTGAAGATCTGAAACCCGATGATGAGAGCAGGGAAGTCTTTTCACTTTCAATTGCCAGTGATGGTACCAGCCCAGACCGGGCAGTGCACGAGTCCCAACTGGTTGAAAAAGTTTTACATATCATCAACGAAGAACTTACCGATAAACAAAAACAGGCTATTAATGCACTCATGATTCAGGGACTGCCAATGCCTGCTGTCGTTAAGCAACTGGATACGAATCGTAATGCTCTCTACAAACTGGTTTACGATGCCCGTAAGAAAATTAAAAATAGACTTGACGTAGAGGGCATCGACCCCAACGAAATGTTAAATAAATTGTAAGATGTTGGATGACCGCATCATCAGTAATTATGAGAAACAAATTTTAGTGATAAATAATAATGGAATTAACACTCGACATCTTAAAAAACCTCATTAAGTCGGTACAGATGACGGACGACCATGAAATTGGTTGTGATGAGTGCTTCGCCGAGCTTCACGAGTTTGCTGAGATGGAGCTGGCCGGGAAATCACCTGCCGAAGCCAAACCATTGGTCAAAGATCATCTTGATAAATGTGGGAATTGCCGCGAAGAGTATCAGGCACTGCTCGAAGCACTACGCAGTATCGAAAAGGAAAGCTAAAAGCTTTCCTTCAAGAGAAGTACTGTATTTTCCCTTTCCAATCAACTACTGTTCCTTTCTTATAAGTCACCAATTTTATAAATACGGAAAGAACTCGTTATTATTTATTTGAGTGAGAGATAGTTTATTTAATAATGATACAAAACCATTCTTTTCAAAAGCCTATAACCCTAACCGCAAAGCACCTCTCTTTCTCGTAAAAATCCTTCAGGTTACATCATCTTTCAACAATAAAACATTACAACTTTGGAAGGATTATAATAAGCTGGATCTCAATAATCTTGACAAGCGACTTTGTCAGCTCGCAAGGGAACTAACGCTTCATCTCAACAGTATAGATGAAGATAAGTATATAACTCCGCTTAAAAATACGGGATTATCTGATCGAGCCATCCTGGATGCAGTGCTTGTGGTCAGTTATTTCAATTTTGTTAACCACATGGTATTAGGGGTGGGAGGGCCAATCCAGGGATATAAATATTAATTAAAAATAGAGGTATGGCTATGACGCTATCAAAAAAACAGGAAGACCTTTGCGAGAGCAACAAAACCGACTTCTCGAACCTAAGTGCGTTATTTCTAAATTGCACGCTTAAGCCAAATCCCAAAGAATCACATACCGAAACACTGATAGAAGTATCGCAGTCTATTTTTGAAAAGAATGAGGTTTTCACCGAGGTTATTCGTCCCGTAGATTACAATATTGCACCGGGGGTATATCCGGATATGACAAACCACGGATTTGAAGAAGATGACTGGCCTGAAATTCAACAGAAAGTCATGGATACCAATATTTTGATCATCGGCTCTCCCATCTGGTTGGGCGAAAAATCTTCGGTTGCTACCAAGGTTATTGAGCGACTTTATAGCTATTCCGGAAATCTCAATGACAAAGGACAGTATGCCTACTATGGACGAGTGGGTGGTTGCCTGATTACCGGGAATGAGGATGGAATCAAACACTGCTCAATGAGTATCCTCTATGGCCTACAACACTTGGGATATGTGATTCCTCCCCAGTCCGATGCCGGGTGGATCGGTGAAGCAGGGCCGGGACCAAGTTATGGCGATGAAGGAGAAGATGGCCCCATTGGGTTTGATAACGAATTTACCCAGCGTAATACCACATTTATGACGTGGAATTTGATGCACATGGCACACATGCTTGATCAGGCCGGCGGAATACCTGCTCATGGAAATCAGCGATCCGAATGGGAGGCTGGTTGCCGGTTTGATCATCCTAATCCAGAACATCGATAACGCAACGCCCTTGCTACAGATCGCTACATATTTTTGCAGAGAACGTAACTTTTTCCAAATTGTTAACAATTCTATTTGCTAATATCCATACGATATCAAAAATCAATCAAATATGAACACCCTATTCACCCAAGAACTTATTGCGAATATCGAAGAAACCGACGCTGTATTAATCGATATTCGTCCCATTGCTGCTTATAACGGCTGGACATTGGAAGGCGAAAAGCGCGGTGGACATATTCCCAGTGCTAAAAGTATCCCCCTGCAATGGACCGAATATATGGATTGGATTGAGGTACTCGAGGAAAAAAATATCCGCAAAGAGCAGCCTGTTATCATCTACGGATATACCAAAGAGAACAGTACTATGATGGCTCAAAAGTTAGATAAGCTGGGGTTCCAGCAGATCATGACTTACAACCATTTTGTTGACGAGTGGGCTGCTAACTGGGATCTACCATTGGATAAATTGCCTCGATACAAACACCTGGTGTATCCTCAATGGGTAAAGCAGTTAATTGATGGCCAGCAACCACCTCATTTTGATAATAACGATTATGTCATATGCCACTCCCATTACGATCATATCGAAGATTATCGCAAGGGACATATTCCCGGCGCAATTCCCGTGGATACCAACAGCCTGGAATCGACCGAAACCTGGAACCGGCGGTCTCCTGAAGAACTGCGAGAAACACTGCAAAACTTGGGTATTCGCCACGATACCATGGTGGTAATCTATGGACGGTTTTCTTCTCCGGTATATGATCAGGAAAAATTTCCCGGAAAAAGTGCTGGTCATCTTGGAGCCCTGCGATGTGCTGCCATTATGCTATATGCCGGTGTACAAGACATCAAAATACTGAATGGCGGTATCACCAGTTGGGAAACGGAAGGATACGACCTTTCAACAAAACCGACCAAACCTACAGCTGTTGACGATTTTGGCATTACGATTCCTGCCCATCCCGAATACATGATTGATACGCCCGAAGCAAAACAGCTGCTGGCGTCAGATGATGGAGAATTGGTGAGCATCAGAAGCTGGGAGGAGTTTATAGGCAATCGAAGTGGTTATCACTATATCGAAAGAAGGGGACGTATCCCCGGTGCCGTATTTGGCAATTGTGGAAGTGACGCCTATCATATGGAAAACTATCGCAATTTTGATCACACTATGCGTGAATATCAAGAGGTGGAAACGGCATGGAAAGATGGTGGCATTACGCCTGACAAGCATATTGCTTTTTATTGCGGAACCGGTTGGCGGGGAAGCGAAGCATTTTGGAACGCCTGGCTATTGGGATGGCCTAATGTTTCGGTTTATGACGGCGGATGGTTTGAATGGTGCAACGATCCGGAGAATCCTATCAAAACGGGAGAACCTGACCAATCAATACTAAAACAGATTTAAATAAAAAAGGGATAAAATCTTACACTTTATCCCTTTCCCATTTTGATGATTAAGTGTTCGTAATATTGATGCACCTATCCAACATTATCTTAGCTGTTAAATTCCCAAACTGATAGCTTAACATATTTTCTCAAATTTTTATACCGGATTTATGTAACTATATAGAATTTGCATTAGATTGTTAGCCATATACAAAAAGAGTGTTTAGGCTTTAGGTTTCATATTTCACCTCCATCATTTATGATTTTTTCAAAAATTCTATCTCTTGTATCAGTGCCTCCATATCATAAACTTCCAGCTCTTTTTTACATGCTTATAATACTCTTGCTGGGCCCCACAGGTTTTTCTATCGCACAGACAGCACCAGACTCCACATGGTCTTTTCCCACCGTTCTGCTCGATACAGATAATGATGATACATTGGATTATGCTGACCAACATATCAGGATCGGAGGCATTGCCAATACTGCATTTTCGCAAATCCACACTACCCGACTATCTTCCGCTATTCAAAATGATAACTATGGCCTTCGCTTTTACTCTAAAATGAGAGGCGACTCCTTTGAAGTTGGAGACAGTTTAGTACTCGAAGGACGGTTACATAACTATAATGGGCTTAATGAACTCTATGTGGATTCATATGAAGTATATCCCGAGGTCAATAAAACGTTTTCTCCCAAAACACTAACAGACAAAACAAACAACCCTGACCGGTTTATTGGGATGCTGGTAGAAGGATCCGGTAAAATTACCGACAAAGGAACCATTAATAATGGAATTTACCTTTCTGTTTCAATGAGAGAAAATAATGAGTTTGAGCCAAAGGTTTTCCTCTCTAACTTTCATAACTCGTTTACTGATTTCAACTTTGATATACTAAGCATTGGCGACAAGATATCTTTCACGGGGGTTTTATCAGAATTTAAAAGTGACCTTGCAGGCCACAACTACTTGGTTTACCTGCGTACTCCTGATGACCTACAATACACGGGCATACCACGGTACTACTTTTATGGGGCAGGGGGACTAATTCTCCTCATTTTTACTGGGGTAATAGTTTGGATCATCAGTTTACGGCGAAAAGTTGAAAGCAAGACCCAAAAAGTACAAAAGTCATTAGAAGAAAAAGAGATACTACTACGCGAAATCCATCACCGAGTAAAAAATAACCTTTCTATTATATCCGGCCTCCTCGATCTCCAAAAAGATACCACTGACGTTGAAAGCACCCATAATGCCCTGCAGGACAGTCAGTCACGGATTCGCTCGATGGCCCTTATTCATGACAAACTTTATCAAACCGAATCCCTTTCTGATATCAACCTCGATGAATACCTTGAAGAGTTGGTAGAAGCCATTAGTGCAACATTCATTAACAAACAAAATAAAGTTGATGTTAAATATGAGCTTGACGAAGCCAACATTAATATTGACAAAGTTGTGCCCTGTGGACTACTCGTTAATGAGCTTGTTGTTAATGCCTTCAAGCACGCTTTTGATGATAAAAAGCAGGGGGTTTTAACAGTAAAACTCCAAAACCAGGGACAAGAAGCGGTATTAACCGTAGCTGATAATGGTCCCGGCCTGCCAGAAAATTTTAATCTGGATACGGGCGACTCGCTCGGATCAATGCTCATCCAAACTTTTGCAGCCCAACTTGGGGCTGAACTGACTATTGACCGTGACTATAAAGGGGCCGCCTTTATTTTCACATTCTCACTAAATTAGTAATACAGCATAATAATCTGAACATTCTCTACCTTTATAAAGTCGCTTAAATCAATACCGATTGATAGTAAATCACATATAGTCCTGCCAGAACTAACAACCCTCCGGTAATGCGCTCCATATGGGGAAGGATTTTCCGCAGATATTTCATCAAAAAGTCTTTTGCAAAAGTGGAGAGTAAAATAGTTCCGATCATCATGCCGCTAATACCCACAAAATAGGCACCGATATACGAAGTACCCAGCCAAAGCGACGGTGCAGCCATTGCCTGTGTAGCAACAACTAAAAATAGGGGAAATAAACAGCCCAGTGCACCGATGGCATAGGCTATTCCAAACACAAACGCTTCCACTGCTTCCGTTTTATGCGATGGATTATTCATGTTGATTGAAAAGGAAATATCCTTGCCCCAAACCATGGCTATACCCATGATGATCAACACTCCGCCCATCCCTATGGTGATCCACTTCATATAATCTTTAAGGACCTGGGCTGCTACGATAATAAGCCCGCCGGCGATGACGTACACCCCCATAATGCCAAGGATACTTAATAATGCCAGTTTTAATCCTCGATACAGTCGTTTTGTTACTGCTGGATCTTTCTGCGAATTACGCCCGATAAAGGCAACAATATACCCCGGTAATAAGGCAACGGCACATGGAGCCAAGAACGCAAAAACCCCCTGTAGGAATGAGAAATAGATAAATTCCATGAATATTAGTTATTAACTAACTGGTCAAATAAGTCGCGGTATTCCTCTTCACTTAGTGCCGTTTTATTTTTTTGAAAAACGATGTATCCATCACGATTTACCCCCACGGTGGTGGCCTGACTTTCAACGCCAAAATCTACCATAATTTGGGGATGTCCCCAGGTAGTTGGAAATTTAAATCCTTTTTCTTCCGCAAGATCTACCATAACCTCCCGAGTGTCGGTGGGATCAATTCCAATAGCCACAAAGTTCAACTGATCTTTATAATCCGGATAGACTTCTGAAAGTACCGGCCAATTCTTAGCGCAAACAGGGCACCACGAAGCCGTGAAATATACAACCAGGGGTTTATCTTCAGCCATTGCCTTTTTCAAGCTTACCGTATCACCTTTCAGTGTTTCGACTTCAAAATTTGGAGCCTTTTTTAGTTCATTTTCAACATTGGCTGATGACTGCTGCTTGCTGGGTTCTGATTCTGATTGTTCTGAAGTACAAGCCGCTGCAAAAAGGAATAGCACTAAAACGATGATTGTCAGGTTATTGAATTTTTCCATTATAGGATATCGTAATTTTTACTTTTTAGTTGATGATTAGCCAAGAACTTTTCCTTGCTAATATTCATTAATTTGTCTATTCGTTACCTTCTGGTCCCACAATTTAAGTCACATTGACCGATGTTGTTCAGTTCTTTTTAGGAGAGACTTAAACTGCCCTTCCACTTTTTCATCTACGTCCAACGGATTCTGAAAATTTTCTTCTATTTGATCTTTCCGCTGCTGGCCGCCGAGAATGACCTCAATTTCCTTGTTTACCAATCCCTTTATAGAAGCTTTGGCTACCTGGGTGGGGCTATCCATTTTACCATCAACGTTTGCTGTTTTCATCATTTCGGTATCAGTAGCAGTTGGATAAACCGTCATCACGTGAATTGGGTATTTGTATAATTCTCTTCGCATCGCCTCGGAAAAGTGTTTGACCGCTGCTTTCGTAGCGGCATATACACTATAAAATGGCATTGCAATGTAGCCGAGTCCAGAAGATACATTAATGAGCGCTCCCTCTGAACTTTCTTTAAGCAGGGGCAACAGGTGTTTTGTCAATAGAATTAGTCCAGTAACATTAATATTTACTTGACTAATAACATCGTCATCGCTGATCTCTTCAAGAAAGCCCGCGCTAACCACCCCGGCATTATTAATCAAAATATCGAGAGCGCCCCATTCCTCTTTTACCATTTTTGCTGCGTTTTTCACATCATCCAATTGAGAAACATCTCCTTGAATTTTCAGAAACGTTACAGAAGAAAATTGCTCTTCCAGCGCATCCAACTTCTCTCCTGTTCTTCCCATAACGGCAATTTCTTCCACCCCATGGGTTAACAACTCCTCGATTATTGCCTTGCCAATTCCAGCACTTCCACCCGTTATTAAAACTTTTTTGTTAGCTAACTCCATAAACAATACACCTATCCTTTTACTTTATTATTCATCATCAAATAGCCAAGGTATAATTGATGGGTTTTGTGACAGAAATCTTACCTAACTTACCCTCATCCGGATAACGAACTAATTACCGCCAAACCTTTTACCGCATTGAACAAGATAGCTATTGTCGTACTGGCCGAAACAGAATCACACGAATCCTTTACGACATATTGTAAATGCCATGGAATTGGCTAAAGAGTTACAAGATCATGATGACAAAGTTCAAATTATTTTTGATGGAGCATGTAGATTCTGTGCAAAAGCGTTTGGAGTTATAAATGAAGTTCAAAAAACAAATGTAGATCTACTGGATGAATGCGATAAACATCCAAGCTTGCGCAACTTTATAGCAGACGATTACCAAGTTGTTACGTTTTAATCATAAACTCTCTTTTCAATGCCCCCAATAAGATTCCCGTTCTTTTCTTTTTTGAGAGCAGGAATCTTATTTTATTGCAGCTTTCCAGTTGATAAAATTCAGGAGATTACGCATGATATTGTCATTACTATTTTGGTCGGCCGTAGCTATCATCGCTACAGGCATTTTATGGAAAGGCAGCGACTGGCTGGAACACTCCAGTGAAGGACTTTCTACCTATTATGAGTTACCGGATATTGTACAGGGAGCGCTGGTCGTGGCCATTGGCTCCAGCTTTCCAGAACTGGCTACCGTTGTAATATCTACCATCCTCCATGGAGAGTTTGATTTAGGTGTTGCCGCTATAGTTGGTTCTGCAATTTTTAATATTCTTGTAATACCTGCCGCAGCAGCCCTTGTAACGAAGGATCCCCTGGAATCGAATCGAGACCTTGTCTATAAAGAGGCGCAGTTCTATATCATATCTGTAGCTGTACTCATTATTACCTTTTCTTTTGCGGCTATTTTCAATCCGGTTGAGGCTACAGATGGCAAAGGAGTTATCCTGGGTGAAATGGATCGTCTTTTAGCCCTCCTTCCTCTTGTACTCTATGGCTTCTATATCTTTATTCAATACCAGGATACCATGGACTATGTGCCGGAACGCGATTCAAGCACCATCAATCCCCTTAAAGAATGGGGACTACTAATAGCAAGTTTAGCAGTCATTTTAATAGGCGTAGAACTGCTGGTCCGATCAGCAATCGAATTTGGAAATATTTTAGGAACTCCTTCATTCTTGTGGGGTATTTCGGTCGTAGCTGCAGGCACCAGTATTCCCGATGCATTTGTAAGCATCAAAAAAGCCAGAAAGGGAGATGCTATTACTTCTATAGCTAATGTGTTGGGCAGCAACATCTTTGATCTGTTGGTCTGTATCCCGATTGGAGTACTCATTGCGGGCACTACCGTCATAAACTTCTCGGTTGCCGCACCGTTGATGGGCGCCTTAACCCTCGGTACCCTTCTGCTGTTCAGTTTTATGCGTACCAATATGATCTTGGGACGATGGGAATCGGCCGGACTACTTATAGGCTATTTTCTTTTCTTACTTTGGATGGGGCTTGAAAATTTTAACGTTATTGACTCTATTCCCTCTTTGCCAGCATAGCTTATATTCGTATTAAGCTTCCAAAGCCTAATTATGCTTGCACATACAAACAGATAGATGCATCTAAGCACATAATATTTTCAATCTTCATTTGCATAGATTGTCGAAATACTTAATGTCAAAATCCCCGCCGCCAATTGAGGTATAACTTACGAACAATTATTCGTTGACCTTCAATCTCTATCAAAAAAAGAACCCAACTGTACTTATTGTACCCTACACTTAACTGGTGGATAGGCCTTTTATCGGTTTTTAGAAGTTTGAAGTTGGCTGATGCATTTTTAGTTCAAATTGTGTTAATTGGTAATACATCTTCATTAAAAAGCGGGGGCTGTTATGAAGCAATTACTCTTTTCTTTAGCACTGTGTTTTGTCGTTTTTGCATCCTCATTTGGACAAGCACCAGAAAATAACTACCGGAAAATTGATTACTTGGATATAGACCAATCACAAATTGATAAGTTTGTGCAGGTAACCCAAAAAGATTTCAAAGCGAGTTTTAATACCCTTTTGGAATCGGGAGGCATTAAAAGCTGGTGTCTTTATAAAGTAAAGTTACCAGGTGGTGAGGAAAGTGATTACAATTTTGTAAGTATTACAACCTCCTCATCTATTGGAGCATTGGGAAATCATTTTTCTAAAGCAACTTCGCCAGGATTTATCCCTTCTGACGTGCCCTCTGATGCACAACGTCAATTATCGAAACTTGCTACGTTAGTAAAATCTGAAATCTGGAAAATTGAAAATTCGGCCTATGCGGATACTGGCTCTACACCCAGCCGGTATATGACAATGGATTATATGAATGTTGCAACAGGTAAAGATCCTGATTATTTGATGCTGGAAGATGAAATCGCCAAGCCGATCCACCTGGAACGTATTGAACGAGACCAAATGGCAGGGTGGGAAGTATATGCCCTGATATTACCCGGCGGTATGAATTATGGATATAATTTTGCCACTGGTAACCATTTTGCCAAACTCGAACATTTTGAATTTGGCTTTGATCAAGAAATAATCAGGCAAACAATGGGAGAAAACAGTAATGTGCCTGAACTTTTTGAAACTATTTATAACACACGTGATCTCGTTAAAGTTGAACTCTGGGAGTTAGTAGATCACTTAAAATAAACAAGTGCTGGACACTCATTTTAATTTAGATATCGACCACAGCCATTATATGTGGTTGTATCATTTACTGTTATGGCTACTGTCTGGGGATACTCGAAACCACTCATAGTATCGGTACAAGAACTATCCGTAATAGTTACATTAAGGGTGTTATTCTTGCCCCGCATATCATAGGTGGTATTACCGCTATTATTACGCCGGGGTTTCGGGGTAGAAAAATACAGGGTATCCTTTCCGTAGTTACCTATATATTGGGTTTGCTCATTTTGCCTTATTTCTATAATCCAGCCGGGTTCTTGTCCCAATGCCCGAAAATCAATTCCGCGAAGCTCCGCCGCTGCCCAAGATCTTTCTTGAGTAACAGATCGACACTGCATAAATGAGCCCTTCGGCTTTTGGAGAATGGCTTCGCTTCCTTTACTCCAATATAGGTATTTTCCCCCTTCGTACCGGGCTCCGGAAGCCGAACGTGTAGCAAGGGTCTTCACCGTTGTATCCGCTAAAAAGAGCCAAGCACTATCGGGCATAACATGAGCAGTAAATTCCAAAGAGTCGGCACAATTATATACAAAAACCTGATCAGTACTGACCGTATCAAACTTAGGAATATGAACCGAGGATTCTCGGGATGACTTGTTGCTTTCCTTTCTGGTATCTCCCTCATTATTACATCCGAACACAATAAAGCATAGTAAAAGTGCAATGGAGACTATTACTCTGGGTCTCATCAAAAATGGTCTTTTATTAATATTTTTCTCTTATAAAATCTGGATAAGTATTGAAGAAGAAAATCAATAAAACATAACTAAAATAGAGAAGGAGAGTATTGAATAATACTCTCCTTCTCATTGAAACCGAAATCAATATTTACTCACTATCAACCGAATACTTTCCAGGGCCAATTAAAAAGAGGAACATAAATGATACCAAATAAACAGCTGCAAGTTCATAACCACCAAATAAAGGATCACCGTTGGGAATATGATAAAAGAAAATTGCTACAAACATATTTATTGATAAAACCGATGCCGCAAATCGTGTCCAAAAGCCGGCAATAATTAGTAATGAACAAATCCCCTCGGCAAAAGCAGCAAGAATAAGGGATGCGGTTGGACCAATACCAATGGGATCTCCAAATTGAATATTCCAACTAAATACATCCATAAGTTTTCCCCAACCATGACCAAATAACATAAAAGCTGCGACCAAAATCCGAAAAACAGCTAATGAAATTCCGGTATCTACAAATTCACCTAACTTCGAAGAACGTAATCGATCTAACATAATACCCCTATCTTTTTATTTATAGTTACTTTCTCATTAAAAGACTTAATATTGAATTATGCTAATTATTTAAAGCATTATTGCCTAATAAATTACAATTCATGCTTTTAGCGTTCCCGATATGTTTTTTTGTTATTGTTCAATCATTGGCTGTATTCTTCTGCTGGTGTTGAGAAGTTAAAAGCGGCATACGCCGCTATTGTCGCAACGCCAATCGTGACAATAGCAATAAATATAATTGATTCCATAGCCATGCCGGCATCAATGGCCCAACCCATTAAAAATGGACAAAGAGCTGTACTCAATACCATTAGCGAAGAAAATAAGGAGCGCACCGTTCCAATGATATCCGTACCAAAAAGTTCGGCCCATAATGCTGATTTTATATTACTGCCCATTCCCATGGTTACCCCAATGAGTAACATGTAAACAAAAGCTGACCAACTACCGGGATGAAAGTATGCGAAGACCAAACCAGCACCAAATGGCAACACATAATAGGGAAAAACAATACGAGCACTAAAGTAATCGATAACGGGTCCGATGCAAATAGAGCTGATAATCCGGCTTATTGCAAGTCCCATAAAAGCTGTTGCGATAAGCGTTGCCGACCACCCCAGCTGCTCAGCAATAGACACCTGATATAAAAACAATCCTGTTGCCCAAAAGGGGGGAAGCAACACAGCTGGAGTTACCAGCCACATGCGATAGTCACTGGCTAACATTTTGTAGATATCCCAGCTACTATCTGAGTTTACAACAGATGATTCCTCTTCTTCGGGTTCTTCAAATTCCTGCTTCTTTAGAATAAAGCGTACCAAGGGAATAAAAAACAAAGCTATCGTAAGTACAATGACCCCCCAGGTCGTTAGCCAACTCAATACCCCAAGCAGTCCAGCAATTACCAACGGCAACACTCCCTCTCCAATAGGATAACCAAGGCTCGAAATACTCAAAGCTTTGCCTCGCTGGTGGACAAAATATCGAGCCATGGCCGTCTGGGCCGTGTGACTACTAAGCCCCTGTCCCGACAGGCGTAGCAGCATTAATCCCACAAATAACAGTGCCACATGCCACGAAAGGGCTACCGTCAAGCTGGCAACCAGTAAACCCGAGGCAACCATCAAGCTATACTGCCGGAGGGGCAGATGATCAATCCACCGGCCTAAGTAGGGTAATACACCAGCACTGGCAAGTGTGGCTACAGAGTACAAACTGCCGAAAGTAGCATTTGACAAGGAAAAATCCTGCAGGAAATAGGGGACAAAAAGGGAGATCAAAAAGGTTTGTCCAAAGCTGGACATAAAGGTAAAAGACAAGCCAAACGAGAGGATTCGTTTTTCTCGCAGGGCAAAACTGAGGTAATTCACTTTGGGTGGAGTCTGCTTACAATATTTAGCTATTCTATGAAGCCGCTAAAAATACGGCTATTTACGCGTAACCAAAACCTTTTTGTCCTTGTTATTATTCCCCGGAGAGCAATATCAGCTCTACTATGCATAAAACTTCGTAGAACAGACCACCCGATGACAACTAAATATCTTTTAATTATTTGAGGTTTCTTTTCGTATAAATGGATACGATCCACCCGCCTGGTTCAATATAAACTGCTGATATTGTCCTCCGTTAAGGGAATCAAATTCCATCACCACCCCCGCTGGATCAAATCGAAACTTAGTTTTACTGTTAGCCGTGAGTGGAAAAGCTTGCTGACCCGTCGCCTGCGCCTTTAGGGTTTCCTTCTCAATAAACACTTCAATATCTATGGGCAGTTGATTAGTAGTATAAGTGCCAACATATTTTTTCATCTGATCAACACTTAGAGTAATAGTCTTCTCATCAAAAGAAGGAATTTTGAAATCTCGACCGAAATAAATACTCAGCGCTCCAATCAAAATATCATTCATGCTGTATTGCAGCCCGTTGGTTGTCAAAGCTATAGCAACATCCTCTTCCGGAAAATAGGAGAGGTGCGACTGAAATCCATCAATACCTCCGTTATGACCAAACGCATATCGCTCATTAAATGGCACCTTGGTGAGCCCTATCCCAAATCCCTGCTTAATGTCAGTCATTTTATCCAATGATTCTTGTGATACGAGTTTTCCATCAAAAAGTGCTCGAATAAAGGTAATCATCTCGTCATTGGTAGATACAACTGCTCCAGCACCACCGGGAATACTTAAGTCGGTTTCGGGAGCTAACTGCCATTGCCCATCCTTACCCTGATACGAAAGGGCTTCGTTATTTTGAGGCTCAATTGCATCCCCATAGTGCGTGTGCTGAAGATTCAATGGCTCAACAATACGTTTTTGGAGCAGATCAGAATAACTTTGTCCCGTAATATCCTCTAAAACAAACTGCAACAATACATAATTAGTATTGCTATAGCTGGTTTGACTGCCCGGCTCAAACTGGGGATCATCCTCATAGAATATTTCTAACAACTCATCCTTTGATCGCGGCTCGGTCATCCAACCGGGATAATCTGAGGCATTCGTAAAATTATACAGGCCAGACTGGTGACGAAGTAAATGCTCAATGGTGATCTGCTCCGCTTGTGGCATTTGGGGGTAATAGTCAGCCAGCGAAGTTGACAACGAAAGCTCTCCTTCATCCACCAGCTGCATGATTAAGGTAGTCGTATAGGTTTTCGTAATTGATCCAATACGGTAAGTAGTTTCCCGATTAGCCCGAGAATTATTGTCTATATCCCGAAAACCAACTGTTTTATGATACCCCCCACTGCCGGCCGAATCGATGGTTAGCACTCCCATCATCTTATTTTCTTCCCCTAACTTTTCCAGATAGGTATCCAGCTTCTGACGATCAAATGCTGGTGACGACTGTCCCAAAGCCACCACTTGCGTTCCAACAACTACCAGCAATCCCAACAGTACATTTTTTAATCGAAGCGCTCTCATAACATTTCCATATTTAATTAAGAAGAACATCCCGATTACGAACTTTGTAGTATAGTGTTTCGTCCATAATTATCAACGATTAATGACTTGAAGTTCGCACGAAGTCTGCTAAATTAAGGGCTCATATTCATCATAACAGCTGATTAATGGAGCATATGTACGAGAACATTGAACCCAATAGTTGCAATCCGCCCGGCACGCATTTAGAAGAAATTTCGCATGCCGGCGACCCAAACCGCTCCATCGAAAAAGCCATTATTATGGAGCATCGCTTTGCGTTCTTTTTCTGGATGAAGTGGCGGAACCAGTTGAAGAAAAAAACCTTACTAAAACAGTCAGCGCCAACATTGGTAACGATCGATTGGCATCGCGACTTGGCCCCCGTTCCTGATGATCAAAAAGAAAGACTTGAAGCGCTCGACCAGGATAACCTTTCGGACATCAGCAATTACGTGTGGGCACAGCTCGACCAAACCAACGACGGACATATTTTCTGCGCGGCGTGGCTTAACTTAATCGGGGATATTATACTGCTCCAAAATACCACAGCCTACCAAGAAAGTACCTTTATAGACAAGGAGGGCAACGAACACAGCGTTTATGAATTTCGGGATTTTGACCAGCTCCAAAATTTTATGACTACCCGTGACGATAAAAACATCTTTTTCGATGTGGATCTCGACTACTTCATACACGGAAAAGGCAAGCGCTATTACTCTGATGACTTTCAACGATATTCCAATGATGAAATCAAACAAATAGTTGATCGAACGCACCCCATGTTTGAATATATGATTCCCCGTACCGATGGTATCACGCTGGCCCTGGAACCCGGATACTGTGGAGGCATTGTTAACGCCTGCCAAATTATGGATGTCTTTCATTCACAGCTTTTTACTGAGCAAAACGAGTGGAAATAAGATACCTTCCGCATCACAATTTCGATGACACCACGGTTGCACTTTCGTTTGTTAGACTGTGGCGTTATGGATCAACGCACTATCCGAGATATCAAGCAAATGTATCGCAGTACCAAAAAGGAGAAGGCTTTTCGCCCCATGTTTGAGCGAAAACTGGCTTCATATATCCAACGGCGTGCCCCTAAAAATTCCGTAAACTGGCACAAGCTACGCTATGAGTTTCGGACCATTTATCGCAAATGCCGCGACAAACAATACTCCGTGAAAAAATACCTGCAGCACATGGCAACTTTTGCTGATATTGCCATACAGGGACATCATAAAAAGGTTGAAATAGATCCCTCATCACTCAGCTATCGTTATCTTTCAGAGCAATAAACATCTCATTAACAATGAGTTCTTTTTTGTATGTTTAAATCTTGAAAATAATGCCTAACGCAATTTACCAACGGTGTCAAACAGCGCACAATTTTATGCTAATCTGCCGGTTATTGAGAGTTTTTTCGACGCCTCAAACCCCAAAAACTTCCACAGGTTACCGGATAACTGGCTCGTTGCTGTCACAGATATTGTCGACTCTACACAGGCAATCCAAAACGACCGCTATAAAGAAGTAAATATTTTAGGGGCCTCACCCATTGTAGCCATTTTTAATCTTGCCGGACGCAATGAAATCCCCTTTACCTTTGGCGGAGACGGTTCCACATTTTGTGTCCCTCCCTGTCTGCGTGACGAAACCAAACAAATTTTAGGTGCCAGTAAAAAAATTGGTCAAGTCGAATACGATCTGGATTTACGGGCTGCCCTCATTCCTGTCTCTTATATCCGGGATCGAGGCCACAACATCCAGGTCGCCCGATATCAAGCTTCTGAATATTATACCCAAGCCGTATTTTCAGGCGGGGGACTCAGCTTTGCGGAAGACCTGCTCAAAAAATCGGCGGCAAAACAATTCAGTATCCCAACGTTAGATGATGCCGAACAAGTTGACTTTAGCGGATTAGAATGCCGCTGGCAAGAAGTAAAACAGCCACAAAACGAAGTCATCACCATGCTGGTCCAAGCCAATCCGGCATTGAATCAGTCCGAAAAAATTTATCCCCAAGTACTTCAAAAAATGCGCGCCACGTTTGGCTTCGATGACAAAACGAATCCCATTAATACTTCCGGACTGACAATGAATTTATCACCAACGAAACTTATGGGAGAGGCCAAGATACGCACCTATGGGCGGGGCTGGATTAAGCGCATGGGATATATCCTGAAGGTCCAACTGCAAACAATTATTGGCAAAATTTTGATGGCGCTGGGATACAAAACATCAGCCACAAACTGGGAACTCTATAAATCAGATCTGGCTATGAACTCGGACCACCGTAAATTTGACGACATGCTTCGTGTCGTCATCAGTGGTAGTACATCACAGCGGCAAGAGTTTGTCAACTTTCTTGATCAAAAGTATAAAGAGGGTGCCTTAGCCTACGGTATCCACCTTTCGAATGCCGCCATGATCACTTGCATGGTTTTTGAATATCACCGGGATCATATTCACTTTGTAGACGGCAGCGGAGGAGGGTACGTATCAGCTGCCAAACAACTCAAAGAACGATTGCACAACCTTTCACAAGATTAGCACGATAACCCACCAGCAATTAATCATCGCTCTTCGGTCGGGACTTTTCCTTGCCATTCCCCCGCCTGCGCCACCACGCTCATCGTCTCGCTGGGTATTTTATCGGGATGGCAACAGGCCATCCTAATTATACTGGCCGTAACAATTCTCTATACAAGAGACCGGGTATATCAAAAAATTCAATCCCCATAAACAAAACTTAAAACTCGGCATACACTTCTCGGGTGTAGATATAATCCCCAAATTCCGACTGGTCTCCATTAGCCGCATTTGCGGCAATATTAAAGATAACAAAACCTTTCGGGTTATCGGGCACCGCCCATCGTACTGTCCAGCTGTTTTTGTTTTCTTGGGATGGTTTTGTGCCTTCACTGCTATGTTGCACGTATTGTAGTGAGTCAGGCACAGCATCACTAAACATCAGACGATCATCTTCAATCATAAATTCCCCGGCCTGCGAGCCGTCTTCATATCGCGCCGATAGCTGAAACCCCGCTGCGCCCAATTCATCGTGCTCTACTTTAATCTTTATTTCAACTGTTTCTCCCTCCAATAATTTTTCGGGAATCCCAGACAGGGAAAGACTTCCACCACCGGGATTGAGATCATAATCGAAGTGACAGCTGCGACAAGTTTCTTCTCCAAATCCACCAGTAAAAGCACCAGTTAAATGCTCGGGGTAAATATTGACTGATGTTTTTTCTGCCGTTTCCCCCCTCGCCCCTTGAGTAAATTCTATGTATGAAAAAGCCACCAAAAGGGTTACGACCGGAAGTATGAATAATCGAATCATATATTTTTAAACCTTCAGGATTTTCAGCATCTATTATATCCACAGCATTACATGCGATCTTAAAACAAATCCAGCAGCTATCCGATGGGTATTAAATCAGTTCAACTGAGCACGGCCCAGATAGTTGGTATCCGTACCAAACCAAATAGAACTCGTAGGCTGGTGGAAGACCATGTGCCGTACCGTACCGCCACCGCTTTCAATTTCGGTCTGGCTCACAAACTCTTTGGCATTAGTATCAAATCCCACAAACATATTCGGGTCTACACCAGTTTCAACTAACCAGATGCGATCTTGAGTATCAACCGTAACAGCATACGGACGTGACTGTTCGCCTGAGGGCATCTCCCACTCTTCAAATGATTCCTCATCTGGGTTATATACCCCAATGTAACCACGGGCATAATCGCCATACCAAATATTTCCGTCGGAGGTCTGTGCCAGCCGCCGCGGACGTGCATCCTCATTAGGCAGTTCAATTTCAGTAAGCTCTATTGTTTCTGGATTAACCGTCGCCAGCTTATTAGTACCAAAGAGACAAATCCAGGGACGCTGCATATCCTCATCCATAATAATGCCGTAGGGACGTGCCCGCTCACTCGGCACTTCAAATATTTGGGGCTCACCAGTCTCCACATCCAGTTTACCTACCGAGTTGGCTCCCTGACTGGTAAACCAGATGTCGCCTTCATCATTAAAAGCCAACGTGTGCGGGTCGCGGGCACTGTTATCATCCGGCATCATGTACTTGGTAATATCACCATTTTCAGGATTGATACTTCCAATATGATTTGCACGATTCCCTGCATACCACGGCGTACCTTCATCATCCACAATAACCGTATGCGGACCCACTCCATTTTCGAGATCAAATTTATTAGTATACTCTTCAGTATCGGGATCAAACTCTGCCACATAGTGCGTACGCTGACCAACAAACCAGATGTCCCCATCAGGCGCTACATAGGGATCACGCGGGCGACTATCCTCCCACGGCACCTCCCATTCAGTAATAGTTACATCTACATCTGCAGGTGGGCTGACAGAGGCATTCATTATCACCAAGGCAACCACCAGAAATGCAATAGATACAAAAACAGCAATTAGTTTTTTCATAGCAGTAAATTGTTAATTAACAAGTACTTGTAAGGTACAACAGGCCACATAAAAAACAACTCTTCCTAAATTTTTTTACAATCACAAAAATCAAGCTGACGATTTTTCAGTTCCCGTTTGTCAAAAATTACAATGGGTAGTTATATTTTTTGTCAAAATTTCAAACCGTTTTGTGCTGGCACAGCATTTGTTACTACTTAAAGTGCAAATGTGATGAACATCCATCACACTCATGAGTAACTTAGAACTGCTAAATAAAATCGTATTTAGGAGGTATTTGCCATGCTGATGAGACAAAACAACTTTCCAACGTTGTTAAATAACCGAAGCCAAAAGACGAATACCCTTCGATTCTCTGATATGCTCGACGAGATTATGGAGGATGCATTTTCGTGGAGCAAGGGCACATTTGTTCCCGAACTTAACGTTTATGAGACCGATAAGGAGTTCGAAATTACGGTTGCTCTACCGGGAATGAGTAAAGAGGATATTGATATCGGCTTCGAAAACAATACCATTACTATTAGCGGTGAGCGTGAGTTAAAAGAAGAAAACGGTAAAAAATACCACCGCATCGAAAGCCGTTTTGGCAAGTTTGAGCGTTCACTACCGCTACCAAACGTCATTGATGAAGAAAACATCAGTGCCAGCTATGATAATGGCGTTTTAACAGTTACAGTACCAAAACTAAAAGAGAAGGCTGGTAAAAAGATTGAAGTGAAATAACACCAATCGACTATTTGTAGATCGAGAAAAGCCGCGGGGTTCCGCGGCTTTTTTATTTCTAAAAATACTCATCGGATGGTTGGATTGCCATCCGATGAATAATTTGAATTTAACCTGATATTATTTGCATCCATCCTATCACAAGCTCGGCGGTCGGATGGATATGCTACTAACTATTTTCGTCTTCTTTTTTCTTCTTTATTTGATCCCAAACAATCGGAACCGCAAAGAATAG
The DNA here is from genome assembly GCF_038594945.1 of Fodinibius sp. Rm-B-1B1-1. NCBI lineage: Bacteria > Pseudomonadati > Balneolota > Balneolia > Balneolales > Balneolaceae > Fodinibius > Fodinibius alkaliphilus. The sequence continues at coordinate 832,113 of NZ_JBCFYD010000001.1, forward strand.
TGAAGCTATAACACTGATAATAATTGTTGTTGAATCAATTTCCATGGTTTAACCCTGTAATAATTTTTGATTTATAATATGCCCATCCCATTGAATGAGTGGGCAAAAAGATATGCGATGTCTAATTGATGGTTTGATCAGCCTTTGCTGATAATCATCACAGGAGACTATAGAAAAGAATGGAAAGGGAAAATGAGACTGAGGTGAGTAAACTTTCGATTGGGCGTTTCAAAAATTGCAAACCATGCCTGATCCTGCAATTCTCTGCCTAACAATGCGCTGCGATATACCAGCGATTGATCCTGCTCATCAAGAACTAAAAGCGGTACCGGTACATTCGTTGAAGAATTACAAGCATGTTCGGCCTGATGGTAAATATTAAACAGGCTGGGCTGATCAAAGGGATGGGTAGAATGAGATTCCGGCTTCTCTGCCTGCGCTATTTCTGCAGAAGTATCTGCTGCTGGCGCAGCCCAGCTATTTCCAATGCAGCCCGGCAAAACAAGAAGCAGATAAAGCCATATGTTGGCAAAGAATTTCATCCCTTTAAAATATAAATATCTACGACGGTTTACATTCTCTATTTTAAAAATGCTTCCAGATAAGCCTAACTCATATCTCAACTTTTTATTACAAAAAATAAGCCAGTCATTTGAAATGACTGGCTTATCCAAAAAGTTATCTTCACAAGAGTTTAAAACCGGATACTGACATCCCCAAAGAAAACACGTCCGGGTTCAGCGATGGGAGACATCGTGAATGGGTTTTTTGCATTCAAGTGATTTACATACTGGTGATCAAACAGGTTTTTAACCCCCATCTGCAGCGAAATATTATTGCCAAACGTCCAACCACCCAAAAGGTCAACCACTGTATATCCGCCCGTGGAGGTTTCGCCTCGAGCTGTAGCTACACGATCTTGTTTCCCAACAAATTCGGCTGTACTTTCCAGAAATAGTGGCCACTCGACAAAATCATAACGAAAGCCTGCTGAACCAGAAAGAGGGGACACACCCAAAGCCGGTTCATCGAGCTTCGTATCCTTACCCCAAAGATAATTCAGCGAACCGCTGAGTTGGAGTGGTTCAGCAACACGGTAATGGGTCGATACATCAAATCCGGTAAATTGCGCCGAGCCATTTATATATTGATAGACCGTTTGGGGACTAAGCGGCAAACGTTTGGGCAGATCGGTGGCTGTTAGTGTGATATAGTTATCCATTTGACGGACAAAGCCATTTAACGAAATGCTTAACTGTTCATATTTGGCATTGAGCCACAAATCAGCCTGCGTGCTTCGCTCCGGTTTGAGGTCGGGATTGCCGACAAACTCGGCACTCATTTGGGCCTTGCTGGCTGGAATACGATCAGAATAACGCTCAGTAGCATCTGCCGTACGAACTACAGACCCGAACCCAAAACCGACTGACCAGAAATTTGAAAGTTGATAATTCACCGTTCCTGAAGCACTTAAGTTTGTCTCAAAAGCATCCAGATCGGTGGATACATTCTGTTCGTAAAACTGGCTAATCGTATCAGTATCTGCAGCAACCAAGTCCAAGCGGATCGACCCGGTGGCACTAAGTCGATCGGAAAACGAATAACTAAGACGATTATAAAGCCCCCAATCGGTGATGGTAGCCTGCGGCCACATTAGATCAAAAAATAGTTCTTGGCTATTATCACGTCGGGCAATTGTTCGTGTAGCATCACGGTATGAGCTATAAATGTCGCTGCCAATTTCCCATTCCCAACTATTGTCAGTACTGAGCGTTGTCGCCAGCTTTGCGCCGTAAACATGATTTCTCGTTTCCACATCTACATCTATGGCAAAGGGAGGCATGCGGTTGGGATCAGGCTGGGCGGTGGGCTTATTATCATTCTCCATACCATGCGTGACATGATTAAGATACACTTTAGCCCTCATATTCTGAATTAACTGCCCCTGTGGATTCCACTCCCATCCGGCCGAGGCATTATACGTATTAAAATAATCAGCATCGAGCAACCGTCCGGGATAATCGATATTTTCTTGGTTTTGATACCCCAAAGAAATCGTTAAATGAGAATTCGCAGTCGTGGCGTAATTTATTTTACTCCGGACCTCACGCGAGAGGTAATCACCAGGGATATTAGTCCCATTTCCAGAACTATAATCATTTCCGGTACGCCAGGCACCACTAACGAGGTATCCAAGCTTGCCGGATTGCCCGTAAAGCGAAGCGGCTTCTTCAAAAGTGTTGAAATTGCTATCGTAACCGCTCGTAATCCTACCGCCGAATGAGGTATTTAGGTTATCCAATGGCTTTGTTTCTACCCGAATGGCTCCCATATTTCCGGCGCCCCAATTAAGTGCATACGGACCTTTTACGACTTCGATATTTTCAATCATGGATGGATCGAGATGACTGAGTGGCGAATCCATGCGTGCAGGTCCGGCTGGGAAGATTCGGGTCCCATCAAGGTACGTACCGACCTCCGTTTCGCGAAGTCCACGTACTACAGGATCGAGTCCCACCGGCCCTCGACGAACCGCATCCACGCCATCAACACTTCGCAACAACTCTCCCGAATCACGCGGATTGGCTTTACGGATTTCTGCCTGTTCCAAATCGGTATCCACATTTAGATCTGGACGAAGAGAAGTAACAGTAATCCCTTCCATTTTTATTTGGGAAGACAAAAGCCGAACAGTCAATTCAAGGGTTTCTGCTTCTTCAATGGTCACCGCACGGCGCTGGGTCTGATATCCTATAAACGAAAATTTCATTTCGTAACTGCCCGGCGGTATCGACGAAATGGAAAAAGCGCCCTCGGTATCAGTGGCGGCACCTTTATCAAGTTTGGGAATATAAATATTTACCCCGGGTATAACTTCGCTTGTCCCTGCATCGACCACCATACCCTCAACCGAGCTTGTTGACTGTGCAGTTGCAATAACGGGCATGATAAATAGCAATAGTGCTGGCAAAAAACGTTTTAAAAGTGATAATACTTTCATAGTATAGTTTGCTCCTGATCTGCTTAAGAGATATTGCAGATCTAATTTTTTAAAATTTGTTGAGATAAGAGTCCTCTCCCCATACCAAAAAGAATAGGCGGCATTAATACTTTGAGAGGATTTGATTTCAGACAGAAAGGAGCATTTGGGGTGGCGGGATGACTGGATCAGGAATCCAAGGAGAAAATAACGAGGAGTGCAATGGCTCTAAATACGTTTCGACCGAAAGGGGATTCAGAAAAAGGCTGCTGGAGATCGTATCTACAGCAGTCAAATGAACTCTGTACTGCGTTAACAACATGTCGTTGGAATGTGAAGCATCCGGTCCATCAACATTATCATCAACGGTATTTACCATGCAACTGCCCTCACATTCTGCATCAGACTTGACCTCATGATGACACATTTCCATATCGGATTCCATATTTAAACAGTGCAAGGTACACGGTATCGTATACCCCCCTACACTGATAAAAATACAGCACGCGAGTATGGCAGGGATTGCTTTCTTCATCAGGTTATAAGATAGCTATTTGCCCAACCATTTAAAATGCGAGATCTGTTCAAACGTATAAATCAATCGCCTTCAATGATGTACTTTGATGAAACAAAATTAGTTAACCAAATACTTTTTTCGCTTTCTGATTGATAAAACTCAATTCCGTCTTCATACATTTTTAAGGCCTGAATACCCAAAATGACCGGATGGCCATGACGCCCACCCACGTTTTTAGCTTCCTCCTTTGTTGCAGAAAGGTGTACAAAGTTTCTGCTTTGGGATGAAATACCCTCATCCAAAATAGCATCGACATTGTACTGCGCTGTACCGTGATAGAGTTTTTGGGGCGGGCGTTTTGGTTTCAGCTGTAAATCAACATCAATGGAATGACCATAACCAGCCCGAATATAGTTCCCATCATTACTTAAAATAAACCGCTGTTTTGCTCCCTTTTCTATAACCTCCTGAATTACATCCTGGTCTATTTTCTTGCCGTTTTTTTGGGCTTTGGTAATTAGATCAGAAATATCTGCCCAACCATTTTGATCAACTTCTAACCCAATTGATTCGGGGTGGTGGCGCAATATATAACTCAAAAACTTGCTTTTGGAAGTTAAATCCATTTTTAGCTTAGCTACAAAAACACTCCTGAAAATAAAAATCCCCTCCCATAGTTACGGAAGGGGATCTCACCATACTTAAGCAAAAAACAGCAATTAGTTTTCTACGGCCGTTTTCTCAACTTCAATTTCCACATCCGGTCGGGCCGATTCTTCTCCTTTTAAATACTGATTGAACCAACGCATCATTCGCAGATTATAGTCATAGCGCGCCGTAGCGTTACGATTTCCGTGCCCTTCTCCCGGATACAGTACCAAACGCACCGGTGTATCAGTGCGTGTTTTAATATGGCGATACAGCTCATATGACTGGCTGGGATCTACACGCGTATCTTCCTTTCCGTGCATAATCAATAGCGGCGTTTGGGCCTGACCGGCATAGTAGATAGGACTTCGCTCAAGATATCCTTGGTAGTCATCCCAAATACGTTCCCGAGTATGAACAAGATACAACTCTTCGGGAATATCACTCGTGCCCCACTTCGAGATATTGTCGCTGACACCCACAAACATCACTCCCGCCGCAAAGCGATCAGTATATTTCGTGGCCATCCAACCCGTTGCATATCCACCATACGAGCCCCCGGTAACGCCAATTTGATCACCATTAGCAAGACCACCATTTACCAGTTCATCTACACCAGCAACGATGTCATCAAATTCGGCTCCAGCCAAATCACCCTGACTGCTTTTAGCAAACTGTTCACCACGGCCAGTGCTTCCCCGGTAATTGGGATAAAAAACAAAATAACCCTGTGCAGCTCCAACCTGGCCAGCATCAGAATAGTTGGTCACCCAACCGTGATTATAGTGAGCTTCGGGTCCACCATGCACCGTTGTAATCATAGGATACTGTTCTCCCTCCTTATAACCTACCGGGTAGATAAGGATACCCTGCAATTTAGTACTATCATCAGCCTGCCAGCTAACGACCTTTTGTTCGCCAAGGGCTTTATTATCGAGCCAGGGATTGGTATTTGTTATCCGGTCAACAGAATTCTCAGAAAGTTGATAGAGTTCTTGTGGATGTGAGGCAGAACTTGCTCCAAAAATCGTAGCTCCACTTTGTGCCCTGTCGAAAAGAGAAATATTGGTATCTCCACGATTAACAATGATTTGCATATCAGACCCATCTGCATTCATTCTGCCGTAGGTTGACCATACGCCTTCGCTTGTTAGATAATGCAACTGATTATTGCCAGTCCATTTGAATTGCTCAAACATGCCTTCGTATTGCGGCTTTAACTGTACCGGCTCTCCGCCTTCGGCAGAAACGACAAATAATCGGCCTGCAATAGGATCGTGAATGTCAGCTGCTGCAATCATTGCCAGCTTACTACCATCCGGACTCCAGCCTATTTGTCCCAGTTTTCCTTTGTGATCAATCTCAGCAAGTACACTGTCTCCCTCGTGATTAAGCACTTTCACCACTTGCTTCATATAATAATCATCCACAAGTGGAGTAGGAGCTACAGAAATAGCTAACTTTTCACCGTTAGGACTCCAGTGCATTTGGTAAACCGATCCCTCAACTTGTAGTTGGTGCGGACCGTGGCCCGGCTGTGCCACATTACCCACATACCCGCGCCGCTGCTTTAGATTTTCCTCGTAGATTTCGGGATGGTAAGGGAGCGACGATCGTTCATGAGTAACAGTATCGGCCGCCATAAAAGCGATGTGATTTCCATCCGGAGCCCATTCATAATCCGCCATATCTGTAGCAAACGAATATATCTTTTGAGCCTCACCGCCATTCATCGAAATTTCATACAGGCTCGTTGTTTCATCTGACGAACGCTTACCCAAAAACGTAATAGCATCATGATTAGGACGAAAAGCGATATCACTAACGCTCATGGTCGTTACATACGGTAACGAATTCCCGTTAGATAAATTAGTCAGATACAAATGGTGCATGGCCGGCTTATTTTCTTTATGTGGGTTGGCTTGCACCTGTAACGTATAGATAGCTTTATCTCCTGATGGCGATATTGCTATTTCGTTCACCTGCTGCATCTTAGCAACATCGTCGGGCGTTAGCCCATTGTTAGATTGCGCCAATAGCGATTGAGAAACTGCAAAACACATTACTATAACCAGTAATGTAGCTCGCTGTAAACGTGATGGTATCATAGTATTCTCTATTTTGATTAGTGAATTTTTTGACATCCTTAAATACACTACATTTTACCGAAATAAAAACGGTTACAGACCTTCTTTTATCTATAACATTTCAGATAAAAGCACATTTTACTAACAAACAATCTACTTTTCTATATTAAATATCAGTGTAAAACGTGTTCCCCAGTCATCGCTCTCTACCTCCAAACTTCCATTTAATTGATTCTTCAAGGTATTGACGATGGTCATCCCCAATGATGACTCATTTTCGATATCAAAATTCTGCGGTAAACCCTTTCCATTATCTTCCACACTTAAAGCTACCTGGTCGTTGCTATGCTCAAGAGAAATTCGAATTTTCCCCTCATTCCGACCATTAAAAGCATGTTTATAGCAATTTGTGATAAGCTCATTTAACAAAAGCCCGCAGGGAATAGCCTGACCTACTGTTAGAAAAACCGGCTCCATTTCCGTTTCAACAGCAATATTTTTGCCCAAATCCGCCATTGTCCCCTCAATCATACTCAGCAAATCATTGATGTATTTGTCAATCGCCACCTCAGAAAATGATTCCGATCGATACAATTTTTCATGGACCATTGCAATCGACTGAATTCGTGCCTGACTTTCCTTGAGCTTAGCCAGTAACTGCTCATCCTCAGTATTAAATACCTGCATCTGCAACAGTCCCGAAATAATCGCCAAGTTATTTTTAACCCTGTGATGCACTTCGGCAAGCAGCGTTTCCTTCTCTTTCAACGACTTCCTTATCGCCTGTTCATACTTCTTGTGCTCTGTATTGTCCCTCACATAGGCAATCAACCGCTTCTGACCTTCCATCTCATAAAACTCGGTATGAATTTCAGTAGGAAACACCGTACCGTCCTTTTTACGATACAATCGTTCCCACGCCTCATCTCCCGTAGTAGCAATGCCCGCAAACGTCTCCGGCTGTTTATGGTGATACTTTTCGGGCGTCAAATCCAATACATGCATCCCAACAAGCTTATCGCGCTCGTATCCAAAAAGTTCACAAGCCCGCTTATTACATTTTAAAATATTTCCATCAACATCTACCTCAAAAATAGCATCAAAAGAAAGTTCAAAAAACGACCGATATCGCTTTTCACTTTCTTCTAATTTGAGCTCCGCCTGTCTCCGTTTTGTAATATCACGATTGATTCCAACCCAATACTCATACTTTTGATCATCGGTTGGAAAAGGAGCCATATCCAACTCTACCCAATAAGCAGTACCATCTTTTTTATAATTGACAAACTCCTCACGGAACGACTTATGCTCCTTTATCTTTTTATCAATTCGATCTAAAGCCTTTTGAGAGGTCTTGGGACCGTGCAAAAACGTTGGCTTTTTGCCAATCACTTCGTCCGTCTGATAACCCGTGAATTCTTCAAATGATTTATTCACAAAAAATGATATGCGATTGTAGTGGCTTATCACGCAACGCCTTGGTAATCACTACCATATCATTCAAGTTATCCAACGCCAATTGCTGTAATTTTTGACGCTCCCGGTCCTCAGTAATTTCAGGCTTCTTACTTTTAGTTAACGGTGTAATAAACCCAGAAAAGAATTGTTCCCCGCTGTCATTTGATTCAATTAGCTGTGTTTCATCACGCAACCAGATATAAGATCCGCTTTTATGCTTAAACCGATATTCAACCGTAGGCACTTCTTCCGAAGACACTTTATCAAAATGCTCCTGCAGCTGTAACCGATCTTCGGGATGTGCACGATTAAACCAGAGATTTTCATCAGCAAGAAAATCTGATTCAGAAAACCCGAGCACATCCTTTACATTTTTTGTGATACCTATAATAGGGCAACCACTACCTGTTAGCCGACGGTAATGAATGATGGAACTCTTCTTCAAAAGTTTTTTAAGCTGAATATTACGCTTGTCACTATGCTGTTTGCTATCAGGCATGTAGCCTATAAATCCATTGAAAATTTTAACAGGTCAAAACATCATATAAAATTATGAAAAGTATTGCACAAAAGCGGGTTCCATCCCATGGCTATTAACTACTAAACAGTTCTTCAAATTTTGGCTTTTGATCACCAAAAAATATCAATACCATATTCCGGTACGGTTTTTTAACCCATTTTATATCTATGGCAAAAAAACGAATCAACATGTGGTCGGGTCCCCGGAATATTTCCACAGCTATCATGTATTCTTTTGCTCAGCGATCTGACACTTGTGTAGTTGATGAACCCTTTTATGCTCACTACTTGTTGCAAAGCGGCGCCAAACATCCCGGCAGGGCTACAGTGCTCGAAAGCCAGCCCAAGGATCCTGCAGCAGTAATGCAAAATCTACTTGCTTCGGGAAGCCAGTCTGATATCTTGTTCGTAAAAAATATGGCACACCACATGGTGAATATGAATGATTCACTGGAGGTGCTTTTCAACGAATTTGATCCAGTATTTTTAATTCGAAATCCTAAAGAAATGCTCCTTTCTTTAGACAAAACATTAGCTGAACCGAACCTGCGTGATACTGGTTACCAGCAACTTCTAACACTTTTTGAAATTGCTGAAAATAACGATTTACCACTAACAGTGCTCGACTCTCGAGAACTGTTAAAAGATCCAGAATTTGTATTATCGGCCCTGTGTGAAAAGATCAACATTTCTTTTGATGAAGCCATGCTTTCATGGCCGCCCGGCCCTATTCCCGAAGATGGTGTCTGGGCCGAGCACTGGTATCACAGCGTTCACCAGTCTACGGGATTTAAGCCTTATACCGCTAAAGAAGAAACATTACCCAACCGGCTCGAGCCTCTTTTTGAGCACTGTAAGACCATTTATGACAGACTGTTTGCACATGCAATTAAAAGATAATTTAAAATCAAATACCTACATAGATTAATATAATGGCAACACACCCAACAATTCCCGATCCTCGAAATAAAGATATTAAAGTTTGGATTGATGGTACCCTTTACGACCGCGACGAGGCTAAAATTTCGGTATTCGACAGTCTTGTGCAAGGTGGTGATGGCGTCTGGGAAGGACTGCGCGTTTATGATGGTAAAATCTTTGCCCTCGATGAACACCTGGAACGACTTCAAAATTCTGCCCATGCTATGGCTTTCGACAGTGTTCCTTCGAATGGGGACATCAAAAAAGCCATTTTTGAAACGCTTAAAGCCAATGGAATGAAGGACGATACCCATATCCGACTGACTCTTTCGAGGGGTAAAAAAGTAACTTCCTACATGGATCCTCAGGTCAACCAATATGGTCCCACGCTGATTGTACTTCCCGAGTGGAAGCCTCCCATTCATGAGAACAAAGACGGCCTTTCGCTGATCACCTCATCCATCCGCAGAAACCCACCACAATGCATCGATTCCAAAATTCACCACAACAACCTTATCAATAACATTTTGGCTAAAATTGAGGCCAACGTAGCCGGGGCCGACGGGGCAGTGATGATGGATATTGAGGGATATGTCTCGGAAGTAAATGCCACAAACATCTTTTTCGTGAAAAAAGGGAAGGTGCTTACCCCATATGCCGATAGTTGTCTGCCAGGCATTACGCGAGGAATCGTCCTTGATTTATGTAAAGAAAACAACATCCCCGTAGACGAAAAACGGTTAAGTATGACAGAAATGTATACCGCTGACGAGTGTTTCACAACCGGAACGATGGGAGAACTGGTTCACGTTGCTGAAATTGACCAACGGGTTATCAGTGATGGGACTAAAGGTTCGATAACCCAATTGCTACAAAAATTACACCATCAACGGGCGCAGTCTACCGGAGAACCACTTCCCTTTTAATACAAATCCCGCAACCAATTGTCGCCATTACCAACTATAACCTTTAAGAACGTTACCTTTGAATTTGAAGGAGAACAAATCGTCTCTAACTTTTCTTTCGAGGCGAAATCCGGGCACCATACAATTCTTAAAGGTGAATCCGGCTCGGGAAAAAGTACCCTCCTAAAACTTCTATTGGGATTTTATAACCCCCAAAACGGGCAGATTACAATTGATAGCAATTCTTATAATCGTCACTCCCTTCGACGTAAAACAGCTTGGCTGCCTCAAGATCTAAATTTAGGTTCGGGCACCGTGCGCCAAGTAATGACCAAGCCCTTTGAGTTCGCTGCCAATAAATCCCATCAACAAGATATTACCTCAAGAAGTATTGCCACTTTGCAAACATTGGGGTTGGAAGCCAGTACTCTTGATAAGGAGTTCCGCGATCTTTCTACAGGACAACGTCAGCGCGTAGGGCTAACCATTTGTCATTTACTGGACAAACCAATACTACTTTTGGATGAACCCACCTCTGCCCTCGACAAGGCATCCAAAGCTAAAGCTGCAGAACTTCTTTTAAGCAATAACAGAACCGTAATTTCAACTTCGCACGATCCATTCTGGGTTGACAAGGCGGATAACATCATCGAACTCTGATATGGAAATCATTGATCTTTCGTGGACACAGCTCGCCATCGGCTTTATCATTATGCTGTTGCCAGCCTACATCTTGTGGAAATATCGTACGGGACTCAACAAAAAGTTACTCACCGCCTCTATCCGCATGGTGGTACAACTTCTTTTTGTGGGCTATTACCTGCAGTACCTGTTTGAATATGATAATGCATGGATTAATGCCGCGTGGATTTTTGTAATGGTTGCTGTTGCTGATTTTGCTACCATTGACCGAAGCGATCTCACCAGAAAATGGTCGGTCATTATTCCCGTTTTTGGCGCAACTTTTTTAGGGATTATCGTTATTGATCTGTTCTTTCTTGAAATTGTTATTCAACTCCCCAAATTATTGGCCGCACAATATACCATCCCCATAACTGGTATGGTGCTGGGTAATTGCCTGCGCAGTAACGTCATCGGGATTAATGCTTTTTATTACAGCCTGGATGAGCACCAAGAGCGATACCAATTTTTTCTTTCCTGTGGAGCCACACGTTCCGAAGCCGTAAAACCATTTTTCAGTAAGGCCTTACAAAAATCGGCCAATCCCACCCTTGCTTCAATGGCTACCATTGGACTGGTTTCGCTGCCTGGCATGATGACCGGTCAAATCTTAAGTGGAAGCTCCCCGCTTATTGCCATTAAATACCAAATCATGATTATGGTAGCTATCTTTTCGGGAACTATCTTATCGGTTTATTTAGGGATTCTTTTCACCAATAAATTTGTTTTTGAAAATACCGATATGCTGGATGATTCGATTCTAAAGAAATAATACAGCTTATCATATTACTGGGTGTGTTATCACATACCCTTTTAAACCAATGCAAGAGTTTAATACCTTGCTTTTAGAACTCCAATAAACCACCAGGGCTATGGCATTTTCAAAACTGCTTACTGTACTGCTTACAGCAGGATTATTTGCTATGGTATTAGGTTGCTCTACTACCAGTACCACAAATAAGAGCGAAACTAACAAGACAGCTACCGAAAATAACTGGACACTTGAAGACCATCTCCGCCGTGCTACCAGTGTGCGTGTCACGGGCTCAGGTTCTAACACTCGTGTTATCATTCGTGGTGAAAGCTCAATCGCTAATCCAACCAGCCAACCGCTTTTCATTATTGACGACCAAAAAGCGGGGAATAGTTTTGCCCAGGTTAATGAGATGCTCTATGAAGGAGAAATAAACTACATTGAAGTACTACCGCCTTCACGCGCGGCTCGATATGGGATGGAAGGCAATTACGGAGTCATCTTAATCCATACTTATTCAAACAAATAAAACCCTAAATAATTATTTTTTATTTACTTAAATAGGGATAATAGCTATACTGATAAGTACCTAATATTATTAATCAAACCCTACCGCTATGAAACGATTAAGCTTAGGTATATCTATAGCTTTATGTCTGCTATTACTCGGATCACTGGGTTGTGCTTCAACCAGCCAACAATCTCAAAAACATTCCACAACTGATCATACGAACTACTGGACCCTTGAAGATTTTCTTCGCCGTGCCAACGGCGTACATCTAAATGGAAGTGGTAATGATATTCAGATTATTATTCGAGGTCAGAGGTCAATTAACAATCCGCTGGCACAACCACTTTTTGTGGTTGACGGACAAAAAGCGGGACGAAATTATGCATATGTTGCCAGCATGTTTGGTCCCGGTGATATTATTTCCGTTACCGTGCTATCGGCCGGAGCCTCATCCCAGTATGGCATGGAAGGCAATTATGGAGTGATCGAAATTGAATCACGACTTTCGGCATCCTAACAGGGAATAGATGGTTATATATCCTTCTTTAATGCTTATTTCTAAAAGCATTATGCAAGAGATACGTTTAATGGCGTAGTCTCCGTGACCTCTCTTTTCTATTTTTCTGCTTAGCCCTTCTACCTCAGCAGCCTTACATTTCTTCAGTTTTGCTTCAAATTCATTATTTATGTTATGCCGTCATGAAACTATTAATTATTGAAGACAACGAAGATTTACTACAAAACATCCAAACGTATTTAAAGCGTGAGGGATATATCTGTGAAGCTGCGCAGTCATATTCCGCAGCTTTCGATAAAGTAATGTCATACACCTACGATGTAGTACTCATTGATATTATGATCCCCGGTGGATCGGGGCTTCAGGTTTTGCGCGAACTAAAATCCGTAAATCCTGAAACCGGAACCATCATCATATCGGCCAAAAATGCACTCGATGATAAAGTTGAGGGGTTAGAACTGGGGGCCGATGACTACATCACAAAACCATTTCAGCTGCCCGAACTTCATGCTCGCATCAAAGCCGTAAATCGACGGCAACAGCGTGATGGGCGGGAAATTATAAACGTGAATGAAATTGCTATCAACACTAAAACCATGGAAGTTACCGTGGAGGAAAATCCAGTAAACCTGACCCCCAAGGAGTATGAACTTTTGCTCTATTTTTCATCAAATAAAAACCACGTACTCTCCAAGCAAACAATCGCCGAACACCTGTGGGGCGACTACGTTGACCATCTTGATAACCTTGACTTTGTATATCAGCATATCAAAAACCTGCGCAAAAAATTAGAACAAGCAGGTGCCGAAGATTACATCGAAAGCGTCTACGGTATTGGCTATAAATTTAAGGTTGCCACCTGATATGAAACTGATCACTAAATTTATTCTTATATACCTGATCGTCACTGTTATTGTCCTCGGTTTGGGGGGCGTGGTATCGTATCATGTTATCAAGGGAGAGCTTGATAATGAGCTAAAATGGCGTTTCTTAGATCGTGTGGAGCGGGTAACGTACCTCTTGGAACAAGGAGAAAATTTTGAAAGTACGGTGCAAGATAACAGTGATACCAACCTGGAAATTATGGCTCTGCCCAACCGTGTGGAGCCAGACGTAGAAATTCGCGATACCCTTGTTTGGCATAATCGACTGCACCAGCGAGAACATAATCTCAAAATGGTTGCACACCGTAATGTGGATGGCACCAGCTATCGCATTACAACCTATGGGGCACTTGTTGAGTCGGATGATATTACCGAAGCAGTTATCGAAATTTTACTGTGGATTTTAGGACTACAGGTTATTGGTGCTGTTGGAGTAGGGTTTATCGTCTCGAACCGACTTTTTAAACCCTTTCGTAAAACCCTAAAGCGCATTAAAAACTTTACCCTGCAAGACAAAGAACCCATCCCTGCTGAAAGTACCTCAGTAACAGAGTTTGATGATCTGAATAAATTTGTTGAAGAAATGACCAGCAAAGCTGTATCAGACTATGTAAACCTTAAAGAATTTGCCGAAAATGCTTCTCACGAACTACAAACACCGCTTTCTATTATCAAGGGCAAGCTGGAACTACTCACTGAAACAGAGCTGTCACCCGAACAATATCAGTTTGTAGAAGATAGTCAGCGCTCGGTTAAAAAACTGTCGCGCCTTAGTGAGTCACTGGCTCTGCTAACTAAGATTGAGAATCACGAATTTGTAAAAACAGAAGCTATCAACTTTTCGGAGATCATTACTGAAAGCACTAAAGCTTTTGATGAATTTATTGCCCTAAACGGCTTGGAAGTTGAAAGCCATATCCAAGATGAGATTACGCTTCAAATGCACCCTGTTTTAGCTGATATTCTGTGGACGAACCTTTTCCAGAATGCTATCAAGCACAATGTTAAAGAGGGACGTATCCATATCGAACTTACCGAAAAAAAGCTAAAAATTGCCAATACCGGCCAACCGCTTTCCTCATCACCCGACGAACTATTTCAAAGATTTAAGAAAGACAGTGTCGATTCTAACTCTATTGGTCTGGGCCTTTCCATTATTAAACGAATTGTAGACCAGTACCATTATAATATATCGTATGATTTCTACAACGGGTGGCATACCATTGTAATAACTTTTAAAACTGACTAAATCTTCAAATTTCATTCAGTTTTCACTTAGCATTCAAACAGTATCATCTTTTACGTTTTAATCACTAATAATTTATAAACTCTCGATATCCCCAAAAGTAGAACATGAAACAGTTACTTTCATCACTTTCCCTACTACTTATTATCCCTATCGCAACACTGGCACAATCTAATGCAACTATTACCGGAACGGTTGTAGACGAAGAGGAAGAGGCCATGCCGAGCACTTCTGTAGCCGTCTATAACGCTTCGGAATCCAATGTTGTTACCGGTGCTTCAACGAAATCCGACGGTTCATTTAGTGTTAATATTTCAACTGGCAACTATGTTGTAAAAATCACCTACCTCTCATATCAACCATTCAAAAAAGAGATTGAGGTTTCTGAAGGCGAATCGATGGATCTTGGTACCATCCAAATGACCCCCAGTTCTGAAGAGCTCGGCGAACTGTTAGTTCGTGCTGAAAAGTCTGAAATGCAGATGAATTTTGATCGGCGCACCTTCCAGGTTGGCCAGGATATTACCAGCTTGGGCGGCTCGGCTGTTGATGTACTGAATAATGTACCTTCGGTTTCTACTGATATCGATGGCAACATCAGCCTGCGCGGTAACGAATCGGTACGCGTTCTTATTAATGGCAAACCATCAAGCATGGTTAGCAGTAGTGATGTAGACGCCCTGAACAGTATTCCGGCTTCCATGATCCAAGAGGTAGAAATCATTACGAATCCCTCTTCACGATATGCCGCAGAAGGATCGGGCGGTATTATTAATATTATTTTAAAGGATGACCAGCGACGAGGGCTAAATGGTAGTGCGCAGGTTGGGGGTGGCCTACCGGAAGAGTATGAAGGATCATTGAATCTTAACTATCGTGTCGGTGACATAAATTGGTTTTTAAATGGTGGCATGGATTACCGCAGTGAGCCCGAGGGGGGGAGTTCGTTTCAACGATTTCGAAATCCACAGACCAGTACCTCTTATATGTATAGCGAAAAAACCGATGCTATAGAATCGGAATTGGATGGAGATCTCCGTTTTGGTGCTGACTTTTATCTTACCGATACACAAGTGCTAACAGCCAGCATTTATACCAGCTCTGAACGGGAAGAAAATGACGAAGATATTCGATATACCGACATGGAATATCGGGAAGACTCCTTTAATGGCCCCGTTATTGCAGAGTATATCCGCTATAATGAGGAGGAAGGAAATGAACGAGATATCGACTTTAACCTCGATTATGAAAATAAAATTGATGGCGATGACCATAAATTGGTGGCTGATGCCAGTTTTGACGCCAGTAGTGAAGAAACTACGACTAATATTGACGAAGAAATCCTTGAGGGTAATCAGGATCCCCTAACACAACGTGCTACTGATGGGGAAGAAGAAATGGATTTCCGGTTTAATGCCGAGTATGAACGCCCACTGTTTGGAGATGGAAATCTTGAGGCAGGCGTCCGCAGCGACTTCGAATGGATGGATAATAGCTACCATGCCGAAACCCTTGAAAATGGAAACTGGGTAAGTGAACCGGCTTATACCGATAATTTTACATACATGGAGAATGTAAATGCCGCTTTTGCAACCCTTGGCTATGAGTGGAATTCGTTATCAGGTCAGGTTGGACTTCGACTGGAAAATACGCGCATCCAAACCGAAGTTAAAAGTACGGGTGAAGAAACCAACCAAAACTACTTGAATCTTTTTCCCAGCGCATTTCTGAGCTATTCATTCAACGAGCAACAGTCGGTGCAGGTTAGTTATAGCCGGCGCTTACGTCGTCCATGGTCGCGCATGCTCATCCCATTTAATGACTTTGATAATCAGCGTAGCCAGTTTACTGGTAATCCTGATCTTACACCTGAATTCAGCAACTCATACGAACTCGGTTATCTACACTATTGGAACAGCGGGTCATTACTAACCAGCTTTTACCATCGATATCGTACTGATGTCATTGAGCGAATTACAGAATCGCAGCAGGGACAAGACGGAACCATTCGTCGCCCCATCAACCTGGCTACCGAAAAAGCATGGGGCGTAGAGTTTTCTGCAGATCAGGAAATTGCGGATCAACTAAACCTTACGGCCAATGCGAACCTCTTTCGCTCTAACTCAAACGGTACGTATCAAGACCAGGTATTTACCAGTGAATCAGAAAACTTTATGGCGCGTATGCGGCTGCGCTGGGAAATTGTTGATGGCCTAAACTACCAAGCCTCTATGCGTTATCGTGGCCCCAGCAACTCTACGCAGGGGACCCGTGAGGGTATGACGATGATGGATACTGGTCTATCTAAAGACCTCATGGATGGGAAAGCAAAACTTACACTTAATATCCGTGATTTGCTGGATTCACAGAACTTTAATTACACCGCTAATACGGACGGCAATCCTAATACTGACTTTTATACGCAACGTGAGTTTAGCTGGTCGTCACGCTCAGCAACCATCAGCTTTCAATACTTCTTTGGAGATCGTGATCGCAACCAACAGCAGCAACAACGCGGAGGCGACGATGGTCCAGAAGATATGGAAGGTATGCAATAATCCGTGATTTCAAATTCACAAAGAGCTCATAAGTAATTATCTTTGCATAAACGAACCAAACCTACTTATGAGCTCTGTAATTGAATCATACAAACTTGGCGACATCGCTGTAGAAATCAGTGAGACGAATAATCCCGAAAAACTAAAAGTGGATTGCAACGATGGGAACTACCACTCTGAGTTTACGGTACGCAAATATGAATTTAAAAATTATAAGCGGCACATGAATCAGCGTATCAAAAACGCTTATGACGAACAATACAAGGAAGAAGAATAACTACCAATACATAAGTATATAAAAGATGAAACCCTCAGGGTATTTAACACCTTGAGGGTTTCATTTTGTTGATTAAATTATCAATTACTCAAACAGATATTCACCTGTCCGTTGCATATGCATAAGCCGCTCCACACGATCTTCGGTATCAGGATGGGTAGAAAACAAACTCATAAAACGACCACCGCTAAACGGGTTTACCGGGAACATATGGGATGTCGATCGCATAGCTGATTCAGATACTCCGCGCATCGGTATTTGTTCAGCTGCCTTTTCAATACGCTGTAAAGCTGAAGCCAGCTGATTCGGCTGACCACTAATTTCAGCTCCAACCCGATCGGCCTCGTATTCACGCGTGCGACTAATTGCAGCTTGTAACATCATCGCTGCAATGGGCGCTGTGATTAAAACAATAAGTGCTACCAGCGGGTTTGATCCACGATCATTTCCTCCCAACGGAATGAAGTAGGCAAACTGTGCCAACATACTCAGCGCACTAACAACCGTAGTAACAATAGTCTGGGTTAAAATATCCCGGTTTTGGATATGCGCCAACTCATGAGCAATTACACCGCGAAGTTCATTTTCACTAAGTACCCGTACAATCCCTTCTGTAACAGCTACAGCTGCATTTTCGGGATTACGTCCCGTAGCAAATGCATTGGGCTGTTCTTGGGGGATGATGTATAAAGCCGGCATCGGCAAATCGGCCTTTCGGGCAAGCTCTTTAACCATATCGTATAACTGCGGATGGGAAGTACGATCTACCTGTTGCGCATCGTACATACGCAGTACCATCTTATCGGACTTCCAATAGCTAAAAAAGTTCATAGCCATTGCTACAATAAAAGCAATTACCAAACCGGTAGATCCGCCCAAAACCTGTCCCACAAGCATAAACAATACTGCTGCCAGGGTCATCAAAAAAACCGTACGTAAACTATTCTTATTCATACCCATCATTATAAATTTTGGCGTTGTTTTTACTCTCTGTTAAACGTAAAAAATTCCGCTTTGTTTTAGTTTCATGAGCTAATTTTTGTTTTCCGGCACTAAGTTTCCGACACTTCGGAAGTATTGGTCACTTTTTAAAATGATATGATTCTCTCAATCATCTATGCAACAACAGATCAAAGAACTTGAACAACAGGCCCGTCAACTTGAAACTTCTGCGAAAGAACGGAGTGCTATGTTTGAAAAGGCCCAAGATTATGGAGAGGATTTCTTGGAAACGCTTTCCGAGCAATCGGCTTATGTGGATTCGAACTCTATGGGTAAGGGCGTTTACGAACTGCCCTTTGATGAAAACCCTCGGGAGTTTGAAGAGCTACTGAAAGTTCTACAGTTAGAAGTAGATAAACCGGGCCTCAATCCTGCTTCGGGCAAGCATGCCGGGTACATACCGGGCGGTGGGCTTTATCCCTCGGCCATTGCCGATTACCTGGCTGCCGTCACTAATCGCTACACTGGTGTTTTCTTTTCGTCGCCCGGCGCCGTACGCATCGAAAATATGTGTATCCGCTGGATGAATGATCTCGTCGGCTACCCTGATGGAGCGGCAGGCAACCTTACATCGGGCGGATCACTTGCTAATCTCATTGCGCTTGTTATAGCTCGCGACAATTCGGGTATTAAAGCAAAGGATTTTGAACGAACCGTCATCTATACTACCCAACAGGTACATCATTGCGTGATAAAAGCCATTAAGTTTGCCGGACTTCGGGAAGCAACAATTCGTACCATTCCCATGGACGACCGTTTTCGTATGAAAGCCAAGGCACTTGAAGAACAAATTAAAGTGGATAAATCTGATGGACTTATTCCACTAACAATCTTTGCATCAGCAGGAACCACGGATCTGGGAGCGGTTGATCCACTCAATGACATTGGCAACATCGCAGATCAGCATAACCTCTGGTTTCATGTAGATGCAGCATACGGCGGCTTTTTCCTACTTACTAAACACGGAAAAGAAATGATGGCAGGTATTGAAAAATCAGACTCGGCTACCATCGATCCCCATAAGGGATTGTTCTTGCCGTATGGATCGGGCGCACTACTCGTAAAGGATGGACAAAAATTGTACGACTCCCAGCACATGACGGCCAATTATCTGCAAGATACACTTAAAGCTACCGAAGAAGCATCACCCGCTGATCTTTCACCAGAGCTTTCCAAGCACTTTCGGGGATTACGGATGTGGTTGCCGCTTCAGCTTTTTGGAGTTCAACCCTTCCGTGCCGCGCTGGATGAAAAACTTTTACTGACTCGCTATTTTTATAATAAGATCCAACAGATTGACGGTATTGAAGTTGGACCAAAACCCGAACTTTCAGTCGCCTTCTTTCGGTACGTACCAGATTCTGACGATGCCAATAAATTCAACAAAAAGCTGGTGAATGAAATCCACCGTGATGGCCGTGTTTTTTTATCCTCCACTCATATTAATGGAACGGTGTTCCTAAGGGCAGCCGTACTTAACTTTCGCACTCATTTAACAGAAATAGAGCTCATTTTGTCGGTACTTCGGGAGAAAATTCAAAAACTGGCAGCGAACTAATATCACCGGTGAATTTTAAACACTTATTTTAACCTACCGGAGTAGTCAATGAAATATCTTGAACATCATGGATATTAAGCTGGCTTAGCAATTCATCATAACGGGGATCATCTTTTATTTCATCCCAAACAGGATCTGCTAATATAAAATAGAACTTGCCAATCCTATCATCAGCGGCACGTTTTAAATAAAAGAAAACCTCATCTATTTTTTTCATCCCCAAAAATATCAATGCAATATCTACCGGTGATGCAATATAAGAATCGCTGACGTCCCCAAGCTGTAGCTCTTCCAAAAAATGTTTAGCCATTTCATGCATCCCTAACCGCGCTGAAATATACCCCAAGTGAGGAATATTCCTCTGCTCTTGTGAAACGAGCTTTTGATAATTCTCGAATGCTTTGTGCGCTTTTTTAAGCTGATTCATTGCCACAAATGTCCATCCTTTTCCCTCGATAGCAGGTAAAAATACCGAGTCAAGGCCAAGAGTATAATTATACTGCTCCAGAGCTTCGGCATATCGATTGTTGATATAGTAAGCTCGGGCTAATTCTGCATTATAAAGCGTGTTAGTAGGCTCCAAGACCAAAGCCTGTTCCATCCAAAGCAAGCTCAAATGCTTTTTACCAAGCATATTCAAAAATAAAAAGTAAAAGTAACAAGTTTCGGCATCGGCCTTTTCTTCTATGGCCCGGGCAAACCAGTCATTTGCCTCATCATAATCATGAGTTTGCAATGCAATAGAAATCCCTTTAATCGCTTGCCCGATATCGTTATCTGGCTCCAGGTCTAACACCTGATGTACATGTTCTTCGGTCTTTCTATATGCTCGCTGCGGTGACATTTGTCCCAAAATTCCCAAAAAGAGAAAACACTTAGCCAGTCCTAATTGAGGTCGAATATCATTGGGATTGATATCGACTGCCGTATTAAATAAGCTCATGGCTTTGCGAATAGAAGAAACCGTATACTTTTGAAGCTCAAAATTGCCCTCCAAATAGCTCTCATACCCCTCATCAGTGTTAGAGGTCGGGGTGGAAAACTGGTCTTCTTCAGGTGTCGTATCCTCAAAAGAACGCCTTATTTTTTGTAGAATCTCTCCCGTTAATCCATCCTGAATTTCAAAAATATCTTTTAGATGCCGTTCGTAAGTTTCCGACCATAAATGAAATCCGCCGCTCGTTTCAATAAGCTGAGCCGTAACCCGAATCTTATCTTTATTTTTACGTACGCTTCCTTCAAGTACGTGGCTGACCATTAACTTTTCACCAATGGTCCGAACATCTTCATTACGTCCTTTATAAGAAAAAACTGAAGTCCGTGAAGTAACATCGAGCTGTTCCATTTTCGTCAGCCCATTGATAAGTTCTTCAGTTAATCCATCTCCAAAATAATCAAATCCTTTTTCATCACTCATATTTACAAAGGGCAGAACAGCAATACGGTCTTTCCGTCTCCCACTTTTTGCTTTTATTTCCCTTGCTGAGGGCACATTAATCCCCTCATTTGCAATCGCGAATATTGAAATAGGCTGCTTAACATTTTTAATATCAAAAACTCCCAGCTCTTTCGTCTGAATATTCCGATGGTTTTTTATCTCATCTAATACTTTTTGTGATATAAGAATCCCCCCGGAAACAGCCATCTCTTCTAATCGCGATGCTATATTGACGGCATCCCCATATACATCTTCATTATCATATACGACATCTCCTATATGAATACCTATACGCATTGGCAGAAAGGGATCAACCAGCTCCTCCTGAATTTTTATGCCACACCTGACTGCATTATAAGCACTGCTGAAAATAGTTAGTGCCCCATCACCGTAGTAATGTAGTACCTTGCCATCAAATTCTTTCGCCCCCTCTCGAAGCACCTGACGCTGCCGTTCCTTTTGTTCGTTTGCATTTTCTTCGTCCTCCTGCATCATAGCCGTGTAGCCAACAATGTCAGTAAACATCACAGCCGCAAGCAGACGAGTAGTTTTAGCGCCCATAATAGCCGTTTATTATTTTAGTCCCGAGTAATTTCTGGAGACTCTTTCAGGACTTTAATAATATATAAAGCTCTATTTAAATGTCAGACAAATTGTATTAATTTTTTCTGAAGTTAATCCAACCTACAATCTATTAAGCGGTCAACCAATTAAAAACCGTATCCAAAATAACCCCTTTCCTATTTTGGGACATATCTCCTTGAACATCTCTTTTATTAGAATCAAATATTGATTCATGAATGGGGCCTGCAAGAGCTGGATAGTAACAAAGAGCAAAGATATTCATTAGTAAATCATGCACCGTTACCGACGCAACCTGATAGTTTGAAGCAGCCTTATTCAACTCCGCCTCAAAATCTGACAACTCCAACTTAACCTTATCGTTAATAATAGGTTGCAGCCACTCAGATTTTCTCCTGCTCTCGGTAATTACAAATGAAAGAACTTGTGGATCTTCATCTGCTTTTTGCAAACAGTGTTCTACCAGCATCTCAATTTTTTTGAGCAACGGTAGCTCCTCAGCAAAAATATTATTGAGCTCACAATATATTTCATCCACAGATTCTTTATACACATGCTCAAATAGTTCGCGCTTCGTATTAAAATAATAATGGATCATAGCCTTGGTAACCCCAATATGCTCGGCAATATTGTGGAGGCGGGCTCCCTCATAACCATGAACCAAGAACTCTTTGCGAGATGCTTCTATAATTTCCTGCCGGGTACTTTTAGCTGATTCACTCATAGAACTAAACAGTTAGTCAGTATTTTGGTCTAACCTAATTGATATTTAATGAAACAGCAAAACATTAATTAGGCAGTTAGCTCGGACATACATAAGAATAATAGAACAACAGTTTTATATCATAGTTATGTTTTCATATCTAAATGATGTTTGTTTGTGTATTGGTCACTTATTTTTCAACATGCTAGTATTCTACGCAACTTGATATTGTTTCTGACATGCTTTTTGATAACTTTATGATATGAAACGATTAATTGCTCTTACATTTTTCATATTACTTATCTCTGGCACGGCCAGCCAGGCAGACACACCTATGTCAAGATCAGTCCAAGATTCGGCCCGCTCAGATACCTTACAACAGCAACCGGTTGTTACAATGATTTCGGTAGAAGGGTCTATTTCTCCTACAACAACCAACTATATTAATCGGGGGATCAAAACTGCCAGGGAGCAAGGAGCCGAACTTCTTATTATACAGTTAGATACTCCGGGCGGATTGCTGGAATCTACCAAAAATATTGTTCAGGCTTTTCTCGAATCAGATGACTTACCGATTGTCGTATATGTTGCACCAGAAGGTGCACGAGCAGCCAGTGCCGGCACCTTTATTACCATGGCCGCCCACATAGCCGCGATGGCTCCCACTACCACAATCGGAGCTGCTTCACCGGTACAGATGGGCGGGCAAACCGACTCGGTAATGCAGAAGAAAATCTTTAATTATTCCGAAAGTTTTATCGAAAGCATTGCTAACCGTCGCGACCGCAATGCCGAATGGGCGATATCCGCTGTACGTGATGGAGAATCCATTACTGCTGACGAAGCACTTGAGTTAAATGTTATCGATCTTATTGCTAACGACCGGAATACTCTACTCCAAGAACTTGACGGACAGGTAATCAACGGCGATACGCTGACAACTCAAAATGCTACGATAACGGAAATTCCTACCAATCTTGCCGAACAGTTTTTAGGTTTTATCATGCGTCCCGAAGTTATGCTAATACTCACCATGATTGCTATCTATGGCATTATCGGAGAGGTAACCAATCCCGGTGCTATCGTCCCTGGCGTAGCAGGTGTAATTGCCCTTGTATTGGTATTGTACGCCTCAGCTGCTATGCCTATAAACATTGCTGGTTTTGCTCTTATCGGATTGGCAATTATCCTGTTTATCGCCGAAGCATTTACCCCCACTTTTGGCCTCCTTATTGCCGGGGGATCTGTTTCCTTTTTCTTGGGAGCACTCATGCTTTTTCAGGATCTTCCCGAATCGATGGAGCTTTCATGGGCTTGGCTCGTTCCAGCAACAATACTAACAGCCCTCTTTTTCGTTTGGATTGTTACCGAAGGTATTCGAGCCCAGTTTACCGAAAGTAAAACTGGGAAGCATGCTATGGTTGGCAAACGGGCGGAGGTCGTTGATAAAATCGACAATCACCATGGAAAGGTTTTTGTGAGCGGTGAATATTGGGATGCCACCAGCGATGACACTATTGAAGAGGGCGAAGAGTGCGAAATCGTAGAAGTGGAGGGACTTAAAATGAGGGTAAAACCTGTAACGAATTCTTCAAACACAGCATAACACTTTATTTAATAGTATTAACCAATCCCTAAAAACGAGGCTTTATGGAAAGTTCGAACCAATTTTTTGATATGATTACCTGGATAGTCACTATTGCGGTTTTGGCCGCGATACTGCTTCCGCAGATTTTTAAAATTCTCCGGGAATATGAACGTGCCGTTGTATTTCGGCTTGGAAAATTTCATAAAACCAAAGGCCCTGGCCTTATCATGCTGATTCCCTTCATTGATAAAATTGAGCGCGTTGACCTACGGGTATTAACCATAAACGTAGACCGGCAAGAGGTTATCACCAAAGACAATGTAACAGTACATGTGGATGCTATTACTTTTTTCCGGGTTATCGACGCCGAGGCGGCGACCATCCAGGTTGAGAAATATATTCATGCCACTTCTATGCTGGCACAAACCACTCTACGTAGCATTGTAGGCCAGGTAGAACTCGACGAATTACTGGCAGAGCGTGATAAAGTCAATAAAAATATTCAGGAAATTATTGATCGGCAGACCGACCCCTGGGGCATCAAGGTGGTATCGGTAGAAGTCCGTGATGTCGTCTTACCCGAGAATATGAAACGCGCAATGGCACGTCAGGCCGAAACCGAACGAGATCGTCGTGCAAAAGTCATTAATGCCGAAGGGGAATTTCAGGCCGCCGAACGCCTCGTTGAAGCTGCTACCATGATGAAACAAGCACCTATGGCTCTGCAACTTCGTTTCCTACAAACGATGAGTGATATTAGCGAAGAAAATACGACATTCGCTTTCTTACCGCTGCCCATGGAAATGCTTGAGGTTTTCAAAAATATGTCTGGCGTTGAATTGCCCCCGCAGGTAGGGGATAATCCCGACAATGATAACGGTGATGATAATTCATAATCGAAGGTAAAAACGCATTGCCATTGGGGGGCTGTTTTCTGAAACAGCGCCCCCTTTTATTTTGGGATAGCTGTAGTAATACCTTGCCACCCAACACCACTAATTTATTTCTGCCCTACCATTCTTTTAAACAACCGATTCCACATTTCGGTACGCATATCAAAACTGGGTTCAAACTGTTCAAATCCTGTTACGCGTGTTGAATCACCATTAAACTCCAGGCGATAATTCCATACAAAAGGAGCATCACCATCGGTAAGCCAAAGATCGGAGCGACCAAAGCGTAAATCATGAACAATAAGCTCACTGCCAATTTTATCAGCGGCATAATAACCACGCGAAAACCAGATCAATCGCTCTACAGGCAACTGATCATCAAATGGTTTCAGCAGTTTTTTATTTTGAGGAATAGATTTAAATTCGATCTGTCGATTATCATCAAAAACAGAATACAACCCTACATACAACGTATCTTGGGATTCCGCATAACCATTCCACAGCAAAATATTTAAGGGCGAAGGGGTCGTCATAAATTGCTCGGGAGCAATATTCTGCTTCACAAAGTTTTCTTGAAACACATTATTTACGTGATGTTTTATTCCAAAACCCAGTAACAGATAAAAAGTACTAATCCCAATGCCAATCCAGTTTGCCAAAGACCTCGCTTTGGAATGACGATTCAGAAATAAGGCTGTTATCACCCCGCCCAACAAAGGCAGGGTATATAAAGGATCAATAATAAAGATAGAATTAAAGCTGAGAGAATAGTTACTAAACGGTTGAAAAACCTGAGTGCCATAGCTCGTGCAAACGTCAATAAAAATATGTGTCAGTACCACCCAAAACACCAACCACAACCATTGTTTCCAAGAGGCACTACCTTTAACGTAGCGATGCAGTACCCATCCTAAAATAGGTGCAACAGCAACGACAAAAAATAAGGAGTGTGTAATCCCACGATGAATAGCTAAGGCCTGAACTTCCGATACGAAAGGAGAGGCCAGCACATCTAAATCTGGCATAACACCCAAGGCCGCTCCCCAGAAAGCTGCTTTATTTCCAATCTTCGTTCCCAAAACAGCCTCTCCGACTGCGGCGCCCAATGTGAGTTGTGTAACGGTATCCATCTATAGAAATATAATTTAAAATCTGTCGATAAAGTATGCACAGGTATTAGACGATAACAAGCTTGAATATCGTAGTTATTTGTTAATCCTTTTCAACATATAAAACAGCTACGATCCGCAAATGCTCATCATTTTCCTAACTGCTTAAACGTTCAGATTTCCTTCAAAATCATGTAGTAAATTAGTCCGTAATAAAGTATAACATCCTATTACATTTTATAATGAACATTTCGGTTAATTTTTTGATTGTATCATTATGATCCGTAAACAAGAATTTCAGTTCTCATTTATGAAGCTCCCCCTATTAAAAAAGTTATTCTATTTATCATCAATACTATTTTTATCAGTCATAATCATTTCATGCTCGAGTGATTCCGAATCATCAGAGGGTCCTGCAATGGGTAATCCATCTGCCTCTGTTCCATCAGTTGAAGCAGTAAAATCTCGTCTCGGCACGTTGCCTCTTTCTGAACGGCTGAGCGGAACCGTCTATGCCAAAAACCAAGTCGCCTTGTATCCCGAAATTTCAGGAAAAATTGCGACTGTTCATGTTCAGAATGGGCAATATGTTGAGGAAGGGGATCCGATAGTCTCACTTGCCGATAATCAATACCGTGAACAAGTTCAACAGGCAAGGGCAAATATGCGGATTAACGAGGCCCGCCTCAAACAAGCCAAAGCCCGTTACAGCGAACTGGAGGCACAATATAAACGAACCAAACAATTAAGCGACCGAGAACTATCAAGTGAACTGGAACTTGAAACTATTCAAGCTCAAATGAGTTCGGCTGAAGCGGATGTGGAACTGGCTGAAGCCCAACTCGATCAGGCACAGTCAAGCTTAGAGGAACAACAAGATTTACTTTCGAAAACAGTCATCAAAGCTCCCATTTCGGGAACGGTTGGTCAACGCAATGCAGAAACCGGGATGCAAGTTAATAGCAGCACCCAACTATTTACTATTGGTGACCTCAGCAACCTGCGGGTAGAAGTTGTGCTTACCGATCAGATGCTCGACAATATCGAAGTTGGACAAACCGCCCATGTTTATACTGGGTCAAATGCCAACAACAGCGATTACATAAAAGCCGAACTATCAAGAATTTCTCCCTTCCTAAATAACGTCACCCGAAGTACCGAGGGGGAAATTGATATTTCAAATGGCAATAATAAGTTACGCCCGGGAATGTTTGTTCCCGTTGATATCCTTTATGGTGAAAGCCAGCAAGCCACTATAGTTCCAACAAGCGCTGTTTATAACGATCCAACAACAGGAGAAGATGGCGTATTTGTTGCTACCTCCCTGGGGTCTGAAATACAGCCGCCCGAACAGGTTGACCCTGAAAATCCCCCGCCGCTTACCGAACCAACCGAAATACAGTTTAAGCCAGTAGATGTTATCGCCGAAGGGCGAATGGAGGTTGGTATTTCAGGAGTTGACCCCGGTAGTTGGATTGTTACTGTTGGCCAAAATCTGTTAGCCCAGGGAAGTGAACAAGCCAGAGTACGCACAAGCTCCTGGGAACGTATTTTAGCACTTCAAGGCCTACAACGACAAGATTTATTGCAACATGTGTTAGACCGTGAGGGTAACCTCAATGACTCTGCGAGACAATAATTTTTATTCCCTATTGACCACCTAACGCTATGAAAATTACCGAAACAGCTGTTGATCGACCCATTGCTACTACGATGCTCTTTTTAATCATCATCGTATTGGGGGTAATATCATTTCGATACTTACCTGTAGACCTCTTACCTCCCGTTGAATACCCACAATTAACAGTAGCAACAGAATATCCCAATGTGGGTCCCGAAGAAATTGAAACCATCATTACCCAGCGAATTGAAAATACCATCGCTGGTGTGCCGGGTGTTGAACGCGTGCGATCGAGTTCATCAGAAGGACAAAGTCGAGTAACGCTTGAGTTCGCCCAAGGTACCGATATTGATGTAGCAGCTAATGATATCCGAGCGGCCCTTGACCGCGTCCGGGATGAGCTCCCTCCAGAAGCCGAACCACCGCGCATCTGGAAGTTTGATCCCAATAATTTCCCCATTGTTATTGTAGGAGCTAATTCAGAGAGAAATCTTCAAGAGCTTACCCAGGTCCTTGATCGTGAAGTTACGAAACGGTTTGAACAAATTCCCGGTGTTGGCTCTATCGATATCTGGGGTGGTGTATACAAAGAAGTACATGTTGAAATCAAAAGGGATCGACTTATTGCAAGTGGACTTTCATCGGCTGATATCCAACAAGCCATAGCCAGTGAAAACGTTAACCTGCCGGGCGGAAATGTAAACTCAGGTGTACAGTCACTTTATGTGCGCACTCTGGGTGAATATGAGAATATTAATCAAATAGCAAATACCATTATCCGGATGGTTGATGGCAAACCTATCCGCGTGAAAGATGTAGCCGAAGTTCGATGGGGCTATGAGGATTTAAATCGCCTCGTTACCATTGATGAAAAGCCGATGGTTCGCTTTGGTATCCGCAAACAAACAGGAGCTAACACTGTTGCAGTAGCAGAAGATATCCGCCAGGAGATTGAAAAAGTGAATAATGAACGGCGGGATATGAATCTTTTTGTCACGACCGACCAAAGTGAGTTTATTCAAAACTCTATTGATAACGTCCAGAGTTCAGCTATCTGGGGAGCTTTATTGGCCATTGTTGTGCTATATATTTTCCTGCGAAATGGTTCATCTACCTTTATTATTTCGCTGGCCATTCCCATATCTATTATTGCCACCTTTGGACTACTGTATTTTAATGGACTGACCCTCAACCAAATGAGCTTTGGCGGACTTGCCCTGGGGGTGGGCCTGATTGTTGACAACGCCATTGTAGTACTTGAAAATATTATCAGGCTCAGGGAGGAGCGTGGCAAAGATTTAAAAACCAGTGCCCTGGTTGGTACCCGTGAAGTAGGCGGCGCCATTATTGCTTCAACCATTACGACTTCGGTTATCTTTCTGCCGGTCGTCTTTATGCAGACCATTTCAGGCAGTATTTTCCAGGAACTTGCGCTTGTCGTGGTATTTGCTTTGGCTTGCTCTCTCTTTGTTGCTCTTACGCTGGTGCCCATGCTGTGCAGCAGATTCTTAACGGTACAACCCGACGAATCTAAAGAAGCTACTAAGAAGAGCTGGTTCCAACGGATATTTAGAATTCTGGAGCACCGCTATACCCAATTCATTGACTACACCCTAAAGCACAAACCAGCCGTTTTTTCTATCACCGGAGTGTTGGTTGTTGGATCAATACTGCTCGTTCCGCTTATCCCTGTAGAACTCGCGCCACAGTCTGATGCCGATGAAATCGATATTGATTTTATGATGGCTGAAGGCACCAATATCGCTGTACAGAATGAGTATCTTAAGGAACTTGAAACGGTGGTACGAGCCCACTTACCCATGGAAGATGTCGAACACCTTACTACTGAGGTTCGTGATGGCCGGGCTGAGGTTGAGATCGCAATGGTTGATGCTTCTGAGCGATCTATAAGTACCTCAAAACTTGCTGATCAGCTTCGCAAAAAAGTAGCCGGAACGGTACCGGGGGGAGATATCCGCGTTAGTGCGCAATCCGGACTTTGGATATTGCGACGCATCTTTGGATCAGGCGGTGGTGAAGCGGTTGAAGTACAACTGCGTGGTTATGACTTGGATCAGGCCAAAGAACTATCAGAGGAGATAAAACGTCGCATGGAAGAAATCCCTGAAGTTGAGGGCGTAAGAACTGACCGGCGGGAAGGACGTCCTGAGGAGAACTTTGTTTTTGATCGAGAAAAAATTGCCGATCTTGGACTTACCGTAACCCAAGTTGCCCAAGTAATTCAGACCAATATTGGGGGTAGCCGGGCCGGAACGTTTCGAGATGGTGGAGATGAATTTCCAATTCGGGTCCGCCTTCAACCCGAAGATCGTCTTAGTCCTAAAGATCTTGAGAATATTTCTATTACCACGGCTGATGGCGAAGTATTACCCGTTACTGCTGTAGTATCAAAACAAAAAGGGCGCGGACCAACCGATATCAACCGGGTAAACAGCCAGCGTGTATCGTATATCTCGGCCAATCTCGAAAGTGGGGTGGCCCTCGGTGAAGCAGTTGAAAAAATTCAGGCTAAGCTTTCTGATATGCCACTGCCCGATGGGTTTTCCATTGTCTATGGCGGGGAATACGAGGAACAACAAAAAGCAGCGGCCGATTTCCAACTGTCCATCATTATGGCCTTATTTTTAATCTACATGGTGATGGCTGCTCAATTTGAACGATTCTTTGATCCGCTGGTGGTTATGTTTTCTGTCCCGTTGGCAGTTATTGGAGTCGTCCCCACGTTAATGCTTACCGGTACAACTATAAATATGCAGAGCATGATGGGAATGGTAATGCTCATCGGAATCGTCGTCAATAATGCCATTGTACTGGTCGATTATATTAACTTGATGAGAAGAGAATATAACCTGGATATCCGGGAAGCGGTCATTGAATCGGGCCGATTGCGACTGCGACCTATTTTGATGACAACCCTTACCACTATTTTGGGACTTCTGCCGCTCTCATTTGGCATTGGATCTGGGGCTGAAATTCAGGCTTCGCTTGCCCGTGTTGTTATCGGAGGATTAACAGCTTCCACATTGGTTACGTTAGTATTCATCCCGGTAGTTTATGTTGCCGCCGAAAGTGTACTCTCGAAAGTGAAAGCTCAAAGCTGGGTGCCAAACTGGATGGCGGGCGACGAAAAGGTTAACCCTGCCAAAGCGTAAAGAAATTTAGAATCAACTAAAAAGCCCGCAGCTGCAACTGCGGGCTTTTAAAATTATCAGAGTATTAGTTTAGTGATATCTTAGATTTCATCGGTTACGTCACCTTCAGCCTGACCGGCAATAATCCAAGCTCCCCCTGCCAGCGCTAAATCTTTAAGGAGATTAGGCATACTGGATTGCATTTCTCCACCAATTACACCCGGCAAGTGAATACTCAATACAAAAATAAGCAGCATTACCCCCAGTAAAATTGTGGCTAATCGCACCTTTTGTTCAATAAGAATACTTATACAAGCTGCCAGCATTGCCAATCCCGTTAAATAAACCCAAAATACGCCACCGGGAATCGGCACCATTCCGCCCATTTGCCCTGCATTGACAAAGTGTAGAATTCCAAATACTCCAAATGGCAATGCATATAAATAACGACCTATAGTAGAAAACATAAGCTGTCCTCTTTTAATTAAGGTTTATACTTCAAGCTACTAAATAGCAATTCAATGTTAAAGTGTCATTTAATTTGTACGCATTTTGTTGGAAATAACACTATGCAAATCTGCAAAAATTTGTTTGCTATCCCCATGCAATAATGCAATGCCCCATTCTTAGACGACAAATCCTCATTATTTAATCACAATTTATTTCAAATAATTATTGTGCCTATCATCTTTAAAAGACATTTCTAAATAGAATTATTGAAAAATTATCATGTCTTCTCCCGTTTGGAACGGATCTTGTAATTCTATCTAACGAAGCACAAAAAGATAACATCTACACTCACAAAAATAACCAGAGGTTCTATTATGAAGACGTTACACAATATATCCAAGTACATTAGCTTGGCAATCCTAATGGTATTCGGGGCGGTCGGAATAGCTTCTGCTCAATTCGATCGGGATATGCAGTATTATACCAATCCTGACCAAACGGGACTAAATCAATTTGAAGCTCCCTTTGATACGGATGTTGAGTTCGACGGATTAAATGTCCGAATTGGTGGTGCTAATACGCTACAATTTCAAGGAATTAGCCAAGAAAATACTGGGGATCCATATTTTGCAGGAACGGATGATAACGGTAATCCAATTTTCAAGACCCTGCCAGAATTAGAAAACAATTTCAACCTTGCTACTTCTAACTTAGATCTGGATGTAGCTTTGGCCAGCGGTCTTCGCATGCACTTACGTACGTATTTAACATCGCAACACCATACCGAGGCGTATGTTAAAAGTGGATACATGCAGGTAGATCGACTTGACTTTATTTCTGAAGGACTGCTTTCCGGCTTAATGGACAAGTTGCGTATTAAAATTGGTCATATGGAACTCAACTACGGTGACAACCACTTCCGCCGTACGGATAACGCTTTTGCCATCCACAACCCATTTGTAGGTAACTATATCATGGACTCTTTCACTACTGAGGTAGCCGGTGAGATGTACTACTATAATAATGGAATGATGGCGATGCTTGGCGTGAGCAATGGTAAACTAAACCAAAGCGTTATTGCCAAGGATATTAAGACACACGCCACTGTTTATGGTAAGTTAGCTTATGACAAGAAGATGAACGAAGACACGCGTTTCCGTTTAAGTGCATCGATCCTTAACGTATCCAATTCATCATCTATATACTTGTATTCTGGAGATCGTGCCGGCTCACGGTACTACAGTGTCATGGATGATGGATTCCGAAGTGGACGTTTTGCCCCAAGCTTTACTCCTGGTTTTGGACAACCAGCTGCAGCAGGGGAAATGACTGCCTTTATGCTTAATCCCTTTGTCAAGTTCCAAGGATTCGAATTCTATGGTGTGTTTGAAAACACTTCTGGAAATGTCAAAGGAAACGATAGCCGAACGTTTAACCAGTATGGTGCAGAAGCCCTCTATCGTTTTGGAGCTAATGAAAATTTCTATCTCGGTGCTCGTTACAACTTGGTTGATGGTGAAATGACCAATGGCGACATCGAAATTGATCGATTCAATATCGGTGGCGGCTGGTTTTTAACCAAAAACGTCATGGCTAAACTGGAGTATGTAACACAATCTTACAACGGTGATGGCTATGTTGGAACTAAATATGAAGACGGTAACTTTGACGGTGTGATGCTTGAAGCGGTAATTAGCTTCTAACAAGTATTTAACCATGAGGAGCAACCGACTTATCCCTAAGTCTAAGTTCCAATTCCCCTGATGCGGTGTCGCCTGTGAAAAGGCGACACCGTTTTTTATTTGATGGCTATTGTAACCTTTCAATTGATATTACTTGCTGGAGATCTATTCAAGTATTATTAACCTCTGAGGTAATAAAGTATTTACAACAATGCCATCTGCCTGTAAATAAGGCATGAGTTATTCTAATAGCATTGAGAAGATTCCCATCTATAAAGAGTCATTCAACCTAATCAGCGATGCACAGAAGGGAAGTAGTAATTAACCTTACCGATAAGCTCGTTAAAATCGAGGGGCTTCATAACAAAGTCGTGAGCACCAGCTATCAGCGCTTTCTGCGTAACCTCAATCTCAACATATGAGCTCATCAATATTATCTTAATAGCAGGGTAATAGCACTGCAAATACGAAAACAGACCATTACGATCTAACAGCTGGCTGTCCACGATAACCATATCAATATCTGATGAGGTAAGAACCTCTTGCGCATCAATCGCATTATAAGAGATAAAACAGCGAAAACCTTCTTCGCCCAATACCAATGCAAGCGAATCACAAACGGCTTGCTCCTGGTCGATAATAAGAATTGATTGAGGCGTCATGAAAAGAGTAGTCCATCAAAATTGCTGGTTACATATGTAGTAATGCAATTACGAGACCACTTTTAGTTATCATTAATAACTTTCTTAAATCCCCGTTTATATAGTAGTTACCCCCACTTTTGATTCCTTCTAATAGATGGATACCTAAAGGCCTTTGCAGCATTGCAAAAAAACAGATACTGATTATTTGCAAGCATGCAAGGTGACCGTTTTTCTCAATTTACTTTAATGAATTTTTCTACACCAAAATATTGTTCCATAACCCAACAAGGCTGATTATCATAATTAAATGGGTGGTAGATATAGTTTGGAACGGTGATTGCAATAATAAAACCTAAACACACAAACCACTCATAAATCATCGCAAAAGGAGTTATTATGAAATCTTTATTTACCACATTATTAATTGCTCTATTCACTTTATCCGGAAATGTTTTTGCCCAATCGAACAGCTACAATATTATAGATAAAAGCACTATGCAGATCGAGGGTACATCTACCCTGCACGACTGGACGGCCGATGTCGAAAAATTCAGTTCTTATATTAATTTCGATGCCTCCGCCCTCGAAGGGGATACAAAAAATAATCCCGTGAAATCCCTCTCTTTGACCATTCCAGTTGAAAGTATTGAAAGCGGGAAGGGCGGTATGAACCGTAAAATGTATGGAGCATTAAAATCTGATGACTTCCCAAATATCATGTTCCAGATGGATAATGCCGAACTCACGACGGCTGACTCATCATCAACTATTGAATTGAATATTAATGGAACCCTTACTGTCGCCGGAACGAGTAAAAGCATAACACTGCCTGTAACCGGAGAACAACAAGGCAATGAATCTTATAAGTTTACCGGGGAATACGAAATCAACATGAAGGATTACAATGTTGATCCTCCCTCTGCTATGCTGGGCACTATCAAATCCGGCGAAAAAGTTACGATCTCGTTTGAGTTCTATGTAGCACAATCTTAATCATATACATTCATATGCGTCCCGCTTTATATCCACAATGTTCCTTCAAATTAGCAGCTATTAGATGGCTATTCCTGCTGTCATCAACCCTGTTAATTTCCTTTCTGAACACTTCCCAAAGCGGGGCGCAGTCTTTATCATCCAACCTAAGTATTGAAGAGGGAGCACAACTCTGGATTGAGGGATCGGCCAGCATGGTCAACTTTAAATGCAAAGCCCAGCAGCTATCAGGAGTAGGAGAAATTGGAAATACCGAACATCCTGAAACTACCGTTCAGGGACAGGGCACTGTTAGCATCGCCATTATCTTGCCTGTTGACGCACTTGATTGTGGCAAACGTGCTATGAATAAAGATATGTATGAAGCACTAAAAGCAGAGCAGCATTCTACAATAGGCTATCAGTTATTAGAAGCCACGTTAACGGAACAGGAAGGAATTCCCTCCGACAGCTTATCCCGCTGGATGAATATTCGCACTCGCGGTATTATGAAAATTGCAGGAGAACAGGACACCACAACATTTAACGTGCAGGGTAAAATATTAAATGACCAGCGCTTTCGTGTGAAAGGCAGCAAGCCCATCCACATGGATACCTACAATATTGACCCGCCCCGAGCGATGTTTGGCCTAATAAAGGCCGACAAGAACCTGACTGTCCATTTTGATGTCATCGTTAGGCTTAATAAAGAATAGAATAACTAAGCCCGATTAATCCGACACGCCCAACCGTTCCATTTTGCGATACAACGTAGAGGGATCGATCCCCAATAAGCGCGCCGCCTCCGACTTATTCCCTTCCGTTCGTTTAAGCACACTTTGGATATGATGTTTTTCAAATACCTGGGTAGCCTCATCCAGCTTATCGCTGTCAATCTCAAAGTCATCGTGTTCAGATATTTTACGCAGCGATGCCGGCAGATCCTCAATCCTCAAAAAATCGTCTTCACTTAACAGTACTGCGCGTTCTATAACATTTTCGAGCTCCCGCACTTGCCCCTTCCACTGGTATCCCATCATAGCACCCATGGCTTCACTGGTAATACCCTTTATATTTCGTTTGAGCTCTTTATTATATTTTTGCAGAAAATGATGAGCCAGCAGCGGAATATCCTCTTTGCGCTGCTCAAGCGGCGGCAGGGGAATCTCCACCACATTAAGGCGATAATATAAATCATCGCGGAAATTCCCTTCCTCCACTTCTTTCTCAAGGTTCTTATTTGTTGCCGCTATAATGCGCGTATCAAATGAAACGTGCTTGTTAGATCCTACCGGCTTTACTTCGCGCTCCTGCAAAACCCGCAGCAAATTCACTTGTAGATTCAGCGGAATTTCCGCCACCTCATCCAAAAAGACCGTCCCACCATGGGCTGCTACAAAAACGCCATCCTTATCTTCATTCGCCCCAGTAAACGCCCCTTTCTTATGGCCAAAGAGTTCCGATTCTACCAAATTCTCGGGAATGGCCCCACAATTGATTGCCAGAAATGGCTTCTTGGATCGTTTGCTATTAGAATGAATCGCCCGGGCAACCAACTCCTTGCCAGTACCACTTTGGCCCGTTACCAACACATTACTGGAAGCCTGGCTAACCCGCTCAACCATTTTGTAAACCTTCTTCATGGCCTTGCTTTCACCAATAATATGGTTAAAGTTGTATTCTCTATCGATCTGCTCCCGCAAGTACTTATTTTCCTGGGCTAAACTTTTTTGCTCCAGCAGGTTCTGTATGCGGATGAGCACCTCATCAAATTCGAGCGGCTTTAAAATATAATCAGCTGCTCCTTTTCGGAGTGCCTGTATAGCTGTTTCAATGGTACCGTGGGCCGTAATAATAATGGTAAGTGTATCAGAAGAGTGTTTCAGGGCGTAATCCAATACTTCAATACCATCCGCATTTGGCATCTTTAAATCTGTAATAACGATATCATAGCTGGCCTTGTCGATTGCCTCAATAGCTTCCTGGCCATCTTTTACAGCCGTACAATCGTAACCCTCATCCTCCAACACAATAGTTAACGATTCCCTGATACTTGTTTCATCATCCGCTATTAAAATAGATGCATTCATAAACACTAATTATTGGTCGGTAATTGAATGATAAATGTTGTTTTTTCACCATAAGTCGACTCCACGCTAATAGAACCGCCCATTTTATTGACGATACCGTGACTTACCGAAAGTCCCAACCCCGTGCCAGTACCCACTTCTTTAGTGGTAAAAAACGGTTCGAAAATCCGAGACAGATGCTCCTCCTTTATACCCTTTCCGTTATCAGTAACGGTAAGCCATGCAGCGTCATTCTCTTTTTTTGTTTTAACGGTCACTTTGGGATCTTCCTCCCCTTCCATCGCATCCACTGCATTTAACAACAGATTTACCAATACCTGGTGGACTTGATCGGGCACACAAGAGATTAAGGGCAAGTCTTTGGAAAGATTCATTTCAAACGTCACATCTTTACAGCGAGCATCGTGCTGTAACAATCCCACTGCCGACTCAATAATTTCGTTAATTTGCACATTCTCAGACTGCATCTTTGACGGACGCGAAAAGTCGACTAAATCCCGGACAATTTTATTTATCCGCTGGATGTGCTCACGCACTTTTTTAAGCTGATTCTGTACAAACGCATCATCCGTCTTACGCTGACACACCTGCACCAGCGAAGATATAGCCGTTAACGGATTACCTACCTCATGGGCAACCCCGGCCGCCATATGACCTACTGTAGCCAGGCGTTCCGACTGCTGAATCTGCTCCTCCTTCATTTTGATATCCGTCAAATCACGCAAAATCTGTGACCGTCCTATAATCTCATCTTTGTTATTCCGTATATAAGATTCGGTAAGGTTTACCAGCTTCCTTTCGCCATTTTTAGTCAGGCGCTCGGTCTCATAATTACTAACATGACCTCGGCGTTGCATGTCGGATTTTATGCGCTGAAGCTCTTGCATTTCAATCAGCTCTTCCGGCATAATATCGCTAATGGGTTTTCCAATGATTTCATCCCGCTGCCAACCCAACATTTTTTCAGCACCACTATTCCACGATGTGATCATATTATCCAGATCCAAAGAAATAATGGCATCAGCCGAATGTTCAATAATATCACTATAGCGCATTTTAGTGGCTTCCAGCTGGTCCTCGTAATACTCCCGGTAATTGTAAACAGTCCACGCCGCCCAAACCATCAGAATAAGCGATACAATCACGCCCCGGCTAAAATACATCCATCGCATGGTTTGCTGATCGGCCGACGAAAGTATCGTCTGATCAACAATCTCGAACGAACCATATACCACACCAAGTATCAGCAAGGAGGTAAACAACAAATACCCCATACGAGCCTCTCGTAAAAAGCGGATTACCTCTTTCATAAAATACGTGGCTTATTCATTTCAGTGTGGCAATAAGGTAGCAATTACCAGCTTCCAAGCAAGCGCCTAATTAATACAATTTGTCCAATATGATAGGCATTATGATCAACAATTAGCATAGCTTCTCGGAACAAGGTTTGTCCATCACCATGGTCAAAAGGTCGCTGTAAATTATTTGTGGGGTCCATAATCAACTCACGCATCTCATTAATGCCATCCCTCACCAACTGCAACGATTGCTCAAATGCTTCTTTACTTTCTGGCTTTGACTCTGCCGGCCAGTACTCATCGGGCCAATCCAGATCTTCGTAATCGGGATTTTTACAAAACTCCAGGATATCATCCTGTGCTATGCGGATGTGT
Organism: Fodinibius sp. Rm-B-1B1-1; assembly: GCF_038594945.1. Classification (NCBI taxonomy): domain Bacteria; kingdom Pseudomonadati; phylum Balneolota; class Balneolia; order Balneolales; family Balneolaceae; genus Fodinibius; species Fodinibius alkaliphilus. The sequence continues at coordinate 870,733 of NZ_JBCFYD010000001.1, forward strand.
TCAATAAGCTCCCAAATCGTATGGGGAATACCTTCAACGCGAATGCCTACCTGCTTAAAGGTTAGTCCCTGTATAGCCTGGTCAAAGGCGACATGAGTATTACGTCCTTCAAGCTGCTCCAACAATAATGTTCGTATATCTTTCTTTGATTTCATAGCCTGATGCTGAATTCTATAATCATTTCAAGGGATAAAAATAATAACCAACAGGTAAAAGTTCTTAGACAGAATAAAAGGGACGTATTCCCTAAAAGAAAGGGGAGAGAACAGAAGTAAAAAGAGAGGCAAAAATAACAAAAGCCCTGCGGTTGCAGAGCTCTTTTTCAATCAACTGTTTACAATATAACGGAATCACCCTATACAGAACAAGTATTTTTGATAGTTTGCAACTAATATATAACTAATCTATAAGTAACAGTTATTAATCTTTAACTAATAGGCTATTGTTATTATCTTTATACTTAAGAGTATCCACAATAATTTTCTCTGAAAGATCTACAATTGTGCGCCATGCCTAAACAAGTTGGTAATCTTACGCTTTATTCAGTTGATGACCTGCACGAGCAATTAGGGCTCAGCAAAATGACAATACGGGCGTATTTACGAGAGGGTAAAATCCGGGCCCGTAAGCTGGGGGTAAAATGGTATGTCACTGAAGAAGCTTTGCGTGAATATTTTAATGAATCCAGCGCAAATACAGCCACTAATCAAAAAAAGAAACCTAAAAATTACCGCTATGTAGTGAAGGGTATTAACGACTTGGTAAGTGAGCAGGAAGAATGCGATACCATCGAAGAAACCATTGCATGCATCGATGAACAGGCTATTATCAGCCTATTTCAAGTAGCAATCATCAACGATGACACCGATGAAGTTGAAGAGCTGGTGAAAGCACGCGATTTCCTGGAGCGACATAGCTAACATCCGCTATTACCACAATGGGGATTCCACAAAAAGTAACTTATTTTATCAGAACCCTTTGTAAAACCCATTCGATGGAAAGCTTTGTTGATCTATCTGATCGCGAATTCAGCAATCGGATGAGATAGTAATTCAAAGCCTTCTTATCATATATCAAAAACCTTTTAACTGAAACAACATTATGCTCAATAAAAACGATACGAAACTCGAAATTTTTGGATTTGGCGATGACGATGCCGACGAAGATACTTTTTACTGTTTGGTCAATACTGCCAAGAATCCCGATGGCATTGACTTAGAAAAACTTTCTAATGCTGATCCCCGAAAGTTCGATGAAGTCCTTAACGAGATGGGCTGCATTCTGCTGTTGCGCGGCGACGAAGTGGAGGAGCTAATAAACCGAGGGGATATTACTGATACCAACTTGCATCAATCACTCTACGATCTGGCCGTCGACGAGGAGATTATTCAGTAAACAGTTCATTAATACCATAACTCTGCATCCTAAGCACTGAACACTGTTTACTGGTCACTCGACACTGAAAACGGTCCCTCGTTTTGCCACCAGTGCCAGGCTCGCAGAATAGCTACCATCGTTTTACCATCTGATATTTCGCCGGAGTGCACCATATCAACCGCCTCCTTAAAAGGGATGCGATTATTAATGACAAATTCATCGTCATCCATCTGTTGATCAAAAGAGGTAATATCCCACGCTGTGTAAAGATGAATAATTTCATCCGAATAACCGATACCGGGATAGTAGTGCCCCAAATACACAAAGCTTTTGCAAGAGAGGCCGGCCTCTTCTTGCAGCTCGCGCTGGGCTGTTGAGTCGGCCGTTTCATTGGGATCAATCTTACCGGCCGGCACCTCATAAAATATTTGGGACATCGGATAACGGAACTGCTTTACCATCATAACATCCCCGTTTTCAAAAATGGGTACGACTGCAGATGCTCCGGGATGCTTAATCCATTCACGGGTTGAGGTTGTGCCATCGGGCAGCTGCACTTCATCAAAATAAACATGCAGCAGCCGACCGCTAAACACCTTTTGGGAGGTAATTTTCCGTTCAACCAGTTGATCCGAGTCGGTCATAGATAAAATTTTATGTATCTTTTAGGGCTTACATAAATTAGAAAACGATCCTAATAATAAGAAAGAAATAGGTTTCCATTGTCAGAGACATTTAACATTGATCACAAACAAATAGATGTAAAGGAGGATCTGTTTACGTGGTCGAACCTCATTTCGCTGTCGCGGATTTTGGTCGCCATACCAGTTGTGTATCTGCACTATAATAATGGACAGCAAATAACCTGGCTGATCACCGCGCTTGTGCTCTATGGCATTATTTCCGATTATCTCGATGGCCTTGTAGCACGGTGGACCAACCAAGTTTCGGAATGGGGCAAAATTTTGGATCCCGTTGCGGATAAATTCTGTGCCTTTTTCCTGTTTCTGTATGCCGTTTATATCGACATCATCCCACTGTGGTTTTTTGTGATTGAAATTGCCCGCGACACAATTATCGTGCTGGGATCGGCCTATATTCAAAAACTGCGCGGCAAAGTGGCTATGGCGGTTATGTCGGGCAAAATAAGCGTTAACGTATTGGGATTGTACTGGATAGCGGCCTTTTTCTTTCCCCAGGCCGTAGACGTACAGTCTATGCTGATGGGCGCTTCACTAACCCTTATGTTTTACTCCTTCTTTGATTATCTTCATCGTTTCAATCTGATACGCAAAGGCGTAAAATTTAATTGATAAGTACCACCTTGCGGACATTATATAGATCCTGAAATACATTCAGGATAACATGAATGTTTTAATACGAAGTATTTACTATGGGATTTTTAGAAAAAATTGGCCTTAAAAAGAAAGAGAAAGTTGAAAAGGGCGTTGAAAAAAGTCGCTCCGGCATCATGAAAAAAATCGGCAAGGCCATTGCCGGTAAAGATACGGTAGATGCCGCCGTGCTCGATGAACTTGAAGAAATTTTGATCACCTCGGACGTAGGTGTTTCAACAACCCTCGAAATAATTGATCGCATCGAAGCACGCGTTGCTGAGGACAAGTATTTAAACAGCGACGAGCTGCAGCGTATTCTTCGAGAAGAGATCATTGCCCTGCTCAAAGATCACGCTCCCGACAAACCCGCTGAATTTGATGCAGAGTTTCCCCAAAAGCCACATATCGTGATGGTGGTAGGCGTCAACGGCGTGGGCAAGACTACCTCCATTGGAAAACTCGCTCATCTCTATAAAAAGGCCGGCAAAAAAGTGATGCTGGGGGCGGCTGATACCTTTCGGGCAGCAGCTGTTGACCAGCTTAAAATATGGAGCGAACGTGCCGATGTGCCCATCATCCAACAGGGACAAAATGCTGACCCCGCCGCTGTGGCATACGATACGGTAGAATCAGCCAAGGCCAAAGGCGCCGATATTGCGCTGGTAGATACGGCCGGACGCCTCCACAATAAAAAGTCACTGATGAACGAGCTTGCCAAAATTAGGCGCGTCATGGGCAAGGTCGTTGATGGCGCTCCTCACGAAGTGCTGTTGGTACTCGATGCCTCTACAGGACAAAATGCTATGCAACAGGCCAAAGCATTTACTAATTTTGTAGATGTCACCGGGCTTGTACTCACCAAACTTGACGGTACGGCCAAGGGCGGTATTGTCATTGGCGTCTCGAACGAACTGGATGTGCCAGTAAAATATATCGGCGTGGGCGAAGAAATTGAAGATTTGCAGGTATTTGACCGCGAGTTGTTCGTCAACTCGATGTTTAAAGACTAATTTATCTTTTTTTCGCTATCACTTTTTATTTTCAACTTTATGTGATACCATTTGCTTGAAGGTTCTTAGCCTAATACCTGATTAACGGCTATACCCACATGGCAAAAAAGATCGTCTCTGTATTCCTTTGTTTCGCACTATTCTCGGCAATTCCATTTTTGGGATGGGCCCAGGAGCATCCCAATGATACTTCTTCTGCAGATAACGCTCTGCAAAAAGCAGATTCCCTGCAACACGCCGCACGGTACGATTCTTCTTCGCACTTCTACCAGCAAGCAGCAAAGCTTTATGAAAAACAGAATAAGTTCCGTCAACAACGACGGGCTTTGCTCGAAATTAGCAAAAACAAGAGAACCCAAGATAGCTACGACGCTGCAGCTGATTTTCTTGAACAGTCGTGGCAAATATCCAAGCAACACTTTCCCGAAGATCAACGCTTTCGATTGCCATATTTGCATCAAAAGGGACGGCTTGCAGAAGGTCGGGCCCAATACGAAACGGCGCTAACGCACTTTCGTGATGGCCTTAGCCTGGCTGACTCACTTCGTAACCAATACTGGGTGGCACAATTCAAAACCGGAATTGGCGAAGTGTATACCTCCCAGGGAAATTACGATCAGGCGATCTCAGTATTTTCGGAAGCTCAGGATATATATCACCGTAATAACCTGGATGACCGTACTGTGATTAGTCGTATTTATAACAGCCGGGGAATAGCCCATCAACAGATGGGGGCCTACGAGCATGCCTTTGAATACTTCACACGCTCCCTTGAAATTGATCAACAGCGGCTCCCACATCCTCATCCGGAAATAGCCAAAGGGTTTAATAACCTGGCACTAATTTATTTTTATGAAAGTGATTACCAGCGTGCCCTTGAGTATATGATCAATGCTACCGATGTCCTGAGCTCGTTTCACGGCGAAAACCATCGGCTGGTAGCGGCAGGGCATAATAATATTGGGATTGTCTATTCCGAAATAGGGGAAATGCAAAAATCGGCTGAGCACCTCGAAAAATCCCTCACGATCAAAGAAAACGTATTAGGACAAAATCACCCGGAACTTGCCATTGGATATCAAAATCTTGGGGCCCTGCATTTTGATATCCAACAATACGATAAAGCCATTACTTTTTACCAAAAATCCGAGCAAATACATCTCCAAAACTTTCCCGATGGGCACCCCGAACTGGCTAATGTATATGCCAATTTGGGTCAGGCTTACACGCAGAAAGGATCCTACGATAAAGCCCTGGACTTTTACTTTCAGGACTTGGACATCAATCGTCGGATGTTATCGGAGGACCATCCATTTATAGGAGATACCTATTCCAAGGTTGGACAAGTGTATGCCAATATGGAAAACCATCAACAAGCACTACAATATTATACGCGGGCTTTAAATATACTTATTACCGATTTTAGCTGGGAAGCACCTTTTCGCAGCTTGTCACTTTCCAATACGGTTTACCCGGAATTAGTCCTTACCACCCTGCGACTGAAAGCAGAATCCCATTACAAACTCGGAAATACACCTGCGGCCCCAAAAGAACTGGAGAAGGCCCTCCACACCTATTTGCAAACCGTGGATTTTATTGATGATTTACAGCAATCTCTCCATCGCGAAGAGTCCAAGTTTCTGCTTCGGGAACGTACGACTGATATTTATAGCGGGGGTTTTAAAACAGCCCATGCCCTTTGGGAACATACTGGTTCACCGGAATACAAAGAGCACCTGTTTTACTTTTCACAAAAGAGTCGCAACCAGGTGTTACTTGAACAAATTCAGAGCGAGCAGAACCAACGTTTTGCCCAACTTCCTGATTCACTAATTGACAAGGAACACCATTTGCGTACAACGATTACGGATCTCCAGCAGCAGCTTTCGACCTACACCAATAGAAAAGAGATAGGTGATTCGCTGCAACGTTTTTCGCTTCGGGATTCCCTTTTTCACACTCAAAAGTCGTTGGAAAGCCATCTCAAGCAATTAAAACAAAACTATCCAAAATATTATGGATTGAAATACCATCCGCCCGTTGCCAAAATAAAAGAAATACAAAAGCAGCACCTCTCTTCCTCGCAAACACTCATCTCATACTTTTCGGGGGATGACCATCTCTGGGCATTCATCATCAATCGGGATTCGTTCGACATCCAACAAGTTAACAGTGATACCCTGTTAGAAGATAAAGTTCGGAGTTTCCGCGATGCCCTCACGAATAGCCAAACAATAGATCCTTGGGCAACCCAAAGCTACAATTTATACCAGCAGCTTATAGCCCCTTTAAAGAACAATATTTCCGGCAACCAACTACTGGTTATTCCCGCCGGTCCACTTCATTACCTGCCTTTTGAGGCCCTGCTTACTAAGCCTGTAGAAAGTCCCAGCAACAAACGGGTTCAGGATTTATCCTATTTGGTCAATGACTTTTCCATAAGCTATGTGCCATCGGTGGGCTACCTGGAATTACAAAACCAGCAGCCAGACCGTGATTCTCAAAAAATGCTGGCTGGCTTTGCTCCTGCATTCAATAATACATCCGTTGCAGAACAGCGTGAGCGTTTCCCCGAAGAAGATCGTCCCCTTTCCCCACTGCTATTTAACAAAACGGAAGTCCAAACATTAGAAGAGCTGTTTAACGATCGAAGTGGGTTGTTCTCCTTCCTTAGATCAAAAAAGAAGGTAGCTGACTCATTTGTAGATCAAAAAGCTACGGAAAGTACGTTTAAAGCCCAGCACCTGCAGGATTACCGCTATATTCACCTGGCGACCCACGCCTTTTTACGGGAAGAAAACCCTGGACAGTCGGGCATCCTGTTTTCTACGCCAGATGAAAATGAAAACGGCACCCTCTACACTTCAGAAATTTATAACCTGGACCTTCAGGCAAAGCTTGTCACCCTAAGTGCCTGCAATACGGGCATGGGAACACTCAAAAAGGGGGAAGGGCTTATCGGTTTCAGTCGCGCCTTCCAATATGCGGGGGCAAAAAATTTGTTGGTATCTCTCTGGCGGGTTAACGATCGCTCTACCGCCAAGCTGATGATCGATTTTTACCAGCTCCACCATAAGGAAGGGCACACGATGAACGAGGCCTTACAACAGGCCAAACAACAAATGATTGAAAACGTCGAATATGCTCACCCAAAGTACTGGGCTCCTTTTATACTTATCGGTGAATAACGCATTAAAAAAAGCCATGCCTTAATAAAAAGACATGGCTAAAAACATCTGTAGTGTTTACTTAAGTAACACTACCTGCATCGTCGTCATCATCTTCTGTACTTCCACCATCCTGATCAGGTATTGCCAGTGAAAATTGCTCTGCGTTGAAATCAAACATAATGATCTCCTGATTTTTATTTTCGGTTGATTGTGAACGCCCCTCCTCAATGAAGAAGCTCTTTAATATTTTATAATTACAGATAAACCCCAAACTTTTTACCTTTTGGCAGATTCTGTGTATATATTCAAGGGGTTAAAATGACACTCGAATACTTGGTGCTATGGACTATTAGGGTATGAAACGGCTTCTCATTTGTATTGCTTTTTTTATTGGCTTCGCTACCTCGGCCTTAGGGCAAAGTATACAACTGGCTGACTCTCTCTTCCAAACGGGACAGGACTTTGATGACCAGGGAAAGATGGCCGAGTCAGAATTTTACTACCGCGAAGCCTATAAATTGTACCGGCAATTCCAGGATACCGCTTCGTGGCTGGAAGCCGGCAAAGAATACGGCAGTGCCATGGTGTACCGCTCCAAAAATGAGCAGGCTATGGAACTATACAAGATGTTGTTAGACGTTGACCATCCCGCCAATGATGCCTACAACCGCGGGGATTTATATACCAGCATGGGCTGGTCCTCGAACCGGGTAGGCAACAGAGATCTTGCAGAAAAATACTACAACAAGGCCTTACCTTTGGCACGGGAGTCGGGAGACAGCCTGCTCATTGGAACCGTCTATAATAATTTGGGTAGTTTATACAACCGTAAAGGTAACAGCTCTAAATCACTGGAGTATTACGAGCAAGCTCTTGACTATTATACCAATGATCGTTATCGGGCTACAACGCTATCTAATATTGGCTCAATATATTATGATTTATCCCTTTACGATCGAGCTTTGGAATATGCCAACCGAAGTTTGAAACTTCGTGAAGAAATTGACAGCGTTTATTTATTAGCCTATGGATATAATCAGATGGGGATTATGCAAAGTAATTTGGGCAATCACGATCAGGCTTTGGTTGCTTACAAAAAAAGTTTGGATTATAGTCAGCAAGCCTCTACACCCAGTCTTACTTCTTCCATTCTCAATAACCTGGGCCTTGTTTACAAAAGGCTAAATGAATACGATACGACTATTGATTATTACCAACGCAGCTTAGCTATAAAAGAAGAAACATCCGGGCCCGGTTCTATTGCTACCACCGTCAACAATATCGGGCAGCTCTATTTTGATCAAGATAACAAGAAAGAAGCCGAACGATACTATCGCAGGGCGCTTAAACTGCGCGAGCAACATGGCAATAATAGTGATATTGCTTCTTCTTTAAATTCCATGCTGCGGCTGACAATAGATCGCCAAAACTTTGCCGAGGCCACGACCTATGCCAACCGCCTGAAAGCCATGGGAGATTCCACCGACAACTACGATATGCTGCAGAAAGCCTCAATATTTTTGGGGCGGATCGATCGGGATCAGGGGCGCAACCAAGAAGCACTTACCCATTACAAAAAAGCATACAGCTATAGCCAGTATCTATCAAAACGTCGTCAGCTTGCCCCGCTTAAAGAACTGGCCCGCCAGTACCATACCTTAGGCTCCGACAGCGCAGTTACTTATGGACAAAAAGCCATCGATATCATCGAGGAACACCGCTCCAACGCCGGAGCCCTTTCCGATTTAAAGTCCGGCTATTTTGGTCAGCATTCTGATTTCTATTCCGAAGTAGCATCATGGGTATTGACCTACGAATCGGATGTTGCTCGTGCTTATACGCTGGTGGAGCAATCCAAGGCGCGGGCACTCAGCGATGAGCTGACCGAGGCGGCTCAAAATATTAACGGGCAACTACCGGAGAAGGTGCGCATTGCACGCAGCCAAAAGCGGCAGCGCATTGACCAGCTCTATTCCGATCTCGAAAATACCGTGAATGCCCAGGCGCGAGAAGCATTGCTTGAAAAAATACGGATGGCCGAGCTGGAATACGCCTCTTATGAAAATCAGCTCCAGAATCAACATCCCCAGCTCCAAAACCTGCAGTCACCCGAACCGGTTACCCTCAAACAGGCCCAAAACAGCCTCGATGAACAATCAGCTATCCTGGAATATGCTCTCAGTGATCACCAGCTATTGGCCTTTTTAATTACCCGTGATAACGTTCATATAGAAACGTTGTCACAAGAAAAAGAGACCGATACACTGGCCACCGAACTTACAACCATGGTCACTGATTTTAAGGATGCCATCTTATCAAATGCGGCACGCACGCGACTGCGAGCAGAATCTACCGAACTCTATAACCTGCTGCTAAAACCGTTTGAAAAAGAGTTGCAGGCCTATGAGAACCTTACTGTTATTCCCGACGGAGCACTGGCCTACCTCCCTTTTGAGGCGATTTCACAGGGCGACCAGTACCTGATCGAGAGCTTTAATATCAAGTACGTTCCCTCGCTCACCAGTCTTACCCTGCTCAAAGATCCTCAAGGCCTTAACCGCAAAGATCTGCTGGCCGTGGCGGGATCTAATTTTACAGTTGGGGAAGATGGAAACCTTCAACGCGGGAATCTCAGCAATTTACCCTCCACCTTAATCGAGGTTGATTCCATCGCCACCCATTTTCAAGATCACTCGGTACTTAAGGATGAAGAAGTTTCGGAAGGGCGGTTTAAAGACTTGTTGAGAGAAAGTAATTACCAATATATACACTTAGCCACGCATGGACTTATTGACGAGGAGGAACCCAATCGAAGTGGACTCGCTTTTTCCACGAGCGGTGAACTTTCTGCCGCCTCTACCGAAGACGGGATGCTGCGCAGTTCCGAGATTTTTGGGATGAATATTACTTCAGATATGGTCGTGCTCAGCGCTTGTAATACGGGCCTCGGTAAACTCGTGAACGGAGAGGGGATGCTGGGCATGCAGCGATCTTTTTTCTACGCCGGAACATCCACGGTGGTCGTAAGTCTGTGGAATGTATACGATAGATCCACGGCTTCCTTTATGAATGAATTTTACAAATCGCTGTTACAGCAAGATACGGACGAGAGTTGGATTGACAACACCCTTCGGTGGATTGGGTGGGAAGAGTCGATCCCGTTTGGTGCCAAGGCCAAAGCCATGCGCGAAGCCAAGCTACAGATGATCAAGCACCCACTATTTAATCATCCTGTTTATTGGGCACCATTTATTGTGGTAGGGCGGTAAGCGTTTGAACTGGAATTTACAGGATGAGGAGATAACTAAACCCATCCGACTTCAACTCCAGAATTCGGATGGGCTCCCCTTATTATTCACCGGACGAGAACCCCAGTTGCCCGATGAAGATATTCTTTGTCTCTGGTCACAATGCTCCGCGTTGTGACCCAAGAAACTCTTTTAATAATGAGTGAATAAAATATAGGAGAGTGGGCCCAACATTTTCAAAATCATATGATTATCAAGATAAAGTAACAGGTTAGCCTGTTACCCAAGATAATCTCATCATCCTCTCCATCTTAGTTCATTACCCTTAATTAATTATCATCCTTTGTAATCTCAATAAACTGCTGGTTATCAACGGCAGGTCTGGCTTCTCCATTCGCCAACATCACCGTAGTCGCATACATTGTTTGAAGGATATTAGTCATTTTATCAAAACGGATTTTGTGTACTTCATCCGAAGGGCGGTGATAGTCTTCATGTACGCCGGTAAAAAAGAATGCAAAAGGTACCCGGTAACGACCAAAATGCCAGTGATCGCTGCGACGGTAAAACTGGTTGGGATCGTTAAGATCATTGTAAGTTTTGTCTAACTGAATTTGTCCCGATTGCTCATTAGCGACCTTGATAACGCTGTCCAATTCCGAAGAAATGAGCTCTGCCCCAATAATATAGGCGTACTTTTCAACGCCTTCCTTTTCATGCTTGGAGTCAATGCGGCCAATCATATCCGTATTTAAATTGGCAATGGTTTTCTCCATCGGAAATATCGCATGATCGGAATAATAACGTGATCCCAATAATCCTTTTTCCTCAGCTGATACATTCAAAAATAGTATAGAACGCTTGGGTTTCACCCCATTTTTTTCGGCCTCCGAAAATGCCTTCGCCATATTTAATAATCCAATCGTACCGCTGCCGTCATCATCGGCGCCATTGTAAATATGATCTCCCGTAGAATCTGGTTCTCCAATTCCCACGTGATCGTAATGCGACGTTAATACAACCACTTCATCTTTTAGTTTTGGATCCCCACCTTCAACAAGGGCTAATACATTCTTCGAGGTAATGGTCTCCCTTGAGGTATATGGCGTTTGTGACAAGCTATATTCGGTATCCACAGCTTTAAAGTCCGCAATTTCATCGATCAGCTGTTGACGATAGCTCACTAATTTCTCTACCGAGGATACGCTCAACATCTCAACTGCCAATTCGGGATTAACCATATTGTATCCACCTCTAAAACCATTGGAGTCATTACGTTCCTTATCCCGATAAGCCAGCGTAAGCCGACCGGCTTCGCCAAACGATCCCTGCATTTTTTGTGCCACCTGTCCATACTGATCCGGTTCCTCAACTGGAATCACCAATATCCCTTTGGCTCCTTTATCCATTATCATTTGAAACCGCGCCTGCGCTTCCATATTGGGATTAATTAAGGTATCACCATCTACCACATTGGGTATCCCCTGAAATACCATCACCCACTTATCTGTCAGATCCGTTCCATCCAGGTGGTCAATGCCTTTTTCCTCGTCGGTAATTCCAAAGCCGGCAAAAGCAATATCCCCGCTCAGGCTATCAATACCTCCAAAAAGACGTACAAATTGTGCTGATTTTTTGCTATCCGAAGTAGAACGGCTTATGAGTTTTTTCTCATTTTCTGCCTTCTGGTAAAGCTCAAATGTGACACTATCATTAATTGACGCATTAAGTTCAAAATGCTGAAAATAACTTCCGTTATCACCAGCCGGTACTAATCCCATTTTTTTGTACTCCCTGGCAAGATAAGCGGCCGCTTTATCTTCGGATGGCGTTCCCGTTTCCCGACCCTTCATCGTGTCATGGGCAAAAGCCGTGAGGTGAGGCTTCAGAAAATCCGTAGTAATATAATCTTGGTATGCCAACAGAGCCTCGGTATCGGTTTTAGGGGATTGACTATTTTGTTGGGATGAAGGCTCGGATCCGGCACAACTTACAAATAGCAGGGCAACAAAAAATAGTATAATCCGGTACTGCATAAAGGGTATTAACGTTTAATTCTAATTGGTTTCGGGTGTTCCAATAATCTCATCGACGGGTTTAAGATCTAAATAAAAAGCGGTGGGATCATCATCTTCGACATACAAATTTATCTGACGCTCTTTAAGCATTTCCAAAATAGCCAAAAAGGTTACCACGATTTTCGTAGTGTTTTTGAGCTCTTCACACATCGTCCGAAATGAGGTGCGACCGCCTTGCTGAAGGCGGTCAAGCACATACTCGCTCTGCTCTTCAATCGTATATTCAATTTTCTCGACATGGTGTATGCTTTCCTGTTTTTTGATATCTGATAGCACCTTTTTGAAGGCAGCCATCAAATCAAACATGGTTACATCTTGCAGAGCTTCGCCGGTAGCTTGTTTATCAACTTGATCAACCTTAGTATTGCCTCTAAAGTATGCCTTTTGCGCTTCTTCGGCCACATCTTCCATCTTGCCGGCCATCTCTTTGTAGCGTTTGTATTCAAGTAACCGCTGTACCAGCTCATAACGCGGATCGTGCTCGTCGAGCTCGTCATCCGAATCTTCTTGTGGAAGCATCATTTTGGCCTTAATCGACATCAACATGCTGGCCATCAAAATAAATTCGCTGGCAACATCTAAATCCAGCTCTTCCATCAAATTTATATACTCTAAAAACTGATTGGTTATATAAGAGATGGGAATGTCATAAATATCAAGCTCGTCCCTTTTAATAAAGAAAAGCAGCAGGTCGAGCGGACCTTCAAAATTTTTAAGCTGGACGCGATACATTAATGACGATCAATGTTAAATTCCCTGACTTCAAATAGGATAAAAGCAAATAGTGATAGCTTTTGCACCCAAAGTTAATGTAACTGTTGTTTATTGCCTAACTTTTTATAGTTTTTATACCAATTTTGGCTATATGGGATTATTAAATATGGATTACGCAAATTTAGTTACCGCTGTTCAAGAGAACAAAACACAAGAGACGAATAAAATTATTGAAGCCCTTCGTCCGCGGTTAATTGCATTTTTACAAATACATATGAATGCAAATCGGTCGGACGCTGAAGATTGTGCTCAGGATTCTCTTCTTACCTCACTGGAAGTCATAAAAGAAGATCGCATTAATGACCCAGACCAAGTTGTATCATACATCATGTCGATCTGCAGAAATAACTACCTCAAAATGCAGAAGAAAAAGCGTCCTGAAGCAACAGATGAAATCCCGGAAAGTCACCAACAGCCCCCTAACCAGTTACAAACGTTACTGGATGAAGAACAAGAGCAATTACTTGAATGGTGCTTAAGTCAACTCAAACAAAAATATCAGGATTTTATGGCCTATTGGTTCGACCATCCTGATTCCCATGCCAAAAAAGTAGCCGAGCATTTTGACATCAGCGTAAATAATGTTTGGACACGGAAACACCGCCTAATCCAAAAGCTAAGCGAATGCTATCAAGAAAAAAGTAAATTATAATGTAAGGATTAGGCTTTGAAAGGGTCTTACTAATAGATCTGGCGAAAGAAGGCCGGTTTAAACTGGCTGAAGTACAAATTTAGAATTTTAGAATGCACAAAATGTCAAGAGACTTAGAACTCGAAAAGCAAATTGATGCCTATGTTAAGGGCAAACTCTCTGATGAAGAGGCTCAAAAACTTTGGGAAAAGCTATTACAGCGACCCGATTACATTGACCTTCTTAAAACAGAATTGGGCGTAAAATCTATTCTTGAAAAACGTTCTTCTGAAGGCTATTCAAATTCTGCCCACGAAAACAAGAATATTATTTATTCAATTAAAGATTCCTGGAAATGGATCGCAGCGGCAGCAGCTGTAATCTTATTAGTTGTTTCGCTCAATATTTTTCACCTGGATACTACCACATCATTACAAAGTGAGGTACCAGCCCAGTTTAGCTTAGCTGACAACCTTTCATCAGCTGAAGTTTTCCGGAACCAAAAAGGAGAAACAACTCCTTCGGATTCTTTGCTTAACAATGGTTTTCAAGCAGCTCTTTCAGGTAATATCTCTAAGGCTATTGATACTTATGATGAGATTATTGATAAATATGAGGACAAACCTGCTGCAACAAAAGCCTATTTAAATAAAGGAATTATTCAATACAACAGCGGTAATTTTGGAACATCAATTCGCTCGTTCAAGGCGGTTATCGACCGAAAGACGAATCGTAAAACCCTCGAAGAGAAAGCTTATTGGTATATGGGGAATGCGTATGTCAATTTAGAACAGCTGGAAAAAGCCCGCGAAGCCATTCATACCGTTTATTCTATGGATGGTATATATCGAAAACCCTCATTCCGTCTTCTGCGAAAACTGGACTACAAGTTGGGGAATGTAGATTACGATAACTTTGAAGAACAAATGAAAGAAGGGCAATAAGCTTTCGATACTTTGCAAATAATGAGTTAATTTACTTGCCGTAAAAGTTGGTTAACTCATACCCTGTTTATTTTGCAAAATCCTCTGTTAGACGCTTCTGATAACGACCAAGAGTTTGAACGTTCCCTGCGTCCTACACGTGTCAGTGAGTTTATAGGACAACAGAAAGTCATCCAAAATCTTTCTGTTTTTATTAAAGCTGCACAAAAGCGAAACGAAGCGTTAGACCATGTTATCCTTTCCGGCCCTCCGGGGTTGGGAAAAACTACGTTGGCTCATATCATTGCTAACGAGATGGGGGTGCAAATCAAGCCTACCACCGGGCCTGTACTTGAAAAGCCGGGTGACCTTGCGGGTATGCTCACCAACCTTGAAGAAGGGGACGTCCTATTTATAGATGAGATCCATCGCCTGAATCCTGTTGTAGAGGAATATCTGTATTCTGCTATGGAGGACTATCAGCTGGATATCGTAATAGATTCCGGGCCTAATGCCCGCAGCATTCAAATTGAACTAAACCGGTTTACGTTGGTAGGAGCCACCACACGAAAAGGCTTACTCACAGCTCCGCTCCGAGCCCGTTTTGGCATTGATATGCGGTTGGATTATTACGATGTAGAGCTGCTTCAGCGCATTGCCCTTCGAACGGCAGACATCCTGAATATGGGTATCACAGATACCGGTGCTCACGAAATTGCGCGCCGTAGCAGGGGCACACCTCGTATTGTTAATAAGCTTTTGCGTCGCACCCGTGATTTTGCCCAAGTACAAGATATGGATACCATTAATGATGAAATTGCGGATACAGCTCTAAACGCCCTTGATGTTGATCAAAACGGCTTTGATGAAATGGACATCCGAATTTTGAAAGCTATTATTGAAAATTATGAGGGAGGTCCTGTTGGGCTGGGAACGCTTGGCGTTGCAGTAGGAGAAGATAAAGGAACGATTGAAGAAGTTTATGAACCATATCTGATAAAGGAAGGGTTTCTACAGCGAACTCCAAAGGGAAGAGTTACTACTCGAAAAGCTTTTGAATATTTAGGAGTCAATCCTGACAAGGAGGAGTATTAATTAAATTAACCAACAAAAAAATACACTTAAAAACCAAACAATATATCCCTTCGTTCCATAATAAAATTAAATTATTTTATTAAATATTTTTATTCATTTAGGGAACAAAACCTATTCAATGTGTGATTATAAGGTATCATTACCATTAATTAATCATACATTACAATGGAAACAACAACTCACAATCCTTATAAAAATCTGAGTAAATTCTTGCTCAGAAGTTTTGTTGCTGTACTGCTTGTATTTGCTTTACAAGCATGTGGCGATGATGACGAAAACGGACCAACAGACCCACCAAGTGAAACCGGTAACATTGTTGAAGTAGCAGAGTCCAATGATGATTTTAGCGACTTGGTATCTGCACTTAGTAATGCCGGACTGGTATCTACGCTTGAAGACGATGGACCTTTTACGGTTTTTGCCCCCACCAATGATGCTTTTGCTGGCGTTGACCTAAGTGGGTTTACTGAGGATCAGCTGGTAGAAATTCTTAGCTATCATGTTGTCTCTGGAAATATAGCATCCGGAGATCTCAGTGCTGAGCAATCGGTGGAAGCCCTTGCCGGTGGTAACCTTTTTATTACGGCTGATGGCGAAGTTCGTATCAATGATAACGCTACGGTTGTAGACGCTGATATCGAAGCTTCCAATGGTGTTATTCATGCCATCGACCAAGTCGTACTTCCTGATAGCTATCAAGATGTAGTTGGTATTATTTCTAAGCGGTATGGCCTGCAATCTCTCGAAGATGCCGTGGTCAGTGAGGAGCTGACTGCTGCCCTACAGGGAGACGGACCGTTTACCGTTTTTGCTCCCACTAACGATGCGTTTGACAATGCTGAACTCGGTGACCAAAACTTAGCAGAAGTATTACAGTACCATGTAATACCAAATGAAGTGCTTTCAGGCGACCTCCAAGCAGTTCAAACCGTCGAAACCCTACAGGGAGAGGAACTAACCATTGAAGCTGCCGACGGTTCGGTGACTATTACGGATAATTCCGGCCAAACCTACGAAGTTACCGAAGCTGACTTGCAAGGTACCAATGGGATAGTACACATCATCAATGGAGTACTAAATCCTGCACCTAATATCGTTGATGTTGCTACTGAAGCAGGCAACTTCACTACACTTGTTGACGCTCTTGGTCAAACAGGATTAGATGAAGCTCTACAAGGAGCAGGTCCCTTTACTGTATTTGCACCTACCGATGATGCTTTTTCTGGCGTTGACCTAAGTGGATTCACCAATGAACAGCTTACGGAAATACTTCAGTACCATGTCGTAAATGCAAATATTCTGTCTTCAGATTTAGAAACTCAACAATCAGTTGCGGCATTATCAGAAGATAGTCTTTTTGTGACTGTCAATGGAGAGGTGGTCGTCAACGATGCAGCAACTGTTATTAACGCTGATATTAGTGCTTCAAATGGTACTATCCACGCTGTCGACAACGTACTACTTCCCGACAGTTATCAAGATGTTGTTGGTATTGTCTCGAAGCGCTATAACCTACAGGCCTTAGAAGATGCTGTGGTGCAGGCTGGTTTAGCAGGCACACTTCAGGGTGATGGCCCCTTTACGGTTTTTGCTCCCACCAACGCAGCCTTTGATGAAGTAGATACCAGCGGCCTTTCAGATCAAGAACTGCAAGATATTCTGGAATACCATGTACTGCCACAAGAAGTACTTTCTGGTGACATCGAATCAGGTACCGTAACAACTGTAAATGGGGCCGACCTTGAAGTTACCGTTAATAATGATGGCAGTGTTTCATTGACAGATGGAGCCGGAAATATCGCTACCGTCATCACGGTTGACTTACAAGGAACCAACGGAGTAGTACACATTATTGATGGAGTATTACTTCCAAGTTAATCAACAAGCTAAGTAGTATTACTTTGCCACTACCCGAAAAAGCCGTGTTTTCCTAATTAAAACTCGGCTTTTTCTATTAATAGATCGTTCTGCATAATTAGACAGATTTTTGTAGCTTCAAGGCTTCAAATTAATCACTACTGACACGAATTTTTTATTCCGATGAAAAACCTTTTTACCTCCGAATCAGTATCAGAAGGACATCCCGATAAAGTTGCGGATCAAATTTCTGATTCTATCCTTGATTCCATGCTTGAACAGGATCCAGATTCTCGAGTAGCTGTGGAGACGTTAGTTACCACGGGCCTTGCTGTAATATCAGGTGAAGTTACTACCGATGCCTACGTAGATGTTCAGGAAATCACTCGTGAAGTCATCAAAAGTATTGGCTATACAAAAAACTCTTATCGTTTTGATTCGGAGTCTTGTGGCGTCTTAACAACCATCCACCAGCAAAGTCCCGACATTGCGCAGGGAGTAGATGAAGGCGAAGACAAAGAAATGGGCGCCGGCGACCAGGGCATGATGTTTGGGTACGCCACGAATGAAACTGACACCTATATGCCCATGACTCTTCAATATTCTCATGACTTGCTTCGGGAACTTGCGCACATCCGCAAAGAAACAGCCCTGCTTCCATACTTGGCACCCGACAGCAAAAGTCAGGTTACGGTTGAATACGATGACGAAGGAAATCCAAAGCGAATAGATACGATCGTTATCTCGACCCAGCACGATGAGGGCATTGATCAGATCCAAATCAAAAAGGATTTAAAAAAGCATCTGGTTCCAAAAGTTATTTCTGAGGATTTGATGGATGCCGAAACAATCTTTCATGTAAATCCCACCGGTAAGTTTGTTATTGGCGGCCCCCATGGAGATACCGGCTTGACAGGACGTAAAATTATTGTTGATACCTACGGCGGACGTGGTTCGCATGGAGGAGGAGCTTTTTCCGGAAAAGATCCTTCAAAAGTAGATCGCAGTGCTGCCTATGCTTCGCGACATGTTGCCAAAAACGTTGTCGCTGCTGAATTAGCTGATGAATGCCTGATACAGCTGGCTTATGCTATTGGCATTCCAGAACCCGTATCTGTTAATGTAAATACTTATGGTACAGGAACGGTTAGCGATGCTGAGTTAGCTGAAGCTATTAAGAAAACTTTCGATTTAACACCGTCTGGAATTATTAATCGGTTTGATTTAAAACGACCCATCTATTCAAAAACAGCGGCTTATGGACATTTTGGTCGCAACGAATTTCCCTGGGAAAAGCTGGATTATACTGATAAACTTGCTAATGCCTTATAAGTTTTAGCTCCCAAATCTTATTACAAATAAAAAAGAGCCCTCTCTGATTGAGAGGGCTCTTTTTATTTATAAGCTATATTCAAAAACCCTTTATCCATCTAACACATCTTGTAAGGCATCTTTCGCCTTATCCATCAGCCCCTGCTCAATAGCTTCTTGCAATGCTTTTTGCAGCACGGGTTCCAGTACTTGGCGAAGCGTCTGCTCCATGGTATTACTGCCACTGCGTCCAATGCCTTCAAGTTTTATTTGGCTAAACTCCCCTTTGACAGATTCCCCTTCTCCGATATCTGCCATTAACATCACGGTTCCATTTTCGACCAATAAATAATCTACAATTAAATGAGTATCCGACGAAGAAGATCCATCCATATTTGCGGTAAGAGCATCAAAATTATTCCCCGATGCTTTTTGCTCGAAATAAAGTTCTGGAGTTTGAATATGCACTTCATCAGCTATAACGGTATCGGCCAACAGGGAAGATATATTTATCTTAATACGGATCTCCTGTAGCTTTATAGCCGGACGATCACTAAAGCCTTCGGGATTATGAATAGTAATTCCGCTTATTGTTCCTGAGCCATCTACCAGTGATATTGACACATCATCAACTTCCACAGAGGTATTCATCATTTCAGTGGTCGTATCCTCTAAACCGGATTTTACCATCCCATCAATACTAAAAGAGAGTGCTAACGCCCCAAGAGCAACTATTACAATAATTCCAAAAAGCACCTGAAAAACAGGCTTTAAATCTAATTTTGATGAAAACAAACCCATGCTGTCCCTATGTTAATTTTTTGTTGGTGAAATATAAGAGGGTTCAATCAAAATATTTGAGAAAATAAAAAGGCACAGAAACCTCACGATTTCCATGCCTTTTTGTTGATATAGCGTTATTAACCGAGTTTAATTGCCAGACCCACCATCAATCGTTTGACCAAAAAAGATGGCATTCATAAACAGCTTGTTCGTACCAAACCAGAATGCCCTAAAGTTGGGGTTATCCGTCATGGAAATTACACGTCCACTACCCACATCACTTACAATAATAGCCGCCGTTCCTGAAAGTTTATCCAGATTTTCATCTGAAACATAGCCACTGGCCAGCGGATCCTCGGTATAATACAATGGCGTTGCGTATGGATTTTCTGCTTTCTCTAAAAAGAGTGTACTATTTCTAAACACCGTTAGGTCTTCGTCATTATATCCATACCCAAGAGGATGTGTGAGGTCGAGCTTGGTATGAAATATGGTTCCGCCGATATACTGCGCGCCGCGAGCATTACTCATATCAGCATACGGCTTGGGCGTAACCTCTTCACCTGAATCTGAGCTATCCTCCTCAGACAAAAATTTGATATTTGCCAAGTCATTACGTTCCGCCCAGTTATTGGCATACTTTGTTGTAATCAGCGTGCCACCATTTTGAACCCACCGTTTGATTCTGTTTACCTCCTGTTTTGATAAGTTATTATAACTTCCATTTACCATTACAATCACATTATACCTACCCATGTCGGTATGGGTTAATCGATCCATGGGGAAAAGGGTAGGCGGCATTTCAAACCGTTGATCAAGCAAGTGCCATACTTCGCCAACCTCATACGAACTGGCGCCATCGCCAGCAAGTACGGCAACCTCTGGCTTTTCGAGATCTTCGAACGAACCACTTCCCAAATCAATACCTTTGGGCGTTAATCCTGTTCCTACAGAATATATCGTTAATCCATCCTCCTCGGCCGCTTCGCGAATAACATTATGGATCTTATTGCGGTCAACTTTTTGCGGGCCCATGGGAACCAAAATACTTCCATAATCAAACTCTTGAGTTCCGTCGCTGGTAACGCCAGTAAATGGTTTCGAGGCCACCTTCACACGAACGCCCGCCTCCATTAATCGATTAACTGCGCGTGGGGCATAATACTCATCCCATTCAAACACATACGCATAATCACTGGTACCACCCAACACCGTTCCTTTGGGTTCCGCAGGTAAGCCTTCAACCTTTTCGCCTAACAAATTATTACTGAAATCGCGACCTTCGAGCTCAGCAAATGGCAAGTTAAAAGCGTAGGGCATTGTCCAGGCCGATACATCATAGAAAAGACTATCGGTAAAAGTAGTACGACGCTCAAATAATGACTGTACAAATCGATACTGCCTTTGGTCGGAGGGAATAATATATGAGGAACCGCTTTTGAATGACTCTCCATCAGCCGTTATATCTTGACTCAAATTGTATAGTTCTACCTTATGGCGCTTAAGCATTTCCGCAAAATGATACGTCCGCGCGTTATCATGCTCGGACCCAAATACATATCCCTCAATATCTGACTGATCACCTTCGCGCTTTGACTCCTGGTAGAAGCTACGCTGATAATTCAGAATATCTTCGCGCAGATTTTGTGAAGCTTCCCACGTTGAAAGAGAAGTCAAAAACTGGTTTTTAATCGTGAACGGAAATTTCAATACGCCGTGCTCACTTTCCTGAGCATGTCCCCGTGAGCTGGCCTGCTCAAATAAAATACCAATACTACCATTAATATCGGGATAGGTTGACCCCTTTCCATAATAAAAGTCGTCGAAACTTTCTTGCGAGTAATACAGGCGATCGTTTTGGTCCAACTTCTCTGCATGATAATCCGCAATAGCCTTCGTAAGCGATTGGTTCATCTCAGGCGTATTGGGATGGGTTCGGGACTGTATTCCCGGCTGGAAAAAGAATGTAGAGTTAGTGCCCATTTCGTGATGATCCGTCAGAATATTGGGCTTCCATTTATGGAAATTATCGATGCGGCCCTGACTTGTGGGATGCTGTACCAACATCCAATCACGATTCAAATCAAACCAATAATGATTGGTACGTCCACTGGGCCAGCGCTGGTTGAGTTCCATACTATTGGGGTCCGCAACCATATTTTCACTTTTGTGCGTGTTCGCCCAGCTGGCAAATCGGCTTAGCCCATCGGGATTTAAACTTGGGTCGAGCAAAACAACACTATTCTGAAGCTTCTCTTCAATCTGTTCTCCTTGTGCTGCTGCCATATGGTAGGCTACCAGCATCGAGGCATTTGAGCCACTCGATTCATCGCCATGGATACTATATCCCATATACAACACGATAGGCATATCAGTGGTATTCAGCTCATCAGATCGTTCGGGATTGGTAAGCGCAACATGTTCTTCGCGAATCTGATCAATATTGTCTTGATTCTCCGGTGAAGTGATCGTCAGATACACCAAATCGCGGTCTTCGTACGTTTCTCCAAACTTATGAAGGGTCACGCGATCAGAAGCTTCGGCCACGGCATGCATGTATTGCAAAAGTTGATCATGACGCACGTGCCATTCGCCGGGGACATTCCCCAGCACTTCTTGGGGCGTTGGAATAGATTCATCATACTCAACATCCTGGGGCAGGTAGTATTCCATAGATGCCTCGGCATCAGCAGGATTTTGAGCGTAAGCATTTCCGAAAATCGTTACTGCAAAGAGCAACAAAATGAGGCTTCGTACTTTCATAGCAGGTCCTTTATTTAGCAAGAGTTTATGTAGGCCTTAAGTGTAAAGGTTATGAATGAAAAATGTTTTAAAAAATAAAAGGCATCGACCGTTAAGCCGATGCCTTAATGTAAATTTATATTTGGGGTCGAAGAAGTTGTTCGACCTATCTGTTTATATGTTATGCATAACGGAATATGGCTGCAATCGATGAACCATTTGGCATGTCCTCTTTATCCAGGGCATACACATTTCCACTTTGGGTCAAGGTTTTGATCGCTGCCATATTTATAAGATCATGCTCTCCATTTTTGGGTTCAGTGCTATGGTGCACGGTATCGCGTTCCATATCAAACCATCCCCAGCTGTGTTCCCCAATAGGTACAAAAAGGGATTCAATTTTCCCATAGTAGGCCGCCTCCACAATTTGTGATAGATTATCCGACTGCTTATCAGATCCGGACAAATCCCCAAAACGCTCAATATCATCGTACATACTTTGCAGAAAGTACGATTTAATAACACTCCAGCCCTCATCTTTCACTTCTGTATCACTTTTAGGATCGGGATTACCCAATACCGCTTCATCCATAAGCCGGCTGTAGTTATTTACTTTCCGATATTCGGCGACAGCCTCCTGAACACCCGCTAAAACAAGCGGGTCGTTACGTTTTCTCAGAATGGAAGTCACCTCGTTTTCGATAGCTTTGAGATAATTTTTAATCTCTTCGGTATTTGTATCACGCGATCCCCCTTGGCCATGAAATATCGCCTGTGCGTTACCTCCTTGTCCGGAGTGGTGCTGCAGGTGATCTTCGTTTACATCATACTTCAAAAACTCTTCGAGACTGTCGGGAGACTCTTCAAGTTCAATCTCTTCCACATTCGCGCGGGTGCATTTGAGCAGCCGTATTTTCTTTTGACTCAGCGCCAAAATACAAAACGTACCTTCTAACGTAATCATCGGTACCAGCGGCGTAATTAAAAAATGATCATCAACCATAACCCGCTCCTTAAACTCATGGGGTATGCGATAGTATTCAAATTCATCATCGCTGATAAATAATGCTAATCCCTTATCATTATGCTGCCAAAACAATGGTTTATCCAAGAGATCCCGGGCATCACTTAGTAACTCATCAATTTGTTGTTCTTTCACTTCCCGGCCCTTCAATTTTTGAACCGCATCACTCAATAAATTTTTTAAGCGAATAGGATCTTGTTGTACTTCTTCTCCGGCTTTATGCGTCGGCAAATAAATAGAAATGCAATGGTCACCTTCTTTATTCGCAAGTTCGAGTATATCATCACGCGTAATCATAAATACCTCCGGAAATAAAATGAATATTAATTCGAATATTGGATTGAGTAACAACTCTCCAATGCTGAAAATTCAGCTTGTATTTCTAACTAAATACTGATTGGCGTTTTTGTCAATATTTATCTGGGTTTTATAACGTATGATACCGCGTATGTTATATTTTGTTTTACCATATACTAATTTGATTTAATTTCCCAACCAATTTTTATTATCGTTGTTTCAAACTGCGGGATAAAAACATAAGGTGTATGGCTCAATCAAATGAAAAAGATTCGGAACAGGTTACATCAGACAAAACCAAAGACAAGTGGCATGGACTTAAACAAAGCTTAGGGCCGGGCTTACTCATGGCCGCCGCTGCCATTGGGGTTTCGCATCTCGTACAATCGACCCGTGCCGGTGCCACCTATGGTTTTGCTCTGGTTTGGGCTGTTATTTTAGCCAACTTTTTTAAATACCCCTTTTTGGAATACGGTCCTCGTTACGCTATTGCTACTGGCGAAAGCATGATTGAAGGTTATAACCGGCTCGGTAAATGGGCCATTGGTATTTTTGTGATTTTTACGCTGGGAACGATGTTTGCCGTACAAGCCGCCGTCACTATTGTCAGTGCCAGCCTGGCGGCCGAGCTTACTGGTATTGCTCTTTCTCCCTTGGTGTGGAGTGCCATTCTTTTATCCATCTGTATTTTACTACTCATTTCGGGACAATATTCCGCCCTCGATGGAGCTATAAAACTTATTATGGTCGTCCTTGCTGTTTCAACCGTCGTTGCGCTGGGTGCCGCCCTTTTCCAGGGAGGTCAATACGAGGTCACTAACTATTATCCCAGCATCTGGAATGTCGCCGGTGTCTCCTTCCTGATTGCCCTCATGGGCTGGATGCCCATCCCCATTGATGCCGCGGCCTGGCATTCGCTGTGGACACTCGAGCGCGAAAAACAAACCCAATATCGTCCCAAGCTGAAAGAGTCACTCCTTGACTTTAATATTGGATATATTGGAGCGGCTTTGCTGGCATTGGGATTCCTTCTACTGGGGGCTATAGTTATGTACGGCAGCGGAGCCGACTATGCAAGCAGTGGCAGCGTATTTGCTGGACAACTACTGAGTCTGTACACCGAAAGCTTGGGCGACTGGCTGTATCCGGTCATTATTATATGCGCGTTTACCACCATGTTTAGCACCACGCTTACCGTCACCGATGCTTATCCAAGAGTTTGTCGACGCATGATCGAAGTGTTGCTTCCAGAAAGCATAGAGCAAAAAGACAGCTTACCAATATACCGGGTTCTAATTGTGATTATCTCCCTGTTTTCTCTCGGTGTACTTTATTTCTTAGGAGATTCTTTTACCCTAATGGTTGATCTTGCCACAACCCTTTCTTTTCTGACCGCCCCGGTTCTTGCCTATCTAAACTATAAGCTGGTTACCGCCGATCACATGCCCGACGACTGTCGACCTCAACCATGGTTAAAATGGCTTAGTTGGAGTGGGATGGTGTTCTTAACAGGCTTTGCACTCGTTTACCTGTACTGGATCATCCTACTTTAAGAGGCACCAAAATCCAATAACAACACTAATTCTACCTCATTATAAGATAGCACTTCGTTTCTTAAAAAAGATCATTTTGTTCACCTGGTAACTTTGGCGGTTCCAAATCTGTTCCCAATGACGCATTCAGTTTTTGAATAAAATAGGCCGACAGCTTGGGCGACGCTTTTTCCTTATTTTGATGGACAAAAAAGTGGATATTATCCAGTCCCTGCTCGTTCCACTTTGTTAAACGTTGCACCCACTCATCAAGCCGACTGTAATCTGTTTCGTGATTAGCTCCAACATACCGTACAAAAGCTTCATTATTGGTCAAACGCATGTGCAGCAGATCGCGCCTTCCGGCTGTATCCGTAATTAGATTAGCTACGTCGTTTTCCTCCAACAGTTGATAAAGCTCATTGGCTACTTCAGAATCAGCAAACCAATCGGGGTGACGAAATTCTATGGCCAGCGGAACGCCCTCGGGCCAACGTCCTATAAACCGAGCAACCCGGTCAAAATATTTAGGCTTAAAATTGCCACGCAGCTGTAAAAAGGTTGTTCCCAGTTTCTCTTTAAAATGAATAATACTGTCATAATAATCCTCAGTAGCGGTTTCAATATCATTAAGCCATTTTAAGTGACTAATATACCGGTTGACCTTCGGAAAAAATTTGAAGTCTGTAGGTACTTTGTTGTACCAGGTTGTTATCTGGTCTTTATCAAAAGTATTATAAAAGGTGGCATTGAGCTCTACTGAATTAAAGTTTTTTCCATAGTATTCGAGTTCATCTCCTACGCCATCCGGATAAAAATTCTTGAGATCTTTCTTATTCCACTTGGCACATCCTACATAAACCGAAGGGGTTTCTTTATCCCCATAAGTAGAAAGTACGTTTTTTGTTCGGGGATGATCATCGGGAAGAGATAGGTTCTGGTCACCGGGATTATCAATACTGCCAAATTTCATAACAAGTTATTAAATCTTAGTTGAATTAGATGATTCATAAGAAATAAGGAACAAATTAGAATAGGAAGCTTACCTACAAAAGTACCCTCCAAAATTGCTATCAATGGAAAAACTGTAACCAGTAAATTACATATATATTCTAATAATTATGAGTGAATATCGGATTTATCCCAAATTAAATAAGAGGGAATAATTATGAGTACCAAAGAGCAATTTTTGCGTGATTTTAATAACGCTTTTGCCAACAGCGATATAGATTATATTTCAAAATTTGTTGCAGATGATATTCAATGGATCATCAAAGGCGACGATGCCATCATAGGTAAAAGTAACTTTACCACTGCGCTCAAGGAGATGAAAGCTGATGAACCGTTCGAACTTTCTATTGATAATATCATCATACACAAAAATAAAGGCATAGTTGAAGGCTCAATGTCATCGCCAGATGGCAAAACATATGCCTTCTGTGATAGTTATGTTTTTAGTGATACCGATGTTCCCATGATCAATAAGATGACATCCTATGTAATTTCGTTAGAGAAAAAACCAGTAAAAGCGTAAGAGGTAATCCTTTGAAAAAAACTGACACCACAAATAAGCTGGTTATCACCCGCCATTTTGATGCTCCCCGGGCATTGGTTTGGGAGGCATGGACCCATCCTGGAAAAATAAAACAATGGTGGGGGCCAAAAGATTTTAGCTGTCCCCATGCCAGCATCGATTTGCGAAAAGGAGGTAGCTACTTAAACTGTATGCGTTCGCCCGAGGGCAAAGAGTTCTGGTCTACGGGTACCTACAAAAAAATAAACGCCCCCTCTAAGTTAGTTTGTACCGACAGTTTTGCCGACTCCGAGGGTAATCTCGTCCCCGCTTCGTACTATGGATTTGAAGAAGACTTTCCCCTGACTATGGAGATCGTACTACAACTTGACGAAATAAACTCTAAAACTCGCATGACGCTGAAGCATATTGGTATCCCGGCAGGTGACATGACCAAAGAAACCAAAAGAGGATGGAATCAATCGTTCGATAAGTTAAATGCCTATCTTAACACTTCCGCTAAATAAAAAAGGGAATCAGGCAATTAGCCCTGATTCCCTCTACTAATTTTTGTGTTAGCTTACTTACCGCTTTTCACCTGTTGGCATCATATAAGGCTCTACAAACATGCCTTGTCTATGCAACTTAAAGGCATCAAAACCAGTAGGTAGTGGGGCTTCTTTCATCTTGATCTGTTTAACACCTGCGCGCCGTTTCGTTTGTTGACCAAGTATTATATCAATAGCCCGAGAAAAAAGAGGTTCCTCAGGATTACCTAAGTTTGGCTTATTTAAAATATTATCCAGCGTTATCTCACTAACGCAGTTATCAGAATCATCATCGGGACAGCCATCAGACGTATATCCCTCCGGCGCAAATCCTGTTGGATAGGCTTCCCCATCAGCATTAACTATTTTTAGTACAATTGGTTGAATAGCCTTTTTGTGATCCGAATTGGCTTCATCGCTATTTAGATAAGGAGACGGAGCATCATACAACGTTAGGGACCCTTCATCTTTACCTACCGTTTTCAAACCGATGTATGTTACGTCTATATGGGGAAGCAGGCTATTGATCACCGTCTCACTGGCAGAAGCCGTCCCCGAACTGGTCAACACATACACTTTATCTAACGATAAGCGGTTCATAGATTCAGAATTTTCAAAGTTTCCTTCATTATCTCGCTTAATATCGCCGTCTTCATTTTCCAAGGGCACTTCATCTAAAAAAAATACCTCCCGATTATTATTTGCAGATCGTTTTTCGTTGTATTCAAACTCTCCAAATTTTGTTGAACTTCCGAGCCCGGAGATCATACTTGTTAACAGTTGGCTGGTTATTACAGCTCCACCGCCATTGTAGCGCAAATCTAACACAAGCTCATTTATGGCTTGGTTTTTAAAATCTGAAAATACGTCGTTGAGGGCTTGATGTGAATTCGTTTGAAAAGAGTTGTACATCAAATAGCCAATCTTTACCCCACTGGTATCTATAACCTCACTGGCAAATACTGGGTCTTCAATAACTTCCTGAGATTCCACGGTAACGGTTTCATCTTCTACATATTGAATATTACTTCCCGAGGTATCAATTTTTGCCAACGTTAAATCATGGGCCGAATCGTTTGTCAAAAGATCCAGGTAATTATTTACCGTTATGGTAGTACCATCTACTTTTGTAAATAAATCTAACCGCTCAAGACCGGCGTCTTCTGCTGGAGAACCTGGAATAACATAACGCACATATCCCACTAAATCCGTTTGCTGCTGATCTTTATAATAGAATCCATAATTCAGTCCCAAGGCCGCATAAATACCATCTTGCTCATTTTGGTATTCTTCATAATCATCAATAAAAAAGGAAAAGTCATCATCGGGATGTCGAAACGATTCAAATAACGCTTCTGCATCAGAAAACCCATTAAGATATCTCCAAAATTCCCCCTCATTGTCATCACGATTATCGGCAAGCGCCGAAACATCACCCTGCCAATAATACCAGTAGTTCATGGCATTCCATACAAATTGCTTTTCATCAGAGGGTTCTTCTATTTCATCATCCGAATCTGAACCCGTTAAAAGTTCACAGCCTCCAATAATGATCACTAAAAATGCAATACAAATAAATCGCAAATTTTTCATAACTTTTGTACTAAAATTACACAATAGCTGTTATATACTTACAAAACTAATTTCTGATTACTTTTATTCCCAATGAAGATTATAATGTTGTTTATAACACCCATATTACTGTTTTCATCTGGGTGTTCCTCAACTGAAAATACAGTAAGTAATCAAAATATTCAGATTTTAAATGCGACATATGATAACTGGTCCCGCTCTCCCATAGGGAGTTCTGATGTACCAGAAGTGGGGACCGACCTCTCTGTAACAGTAAAAAACTGGTCTTCTGACTTTACGCCCCAGCATATCATTTTTAACAACAGAAAGTCACTTTCTGCTACAATAAGCGATACCCTTGACAATAATATTATAATCACCGGACGAATTATTCGGACCTCATCCAAACTTCCAAAAACATCAGACTCTACCGAAAAGAGCGATCGGTTGGTATTTTCAGATTCTGATGGGAATACGAATCACGTCCTAATCGAAGACTGGCAACGAAATTAATACCATAGCTGGGGTATATAAATTAGGACTTCTCCAGCTTGGGATGTCGATGAGCAGCAGCCAACGCCAAAATACCCGCTAAAAAGAGTACGCCCGGAGCTAAAAGCGGGTACGATCCCTTTAGGGCCGGAAGGATAGCTTCGGCCAATGAGAATGACGGATTAATTTCGCGTGTAAATGCCAGGTTTCGGCTAAAGTGAATATAAATTCCCACCACACCACTTAACACAACCAAGCCCATTATAACTCGCATAGCTTTCAAAGTATTTGTTGTGGGATAATACCAGGCGCCCCCAATGCTTACTAATCCAATCGCCGAAAAGACAAAAGGTAGCCACTGCAAGCCTTCCTCATAATGCTCTATGAGCAGTAGTTCGGCGATGGTACCAATCAAAATAAAGGCGGCGACTCCCAACAGGAATCGCCGCAACTGATGTTCAATAGATTTTTCTTCCATCGGTTATTCAGCTTTCATGTAACTTTTGGCTGTAGCCAACTGCTGTTCATCTACTACAGAAGAAAGAGCTTCAAAAAAGGCTTCATTAGTATCAAAGGGACGCTGACTGGCAATCTCTTGGGCTGCAGATTCATCCAAACCCGGGATCTGCGTCAACGTTGAGACATCACTATCATTACGGTGAATGGGTACGAAAATGTACTCCTCATATGCCGCTACCTGTGATTCATCAACATATTTACCAATTTCTTTACGGAACTGCTGAATGCTTACATACGGGCGATACTCCTCAAACTCGTGAACCATCTTATCGCCCACATTGGGGATCGTCCGAAACTGATCGCCGGATGCCGTATTTATGTTAAGCTTCTCGGTTGGGGCAGATGTCGTATCAGTTTCAGCAGTGGCTTGGCTTTTTTCGTTAGCAGATTCTTCTTCGCCACTTCCACCACAGGCCACAAGACCTCCGGCAAGAAATAAAATCAAAAATGTCTTGGTAAAATATTGTCTAAATAGATTTTTCATCGGTATATATTTGTAGTTAAATATGCTTCAAAAGAATAGAATAAATCTAAATAAGAATAACCAGGATTTCCACCCTTTAACACATTAAAAATTGTAACACCTTTACCTCATACAAAAGAAAGTATAAAGAAGTATTATTAAACTATTCATCACACTAATACGTTGGTATTTTTCGTATATTACGATATAAAATTTTACCCATGAAAAAGATCTTCACTAACATTCGAGAACCCGTTAATACATTGACCCATGCCGCTGGGGCTGTGCTCGCGGTAATCGGGCTCGTCCTGCTTGTTTTCGAAGCTATTCAAAGCGGCTCAATTAGCCATTTGATTGCCTTTTCCATATTTGGCCTCAGTATGATTTTACTTTACACTGCCAGCTCATTATACCATGCGTTGCCAGTTAAAAAGAAAACTCTGGAGCTCCTTCAGAAACTTGATCACAGCATGATCTATGTGCTCATTGCCGGTACCTACACGCCTATTTGTTTACTGGTTCTTGAAGGAGGATGGAAATGGGGACTCTTTACCACCATCTGGAGCCTCGCAATCATTGGCATCATTAAAAAATTTCTTTGGATGAATGCCCCGCGCTGGCTCTCTACGTTATTTTATTTGGGGATGGGCTGGCTGGCCATCATCATTTTTCCCACTCTTATGGAAAAACTGCCCATGGCCTTTTTAGTCTGGATTGGCATTGGCGGGCTGGCCTACACGCTCGGCGCTATTATCTACGGTATCAAAAAACCGAACCCCATACCCAATTGGTTTGGCCACCATGAAATATGGCACCTTTTTGTAATGGCTGGTACCTTCTCACACTTTTGGGCCATTTACTATTACCTGCCGGGTTACGGGGGATAAACCTCGCTGTTCAAGACAGTAACAAGATGATCTTAAATATTTATTAGATTGCAAATTTAGCCCTTTTATGGAGGAGCTAAAGGAGAAACCAAAAGAGGGCCAAAAAACTGTTGTTGATGATAGCCATCAATCTTTGTTAGATTGGCTCATCATTCAATCAATACAAAGTGGCATGTTTTCCAAACTATTATACTCTTTTATTTTCCTCTTCTTGTTGCATGCCAACTGTTTTGCCCAGCTGTATCCCACTCAATACCGCCCACCCAATCAACATTGGCAACAGCTGAAAACTGCTCATTTCAAATTTGTTTATGCACCTGAGAATGACAGGCAGGCAATAGAGATGGCACAGATTTTAGAATCACAATATCCCAAGGTACAACGGTTGGTAGGAGGGCAGCTCCAAAACTTTCCCATCATATTAAATAACTACAACGACCGTTCTAACGGTTTTGTAACCCCCTTTAACTTCCGGTCAGAAATTGAGCTACCACCTATCAAAGGCAAGTCGCTAAATCCACAAACGGGTAGTTGGCTGACCAATGTGGGCCCACATGAACTGGTCCACGCACTGCAATTCAGCAATCTCGGTGATTACAATATTCCTCAATTTGTGAGCCTTTTTTCACCTGACCTGGCGCGCTCTATTCACGGGGCCTTACCACCCGGGGCTACCGAAGGCATTGCTGTTTATCACGAGACAACAAATATTGCCGAACACGGAGGACGTGGCAATTATCCCTTTTTCACCAATCAGTTTGATGCCACATTTGATAGCAATAAACGCTGGTCAATGAGGCAACTCATTCAGCCACCCGACTACACACGTCCCTTTGGCCGGCACTATATAGGCGGTTATGAATTTATCACTTGGCTTCATACCACCTATGGTGATAAAACCACACGGAAAGTGCTCGATTTTTATATGGATTTTCCCTTTCTGGGATACGGCTTCGCGCTCCGTCGTGTTACCGGTTCCTGGCCTGGAAAACTCTATGATCAATTCGAGAAGCATCACAAAAATAAGCTCAATGCCGATGAGCATGATTCCCGGTTTATGGAACTGAACCTTCCATTTAGAGGTCGGGAAATTCGTCGGCCAAAGTGGCTCTCCGACTCAAGACTTATTTTTTATGGCTCGTTTTATAATGCCCGCCCAGGATTTTATAGCTATGATCTGAACAACCACAGCCTGAATCATATCATTGCAACCAACTCGGTGCGGGACTTTCAATACACGCTGTCTAATGATCGCTCACAGATGGTATTCAGCTATTACGAAACAGATCCTATTTATGATAGTACGGCCAAAACAGAATTAGTAAGCTACCATTTTGAATCCCAACAAAAGCAACAGCTAACGCAACAATCACGATTGTATGCTCCTACTTTTTTTGAGGATGGATTATTTGCCCTTAAATCACATCCTGGTCGGTCGAAGCTGATAGCTCTTCCAAGCACCAACTTTAATGATGAACAAGAGGTTTTTTCGGACCCAAACCATGAAATAAAAGCCGTGGCATCACGCCCTGACCAAAAGCAGTTAGCTATTATATCCAACAAAAAAGAACAGCAAGCTCTTTGGATTACAGGCCGGAGTAATGTTGCCAAGCAGCTGGACCAAGAACCAGATGTAGCTTTTGAGAGCGGCTCAGTTTTTGATCCCGAGTGGCACCCCAATGAGGACAAAATTCTATTTAGCAGCGACTTTTCGGGGACGATGCAGCTTTACGAGTACAACTTATCGCAGCAGGAAATTCTGCAAATTACGAATATGAAATTTAATGCTTTTGAAGGCAGTTACAATCCCGATGGCAACCGGGTTGCCTTTATCCGGCAGGATAAAAATGAGCGGCTTCCGGCGCTGATTGAACGAAACGATTTTTTCAATCGGCCTATATCGGAACAGCGTTGGAAAACAACGACACGACGAAATCTCGAACCCGTCAGTGTTATTTCTGATTCTATTACAACAGCTTCGCAATCATGGGAAACGGACTCCTATTCATCAAGCGCCAGCTGGCTAAAGCCCCGTACGATTTTGCCTAATGCCGAAGAGGTGTCGAATCAAAACAAATATAAGGTAGGTCTTTCGCTGCATAGCGTAAATACATTATCTACCCAGGCGTACTCGGGAGAAGTTACCTATTTTAAAAAACGTGGCTGGTACGATTTTTCATATCAAAATAAAACGTTTTGGCCAGGATTTAGACTTCGTGCTTTCAATGAACCATCATATCGAGCAGTTTCCAACAACGCCTTCTTGGGCAGACAGGAACGTAGCCTGGCTTTTAGCGTTCCTTTTAGCATACGGTTCAATCAAAATATTTATAACACTTCTCTGTCAATAAGCCCAGAACTTCGTCAGTCACAAATACGATTTTGGGATACAAATTTTCAGAACGCTATTTCGGAATTTGCTAATACAACGGTTGGCGACATGTTAGTCCGATTCAACTACCGCTTACAGCAAAATATTCGGGATATTCAACCAAATACAGGAGTTATACTATTTTCAGAGATTGAGCATTACTTATCGGGGGATACCGTTTCATTTTCTACCGCAGAACGTGACTTCCAATTTTCTGCACCCGCACAGACCGCCTGGCAAGGAGGGATGTTTGCTTATATTTCTCCCCTCCGTCAATGGAATCAATCGCTGCGATTGGGAATGAGGGGATTAACTCAATCGGGCTTTATTTTTGACAATCAAAGTTTGGTTTCAAATGGATTTTCAGAATCTATTTTTCCCAGTTCCCGCAATTTGCTAAGCTTTAGCACTCGCTATACTGCTCCCATAACATATGTTGATGATGGAGGCCTTTTGCTTCCTTTTTACTTAAGTAATATTTACCTGGTGGCTTTTTCGAATACAGTTGTTGATCCCACCTTTTCAGATTGGCACCACGATTCCCGATCTGTATTTGGACTTGGTCTGCGCGTAAATTTTCGCTTTGGTAACATCGGATTCAATATTGGCGTGGGTGTTGGGTATGAGCCAACTCGCAAGCAGCATCAATTTTTTATAGGAGATTTTTAAACGTATACTTCAGCTTCACATCACAGATTTATCTATTCCTGTTCGATATGAGTATCCCCCTTTATCTCTCTGAAAATATTCCTTTTTATCTATTCGTCGGACTTTTTCTTTTTACCGGATGTACCGATCCCAAACCCCAAGAGCTAAATTCTGAACGAAGAAAAAGCCCCATCGCCATTGCAAAAACCAGCCACGAACCAAGTAATACCTATATAAAAATCGTATACGGTCAGCCTTATAAAAACAACCGCGAAATTTTCGGTGAGCTCGTTCCCTATAACGAAGTATGGCGAACAGGAGCTAATGAAGCTACCGAAATTACCACAACGAATAATATTATCTTCGGAGGAAAACCCCTTGATGCAGGAACCTACTCGGTTTTTACTATCCCTAAAAAAGAAAATATGTGGACTGTCATTTTAAATAGTGCATTGGGGCAGTGGGGTGCATTTGATTACGATACTTCTAAAGATGTCCTCCGCGTTGACGTTCCAAAACAAACGGCCGAGAAAAGTACCGAAGCCCTAACCATCCGATTTTCTGAAACCTTTGAAGACGAAACAAACATCATCATGGAATGGGATAAAACCAAAGTAACCATTCCTATTGAATTCACTAATTAGTTAATTAGGAAAGAATTGTAATCACCATGGATTTAGCAGTTTATTTAAATGCTTTGACTGGCTTCTTTGTCATTATTGACCCCATTGGAGCAGCATTAGTTTTTCACTCTCTTATCCCAGAAGGGGCAAAACGCCACCGCCGTATGATGGCCCTAAAATCAATTTTGATTTCGGTAGTACTGCTCATCGTATTTGGAAATTACGGCGAAGCATTGCTCGATCAGCTGGGCATTAACATCAACTCCCTGCGGATTGCAGGCGGACTACTTTTATTCTATACCGCTTTTAATATGATTACTGAAGCAGTAGAGTATGAAGATACCACAATCAAAAAAGATATATCCGTCTTTCCCATGACCATTCCACTGCTGGCAGGACCGGGTGCACTAACACTGGCCATCCTCTTATTTTCCAACGCTTCTGAGACAACAGCTAACCTATCTGTAGTAGCTGCCATTGTTACTATTTTACTACTTACATTTATTCTGATGCTGACCTCAGCCTATCTAAAAAAAATAATTGGCAAAACTGGCGATGAAATTCTCCGTCGATTTTTAGGTGTGCTCTTGGCGGCCCTGTCGATACAATTTATTTACGATGGAATAAGAAAAATGGCCGGGTGATTTTTTTAGACACACTAAAAAAGATTAGAAGAACGGGGTAATATAGAAACACGATGTGTCATGATTCTACATTCGTAAATTACATCATCCGACCACTTTTTTTGTGATCGGGTGAATAATGCTATAGCACGAGATGTAGAAGTGTAACAATATGATCTGAATGTAACACAGAACATCACAAAAATTTCTATGCTGTTTCTTTTACTTTCTCCAGCAGCCCATCAGGTACTTCAATATCCATCCGTAGCAACATTGAGGCATGCGTTTTTCCCTGGGCATCCAGTTTTAGGGATACCGTGCCCCCGCCGCCCAAACTTTCATGTAGCACAAAGTTAAGCGCGCCAATATTGGGTAATTCATAGCGTTCTACTTCGCCTTCACAGATATGCTTCATGTGATCTTTGACGACATCTGCAGTCAACCTCTCTTTTAGGAAGGGATACACATCAGGATGGCGGGCAATCACTCCCACATTACTGCCATCCCCCTTGTCACCACTTCTTCCATGTGCTATATCGATGAGCTTAACCTTGGCCATAATCCTTAAACTATATTCGGTTTGCTGTTGAATGTAAAGATAGATTGATGCAGCCCTCCCCGCAACCAAAAAAATTCTTTTTCAGAAACTATTTTTTCCTGGCCATCGTTACACCATCTAACCAATACTTCAATATTAAATTATTTTACATCTATGAATTATTTTGATAAGATCAACGACATTTATAACCATATCGCACAAGGCACCGCAATGGATGCTTTTGAAGAATATTATGCCGACGACGTAACCATGATTTTGGAAGATGGAACAACTGTTGAAGGCAAAGAGGCAAACCGCGAACGCGAGAAAGAATTTTTTAGCAGTGTTGAAAAATTTCACGGTATCGAAGTTTCCGGCATTACTTCTAATGAAGACGAAGGAATAACAGCTGTAGAATCTACTATGACTGTTACTTTCAAAGGAGCCGATGGCCCCATGGATCTTGAACAGGTTGCGGTACAGCACTGGGATGGAGACGAAATTGATACCGAACGTTTTTATGCAACACAGACAGACTAACACAATCCGATAGTCCTGTTACTTAAGCCCTCCTCTCTCGGGAGGGCTTTTTTAATTTATGATACTTTGTAGCTTCAAAAATTCCGACTCTGGATAACAAATTGGTGGAAGCTTAAAGAATCCGTAATTTCCACGCGACTTATCTTGTCAATTATTTCTGCATATTGACCTTTTCATCGCAATAAAATTTACTCTTTTTTATAATGAGCAAGCCTAAACGAGTTGTAGTAACTGGGCTCGGAGCCATATCTCCGCTTGGAAATAACGTACCCGATTTTTGGGAAAACCTATCCAATGGTATGAGTGGAGCCGATCGCATTACCCATTTTGATCCTTCTCAATTTCGCACACATTTTGCCTGTGAGCTCAAAGATTTTGACGTCAGCGAGCATTTAGAACATAATACCATTCGTCGTTCTGATCCCTACAGTCAGTACGCATTAGTATCCACCAATCAGGCGGTTGAAGATTCGGGACTCGATTTTGATGAGATGGATCCCTTCGATACCGGCGTTATTTGGGGCAGTGGTCAGGGCGGTATGAAAACCTTTGAAGAAGAAGTACGTAATTATGCTGAACGCGACTACAACCCGCGTTTTAACCCGTTCTTCGTCCCCAAGCTGATCATCAATATGGCGCCTGGAATGATTTCTATGAAATATGGACTAATGGGTATCAACTACGCCACTGTCTCGGCTTGTGCAACCTCTAATACAGCTATTATGGATGCGCTTAATTACATTCGCTGGGGCAAGGCCAAAGTAATGATTACCGGTGGATCCGAAGCGGGTATTACAGAGGCTTCTTTTGGCGGATTTTCGGCTATGCGTGCCATGTCACAGCGCAACGACGATCCCAAAACAGCTTCTCGTCCATTTGATAAAGACCGCGACGGTTTTGTAATGGGAGAGGGAGCTGCAACGCTTATCTTGGAAGAATATGAACACGCCAAGGCACGCGGTGCTAATATTTATGCCGAAGTTACCGGTGCTGCCATGACGGCCGATGCTTATCACATGACGGCTACCCATCCGGAAGGAAAGGGAGCTACCGCAGCGATGAAACAAGCACTCAATGACAGTGAGCTCAATGCTGAGGATGTGGATTACCTGAATACACACGCAACTTCCACCCCTGTGGGAGACATCAGTGAAATTAAAGCCGCAGTCAACGTTTTTGGAAAAGATTCCGATCACTTATCCATTGGGGCTACCAAATCAATGACGGGACACCTCTTAGGGGCAGCTGGAGCTATCGAGGCAATTGCCAGTATTAAAGCCATCAACAATAACCTGGTGCCCCCCACCATCAATACCGAAAATATTGATGAAGAAATCCCCTCCTCACTGGATATCGTGCTGGGTGAAGCCAGAGAGAAAAATATAGATGTGGTAATGAGCAACACCTTTGGCTTTGGGGGCCACAATGGTATTGTAGTGTTTAAAAAGGTTTGATAAATAAAGGATGAGTAACGAGTAATTATGCTCGTTACTCATTTTACCATAAGCTATTCACTCCACGGCGGTACAATCCCATTCATACGGGCATACGCTATTGACTGACCTACGTGCTCACTCTTATGCGTGATAAGTTGCATCAAAACAGCTTGTCCGTTAACTGTTTGCCCATACATTTCTGTTTGTTCACTCAGTTTTGACTCTGGCATTTCTTTAATAGCATCTTTGACATGCTTTATAGAATGCTCCAGGATATCCACTACGTTTTTCTTGCCTGTTATAGACTCTATATTTTCTACATCCACGTCATCGGGGGCGGGGATGCCGAGCGAATTTTCCAGATAATAGAAATTATACCGGGCGATATGTGTGTACACTCTTTCCACTGAAAAGACCCCCTCTTCCGGTTGCCAGGAATATTTCTCTGCCGGCATTGCTTCAGCCAGAGACAATACGCGAGAAGCATAGTCGAAATGCCGGGTAAATTGATCCTTAAAGTTATTTGACTGCTGTGCTTGTAACGGCTGAACCATGCAAAACACTGCCAATATTGACAACGCAAAACCTGTTATACTTTTCATAGTATGTCCTTTTATTGGGATTAAACCATCTTTCATCAATTAATTATTCCGTTCTGCTGCCATTCTTTTTCTGAGCCCGGTCATCCAGATCAGTCTTTTTTATTTCATTAAAAAACTTTTCAAGCGATAGCATAAGATAATCTTTATCCGCTTCTGTAATAGGATGCCCGGTTTTGGGCAGCACTACTAACTCAGATTTTTCCGTTTTCTGATAAATCTCCGCCGTATCAGCAAGTCCGGCCGTAGTATCCCGATCTCCTATATGAAAACGCAATGGACAAGTAATATGCTTCCAATCTTCTGATTCAATTTCGGGATTCACACCTAAATATTGCAACATATCACGTGTATTGTTTACCACGCGCTCCCATCCAGACAGATGGCGTTCTTTGAGCTGCTCTGCAAAATGAGGCACCTTTTCCTTTATTTTACCCGGATGCAGATATTGGCATTCCTGTTCTGCTATTTTTTCATTCCACTGCAAAATCGTCCCCAGCGTAGCCACTTTTTTTACTCTTTGTGGATGGTTTTTAGCCAATACCAGCGCTACATACCCGCCCATACTGTATCCAAAAAAGTTAGCAGCTTCAATGCCGTGTTCATCCATATACCCCAAAACATTTTCAGCAAAATAGGAAATACGGAAAGGGCTGTCGGTGGGACCTGCATCCCCGTGGCCTTCAAAATTTATTCGGTGTACAACAAAGTGTTCTTTTAGCTGCGGGACTAAAAAATCAAATTGCTCCAACGTGCCCAGTGCCCCGTGTAGTAATAGCAGTGACGGCCGATTATTCTGTTTCATAAAAACTATATCTTAAGGTAATTTTGATCCTTCTGTTGCTCCCTGTTTTGTGGAATAATACTAAAAACTAATATTATTTCTGGTAGGGCAAGATAGGAAAATAATCTCTCCAGTTGGCGTAACGAGAACACAGGGAACTATCCAATTATTTTGAACCATGAAATTGCTTGTGCAGAGCTTTGACCTTCTTGGCAAGTTCAGGCACTGGTCCCTCTACCTCAATACTCGGCACAAGTTCTGCAATGGACAACGACTGCACCATAGACGGCCCCACCCCAATATTATCTAACCATTTAGTCAACTGTGTACTTGAGCTTGCATACACAATACGTCCCAACTCAACCCACCCATGCGCAGCAGCGCACATGGGACAATGTTCTCCCGAAGTATAAACCGTAGTTGTTACTCGTTCTTTAGGATCAAGGTTTTCTGCTGCCCACCTTGCAATTGCAAATTCTGGATGGCGAGTTGGATCATTTTTTGTGTTTACACGATTGCGATCCTCAAAGAGTACTTTATTATCCTTTGAAACCAGTATTGATCCAAATGGTTCATCTCCAGCCTCTACTGCTTCTTCGGCCAGCTCAATGCAACGCTGTAAATGGGTTAAGTCCCTTTCAGTTATCATTGTTAAATCCCCTGTGCTGCTTCATATCCTTCTCGGTAAGCTTCCTGTAATGAAGCAGTATCGACAAATGCTATCCAAATAACAATTAGTGCCACTCCGACAATCATCATTTTATACCGATACTTTTCATACTTCTTAAAGAAACTCATGATAAATAGTACTATCCCGCCTAATAAACTTAAATCTACAAATAATCCACTAATAAAATCCATAACCACTCTTATTTATTACTTATACATTTAATTCAAAAGTAGTATCGATAATTTCTTTAAGTAATCAAATACACTATTTGTATCGGTAAATCTTTATAGATGCCGGTTCCTGCGTATTCCAACGAAATGGAACACGCACTTGCTCATTTTCTTGATCCCAACTGGCAGAAACTTTCTTTTGGTTAACAATTACTTTTTCGGGCCGGGCTTCTAAATTATGAACAATCAGCTCAATATTTTTCTCTGATGGTGAATAATTTTCTCCAATGTTAGCCTGAAATTCAATGTCCAAGCGATTTTTATTTTTCTCAGCCTCAAACGTTAATATTTCATACTTCCCTTTATCCACAGCACCTCTTGTCAATCCATCATCATTATATAACTCCGATTGCGATCTGTTTACGCTCTCATCCACATAGTAATGCAAAATCAAGTTGTCCCCAGTATATTTCTTGTCATTTTGCACTACTTCAGTCATAGGAATAAATGTCCCTCCGCGAACGTAAGTGGGAATAGTCGTATCATTTACTGCTACTTTCACCGATTTACCACCCTCGTATTTTTTATCCGTATAGAAATCATACCAGTTTGATCCATCCGGAAAATAGACTTCCTTTTCCGTTTGGTCAGATTCTACGATAGGAGCCACCAAAAAATCATGGCCCCACAGATAGGCCTCATCATAGTTAAATAGTTTTTCATTATCCGGCTCTTCAAAAAACAGTGGACGCATGAGTGGGGCTCCAGTTCTATGATTCTGATATACTAAATTATAATTGTAGGGCAACAACCGGTATCGCAACTCTATCGCTTTTCCAGATAACCTCTTGGCGCTATCACTTCGAAAGACCGGCTCGCTGGGCACGGCTTCCTGAGCGTGGGGGCGATATATCGGTTGAAAAACTCCATATTGCATCCACCGTACATACAACTCATCATCCAGATTATCGCCGGCAAATCCACCCAGATCGCTGTGCATATATCCAATACCCTGCATACCCATCTGCAGCGATATTTCGGGCTGACTTTGCAATCCGCCCCAACTTCGAGCTACGTCCCCCGTCCACGGGATAATTCCAAAGCGCTGCGAACCCGAATACCCAGCCCGCATTAAGATAAAGGGACGCATATCCGGATCATACTCGTAAAAGGCTTCATCCACCAACTTGGCCCACTGATGGCCATAAATATTGTGCACTTCGTTCGCTGTTCCAATCGCATGAACAGCTTCCTCGGGATGTACTTCCGGTTCTCCCAAATCACCCCATATTCCGGCAACACCCATTTCTAATAACTCTTTATAAATCTCTTTAAACCAGTTGTACCCCTTCTTATCAAATACATCAACAATGCCAGTATTACCGAAAAAGAAATCAAAGGTGAGGGGATTACCCAGCGAATCTTTGGCCAGCACACCCTGCTCAACCGCTTCATCCCATCGCTTGGAGCTCGTCTGCACATAAGGCTCAGTAATTAAAATAGTCTCGACCCGATCATGGTGCAGATCGCTAATCATCTGCTCAGGCTCGGGAAAAGAATCAGCATAAAATTCAAAATTGCCCATGTTGCCTTTCATCTCCTTCCCAAACCAGAACAGGTCCAGGATAATCGCATCCAGTGGAATGTCTTCATCTCTAAAAAGTCTGGTGGTCTCTAACACTTCTTTTTGTGAATGATAACCAAATCGGCTGGAAAAATTACCCATCGCCCAGCGTGGTAACATCGGCTGTTTACCGGTTAAATCGGTATAGTTATCAATTATATTAAGCCATGAACTACCACTAACTACCTGATAAGTTATCTGCCCACCAATAGTTTCATAACTAAGTATATTATTTGATGAGCTATCTAAATCCAGATACCCAATCGGAGCATTATCGAAATGCAGTAAATATTGTTTTGAAGATAATACCACCGGCATGGTATAATTTAACAGATCGCTTGTTTTACCATAGCCATAATGTGCTTTATTATATAATTCCAGCCGCTGGCCGCGTCGCTTCATACCCAGTGCCCGAGCTCCA
Source organism: Fodinibius sp. Rm-B-1B1-1 (assembly GCF_038594945.1). Taxonomy (NCBI): domain Bacteria; kingdom Pseudomonadati; phylum Balneolota; class Balneolia; order Balneolales; family Balneolaceae; genus Fodinibius; species Fodinibius alkaliphilus. Next base: position 912,963 of record NZ_JBCFYD010000001.1, read on the forward strand.
CCCCCGTATAAAGCCTCCTCTTCAGAAATTTCAAACTGTATTGTTTTCAGAGAATCTTCATGATAACCATTTTCTTTAATTACCAACTTGTTATCTCTGTAATACGATATCTGAAAAGGCTCTTTTTGTATTTCAACTAATAACCCACCCGATTTAAGCTTTACAAATGAATTTGCCGCAGTAACATCAACACTTACTTCCTTAGGTTTTAATACTACGGCGTGGGATTTTTTCTTATAGCTTTCCCCTTCTGGAATAAAAGATGTCTCTACAATATTCGGCGTATAAAACTGTATTCGGTAAGTCCCGTCACTGACACGAACTATATACTCGTTTTGCTGATGGGAGAAGTCTCTGAATTCACGGGATGTTGTTTGCGCCACCGTCAACTGTGCGGTGAACAAAAACAAAAATAAATAGCAATACTTTTTCATTCGTCGGTATCAGTATTAATTTTTTATGGTAGAATATCTACAGAGTACCAAAGTAGTAGCATTTTAAATGCCCTGCTAATGGCTAAAGGGGTTATATCATAAGTATCATGAATATAAGTTATAGTAAATTTCTATAAGAGATGTCTTTAAATGATTTAGTAAGTTTAGGGTGGACAAATATAAATAGATAAATCAGTTTAGCATGGCTAACGAAAAAAATCAGAATTCATCTCACGATACTGAAAGCTATAACGTAAATGGCAATGAAAGTAAGTGTCCATTTCATAATGGATCAACCAAACAAACAGCGGGGGGAGGTACTAAAAACCGTGATTGGTGGCCCAATAAATTAAATCTGGATATTCTTCGACAGCATTCTTCTAAATCTAATCCTATGGATGAGGATTTTGACTATGCTGAAGAGTTTGAAAAATTAGATCTGGATGCGGTAAAAGAAGATCTTCATGAGTTAATGACCGATTCCAAAGACTGGTGGCCTGCAGATTGGGGACACTACGGTCCGCTCTTTATCCGGATGGCTTGGCACAGTGCTGGTACCTACCGTGTTGCCGATGGCCGCGGAGGTGGAAGTACCGGTAACCAACGTTTTGCCCCCCTTAACAGCTGGCCTGATAATGTAAGCCTTGATAAAGCACGTCGCCTTCTTTGGCCCATTAAACAAAAGTATGGAAAGAAACTTTCTTGGGCTGATCTGATGATTCTGACTGGTAACGTTGCTCTTGAATCTATGGGCTTTGAAACGTTCGGTTTTGGTGGCGGACGTGAAGATGTCTGGGAACCCGAAAAAGATATTAACTGGGGACCCGAACAAGAATGGCTGGGCGATGAACGTCATGATGAAGACGGTGATCTTGAAGGAAGCCTTGCAGCTGACCATATGGGATTGATTTATGTTAATCCCGAGGGGCCAAATGGCGAACCCGATCCAGAAAAAGCAGCCGACTTTATCCGCCAAACTTTTAAGCGTATGGCCATGGATGACAAAGAAACGGTTGCACTTATTGCTGGTGGACATACCTTTGGAAAGGTTCACGGTGCCGGTCCTGAAGAACATAACGGACCAGATCCTGAAGCAGCTCCTATTGAGCAGCAAGGGCTCGGCTGGAAGAACAGTTATGGTAGCGGTAAAGGTCCGGATACAATTACCAGTGGATTGGAAGGTGCATGGACCAACCAACCTATTGAATGGGACATGGGTTTCTTTGAGAACCTGTTTGAATATGAATGGCAACTGACTAAAAGTCCCGCAGGTGCATATCAGTGGGAGCCCAAAGATGGAGCAGGTGATGGTACGGTACCTGATGCCCATGATTCATCCAAGAAGAACCCACCGATGATGTTGACAACGGACCTGGCATTAAAAGTAGATCCGGAATACAGAAAAATTTCTAAACATTTTTATGAGAATCCGGATGAATTTGCCAATACCTTTGCGCGCGCATGGTTTAAGCTTGTCCACCGTGATATGGGACCAAAGTCTCGATATTTAGGACCAGAAGTTCCCGAAGAAGATCTCCTGTGGCAAGATCCTATACCAGAAGTTGATCACGAACTAATTAATGATGGAGATATTGACCAACTAAAAGAAGAGATTCTCGATACCGACTTAACGGTATCTGAATTAGTTTCTACGGCGTGGGCTTCGGCGTCAACATACCGCGAATCAGATAAACGAGGCGGTGCAAACGGTGCTCGCATTCGATTAGCTCCGCAGAAAAATTGGGAGGTCAATAACCCCGAGCAGTTAGCTAATGTACTTGAAACGCTTGAAGGTATTCAAGATGATTTTAACAGTACTCAATCTGGTGACAAACAAGTTTCACTTGCTGATCTGATTGTACTTGGAGGTGCTGCTGCCATTGAAAAAGCTGCAGAAAAAGCCGGTCATAATATTACGGTTCCTTTTACACCGGGACGCACCGATGCTACTGCCGAACAAACAGATGAAGAATCGTTTGAATGGCTCAAGCCGGATGCAGATGGTTTCCGTAATTATTTTGATACAAATCGCAATGCAACAGTTGAAGAACTGTTAGTTGATAAAGCTCAACTCATGAGCTTGACAGCGCCTGAGATGACCGTTCTGCTTGGTGGTATGCGTGTGCTCGACACCAATTATGATGGATCTGAGCATGGCGTATTTACTGATCAGCCAGAAACACTCACTAACGACTTCTTCCTGAATCTCCTTGATTTAAGCAATGAGTGGAAGGCGATTTCTGACGACCGTAATTTATTTGAAGGTCGGGATCGTGATAGTGGAGAAGTTAAGTGGACGGCTACCCGTGCAGATCTGATCTTTGGCTCCAACTCTGAGCTTCGGGCTATTGCCGAAGTTTATGGAAGTAAAGATTCTGAAGAGAAATTCCTGGAAGATTTCGTTGATGCATGGACCAAAGTAATGCAATTGGATCGCTTCGATCTGAAGTAATCTGATTGCAACTTCAATTCAATTTGAAAAGGCAGCCTTCAACCAGGCTGCCTTTTTTATTTATAACTTATCTTATTGTGATATTAAGTCACACAAATCCAAATAACGGTGGGATGACAATCACAACAATCGCCGCCCATACGGCATAAACCAGCAGGTAATCGGTCTGCCACTTTTCAATATCTGAAAACGATCCCTTTCCTTGTAGAAAGCGAATATATAGTCTTGCAGACCAAACCAAATTGACCAGCAGGATTACGTTCAAACCGAGAGCCACCACACGGTTTGGAGTGAAACCAAGTTCCGTTATACGCTCAGCGATGGCCCACAGCGCCACCACGTCGGCTGTTAAGGCACTGATCACCAGCACGATCTGTACTACATCGAACACACCAGGAGAGGAGTTGGGGGCCCGGGCAGAGATGGAATAGAGCAGAAGTCCAAGAACCACGATCAAGAGCATATCGAAAGCGATAAGCACATCCCTTTCGATCTCCAATCCGCGTCCGGTCCACAGCAGGGTTCCCAGAAAAGTGATTAGCACAATGGTAAACAGAGGAGTGAAAAGCCGTGCCAACATAGATGCCAGACTTTCCACTATATCCTGTTTGAGCTCGACCAGCCAAGCTGCAATGATGACGGCTCCGACTGCGCCGCATGGCAGTAGCCACGACTCAAAAAACGGCTCAATATCGATTGCAATGGTGTTAAAAATCAATGCCATGAATAGTGTTAAAACGCCACCGCCGAGACCAATTAAAACGTAATAGATGAAAAGTTCCCCCGAAAATCGTATAAAGTCCATGCGCCTGCCAACCTGGCTCCACCGGCCACCTGTATAAGCGATGCCCACGACCAACCAGAGTGTGATAGGCAGGTGCAGTGCCAAAAGTAGCTCAGTATCACTCTGCCGATCGAATGCATAGACGTTGGCAAATATCCCTGCCGCAATAAATACCAGAGCTATCCAGGGAAGGATACGGGTGTCGGGGCGCCGTTTCCAGATGAAATAGCCGGTCAGTAGTGGTAGTACGAAGAGGCTCATATTGCGGAGGTAGAAACTCTCATTCTGGCCCAGTGAAATCCCAAAAAGTGTCGGCAATTTAATAAACGCGGCAGCTGCTACTGCAAGAGCAAAGGCGACTATGGCCTCGTTGTATTTCTTTATTGTTTTAGGAAATTTTTCAAGTAGTTTCATCGAATAGCTCTATTTTATGAGTTAAGCCGATGTTTCCACATCCATTCCGTTATTCTCTTCAGCTGCAAGCCAGAATAACCCGCCAGATACCGAGAACAGGGTCATGAAAAATCCATTTACCATGATGATTTCATATACTGAGCTTCCCGGATAATCTTGCATTCCGACTACAAGTGTGATTCCGATAGTTAATGCTTGGGCAAAGGCCGTTCCAAATAAAGCATACGCCATTCCTTTTGACTGGAAGCGGGCAATGAAGGAGCCTATGATCAGAAACAGGACTACCCCAAAGTACATCAGATTAGCTGCGTTGTCTTCAGATCCGATAATGCCAACGGCAAGATTTGACCAAACCAGGAAAAGTGCCGTTATAAATGCCAATCCCATAGCTGCTTTGTACAGAAAATCCCCCGAACTCATTGTAACCAGCTTATAGGAAAAGCCGGTGAAGAATATGAGAATACCCATCACAATAAAATCAGTCTCATCCCAGACGACCTCATTGGTGAAAAGCATTGCCACTAAAGGCACCAATAGCAATAAAACCGTAACGATCGCAGGCATTTTAGCGGCTTTGAATAATTTGTTAGTTGTTTCCATGTGAATAACCTCTTGGTTTATTTATTTGTTATTTGAAAGTACTTTTAATTACAAAGTACATAAGTAAAAATTTTTACCGGCCCATGGTTATGTTTGTTGCGACCGCATTCTGAATCTCGATATAACATACCATCCGATACCAATTACAATAAGCAACAATGGAATAGCGCCCGGTTCACTTTCCACTGTGATCATAAATACCATCAACGCCAAACCGATCACGGTAATCAAAATCGATAGTATTGTATGCGTATTTCCCTTTTTCTGACTGTCTAATTTCATAGATTTATCTCCATTATTTTTGTGAATTGATAATGCTTTCCAGTGCTTTTAGATGATCTTCAAATGCTTTTTGTCCCTCTGTGGTCATGGAGTAACTCGTATTGGGTTTGTTATCGATAAAAGACTTCTGCACCTCAATAAATCCTTCTTCCTCCAACTTCTTGATGTGGGTGGCCAGATTGCCGTCCGTCACATCCAGAAACTCCTTCAGCGACGTAAAATCAAGGCTGTCATTTACAGCCAACGCCGACATGATTCCGAGCCTGACCCGGCTCTCGAACGCCTTATGTAAATCGTCGATTGATAGTTTCACAGTTTATCACCGCTCGTATCTCAAATGCATATAAATTCCATAAACGATATGAACTACTCCGAATCCAATCCCCCAAAAAAACAAGCTGTATGCAATAAGCCCGGCACTTAACAATCCAAGCCCCATCTGGATGAGTCCCAAAAACTTCAAATCATCGTAAGTAAACTTGCTGCCCATATATAACGCAAGACCGTAAAAAAGCAGCGTTAAGGGCGGGACCAACCCTACAAGCCCCTTTGACAATAAAATCAATATTAATATCCCGCCTGCTATTAATGGAACTGCCATGTTGACTAACAACATTCGAGATGCGGCATTCCACGCTGTTTCGTCCCGCTTATTCGCTTTTCGATAGGAGAGAAAAATTGCCGTGCCGATTGCCAGCACCATTACTAAAACTGCTACTGCAATAACCGCAGACAGATTGGGGGAGCTGTAATAAATGGTATCCGGATTAAAGTCTAACATGTTGTAAGCCACATACCCCCCCGCCAATGCATAGATGCCTGCCATTGCCCCTGCCCATCCTGAGAGCGACAGAAATTTGGATGAACGCTCCATCATTGAGCGAATCTCTGCGATATCCTGAATGTAATCCCGTTCTTCTTTCATACAAAGTACTTTTTATTTCAAAGTTAATACAGATACTTTAATTAAACAATAGATTCATAAATTAAATTTTAGCTATTTCAGCGCTCTTATTGAAAAGTCTTTACTAATCTATGGATAAACAGAGCCTGCTAATTTATCTCTCCCAGTTCAATAATATCTTCGTCGATCTCGGCAGCACTTTCTTTTACTTGATCTGCTATTTTAGGGTCAACAACTGCAATAAGCCCAATACCCAAGTTAAAAGTAGCCCGCATATCGTCTTCAGGTACGTTACCTAAGTCTTTGATGAGCTCAAAAATGGCGGGTCTATGCCATGCCCCCCAGTCTAACTGAATAGTTAGTTCATCAGGGACTACACGCTTGGTATTCCCAATAATACCTCCACCAGTGATATGAGAAAAGCCGTTTACACCATCTAAATCCCGTAATTTCCGGATGATGGGAAGATAAGATTTATGAACCTCCAACATGGCATCTCCCACAGTGGCTCCCAATTTGTCCACGTAATCTGAAACTTCATATTCAGAAAACAGCACTTTACGCGCCAAAGAATATCCATTGGTATGAAGACCAGTACTTCGAAAACCTAACAGAATATTTCCTTTTTCTATATCTGAGCCATCAATAACTTTTTTGCGATCAACCATACCTACAATAGTTCCCGCCAGGTCAAATTCTCCCTCGCTATAGATATCTGGCATTTCGGCTGTTTCACCGCCAATAAGGGCTACACCATTCTCTTTACATGCTTTTGAGAATCCTTTTACGACTTGGTATCCAACCTCCTGCTCAAGTTTTCCGGTGGAAAAATAATCGAGGAAAAAGAGCGGATCGGCTCCACAAACAGCAATGTCGTTAATACAATGATTAACCAGGTCCTGTCCCACAGAATCATACTTCTTGGATTTGAATGCCACAATCAGCTTAGTACCTACTCCATCTACACTACTGACAAATACGGGATCTTCGTAGCTGCTTAAATTGGGACGAAAGAATCCTCCAAAACCGCCAATATTATGTAATACAGCATCGCTGTGGGTTTCTTTGACAAGGCCTTTTATGGATTCAACCATTTCTTCTCCGGCTTCAATATCAACGCCAGCATCTTTGTAGGTAAATTTCTTTTTGCTCATTGGAGATATGGGAAAATTTGTTCAGTTTTTTGACTCAAATAAATATAGCCAACTTCATTCTCGTTTTTAAGAAATATTTCTCCACATTATCCACCGGAAACCATAAATAACATTAAATAAATAATATTTGTAGTACATAGTAGTTACTGTGGATAAGTGGATAACTTTTTAACACACAATTTTTAAGTGACTGGTCTTTAATTGTGGATTATTTTGTGGATAAGAGTATCAATAAAATCAAGGACTTAGCAGAATTTAATTTGAGTTTTCCACAATCTACAGTAAAATGAATGTCAAGTAAAAAATGTTATCGACAGCTAATTTTTACTGTATAACTTGTGGAAAATAATATTCTATTGTTGAAAGCTGTGGAGAAATTTTGTTGGTTTTGGTTGATCTATTTTAAGAAGAAGTTATACACATACTTATCCACAGGGTTATTAACAGACTTAGATATGAAGATAGTACTACAACGGGTATCCGAAGCGAGTGTTTTTGTGCATGATGAGCGAGTTGGTGCGATTGGTTATGGCCTGATGTTGTTGGTGGGCGTCCATGAGGATGATACCGAGGAGCAGATGCAGTGGCTGGCTGAAAAAATATTGAAACTGCGTGTATTTGATGATGAAGATGGGAAGATGAATCTATCGGTACAGGATGTGAAGGGTGAAATTCTGGTAGTTCCTCAGTTTACTCTGTATGGGGATTATGAGCAGGGGAATCGACCCAGTTACTTTGAGGCAGCAGGACCGGATAAAGCCGATCAACTTTATGAGGATATGGTAGCTTATTTTGAAAAGCACTCCGACCTCAATATAGAAACAGGTCAATTTGGGGCTTATATGGATGTCCAACTTCATAATGATGGACCGGTAACATTGGTTATGGAGCGGTGAGATTAGGTTACACTTTAGTATATAAAGATAAGTGTCATGCTGAATTTATTTCAGCATCTGCAGCATACATGATATAAGAGATCCTGAAACCCCGAAAGGTCGGGGTACGCAGGATGAAATGGAGATACAATATTTCTTATAGTTATTAATCCATCCATTTTTCAAACCAATCTATATTACGTTTCATGGCATTAGCTTGTAAGGCTGGAGATCGGATGCTATGTCCTTCACCGGGATAGATAGTGAGCTTGTGAGGGGTATCTTGTCGCCAGAATGCTTTAGCAAATTCTACACCTTGTTTTGCAACGGGAGAATGTTGCCCAAACTCCAACAAGGTTGGAATTTTAGTAGTTAAACTATCTTCAAAAATAGGAGAGAGTTCTAAATATCGATCTGGATTATCATACGGAGCGAATTCTAAATAATATTCATGAAGTTCCTTGTTACGCGCACCGTCCAAATGACCATACAGAGATAAATAATTTCCAAATCCTTCGGCAAAAGAAGCGGCTTTAAATATAGGGTTTTCCGCTGCAACCATGGGACCTAACCAACCACCGTGACTATGACCGGAGATTCCTAAATTATTTTTATCAGCCATGTTATTACTAACTAAATATTTAATTCCTGAAATCACGTCTTCTATTGGTTCTTTATCGATTTTCGAAGGGATCATAAAATCCTTGCCAAACGATTTGGTATGTCGATAATTAGGTATAAAAATAGCATATCCCTTTGCAGTTAAACTCTGAATAGGAAAAGGCCACTGTTGTAGATAGGGATGAAATTTATTAGTAACTGGAAGTCCGGGCCCGCCGTGGAGTAGTGTAATAACCGGTGGAGACTGTTTATTATTTAGATTTACAGGATAAATATACCATCCCTGGACTTCGGTACCATCATCTGACTGCCAGACAATAGATTTTATTTCTGGCAGCTGGAAGTTTTGATCTCCATTTAAGTCCGATATTTGTTTCATATTATCAAAATTCCGATCTGCATAAAATATTTCCGGTTGCTGGTTAATACTTTGTTGAACCCAGATCAATGATTGTCCGTCGGAGCTGAATGAAAAATTTGATTTATGATCATCAGAAACATTTATGGTACTAAGGTTTGCATCATCAATCGAGAGTTTAAAAAGTCCGTGTTGCGCCTCTGTGGTTTGCTCTATATGGATATAATTGTCCTCAATCCAGTGAAACTTTGGTTTATAGAATTCCTGCTTATTGGCTGAGGTAATCATTTTTGTACTTTTACTTTTAAGATCATACAAACCAATTTCGCCTGTGGTTGACCATCGATCGGAGAAATCATATCGCACAAAGCCCAGCTTATCTCCGGATGGCGACCAAAAGGGGGTCGAAAAAGAAATGACATCCTTAAAAAAGCTGGTTGGGTTTTGTTTGGCTTCAGTAATTATTTCAAGTTGGTCATTATTAATTTGGTAAATAGCTAAATCACTACTTCGGGTAGGAAGGCCAGTAGATTGCATCGGCGATTTAATTGTGGTAAGAGCAATTTTTTTAGCAGTTGGTGACCATTTAAAATTTTTAACGGATAGTGTATCGCTAATAAGTGTTTTACCTCCTCCATCCAGATCTGAAATAAATGCCTGCATAGAAGGTGGAGAACTATTTCGCTGGAGGTTATTAATTTTATGAGCGCTGAATGTTAGCAGATCGACTTCTACTCCCTGTATTTTTTGCGATTGGGCCTGCTTTCTTGCTTTTGCCATGGCTTTCATATCTACCGTGGTGTAAGCAATAGTTTTACCATCAGGAGCGATAGAAAATTGCTGTACTCCTGCACGCTCTTTTGTTATTTGTCGGGATGAATCGCGGCCAATTTCTTTAATCCAAACTTGTGGTCGCTGATCTGCCTGTGCCAGGTAAGCAATATGTTGACCATCAGGTAACCACTCTACAGACTTAGTATCCTTAGGTAATGAAAGCTGTTTATTTCTCTCCGGTGAATCTGTATAAAGGAGTCTAATCGATTGGTTATGGCGATTCTTTTTAACATCTGCCTTACGTGTATGAACAATGGCTTTCGTACCATCTGGGGATAGGGCGATCTGTTCTGGATTTTTATGTGAAATTAATCTTTCAGGAGTAGGTTGCTCTTGGGCTAAAATTGATGAATAACTATTGAACAGAAAAAGTATTCCAAACATCAGGGAAAGAAAGTATAACTTAGTAGACATCTCGTAATTTTTAGTTTCTTAAAATGATGTATAGGCTACGAGAATAATTTTTCACTGTTACAATAGGGATGATGGGCGTATATATTTATATGACTAAATGGAATGTTATTACGATTTTTTTCTTTCTATTTTCGAAGGTTACATTTAGCATAAAATTTGTATCTACTAAACAATTATGTCCGTAATTTTTCTTTTTATAGATGGGGTGGGATTGGGAAAAGCCAATAAAGCAAATCCCTTTACTCAATCTACCTACCGCGGATTTTCAGCTATGGCCGGAGATCAGTCATTTACAAAAAAAGCATCAGAACTTACCGAAACTAACTATCTGTTTAAATATGTAGATGCCCGCTTGGGGGTAGAGGGATTACCGCAAAGCGGGACGGGGCAGACAGCACTTTTTACAGGGAAGAATGCTTCGAAAAAAATTGGAAAGCACTTTGGACCATTTCCTCACTCTGGAATAAAGCCATTTTTAAAAAAGGAAAGCTTGTTTATAAAAGCTAAAGAATTAGGTAAGCGGGCTAATTTTATAAATGCCTACCCGGATATTTTCTTTCAAAAAGCGCGAAAGCGAAATCGTTGGAGTTGTACTACATTGATGACTAAAAGTGCAAACATATCACTAAATACCACCAAAGAAGTTAAGAACGGTCAGGCACTAACTGCTGAGTTAACACAACAGGCCTGGGGGGAGCATCTCGATATTGATGTACCAGAAATTAGTCCCGAAGAGGCTGCAGATCGGTTATTGGAACAAAATGAGAAATATGATCTACTATTGCATGAATATTATCTCACCGATAAAGCGGGACATAGTCAAGAATTAGATAAAGCTGCTCATTATCTACAAACCTACGACCGCTTTTTATGGCATCTTATTAATAAAAAAAACAGTGATACAACCATCGTACTTTGCAGCGATCATGGAAATGTAGAAGATTTGTCGACCAAAACTCACACTTTTAATAAGGTACCACTTTTCACCTATGGGCCAGGAGCACTACAGTTTAAAAAAGCCCAAAGCATTATGGATGTGACGCCGGGGATTATTGAAGAGTTAGCCCGAAATGATAGTAATTAAATAGTTGGTTAATATTATAAATTAATTTTATGTTTCAACAAATTCTAAAGACTGATGAAGCCAAGACTACTATCCTTATACGCTTGATGGTGGGATCAGTTTTTCTAACCGAGGGAATACAAAAATTTCTGTATCCGGCTCAGCGTGGCGTTGGTCGTTTTGAAAGCATGGGATTTCCCGCCCCAGAGTTTTTCGGCAATTTTGTAGGCATCTTTGAAATACTGGCTGGGCTGTTGATTCTTTTTGGACTATTTACTCGTGGTGGCGCTTTTCTCACCTTCTGTATTATGAGCGTTGCCATCATCGTAACTAAAATACCTATTGCTTTCGGGGCCTCCTTCGGCCCGTTTGAATTGCGGGAGCTTAGTACTTATGGCTTTTGGAGTATGGCTCACGAAATGCGCACCGACTGGGCGATGTGGCTTGGAAGTATATTCCTGATGATTAAAGGCGGGGGACATTGGTCCTTGGATCGTAAATGGTTTAAGAATAACGACTAACTCATATTATTTCTATAAAAAAAGGACTTATCAATCTGTAAACTCAATCACATCGGCACGGACGTTCACCATCACTTTGGTATAGATAATAAGGTTCAGGATATCGGTGTCGTAACGCACATTAGCAAGGGCTAACCGCTTCCCGTTGATCGTCCCACTATCTTTCTCATAGTTAGTCCATAAGTTTTCGAGCGCTTCTTTATAAAGCATACCCGTACCTTCCACACGTCCGGCTGCAAAAGTATTGGTTGTAAGGCCAGTCGAATAGCTAAATCCCAAAACATAGGCGGTTTCTGAATAACCGGAGACATTAATAGCGGTAATGGTGTAATTGGCTTGCTCCAGGTTTACCAGAGTTTGATTGGCGGAAAGAAAAGCCCCGGAAGTGGTACATCCGGTGAATAAGAAGGTTCCAATTATAGCAATCCCAAAAATTGATGATTTCATAATTTTATAAGTAAAGTTGATGAAAAGGAATAGAAAAGATATTTAACAGTGTATTCTATTCTTGTAAGGAATTGCCGCTAAAACAGATAGAGGATTTGATGACGAGGAAATTTCCGCAATAAAAAAGCCCTCTTTCGGCCATACCAAAAGAGGGCTTTAAAAGTTATATACACCTAAAGCTAATTGCTAACCAAGTGTTTCTTTAATGCGATCAAATATTTCTTTGATTGATCCTACGCCGTCAATCGTTTTTACCACATCCTGTTTTTTATAGTGATTGAGAACGGGGGCTGTTTCTTCACGATAGACCGCCAGGCGATTTTTTATTTTTTCAGGAGAATCATCCGAGCGCCCTTCGCCACGGGTCAAAATGCGATCTACAAGTTCGTGTTGGGGGACTTCCAGCTGCAGAAAAGCATTCAGGGTCTTGCCTTTTTTATCCAAAATAGCATCATAGGCTTTGGCCTGGGGAACAGTGCGTGGAAATCCATCCAAAATATAGCCGTCGTCGTATTTCTCATCCTTAAGCTCCTCCTCAACCAAATCAACTACTTTCTCATCGGGCACGAGGTCGCCGGCATCTAAAATTGCTTTAACTTCTTTACCGAGGGGCGTTTCATTTTTTATAGCTGATCGAAATATTTCTCCAGTAGAAAGATGGGGAATGTCGTACTCTTCACTAATGAGATTCGCTTGTGTTCCCTTGCCAGCGCCGGGAGGTCCGAAAATGATGATGCGCATAATAAGTAGTTAGATTAAGTGCTCTAAATTAAGTGATGATGAAAATACTGCAATCATCAGGTATATTCAACGAAAACCGTTGGGAAATAAGCGGTTATTTTTCTTCGGATAAAACCGGATATTAACAGTTCACTTTGACCAATCACTATATCCATAGATTTATGATCAAATGCATTCATCAATATTTTACGCTTTCGCTGCTATTTGTTGTTTTTTCTGTAGGCTTTGTACAAGCGCAGGGAAGTAAATCGCTGCTGGAAGCGGGCCCCATGCTGGGATATGTGGAGATGCAGGAAGCAAACTTATGGATACAAACCACGAAGCCGGCATCTTTTGAATTAACTTATTGGAAGAAGGGAGAAAAAGATGCCCCTAAACATAAATTTAGTAGCTCAACGCTGGCACTGGAATCCAATACCTCACAAATAAAACTGACGGACCTTGATTACAGAACAACGTATAAGTACGAGTTTTCTATTGAGGGAGAAAAAGTAAAGCTGCCCTACGAAACAGAATTTACAACCCAGCAACTGTGGCAGTGGAGAAAGCCAGCGCCTAACTTTTCGGTGGCGATGGGATCGTGCCTGTATATAAATGATTCGGAGTTTGATCGCCCCGGGAGGCCTTATGGAAAGGGCACGGAAATTTTAACACATATCACCAATAAGCATCCAGATATGATGCTGTGGCTGGGGGATAACGTTTATTATCGTGAGCCTGACTTTTATTCCAAGAAAAGATTAGACTATCGTTTTAAGGATGCCCGCAATACGCCGGAAATGCAGCCCCTGTTGGCCAATGCCATTAATTTAGCGACCTGGGATGATCATGATTACGGTCCCAATAATTCGGATCGATCTTATCGTTTGCGCGAAGAAGCACTACACATTTTTAAGCGCTATTGGGCGAACCCCGGCTATGGAACCCAAGAAACCGATGGGGTTTTTACGAAGTATAAATACAGCGACGTAGAGTTTTTCCTGATGGATGATCGCTATCATCGGGCACCGAATCAGCTAAAAAAAGAAGACAAGGATTTCTTTGGCGAAGCGCAGCTGCAGTGGTTGATGGATAGTTTAGTGAGTAGTAATGCCACCTTTAAAATTGTGGTTGTGGGCAACCAAGTTATTAATAAAATGAATGAGCACGAGTCGATGGTGGCCTATGGTGAAGAATATGAAACTCTCATGGAGTTTTTGGATGAGCATGACATCCCGGGGGTGCTGTTTTTATCGGGTGATCGCCATTTTACCGAGTTGTTAAAGGAAGAACGAGAAGATGCTTATCCTATCTACGAGTTTACTTCTTCACCGTTAAGTAGTGGAACTTATGGGAATCTCGAAGAATCCAAAGAGTTCGAAAATCCCCAGCGCGTCGATGGTACGTTAGTTTATGATGATCAAAATTTTGGCATGATGCATGTGAAGGGAGAAAAAGATAATCGAAGGTTAATTCTTGAAACCTATAGTTCTGATGGGGAGAAGCTGTGGGAGTACAGTATTTCATCCTCAGATCTTGGTCATTAAAATAGTTATTAAGGCTGCTCTATTGTGAGCGGTATCTTTTTTGCTTATCGTATTAGTTCTGAATTAATATACTTTATTGCTATGACTTGGGATGAATTTTTTAGCTATATCCGGGACATCTTAAACTTTGAGTTGTTTAAGATGAGCGAATCGTCCGTTACCGTCGTTTCTATTCTTGTTTTCTTATTGCTGCTAACTATTTTTATTGGGATAGGAATATTCGCGAGAAGAGCCTTGCAGCGACGCATTCTAAAACGCTTAAAGGTTGATTCTGGCACCAGCTATACTCTGGCGCGTATTACCCAATATGCAATTATCACTATTGGAGTATTGGTGTCGTTTAATTTTGTGGGAATTAATCTCAGTAGCCTTACGGTCATTTTCGGGCTGCTTTCTGTTGGTATTGGTTTTGGCTTGCAGAATGTAACCTCCAATTTTATATCGGGACTTATTATCCTTTTTGAGCGTCCTATTAGTGTGGGAGATCGGGTGATGGTTAATCAAATTGAGGGTGATATTACCGAGATCAATATTCGGTCTACCATGGTGCAGACGGTCAATAATATTTCGATTGTAGTCCCTAATTCTGAGTTCGTTTCAAAGGATGTAATAAATTATTCCCATGGTGATCCCACCTATCGATTAGATATTAGTGTGGGTGTATCGTATGGCTCTGATTTAGATAATGTTCTGAAAGCTCTTCGGGAGGTGGCCGATAATAATAGCAATGTAATGCAAAATCCCGAGCCCGAAGTGTTCCTTAATGAATTTGGGGATTCGTCATGGAATATGCAGCTTCGGGTATGGATTCCGGATGTAAAACAGTATCCCAAAGTTCGCAACGAACTGAACCAGGCGATTGTACGAACGTTCAGAAAATATGGCGTTGAGATTCCATTTCCACAGCGCGATCTGCATGTACGCAGTTCGGTAAAGCTACCTATTGATGGAGGGGAGCAAAAATAAAAAAAGTAGCACCACGGAAACCGTGATGCTACTAAAAGGCATTAAATTAGAATGAGATATTAATTTTCTATCGGAATTGCTTCTTGATCCATCTCTTGGATAAGTTCAGAAGCATCTCCTTCTAAGATGGGTTCAATGCGTTTGAACTGTTCATCTACTTTATTGGCCAACTCTTCGTACACCGCATATTGCTGTTCGGTGGGACGCCCATCACCAGAGCCAACGGTGTTCGCAAGCGAAGCCAGCTTATTGTTTAGTTTGATGGGGTAGTTCAGCACATCCTGGAACGACTCGGCCTTGGTTTGCATCAGCTCCCCTTCAACGTCAGAAAGCGTAGTCAGCATAGCATCAACACGTTCTTGTACTTCTTGATTATTGGAGTAATCCGATTTTATGCCATTCAACTCTTCCCGCACTTCGCGAATACGGTTGATGGTTTTGTGTGTTGTGTCCAGCTTGCTAATAATCGTCTCATGCAGGTCGAACTGCGCCTCAAAATCATCCTGTGTAACATCAATACGCGGATCCTTGGTGATCTCAAACTGTTGGCTCATCAGTGTTTGATCATCAACAATTAAGCGAACCTCGTACGTACCGGGCACGGCCGAAGGACCATCGGTAGAACCGGCCCATAAAATTTGTCGTCCATCAAGGTCAGCTGCACCGGGGTATTCCATATTCCAAACAAAGGTATTTTGTCCCTGTTTGGTGGTAAGTACATCAGAAGGGACCTCGTTTTCTTTTTCATGGAATTCCTCGGATTCTTTTACTTCATTGCCATCTAAATCTTCCTTATTAGAAAAGGTACGAATGACATCGCCGTCCGATTCAGCAAATTGTAGTTCCACCTCCTGATCAGAAATTTCCGTATTGAGATTGTAGTGGACTACCACGCCATCTTTGGGATTTTCGCCCAGTGTTTGTCCGGGTTCAGGTTCGGTGTGATTTCCAAACAGATAGGTTGTTTCCGGTTGATAGAGATAGTAGTCAGATTCGGTAACATTTTCTCCCAACTGATGTAGTACTGATAAATCATCCAGTACCCAGAACGAACGACCCTGCGTTGCTACAACTAAATCTTTGTCGCGTTTGTGAATTGTTAGATCAGTGATAGGCACAGCAGGCAAGTTGAGCTGAAGCGGCTGCCAGAGTTCACCATCATTGAACGAAATATAAACGCCCGTTTCGGTTCCGGCATAAAGTAACCCTTCTTTATTGGGATCTTCGCGAATCACGCGCGTGAAATCTTTGCTGGGAATACCAGTAGTAATCTTGGTCCAGCTTTTTCCGTAATCATCCGTTTTGTAAAGCATCGGCTGAAAGTCATCAAACTTATAACGCGTGGCAGCCAGGTATGCTGTACCTGCATCATGAGGGGATGGATCAATGATGCTGGCCATCGCTTCGGGCATACCTTTTGGTGTTACTTCGGTCCAGCTGTCACCATTATCGCGACTTACATGAATAAGCCCATCGTCGGCACCCGTCCATAGAACACCCGGCTCAACCGGTGATTCAGCAAAAGTGAAAATGGTATTATAATACTCAACACTGGTATCATCTTTGGTAATCGGTCCGCCCGATTCTCCCTGCTTAGACTTATCATTTCGCGTTAAATCTTTGCTGATGGTATCCCAGCTCATGCCCTCATTATCGGACCGATGTACAAACTGCGAAGTGGCATATAGGATATCCGGGTTGTGAGGTGAAATATAAATGGGGAAGGTCCATTGGAAACGATATTTCAGATCCTCGGCACCGGCGCCCATGGGATTGTCAGGCCACACATCAATACGATCGCTTTGATCCGTAAAGTCGTTAAATTTATTAAAGTATCCACCGTAACTACCACCATAGGTTACATTGGGATTTTCTGGATCAGGGGCAATATAGCCACTTTCTCCACCGGCTACGGGATGCCAGTCGCGGGTTTCAATACCGTAGTCGGCCGTGCGACTTTTGATGCCTACTGTACTGTTATCTTGCTGGGCTCCATAAATGCGGTAGGGAAATTCATTATCGGTAATTACCTGGTAAAACTGTGCGGTAGCATATTTGTGGTATTCTGACCAGCTTTTTCCTTCGTTATAGGAAACCTGTCCACCGCCGTCATCAGCTATCACCATACGATCGCCATCATTTGGATCGATCCAGAGATCATGATGATCGCCGTGGGGGGTACCAATACGATCAAACGATTCACCGCCGTCGGTAGATTTATAGAATCCTACATTTAGAACGTACACTTCATCTTCGTCCTCGGTATCAGCTACAATATGAGTATAGTACCAGGCGCGTTGACGAAGATTTCGCTCGCTGTTGACACGGTTCCAGGTTTTGCCGCTGTCATCAGAGCGAAAGACACCACCATTATCACTTTCAATAATGGTCCAAACGCGATCGGGGTTAACTGGAGAAATAGCTACACCAATTTTGCCCATTAGTCCCTTGGGCATACCAGGACGTTCAGAAATATTGGTCCATGTTTCTCCTCCATCAGTACTTTTATAAAGACCACTACCTTCACCACCGCTGGACATCTCCCACGGATTGCGGTAGGCCTCCCAAAGAGAAGCGTACAAAATATTGGGATTAGTGGGGTCAACTTCGACATCAACAGCGCCGGTAAATTTATTATGATACAGCACTTTTTCCCAGTTGTCGCCGCCATCTGTGGTTTTATAGACGCCGCGTTCTTCATTACCTTCGGTGCCAAATGCATGGCCCATTACCGCTACCCACGCGACATCTTCGTTTTTGGGATGGACTGCAATTTCACCAATAAAATGAGATTCTGGTAGACCAATGTGCTCCCAGTTTTTTCCGCCGTCCGTCGTTTTGTACATACCATCTCCCGCAGACATATTTCCACGGATGCATGTTTCTCCCATCCCTGCATAAATAACATTACTGTTGGAGGGTGCTGCTGTCAGGGCACCTACGGATCCCGTTTTAAAATCCCCGTCTGATACGTTCATCCAGTTTTTTCCGCCATCGGTTGTTTTATATACCCCACCGCCGGTAAATCCGGTATAATAGGTATCTGGTTGGTCCGGATGGCCGGTTACAGCCACCGATCGTCCACCGCGAAAGGGTCCGATATTTCTGTATTCTAAATTTTGCAGATAGGGTGCCTCAAACGAGACCTCATCAATGCCTTCAGCTTGATCTGATCCACCAAAGCGTTGAGCTTCGGCAGAGAATGAAATCCCCATAAAAAGCAGAGCAACAATGGTTGCCATGCCCCATTTGAACTTTTTATTACATCGTAACATATATCCCTGTTTTGTGTTGAAGTTAGTTGATCCCATCATAGAAAAAGCAATGTATAAAAAATGAATTACCGTATTAGGTAAAATCTTGTGAAGAAATTTTTGTAGGATAGATTGAAATCCCCGGCAAGATGGGTTTACCGGGGAAGTAGTTGTTGCTTATTGATAGGCCTCGTTTTGGTCTAAATTATCGTTGGCATCGATGTCGCGCGATGGGATTGGAAATACCAAACGACCGGGATTATCGAGTGATACCGGGTCGCTGTTTGAACGATCTATATTTGTGAGTACGGTGGTTGCGCGTCCTGTGCGGACCAAATCATGCCAGCGGTGTCCTTCTTCGATAAATTCAATGCCGCGTTCTTTTTCAATAGCTTGAAGAACTTCTTCTGGTTCGTCAACCCCGGTACCGGTGGTATCCTGGAGGCCGGCTCGATTACGGATTTCGTTCAGATCCGACAAAGCACCTGTCAAGTTGGGTGTTTGCTGTCGGGCACGAGCCTCGGCACGGTTGAGGTATAATTCTGCCAATCTCAAAATTTGAATATTATCATCGCTGCCAGATTTTTGATATTTGGTTGGGTAGTATACGCCCACATTGTCATCAAATGCGATAAGAGCTCCGCGTTCATCATCCGATCGAGAAGTCACCATTTCAGCATATTCGTCATGAATAGCGATATCGCCACGGCCACCTCCACTTGAGGGATAATACCAGAACCGAATGTCATTAGCATCGGTGGTATTATAGGCCAGTTCGAAGATTGCTTCAGAGGTGTTTTCGTCGATAAAAATATCGGCGAAGTTTTCTACCAGTTCAAAGTTTGAGTTGCCAATCACATCTGTGGCGTATTGTTCGGCAAGATCAAAGTCTTGGGTATAAAGGTAATACCGTGAAAACAATGCCTGTACGGCAGCTCCAGATACGCGATTGGGAGAATCAAATCCCGATAACCGGCTTTCGGCGGCTTGTAAATCTGACTTTACCTGGTTGTAAGAAGCTTCAATAGATGCCCGTTCGGGAAAACTGCTTTCATCAATTTGGCGGGAGGGTTCGGTAGGAAGGGGAACGCCCATTGTTCCAGCCTCACCGGGAACACCGCCAAAGGTTCGTGTTAAGTCGAAGAAAGCTAATGCTCGAATGAAGTAAGCCTCTCCTAAAATTTGATCCTTATTTTCCTGTGAAATCTCGTCAAGATTCTGAACATCGGTAATAATATTGTTCGCATGATTTACCGCTGCATAGGCCTGTGACCACAGGTTTCGGTTTTCCAGGTTTCCAGGTGATGTTACATAGGTGTCCATTTCTCGATAAAAATCCCAAGTACCAACGCTTTGGGAAATATCGGAAGTAACATCACTTATAATTTGAAAGTTGCTGCCGTAATAATCATTGGATTGCAATTGACTATATAAGCCATTTAATGCTGCATTGGCACTTTTAAGATCCCGGATGGCATTATCTTCTGATATTGCAGTCTGGGGATCCTGATTTAATACGTCACAGCCTGAAGCTGTTATAAATGTGATGAGAAAAATTATGTTTAAATATTTCATAAGTAAAAATCCTTTATCAGTTAAAAAGTGATATCAAAGCCGCCCATGATGGTTTTGGACTGTGGCATCGTATAAAATTCGATTCCCCGCGTAAGCTGTGTGGTAGCAGTGGCTGTTACTTCGGGATCAAGACCGCTGTAGTTAGTAAAAGTCAACAGATTTTGTCCTGTTACGTAAAAGCGGGCTCGTGAGATGTTAAAACCAAGCTTTGATAAAAAGGAATCGGGGATGGTATATCCGAGCGTGGCGTTTTTGAGTCGGATATATGAACCGTCTTCCACAAATCGCGATGGGCGAAGGTTACCGGCGTAATTGGAACTGGTCATTTTAGGCACCATTGTTTGATCACCTGGTTCTTGCCAGCGATCCAGTTGCGATGACAGATAACTGGTATTACGAGTACCACCGTGCTCCTGGAAAAATCGGTTCCAATTTAACTGATCGTTACCGTAACTGTATTGAAAAAAGACAGAAAGGTCGAACCCTTTGAAATTAAATTTATTGGTTATTCCACCGAAAAAGTCGGGATTTGCATCGCCTACAATCTTACGGTCAGAATTAGGGTTAAAACTTCCATCGCCATCGACATCCTCAAAAATAGGTTCGCCGGTTTCGGAATCTACCCCAAGTTGATTGTGAAAATAGAAGGAGTACATAGGGTATCCTTCTTGATAACGGTAGATATCACGATTGTATACATTAAAGGGCGAAGCGAGTCGTGTTACTTCATTGCGATTTCCGGCAATATTAAATTGCACATTCCAGTTAAAATCGTCTCGCTGGATGGCATCGGCGTTAATGGCCAGTTCCATACCTTTGTTTTCGAGGGCACCAAAGTTTTGTACGAGCTCTTCAAATCCGGTTGACATGGGTACCGGTACTGCTAAAAGCAGATCTTTGGTCTGTTTGTCATAGTAATCGTACATGATTGTCACACGATCTTCCCATAAACCAAGATCAAACCCGATATCAAGCTGACTGGTAGTTTCCCATTTTAAGTTGGGATTGGAAAGCTGCTCGGGACTTGTTCCGGGGCTGTCGGTATAACTTTCGCCGCCCCAGAGTCCTTGTGCTTGAAAGTTGTTGATTCCGCTTTGGTTTCCGGTAATCCCGTAACTACCTCTTAATTTGAGGTTACTGATCCAGTTAACATTAAAGAACTCTTCTTCTGAAGGAACCCAACCTAATGCTATAGATGGGAAGGTACCCCATTGGTTATTTTCTCCAAATCTTGAAGATCCGTCTCGTCGCAAGGTAATAGTTGCCAAATATTTTCTGTCGTAATCATATTTTATACGACCGAAGAAAGATGCAATACCCCAGCTTGTTCCTGTTGAGGAAGCTGTTTGGACGGCGGCATCTTCAATACGCTGGAAATCATCACTTGGAAACTGTTGTCCTGTTGCGGTTGTTCGCTCAAAAGATGATTCCTGGTAACTGGTACCAATTAGCGTTGAAAAGTTGTGGTTCCCTGTATTATAGAGATAGCTTAGCGTATTTTCTCCGGTCCAGTTGCTGGTTAAGGCGACCGTAGAAAGAGCATCACCATTGACGGCTGCACCGCCATTTGTTAAACTGTTGTCGTATCGATCTTCTTTGACTTCGTTGTAGTCGTAGCTCCAGCTGGAACGGAATGTGAGTCCGGGGAAGAATTCATATTCTCCAAAAACATTTCCAACAAAGCGGTTTACATCCATATTGAAATCGACTTCTTCTGCCGCTGCAATAGGATTTTCAAAAATACTGAATTTAGTATAAGAGCCATCCTCTTGGTAATATGGAAGATTAGGGGGCAAGAAGTACACTCCGCCCAGAACTCCGGTAATATTGTCGTTATTTCGAGCCCGATTTCTATTTGAAAACGAATAGGTTAGGCTGGTACCGACGGTGAGATTTTCTGTCGCATTAAGATCCAGATTTACACGAGCACTGTTACGCTTGTAGGTGGCCGGTTTTACAACACCGTCTTGTTTAAAATTTGATCCGGATATCGAATATTTAACTGTTTCATTTCCGCCGCTGAGTGTAACATCATAATTACGAATTGTCCCCGTACGAAAGACCGGATCGGCCCAGTCAGTATTGGTCGCATTTTGTGGGTTGGCATAGGGTTCGGCTTCCCCGTTATTACGTGCTGCTTCGTTCATAAGCATTTCGAATTCTGAGCCGCTAACCAGGTCTGGCATATTTACTGGTTCTTCAAATCCATAGTAACTACTTACTTCAATAGAGGGCGCAGCATCGTCGCCACGTTTTGTAGTAATGAGTACGACTCCATTTGCTGCACGTGCTCCATAGATAGCAGTGGCTGAAGCATCTTTTAATACTTCAATAGATTCAATATCTGATGGGTCGATATCAGCCAGAGCACTGGTTGTTGCTCCACCGAGATCCAGCCCAAAGTTTCCGGTTTCAATTGGAACGCCATCTACAATATAAAGTGGATCACTACCCCCGGAAATTGAGGTTGTTCCCCTAATTTTGACAAAAATTCCACCGCCCGGGGTTCCGGAATTACTGCTAACTTGAACGCCAGCTGCCCGACCTTGCATAAGTTGATCACTGCCGGCTACCGGAGTGTTTTGAATATCTTCCGAGTTTACGGATGATACAGAGCTTGTTAGTGTTTTACGGTCTTGTTCTCCGTATCCTACTACAACTACATCTTCAAGCATTTCAACATCTTCTTGTAGCTGTACGTCTAAAGTGGTCTGTTGACCTACCTCGACTTCTTGTGAGACGTAGCCGATATAGCTAAATACTAAGATTGCATCCGGTCCGGATACTTCAATTTCAAAATGTCCCTCATTGTCAGTACTGGCTCCATTTGTGGTTCCTTTTTCAAGTACGTTAACGCCGGGTAGTGTACTACCGTCTCCGGCCGAGGTAACGGTACCGCTGACTGTTATTTGGGCAAACGAAATAGAAGCAGAAATAGATAGAATAAGGAGTGTTGCCCAGAAAAATCGTATTGTTTGTTTGGTAATTGCCGTTGGTATAGGTATAGATTTAACTATACCTGTGGTGTTAAGTGTCATATTGTATCCCTGTTTTATTATTAATTGTGATGGGAAATATTATTTACCCATACGTCCTTCTATTGTTTTTATAGGTTGCTGTAACCTCCTTGACATAGGGTCAAGGTTCGTAGTCCTTTATTATTAATAGATGACTTTCTAAGTCTTTTCACACAGTAGCTCATCAAGCGTATAATTTCAATCATTTATTAAAATTTTTTAATAGGTGAAGTCATAGCTATTAATGCATTAAGGCTATTGAGTGTAAATAGTTGATGGCCTTGACTTTAGGATGGAAGGGACGAAGAGTTTTTTGGGATAGTTTAAGGAGAGATGAAGGAGATAGGTTTATTTTTCCAGCAGCTCATATTGTGCGATGTGAGCGAAGATGTGCTAATTAAGCTAAAAATAATTTCTATAGGTCAAGATCGTACTCCTTAATGTTGATTTGAATTGAGATAATGATGTAATTTTTTGAGATCAGAAAAGTCAATTTTAAATCAACAAGTTGCCTGATAAAGAATTAGATAGATCGGCTGTAATCCTTCTTTTTTATGATTATTTTCAGAGCTTATGAAAACAACCGGATTTGTAGCCAGACGTTATCTTTTTTCGCGAAAGCACATCTCGCTGATCTCTACTTTAACAATTATCAGTATTGTTGGGGTAACGATTGGTACAGCGTTATTGATTGTAGTGTTGTCGGTATTCAACGGTTTTTTTGACGTGATTCAGGGATTTCTCCTCCAGAATGATCCAGATCTGCGTATAGAATCGACTACTTCGAATTCATTTCTCTATGCCGGGGATATGGAGCAGCAACTTGCTGGCATTCCCGAAGTGCAATCCTTGACTTCTTATGTGGAAGGGAAGGCCCTTTTGGCGTTTGAGCGTGGTGATGATCAAGTAGTTCAGGTTCGGGGGATTAATTCAGAAGAATATTTCGAAGTAAGTGACCTGGATCAAAGTATCAGTGATGGAAAGTTGGACCTGTCGGTTCAAAACCGAAGGCCGGGAATGTTGCTTAACGAGCGCTTGATGAATGAGCTGAATTTACGTATTGGCGATGAGGTCGTACTTTTAAGTGCGGCCGGGATGCGGAAATCGCTGACTCAGTTTTCATTACCCCGCAGCTTTCGTTTTGAAATACGAGGGGCGTATTCCCAAATTCAAATTACCGACGGACCGGGAGTATACGTAGATAAGGAAGCAGCTCAGAGATTATTCGAACTTCGAAATAAAGTTTCGGGTATCGATATTCGATTAGTTGATACGGATCAAGCGGAATCAGTTAAGAAAACAGTTGCGTCTTTGTTAGGGGCCGGCTTTGAAATTTCTACCTGGTACGACTTGCAGAAACCGCTCTACGATGTAATGTATCTCGAAAAATGGAGTTCCTATATCATTTTAATGATTATCGTACTGGTAGCAGTGCTCAATATTATTGGTTCGCTGACGATGATCGTTATCCAAAAAAACAGGGATATTGGAATATTGCTTACCATGGGTTTTACGCCATCAGACATCAAAAATATTTTCGTACGCCAAGGACTTTATATTGGTCTTATTGGTTGTGTAATAGGTGGGGGAGTAGGTTTGTTGCTAAGCTGGCTACAGCAACAATATGGGCTCATAAAACTGTCATCTGCTTTTATTATTGATGCCTATCCCGTAAGTATTAGTTATGTAGATGTGAGCATTGTACTTGTGGGAAGTTTGCTGCTGTGCCTGTTGGCCAGCTGGTATCCAGCCAAAAGAGCTGCGCAAGTAGATCCGGCTGATGCTATTCGCTACGATTAGCTTATTCTTGTAATCCTAATTTTTTGCAGATGTTGCTGAGTTGCTCCAGTTCTTCGTCCGAAAGCACCTCAAATTCTTTTTTGATTCTGGCCAAGTGTTTTGGAAAGTAGTTGGAAATAAAATCTTCGCCTTCCTCGGTTAAATGAATGAGCATGGAACGTCGATCTTCTGGATCTTGGTGACGTTCTACCCAACCGCTTTTTTCGAGGTTATCGATAACGAGCGTAATATTACCTCCACTTTTCAGGAGCTTTTCGCCCAACGCCTTTTGATTGAGAGGGCCTAAATGCAGGAGCGCTTCCAATACTCCAAATTGACTTACGGTTAGTCCGGCATCGCTCAGCTGCCGATTCAACCTGTTGTTTAGTGAATCAGTTGCCCTCATTAATTTAATAAATGCGTTTAGCGTCTTCTCTTCTCTGTCGCTTCCTTGATAGTGCGTACCCATTATTTTATCCTAAATTATTGAATATTGAATGATGCGCAACCATAAATATATGGTTTAACGAATGGGAAAGCCATTAAAGGTTATAGCTAATTGTAACGGGAGCGTGATCAGACAAATCCCAATCCATCTCAATAACAGCTTCTTCGGCAGCTTCGAGCATTTCTGGGCAGCTCATGTGGTAATCAATTCTCCAGCCCTTATTCCGTTCTTTTGATGCGGCCCGATAGCTCCACCAGCTGTATAAATCTTCTTCCCCTTCATGTAGGTTGCGGTATACATCCTCAAAACCAGTCTGTAACATTCGGGTAACCCACTCTCGTTCTTCAGGTAAAAATCCAGAGGTGTTTTTATTTCTCTTCGGATTGTGAATGTCAATGGGTTTGTGGCATATATTATAGTCTCCACAAAAAACAACAGGCTTATTTTTTGATAGAAATTTCTGTGCAAAAGGGAGGAAGTAATCCAGAAATTCCATTTTTAAATCTTGACGCTCATCGCCGGTTGTTCCGCTGGGCGCATAAATGGAGAAAACATAGAGATCTTCAAACTCTGCCATAATTACACGCCCCTCGTTGTCAACCCAGTCCAGGCCCAATCCTTTTTCTATGCGGATGGGTTCCTCCTTGGACAAAACTCCTACCCCCGAATATCCTTTTTTCTCGGCGGTGTGGTAAGCTTCGTGATAATCCAATTTCTGAACCGGACCGGGAACCTGATGTTTCATAGCGCGCAACTCCTGTAAGCAAATAATGTCGGGATCCGTTTGGTCTATCCAATCCGTAAAACCGTGTCGATGTGCCGCACGAATGCCGTTAACGTTTAGCGAAGAAATCTTAAGCATTGCATCTAATTATTAGCTGTAAAGAAATGAGACTTGGTAAAAATGAAGAACTTCGTGTTGCGTATTCCGTATAGTAAATTAATACGCAATACTTAATGTCATTTACTTGCTTTTAACAATCGCATAATTTCGCTTACCCACCTTCAACGTAAACTCAGTATCATCTTCAAAAGTCACGCTGTATCCCTTGTCAGATACTTTTTCATCGTCAATAGAGATGCCGCCCTGCTTGATGAGCCGCTTGGTTTGTCCGTTACTGTCGGTGAAGCCCGCGTCGGATACAATATCCAATAGCCGAACTTCGGTACCCACTTCATACTCAAGAGTTGGGGCATCATCAGGAATTGCATTCCCCACAACTGTTTTTTCGAAGTGCTCTCGAGCAGCTTTGGCTTTTTCCTCACCATGATAAATGCTGGTTATGGAAAGAGCCAGCTCGTGCTTGGTATTACGCGGATCTTCCTCAATTTTTTGTTTGTACTTGGGGAGTTCATCAACGTCTACCTCAGAAACCAACTCAAACCAAGAGTAGATTAAATCATCGGGGATGGAAAGCACCTTGCCATACATGTCATTAGCATCTTCGGTAATACCTATGTAGTTGTCATAGGATTTTGACATTTTTTTGGTCCCGTCAGTACCAACCAGCAAAGGCATCATTAAAGCAATTTGGGGCTCTTGACCGTCATCCTTTTGGAGTTCGCGTCCCACAAGCAGGTTAAATTTTTGATCTGTTCCACCCAGCTCAACATCCGACTGCAGGTGTACAGAATCTTGTCCCTGTGCCAGAGGATATAAGAATTCGTGTAGCGAAATGGGTTCGTTATTTTCGTAGCGTTTAGAGAAGTCATCCCGTTCAATCATACGAGCAACAGTTAACTTTGAGGTAAGCTTGATCACATCCTCAAAATTCATATTCCCCAACCACTCTGAGTTATAGACGATTGAAGTCTTTGCTTCATCCAGAATTTTAGTTGCCTGATCGAGATATGTTTTAGCATTTTCTTCGATCTCTTCGCGCGAAAGGGCAGGACGCGTTTCACTTTTACCAGTGGGATCTCCAATAAGTGCGGTAAAATCACCGATAATCAGGATAGCCTCGTGACCCAAATCCTGGAACTGGCGCAGCTTTCGAAGGATCACCGAGTGCCCCAAGTGTAAGTCGGGCCGGGTAGGGTCACAACCCAATTTTATCTTAAGGGGTTTACCTTCTTTTTTCGATTTCTTGAGCTTCTCGACAAGCTCTTCTTCAGGTACAATTTCAACTGTACCTCTTTTAATAACTTCTAATTGTTCTTCAACGGGTAAAAAATCCATAAATAATCAGGAATTGCTCTGTTGTTCTAAAAAGGGAAAGTTTTCAATTGGGTTATATTGCTCAAGCGTCTTCTGGATGGTTGTCGTAAAATCTTCTGCACCCGGATATATGGCAGCTACCGTATCATAAGACCAAGGTGCTAAATAAATAATGTACGAATAGGTTACCGAATTTTGTCGGGTTTCTTGCGATGGGATATTAAATCCGGCCAGAATTAACAAAAGGGCACTAATAACAATACCACTTTTCAGAAAGCCAAATCCTGCACCCGCAATACGATTTACAAAGTTGAGCTTAATAGTTTCTAAAAACTTTTTGCTTAGGAATGCCGCAAGATGGACTATGGATAATGTGCCGACAAATATGATAATAGCTGAAATAAAGGGAACAAAAGAAGCGCCTTCTTCAAAAAATGGTTTGATAGCTGTGCCAACAGGATCCATATATTGAAAGGTGAGAAAAACGCCCAAAATAATTCCAACAATACTGAACACTTCCTTAATAATACCGTTGACAAATCCCCGATAGCAGAAGTATGCAATGGGTAGGAGAATGACAAAGTCGAGGAGGTTCATTGGCTGGAAGTATTAAGAAAGTTCTTCTTTTACAACCTTGCTTACAACTGACCCTTCGGCTTTTCCTTTAAGTTCTTGCATGAGGGCGCCCATAACTTGTCCCATATCTGACATGTCGTTGGCCCCGAGTTCGTCAATTTTTTCACGAGCGATATCACGCACTTCTTCTTCGGAAAGCATTTCGGGCAAGTAGGAGTTGATGATTTCAAGCTCCTCTTTTTCAGATTCAGCTAAATCATTCCGATCGCCTTTTTCAAACTGCTCAATCGATTCCTTGCGCTGCTTGGCCGCTTTCATGAGCACTTCAATACTTTGCTCATCAGAAAGTTCGCCTTCTCCGCCTTTGCGCTCACTAATTTCGCGTTCCAGCAGTTTTGATTTTAATGACCGGAGTACACGAAGCTTATCTTGCTCTTTATTTTTCATGGCTTGTTTAAGATCGGCCATGATTTGGTCTTTAATAGCCATAATACGTGGATTGGTGGTTATAAAAACATGTATAAAAGCACATGCTCATAAAAAAAGGCTCCATCCACCTTTGCGGATGCAACCTCTTTTTAAATCAAAAAAAGAGTGTTAGTCTTTATTTTCTTTAATAAAGTCCTGCACATTATCTTCGTCAATAATGGCTTCTTTATAACCATACTTATTGTTGGCCGTTTTTTGCGCAACAATAACTTTTGCCATGCGTCGGTCACCCGACTTTTGTTCTGTTTCGTTGGTTCCAAACGTTTTCTTCTTGGCCATAATGCTAATGCTGGTCTTACGTTATTTAATTTCTTTGTGAACAGTATGCTTGCGAAGTACCGGGTTGTATTTTTTCAACTCCAAACGATCAGGAGAGTTACGTCGGTTTTTGGTAGTGTGATACCGCGACGTGCCCGGAGCTTCGGTGCATTCTAAAATTACTTGTACTCTGTTTCCTTTTGCCATAGTGCTATATTATACGTCTTTAATGAGAGTTCCTTTTTTTCTTGCTTCTTTCAGCACGGCATGGATACCCTTCTTATTAATTGTGCGAAGCGTTTTTGCAGAAACTTTTAAGGTCACCCATTTGTCTTCTTCTGGGACATAGAATTTCTTTTTCTGCAGATTTTGTTGAAACTTATGCTTCGTCTTGTTGTTGGACTTTGAGGAGCGATATCCATTTTGTGCTCCTTTGCCCGTGATGTCATCTTTACGTGCCATGATCAAATAAAACCGTTATTTTACATTTCTCAGATAGACTGGAAAAATAGCCTTATTCCCGAAAAAGATCAATGTTTCTTTTACAGGGATTTTTTTTACATATTAGGCCGTTCTGGGGAGAACGATAATAGAATGTAAATATAGATCTTAAAATAGGGATAAACTTGATTTGCGAGCACATCTCTGCATTTGTCAATAAAACCCATCACTTTCTTTGATTTTGCTTATTTATGCCCTATTTTCAGGCGTCTTCACCATTATTTTAAACCCCATTCATACCTATATTTATGGCAAATAAAAAAGGATCAGATTACAAGGCGGAAAATATTCAGGTTTTAGAAGGACTGGAGGCCGTTCGTAAACGTCCGGCGATGTATATCGGGGATACGGGCCAGCGCGGACTTCACCACCTTATTAATGAGGTGGTTGACAACTCCATTGATGAAGCGATGGAGGGACATTGTGATCAGCTTGATGTTACTATTAATAAAGATGGATCTATCACGATTACAGATAACGGTCGTGGAATTCCGGTTGATGAGCATCCGAAAATCAAACTTCCGGCTGTTGAGGTTGTGCTTACGAAGTTACATGCCGGTGGTAAGTTTGACAAAAATACCTACAAGGTATCCGGTGGATTGCACGGGGTTGGTGTTAGTTGTGTAAATGCCCTTTCTTCCCACTTTTATGCCGAAATTCATCGCGACGGTGAAATTTATGTGATGGAATTTGAGCATGGGGCAACGGTTCAGCCGCTCAAGGTTAAAGGTAAAACCGACAAAACAGGAACAACGATTACCTTTACTCCTGATCCTGAGATTTTTAAACAGACGCAAGAATTTAAGTACGATATTATTGCGGATCGGATGCGCGAGCTGGCATTCTTGAATCCACAAATTACAATTAATCTCAGAGATGAACGGGATGAAGACCTTGGAGATACTTTCCACTATGAAGGTGGGGTAAAAGACTTTGTTCAATATTTGGATGAGGATCGAGAACCCATGCAGCCTGAGCCCATATTAATTGAGGGTGAGGTTGATATGGTTCCTGTGGAGCTGGCAATACAATATAACGGTAGCTATTCACAGAATGTGCATTCATACGTTAATAATATTAACACGCGCGAAGGCGGAACACATATTTCCGGATTTCGTCGCGCTCTTACCCGATCACTAAAGAAGTATGCGAAGGATAATAATCTTATTAAAAGTGATGTAAGTGTTTCGGGTAGTGATTTCCGTGAGGGAATGACCGCTGTGCTTAGTGTAAAGGTTCCCGAACCACAATTTGAGGGTCAGACCAAAACAAAACTTGGTAACTCTGAGGTACAAAGTGCTGTAGAGGTTATTGTTTATGAACAGATGAATGAGTACCTCGAACGCAATCCTAAGATTGCCAAGAAGATTCTCGAGAAGGTTATTCTTGCAGCTGAGGCCCGTGAAGCAGCGAAAAAGGCGCGAAAACTTATCCAGCGTAAAAGTGCGATGAGTGGCGGCGGACTTCCCGGGAAGTTGGCTGATTGTTCTATAAAAGACCCTAAGCAGAGTGAAATCTACCTGGTGGAGGGTGACTCGGCCGGTGGATCAGCAAAGATGGGACGAAATCGAAGTTTTCAAGCCATTCTGCCATTGCGTGGTAAGATTTTGAATACCGAAAAGGCTAAGATCAATCGCATTCTGGAAAATAATGAAATTCAGGCGATGATTACGGCCTTCGGTGCTGGTGTTGGACACTCAGAAGAGGATTTCAACTTAGAAGAGCTACGGTACCATAAGATTATTCTTATGACGGATGCAGACGTTGATGGGTCACACATCCGTACGCTGTTGCTTACCTTCTTTTACCGGTATATGAAACCCATTATTGAAAATGGGCACGTGTATATTGCGATGCCGCCGCTGTATAAAATTACAGACAGCCGCGGTAATATCGAGTATGCTTGGGACGAAGAAACTCGTCGTAAATTGGTTAAGGAGCATCGTAAATCCCGTTATAAGTTTGATGTTTCTCGTTATAAGGGACTCGGGGAGATGAATCCTGAGCAGCTTTGGGAAACCACAATGGATCCCGAAACACGAACTTTGCAGCAAGTAACGGTTGAAAATGCCGCCGCTGCTGACAAATTGTTCTCCCGATTGATGGGATCTGATGTACAGCCACGCCGGGAATTTATTGAGCGTAATGCTAAATACGCAACGCTTGATATTTAAATCATAGTGCTGGAGTGGGGGCAAGGACTTAATTCTAAGACCCAACACGTACTAAACCTTAGCACTTTCAGGAATTTAATTTTAACACTGTACTAAACATTATCCATGGCAAGAGATAAAATTATACCTATTGCAATTGAAGATGAGATGCAATCGGCCTATATCGATTACTCGATGTCGGTTATTGTATCTCGTGCCCTGCCCGATGTTCGGGACGGCTTGAAGCCCGTTCACCGACGTATTCTTTATGGGATGAGTGAATTGGGCATGCTCCACAATAGAAATTATAAGAAGAGTGCTCGTATTGTTGGTGAGGTGCTCGGTAAGTATCACCCTCACGGCGATTCAGCTGTCTATGATTCCATTGTACGGATGGTGCAAGATTTTTCTCTGCGTTATCCACTGGTCGATGGACAAGGGAACTTTGGTTCTATTGACGGAGACTCTGCGGCGGCTATGCGTTATACAGAAACACGCATGGAGCGTATTGCTGAGGAAATGCTCACGGATATCAACAAAGAGACCGTTGATTTTAATGATAACTTTGATGATACCCTGCAAGAGCCTACCGTCCTTCCAAGTATGTTGCCAAACATGCTACTCAATGGGGCTTCAGGTATTGCTGTGGGGATGGCCACGAATATGGCCCCTCACAATTTGACGGAAACGATTGATGGGATTGTTGCTTACCTGGATAATCCTGATATCGAATGCAAGGTGCTAATGGAACATATTCCGGCTCCTGACTTTCCCACTGGTGGTATCATTTATGGATATGAAGGTGTTAAGGAAGCATATGAAACGGGACGTGGTAAGATTACGCTGCGTGCTCGTTGTACAACTGAAGAGCTTCGTCGTGGACGTGAGCAAATTGTTATTACAGAAATTCCATATCAGGTAAATAAGACAACGCTTGTTAAAAAGATTGCGAAGTTAACGCAAAACGAAAAGATCGACGAAATATCTGAGATTCGTGATGAATCTGATCGTGATGGAATGCGTATCGTTGTTGTGCTTAAGCGTACTGCCAATGCAGGTATTGTGCTTAATCAGCTGTACAAATATACGCAGATGCAGACTACTTTCGGCGTAATTAGTCTTGCCTTGGTGAAAGGCCGACCGAAAGTGATGCCGCTTAAAGAATTAATTTATCACTATGTAGAGCATCGTGTTGAAGTTGTTATTCGACGAACGCTCTATGATCTTGACCAGGCAGAATCACGAGCTCATATTCTTGAGGGGCTTAAAATTGCACTTGATGATCTTGATGAGGTGATCAAAACGATTCGAGCTTCCAATAGTCCGCAAGAAGCCAATGAGGCATTACGTTCTAAATTTGCGCTTACAGATATCCAGGCAAAGGCTATTTTGGATATGCGTTTGCAAAAACTTACTGGTTTGGAGCGCGATAAGATTGAGGTTGAATACAATGAGATTGCAGAGAAAATTGCGGATTATCGTGAAATTCTCTCCAACCGTGATCGCCAGAAGTCAATTATTAAAGATGAGCTTTTGGAAATTAAAGATCGTTATGGTGATGAGCGCCGTACGCAAATTGTACACTCAGCTGAAGATTTCAGCGTAGAGGATATGATTGCTGATGAGGATGTGGTGGTTACCATATCAAATAAAGGCTTTATTAAGCGAATGCCTGTTAGTGGTTATCGCCGACAGAAGCGTGGCGGTAAAGGCATGAAAGGTACAACCACAAAAGATGACGAATATGTAGAACATCTTTTTGTAGCTACGAACCATAATTACATTCTGTTTTTTACAGAAAAAGGACAATGTTACTGGCTTAAGGTCTATGAAATCCCAGAAGGTTCCCGAACCGCTCGCGGACGTGCTATTGTAAATCTTATTGATATTGATAAGGATGATTCCATTAAAACGTTTGTTCCGGTGAAAACGCTGGATGACGAGGAATACATCAATAATAATTACATCATTATGGCAACTAAGGAGGGTAAGGTTAAGAAAACGACCCTCGAAGCTTACAGTCGTCCCCGTCGAGATGGTATTATTGCCATCAATATTAATGAAGGTGATTCTCTCTTAGAGGCTGCTCTCACCGATGGGGAAAGCAATGTTATTCTTGCTAATAAGAAAGGACGAGCTATTCGATTCCATGAAGATGAAGTCCGAGATATGGGGCGTAATACTTCTGGAGTTAAGGGGATGGATCTTGCAGATGATGATGAGCTCGTTGATATGGTCGTTATCAAAAACACACACGGTGCTACCGTTCTTGCAATTTCTGAAAATGGATACGGTAAGCGTTCGCTGGTAGAAGATTATCGGGAGCAAAGCCGTGGTGGTAAAGGAGTGATTACGCTTAAAGTAACAAAGAAGACTGGCGAACTTATTGCTCTCAAAGATGTTTCTGATAAAGATGACCTGATGGTTATTACTGAAGGCGGTAAGGTTATCCGGATGAGTTGTGATGGCATTCGAACCATGGGTAGAAATACTCAGGGTGTTCGTATTATGCGTCTCGATTCAGAAGGGAAGATTGCTGCTGTTACTCGTGTCGTAAACGAAGAAGAGGACGAAACGGTCTAACTAAGTAGATAAGAACTAAGGTCTAAACCCTGACAGTCTTCAAAAGCTGTCGGGGTTTTTTATTTGGTAGGTTTTACTACTTAATCGTCAAGACCTGGGCTTAAAATTTTGGGCATCTGAAAACGTTTCTTCTATTTGACTTAGAGTTGTTCCCATAGTGCCATTAATGGGAACAACTCATCTACGTTTTCAGGGAATGCATTTGGCAATCCACCCCAGTTAGTTAATGAATAGTCGATACCAGCAAGGTAATTTTTGCGGAGCTGTTATGATTATTACGTATTGAGTTTTTTTTTCGAAAGGGAGTGATTCAATTTGTCAGTTAGGGCACGCATAAGCTTTACTGATATTTGATGCTGATACCTTCGTATCACTTCTTTAAAGTTCTTACGTTTATCTGTTTACTGGAAAATATGTTCTTTTAGAATATCGATTCCCACAAACTTATCCAGTTCCGCCTCCCTTTTATTAAATAATGATTTTCAGTTATTAAACCAGATGTTGACCTGGGAAATATAATTTTGGACTATTTTGCTATCGGATGATGTTCTACATGTTCTCACTTTTTGTTCAGGTCTTTTTTATAATTAATGTGATTGAAAAGCAATTCTCAAATCTTCTGCGGCATCCTCAATAACTTTTAAAATTATAGTAGAAAGATTCTTTGTTTGGTCCCAGAATTTTTGGCTTGTAGTTGCAAATAGAAAAACACTGAGAAGTGGAAGGATACTGCTCAAACCATTGGTCGCAATAGTTATAGATTCTCTCGATTTTTTCTTAACTCTCTTTATCCGTCAGTAAAATTATATTTTAAGTATTGATGATAATATCATATTTCCTCCATCATTTCTTCAAGTAGTTTATTCCTTTTTTCTAATAGAACTTCTGGACTAACTATTTTAACATCTTTTGGAAATTGCAGCAACCATTCATTGATAAAGTCCAAATTGTCGAACTCAAAGCTAATCCTAAATAAATTAGGATTTTTTTCTTTTTTCTTAATTATTTTTGTCGGCAGATTAGCTTTAAAACGCTTTAAAACCTTTTTGGATACATCTACTATTATTTTATGGGGTTTCCCCTCAGATCGAAAAATAAGTCCTTCTACGTCGATTTTGCCATATGGGACAAAATCTTCACCCAAAATATTGATACTTGACATGCGATCGAGCAAAAAATTGCGGGTATCGTCTCTTTTGTGGGAGTAGCCAATGACATTCCAGTGATCGCGATAAAAAACAATAATATAGGGATCAATTTTCCGGCTGGTAATTTCTTCCGAGGATTTTGCACGGTAGTTAAATTTTATTGATTTATTTTCTGCGATAGCATTGCTAATGATATACCAATCACCGCCCTTCGTTTTTTCAGCGCCAAAATTTAAATAGGGGTCAACAACGGTTCGTTCTTCAAGTGAATCCATAAAGTCTCGGAGATTATCGGGGACCACTTCTTTAATTTTCAACTCCACTCCTTTGGCATCTTCGATTAGTTTTTGGTCAACCTGGGATTTAACAAAATTCAGCCCTACCATAATAGTTGCCAATTCTTTATTAGTAAACATTAGTGGGGGAATTTTATATCCCTGCATAATACCATACCCATGATATTTGTCATGAGTTACGGGGACATTCATTTCCGAGAGGGCATTAAAATCCCGAAAGACGGTACGGCGGCTAATGTTAAATTTTTCGGCAATTTTATCTACCGTTATGCGGCTGTTTGACTGCTGAAGCATAAGGATCAGCTTCATTCTTCGCTCAGAACTATTCATATATTCCTGATTCTATTATGGTGATCAAAGATGAGCCCCTAATATAATTGAAAGTGGAGGACTTGTCAGTAAAGAAAAGGGGAAGGGTTAGGGCCGATCTATAATTACAATAGATTTCCCTTGGTAAAAATCAGAGTTTTGGGAAAGGTCCATACAGTTTATGGTTAGTTGCTGTGGGATATCTTTAATTTCTTTTTCAAATTCCAAGCCCTTGTAAAGTATCATCTTTTTCCAGGTAAGATGGTAGCTCATTCTTATGATATCGCTAATCTTAAACGCATGTTTTGAAATAAGAAGGCATTCATCATCGTGTTGTAATTCTTCTATAGATCCATCAATAATACCAATATTTTGGAGCTGTAGTTTTTGGGCGATTTGCTTCATTGCCAGGCATTTTTTGGTTACCAAATCATTGAGCACGAAATGTTTTTCGGGATGAGTAATAGCCAGAGGAATACCTGGGAGTCCTCCTCCGGTACCAGTATCAATGATTAAGTCTTCATTCTTAAAAATATCAAGATGAGAAATAATGAGAGAGTGGCGAATGTGTTCCCAAATAGTTTCACGTGGAACGTCGCGACTTACAAGGTTTACGCGTTTATTCCACCAGAGAAGTTGATCTAAATAATTCTCAAGCTGCAGACGATTATTCTGAATTAGTGCATCTGTTTCTTCAAACGTTTCACGTGAAACAGAAGTGCGGATAATATTGTGTTGTTCCACGTGAAACTATGTGTTTGTGGGTTAATAGGTTGTTAAAAGGGATTAATTATTTAGGTACACCATGAGAACAGAGACATCGCTGGGGGAGACGCCACTAATGCGACTTGCTTGTCCAAGTGTTTCCGGCCGAATCCGTTCCATTTTTTGCTGGCCTTCTGATGAAAGGCTGTTAATCTTCCCATAGTCAAGCTCGTCAGGAATGAGGGTGTCCTCCTGTTTTTTCATTTCCTCTACCATCTCAAATTCTTTTTCGATATAGCCCGCATATTTTATCTGTATTTCTACTTGTTCAAAAACAAGTTCATCAGTAGTGATCTCGTGAGCTTTATCTTTTAATTCGGGATCCGCATCCATCAGATTAAAGATGGAAAGCTCGGGTCGAGGAATAAGCGTTTTTGCTTTTACCGGTTGCGAAAGGGTAGAGGTATCTTGTTCTTTGAGCATGGGATCCATTTTTTCGGGATAAACGGTATAATCAGCAAAAAGATCATGAATCTGATCGATAGCTTCTTTCTTTGCCTGAAATTTCTCGAAGCGTTTACTAGAAGCCAGCCCAATTTTATGTCCCAGTTCTGTAAGACGCAGGTCTGCATTATCTTGACGAAGCAGAATACGGTGTTCTGCACGAGAGGTGAACATCCGATAAGGTTCTTCGGTGCCTTTTGTGATGAGGTCATCAATAAGTACTCCAATATATGCTTCGGATCTTTTTAGGATGAACTCCTCTTTTCCCTGAACTTTTCGAGCCGCATTAATACCCGCCATAAGTCCTTGGCAGCCAGCTTCTTCGTAACCAGTAGTGCCGTTAATTTGGCCGGCAAAGAAAAGTCCTTCGGTTATTTTTGTTTCCATACTACGACGAATTTGATAGGGAGGAAAGTAGTCATACTCAATAGCATAACCTGGACGAAGCATTACGGCATTCTCAAATCCAGGAATAGTACGAAGTGCTTTATACTGTACATCCTCAGGAAGAGAAGTCGAAAATCCATTGAGATACATCTCATAGGTATTCCATCCTTCGGGCTCTAAAAATAACTGGTGGCTATCCTTATCAGAAAAACGATTAATTTTATCTTCAATAGAAGGACAATAGCGCGGTCCGGTAGATTCAATAGTACCATTGAACATAGGGCTTCGATCAAATCCGGAACGGAGCATATCATGGACTTCCTCATTTGTATTCCCAATCCAACAAGTAAGTTGTTCTTCTCTTGATGGAAGAGATTCAGTCATAAAGGAAAATGCGTTCGGATCTTCATCTCCGTACTGGATTTCCAGTTTGTCATAGTCAATCGATCGTCCGTCAATACGAGGAGGGGTTCCGGTTTTAAGTCGACCTACTTCAAAGCCTAAGTCCTCAAGGGCGGCAGAAATTCCAATAGATGCTCGTTCGCCTGAACGTCCACCACCAAAATTAGTATCGCCAATGTGCATTAATCCATTACCAAAGGTGCCAGTTGTAAGGATAACTGCATCGGCTTCAAAAACTTGCCCAGTTGAAGTTTTTACCCCTTTAGCCTTTTTGCCATCATCAGTTGTTAATACATCAACGACATTATCCTGGCGAAAGTGGAGATTTTCTTTTTTCTCGAGCTCTTCACGCATGGTTTTGCTATATAGAGCACGGTCGCTTTGGCAGCGAGGACTCCACATGGCGGGTCCTTTACTGGTATTAAGAATTCGAAATTGTACTCCGGATTTATCGGCAACTTTCCCCATAAGTCCGCCAAGGGCATCTATTTCTCTCACCAGCTGCCCTTTGGCAACACCTCCAATGGCAGGGTTGCAAGACATTTTTGCAATGGCATCGAGGTTCATTGTTATAAGTAGCGTATTTGCACCAATTTCTGCAGCGGCACCTGCGGCTTCGCTACCTGCATGACCGGCTCCAACTACGATGACGTCATATTTGGGGAAAAGAGAATCCATAATATATTATAAGTGTATGTTTTTATTACACTTATCTTAATTTTTATTAAAGAGTAAGTTGATATCGTGTCTCAATTGTCTGCTGTCAGGCATAAACTTGAGAGTCTCCAAAAATAAGGGTTTTTAAGCAAAATATTTAACGTTCTGTCGAAGAGTTATTATTGTAGAGATTAGCTATTAAGCAGCAACACCAAAGAATCAAAGTAAGGGTCAGAAATGTCAAAGGTTACCAAGGCGATAATTCCTGCAGCGGGAAAAGGCGAGCGAATGCAGCCACTCACAAACTATTTATCAAAGGCGATGATTCCACTTGGGGAGAAACCTGTTTTAGAATACATCGTGGAGGAATTAAAATCGGCTGGGATCACTGATGTTGCAGTAATCATTAATTCGGATGATGAAATGATCATTGAATATTTTAAAAACAATAATAGTATTCATTTCATTTATGATGATACGTTTTCTGGACCGGGGGGAGCCATCCTTAATGCAGAACCTTTTATAAAGCAAGATAGTTTTGTAGTGGCCTTTTCCGATACTCCACTAAAGGGCATTCTAAAATCAAGAGTTGTAAAGAATTTGATATCGTTAAAGAGTCAGCCTAATGTGTTTGGGGCCTTGGCAATTTATCCCATAGACCAGGAAGAGGTTTCAAAACGAGGAGTCGTAACATGGTGTGAAGACCAAAAAATTAGAAATGATAAACATGTGGTGTTGTCAGATATTATTGAAAAACCTACAGAATATATTGAACACCCATGGGCATCGGCATGCCGATATGTGTTTGATGCTGATATTTTTAATGTTTTAAAAAAGATACCTAAAGATGATAATGGAGAGCTCCAATTAACTCCGGCAATTCGGCAATGGTTGCAAGATGGAAAGCAAGTATTAGGGACTCCTTTACCCAAAGGAGTCAATCGATATGATACGGGAAACTTCAAAGACTATTTTGAAGCGCAGCGAGCGTTTATGTAAAAAAGTTGTTATAAGCGTTCTGTTTCTCTGAGCCAGTTGTAGCAATCTTTTATTGATTTTTCAACGGGCGGAATGTCATAATCTAATGCCTGCTTAGCTTTTTTACTGCAGTATTTTACATTGCGGGTCATAAGTCTGGCAAGTTCAGGCGTAAGGGCCGGTTCATTCCCGGTGAAATAGGCAATACCAGCTTGAATGTAAGCAATTAGTTTCAAAAGGGGCGTTGGAACAATCTGGGGATCAGAAGAAAAGTCAGAAACTTCTCGAATGATTGAAATAAATCTTACAAACTCACAATGTTTCCCACCAAGGATATATCGGTCCCCATCAACACCATGTTCCACGGCTGCAATATGTGCTTTTGCTACCTCTTCAACATGGGCTACACTCATGTTGCCACGAGTAACACCTGGTAGATTATCATCACGTAATGCAAAAAATAGTCGTCCCCAATTGCTGTCGTCATAAGGTCCTACCACCATAGCAGGGTTCATAATCACTACCTTGATTCCATGGTTTCGAGCTTCTAATACTTTTCGCTCCGCGAGCCATTTTGTTCGCTCATAATTAACCCAAGATGTATCCCCCTGTTGAGGCGTTTCCTCCGATATGGTTCCATCGGTTTTTCCCCAGGCCGAAACGCTCGACGTATGGATAAAAGTTCGAACATTTTTATCCACCGCAGCTTGAACCATATTTTCTGTTCCAGTAACGTTTATTTTAGTTTGCCGGTCGTTATGTTGCGACCACATATTTGTATCTCCAGCCAAGTGAAAAATGACGTCGGTATTGGATGGGATGGCCTTGTGTACTGAAGATAAGTTTGTAATAGATCCTTCTGCTAAATCAACAGGTAGTTTCTTTAAATACGAAAGATCAGATGTTGGACGATGAAGTGCTGTAACATTCCATTCTCTTGAGACCAGTTGTTTGATCAAATTAATTCCAATAAAGCCAGTGCCACCTGTGACAAAAGCATTTTTTTTCATATCAGAACTGTTAGAAGGAATTTAGGATCAGGTTATTCAAGATGAATTAAAGGCAATTAAATCCCAAGATGATAAGCCCTAAACCAAAACGTTTAGGGCTTATCAGGTAAAAAGCATTCGATCATTGATTTTGATGCCAATCCAAAAAATCGATAATAGCACGCCAAACGGCTTCCATTTTAGTTTCCGCTTCATATTCGAATGTAGTATCGTCATCGACAACAACCATACAGGCTTTGTCTTTGATGAGCACCGAGTAGCCGAGATCATCCTCTATTTTAATGACAACTGGCATCAGCCATTTCCACGCAAGGTGGAACTTCATGTCTTCAACTTGAAGAAAAGCCAAGGGGATGTCTTTCACATCATCCTGATCTATCTTAATCGTTGATCCCATAAATTTTTCGATCAGGCGATTACCATTGTTAATTTCTTCTTGCGTCATAATATTTTATTAATGCTTAAAATTTGCTGTTCTAAAATACAGAATTTTGAATAGGGTACAATGTAATTTACAAACTTCAAATGTACTACATTTCAAATAAGAGGGCAGATTAATAGGTGGTAAGTAAGGATTGTTATAAATAAAGGATCTAATAAGTGGTTAAGTATAGGTGTTCACTTTGGTGGATTAGGATACTAAATTATAACCCTGAAAATAATTTAGTAACTATTATTCATTTCGGTCGTCATATAATTGAGTAAGGTTAAGGCATCGAAGTGATTTTGTGTTCATAGGGTATGGTACATGGATGAGTTTAAGGAAAAGGAATTTGAAATAATCAGTGACATATTAAATGGGCAGCGCGAACTATATAGAAAACTGGTCGACAAATATGCCCCCATGGTATTTAGTATTGTTAACAAGTTTGTTGATAGGCAAGATGATAGAGAAGAGTTGGCTCAACAGATTTTTGTAAAAGCCTATGAACGGTTGGACTCATTTAACATGAAATCCAAATTTTCTTCGTGGCTTTACCGGTTGGCTCAGAATCATTGTTTGGATTATGCGAAAAACATCCGTCGCTCAAATAAAGAATTTAGTGAGATGGAAACGGGGGAACTGGAATCTAAAATGAAGGTAGAGGAACAGCCCGATGAGGAGATTGAGTCGCAAGAACAGAAAGTTATGTTAGAACAAGCGCTTGCAACAATTACTCCCATCTACGCTGAGGCTTTTTTGATGAAATATCGTGACAATATGAGCTATAAGGCAATGGCCAAGCGATTAGATGCAAAGGAAGGGGCTCTAAAAGTGCGTGTGCACAGAGCCCGGAAGGAATTACAGGGTTATATGAAGGACTATAATATCAGCATATAATGACTATGGATAACGAAAAACTACTACAAAAATATCTGGATGGAGAGCTTTCCGGAGAAGAAGAGCGGGAGGCCCTTCATATTATTGCCGAAGATCCCGAAATGCGAGAGCTT
This sequence comes from Fodinibius sp. Rm-B-1B1-1, assembly GCF_038594945.1. NCBI lineage: Bacteria > Pseudomonadati > Balneolota > Balneolia > Balneolales > Balneolaceae > Fodinibius > Fodinibius alkaliphilus. The sequence goes on from NZ_JBCFYD010000001.1 coordinate 954,974, forward strand.
ATCACATTTGAAAGAAAAATGAGGAGTGTGGTTAGCAATTGGGATGAGGATGAATCGGTAGCAGTTCCTGAGGGGTTTACTGATCAGGTTATGCACAGTATTGAACAAGCTGATGAATCAGAAAAGAGTAAAAACAGGTTACGATCATTTAAAAAGTGGCTCCAATCTTGGTGGATTCCCCAGCCGATAACCTGGCGCCCGGTATATGGTGTAGCTATGTTTGTGGTACTGGTTTTTGCATTAATAGTACCCATGTATTTGGGTATGCCAATTGAGGATCAGCAAGAAAGTGAGAGGTACGGAGAGTCGATCCAACAAGTATCGCAGACAGAAGACCGTGTGTGGGTACGCTTTGTTTATATAGATGAGAATGCCCAATCTGTAGAAGTCGCAGGTGATTTTAACGGGTGGAATCCTATACCGCTTGACAAGCAAGAGGTGAACGGCGAAAAAGTTTGGACAGGATTAATTGCCATGAAGCGGGGAGAACATCGCTATATGTTTGTAAAAGATGGTGAACAATGGGTTACTGATCCAATGGCTCCTGTTCAGCGAGATGATGGTTTTGGGAATAAAAATGCAGTTATCTACTTATGAGGATAGTTCTTGTTACTGTGATTTTACTACTTTCTATATCAAATGAATTGTTAGCTCAGGAGTGGGATACCGTGTTTTCTGTAGACTCTCGATTGGGATATTCTACGAACACTTATTTGAATCCCTACTATGGAGAATGGGATCGTTCTCAAAATGTGGGATATGGAGTTCTATCAGGGATTGTACAAACGTCGTGGATCGATGACCAAAATATTCTGGATCTGACAGGCTTAGCAGTTGTTGAGCCATTATTTGAAGGGAGCGGTACCTGGAAAGGGGGACTTGGTCTTGTGAGCTATCGTCGAAAAATAACGCCATCGTTTAGTGTTGGGGTTGAAGGAGGCGGAAGCCATTTTAATTCATCTTTTAGTCGCAGTATGGGATGGATTCAACCCAAGTTGGTTTGGTCGGTTACTCCCTTTAGTCAGTTGAAACTGAAAGCGGGATCCAACTTTCGATCGTATCAAGATTATATGGTTGATAGTGTTTCAACCACGGTTAGTGATCGATCTGAGCTGTATGCCATTGAGTTTGAGACATGGCCAAGTTTTAACTGGAAGTTTTCGTCAGGCTTATATGGCAATATGGACGCTTTCCCAGCCATCCAAGAGGGATTTAGCTCATTTATTGCACTTAGTCGGTTATTCCGGGAAGGGGCAAAAATAAGAGTGAAAATGGGGCTTGAACAATATCAGAATGAACAAACGGTAACGACGGGCGGTGGGGGTGGGTTTCCACCTGTAGGCGGTGGCCCCCAAGAAACGACGGAAACAATACGCGAAACAAATCGAATATTCAAACTGGGTGTAGAAGGTAGTGTGCCTGTAAATAAAAGGATAACAGCATTTGTACATGCCCAAGGGCTGCGCTATAACGCTACTACTACCGACCAAAATATTAATGATGTACAGATTTCAGGAGGAATACGATTATCGCTGCAGCCGAAATCCCGGAAAAATAAAGGGAAAGCTTCGCCGGATTGGAATTCCAACAGTAACAACAAACAGCAGGTGGAAATTAAATACTCTGGAGATGGTCGCCTATATGTAGTCGGAGATTTTAATAACTGGAACCGCCCGGGTATACCACTGGTGAATGTAGAAAAGGATTTTTATCGGGCAAGTATAGAATTACCGCCGGGCTCGTATGAATATAAAATTCTAAAGATAGAGCAGGGAGAAGAAAACTGGATTGACTTTGCAGAAGGCACGTACACCGTTGACGATGGTTTTGGCGGGCAAAATGCACTGTTACTGGTTCAATAATAAAAGTGAAATGAATATTATGAAGGATTTTAAACAACATATAAACGTTCTTACAGTTTTGTTATTTGTCTGCATTAGTTTGAGTGTCACAGATAGTGCACTTGGGCAAGCCGGTGATTTGAATACCTTGCAGGAGCGAGCGAAAAAGGCTGGTATTGAACAATCTATCATCGATGATCTCAAGGTTCGTAAAGAATCTCGAGGACTCACGAATGAGCAGTTGATAGCAATTATTGAACCTGCTGTAGCACTTGCAGAGGATAATCTACCAGCTAATCATGTCTTGCAAAAAGCACTCGAAGGATTATCAAAAGGAGTGCCCGATGCACAGATTGTGCCTTATATAAATAGTATGGCTAATGCTACACGTCAGGCAGCTGGCGTTGTGGATCCTTGGCTGGAAAATCCTGGAGTCAAAAAAATGGTAGAGGCAGAAGACCATCGCGCTGGGCCTAATAGTGTTCGAAACCGGATGGTAGAATCGTCCTCCAGGGCGATAAATCAAAATATTTCTCCGGATGAAGTTAGCCAGCTGCTATCTGATATAGGAGACAAATCTGTGATGTCTAAGACTACGCCATCCAATATCATTTCAGCGATGGATATATTGCCGGATTTACCTATGCAGGATCAGCCTCAGCTTACTCGGTCATTTGTTATCCGGGCTTTGAAGGGCGGTTTCGAGGCGGCAGAATTCCAGAAATTGCCAATGGCCTTAAATATGGCTCAAAAACGAAGTCAAATTCCTGCCGCAAATATTGTTGAGGGAATAGCAAATCAATTGCAACGTGGAACACCGGCTCAAGATATCTTGCGAAATCTGTTTGATGGAAATATCGGAGGGGGACCGCCAGGAAATATCCCAAAAGGAATGGAAGATAATCCCGGAAGAGGCAATAATGGTAATAGGGGCACGGGCAACAATGGAACGTTGTGATAAATACTCTTCCTATTGTTATTGGCAGTATGATTTACCCCGTGCATCAAGGGGAATAAAATAAATTTGAAAAAAGTCAGTAACCATTCAGCATCTCGGTCGTCATATGTTCTAATTTAACACCAATAATAAATCTACAGGTGATTATTATGACGACAGGAAAGATACGAAACATACCATTTGTACTGTTATTAGCAGTAAGTGTGGTTTTTATGGGATGTAATAGCGGGACGAATGCTGATGGAGATACGGGAACGATGGAAGTTTTAATGCATGATGCCCCGGCAGACTACGATGAGGTAAACGTTTTTATAGAAAGCGTTGAAGTAAATAATAGCGATAATGAAGAGGGATGGGTAGAAGTTAATAGTCCCCAGCAAAGTTATGATTTGTTAGAGCTTACTAATGGGGCCACCGAAGTACTGGGATCTGCGGAGCTCCCTGCTGGTACCTATGAACAAATACGACTTATTTTAAGTAGTGACGGTCACAGTGTGGTTATTGACGGTCAGGAGCATGATATGTTTGTCCCCAGTGGAGAGCAGACTGGCGTAAAGCTTAACGTCAATGCAGAGATAGAGCCAGATATTACCTATACCTTATTGTTGGATTTTGATGCAGCCCGTTCTGTGGTAGTAAGAGGAAATCAGCAATCTGGTGAAGATTATTTGCTAAAACCGGTAATTAAGGCAACTAATCAAGCGGTAACCGGAAATATTGCAGGAGTGGTTGAGCCGATTGAAGCGAATCCTTTTGTATATGCTATAGCTGGTGAAGACACGCTTTCGTCAACAAAAGCAGATACATCTAACGGTGAGTTTAAATTAATTGGACTTGAGGAAGGTACCTACACGGTATCCGTAGATCCTACCAACGAATCATTTGCCACCGAAAATGTTGAAGACGTTGAAGTAACGGTAGGTGAAACAAATGAACTTGGCACGATAACGGTTTCTGAAAATTAATAGTTATACATGGCAGTTCGTGCTGTGAATATATAATCGCATACTTTTCTAGTCCGTTGAGTGAAATCATTTTCACTCAACGGACTCTATATATTAAAAGAGAAATATTAGAATGAGTGATAGATTTTTGACGAAGCATTAATTTTTTTTAATGTTAAAAATGTAAATAGGGATTAGGGCTTATGATAGGTTACGGTGAAGTTTTCCAGACAATTGGAGCAATGGTGATTTTTTCACTAATTCTGCTCAGTGCCACCAGTATGATCCAACGAAATACGTACATGCAGGTGGAGGGTGAATTAGAGGAAGAGGTGATAGCGTTAGCTCAAGATGTGATCGAAGAAGCGCGTACTCAGGAATTTGATGAAGTGAGTGTTGAGGCAACTGCCCCACCAGCAGATATTCCCGGAAATTTTGCTACGTCATCTGATTTAGGACCCGAAGCAAATGACGATGAGAATAGTGATAATGATATTAAACGCCATGAATTTGATGACTTTGATGACTATAACGGATGGGAGGATACTATTACAACTGAGCAGGGCGAATTTAACATCAGGGCCGAAGTATTTTATGTGGATGAAACTGATTTTGATTCTACGGGTACCCAAACCACGTTTAAAAAATTACGAGTGCATATCACCAGTAAATTTTTGAATAGAAATAACTCTGGGAATCCTACCAATTATAAGTTGGAATTTATTCGTAATTATTACGCTGATTAGCGAGGTGATATTATGAACATGGGATTAATTACCAGTTATATTATCGGTGGTATCTTGTTGATTGGGATTCTTGCGCTAAATATGTCCGTCTCACAGAGTTCTACCGCATTAACGTTGACCCAAACAACTCGTGAAAAAGCCAAGGGGGTCCAGGAGATATTGACCCATGACATTCAAAAAATGGGATATAATAAGGGGGGGAAGACAGCGACTATTTTGGAAGTTGCTGAAAGCGATAAAATTCAGTTTCAAAGTAATATTGATGATACGGATGCCAATCCCAATAGTGATGTAGAGCGTATAACCTGGGAATTTACAGATACCTCGTTAGATAATGGCAATCCTAATACGTTTGTGTTGATGCGTACGGTAGAACACCTCGACACTGGTGATATTGAGCAAACGCCCATACGGTTGGGAGTGGCCAATTTTGAAATAAGATATTTTGATGAATATGGTAAAAAGATAAGCGAATATATGGCCACGCCGTTGTCATCATCAGAAAGGTCTGATGTGCGTCAGCTATATATAAAATTAGAACTGCAGAGCTCAGGAAAGGTTTATCAAAATACCAGCGGCAATGGAAGGTATGTGCGTACAATATGGGAGAAGCGATTTTCACCGCCAAATTTAGAAAACATTTAATTCATAAAAGGTATTGTTATGGGTAGAGCAATGTTAATTATTTGTGCCGGGCTGTTGGTTTCGTTCGGAATTGTAGCAATAGGAACATCAGGACAGGGTAAACTTTTGACCCAAAAAACGGTTGAGTATGCCCAAAAAACGCAAGCGCTAAATGCATCACATACTGCTATTCAAATAGTTATGCAGGAAATTAATGACAAGGGCATCGAAAATATGGACCAGCAGTATGTGGATGATAAAAATAGTAACAATTCGTGGACATCATCCAAGGTCAATGATGCAGATATTGTGTTTTCAATAGAGTTTTTGAATAGCGACTGGGAAACTAATCCCTATTTCGAAGAGGATAGAGTGCGCTTGGTTTCCCAGGCTACTTATGATGACAAGTATCAGGCCAACGTAGAAAGTGTGTACGAAGTAGCGCCCTTTAGTAACTTGGTGCCAAAGTTTAAATCATCGCTTTCTATTGCTACGGATAACTTTACAATTAGCACTGATGGAAGTGCCAGTTTAAGTGGGAATTCGCCATCGGCTTGTGAGGATGGTGATCAGAGTAAGCCAGCTATTTCAGTGCTGAATGAAAACCTGGAAGATAATGTCCAATCAGAAACGAATGATATTGATATAGAAGGTGATCCCAAGGTGGCTACAGACAATGATTTATCATATGAGCCAACGGATGAACTTATTGAAAGATTAGCAAATACAGATGGTGTGCAAAAACTATCTGGCAATACAGATGATACGCTTGGCACCGCAGATAATCCTGGAGTATTTTTTGTAGAAGATGGTACTCTGAAACTTACTGGTAAGCAAAAGGAAGGCTATGGGATTTTGGTAATACGAGATAATGGGAATATGGAATACGAGGGGGACGATGGGGCAACACTGGAAGTTGCCGGTAATTTTGAATGGAATGGACTTGTTGTTTTTGAAAATGCGTACAATTTCGATGGAAATGGAACGCCAACAATTAATGGTTCGGTATTGGTAGGTCATACTGATAGTGACGATACTATTAATATAGATTTAAATGGGAATATTCATATGCAGTATGATTGTCAAGCAGAGACTTATGCAAAGATGGCAGCGGCAGGTGCTGTTAAGCAGAATAAGTATACCCGTGTGGTTACTCTTGAGGAAACATCAATGAAGTAATGTAATGGGAGCTTGGTTCATTACATTAAATGGGAGCTACCAATACCTTTGGGCTCAGATTTTTGAAAGGACAGGCTGAACTTTGTACCATTACTCAGAGAATTATAAGCGTAGTCTGCATCTAACTGTTGAGCAAGGGTATCAATCAATTTAAGTCCTAAGGTTTTATTTGTCATCATTGTATTAAAATTAGATGGCAATCCTTTCCCATTATCTTTTACTGTTACTATAACTTCTTGGCTTTTTTCACGGACAGAGACCGTCATTTTACCATCATCTCCTTCCTCAAAAGCATGTTTTAAGATATTGGTAATAACCTCGTTAATAATTAAAGAGCAAGGGATGGCTTGATTAATATTCAGGTCAACAGATTGCAGGTTATAATCTACCGTAAGGTCGAAATCCGTTTGGAATGTGTTAGATATTTCACTGACCAATTTTTGAATATTTTCATCAAAGTTAAGCCTTGAAAAGCTTTCTGACTGATATAATAGTTCATGAATAGAGCCCATGGTTTGAATACGGGCAACGCTATCGAATAATTGTTCGCTAAATTTTTTATTTTCTGTCTCGTATGCTTGGAGCTGTATCATGCCCGAAATAACTGCTAAATTGTTTTTAACACGGTGGTGAATTTCAAGCAGCAAGGTTTCTTTTTCTTTGAGCGATTCACGAAGTTCATTTTCATGTTTCTTTTGCTCAGTTATATCCCTGCCCACACAGACCCAATAGTGTGTTTGGTTTGGTCCCTTTACGGGAGTCATTGAAATTCGAACCCAGAACTCTTCACCACTTTTTTTGTAGTTAATCAATTCTGCTTCGTAAGACTCCCAACGGTCCATATGTTGTACCAGTTTGTTTTGTTCCTCTGTGCTTGTTTTAGGACCAGTTAATATTTTGAGTGTTTTTCCCTTTGCTTGGTCTTTGGGATAGCCAGTCATATTTGCAAAAGCATCGTTTACATACAGAATTTCACGGCCTGGCAAGTCACTTGGTTGTGCCTCAAGAATGGCAATTGATTCTTTTGTGCTGGCAACAGCTGATTCAAACAATTGAAGCCATTTTTGCTCTTCACGTTGCTGGGTTACATCCTGCATGGCCCCGATAACTCGAATAGCATTATTATTTTTATCTGAGACAACAAATGCACGGTCGTAAATATGTTTATACGTTCCATCGGCTGCTTCAAAGCGGTATTTTAACTGAAGACGTTCGGTGCCATTTTCAATAGCTTTCTCAAGAGTATCTAATACCTGTTGGCGATCATCAGGATGCAATTTATCACGCCACCATTGCCCAATTTCTTCCACCTCTTGTTTTTCGTAGCCAAACATGGCATAAATATTCTGATTGTATTCAATGGTGTCTTTGTCAAGGTCCAAGTCCCAGATTGTGTCGCTGGTAGCTTTTGAAACAATTTCGTACCGTTCTACACTTTCACTAAGTTCACGCTGACGTTCAATTTGTTCGGTAACATCTTTTTGTATGGCAATAAATCCATCGCAATCACCATTGTTATCAAAAATGGGGTCAAGCGTTAGGTCAAACCAATATTTATCACCCGTTTTGGAATAATTGAGAACGACTTCTTGTAGTGGTTTTTTGTTTTTAAATGCCTTAGAAATACGGCTTAGGGTTTGCTCCTGGTTCTCTGGCCCTGTAAGAATATTTCCTGGTGATTTACCAATAACTTCATCAAAATGATAACCGGTCATTTTTTCAAAGGCATCGTTCACCCAAGTTATTCGTTCATTGGGATCTGTCATAAAGATGACATCTGTAGTTTTTGAGGCTACTAAAGCTAACTCCTCCAGTTTCTCTTCATATTTTTTCCGCTCCGTAATATCCTGAAGTGATCCAATCATACGAATAGCATTACCACTATGATCTCGGATAACAAATCCACGTTCAAAAACCGTGGCATACGAGCCGTCATTTTTTTTGAACCGGTACTCCTGTTCCCATTTCGATCGATCAGAGCTTAAAAAATTGTTTAAGCTTTCCTGTGTTTTTTGAAGGTCATCGGGATGGACATGATCTGCCCAGTCTTTGATCGAATAGGCATCTTCATTGATGTCTAAGATAAATTTTTCGTGGAAGCTGTCGTCCCATTCAAAAGTATCTTTTTTAATATCCCAGTCATAAACGACATCATCAGTAGCCTTGGTCACATATTCATACAGCTCAAGGCTGTCCTGTAACTTCTGTTTTCGTTCAATTTTTTCCGTAACATCACGAGAGTTGGCCACAAATCCTTCTACCGCGGGATTATCGAACATACTTGTGTAGGTTGTCTCTACCCAGCGCCACTCCCCGTCAGCATTTTTAAACCGGTAGGGGGCAACTTCAACGCGATCATTTTTATCAAGATTTTTAACATGTTCTTGTATACGTGCCCTGTCATCTGGATGGACAAACTGGTAGGCGTTTACTCCAATATAGTCTTCGGGATGCATACCTAAGACATTTACATAGGTTTGCGATAAGTAAGTAAAGTTTGCCTCTCGATCAAGGATGGCAATGAGGTCACCTCCATTTTGGACCAGAGACTTAAACCGTTGTTCGCTGAGGGCAAGCTGCCTTTCTGTTTTAAGACGATCTGTCACATCATCAGCAACAACTATTCGGGCTTCTTGACCCTTAAAAGTTATAAAAGTGCTTTTAATGTTTACTTTAATTCGGGCGCCATTTTTTTTCTGATGAGTGTGTACGCCACTTTCAAAAATACCTTTGGTTTGTAGTGACTTTTCAAGCGTTTCTTCTAAGTCAGGAATTTCTTCTTTGGGGCGTATATCCCTGATAGTCATTGATAAAAATTCTTTTCGGCTATATCCATAATGATCAATAGCCCGCCGGTTGACATCCAAAATATTGAGTGTCTTAATATCGTATACGAATTTAGGTTGAGGGCTTAACTCAAAAAGATCGCGATATTGTTTTTCAGATTCCCGAAGTGATTTATTAATACGATTTCGTTCAATGCTATACGAAATGCTTTTTGAGAGCAGAAAAGAATTCAGTTCATCTTTAAGGAGGTAATCGGCGACCCCCATACTTAATGTTTTTAAACTAAACTCCTTATTCTCGTATCCAGTTAAAACGATAACGGGTATATCGCCTGAAAGGCTAACAATATCACGTACCAGCGTTTCACCACTTGCATCCGGCAGGGTAAGATCAAGCAGAATAATATCATAGGAGGTGTCATTTTGGATAGATTCTTTAGCCTCAGCAAAGGTAGAGACACGATCAATTTCAGTACCCGATGATTCTTCCATCAGGTATTCCTGGATAAGGACAAAATCCCCTTTGTTATCCTCAATGACTAAGATTTTAGTACCTTTATCCAATGGAGCCATAATTAAACGAAGTTACTTAACTTTTGGAGGAAGTTGTACAATGGAAATCCAAAAATCTTCAATAGTTGATATTACTTCTATAAAATTATCAACATCAACCGGCTTGGTGATATAGCAATTGCTGTGGTTATCATATGCTTTTTCGATATCAACTTGATCGGAAGAAGTGGTAAGCATGATAACCGGAATTTGTTTAAGCTCATCACTTTCTTTGATGTGTTTTAGTACTTCATGACCATTAACCTTTGGAAGATTAATATCCAGTAATATTAAGTCTGGCTGTTCAGCATTTTCGTAGCCCTCGTTTTGTTCTAAATATTGAATAGCCTCCCAACCATCTCTTACAATAGAAATTGAGTTGGCAATTTTACCTTCTTCCAGCGCTTCGGTTGTGAGAACAATATCACCTTCGTTGTCTTCGACTAATAATATATGTATGGGGTTCATAGAAATAGCACTTAATAATTAATCCGGGAAATTATGCTCATCACTCTTTTGATAGTTTTTAGCAAGTTAGTATTTGCGAATGGTAAAGTAAAAAGTACTGCCTTCACCTTCTTTAGAATCTACCCATATTTCCCCACCGTGTTTTTCTACAATTTTTCGGGATATGGCCAATCCAATGCCTGTTCCTGCATATTCTTCCTGGGTATGGAGGCGTTGGAAAATAGTAAAGATTTTATCTTGAAACTCTTTTTTAATGCCAATACCGTTGTCGGTTATTGAAAATTTCCAATAGTTGTTGTGTTCTTCGCACGAGATATGGACCTCTGGAGTGGTATCTTCTTTAGTATACTTTATGGCATTGTTAAGTAGATTTTGGAAAACTTGCTGAATAGGAGTTTGAGCTGCTTCGATGGTGGGTAAGTCATCACAGTGTATGATAGCACTTTTTTCTTGTAAGCGAGTGTGTTCTAATTTTTTGATTTCGTCAATCAGCTTATTGAGATTTACTTCCTGCTTTTTGTGATCATTTTGGTCAATACGGGAGTAATTAAGCAAATCTAAAATAATACGTCTCATGCGTTGAGACCCATCTACGGCAAAGTCAATATACTGTTGTGCTGTATCATCAAGTTTATGGGCATATTTCTTCTCGAGACGTTTTAAGAAGCTTGATACCATGCGAAGAGGTTCTTGCAGATCGTGAGAAGCTACGTATGCAAATTGCTCCAGCTCCTTATTAGCGGCGGCCAGTTCTTCGGCATGATCTTCTAACTCTTGGTTGAGTTGTAGGAGTCGTGCATGCGATTTTTTTTGTTCCGTAATATCTCTGAAATATACCGATAAGCCTGTTTCGGAAGGGTAGGCATTTACCTCGAACCATTTGTCGAGCGGTGGGTAATGTTCCTCAAATTGAACGGTAACTTGTTCTGTTAGTGCTTTATGATATTTTGGGTAAAAATCGAGGGTTATCGCATCATCATAAATCTCCCATAGGTTTTCACCCAATATTTGTTCACGAGGCATTTCTAAAAGTTCTTCTGCCTTATTATTCCAGTAGGTTACAACCCAATTCTCATCGAGAGCAAAAAAGGCATCATCAATGCGTTCCAGTATTTGTATTTTTTCCCGTTCCGCCTCTTTTTCAGCGGTTACATCAACAACAGTCGAAATCATCAGGTTTTGATCAGGCAGGGGAATATTTTTACTGTTAACGATCCGCTGGTCACCATTCTGTGTTGTGATTTTGATGTTAGACCACTGCATTCGTTCTGGATCACCACTTTGAATATCAGTGAGTATCTGATCCTTTATTTGCTCTCGGTATTCTCCGTCCGGATATACTTTTTCAAAGAACGTATCCTTGTCATTTAAAACCTTCTCAGGCCAGCCGTATATTTTGCTAAACTGTGGGTTCATCAAAACTTTTTTTCCATTATCAATTTGGTTAACGGCGATACCGATAGGAAGGTTATTAAGGGTAGTTTCAATAAATTCGTTGCGTCGTTCAAGCTCCAGCTCCGAAGTCTTTCGGTCATGGATATCCTGGTAGCTGCCATAGATACGTACACATTCTCCGTCTATAAACTCTGGTTGTCCAATACTGCGAACCCATCGTTTATTACCTGTAGCGGTTTTGACCAAGAGCTCGAGATCGAAAGCAATACCCTCGTTAATGGCTTTGTCGATAGATTTTTGAATACGCTTCCGGCTGTTGGGCTCATAGAATTTAATAGCTTTTTCGAGGGTTGGATTATAATCTGGTTTAACCTCTAAAATTTCGCGGGTCATTTCCGACCAGAATACTTGTTTAGACTTATCTTTGGTTAGGTCAATCTCCCAGCTGCCAACGCGGGCCAACCGATTTGTTTGATTAAGGAGTAGCTCCAGTTCTTTTTTCTCGGTGATATCTTGCACTGTACCTTCAAGCGAAATAGGGGTACCATCGGAAGCAGTTTCAATTGTCCCCATCACCTCTACCCATTTATACGATTTGCCAGGTAGCAATATGCGGTGTTGAAAATTTAGGGGCTGATGATTAGTTAATGTTTTTTCATTTTCTTTGATGAAAGCATCCCTGTCATTGGGATGCATATGTGTAAGAATAACATCCATATCAATGGGTTGATTCGGGTTGATCTCCCATATATCATAGGCTTGTTTAGACCAGTAGACCTCATCTGTTTGTAGGTCAAGCTTCCAATAGCCAAGTTTGGCAATATTTTGGGCAGCCTTCAGTTTCTTGTTGGTTTCTTTGATCTTCTTTTCGTATTCCTTTTGGTCAGTGATGTCAGTTAAAGAACCTACAATGGCTACGGTTTCTCCGCCTTCTACAATTGGAGCCTCGTTGACAAGAACCCAGATGATGTCTCCATCCTTTTTCTGAAGCTGGAGTTCAAATGGTGGTTGTGTTTGACCTGTGTAGATAGCCTGTTGTGTATATTCGAATCCCTTTTTATTAATAGGATGATCGGTAGCAAACTCCGTCCATTTCTGTTTGGCTTCTTCGGGGGGGTATCCTAAAAAATCTTTTGACTGTGGACTTACATAGCTAAGCACGTGATTTGTATCATGGCGATAGAACATATTGGTGCTGTGTTCAACAACATCGCGAAGCTTTCTTTCTACTTCTTTACGCGCAGTAATATCTTGCGTGCTCCCATAAATACGAACACAAGTTCCATTGCGGAATTCAGGTTCGCCAACGGCGCGAACCCAGCGTTCATTCCCACCTGCCGTTATTATCTTGAGCTCAACATCAAAGGGGGTACCGGTTTCTATTGCTTGTTCTATAGCGTTAGTTATTTTTCGCCGATGGTCATCTTCCTTATAGAAGTCAAGAGCCGTCTCTAAATCAAGTTCAAAATTTTGATCAACTTCATGCAGGCTTTTAACAGCATCCGACCAGAAGAGATTATCGTGGATTAGGTCAAGTTCCCAATGACCAATATCAGCAATTTCATATGCTTTATCGCGTTGAAACTCGGTTTGTTTTTCTTTTGAAATATCAACCATTAATCCACGCAACTGGCTGGGCTGGCCGTCCTCATAAATTACGGACACGTAATCTCTGATCCAGACTATCTCATTATTAGAGCTAAGCATCCGGTATTCAAAAGAATGATCGTTCCCCTGCTTTGTTTGATGGTGGCAAAACTTGGTAGCTTCTTCGCGGTCTTCGGGATGAATGTGATTTTGCCAAAAGTCAGATGTGTTTAGCCACTCTTCAGGAGAGTAACCCAGTATGTCATTAGCTTGTGGGCTTATATATTGAAATGCAAAAGTATCAGCATCAGCTTCCCATACAATACCATTTACCGACTGGATGAGCGATTCGTATCGACTTTGTGTTTCCTCAAACCTCGATTGTTGAGCCTTGTGTTCTTCATAGTTGGTAATTTCTCTGATAATAGCAGGGCATAATCGGCTGAGGTCGTTTTTCATTACGTAGTCTGAAGCCCCCTTTAACATAGCATCTACGGCTTTATCTTCACCAATAGATTCTGATACTAAAATAAATGGAAGATTGGGACTGTTTTCTTGTACATAAGTAAGGGCCTCAATACCGGTGATGTTGTGCAAGTCATAATCACAAATAATGAGTTGGGGAGGAGCTTCTTTAAGACAGTTGATCAGCTCTTGTTTTGTGGATATTACCTGCAGTTGGATATCAGAATCTACCTTATTGAGTTCCGCCTTTATCTGTTTTACATCCTCGTCGTCATCCTCAATTAGTAGTATTTGGTATGATTGTCCCATGATAGTACCAACTTTTTAGCTCCACTGTGACGATTATGATTAATAAATTGCCAGTTAGCAGAATGGTACCTTCTTATAGGATTTCATTAACAGACTGGCTAACAAACAACAATATTGATGCTACTTTATATTTATACCCCATTAAAAAGCACGTAGTTATTAACAAATATAAAAATTCTCTAATCTTATTATAATACGGCGGGGATAATAGTTCAAGAACAATGGAGATAAATTTCTACAAAGCAAAAATATCAAGGCCGTTATATTAGATCCATCAGTAATTATTAGTTACAGAGAAGGGGATAATTATTGAGAAAGGTATATTAAAGTACTGTCTCAACAAACGTCTTATCCGCGAATTGCACGCATGCTTAGTCTATAAGTTGTACACCGATGAAAACAAAATTGGTGTATTACGGCTTGAATTTCAGATGTTGTATGGTCTTCGATAAGAAATAATGGAAACGGATATTAATACTTGCATTTACGTGCTCCTTGGTACTATGAGGTCCCCCTATTTTACATGTCGGCAGATGGAGCGGAAGAAAAATATTTGGTTGTCCCTTCCACCTTATTTCAGAAATAGTTGTGGTGCGTGTGTTTTTTGCAAAGACTATCAGCTGTTTTATAGATCAAGCAGGGGAAGACTTTTCAGAAATAGTTCCATTATAATAGTAGAGAAGTCCCATAATTATTCCCCACTGGACTACTATAGTAGCAACAGAGAATGCACTGAGAGGGTTATACCAAGTGTTTGGCGCATAGGTGGAAATACTTAAATAAATCCACCAAATTAGTAACGAGATAACTTCGACCGGAACAACATACTTAATAATTACTTTCCACCAACCACCGAGAGTATATTTTTCTTCTCCATTATTTACAATTTCTGATCTAAAACGTTCTGGTCCAAATCGGATAACAGCAAAAGACATAAAAGCACCGGATACCATTAGCCCAACAGACCAAACAAAATCTTGATTAGCCAGAATATCTACCGATAAAGCTGAAGGCAACCCCATAAAAAAGCCGGTCAAGCAGATAAAAATTGTCGCTGTTTTTCGGGGAAACCCCATATCTACAAACACACGACTGGCCAATTCAATCATTGATATCAATGAGCTAAAAGCAGCAAATGTCAAGCCTAAGAAAAATAGAATCGAAAAAAACTTCCCCCATGTCATCTCATTAAAAAGTTGTGGCATCCACATAAAAGTAAGACCTGTTGATGCGGGGCCAGAGGTTTTCATTATCTCCAGTATTTCAGCATTGTTCATCGTACTTCCCAAAGTTCCAAAAACTGTTGCGAAAATAGTCATGGCAGCAAGAAGTGAAACAATATTATTGCCAATACCTGTTTGAAATGCACTAATTGTAATATCATCCTTGGTACGCATGTATGCACCATATGTCAAAATAAGCCCCCAGGCAGCCCCGGTATCCCAGGCGTTTTGGGTTAGTGCTTCGAGCCATAGACTTGGCTCTAAAAGTGTTTGCCAATCGGGGGTAAATAAATACTCTAACCCCTGAATACTACCTGGAAGTGTAACGGCACGAATTAATGAAATTACAACGACCAAAAGTAATGAGGGAATTAGAATTTTATTGATTCGTTCTATTGATGAAATGCCTTTTATGACAACAAGTCCTCCCAACCCCATCATAATAGCATGAAAAACAGAAGGCCAGAATGAACCCTGAAACCCTTCCCAAATCATATTGGCTTGTTGCATGTTTTCAGGGAGACTGGATGTGATAGATTCGACTAAATAGAATAGAGACCAACCTGCAACTACGCTATAGTAGAACATTATTGCAGTAGCAACGAAGCCTATAAAGCCTCCCATCCACCCATATTTTTTGCCTACCAACTTAACAAATGAGCCAATTACCCCTTTTCTCCCATATCTACCAATCCCGTACTCTGCAATAATAAGGGGGATGGAAAATAAGAAAAGACAACACAGCCAAGCGATTAAAAAAGCGCCACTTCCTTCTTCACCACCGTTTTGTGCTGCAATACGGGGGAATCGCCATATATTCCCTGTGCCTACTGCAATTCCCAATACGCTTAGGATTAAACCCAATTTGGTAGAAAATAAGGCCGTACTACTCTCACTCTTTTTGTCGGTGTTCATGTTATGGGCTTGTGTGTGTCTGTTCCAATTGGCTAAACATATAAATAACTAACTACTATGAATTATTGAGGATATCATCAAACCGTTCTATGGTTAAACTTTGTAAATGATAATCATTGTGATTTTATCACAAGGTTAGAGAAACATAGGTTGCCCATAAACCCTAATTGCTTTGAATAACTATCTCCCTTGTTACTTGTAGATTATAAATTATTGTAAAACCCTACAGCTTGCTTTTGGAAAGACGGGGAGGTGTATTTATAGTAAAATTTAAAAATGGGATGTAATAGACTAATAAAGCTAATAGCAAATAACTAAGTCTATCTGATAGATAATTCTAATTGAAAATAAACCTGTTGAATATATGGATATAAGAAAAAGAAATACCTTTTGGGAGTATTGTTGTTTTGTAGTCTTATTTCTTGTTCTGGCAATGATGTCCACAAAAAGTTATGCCCAAGAGAGAAAACTACCTGCAGACACAACGATTGTCTCAACAGATAATGTGACGATTAAAGGTGAGGAAGTGCCTTATCGTGTAAGTGTAGGCACCCAGCCCGTTTACGGTGAAGATGGTAAACCTGATGCTTCTCTGTTTTATACCTACTACGAACGAACTGATGTAGAGGATAAAGAGAATCGTCCAATTTTCGTTTCATTCAACGGTGGACCTGGTGCGGGTTCCTTATGGATGCATTTGGGATATACCAGTCCCAAACGTTTGAAGATTAGTGATGAAGGTTATCCTGTACAACCATATGGAGTTGAGGATAATCCGCATTCTATTTTAGATGTAGCGGATATTGTATATGTAAATCCTGTTAATACAGGTTTTTCGCGGATTCTCAATGATGGTGAAAAAGAACAGTTCTTTGGTGTTAATGAGGATCTCAAGTATTTAGCTGACTGGATCGATAATTTTATTTCGAGACAGGAACGCTGGGAATCACCTAAATATCTGATTGGGGAAAGTTATGGAACTCCGAGAGTTTCTGGTTTAGCCGGACAGTTACAGGGTCGGCACTGGATGTTTTTAAATGGAATAGTATTGGTATCTCCAACTGGTTTAGGTTTAGAGCCAGAAGGTCCATCCCCGCGTTCTTCTGTATTAAAACTACCCTATTTTACTGCTGCTGCTTGGTATCATGAACAGCTGCCTCAAGATCTGCAAAGTCAGAAACTGGAAGATATTTTACCTGAAGTAGAAGAATTTACTATTGAAGAATTCTTGCCGGCAATATCCTACGGAGGTTTTATTGATGAAAAACGTCGACAAGATCTGGCTCAACAAATTGCACGCTATTCTGGGTTGTCGAAAGACTTTGTTCTTGATTATAATCTTGCGGTACCGGCATCGGTATTTTGGAAAGAGCTACTTCGTGATGAGGGATATACTATAGGCCGACTCGATTCCCGTTATACAGGAATTGACAAAACCCAAGGTGGTGATCGACCAGATTATTCTCCTGAATACTCCTCTTGGAAACACTCTTTTACACCGGCCATTAATCATTACCTGCAAGACCAGCTTGGCTTTAAAACAGATCTGCAATATTATGTTTCAGGACCAGTCCGACCATGGAATAGAGAAGGTAATGAAACAGGAGAGATGCTTCGTCAAGCTATGGCAGAGAATCCAAACTTGGAGGTGATGGTTCAATCAGGATATTACGATGGTGCAACGGATTATTTCTCAGCTAAATATACCATGTGGAATATAGATCCAAGCGGAAAGATGCAGGATCGTTTCCGTTTTGAAGGGTATCGAAGCGGACATATGATGTATTTACGTTCTGAAGACTTAGAAACGTCGAATGAACACATTCGAGAATTTATTAGAGAATCGATGCCTGCTAAAGGGGCACCCGCAAAGTATTGAGTTTTTTAGTGAGTAACTCTTTTAATGGCATAGCATATTTTATGCTATGCCATTTTCTATTTTATAAGAGTGTAACCTGAAATTATAACCTACAACTTTGATTTGTAAACTTCCCTAAAGCAGGCTTACAGGAGAGAATTATTGGATATGCTGTAATAGCATAAAAAATTGGAGAGTATACCCATCTATTTTTAATGAAAGAATTGTAAATATTGCCCACTACACGCGATTTTTTCATCCTTTTACAATATAAATATTGATTTTGTGGCTGTATTCGACAACCATACCGAGTCAAATTAAAATAATCTAATCTCAAAAGGAGTTTAGATAAATAAAGTAAGGGGATATAACTATGAGGACATATATAAAAACGGCTCTGGTTTTATTTTTCCTTTTGTGTTTTACAAGTATCGGATGGGCACAAACAGGAAGTATAGAAGGACAGGTTACGGAAAGTAATGGAACGACAATGCCTGGAGTTAATGTGGTTGTTGAAGGGCAAAGTATTGGATCTACAACCGATGCAGAGGGTAATTTTCGTATAAATTCGGTGCCCATAGGAGTGGTAGAAGTAACGGCTCGTTTTATCGGGTATAGTACCCAAACAAAAGAAGTTGAAGTGACTGCGGATGAAGTTGTTCGAGTCAATTTCACATTAAGAACTTCAACGATGAATTTAGATGAAGTTGTTGTAACTGGAACGGGGGGAGAGGTGGAACGCCAATCGTTAGGTCACACTATTTCTTCTGTTAATATGAGCGGGGTGGAAAATGTTTCTTCAAATTCTGTACAGGATGCCTTGCAAGGTAAAATTGCTGGAGTGAGTATTAATACCCAGAGTGGTGCGATTGATCAAGAACCAAAGATACGAATCCGGGGTACCTCAAGTTTGGCAATGTCAAACCAACCATTGATATATGTTGATGGGGTTCGAGTTAATGGGACTGGAGGTTTTGCTCCGGGATTTGATGCTGGGGGGTTAGGTTCTCCATCAGGGTTATCCAATATAAATTTTGATGCTATAGAAAGAGTTGAAATTCTGAAAGGTCCAGCTGCTGCAACTCTTTATGGATCACAAGCAAATGCAGGGGTAATGCAGATTTTTACGACACAAGGAAGTGAGCAGTCGGCTCCAAAGTTTGATATTGAGTTAGGAGCCAGTGTTCATCAAATGCCAGATAGATTTAAGAAAAATGCTGGTTTTGCAGAGACGCCAGCTGAGCAGCAAAATATAAGAGATATCCTGGGGGTGAATGTTGATTTATATGAACCATTTGAGACTCCCGTTAACCTTATTGACTTGTATAGTCCTGGGATTGGTCAAGAATACTCAGGTTCGGTGCAAGGTGGCGGAGAGTCAATGACCTATTTTGCTAATCTTCGATATAATCATACTGATGGTCCTTGGAACCCTCAGTCCTCAAATTTTAATGGTGGAGATATTGGGCAATCAAGTGATATTTATAAAAAGTTTTATTTTAGTGGAAATTTAAACTTTATACCCACCGATGAGTTTCGGATACGAGCTCAAACATCTTACACAAATTCCAATATTGATATCTATGAAAGTGGCATTACTATTTATACGCCAACAAGTACTGCCCGATATGCCAAGCCAGAGCGAGTTGGACAAGTAAGTGAATATGATACTTTTGGAATCCCCTTATTTGCAACAGTAAGAGAGGGGACGTATCCACAAGTAACGGATGTGTCTAATCAAGGAAGGTTTGTTCTACAGGCTGATTACTTACCTTCTGAAGATATTACAATCGATGCTTCGTTTGGTATAGATTACCGTGATCAGCGAAGTACTAATTATTTGCCATTTGGTTATGCTGTTGATGGATTAGCTCCTACTTCAAATGGTGAGATAACTATTGGTACAAGGCAACAAATGATTTGGTCTTTAGAGGCAAAAATGAATTGGTCAACAAATTTCACGGAAAATATCGAATCGAAATTTGTCACTGGCTTTCAAGGATACCATGATGAACAGAATACCTCTGCCAGTACGGGGACTAATTTTTCAGGTCCAGGATTAGAAGTTTTAGGTGCGACTGCTTCTCAAACCAGTACATCTGGTTTCCAAGAAGTGGTAAACGCTGGTTTATTTGCCCAAGAGCAAATTGACTATAGCGATTGGGTTTATTTTACAGTTGGAGTTAGATTAGATGCAAGTAGTGCTTTTGGGGATGATTTTAATTATGCCACCTATCCCAAGGTTTCAGCATCATTTTTACCGACGGATGCTTTTGATTTTGAAATCAATAATGTTTCAACAATAAGATTACGTGCAGCTTGGGGGCAATCAGGTCAACAGCCGGGTGCATTTGATAGATTTACAACCTTTGTTCCGGTTAATTCTCCCGAAGGTTCTGGGGTATTACCAGGAAATCCGGGCAATCCAGATTTAAAGCCTGAAGTAGCTACAGAATGGGAGGCTGGTTTTGAACTTGGGTTATTAGAAGATCGAATAGGAATAGAAGCAACTTATTGGGATAGAATTGTGGAAGACGCACTTATCGACCGAACCTTTGCACCATCGGGAGGGTTTACCACTCCGCAGCTTACAAATGCTGCAGAGCTCAAAGCCCGGGGAGTAGAATTGGGGTTGAATAGTGATGTTATACAAAGTCAAAAACTTGATTTAAGTGTTTTTGTAAACGCTGCTTATTTGTATGAAAATATTAATTCTCTTGGAGGAGAGCCTCCGATAAAGGTTGACGCAAGTTATATTCGTGACAGAATGTTTATTAAAGAGGGTTATGCACCGGGTTCTTATTTTGGCACTAAGTTACCAACGGGTATTGACTTTCCATTTGATAGCAATCAGGACGGTACCCCTGATACGCAATCAGAACTTGAAAACTTTTTCTCTGGTCCAGTAGATCCTGGTACATTTAATTCGGCTATCATGGTAGCTGGCCCTGATGGCGAAGCGTTACCCGGAGGATCGACCTACTTAGATCATTATCTTGGTAAGCAAACTCCTGATTGGGAAGGAAGTTTTGGGTTTAATGCAAATCTATTTGAAAATTTCACAATAAGTTCTCGCTTTCAGTATGCAGCGGGCAATTATTACCATCATAACTTAACCGATGCTTTTAGGAGAGTGAATAGTGCTATTGGACGGAACGTTATGAAGTCTGCTGAATTGGAAGCTACGTTAAAAAATCCAAACAGTAGTACAAGTGAAAGAATATCAGCAGCCCGCACTTGGGTTAATGAGATGGTTTCTCTTTCTCCCTTTGATGGGCTTAACGAAATCGAAAAAGCGGACTACATAAGATGGCAAAATTTGAGTATCTCCTATCAAATTCCATCGGAAAAGGTCGAAAGTTTGGGAATCAATAATGCTTCTTTGACGCTTTCCGGAAGTAATATCGCATTATGGAGTAAGTACGGTGGGGTTGATCCACTGGCCACTGGAGAAGGTAGCTTGGGTCAGGGGGCCTCATTACAAGAAAACTTTGGTGGCGGTATGGATACCTATGGAACGCCACTGCTAAGAAGTTATACAATGACTCTCAAGTTTGATTTTTAAAAAATTGTTAGTGAGACCAATTTTTCATTCTAAAATTATGTCAATTATGGAACGTTTATTTCAAAAGATAACAACTCGTTACGGTGCGATACCGATTTTAGTATTATCCATTTTATTTATGGGAAGTTGTGGAATAATGGATGTAGAAAATCCTAACAGTTTGACTGAAGAAGATGTGAGTATTCCTTCTTCAGCGAATGGATTAAAAAATGGTGTTCTTAGTGCCCTAATGACTGGAACGGGATGGACATATGCATCTATATCTACGGTTAGTGATGAAATTTATTGGACAGGCTCATATGAATCGTATAAGACTTATAATGAAGGAAGAGTAGCCTTTGAAGAAAATGAAATCACGGTTGCTGGTTATCCCGAGATTAGCGAAGCACGGTATATGTCAGATTTAGCTGTTACCAGATTAGAAGAGTTTGATTCAAATGGTGAATTGAATGATAGGTCAATCTTGGTGCGTACATATATTTATGCTGCACTCACACGAATAACAATTGCTGACACATATGATAACTTTGTGTTTTCAGATGGACGAGAAACGAGTCCACCAATAGGAGAAGAAAATATGAGTCAGCTTTATGATCAGGCTATTAGCATGTTAAATGAGGCTGTAAGCATTTCAAGAGAAATTGAGAATGAAACATATGAGATGCAGGCATTGGGGGTTCGTGCTCGAGCTAAGCATGCTAAAGGAGTATGGGAGAAGCTAAACCCCAAAGGTGACGTTCCGCAAGACCCATTAGTTTCAGGGACAGGAGCATCCGATGATGCAGAAGCAGCCTTAGATTTAATGACGCAAGATTATAAAGCCCAATTCAATTATAATGAACCGCAACTTCAAAACTATTTGGCAAACCAGGTAAATAGTCGGGGAGAAATTACATTATCGGACCCGTTTGATGATATAAAAACTGGCGAAGAAGATCCTCGGGTAGTAGACATACAAGAGGATTTTGAAGATATAGGAACATATACCGAAAACTATTCGCCTTTGACATGGTTATCAGCTCGCGAAATGCGGCTGATTATTGCTGAAGAAGCGGTTGGAACCAATGATACAGAAGCACGCAACCAGATCAATGCAGTACGAGCGCTTGATGGATTGCCTGACATGGAGCTTACTGATACTAACTTTGAAGAATTTATAGAGCATGAACGCCGTGCCAACCTTTATTTACAAGGGCGAAGGTTAAATGATATGTATCGCTTCGGGTCTCAATCAGACAATTGGTTGTCAGGGGAAGATGCATTAGAAACGCCGGGTATATTACTGCCAATTCCAGCGAATGAAAGATTAGCAAACCCTGATGTGTAGTAGTTGAAAGTTGTTTCAAACCTTTTTTAAAAACTTAATTAGGATTAGTTATGTGTAAATTATTTAGAATAGGAATATCAGTTATTGTTGGTGGTTTTCTTTTAGTAGCAATTTCAACTCCAATATGGGCTCAGCCATCTGATCCTGCACCTGATCGTCCATCCGATGAGGGGCAAGGACCTTATGAGCGGCTTATCATTCGAGGTGCAACTGTAATTGATGGAACAGGTGCGCCAGCTTCAGGGCCGAAGGATATTGTTATTGAAGATAACCGAATAGTATCAGTAGAAAGTGTAGGGTATCCGGGGGTTCCGATTGATGAGGAAGAGCGTCCAGATGGAGCTACCAAAGAGATAGATGCTTCGGGCATGTATGTAATGCCTGGTTTTATAGATATGCATGTTCATACCGGTGGGAAACCAAAGGTGCCTAATGCTGAATATACCTATAAGCTTTGGATGGGACATGGAATCACGACGGCAAGAGGAGTCCCCTTTGATGAGCTGGAATGGTCGTTAAGCGAGAAGGAGCGGGCCAATAACAATGAAATTACAGCACCCAGAATGTACAGCTATCATCGGATAGGTTCTGGATGGGAAGATCGTGAGGTTACAGATCCCGAGTCGGCGCGAGAATGGGTACGCTGGGCGAAGGATCAGGGGATTGATGGTCTTAAATTAGGTGCACATGATCCTGAAATAATGAAAGCAGTATTAGATGAAGCTGAAAAATTGGATCTAAATAGTACTGCTCACCTTGATCAAATGGGGGTTGCTCGAATGAATACATTAGATGCTGCTAAATTAGGATTGGGAGCACAAACACACTACTATGGTTTATTCGAATCTATGTATGATGATCATGATGTTCAGCCCTATCCCTATGACCATAATTATCAAAATGAACAACATCGATTTGGCCAGGTAGCACGACAGTGGGATAAAATTGTAGAACCGGGAGGAAAGGAGTGGAATAACCTTATCGATCAGTTTTTAGATTACGATCTAACCATGGATCCTACAATGACTATCTATGAGGCAAGCCGTGATGTAATGAGAGCACGGGCAGCGGAATGGCATAAAGACTACACGTTACCCAGTTTATGGGATTTCTACTCTCCAAGTAGACGTGCACATGGTTCGTATTGGTTTAACTGGACAACTGAAGATGAGATCGAATGGAAAAAATTCTACGATCGTTGGATGCAGTTTCTTGATGATTATAAGGATGCTGGAGGCAGGGTAACTACAGGATCAGATTCTGGTTTTATATATAAACTGTATGGTTTTGGATATATTCGGGAACTGGAACTTTTGCAAGAAGCAGGGTTCCATCCCTTAGAAGTTATTCGTTCGGCAACAATGTCTGGGGCAGAAGAACTTTATAAAAAAGTAGATGAAGATGCTCCATTTGGTATTATACGTCCCGGTAAGCTTGCGGATTTAGTAATAGTTGATGAAAACCCACTGGAAAATCTGAAAGTTCTTTATGGAAATGGAGCTGTTCAAGTTGAAGGTGTCAATGAAGTTAAGAGAGCAGGTGGGGTTAAGTATACGATTAAAGATGGTATTGTGTATGATGCCCAAAAACTGTTAGAGGATGTTCGAAATATGGTTGATAAGCAAGCTGAAGAAGAGGGAGAAAAAGAATGGTATTAATAATGGGTATCAGATAAAACATAAAAGTTATGGCCCCTGATATCCTCGGGGGCTTTTTATTTTTAATACATAAACCGGATGATGATGGATAAAGTAATAACGTTTATAACACTTTTGGTTTTAGTACTGGTAGGGGCTCAAGGGAGCTTGGCACAGGATTTCGGTGAGTTGGCCGAAGGACCCTATGATCGTTTAGTAATTCGTAATGCGATGGTTATCCCGGGACACGGGGGCCCACCGGTAGGTCCTTATGATATTGTGGTTGAACAGGATAAAATAACTGAAATGATCCCATTTGATCCGGTTACAGCTGAACGGCGTGGTAATTCGGACCGACCAACGGGGAACCGTGTCATTGATGCCAGCGGAAAATATGTAATGCCGGGACTAATTGACCTGCATGGGCATCTTCGCCAGGAACCCATGTCTCTTGAATATATTTACTATCTAAAACTTGCTCATGGGGTAACAACGTTTGGGCCGGCTTCGGATCGCGGAGTAGAAAATGCGATGGAGGAAGTTCGCCGAGAACAACAAAATGAGTTACTGGCGCCTACCATGTATCCGCTGTGGTCTTGGGGTTCAGGATTAGATTATGATCAAGAGTTTTTGGAGAATCCTGAGAATGCAGATCAAATAGCGCGAGAAATGGTGGAAAAAGGAGCTCACCAGGTTTACCTGAATGGTATAACCTGGAATGATGAACTTTTTGAAGCTGCCGCCAAAGCTGTTTGGGAAGCTGGTGGAGTAACAGGTGTACACATCCCACCTTCAAATACGGCGGTAATAGATGCAGTTGATGCAGCGCGACTGGGTGTTACTATGATTCTGCACCACTATGGATACGCTGAATCTTCGCTCGACCGAGAGGTTCAGGACTATCCCCGGGATTATAATTTCAATAATGAAAACCACCGTTTCAGAGAAGCAGGAACGGTGTGGCAGCAGGCGAATAAGAAAAAGCTGTTGGGTGAAGTGGCTGATTCACTGGCAGAGTACGGGGTCATCATGCAACCAACCCGCGTGGTGTATGAAGCTAACCGGGATATTTTGCGGGCTCAAAGCTTACCGTGGCATGAGAAATATACTCACCAGTCGCTTATAGAATGGAACCTTCCTGATCCAGCTTATCACGGATCATATCACTATGAGTGGACATCTGATGACGAGCAAATTTGGTATGAGGCTTATGACCTATGGGGAGATCTAATATATGAATTCAACAAACGTGGTGGTACTGTTGCCTATGGAACAGATGATAACTATATCTGGGCAACACCAGGATTTTCCAATATACGGGAGCTCCAGCTGATCAGGGAATCGGGCATGCATACTCTTGAGGTGTTGAAAGCGGCAACTCAAAATAGTGCTAAAGCTCTTCGCATAGAAGATGAAACAGGTTTGGTGCGACCGGGTTACGAAGCAGATTTGCTTATTGTTGATGGAAGCCCGCTGTATAACTTACGTTTTATGTATTCCTTTGGAGCGATAACTTTGGACAATAATGATGAGATGTATCGTACTGAAGGTATTATTCATACAATCAAAGACGGAGTTGTTATCAATAATGATAAGTTGATGGAAGAAGTGGCCCGAATGGTGAAAGAATCTAAAGAAGGCGTGGGGGAAAATATTGCAAATGAGCCCTTTTTAATTGAAGAAGAGTAGTTTTTAATGGATACAGTTTAATAGTCAAACTTCGCAATCTTCAAGAAAAGGGGACCAGAATTATATAACATCTTTAAAGACTCAAACTTTACTTGGATAATTAGATTAAAAAAAGATCGCCCAGCAACTGGTTTTGAGTAAGACCTATTTGCCGATGGTTAACAAATTTGATTCTGATTTTGTAATTCCACGGATTCATATCAATTTGTCTGAAAAACCATCCCAAGCTGTCCAGAAGAGCGAGGAAGGTAAATTTTGAGAGGTATAAATAAAAAAGCCGCTAACTCTTTGCGAGCAAGCGGCTTAGTTGAAAGCGATCCGGACGAGATTCGAACTCGCGACCTCCTGCGTGACAGGCAGGCGTTCTAACCAGCTGAACTACCGGACCAAATGAGAGCCCAAATATAATGACCTTTTGCCTCTATTGTCAAGCTTAATTTATTTAATTTGCTTTCCTTTGATTCACGTATTCTCTTTTATTACTATGAGAAAAATAAATCGAGTTATTTTTATGTATCAGCCTGTATTTAAAGAGGTTTCTCATGACATTTGTGTTGAGGTAACGCCCATTTATTTAGAGGAAGAATCAAGTCCAGTTACGCACAAACATGTTTTTGCATACTTCGTGACGATTCGAAATATGGGAGGTCAGGAAGTGCAGTTGTTACGTCGACATTGGGATATAAAAGATTCTGAGGGAGAAGATCACGAAGTGGATGGAGAAGGGGTGATTGGATTACAACCTAAAATTTCTCCTGGAGATGTACACAAGTATAACAGCTTTTGTGTGCTAAGATCATACCGGGGAAGTATGCAAGGATATTACACAATGAAACGGGCTGATGGTGAAAAACTAAATGTGCAAATTCCCAAGTTTTTATTAAGTGCTCACATATTGAACTAAATAAAAAGGGAGGACCGCAAGTATCAGTTACGGTCCTCCGTCGGGATGGTGATGGGATGTATTAGGGATACATATACTTAACTATTTAATTCCGTTTCTATTGCCCGCAAAATTTCATCGCTTTTAGGTTCAACATCACTGCGAAAGCGATGTTTGAGGGTACCATTTTTACCAACAACGAACTTCTCAAAATTCCATTTAATCTCACCAGTAAAATTTGGGTTTTTAGCCGTTGTTAAGTAGGTAAACAGAGGATGTTGATCGTTACCCTTTACCGAAATTTTTGAAAACATCGGAAAGCTTACATCATAGTTTACTTTACAAAACTGTTTAATCTCCTCGTCCGTTCCCGGTTCTTGGCCACCAAAGTTATTGGCAGGAAAGCCCAATATAACGAGACCATCATCTTTATACTTTGCATATAAGTCTTGTAATCCCTCATATTGAGGAGTGTAACCGCACTCAGATGCAGTATTTACGATAAGTAATACCTTTCCCTCAAATTCATGTAACGAAATTTTATTACCATCAATATCAGTAAGTGTGAACTCGTGTACAGAGTCTGTAGTTATATCGTCAGGAGCTAATGTCATCAGTAAAAGTGTTATTAAGAGTCCTAAGGTTTTCATAGATTTTACCCAACATTTAACGGATTACATGTATGAACTATAAAGGCATCATAAATAATTCCCTTTTGATTGAAAAAAAAATTAAAATGGTTAGGCTGTTTACTCTTATCGTGTTGTTTCTGGTTTTCGGGCAATCTAATGTGCTACAGGCGCAAATGTTTTCTGTAGGCGAAAGGGGCCCTCGGTATAGTGGACCTCCTTCCGAGGTTTATATTGGGTTGGAATCAATGGAGGCTACATATAAAGGTGGTTCTAATCCCAGCCAAGGTGTGCCGGGTGCATTTGAGTATTCCGGACCCGTTGTAAAACTCGGATACAATACGGAAGGACTTGATTTGTATCTTGCAACGGGCGGGCAGGTTACGGGTGTTGAAGAAGCTTCCTATTTTCATACTGGAGGTAATTTTGATTTTGGGATAAACCTATACCGGAGCCCAAAGTTCCGCCTTCAGGTTCCGCTTCGTCTATCATCTCGATATACAAACATCGCAAGTAACGAAACATTTAGCATTCAGTCGGTGAATAGGTTTCAGTTCGGGATGGTTTCTGGTGGAGTGGGAGTGAGTGGAGAATGGCGTCCTACTAAAAAAATACGTGCAAGGCTTGGAGCACTTCCCGGATATGGATTTTCATTTGCAACAGGTGGATTTTTCGGGGGGGCAATTGGCGTGGTAGATGCTTTTGGAAAGCTTTATGTTGACCGTTTGTACAATGATTTGGGAGTATCAATTGGATACAACTATGATTTTCGCAGCTATGATATCGAAGATGATATTTATGATTATGATTTGCGAGGACACAGTATCGAAATAGGAGTTACATTTTAAGCTGATGAAAACAGAAAAATTACTTTTAGAACTTGAAGAGCTCGTTGAGCAATTAGGTTATACGATCCGTAAAGAGAAGGGAACATTTCGCGGTGATTCTTGCGTGATGGAGGGGCAGAAATTGGTTGTGCTGAATAAGAAGAAACCAGAACAGCAGCAAGTAGGTTTGTTAGCCCGTGTACTTAAGGACAAAGATGATGAGTTGAAGGATATTTATATTAAACCGGTTTTGCGGCAACATCTCGAGGAGCTCTGGGAACGATTCGATAAGTTTAAGGATAGTGAAATCGAAGAAATGGATATTGATATTTAATCATGAAGCTAACGTTTTTGGGAACAGGTACTTCAATGGGCGTGCCTACAGCCGGTGGTTTTGGCAAAGATCAGATTGACGGAGATCCGCGAAATGTTCGCTGGCGATGTTCCGCATGGATAGAAACCGAAAAATCTTCAATTGTTATCGATACGGGACCTGAATTTCGATTGCAAACTATTCGGGCGGGACTTTCAGAGATTGATCTCGTGTTGATTACACATGAGCATATGGATCATATTGCCGGGCTTGACGATTTGCGTCCGTTCTGCTATAAACAGGAGCAAAGTATTCCCGTGTATGGCAGTAAAACTTGTTTGGCAGCTATTCGCCGCCGATTTGACTACATGTTTGGCCCTGATCGCTATCCCGGAGCAACAAATATCGATTTACAAGAAATTATGGATTCTCTTACGTTTCGGGACTTGAAAATAACCCCGCTTCCGGCTATCCATGGCAAGATACAAGTGTTAGGTTATCGTGTGAATGATATCTGTTATATTACGGATGTGAAAGAGCTTCCGGAGTCAACCAAGAAGCTAATGAGGGGAGCCAAACTATTAGTACTGGATGGACTTCGTTGGAAGCCGGAACATCCTACTCACATGACTATTCCTGAAGCGGTAGAAATAGCTAATGAGTTAGATATTCCCCAAACCTATCTGTGTCATATGAATTCGTATGTAAATCATGAAGAGTCTAATAAGCGGCTTCCCGATCACGTGCGACTGGCTTACGATCAGCTGACATTGACAATTAATTGAGCGCTATACAAAACGCTTTAGCTCATCATCTTTTCGCAGCTTGTTAACCACCTTTTTAACACCTTGCGAATTATCGAGATCACAGACCAAAATAGCATTATCTGTTTCAACAACCGCTAAGTTCTCAACGCCCACCAGGGCGATCATTTTACCGCTGTCACTTTGAATTAAATTATGATTAGAATCAACGGTGCTGGCCATTTTAGTTTGGATGACGTTACCATCTTCATCTTTGTCACGTAAATCATAAACGGCGCGCCAACTGCCAACATCATCCCACTCAAATGAACCGGGCACTACAAAAACCGAATCGGCCTGTTCCATAATACCATAGTCGATCGAAATAGAAGTACAGCCGTGGTAAAAGGTATCAATAGCAGCTTTCTGTTTTTTGGTACCGACGGATGGTTTAAGCTGCTTTACCTGCTCATAGATGGTAGGTAAATGCTCCTTAAATTTTTGTAGGATGGTTGAAGCTTTCCAGACAAACATACCACTATTCCATAAAAAATTGCCGGAAGCAATAAACTCTTTAGCAGTTTTCAGATCAGGCTTTTCGCGAAATTGATTTACCTTTTTTATTTCATGTTCCCCTTCAAGTTCGGATGAATCCTTATCAAACTCTATGTATCCGTATCCGGTTTCGGGGTGGTCGGGCTCAATGCCAATAGTGAGAAGCGCATCTTCTTTCTGAGCTTTTGATTCGGCTGTTTTTAAAATTGATAAAAATGTTTTGGGTTTACCGATCAGGTGGTCTGCCGGTAACACAGCCATAGTACCATCGGGATCTTGATCTTGGATAAGGGTTGCTGCTGCTGCAACACAGGGGGCTGTATTTTTTCCTACAGGTTCACCAATAATATTATTGGCGGGAATATTCGGAAGCTGTTCTTTAACCAAATCGACATATCGATCATTAGTAATAATCCAGACACGGTCGGCAGAAATAAGGGGGGTGATGCGGTCGACCGTTGATTGTAGCATCGTGCGATCACCAAAAATATTCAAAAACTGCTTGGGACGAGATTCCGTGCTTCTCGGCCAGAATCGGGTGCCTGATCCACCAGCCATAATAACAGCATGCAACATATAATTAAATTAATTTGGTGTTGATGAATTTTGATCTGGAAAGTATCGAAATTTACAACAAGATCGAAGTAGTTATCGTACTTACAACCTTTCTTTAAACAGTGGGCGTATATTCGTTGTCAAGATGATGCTTGTTAATCAAGGTAATTATTTGATGGGCAGATTCAGCAAAGGCGGTATTAGGATAGTATTTGACAATTTTTTCCGCCGTGAAAATAGCCTCTAAGTACTGTTTATTTACCACTTTCATACGTGCTTTTTGCAAGATGGGTACCGCTTGATGAGAGCCGCAGGCAGTAACAAGTCCAGTTATCAAAAATAAGATCGTAGTTTCTTGTTGATTCATGTAAATTGAGATTACGAGTTCTCAGCTGGCTTTTCTTGTGGGATTGCAGAATATGCCTTGGTTAATGTAAAACTAAACGAAGAGCTGACATTCGGAATACTTTCAATAAATAACTCTTCGTCATGAGCTTTTATAATATGTTTCACAATAGCTAATCCCAAGCCAGTTCCTTCTCCATCTTCTCGTGATCGAGACTTGTCGACCCGAAAGAATCGCTCCGTCACCCGCTCAATATGCTGTTTATTGATGCCGATGCCTGTATCTTTCACATATACTAATACTCGATTTTCATCCTCAGCCCATTCTTTAATCCCAACGGTCACTTTTCCGCCTTTAACATTGTACTTAATGGCATTGTCAACCAGGTTGATGAGCACTTGCTTAATTTGATTGCGGTCGGCACTGACCTGAAAATTATGGGGGATGTCGGTTTTAAGAAGTACCTGCGCTTTTTCGGCCTTGTATTGTAAGTTATTAACAACCTCCATAACCACATCTTTTATACTGATATTTTGGATGTCGGATTTTAATTCACCAGTCTCGAGTTTGGAAATTTCCATGAGGTCTTTGGTGAGATAAATCAGCCTATTAACGTTGCGCATCGCCTTTTCAAGAAACTTGCGGTTGACGTCCTCATCATCAATGGCACCATTAAGGAGCGTTTCAATAAATCCCTGGATGGCGAAAATAGGGGTCTTTAGCTCGTGAGAGATATCCCCAATAAACTCCTTTCGATAATTTTCGATGCGATTGAGGCGCTGGATTTCACGTTCAACCGTTTTGCTGGCCCGCACTGTTTGTTTGATGAGGTAGTCAAGCTCATCATGACTATTGGTTTGCAGGTGTTCATAGTCCCTGAAACGCTTGCGCAAAATATTTTTATTAATCTGATGTAACGTCTCGAGACGTCGAAACTGATTCTTTTGAATAACCAGATAAACAACGAGAGCCGTAAAAATAGCAAGGCATAATCCAAAAGCGGATGCCTGAGCGAGTGATGCCGGCCCCCAAAAATGGAGGGCCAATCCCCCGGCAATACCAACAACTATGCTTGAATACAGTGCGCTGCGAAAGGCTAATCGCGATGATCTTTGAAAGGGCTTTTTCCTCATTCTTTAAACTTGTAGCCTACTCCTTTAACGGTTTCGATATAATCGCTGCCAATTTTTTCACGGATTTTACGGATATGTACATCTACGGTGCGATCTACAACATACACATCATTTCCCCAAACTTGGTTAAGCAATGTTTGCCGATCCATCACCTTGCCCTTTCTGCTGGCAAGAAAATAAAGCAGTTCAAACTCTTTGCGCGGCATCTGAAATTCCTCGTCACCCTTGGTAACAATGTAGCGGTCTTTATCAATCACAACATCGTGAACATCGATTTTATTGGTCATCGGCTGGGTTTCTTCAAACCTCCGGAGAACTGCTTTAATACGAGAAATAAGCTTCGTAGTGCTTATCGGTTTCGTTATATAGTCGTCGCCGCCTTTATCGAGCCCTTCAACCTCTGTTTTCTCATCGCCACGGGCCGTTAAAAAGATGATGGGAATATGTTTTAAATCCTTGTCAGAACGCATACGCTCAACTACCTCCATGCCATCCATTTTAGGCATCATGATATCCAGCAAAACCAGGTTTGGGTTATGCTCACGCGCTACTTTAATGCCCTCTTTGCCATCCTCAGCCTTGAGCACATCAAAGCCTTCTTTTTGGAGGTTATATTCAATTAAGTCCAGAAGATCTTGTTCGTCATCAACAACTAAGATTGTTTTTTTGTCAGACACGGTCAGAAATTGATTGCAATGTTAAATTAAGATAAGCAAAAAGTTACTTACATTTTACGTAAGCAATAGTACAAAGCCCCATCCGTAATTGAAACCGCAGGTCTATTAAATAATTGTTATGATTTGGGGGATAAGAAAATGATAGTATTCATCGGATGGCAACACCAGCCACGCGATCAAAGAGCCTGCTTACTTATCCAGTTGAGAAAGAGCTTTTTTGACCAATGCTTGCACGTTGCCGTCGATATCCTCTTTCTTGGCAGCCAGCTCAATCGATTCCTGCGCATCACGCTTTTTAAAGCCAAGCGATTGCAGAGCCGAAACGGCCTCTTCTTTGACATTACTGCTGAGAGTAGCAGAAGAACTACCTCCAGTTGCATAAGTTGCATCTACCATCTCCGAGATTTTATCCTTCAGTTCCAAAATCATACGCTGGGCCGTCTTTTTCCCAATACCCTTAATTTGAGATAGGGCTGATTTATCTTCTTGTACAATCGCGCCCGTAATCTCCTGGGCTGGGAGTCCCGATAGAATAGTCAGTCCAAGTTTGGGACCCACGCCTTTAACGGTAATCAGCAGCTCAAAAAGATCTTTTTCATTTTGATTGGCAAAGCCAAATAGTCGCTGATCGTTGTCCGTAACATGATGGTAAACCAGCAATTCCACTTCTTCATCTTTATTCGGAAGTTCATCAAACGTTTGATTCGAAATCTCCAGCAGGTAACCGACGTCACGGACATCAATAATAATTTGTTCAGGAGATTTGGTATGAACGGTGCCTTTTAAATATGCAATCATTAAGAAAAAGAATTTCGTAAAATAAAATTCAATGTCATTCTGTAACAAGTTCAGAATGACATATGGTTAAGTATTATACCAGTCAATCTTTAACACGATCGGGATTATTAGCTACAAAATCAGCCCAATTCGATTTGCTGTTGTTTTGGTGTGTTTTCTTTTGGGATTTGGGGGCTTGCCGGTTAAAACTGTTTTGTTTCATCAGGTGACACCACGCTACCGCCAACGCATCGGTAGCATCTTTCGATAACTTCTCATCAGGCAGATTTACGGTCTTACGCAACATAAAAGCAACCTGCTCTTTGCTGGCGTTTCCATTCCCCGTAATCGATTTTTTTACCTGCTTGGGATAATATTCCGTAACTCCAATATCCTGATTGGTAATGGCCAGCATAGCTGCAGCTTGTGCCCGGCCCAGTTTCAGCATTGCCAGCGGATCAACGCCATAAATAGGTGTCTCTACTGCGCACGAATCGGGATTAAACGAGGAAATAATTTTGGAAACTTCTTCAAAAATGTATTGCAGCCTATCGGAGTGGTCATCCATGTGCGCCATTTTGAGCACGTCACAACGTAAGGCCACCAGTTTGCTGTTTTCTTCCGTGAGGATAGCGTAGCCAGTATTTCGCGAGCCAGGATCGATACCAAGAATCACATCAGCCATAATACATTTTACTTGATTCGTTTAATTGAATATAACGTATTTGTGATGGATTTCTCACCGACAAAATTGTTCAGCATTCACTGGTTATTTAAATGTCTCAAAGGTATCAATCCGATTAAAGTAGCTGGTAGCAGCCTCCTTGACTTTCGGTGCCAGCAATATTGTGGAAACCATTGTGGGAATCGCCATCAGGGCAAACATACCATCAATAAGATCAATGACGGCACCAATAGAAGCAACTGAACCGAAAATAATGGACCCTACATAGAAATAATTATACCAGTGTTGTTTATCGGCGCCAATTAAGTAACCCAGGCATTTAGTTCCATAGTAGGAGTAGGTAAGCATCGAGCTAATGGCAAAAAAGACCACACATATCACCAATAAGTAAGTGCCGAACTCAGGTAGTGCTTCATTAAAAGCATTGAGCGTAAGCGTAACGCCATTGGCTTCAGTTGATTTCCAGACTCCGGTGACCAGAATAGCAAGGGCAGTCATTGTACAGGTAATAATAGTATCAATAGCGGGCCCAAGCATGGCAACCAGCCCCTCACGGACAGGCTCCTTGGTTTTGGCCGCACCGTGGGCTAGTGCTTCGGTACCAAGGCCAGCTTCATTAGAGAATACCCCTCGTTGAATACCGATGACAATGAGGGAGCCTACGGCACCACCCATAACAGATTTACCAGTAAAAGCGTCTGTAACGATTAGCCCAAGATAATGAGGAATCTCTGTAATGTGGGCAGCCAAAATGGCAATAACGCATCCTACATAAATAACGACCATAGCGGGTACGAGTCGAGAAGTTACTTTGCCAATACGAGTAATGCCGCCGAAAATAACAATAGAAACGAGTACAACGAGCACGAGTCCCGTAATAAGATCTCCACCCATGTGAGCATTTGCGGCCACCCAGCCTTGGGGGATATAAATGGAATCACGTAAGATTTGTGTCAGCTGGTTCGCCTGAAAAATGGGTAGGGGACCAAAAATACCGGCCAGAGCAAACAGTGCAGCCAGTGGTTTGAAAAGATAGGTCCAATTGCCGCCCCACTTTTTTTGGAGACCTTCGCGAATCACGTACATCGGTCCGCCCTGAACTTTGCCTTCGGAATCTTCTCCACGATATAAAATCGCCAGCGTACAGGTAAAGAACTTAGTAGCCATCCCCACAAAGGCGCTAACCCACATCCAGAAAAGAGCACCGGGGCCGCCCATGAAAATGGCAACGGCCACACCGCTGATATTTCCCATCCCTACGGTTGCAGCCAGGGCACTTGATAATGCCTCGAAGTGCGTAATATCACCCGGATCATCGGGGTCATCATAACGACCACGAAGAATATTGAGAGAATGCTTAAAATATTTGAAGGGGGCAAAGCGTGAATAGATTAGGAAGAAAAGTCCGCCGCCAACCAAAAGGTAAACGAGCGGCATGCCCCACATGAAACTGGAGAATGCACTTAAAAACTGTTCAATTACTTGCACACTAAAGATGTTTAATTGATGATATAATGAAGCGCGGGAATATACTAATTAGCGCGACTAAAGAAGATAAAATCGGTGGCCGGGGGATCAATTTTTGCATTTCGTAACAATTTGGCGATTTGGGCTCGGTGGTGCTGGCCGTGAATGATCACGTGGAAAAGGATATCGGATAGGCTGGTTTCGAATGATGTGCCTTTGGAGTTTTTGTAAGATATAATCCGGTTCAGATTATTGTTATTGCTTTCGATTAACTGTTTCCACTGTTGATTGAGTGTTTTCAGGTGTTGCAGGGCATCAGCTAATCCATAATCCGGCCAGATTGCTATATCTTCAATGGATGTCTCCTGAATTCGAGCAAGCCACATTTTCTGTGATCCGGCGATATGGGCAAAGTATTTGACGGCTTGATCCGAT
Organism: Fodinibius sp. Rm-B-1B1-1; assembly: GCF_038594945.1. Lineage (NCBI taxonomy): Bacteria > Pseudomonadati > Balneolota > Balneolia > Balneolales > Balneolaceae > Fodinibius > Fodinibius alkaliphilus. Next base: position 991,067 of record NZ_JBCFYD010000001.1, read on the forward strand.
CCGTCAAAGCCGATATTGTCTTGAAGGCTCAACAAAACCTGTTCGTTGGCCCAATTGTCATATCTAAATAATCGGAGTACGTGATCTGATGTATTCATATAACTTTTTAGTTGATGCTCAAAAGCATATTAGAATTTTAAATATAATACAAATTTTGAAGTAGCTAAGTGCCCTCCTATTTTAGCGGGGTAACTTTAAATCAACAATAAATCATATGCTGCTCGCTCTCGATATCGGAAATAGTAATATTGTGATTGGCGCTTCCTCAAATGGGGAATGGGAACATCAGTGGCGTATCCAAACGGATACCGATAAAACCGCTGATGAGTATATTGTGCTTTTTAACAGTTTGTTTTCTGAAATTGATCTGGCTTTCAATAAGTTTGATCACGTCATTATCAGTAGTGTAGTGCCCCAGCTAACGCGAACAGTCAGTGAGGTGTTCGAGAAAAAGTCGCATACCGAAGTGCTCATTTTAAATGGGGATGTTGATACAGGGCTTGCCATCAAACGGGTAAATCGTAAAAGTGTGGGGGCCGACCTCATTGCGGATTCGGTAGGGGCATACGCATTGTTTGGAGATAACTGCATTGTCGTTGATTTTGGGACAGCGACTACGGTAATGGCAGTGCAAAATCCTGGAGAACTTATCGGCGGAGCGATTTGTGCGGGGCTTAAAGTCACCATCGATGCATTAGTGGGCAAAACCGCGCAGCTGTCGCAAATTCCGCTGGAGCCTCCCAAGCAGGTTATTGGCGGTAGTACTATGGAGGCTATGCAATCGGGATTGGTACTTGGCCACTTGTGTATGATTGAAGGGCTCATCGACCGGATGAAAAAGCAGTTGGGTGGTTCGGCAAAAGTAGTTGCCACGGGTGGGCTGTCGGAGCAAATAGCCGAGCATACCGACTATTTTGATGTCATTGACCCTATGCTCACGCTGGATGGATTACGGTTAATTATGGAACGGCAGCAGAAGTAAAAAAGGCAAAAAGCTTAGCTACTATCTTTCATTTTTGATAGCAAAGCAAAAATCTCATTCATTATATTTTTACTTTTCCTTTCTGCCTTTTCACGCTTCACGGTTACCGTATGACTTCTCGCACCTCTCGGTTTAAACGCCAAAAAACTTAGAGATACCATTCAGTATAAACTGCACGCCAATAGCCATGGCAATGAAGCCCATCATGCGAGTAATAGCATTCATTCCGGTAGGACCAATATATTTCGCGGAAAATGGTGCCAGCCGTAATACGCCATAAGAGATAAGGGCTACGAGAATAATTGCAGCACTCATAATGATTAGATCGATAAACCCTTCCGCTTGCGAAGCTAAACCAATGACAACAGCAATACTGCCGGGGCCTGATAGCATGGGCATAGCCATGGGGCTAAAAGAGATGTCTTCTTTATCTTTGGCTGCTTCTTGGGCTTCATCCGATATTTTCTTCTCTGAGACATCCGGATTCAACATCGCATAGGCGGCGCGCAGAATGATAAGTCCGCCCGCAATGCGGATTCCCGGCAGGCTGATTCCAAAAAAGCTCATAATATATGTCCCCGCCAGTAGAAAGATGATGAGTACCAGGAACATGTAAAACGAGGATTTTTTAGCCACTGATGTGCGCTCAACATCATTGTTTTTCTCAGTCAGGGAAAGAAAAACCGGCATAGCAGCCAGTGGGTTTGCTACTGATATAATAGATGTAAAGGCTGCAACAAAAAGGGTTGTAGTTCCTGAGAAATACGTAGTAAGTACATTGCTTTGACTTAAAATATCTTCAAACATAAGTCGCCAAGATATAAAATGGAGCTCAAACTTTTAACAGTTTTTACCAACGATATATGTTTTTCAAATGTTAAATTTACCCTTAGATTTAGAACCAATTTTTTATAGTGATTAAGAAAAGAATCAATGAATCAAAAAACAGTACAAAACTCTCAATCGCTCATTAATAGTGTGCGTCAAATTGTTGATAAAAAGAATGCTACACGAGATCAAAAGCTAAAAGAAATCAGTGAGCTCCTTGCAGAGAAAATTGAGGTCTTTGATTGGGTAGGCTTTTATCTGGTTGATCCCGATGCCGACCGCGAACTGGTATTAGGACCGTATGTGGGAGAAGAGACCGATCACACGCGCATACCCTTTGGAAAAGGAATTTGTGGTCAAGCGGCCGAGACGAACGAAACTTTTGTAGTGCAGGATGTAAGCAAAGAAGAAAACTACTTGGCCTGCAGTGTACATGTAAAAGCCGAAATTGTTGTACCCATTAAAAAGAACGGTGAGTTTGTTGCAGAGTTGGATATTGATTCGCACACCAAAGATTCCTTAACTGACGAGCATCGCAAAGTATTAGAACAAATTTGTGAGAATCTGTCAATACTCTTTTAATAAAATTTAGGTACGATTATGAAATCGTTAATAACTACTTTTGTCGGACTTTTGTTATTGGTCAATGTGGGTATAGCACAAAATAAAGATGCCCCTCCAGAATTAGCCGAACCGGTAGAAAGCGGTAAAAACTACGAAGTATATGGCAGTGAGTTCCCCGAGGAAGTAAAGTTTTTTGCACCGGGCTATTTGGTTCGAAATGCGGATGTTTTTAAGGGACAGCAAATTGCTGCGAGGGGAGAAGTTAAGCAAGTTTGCCAGAAAAAAGGATGCTTTTTTATTCTTCCAGCCGGAGACCAGAGCATCCGTGTAACATTTAAGGATTATAAGTTTTTCATTCCCAAAGATGCTGCCGGTCAAGAAGTACAGCTTGTTGGTACTTTTCAGGTAAAGGATCTATCCGAAGAAAAAGCCAAACATTATGCTGAAGATGCTGGTGAAGACCCCAATGAGGTTGAAGGAGCGCAAAAAGAGTACGGCATAGTGGCCACATCTGTTAAAATTATTGATACGAAATAGAGTTATTAGTTTGGACACATTTTTTTCGTATTAGTAAAACAGATTATCGGCAGTAGAATTTAATTAAACGGCTATTACAGGTCTGGTTGTTTCCTTAATTCAATTTGTGGGATGAAAAGTTATACTACTCGGTGTTTTATTTTGGTTATATCACTCTTTTTAACCTTTGCATGGACATCGTGTAATTCATCGGGAAAAGTAACAAGAGATATAGATCCATTAGCTTTAGAATATACTATTGATGAGGATAAAGCACTTGATCGTCTTAGCGAGGCCATTCAGCACAAAACGGTTTCGCTGGAAGATACATCAGCCATTAACTACGAGCCGTATGATAATTTTATAGCATTTCTCGAAAAAGGATACCCGAAGTTACATCAGGAAGCCGAAAAACAGCGGATCGGGAAATATAGCGTTTTGTACAAATGGGAGGGGAGTAATGCCAGCTTAAAGCCGGCCATGCTAATAGGACATTACGATGTAGTACCGGTGAAATCAGGCGGGGATACGCTTTGGCAACATGCTCCCTATAAAGGTGAAGTAAGTGATGGTTTTCTTTGGGGGCGTGGCACGCTCGATGATAAAAGCGGTATCATGTCGATCATGGAGGCGATGGAATATTTGATTGATCAGGATTTTCAGCCCGAAAGAACGTTTTATGTTGCCTTGCACCATGATGAGGAGGTCGGTGGGGTGCGTGGAGCACAAAGGATCTCCAAACATCTGCAGGATAATGACATTGAGTTGGCGTACTTAGTAGATGAAGGGTTGCCCATTGCAGAAGAGATTATCGACAATGTGAACGTTCCATTAGCAATGATTGGGGTAGCCTCGAAGGGATCGGTAAATATTGAGTTGACTTATAACCAAGATGGAGGGCATTCGTCGATGCCTCCGCGTTCTTCTGTGATTGGTACCCTTAGTGATGCCGTGAATCGTATTGAGCGTAAACCGATGAAGGCCAGCTACAGGGGGTTAATTGTAGAGACCTTTGAACCTTTAATTCCCTATATGACCTATACCCAGCGGTTGGCATTTAATAATACGTGGTTGTTTCGAGGAATTATAAAAAACAAGTTGAGTAATAATCCTGCTACTAATGCAGCACTACGAACTACCGCCGCAAAAACCATTTTTGAGGCAGGCTTTAAAGAAAATGTGTTACCGGTAGAAGGAAAAGTGATTATCAATTTTAGGATTCATCCCAATGATACTGTAGAGGATGTTGTGGAATATGTCCGGGATCGGATCAATAATGACCGTATTAATATTCGAGTGTTAGATCGGGCACGAAACTCTTCCCCGGTATCGAGTACGAAGGCAAAGCCATATAAGATGTTAAAAAGTACTATAGAAGAATCCTTTGGGGAAGCGTTAGTTTCACCGTCGCTGTTTATTGCGGCCAGCGATGCGCGCCATTTTGAGGATTTAACCCCCAATATTTACCGCTTTCGACCTATTCGCGCTCGTCATGAGGATCGATCGAGAGTACACGGAATTGATGAACGTATTTCGACTGAAAATTATATTGAAATGATACGATTTCAGATCAGGCTGATTGAAAATGGGGCAACAGAACTTCAGTAAATTTTTAGGGCTTGGAATTGTTATCTCACCTTGCAAATCAATCCGTTGTGTGCTTTAATGTAGCCGGCGCGCAGGATATCAAATCCGTGCTCCCAGGCATATAATCCCATCTGCTGAATATCCATGAGCTCGCGATAGCCGTAGTTCATGTAGTCACTCATGACGGTGTAAAATGCCTTGCTACGCAACTGATTTCGCGGTGTGGTTAGAATGGCGTAGCCACCGGGCTTTAGGAAACGGCGGTGCATTTCAAAGGCCTCGTGCTTGTACTCGTCGGGAAAATGCTCGATAAGTCCAATACTGACCACAATATCGAACTCCTTGCCGTATTTAAGATTGCGAATATCATCTACCACAAAATCGATATTCATATCCTCTTTGTAATAGACTTTGTGGCTTCCGGTAGCAGGATTATTTCCCAAGAAGGGATATTGGGCAGGAAACTTACCATAGCGGTCGGTTTTGCAGAATTTGTCATAATCTACCAGCACTGCATGACCGCCGGGATATTGCGCCATCAATTGCATTGCCTCATATCCATCGGCCGCGCCTAAAAATAAGACCTCCGGCTTTTCAACGTCGAGTCCTTCAAACAGGGCACGTTTTCCACGCGGGTCCCAGATGGCATCTTCTACACGATGTACCTTGTTCCACACCAGTAGTTGTACGAGTTCTTCGAGTGCTTCACCCGCACCGTGGATATCCATGCTCATCAGGTTTTGCCAGATAGCCGAGCGTGCAGCCTGTTTTTCTTTGGGGACATCTTTTATAAATAACTGATGGAAAGATTTGTTAAAATGCTTCCATCCTTCTTTGACCCCCATCCGTTCGCCATGCTCCTGTTCCCATTTCTTTTTACCCTCGGCCCATTTATCGACTTTGTATGGACGATTAATATTTTTCCAGTTTAGGTTCGACCAGTCAATATGACTTACATCTTCGAAGAGGTCGGGAGGCGTATCCCGTAAATCTTGAACGTGTGTGGCCAGCCTTTCAAAATACCCGACTTGGTGGTTGGGATTTTGGGTAGATTTTTTGGCAGTATCTGTTTCCATGGCAGGGTCCCTTATATTGGCCTTCTATTTCCATTATAACGAACGCCGCAATGAAAGTCATTTACAGTTTTTTATGGAGAATTATTATCCAATAAAATGTATGGATTTTTAATTACCCAATTACAGCCACTTCAATACATCATTTTTGGGTTGCTCAACCTGCACATAACTTTCAAATATTTCGCTGAGGGAGGCATCTTTTTGTAATTGTTTACGGCTTTCGGAATCGAGATAAGCAATAATTTTCTGGTTGTGCAAAATAGCGATATCATTACAGAGATTTTCAACGATTTCTAAAATATGACTGGTAATGATGATTGTGACACCATTTTCTTGGAGCTTGTTCAGAATTGTTTTCATCCGGCCTATCGAAATTACATCAATGCTTTCAAAGGGTTCATCCAGGAATAAAATTGTAGGCTCACTCAGGATGGCGGCACAAAAGGAGAGTTTTTTGCGACTGCCAGCTGATAATTTGTTGATTTTAGCATGCTCAAATTCGGTAAGCCCCAGATATTCCAACAGGGAATCCATTTTAGGCTGACGGTCTGGGCGACCAATTTCGAACATATCACAGATATAGTGCAAAAAATCGTGGCTGGTAAAATGTTCAAAAAGGAGCGGTGGCTGTAGCACAGAGGCGATCTCCCGTTTAATCATTAGCTCGTTGTATTCATTAAGTTCCCGGCCATTAATCACAATCGAGCCATCGTCATAATCAAGCAGGCCGGTTAAAATGCCGATTAGGGTGCTTTTTCCCGCGCCGTTGGGACCAATGAGCCCAAAGATGTTTCCTTTTGGAACGGATAGATTAAAGTCCGTAAGTACAGGGGTATCGCCGTATAATTTTTGTAATCCTGAAATTTGTATGGCTTGATCCATAGTTTACATTATTAGAGCATTAAGCTTATTGACGTGCATTGGCCCAAACATTGCCCAACACATGTTTATCAAAAGCGCGAACAAGCAGGTCCATGTCGCGCCATAAGTAAATGGCGATAGCTATGGTTAATGCCCCCATAATCCACAACCGATAAATCTGGTATTCGCCCAGGGGAGTAAAAACCGCATATCCCAATCCGAAAATGAGAAACAACATCATGAATGTAACTTTTTGGGATATGATGGGATGCTTAAAGCTAAATGAAGAATAATCTACTTTTTTGTAATAGTAAAAGGAGGTCCACAAGAATACGAGTGTAAAACAGACAAAGAAAAAAGTATTGCTGATATATATTCCGGCAACTGATCCTAATTGGGGCAAGTAGATGATCTCGGCCGTGGTGATCAGGTAAAAAATGAGTAAGGGGACGACAATAATTCCCAAGAAACGTTCTTTAAGCTGTTTTTCGAAAGAAATAGGGAACTGGAGATGTAGAAGAAATTCTTTGTTTTCGTAGCCAAACATGTTGGCCATACCCATGGCAAGAAGGGCTACAGGGATGGCTGCCAGCATTGTGGGAATAAGCAGGGCACTATAGTAGTTGTCCCCAAGTTGGAGTAGCAGGGGGATATATACGGCAGGAATCAAGGCAATAGTGAGAAGTTGCAGCCTGTTATACGGATGAGAAAAAACGTAGTAATAAAATTTGCCGGCATTATAGCCAAGCCACTTTTTTAGATAAAACCACAGCCGATTTCTTTTGTAGGTGGTTTGTTTGTGTACCGATTTTTGCAGCCCTTCTCGCGTTTTGAAAAAATGATCCCTAAAAATTAGAAATATCAGCAGGGCGCAGAAGCCATAAATGGTTGAAGCAGTAGCTAAATTATAGGAACCGGTAGCTGTATATTGCAGAAGTCCGCCGGGTGTATAAAATAGGTAGCTGTTTAGTGTTTTGATGCTTGGGAGATGATGGACTATTATTTGGTCGAACTGGCGCGAGATAATAGCAATGGCCTGAATGGTACCGAAGATCAGGAAAAGAGCACTAAAGACAATAATTTTAAATCGTTGTTCAACGATTTTTAGGAACCGGTGTTTAATAGAAAAGATGAATGCATAATTTAACAGAACAACGGCAATCACGACTGGAATATACATGAGGTTGTGAAGCTGCATAAGCAAAAAAACCAGCCAGGTAAGGTTGTAAATTACATTTAGCGGGTGAAAAAAGCCGAGTAGATTGAGATGCCAGCTGAGTTTTTTAACCGGGTAAGCAAAGGCCAGTAGTTTCCGGTTTTGTTCCATATTGAGGAGGCGGGTACTGGTAAAGGAAAAATGTAGAATCCACAGTACGTTGGCAAATATAAGAATGATGAGCTGATGGATGTCGACCGTAAGCCATGGGAGCTGTTCAGCAACTATAGGGTTTTGATCGAAAAGGATAATGACCAGTGCTGAACCTAACAGGTTGGAAAACAGAATGAGTAAAAAAATGATATATCCGACCATCAAGAAGGTCTGAAAGTTGGTGAGCCGATAGAGGAAAGTCGACCAATTAAGATATATCAATTTTCGGAGCATAGCTGATTGTCAAATTGATGGATACCTGAATGAATATTCAAAATAGTATTTCGGGAATCAATCTGACAATATTATCTTTATTAAGCTGGTTAGAATTTCTGAAGATAAGAAAGACATGACGTCCAAAAATACACTCAAATATATTTTTATCGCCGCTGTTATTGTATTGGCAGGCTTTGCACTGGCAGATTCACTCGGGTATTTTAACTCCAAACCCTATACGGCGGTATCACATGGCTCACATGTTCATTATGTGCCTGAAGATCGTGATCCCAACGTATCTATTGATAAATTTCCGCAAGAGGAACCAGGTCCGCGAGAACGTATTTCCCCTACCGGTCAAATTGTGCCGATAGAGGAATAATACGTCTTTTAAAAAGGAGAGGGGATTAGAAGTTGAGTCCCGCAACGATGGATATGACACTGTTTTTACCTTGCCCACCGTCAAAAGCATTGGTAAGTCCAAAGCCATAACGTCCTCCAACATTCAATTTCGTTAGACCAACGTTGAAGTCTACGCCAGCTCCTACAATACCACCAAAGTCTGTTTGTTCATTATCAGTATCGATACTTACACCGCCTCCAGAGACTTTACTCGTAACTGGAATGCCAACATACGGTCCAACATAAACATGCGGCTGTGCAGGACCAGGAGCGAAGCTAAATTTTGCTAATACTGGCACTTGAATATAGTCTAATTCCAGGGTGATGTCGTTAGCAGCTTCATATCCGTTTTGGGTATAAAGAACTTCCGGTTGAATGGAAATGGGGCTCATTGGAACTTTAAAGTTTAAGAACCCGCCGACCATAAATCCGGTTCGTGAGTCAAGATCAGACCCATCAGCGGTATCATAAAAATTGCTAAAGTTTAATCCGGCACGGAGACCAAAATCAACTTGGGCGTGGGACTTTTGGACAGAAATAATGCTTAGAAGGCCAAAAATAAGGGCGAAGGATATAATTATTTTTTTCATGATGAGAATAGGTTAATTATAAAGAATATTAGACCTTGCCTTTAAGTGGCAAAGTAGGTTGATATCTTACAAAATTAATATCTAATAACACATATTAATTTTGTGAAGGGTGAACCCTTTAGTTATCGAATTTTAGTAATTAAGAGACTATCATGCAGTTGGGTCAAGAGGTGAAATTACAGTACAGTGCTAAATTTGTAGATGGCCGTATCTCTTACCACTTGTCGCTTTTAGAAAAAGTAGAAGCATTCCAAAATAATTGTATATTTAACACTTAATTATTTTTGCTACTTCAGTCATCAATGTTATGGGTATATACAATCGTCGAAAAATTGTTTTGGGATTTATGGGAGTACTGGTTGCGGCCTTATCAATCTTCTCATGCACTACCAAGGAATCAGCAGAAGATGTGCTTACCGATGAGCCGATTCCAGAGCCTGGAAATCCGATTATTACCGAAAAATATACGGCTGATCCTGCAGCTTTGGTTTATCAGGATACCGTATTTCTTTATGTGGGACATGATCAAGCCGAACCGGGACACGGATTTTATGATCTTCGTGAATGGTTGGTGTATTCGTCCACGGATTTGGTAAACTGGCAGGAGTACGAAGTGCCGCTTCGGGCAAAAGATTTTGAGTGGGCCTCGGGTGATGCGTGGGCTGCAGAAGTTATCCATCACGATGGAAAATTCTATTGGTATACGACCGTAACGCACGCAGAAAATGAGGCCAAGGCCATTGGCGTGGCGGTATCCGATAGTCCCACCGGGCCATATAAAGATGCGCGTGGCTCGGCTTTAGTTACTAACGATATGACCACCAATGTAGATATTACCTGGGATGATATAGATCCCACGGTTTTTGTAGACGACGATGGGCAGGCCTATATGTTTTGGGGCAATACGCAGTTGTATTATTCAAAGCTGAAAGAGAATATGATTGAGTTGGAAGGCGAAATCAAAACGATTGATTTACCACACTTTACCGAAGCGCCGTGGATTCACAAGAAAAATGGTTATTACTACCTTTCTTATGCCTATAAATTTCCCGAGCGAACTGCTTATGCGATGAGTGATGATATTGAAGGCCCATATTATTTTAAAGGGATTCTCAACGAAGTTGCAGGCAACACCAATACCAACCATCAGGCTATTATTGATTATAAAGGACAGTCGTACTTTTTCTATCATACTGGTAATATTCCAACCGAGGGAAGCAGTTATCGTCGATCGGTGAGTATCGACTCGCTGCATTACAATGAAGATGGAACGTTGCAACGTGTTCAAATGACAACTGAGGGTGTAGGGGCTGTTGAATAAATTTAGAGAACTTCGCTGAGATACTTGCCGGTATGACTTTCTTCCACCTCAGTAATTTCTTCGGGCGTTCCAGTGGCTACAATTTGTCCGCCAGCAAAGCCACCTTCAGGACCAATGTCGATAATATGGTCGGCACATTTTATGACATCTAAATTGTGTTCAATGATGATGACCGTATGGCCATTATTGACGAGCTCATTAAAAGAGTCGAGCAGCTTAGCGATATCTTCGAAATGGAGGCCCGTTGTGGGCTCATCAAAAAAGTAGAGCGTGCTGTCGCCGGCCGATTTGCTGAGAAACTTAGCCAGCTTCACGCGTTGTGCTTCCCCACCGGAAAGCGTCGGCGCGCTCTGCCCCAATTTGAGGTAACCCAGTCCCACATCTTCGAGGGTCTGTAGTTTATTGGTAATGCGTTCCTCATCCACAAAAAACTCGATGGCCTCGGAGACGGACATATTCAATACATCGTGGATATTTTTGCCCCGATATTTCACCTGCAGTACATCCTTGCGGTAACGCTTGCCACCACACTCCTCGCAGGTCAGTTCAATATCGGCCATAAATTGCATTTCAATTTTTTGGATACCTTCGCCCTGGCATGCTTCACAGCGACCTCCGGGAACATTAAACGAAAAGTGTCCTGGCTCATACCCCATAATTTTAGATTGCCGGGTGTTTGCAAATAGATCACGAATACCGTCAAACGCTTTGGTATATGTAGCGGGATTTGACCGCGAAGAGCGCCCAATTGGCGACTGATCAACCATTTCAACTGAATCAATATAGTTGGTGCCCGTAATTTTACGATGATGGCCAATTTTATCCTTATAGGTTCCCATCTGATTTTGGATGGCAGCATACAGCGTGTCGTGTACCAAAGTTGATTTCCCGGAACCACTAACACCTGTAACACAGATCAGCTTTTCGAGCGGAAATTCTACATCAAGACTTTTGAGGTTGTGTTCCATGGCACCTTCCAGTTTAATGATCTTTCCGCTTCCTTTACGCCGTTTTTCCGGCACCGGAATTTCTTTGCGCCCACTGATATATTTGCCGGTTAAGGTATTAGCTTCCTGCAGATCATCATATGAACCACTGTAGACCACTTCACCACCGTGAATTCCAGCAAATGGACCAATATCAATAATGTTATCGGCCGCTTTAATCATTTCCGGGTCATGCTCTACAACCAGCACGGTATTTCCAATATCACGCAGTGATTTTAAAATGTTAATCAGCCGATCGTTATCACGGGGATGTAGGCCAATTGTTGGTTCATCAAGCACATACAGGCTTCCAATGAGTGAACTACCCAGCGAATTTGCCAGACTGATACGCTGCGACTCACCACCACTGAGCGTTTTAGCCAGTCGGTTAAGCGTAAGATAGCTTAGCCCAACTTCATCAAGGTACTTCAGGCGTTTACGGATTTCGTAGAGTACCTGCTCGGCTACTTCCTTTTCGAACTCGGAAAGCTCCAGGTTTTCAAAAAATTCCCTCGCGTGGCCGATGGTCATTTCTGCTACTTCGCCAATATGCTTATCGTTTACTTTAACATAGAGCGCATCTTTGCGCACGCGGTACCCTTTGCAATCTGGGCAGCGACTGTATCCGCGATAGCGCGAATAGAATACTCGCATATGGACTTTATAGGATTGGCTTTTCACATCCTCAAAAAATGGACGAATGCCAATATATTCATCTTTACCCTCCCATATAATTTCTTTTACGTCATCATCAAGCTCTTGGTAGGGGGTATCAATAGGCAGGCTATATCGTGCTGAAACTTTAACAAGATCACGCAGATGCTTGCTGAACTTTTCACCACTATACGGAGCAATAGCTCCATTGCGGATGGTTTCTTCGGGATCAGGGATGACGAGATTTTCATCAATACCAGAAACCTTGCCAAACCCTTCACACTTATCACAGGCACCGAACGGATTATTAAACGAAAACATCTGCGGTTTAGGCTCAGTGAATTCAATGCCGTCCATCTCAAACCGCTCGCTGAATTTGTGTTCTTCACCATCACGGATTTTAATAGAGCAGCGGCCGTTGCCCTCCTGAAAAGCCGTTTCAAGCGATCCGGCAATACGAGTTCGTGTGTCTTCATCATTCTTAAGAACAAGCCGATCTACCAATACCCGGTAGTTGTCTGCGCTGATGTCCTTTGGATCTACATCATCGGTCGTCAGATCCAAAATATTTTCGTCATCAATATGCAGGAGACGAGAATACCCCTTTTCCTTAAGAACTCGGAGTTCATCCTCCAATCCTTTCTCTTCGTGAACCGGTATAGAAAACAGTACGTAAAATTTAGTGCCTTCGTCATGTTCGTTGTGAAGTTCCTCAATAACCGTTTTGGTACTGTCTTTTTTCACCTCTTTTCCCGATTTAGGCGAAATAGTATGACCGATCCGTGCGTAAAGCAGGCGCATATAATCGTAGATCTCTGTCGTAGTACCAACTGTAGATCGGGGATTCGAAGATGTCGTTTTTTGTTGAATGGCCATGGCTGGTGAAATACCCTGCATGAAATCCACATCGGGTTTGTCCATGCGTTCTAAAAACTGCCGGGCATAACTGGAAAGACTTTCCACGTATCGTCGCTGCCCCTCGGCATAAATGGTATCAAAGGCCAAGCTGGATTTACCTGAACCACTAACGCCGGTAACGACGGTCATCTTGTTACGGGGGATCTCGACATCGATTTCTTTGAGGTTATGAACGCGGGCCCCTTTAACAATAATGGGGCGATCTTTGTCGGTTTCAGATTGCTTTTTCTCGTTGATCGTTTCGGTCTGAGACATGCAGTTATTTTTGCGTTTGTATAAACGGGTAAAGGTACAAATTTTACGACAAAAAGTGAGGGGTTAATCCCATGAAACAATCATAAAGAACAACCTGTAAAGAATTTGCGTTCAAGAGGTATGACTTTTCATCCTTAAAACGATAACGTGGCCAAAGATATGGACATTGCTCGACAAATAGAGGGTATTATACTATTTATTGGAATTCCATCGCTGGAATATTTTGAGCTTCTGCCTCTCCCGAAATTATTAGTTCTTGTTTTGGTGGCAGGTTATTGCGGGTATCAATTATGGAAAGACACAGAATTTGGTGGAGGGTTGTTCCGGAAATCCGGTAACCATCAAATCAGCAAAACCATATTGCTTAGAACCGTTGTGATAGCACCTGCTTTAACAGGGTTGGTTTGGGTTTTACCAGATTTGAATCTGTTCAGTTTTCCCATTGAACGGCCCTGGCTTTGGATGATTGTGATGGTATTATATCCACTGTTATCGGCTCTGCCCCAGGAGTTTATTTATCGCACCTTCTTTTTCAATCGGTATAAAGAAATATTTACCCTTCCTCATAGCGATATTATTTACAGTGCGGCTGCGTTTTCGTTTTTGCATATTGTATATGACAACTGGTGGGCTGTTGGGCTTAGTTTTTTAGCGGGACTTTTATTTGGGATTACGTACAAGCGAACCGAATCGCTGTACTGGGTGGCTTTAGAGCATATTATTTATGGATGGCTTGTTTTTACGCTTGGGCTTGGACCATACTTTTTTGAGGCGTTTTAATAGTTTGTCTGTGTCAATAATACGCATTGGTAGTTGCGGTGCATACAATTATATTCAGTTTCTTGTTAAAACTTTAGATGATATAGTACATTGAATTGTCATGAGTCTTGATGTTTCTCCGCAACAGTTTGAAGAGTGGATTGAACAAACAGGTCAATTGATCAAAAGGTTTTATGCTGATGATTTGACATCGCCCGTATTTGCCGGCAAGTCTCCTGCCGAGGTACAAGCACTTTTGGAGGAATCGCTGCCACGGCAATCACAAAATATTGAAGCCTTGCTGGATGAGGTTGGTGAAAAGGTATTGAGCTCGATCACCAACAGCGCGGGTCCCCGTTATTTTGGATATATTACTGGCGGTGGAAACCAAGTAGCGGTGTTAGCCGAAATGATTAAGGCCTCTCTCAATCAGAATAATTTAAAATGGCATTCGTCGCCGGTAAGTACGGAGTTGGAACGGCTGGTGATGCGTTGGGTTGCTGATTTTATAGGGTATCCCACAAGCAGCGCAGGGGTGCTTTTAAGTGGGGGATCGGTGGCCAATTTTAACTGTCTGGCGGTAGCGCGAAAAATTAAGGCGCCTTCTGATATTTCGGATGAGGGAATCTATGGTTCTAATCCCATGACTGTATATGTTTCGGAGGAGGGGCACTCCAGTTTTGACAAAGCGATGGATATGTTGGGGCTTGGGAAAAAGTATTTGCGAAAAATCCCCGTTGAGGATGATTTTCGCATTAATATTGAAGCGCTTGAAGAGCAAATTCGATCCGACAAAAATGCGGGCCTCAATCCCATCTGTGCTATTGCCGTTGCAGGTACGACTAATACGGGTGCCGTTGATAATTTACAGGCCGTCGCAGATATCTGTGAAGAATATGGTTTGTGGTATCATGTGGATGCGGCTTACGGTGGGCCTGCTGCAAGAGTTGATAAGACAATCCCGCTTTTTGAAGGGATTGAACGCGCTGATTCGGTGGTAGTTAATCCCCATAAATGGATGTACGTACCCTTTGAAGCAGGCGGGGCGCTTGTCAAAAATCCAGAGCATCTTCGCCGTACGTTTAGCACGATCCCTGACTATCTGAAATCGGATCAGCAGAATGGAGGGCGTACAGACCTAATGGAATATAATTTGCCGCTGACGAAAGAGTTTAAGGCACTTAAGGTATGGATGACGATAAAGGCGTACGGTGCTGATCGGTTGCGCAATGAAATTGCTTCTGATATTGATAAGGCCCAATACTTAGTTGATTTAATCAGCGAAGAGAAAGGCTTGGAACTTATGGCACCGGTACCTCTGTCAATTGTTTGTTTTCGTTACAATCCAGGTGGATTAGATGCAAAGCAATTGGATGTACTAAATGACAAAATCATTGATAAGGTGGAGATAGATGGTCGCGTATTTTTAACGGGCACAAAGATTAACGGGGCTACCGCAATACGAGTTTGTTTTATTAATCACCGTACAAAAAGGAAGGATATACAGCTTTTAAAAGAAACCGTGTTGGATATTGCCATGAATTAGCGTAGGAAATATAAGTGGTCTATACGGGTCTTAAATAGTTGTTAAGGCATGGCAAATAATATCCCAAAGAAATATATTTTCGGATAAGTTCATGTTAATCAGTTGTTTAGGGTTGTATGTTTTGGGGGTTGTTATTTTTGATATGCAGGTTATTTTCATTACCTTTTTTCAATGTTTTACAGGCACATGTTAGTTTGTGAGCAAAAGAATCATCTACACATAACCAAATAATGAGTACAAGTTAGTTTATGGATTTATTTGATAAACTGGAGTCAAAACCAGGCCCACTGGGAGAATTTACTTCAGATGGATATGGCTACTACACTTATCCTAAACTCGAAGGTCCTTTGGGACCCGTAATGAAGTTTAATGATGAGGATGTCATTGTCTGGAGTATTAACGATTACCTGGGGGTTGGAAGCAATGAGGAAGTAAAACAGTATGATGCAAAAATTGCTCAGGATCACAGCTTGAGTAGCCCGATGGGAGCTCGGCTGATGACCGGGAATACCACTGAGCATGAAAAGCTCGAAGAAGAGCTGGCCGATTTTGTACACAAGGATGATGCCTTCCTTCTTAACTATGGCTACCAGGGAATCATGAGTGTGATTCACGCCCTTGTAGATCGAAATGATATTTTAATCTATGATGAGCTGAGTCATGCTTGTATTGTAGATGGTAAGCAGTTGGCCATGGCTGATAAGTATGTATTTAAGCACAATGATATCGAAAGTTTTAAGACTCAGTTAGAACGAGCCCATCGCAAGAAAAAAGATAATGGGGCCGTTCTGGTTGTAACTGAGGGGGCCTTTGGAATGACAGGTGATCTGGGCATTCTCAATGAAATGATTGCTCTTAAGGAAGAATATCCATTCCGTTTGTTGGTAGATGATGCTCACGGCGTTGGAACGATGGGCGAAGATGGATCGGGCACGGGTACTCACTTAGGTTGTCACGAAGGCATAGATCTTTACTTTGGTACCTTTGCCAAGGCTTTTGCGCTTATTGGTGCTTTTGTTGCTACCAATGAGCGTGTGGTTGAATTTTTAAAAGCCAATGTCCGAAGTCAGATTTTTGCCAAGTCGGTGCCGATGCCTATTGTAAAATCGGCGCGGAAACGGCTGGAGATGATTCGTAATAACCCACAGTGGAGAGAAAAACTTTGGGAAAATACGAATATGCTTCGGGGCGGACTTCGGGATATGGGCTATAATGTATTGCCTGCAGAATGTCCGGTAACGCCTGTATTGACTAAGGGAAGTACTGATTTATGTCAGATGATTATGCGTAAGCTTCGGGAGGAACACGGTATCTTTGTAAGTGGAGTAGCTTATCCGGTTGTTCCCCGGGGAACAGTGCTTATCCGCTTGATACCAACCGCTGCGCATACCAAAGAGCATATTGAAAAAACGCTTGATGGTTTTGAAGCAATAAAAGATGTAGTCTTTGCGGAAGCGAAAAAACAGAAGCAGAAAATGACTGCTTAATTTTTTCTGCAGATAGATTTATTGAAAGCCT
This sequence comes from Fodinibius sp. Rm-B-1B1-1, assembly GCF_038594945.1. Classification (NCBI taxonomy): domain Bacteria; kingdom Pseudomonadati; phylum Balneolota; class Balneolia; order Balneolales; family Balneolaceae; genus Fodinibius; species Fodinibius alkaliphilus. The sequence continues at coordinate 1,008,015 of NZ_JBCFYD010000001.1, forward strand.
CGCTGAAAACAGCGGGGCTTTTTTTATGTTAGTTAGACCTTTGCCAAACCAGTGTCACCCTGAATTCATTTCAGGGTCTGATGTAATAAGTTGGATATTAGCTATAGATGCTGAAACAAGTTCAGCATGACATAGTAGTCCTTACAAAGGTCTCTTAGATTCTTTTTTAGAATTTCACTCCGTAGCATTATGAAAAAGGGCACAAGCTCCCAAAAATAAAGAAGGGACGAGTAGTTAACCCGTCCCTTCAAAATTGTTTAGTGCCTTTTTATCTAATTAAGAAAAGAGTTTTTTAATCAGGCCAATAACCCCGTCACGCTGATCTTTGGGAGTATCGCCCTTACGTCCGCCGCTAAGTTTATCATAACTTGGACGTGGGAGTTGAAGCCCATCATCTTTTTTCTTTTTACTCCGTCCATTATTACGTCCTCGTTTGGAACGGTTATCGCCTCGGGATTTCTTCTTTTTTTTCTGCTTCCGTTCTTTCAGTTTTTGCTTCACTTTATCAGGAAGTGGAAGCTCTTTGGGGGCTTGTCCCAGGCTGTTCTCTAATTCGTTAATGTCGCTGCGATCTTGTTTGGAAACAAGTGAAACAATGCGCGATGCTTTGCCTGAACCGACTAAGTTAGCACGATACCGGTATTCATTTGGATCATTGGGAACATCATAATTAATGACCTGTGTAACTCGGTCAAGTTCGAGCTCCGCAGCCGGAATGTCTGCTACCAACAGATATTGCACATCTCCATTGGTAAAATTGGCAAATCGCTGCGCGTGTTTTTCATCCGAAAGCTTACCATGGATACTGGTAGCTTTGAGGTTGTTTTTTCGAAGTGTTTTATACAGTCGATCAGTACCTCGTTTAGAAGCGGTAAATATCACGCAATTATCAGACGGGTTGTCCTCGATATGTGCCATTAAGGTGGTAATCTTCATCCGATTGGGAACGTAGATATATCCCTGTGAAAGATTTTGGTCCACCGTAGGCGGTTCCGTGAGCATACCCGGTTTATCTTCAAACCCAATAGCAATGGGGTCCTCAGTATATTGTTTCGTTAGCTCTTTGACATCATCGTTAAGCTCATTGGTATAAATGAGAGTCTGATGATCACTAAGAACCCGTTTAAGAATGTTTTTGAGTTTATCTTGCAAGTTCAGGGTAGTCATCTTGTCTGCCGAATCAATGACTACCAAGCCAACATCCCGAAAGATAAATCGCAGGTCATGGCATATATCCTGCAGGGGACCGGGATTCCCGACAATAACCTCTACTTCGCTTTGTAGGGATTCTTTCTGTTCGGCTTCTTCGGTATCCATGTCAATAGATGCACACTCAATCTGTGCATGGTATCCCATTGCCCAAACGAGCTCATCAATTTGTTTCGACTCATCCGGATTAGGGGTTAACACAAGTACCGAAGTACCGTCTTTGTCTTCTCTTTTGTTAACCTGCTCAAGTGCAGGAATAATAAAAGAGGCGATTCTGCTGCTTCCTTGCTCGGCTTTAATAAGTGCATCATTACCTTCAAGTACAGCGGGGATAACTTCTTCTTGTAATTCAGTAAGTTCAGTATAATTAATGTCTTGAAGCCCGCTCATGATGTTGGGGCTCAAATTTAGTTCTTCAAACTTCAACGTTCTATCCTTTGTTTTATTCATGTTTGTTCTTCATGCATTCGCTTCAAAACCAAGCGATGCTAATCAATGGCTGAATATACAAAACTTATAGGCTTTGCTCATCTGATTTAACAGCCGGTTGCTTGTCATTCTTAAACAATGTTGCTACTGACAGTTCGTACCCCGTGCGTTTAATATAAACGAGGGTAGCCCCCAACATTATTGCCATTCCCAGTAATCCTAATAATCCAGCTTCTGGCCCAAAAGCGCCGCCGGTCCAGAATTCGGGGCCGCTTTGATGGGTTTTTAAGAGCGTAACTTCAATGGTTTGACCACTGACGGGAAATCCCAAAAAGCCTGCCATTACAAAATTCCAGCTGAAATGTAATCCCACTGAAAGTCCCAAGCTACCTGTTAAAATGTAGGGCACTGCGAGTATCACACCAGCCAACATAATATTGAATGTGGATATAATTGAAGCATTTGGATTGAATATATGCAGCAATCCGAACAGGGAAGAAGTAAGCAAGATGGCAACTATTAGCGCAGTATTTAGCCCTATTGCGGGATATGTTATCCCCTCGGTAATATTGAGCAACTGATAGCCGCGGGAAAATAGTTCTTCGTGAAACCCTACCATCAGCATAGACAGAAAAAGGCTGACTATTCCTACAGCAAAAGGCGTTTTGGATGGTACATTCCACCCAAAATCAGTGATTGTAACCCATCCCAAGGACCACTGAATAGCAAAAACGGTAGAAATGGCAATAGCAGCGATCAAGCATCCTGCTAAAAAATCTTTTGTCCATTGTCTGTTAAAGTTAAGTCCGTAATCAAAGAATGAACGGTGGTCGAGCAACTTAGCTGCAAGCCAGACACTTAGAGTGATCCCGATAAATTGGGGGGCTGTGGTATAAACTCTCAGCGGATTGGTCCAAATCTGTTGGACGCTCAAAATGCCAAAGCCGACCAACAAAAACATAAAGATAAACTGAATAAGCAGTCGCCAGCCGGCTCTCAGGCGTTGTTCATCATTATTTATAAAGATGTTGTTCATAGGAAAAGAAACATTAGCACTTGTATTTCGGTTACCTTAGTATAGAGGCAACACAATCTACATGAAAAGCAGAAAGAAACCATAATTCTATGAGTGATCGTTTTGTTTTGGAGGCATCGAAACAGGAAGTAGAGCAGCAGTTTAGCGTATCGACGGCGCGCGATGATTTTTTTGAGTCAGATTATAATATTACCCCGGGTTCGCTTGTGCCTGTTGTTTATGGTGAGGATGGGGGGCGAGAAATCTATAATTTTCGTTGGGGATTGATCCCTCCCAATGCTGATGAAGAGATGGAGGGCAATGAGAATTTTGCAGTGCCTGTGGAAGAACTGAATGATAATGAATGGTTAACCGAGTGCGTTGAGCAGCGGCGATGCCTTATCCCGGCCAATGGATATTATAAATGGAAGTTTAGTGAAAAAAAGAGCACGCCATTTTATATTCGCTTACTTTCAAACAATCTTACTGCGATTGGAGGTATTTATTCAGTTTGGAAATCTTCGGCCGGTCGTGATGTATACTCCTGCGCTTTGTTAACAACCGAAGCAAATATGTTGGTCCAGCCAGTAGATGATCGTATGCCTATTCTTATTCACCCTGACTATTATGAGCAGTGGTTGTCAGATGATGCGCTTGGTGAAGATCAAATAGCGGACGTTATAAATGGATATGCAATGACTGAGTTTGCAGTAAATCGTGTCTCAGAGGATGTAAATGATCCCGAGAACAATGGTGCAGAACTCATTCAACCTATTCCAAAGTAATAGAATTGTGGCGTTATCCTGAACTTGATTCAGAATCTTATGGGATTCCCGATTAGGACTCTCCTTCTTTATAGATACGCATAGTAGGATATGCCAGATTGATGTTATCATGTTCACCAAAGCGATCTAAGATGTCCTCCCAGATCGACTGGCCCAGGCTACGTCGTCTGCGCGGATTGGAAAGGTGACGAATGGTTAAACAGATTCCACTGTCACGTACATCTGTATAAACTGTAGGGGTGAGATAGCGGTAGTGAATAAGGTACGATTTTTTGGCGCGTCGGACCTGGTTCTGTGCTTCGGTCACATAGTCTTCTAAATGCTTGTCAGCAATTTCTTGTAATATGGTTTTGGCTTTTTTCCAATCACTTTCAAAGGTGACGAGCACTTCCAGTTCATTCCAAATGAACTCAAAGTCGCTGGTATAGTTGGCCAGTGAGTCGTCAAAAACTTTATGGTTGGGGATGTGAACCACCCGTCCCGTGCTTTGGTCGGCATGTACCCAGTTGCCAATTTCTAATACAGTAAACTTGAAAACCCGTATATCAATAACATCGCCCTTGGTATCTGCAATTTGGATACGATCTCCTACATCAAACGGTTTACGCCAAAGTAAGAAAATCCAGCCGGCAAAATCGGTGACAGGACCGCGCAGGGCAATAGCCAAACCGGCCGAAAGTAATCCCAAAAAGGTAGCAATGGATTGTAATCCTTCGAACCAGATGCGTCCGACTATCAAGAAGCCAAGAAATACCGCAATGTAGGTAAGGTTTTTTCGCCACTTATACTGGGCTTCATCCTCGGGCAGTTTTCGGTTGATAATTCGAATGGCAATAAGTCGAACAAGCCATATTAGGAAGATGGCAATGATTGACAGGGTAACCTGATAGGTGAAGCCTGGTGAATTCTGAATGAACTCTTGTACTCTTGCTGGAAAGTTTGGCACGACTTAATTATTAGATGAAATAATATTCAACTGTTGTGATTGTTATTATAGGTGCATTGGAAGAAAAATTCTATTATATCTTCATTGTAAAGAAACGGAATTTTGAATAACTTTACGGGTCTGAAAATCACCGTTATATAGATTATACTCATGCTTTATACAATTATACTATCGCTAATTACTATTATCTGCATCCTTTTGGTAATTGTAATTCTATTGCAGCCGGGGCAAGGACAAGGAATATCCGGTGGTTTGGCAGGAGGTCAGGCAGGCGGACAGGGCCTTGGTGCTCGCCGTACAGCTGATCTCTTATCGAAATCAACAACGGTACTTGGGGCCGCTCTTCTGGTGCTTTCTGTGCTGGCTAATTTTGCTATTGACCGTGGAGGGTCTGCTGAAAGTGCTGTTCAACAAAGTGGAGTTGACACTGAACAAACTGATGGCATGGACGCATCGCAAAGTCCATCTGCTGTACCAGAATTACCCCAAAACCAAGGTGGCAATAATGGTGGAAGTGATGACGGAGGTTCGGGAGATGGTAACTAATCTTCCAACCCTGATCAGATAATGATTTTCTAAGCCCGATCCTGTATAAGGATGGGGCTTTTTGTATTATTGGTTACGCATGATTTCGGAAAAGAGTTTGTGCGATTTAAGCCGCTGATCGTGATCATAGATATACGTAGCCGTCATAATTTCATCGGCCTCGGTTTTTTCTATAAAATCGGAGAGCTGCTTTTCTACCGTTTCTTTACTCCCCACAAAAGTATATTTAAGCATTTGTTGGACGGTCATCTTGGTGCGCAGATTCCAAACAGTATTGATGTCATCCACGGGTGGGGGCATTGGGTTTCGTTCGCCCGTTACCACGGCCATAAACATCTGTTTTAAGGATGTGGACAGATACTCGGCCTGTTCATCAGTATTGGCTATGATTACATTTATGCAGGGCATGACGTATGGTTTATCGAGTTGGTCAGAAGGTTCAAACTTTTCGCGGTAGACTTGCAGGGCTGCGTGTAGCTGCTGGGGTGAAAAGTGACTGGCAAAGACGTACGGTAATCCCAGCGCAGCGGCCAAGTGGGCACTGTCGGTACTGGAACCTAAAATCCAAATAGGGATTTCTGTACCTTCGCCGGGGATGGCGCGGACACTCGCTGAGCTATTTTCAGCAGAGAGGTATTGCTGCAGCTTTTGTACATTTTTGGGAAACTGTTGAACTTGTCGCATACGATCGGGACGAATAGCCTGGGCAGTGGTTTGGTCTGTGCCGGGTGCGCGGCCCAATCCCAGATCAATGCGATCACCATAAATAGTGGCCAAGGTCCCGAATTGCTCGGCAATCACGAGGGGAGAGTGGTTCGGCAACATCACGCCACCTGATCCAATGCGAAGATTGTCGGTAGCTTCAGCCATATGTCCAAGGAGTACAGATGTTGCCGAGCTGGCAATGTTTTCCATGTTGTGATGTTCGGCCATCCAAAAGCGTGTATAACCCAACTCTTCAACATATTGGGCTAAATCGCGGCTTTTACTAATGGCATCGACGACCGAATCACCTTCAGTAATAACGGCTAAGTCTAATAGGGAATAGTTGATGTCAGAAAGGGAATTGTTACTCATATATTGTTTAAAATTATGCTCGAAAGAATTTTGACCGGGGAACCGCCAAGCTGAAAACAGGAACAGCCGAAACGGGTTATGCTACCACTAACGCCCTTTAAAGCATCCTGTAGAATGATAGCGTCAGAACTACTTTCAAATGACTATGGGCACTTATCATTGGTGGCTATAGGGTTCTTGGGTCGGGTATGTTATCGTTTTCGCTGGATTACCGGGGGTTAATCAATATCGATAATTTGTCCGGTAATACATGTTTTAAGGCTTTTGATATATCCGTTGGCTACGTGCTCCATTTTTGCGGGGGTATGTCCGGGAAAGTAGTCACCCAAGGCTTCGGCGGAGTCTTCAACCAGCGCCGGACTCACTGCGTTGATGCGGATACCGTGCTGTATAAATTCACCGTACGATCCAATCACAAATCCATTTACCGCATTGTTGACGGTACTTAGTACTGTTCCCTGTGGAATGGGATCATGTGAAAGAATACCGGTGGTAAGCGTGATACTGCCGCCTTCATTGAGATAATCAAGTGCAGTAAGGGCTACATTAATCTGTCCCATCATCTTGCTTTTCACTCCTTCCAGAAAATCGTTATTACTTAATTCATTAAGAGGTTTCATGGGCGCCGATCCGGTAGTAACTATGACGGCATCAATGTTGGCCACTTCTTCAAATAATGATGTTATAGCATCGGGATCAGTAATGTCAGTTTGTAAATCGCCGGACGAATGCCCCACTGTGATAAGGTCATCATCGTTTTGTAGTCGTTCAGCGATAACCGACCCGATGGTGCCGGTTCCACCAATAAGCAAAATTTTCATAAAAGAGAGAATATTAAGTGTTAGGGTTCCATGATTGATGAAGAAGTGTAAACAAAAAAGAATGTATTTCCGTTTTAGATTTAATGATAAATTATTGCAATGAAAACGCTATTATTCGCATTGAATCAGAGTAAATAGAAAAGACGTTAAACAGATATTATCGCCGATCAAGTAACGATCAGTAAAGCACAACAGGGCACGGTGCGGTACTGGCGAATACAGTGGGGAATTATCCTAACCGGTCTCTCCGTATTCGCACAGCTGTATTTTTTTCAACCCTTATTACCTGCCTTGGGACGAGTATTTTCCATTTCGCCTGCCATGAGTAGCTTAGCGATTTCCGGTGGTACCGCAGGAATGGCAACGGGATTGTTTGTTTTTGCATTTTGGGCAGACCGTTGGCCGCGCAAGCAATTAATGACCGCCTGTATGTTTGGGACTGCTCTATTGACAATGATATCAGCAGGGGCTCCTAACTTTGCGGTGCTTGTGGTCCTCAACTTTGTTAAGGGGATGGTTATTTCTGGGATCTCAGCAGTGGCGTTGGCGTATTTAGCAGAAGAGATAGATGGCAACGTTTTAGGTTTTATCATCAGTATATATATGAGTGGAAATATTCTTGGTGGTATGTCGGGACGGGTGAGTGCTGGGTTTCTCAACGGCTGGCTGGGCTGGCGTTATGCGACGCTCGTAATTGGGATTATTGGTGCAGTGTTTGCAGTTGTCTTTTTGTGGGTGTTACCTAAATCACAATATTTCCAGTCACAGAAGATACAGATGGGTTATAAGTTTCGACAAATGGCATTGTTTCTACGTCAGCCTATGCTGCTTGCCATGTTTGTGGTTGCGGCGCTACTAATGGGTGTATTTGTTAGCACTTACAATTATCTGAATTTTCGATTAGAAGCTCCCCCTTTTTCACTGCCGCACTACCTTATTGCACTGGTTTATGTGATGTACACGGTAGGCATTTGGGGTTCCATAGCGGCCGGACGATGGTCTGACTTATATGAATCTACTACTGTTTTAAAAACCTTAATCCTGGCTATTTCGGCCGGGTTGTTGATGCTTTTATCAACTCATCTATGGATATTTGTTGTGGGACTTGGCGTAGTTACATTTGGATTTTTCGGTGCCCACACGATAGCCAGTCGTATTGTATCAGAGTTGGTGGACAGTGGAAAAAGTACAGCAACCAGTTTGTACTGGCTTTTTTATTATGTGGGTTCGAGTATTATCGGTACTGGCTCTGGAATATTTTTATCGGCTTGGGGATGGGCCGGCTTTATTATTGGATTACTGCTTTTGGGATTAATAGGACTCTTAATCTTGGTCATTGTTAGTAGAAGACATCCTTAAAAGAAGGTTATTTACCAATACAAAAACGTGAGAAGATGGAATCCAAGATATCTTCGGTTGTAATTTCTCCAGTGATGGTTCCCAGGTCCTTAAGGGCCGAACGCAAGTCGATGGATAAAAAATCGCCGGTCATTCCCTGGTCAAGTGCGCGAATAGCACTTCGGACATTTTCTTGTGCTTTTTTTAAGGCATCGCGATGACGGCTGGAGGTAACCAGAATGCTGGAGGAGTTATATTCCTTGTTTTCCAGCGCTCGTTGTTTCATCAGCTTTTTGAGCGCATCAATTTTTTCGCCCTCCAGCGCTGATATTTTTAGATCATAATCCATGCGCTCTTCGTCAACATCTATAGCGATGTCATTTTTAGTGCCAATCAGAACAAAGGGAGTATCACCCGCACTTTTTTGAAAGTTGGCAATATCTTCGCGCTCCTCCGGAGTGAGCTCACGCGAAAGATCTTTCAGGTAAACTGCCAAATCAGCTTTTTCAAATGCTTCCTGCGATCGTTTTACCCCTTCGGCCTCGATGACATCTTCGGTTTCACGGAGTCCGGCGGTATCAGTGAGTTTAAATCGCAGCCCGTCGTAGCTCCAGTCCACGTCAATAGTGTCGCGGGTTGTGCCCGCAATGTCGGTAACAATAGCGCGATCTTTTCCAACCAAGGTATTCAACAACGTGGATTTTCCCGCATTGGGTAGTCCAATAAAAACCGTGCGCACACCGTGTTTGACCAGTCTACCGGTTTCGTAGGTGGCAAGCAGATCGTCAATCTCCTCATCGAGTTCTTTCAGCAGTCGCTCCAGTTCTTCTTTGTCGGCGAATTCCACATCTTCTTCCACAAAATCAAGTTCCAGTTCCACCATGGCGGTGGCATCAATAATCTGTTGTCGAAACTGTTTGATATGTTCGCCAAGTCGTCCTTCAAGTTGTTGGTGGGCCGAATCCAGTGCTTTCTTACTTTTGGCGTGGATGAGATCAGCAACGGCCTCGGCCTGACTCAGTTCCATTTTTCCATTCAGGAATGCGCGCTGGGTAAATTCACCGGGTTCTGCTGACTGAACGCCTAAATCCAGCATCGCTTCAAGTACCGCTTGGGTTACGAGCACGCCCCCATGACAAGAAATTTCCACCGTCTCTTCGCCGGTATACGATTTTGGAGAATGAAACAGCGTTGCCAGCACTTCATCAACGATGTTACCATCCTGATCGATAATTTTTCCAAAGTGCACGGTATGGGAGTCTTGTTTGGTGAGATCTTTTCCTCGAAAAGCTTCGTTTACTTTGTCAATGGCATCTTTACCCGATACGCGAATAACGGCAATGCCCCCTTCGCCTACCGGAGTGGCAATAGCTGCAATGGGTTTTTTTTGTGTGATTTCTTTTTGCTGTTTATGGGATGTGGTTTCTTTCTTTGTCATAGTTCCAAATATAAAGCGTTTTGCACCCTATATCATTCAAATAAAAAAGCCCTGCCAGAGTCCAAAACTTTGGCAGGGCTAACTAACAAAATGTAAGAAGTATTATTTTACATCGCCCATGAGTTTTTGAACAAAAGGACTTGCAATAAGGGCAATAATTCCACCGCCTCCAACAATCATGGCAACCCACTAGAAGAGGTTGCAAATCAGTTTAATATCTTGGGGTGTTGGCTCCATAAATTTGTGTTGGAATTGTGAAATGTGAGTTCGATTGTCCGATTACTTATGCTCTTTATTGGTAGAGCTATGTTTATGAAGACCACAGTGAGATAAAATTTGGATTTCAAAGCTTATCCAAAAAATAACAAAAGAATGTTGGTGTAAGAAATATCAAAAAATATAACTCACTGTATTTATTTGTTCAGTAAGCTTCCCATTCTTACTAGATCTCGGTTTAAGACAAAACCAATTTTAATTTGATCAGATTAATATGAATAATCTAAAAGAAATAGGCTTGACTGAAATTAATAAAAAACAAAAAAAAATAATTAATGGAGGAGCCCACCCACTAGTTTGGATAGTAGTAGGTCATGTAGCCATAGAAGCTGCTAATGACTGGGAGGCACATAAAGAGGCTTTCAATGAAGGGTATGAATCAGCTCAATAACCAAAAATAAAAAATACCACTATGAATAATCTAAATGATGAACTCGATAACCTTAATTTATCGTCTTTAAATAAATCAGAATTGAGTAAAACCTTTGGTGGCGATAAAGTTTCATTAGCTGTTTTAAGAGCAATGGGTTATATATGGGGAGGTGTTACTCACGAAACAACAGAAGCTCAAAACTCTCCAATTACAGGTCCAGGCGGAAATAAATATATGTAACTGGACAATTTTATAATCGTAAATTTTAAAGCTGCCAAGTACTTGGCAGCTTTTTTAGTATATAATGTAACTCATTCCCTAATTACTTTCTTTAAAAGCTTAGAGTGTGTATGGCTGCAGTTAGTGTTATCTTCGAAAGTTAGTAGCAGGAGCTACAGATCCTCCTACTACTGATTATACAGAATCATATATACATGGTCCTAATGGAACAAAGTATAGGTAATCTTTATATAAGCGCCCCTCATTTTAAAAATAGAGGGGTGCTTATAAGATAACTCAGAAAAGAGAATTTACTCTACATCTCCCATCAAGCGTTTAACTGGCGGTGCTGCAAGCAGAGCTATAATTCCACCACCACCAACCAATAGGGCTACACTCCAGAATAAGCCGGATGGAGCAAGTGTTTCAAGTTGACCCGCCATGAGCCCGGCAAATAAATTACCAAGTGCAGCAGCTACAAACCATACGCCCATCATCTGACTGACAAGACGTTCTGGGGCAAGCTTCGTCATGGAAGAAAGTCCAACAGGAGACAGACAAAGTTCACCGCATGTATGGAGGAAGTAAGTAACGATGAGCCAAGCTGGAGCAACAGAGTTGGGGCCTGTAGCATTAGCGGCTCCCCAAGAAATCACAAAAAAGCCTGCCGATAATCCCAGAAGTCCTAATCCGAACTTAACAGGAATCGAAGGGTTTGCATTACGAGCTGCTAACCATGTCCAAAACCAGCCAAATACAGGTGCCAATATTACAATAAAGAGCGGATTAATGTTTTGAAGCATACTTGCCGGCATTTCCCACGTGGTGGTTAATTGGGTAGAAACGTAATAGGCGAAGCCAACCACCAGCAAAGAGAGACCAGCCACTCCTGCTTTACCGACCCACCAAAGGTTATCACGCTTAAAAATACTCCAGCTCAAATAACCAAGGGGGAGTGCCAGGATTAAGGCAGGAAGAAATGCACCAACTTGGCTAATCAATCCATAGGGGCCGAAAGTACGATCGGTTTCTCGTTCTGCAAATAAATTGAGAGAAGAGCCGGCCTGCTCGAAGCCGCTCCAGAAAAGGGCTGCCAAAATAAAAAGCCAAAAGATGACAAAAAGCCTTTTCTTTTCTAAAGAAATTTTTAGGCTTGGCATGAACATCCTTACCGTGTTAATGATTAAAAATGCTATTACGGTAATGCCAATTCCTATTTGGTATGAAAACAAGGTATATCCCCAATTAAACGAGGCTATATAATATCCAGCACCAGCTAACAGTAATACAGCTCCAATCCATTTTGAGTCATTAATCAAATAGGCGAAAAAGATCACTGCAATTAAAGCTACGCTGGTACCTAATGTTTGAGCAAGTTGTTGCAATGAAATCCCAATAACTCCAGTATTCATCAGAATACTAAACAGAACAATGATTGTCGTACTAACTGCAGTGGTTATCCAAAAGTTTCGGCTGCGTTTCGAAAGTACTGAATCACTATCATCTACCTTTAGCTTTCCGGCATCGCCAAGATTTTTTTCACCAATTTTATAGGAAATAAGTCCAAGAAGCATACCGAATCCGGCCAGTGAAAATCCCCAATGCCAATTATATCCTTCACCAAGAATTCCGCAAAGTGTTGGGCCTAAAATGGCACCGAAGTTAATGCCCATGTAAAAAATGGAAAACCCGGCATCACGACGGGCTCCACCCTCTGGATAAAGCTCACCAACCATAGAGCTTACATTGGGTTTTAAAAGTCCGGTTCCTATTACAATGAAAACAAGTCCCAAGTAAAAGGAGATTTCATCGGGAAATCCCATGAGGGGACCAGCCATTGTAAAGTGCCCTAACGCAATAATACAACCGCCAACAAAAACACTTTTCTTTTGGCCCCATAGTTTGTCGGCTACCCAACCGCCGGGTAAAGCTAAGACATATACAAAGAATGTATAAAGTCCATATATAGCTGTGGCACGTCCATCGCTGAATCCAAGACCGGGATTGTCACCTGTTACGGCCGCTGCCATAAATAATACAAGAAGAGCGCGCATACCATAATAACTGAAGCGCTCCCAAAATTCAGTAAAAAATAATGTTGATAAACCTCGAGGATGGCCAAAAAAATCATTTTTCTTAGCGCTATCGGCCTCTGTTGCCCCTGTTTGTTCATTTGCCATTGAAATTTGTGTTTATTTAGAATTGCAATTCCCAACAGTGCATATTTAGATGATGCCGTGCATGATAATTAAAGCGAGAAAGTGAAGCAACTTTTTCATATTTCGGGGGTGAGTGATGCGTAATTCATTGGTTGAAATTACATTATGCAATACGTACTACGCATTTTATTTATTACATTTCCCAAAAATCCCAAGAAAACACAGTGGTGATGAGTACAGATAAAGGAGTCGTAAAAAATATCAAGGCACCAACGGGAACGGATTTGCAGTGCAAAGGCTGGCACCAAGAGGCGGCCTTGCGTATGCTGATGAATAATCTTGATCCTGATGTGGCAGAAAAGCCCGATGAGCTAATCGTTTATGGCGGGGGCGGTAAAGCTGCACGAAATTGGGAGTCGTATCACAAAATTGTGGAAACACTAAAGCGTCTCGAAAATGATGAAACCATGCTGGTACAAAGTGGCAAGCCGGTAGGGGTGTTTCGTACCCATGAAGAAGCCCCACGCGTGCTCATAGCCAATGCACACCTGGTGCCTAACTGGGCTAACTGGGATGAGTTCCGCCGCCTTGACAAAATGGGACTTACCATGTATGGACAGATGACTGCTGGTTCATGGATTTATATTGGCACGCAGGGCATTTTGCAGGGCACCTACGAAACTTTTGCCGAATGTGCCCGACAGAAATTTAACGGTACTTTACAGGGGCAGTTGGTTGTTACAGCCGGACTCGGAGGCATGGGCGGCGCGCAACCGCTGGCTGCTACCATGAATGGTGCCTCATTTATTGGTATCGAAGTGGATGAACACCGTATCGACCGGCGCGTGGAAACCGGTTATTGTGATATTAAGTGCACGAATTTGGATGAAGCGCTCGAGAAGGCATTGGACGCCAAAGAAAAGGGAGAAGCACTTTCCATTGGGCTGCTTGGAAATGTGGCAGAAGTGTTGCCCAAGATGTTGGATAAAGAGGTGATTCCCGATGTATTGACGGATCAAACCTCTGCCCATGATCTCCAACTGGGATATATTCCTGCTGGAATGTCGTTGGAAGAAGCGGCCGAAGAGCGAGAGCTGAACCCCGAAATGTATCAGGAAGCGGTGCTTGATTCAATGGTGACACACGTTGAAACGATGCTGGAGATGCAACAGAAAGGAGCAATTACCTTTGATTATGGAAATAACATTCGTGGACAAGTAGCTGATCACCGGGGCATGGATGAAGCGTTTAACTTTCCGGGATTTGTACCGGCTTTTATACGTCCACTTTTCTGTCGTGGTTCGGGACCTTTCCGATGGGCAGCGCTATCCGGGAATCCCGAAGATATTTATACAACAGACCAAGCGGTACTTGATACATTTCCTGAAAAGGAATCACTCAATCGCTGGATTCGCAAGGCGCAGGATCAGGTGCAATTTCAAGGGTTGCCGTCACGTATCTGCTGGTTGGAATACGGCGAACGCGCCGAGATGGGGGCCAAGTTTAACTGGCTCGTCAAGAAAGGAAAGGTGGATGCTCCGCTGGTTATTGGACGTGATCACCTGGATACAGGCTCGGTGGCATCTCCAAACCGTGAGACCGAAGGCATGAAAGATGGTTCTGATGCCATAGCCGACTGGCCACTCCTCAATGCGATGCTGAATACAGCAAGTGGAGCCAGTTGGGTTTCGCTGCATCATGGCGGGGGCGTTGGAATCGGTTACTCTATTCATGCGGGAATGGTCTGCGTGGCCGATGGCACTGAGATGGCCGATGAGCGATTGGAGCGTGTATTGACCAATGATCCCGGAAGTGGGGTTATGCGTCACGCTGATGCCGGTTACGACGAAGCCATCAAAACGGCCAGGGAGCGTGGAGTGGATCTGCCAATGGTGGATTAAAATCACTACCTTTTGTAGCTACTTGGAAATGTAATGTAGAATAAAATTCCAGAATAAGATGAAAATCATAATTCGGTTGTTTATTGTTCTTTTGCTAATGGGGAGTTCAATATCGTGTACTTCTCAATCACCTGCTGATATTGTTGTTCACAATGCGAATATCATTGATGTGGAAACCGGTGATATAGCTGAAGGACAAACGATTGAAATTCGTGGTGACAGTATTGCCGGGATTTATAGTGACGGACAAGATGTTGCTGCAAGCGATACGATTAATGCCTCGGGGAAATATGTGCTCCCAGGCCTGTGGGATATGCATGTGCATTTTCGGGGTGGTGATACCTTAATTGCAGAAAATAAAGACTTGCTTGATCTCTTTATTGCCAATGGGGTAACAACCGTTCGGGATGCCGGGGGAGATATTACTCCTGCGGTTCTGGAGTGGAAGCAACAAATTGAAAATGGGACGCTTTTGGGACCTAATATCTTTACTTCCGGTCCCAAGCTCGATGGTGCTGATCCTTCATGGGCGGGTTCAATTGAGCTAACCTCTGTAGATCAAGTGCCAGCTGCCTTTGATTCACTCGAGTCACTTAATGTCGATTATGTGAAACTATACGACAGTACAATTCCAGCAGAGGTATATTTGGCAGCAATTAAAGAAGCCGAAAAACGTGGATTGTCGGTTACGGGACACATGCCATTTACGGTAGATTTTAATGATGCCGTGGAAGCCGGGCTTGATGCCACTGAACATATGTATTATGTGCTCAAAGGTTCTTCCTCTCAAGAAACTCAAATAACCGAATCGGTGAGAGAGGGAGAGTATGGATTTTGGTCAGCATTATCGGAAGTGGTTGAAACGTATGATGAAGAAACTGCTCAGAAAACGTATGTCCAAATGGCTAAATCGGGAACGGGCGTAGTGCCAACCTTACATATCGGCAAAGTTTTGGCAAATCTCCATGATGAGGATCATAGTGATGATCAATATCTTAATTATATTGGCGATGGCATTCAGAAAACATACCAAGGGCGATTGCAGGCTGCTCAAAATCAAAGTAAAGCCGCCACGGAGCGTCGACAAAATCTTAGAGAGCAGTTCGTAAATATGATTCCTGATATTCACCAAGCAGGAGTGCCTATTTATGC
Organism: Fodinibius sp. Rm-B-1B1-1; assembly: GCF_038594945.1. Lineage (NCBI taxonomy): Bacteria > Pseudomonadati > Balneolota > Balneolia > Balneolales > Balneolaceae > Fodinibius > Fodinibius alkaliphilus. The sequence goes on from NZ_JBCFYD010000001.1 coordinate 1,023,699, forward strand.
CGGCTCAGATAGCGGTCCCTACAATTCTTTTGTCTATCCGGGTAAATCGTTGCATAACGAACTCCAAGAGTTGGTAGCAGCCGGATTAAGTCCACTGCAGGCACTGCAAAGCTCGGTGATTAATGGTCCGGAATTTTTCGATGTAGCAGATCAATTTGGGAAAGTTAAACAGGGCTATGCGGCCGACTTGCTCTTGCTTAACAGCAATCCGCTTAAAAACATTAAGAATACCGAGGATATTTATTCGGTTATTTTACAAGGAGAACTTGTAGAGCTATCTCACTAATTCGTCTTCCCGTTGCAACATTTTGTTTCTTATTTCGTCTGACAGGGTGTTAGTTTTGTACTAATTAAATGCCATGGAAACCATACTCATTATTATTTCAGCACTCTTGATCATTGCTGGATTTATAGGCTCATTTTTACCTGTTTTACCAGGCACCCCTGTTACTTACGGCGGATTATTGATTTTGCAGGTTGCTGCCCAACCTTTTCCGACAACATTTATGATTGTGTGGGCACTTATTGTAGTCTCAATTATGATTTTGGATAATGTAATCCCCGCTTACGGCACCAAAAAATTTGGTGGATCGGCCTACGGCGTTTGGGGCAGTATCTTGGGGTTGGTTATTGGGATCTTTTTCTTTCCGCCTCTTGGGATGATTGTAGGTCCATTGGCGGGGGCATTTGTGGGAGAGCTCATTGGCGGAAAAACCTCGGACCGGGCTTTTAGATCTGCTCTTGGTTCTTTTGCCGGATTATTTGTGAATATGGTGATGAAAGTAATCGCCAGTGGGGTGATGGGATATTATTTTGTGGTAAATGTATTCTAAATCATCAGGAGATGTTATGTTGTATTTGTTTTAACATCTATAAGTTTAGGATTAATTACTCAGACTTTTGAAAAATGACGACCCGGTCTTGGGGAAACTTCACCGAAGCATTCCAATGATTGGCTATCCACCGAAAAGTATCTTTGGTATAAAATGTAACGTGGGTGATATCCAGTCGATAATGCCAATCTGCAAAGAAGTCAACATCGTCTTTTGCGATTTTGGTCATGATACCCAAATATCCACCAGGTCGCAGACATTCCCATAGACGCTCAAGCTCTTTGCCGGGATGGAAAAGGTGCTCGACTACTTCTGTTGCTGTGATAAAATCATACGTTTCTTCAAAAACAGATTCGTCGTCATCATAAAACGAATCATAGATGCGCATTTGGTGACCTTCCTCTTCCAACATTAGGTTAAGTGTAGGGCCCGGGCCAGAGCCGAAATCAAGCCCCTTACTTTTTGGTTCCAGTAGATTGTTTAGCGGATCGAACAACTGGCTTAAAAAATCACGGTACCCTTCATCATGGGGATCATTTTCGTGGGTTTCGTAGCGCGCAAATTCTTCATTGCGTTCGGGGCGGTCTTTAGGCGGCACAAAAATTAGCCTGCAGTGTTGGCATTGATAGTAGTCCGAGGCGTAGTGCTTAGAGGTATCTTCATAAAAATGTTGGACCTCGGAATGATTACAAAGAATACAGGAATTTGGTTGCACAATAGAAGAGATCTTTTAGATTATAAACATTCTCAAAGTTACAGAATATAACGGCTTTGAAAACATTTGGTTATAAAATATTAGGGATTAATTAAAACACAGGGCAAAACAGTTACTATGGAGATTATTGATACGAAAGGTTTTACCGTAATAGGTATAAAAGTACAGGCCAAATGGGATGATTTGCATGAAAAAATGCCCAAGGTCTGGCAAGAATTTAGAAAAAGATTGGAGGAGGTATCGGAACGGAAGAATGATATTATGATGGATATATCACTGGATGAGTCTGACGGGGTCTATACCCAGTTGATAGGAGTTGAAGTGGAAGGGGATACGGAAATACCGGATGGGATGACCAAAATAATTATTCCATCACAGAAGTATGTGTACTATGAGCATGAGGGGGACGTATCAAAAATTGCTGAGTCTTTTGGCAAGATGTATGATTGGGCCGAGCAGCAGAATATCGATGTTGGTGACTTTAAAATTGATGTTGGGTATCGGAGAGATAGCTCAGATCGGGCGCATGAGTTGTATGTAAAAGTGGTGTAAATGTTGAGTTCTGGTAATTATCTGTTATAAAATTGATTATTGATTTTTCAACCAAGCAGTTTGTGGCCAAGCATACCAATGGCAAATCCTATAATTGCTCCAAGAGGTGGTTTCCAGTGATGCTTCATTTTCGCTTGTGGTGCAATATCCTGAAAGACCAAGTATAAAATACCTCCCGATGCGAAACTCATAATTCCGGCTGTGAGTGTGTGATTATCCTGTAAGAAGAAATACCCCAAACATGCTGCAACGGGACCAATAAAGCTAATGGCAAATAATGCCAATTGGATTTTTTGGGAAGATAACCCGGATTGTTTCATTTCTCGGTATGAGTTAAACCCCTCAGGAAGGTTTTGTGCTGCAATAAACCCACCTAATAAAATTCCCAGGTTCCGGTTTTGTCCAAATACGGCGCCTAATGAGATGGCTTCAGGAATGAAGTCTAAGAGCATGGCCATGAGTTGAGCCTTCTGACCACTTTTTTGGGTGATCATCGCATCTAAAAAACAAAAAACCAATCCGCCCAGGCAAAATGTTAACATCAACATTGTTATTCCCAGTTCTTCGATAGCTTTGGGGGTAAGGGCATACGCTACAGCTGCCAGTAAAATACCTCCTCCAAGGGCAACAATGCCATAGATAAGTTCCTGTTTGGTTTCAGTATTGGGCGTATCTTCGATTTGAGCTAAGCCACTGCCGATAAAGGCTGAAAAGCCAGCAAGCCAAGAGATGCCTAAAATGTATATAAGTTGATGCATAGAATATTAATTTCTCTTGTTTGCGTATAAAATCAAAATTGGGATGAGTCGAGAGACCTCGTATTTTTAGGGAAATTATCGGGAATGAAAATAGATAGCTGTGAAAATAACGATAGCGAATTTATACACTGATCTTTCCAGAAGTATTGCCCATCTAAAAAATGATAAATCTTCAATTAATAAAGCCCGCTCAATTGTAGAAAATGCTCTTGGTCGCGACGAGCCAATGTACGGTATAAACACCGGTTTTGGGGCATTAGCGAACAAGCGCGTGAGCGGAGAGGAGCTGAAGCAGCTCCAGCGTAATTTGATTTTATCGCATTCAGTGGGTGTTGGAGAGCTTATCCCAAAAGACATTTCAAGGCTGATGCTGCAGCTTAAAATTCATGCGCTTGGGTTGGGCAACTCCGGTATTTCTGAAGAAACGTTCGACCGATTGATCTATTTTTCTGATCACGACCTTATCCCCGCCATGCCGGAAAAAGGGAGCGTTGGGGCATCGGGGGATCTGGCGCCGTTGGCCCATATGTCGTTGCCCCTGCTTGGTTATGGTTTATTTTGGAATGAGGAAGGCACGGATACTATTCCCGCTGAGAAAGTGCTTGAGAAACACGATCTGCAGCCCATTGATTTACAACCTAAAGATGGGTTGTCGTTGATCAACGGCACGCAGCTGATGGGAGGTTATGGTGCATATGTGCTCGAGAAGTCATTAAGTTTATTAAAGGCCGCCGATCTTATTTCTGCTATGAGCTTGGAAGCATTGCAGGGAAGTATTAAGCCGTTTGATAAACGTATCCACGAAATTCGTCCACATAATGGACAGCAACAGGTAGCACGAAATGTACGTGAGCTATTAGTGGAGAGTGAAATTTTGGAATCACATCGTGATTGCGGCAAGGTACAAGATCCATACTGCCTGCGCTGCGTGCCACAGGTACATGGGGCCAGTCGTGATGGTTTGGCTTACTGCCAACAGACTATTGAAACGGAGCTCAATTCGGTGACCGACAATCCGTTGGTATTCGAAAATGGGGATATCATCAGCGGCGGAAATTTTCACGGTCAGCCGTTGGCCCTGGCGTTAGATCACGCTAAAATTGCCTTGGCTGAACTGGCCAGCATATCTGAACGGCGGACGTACTTGTTGCTCGAAGGTCATGATGGGTTGCCTGAACTGTTGATGGAAGAGACGGGAATTAATTCCGGATTTATGATTCCGCAATACACCTCGGCGTCACTCGTATCCGAAAATAAAGTGCTTTGTCATCCGTCGTCGGTGGATTCTATTCCCACCAGTTTGGGACAGGAAGATCACGTGAGCATGGGGAGTATCAGCGCATTAAAGCTCCTCGAAGTGTATCAAAATGTAGAACAGGTGTTAGCAATCGAATTGTTTACTGCTGCGCAGGCGTTGGATTTTCGAAAGCCGTTACGACCGGGACGCGGTGTGGAAGTTGCCCATGAGTTTGTCCGTGATGCAATACCGCATGCCGAGGAAGATCACTATTTTAAGGATGATATTAGCAAGGCGGTTGAGCTTCTTCAAAATCGAAGCATGGTGGAGGAAGTGGAAAATGAATTGATTGAGTTAATGTAAGGTTAGTTCCTTAAGCAAGGTCACGACGTGCCGTGACCTTACCATTCAATACAACCAGACATGTATATTTCGGATTCTCTTTTGGGGCTATCTCTTTCATCATTAGTTTTCATCCACCACTTTTAATCCCTCAAAGTCGATATTGAGATTCACTGGTCGTGGAAATGAAATGACATAGGCATCCTCGTGAAAATCGGTCATAATTTGCTGAATATTGGAGGCATCATCGAATTGGTTAAAAACCCCTATCAATACCTCGTAATAGTTTTTCCGTTTGATAATGAAAATCTTTTCGGTAGCATTAGATAAAGAATTATTTAGCCGATCAACGGCATGGTTTCTTACGCGTTGAGCCGGCGATAAATTATATGAGGCAAAAATTTGCACGTAATTTCCGGCTGGTAGTAGTTGGGCTTTTCCTGTTTCTGAGTTTACAGAAACGGGATTAAGTGAGCCTTTAAGATTCCCCAAAGCCAATTTAAGATCATCGATTTGTTGTTCAAGGTTATTCATGCGCACCATCAGGGAATCAATATCCGTCCGATTATTTTGAATGGTTGAATCATGCTGCTGATCATTTTGATCGCTGCGTCCTTCCAATTGATCAAGCTGTGCATTTAGTTTATCAATGCGATCAACCTGAGCCATAAAGAGTTTATAGTCAGATTGACTTAAATCGGCAGGGACTGGTTTCCAGGATGGATGAATAGCTTTGGCTTTTCCAAAGTTGAGGCGAATTCCAGCAGTCAATGAATTAATAAGATCAGAGCCCCAACCTTCGGTTTCGTTATCCAATTCGTTTGATCCAATGTGATAATCGTAATGGGTGAACAGGTCAACGGTATTAGTGAGCTTGTAGGCCAAGCCGCCCCCAAGGTTATAGCTGGAGTTGTGATTAGATATTTCGTCCTCAGAACTGCGATAATTATAGAGATCGTATCCGAGACCGGCGGTTAAAAAGGGATTAAAACGCTCGGTGATCTGGTTAATCATCAACAGTTGGTTTAAGTTGATAATATTGCGAAACGCAATCTGGTTTAGATTCGTCTCAAACGGTCGGTCCAGTCCCCTGATTTGCGTACGTTGATAGCCGAGTTCAAGTGACCATATTGGGGTTAAAGCGTATTGCACCCCGAGGCCAAAAGTGGGGGTGTCTTTAATATTCGTGGTGAAGTTACTTGACAAGAAATACTCATTTCGATTGGTATCACCGAGGCTTGTTCCTCCATTAACGGTTACGCTAACTCTACGAAAATCGTATCCTTGATGGTTTTGTCCCCAGCTAACAAGTGAGATCAACATGAATATGAAAAGCCATATACTCTCTTTCTTTATTGATGAAATCATAATTACTCCCTCCTAAAAAAGCCGTTTTATAATATTGTCTTTGTGATGCCCTCTCTTTTTTTACGGCATCTGATATAAAATCTACACAGAAGAGAGCATATAGTCATGTTTGAATCTTCTAATTATTTGGGCTATTTGTTATTATCATGATTGCAATATAAAAACAGGAATTTGGGTTAATAACACAGCAATATGCCAGTACTAACGAACATCGGATTTTTGGCAACATGTATAGATGAAGGGGCGCAGGGCGAGATCCATCCTCAAAAAAATGCAGCTATAGCCTGGCAGGATGATACTATACAATGGGTGGGGCAGGAAAAGGATCTGCCCGAAAAATATGCTGACGAAAAAGTATTTGATGCTAATGGGAAGATGGTGGTTCCGGGACTGATTGATTGCCACACGCACCTGGCTTTTGGCGGATGGCGTCCCGATGAATTTGCAATGCGGGTGCAGGGTAAAAGTTATCTCGAAATAGCAAAAGCCGGCGGTGGAATTCTTTCTACGGTGAAAGAAACCCGAAAAGCGCCCGAGGATGGGTTGTATGAAAAGGCATCTGAGTTTTTGAAAGAGATGGTCAAGCTGGGGGTAACCACTGTGGAATGCAAGAGTGGATATGGACTTACGGTGGAGGATGAGTTAAAAACATTGCGCGTATATCGTCGGTTGGCTGAGGATCAGGAGCTTGGTATGGTGTCTACTTTTCTGGGTGCCCATACTATTCCACCGGAATATAAAGATGATCGAGAGGGGTACATCAATTTAGTGATTAGCGAGATGATACCCGCGGTGGCTGAGCATAATCTGGCCGAGTTTTGTGATATTTTTACCGAGGAGTCGGCGTTTACGGTTGAGGAGTCGCGACGTATTTTGTTAGCTGCAAAAGCAGCGGGGCTGACGCCCAAGCTACATGCCGATCAGCTGACTTCATGCGGTGGGGCTGAGCTGGCAGCGGAAGTAGAGGCGGCCAGCGCGGATCACTTGGAGAAAATTTCTGATGACGGCATTGAGGCGATGGCAAAAGCTGGTGTTGTGGGCGTGACGCTGCCGCTGGCATCGCTCTACACGCAGGAAGATTTTCTGGATTGTCGCCGTTTGGTGAAAGGAGGAGTGGATGTTGCTGTGGCTACGGATTTTAATCCTGGGTCGGCGCCCAGCTATGATTTGCCACTGGCGATGATGTTAACTTGCAACCAAGGACGGTTGACCCCGGCCGAAGTGCTGAAGGGGGCGACCATTTATGCAGCTAAAGCTATAAAGCGGGATTATAAATTGGGTTCTATAGAGCGGGGAAAACAGGCAGATTTTGCCATTATTGATGCTCCAAATCCAGATTTTTGGATGTATCATTATCGAGGGGCTAACTGCTTGGGGACGTTTGTGAAGGGAGAAAAGTTAGTTTAAAAAAATAACTTACTATTATTTTTCCTTACCCTTATCAGGGTTAAGCAAGCTTAGAAAAGGGGATTCCCCTACAGCATTTTTGGAACTGAATTGGTTATGGTGTCGTAGAACTACGACAATTAAAACCCTAAATAAGAGAGGATGTTATGGCACCAAAAACAATGCGAAAATTAGAGAAGGCTGTAGCGTGGTTTGAAATTCCCGCGAAGAAACTAAGCAGAGCCAAAAAGTTTTATCAGTCTATTTTTGATATTGAAATGCAAGACATGGAAATGGATAATGATTTAAAGATGACCATGTTTCCGGTAGAAGAAGGTGGTGTGGGTGGAGCAATTTGTGAACACAAAGAATTTTATACTCCCAGTCACGAGGGTACGTTGGTTTACATTAGCGCCAATCCTGATCTACAGAAGGTGCTGGATAAAGTAGAACCCAACGGAGGCAAGGTTATCCAGAAGAAGACTATTATTACCGACGAGTATGGGTATATGGCCATTATCGAAGATACGGAAGGGAATCGTATAGCCTTACATTCTAATCATTAAAGAGTTCTGAAATGCTGCCAACAAAAATTGGCAGCATTCTTTTGTTAACAAAATAGTATCGTTAGTATTTACTGCTATTTCATAAACGAATAAATGTACTGTGGTAACAACGATACTCTTTTTCATTGTCGGACTTGTATTGCTAATAGCGGGGGCTGAATTATTGGTACGTGGGGCCTCAACTTTGGCGGCGCGGATAGGAATGACACCCCTCGTTATTGGATTAACGGTGGTAGCCTTTGGCACAAGTGCCCCCGAATTGGCTATCAGTATGCAGTCGGGCCTTGCAGGAGAAGACGCCCTGCTTTTAGGTAATATTATTGGCAGTAATATTTTTAATGTACTCTTTATTTTGGGGGTATCAGCATTGATTACGCCATTGGTTGTCTCAAAAAATCTCATCAAGCTCGATGTGCCATTGATGGTTGGGATCTCGTTTGTGCTGTACTTTTTTGCTTGGGATGGGTTGGTGAGTCGGTTGGAAGGAGGTATCCTTTTTGGGGCTTTGGTTCTGTACGTGGGGTATCTGATTTATGATGCTCAGAAGTCAAATCATTCGTCTTCCATAGAGGATGAATCGTCACAAAATGAAAGATATTCAACTCGTCACTGGTTTTGGGATGGCGTTCTTATTGTTGTGGGATTAGCTTTATTAGTTATAGGAGCTCAATGGCTGGTTGATGGAGCAGTCACCTTTGCCGAATACATCGGAGTGAGCAGCTTGGTAGTGGGGTTGACTATTGTAGCAGCGGGTACGTCTCTTCCAGAGGTGGCAACGTCGATATTGGCAAGTGTTAAGGGGCAACGCGATTTAGCCGTAGGTAATATTGTGGGCAGTAACCTGTTTAATATCATGTGTATTATTGGCCTTACAGCCACGGTTTTGCCCAATGGAATTACTGTGCAGCAGGGCGTTATTGGGTTTGACCTCCCCATAATGATTGCCGCCGCTATAATGTGTCTGCCCATCTTTTTTACCGGCAATGTGATTAGCCGCTGGGAGGGGATCCTCTTTTTGGGATATTACATTGCCTTTACCTTATATTTAATTTTAACGGCAACCGAGCACCATTTGACTCCTTTGTTTAATGCCGCAATGGGATGGTTTGTGCTACCCATGACAATTATTACCGGTATCATAATCCTTATTAAAGAACTTAGAAACAGAACATAATTTTACGCATGTCACAATTAAATCCTATTACTATTGATACTCCACAAACAGCCGATAATGATCCGCGAATCGGTCAATTGTTGGGTGCAAATATTAATAATGATGATACTCCCAAAGTGGTGGTTATAGGATTTCCCTCAGATAAAGGGGTTGCTATTAATGGCGGACGTACCGGCGCGGCAGATGCACCGGAGGCTATTCGGGAGCAGTTATATAAGCTGACGCCCAATCCCGAAAATTATAATGATTTTGTGGATTTGCTTGGTGCTACCCGAGATGTGGGGGATCTGAATATCCATTATGAAGTGGAGGAGGATCAACAGAATTTGGGTAAAGTACTGGCTGGTTATGTTGAGCAGGATATAATTCCCATCATTTTAGGCGGCGGCCACGAAACAGCCTTCGGACATTTTTCGGGATATGCTGAGGCCGGACTGGAAACAGCGATTTTTAACCTGGATGCGCATGCCGATGTGCGTCCGTTGAAAGAGGGAAAAGCACACTCTGGATCGCCCTTTCGTCAGGCGATAGAGCACAAAAGTGAATGTGCCGGAATGTACCTGGTGGCGGGATTGCAGCCCCATTCGGTAGCCCGATCGCATCTGCAATACATACAAAAGTCGGGGGGTGAATATTTGTTGCGGGATGAAACGAATATTACCTCTATTTCAGGTTTTTTTCATCAGCATGAAAACGATCGGCTGATGGTCACCTTCGATATGGACGCGGTGGATCAATCGCAGGCGCCGGGCGTAAGTGCGCCATGTGCCAATGGACTCCCATCCGATTTATGGCTGATTGCCGCGTATTTGGCAGGACGTAACGAGCAGGTAACATCTTTCGATTTATCGGAAGTTAATCCGCGCCACGACCGCGACAACCAAACAGCAAAACTGGCCGCTCTTACCATTTGGAACTTTTTGCTGGGATTAAGTCAGCGGTAATCAACATGGCGTTTGTTAAACCATTAAATGGAATAGGATATGGCTACGTACAAGCAACCTCCCACAACAGTCGAAGAGTTAATAGCCCCTCTGCCCAAGAGATACAAAATATTTCATTGCGTCTTCAGAAAATTATAAGAGATATCCTTCCAGAAGTTGATGAAAATGTCAGTGGTGGCAAAAAAATGGTAATGGCTTTATACAGTTTTGATAACCCTAATATTGTTATTTGCGGGATACAACCAACTGAAACCATGTGTAAATTATTTTTCCATGGCTGGGAGGCATTGAAAAATAAGGATTTGAGATAGAAGGCTCCGGCAAAAATGCCAGGCATATTAAATTACGGACAGAGTCTGATCTTCAGCCAGAAATTATTCAAGAGATGCTTGTAATCGCAAAAAATGAATTGAGATCTGTATTGTAATTGTATGGGTATGTAAAGTACTATGAAGGGTATCTGCATAAATACGGTGCAATTACTGTGTAATCACTTTACATAGTATTATGGTGTGGGAGTTGGCGAAATAAACCGGGATGGAACCTTTGCTTGAGGTTTTATGGTTAATGCTGCATTGTTGACAATCCATAAACAGATAAAAGGGTTTCATGTATATATTTCGGCAAGAGCAGATATTAGATACGTCAGCAGATCAGCTTTGGCAGTTTATATCTCATCCGGCAAATCTAAATGAGATTACACCCCCGGAATTGGATTTTACGATTATCAGTGATGTTCCGGATAAAATGTATAATGGTATGTTGGTTGAATATGATGTGAAGCTTCCACTGCTGGGGCATTCGGAATGGGTGACCGAAATCAAGCATGTTGTTCCTGGAAAAGAGTTTGTTGATGAGCAGCGGATTGGTCCGTATCGTTTTTGGTATCACCACCACAAAATAGAAGAAGCTCAGTCAGGGGTAAAAATGATTGATCAAGTAAGCTATGTACCACCCTATGGTATATTAGGCAAGGTGGTAAATAGATTGCTGATCAGAAATAAGCTGCGCGATATTTTTGACTACCGAAAACAAGTACTACACCAACGGTATAATTATAGGAAAGCAGAAATGGAACAAGGGGATATGAAAAACCCGCAAAGGTTTTAAAACTTAGCGGGGTAATTATCAAATGATAAAGCTTAACGTGTCATGCTGAACTCGTTTCAGCATCTATAATTGTAGATCCCGAAACAAGTTCGGGATGACATGAAATCTACGCTAAGGCTTAATCTTGATATCGATTTTCTCTGTGGGGTCTTGTTCCTGGTTACGGATAGCCAGTTGCTGAATCACATTATTTGACAGCTCCACAAATTTTTGGGCCGATGTTGTTCCCATATCTCCTAACACAATGGGTTTGCCTTCGTCACTGCTTTCACGCACTTTTTGCTCCAGCGGGATTTCTCCAAGAAAGTTCGTACCCATGCGCTCAGCAAGATTGCGAACCCCATGCTTGCCAAAGATGTGATATTTTTTCTCCGGCATATCTTCGGGAATGAAATAAGCCATATTTTCGACCATTCCCAGCACAGGAACATTTACTTTCTTAAACATTGCGACACCTTTTCGGGCATCGTCAAGGGCAACGTCCTGTGGCGTAGAAACAATAACCGCTCCCGTTAAGGGTACGGTTTGTACCAGTGTAAGCTGGATATCTCCGGTTCCGGGAGGTAAGTCAAGTACCATATAATCCAGTTCGCCCCATTCCACCTCATTCATAAATTGTTTAACAGCACTCGTCACCATAGGTCCCCGCCAAATCATGGCCTGGTCGGGATCGACGAGCATACCCATGGACAGAAAGCGGACGCCGTATTTTTCTTTAGGGATAAGTTTCTTTTTCGTAGTAATATTAGGTCGGCCGTGGGCATCCATCATGGTAGGGATGCTCGGGCCGTAAATATCGGTATCCAGCAGGCCCACTTTTGCACCAGTACGGGCCAATCCGCAAGCCAGGTTTACGGCTACCGTAGATTTTCCAACGCCGCCTTTGCCCGAAGCGACAGCAATAATATTCTTAACGCCTGAGAGTACCTCATCATCACCTTGCTCTTGTTTCTCTTCACGCTTTTTGCGGTGGCCCTGACCCGGGAATTCGCCTTTATCTTCGTTGTTGCGGAATTTTGAAATGTTGACCGCGGTGGTGATATCCAAAACAGCATTTTCATCCACAAACTTACGGATAGCATCTTCGCACAATTCCTTGAGCTTGGATTCCAGCTTGGGATCTTTTTCCGGAAGGTCAATTGTAAAGGTGATGAACGAATCCTGGATAATCAGATCTTCAATCATATCCAGGGTAACCAGATCCTTGTCCATCTCTGGGTGCATTACATGCGTTAGAGCCGTGCGAACTTGCTGCTTATTAATGGCCATGTGTTAAAATATCTTCGATTGGGGCTAAATTTTTCAGTCTTGAAAGATAAGGATTTCTTGCCAGATGCTAAACGGTTTTTGAGGAAAAAGAATTCAGTTAATAATACGGATTGGAAGGAATGGGTGGCTCTTACACTTTTCTTATACACTAACTTCTTATCCCAGTGCTTTGCTTCGGGATGCAAGAACTATCCCTTCCGCAGCAGAGCAGCGGAAGGAGAAAAAGTCATAGGTTGTTGGAGATAATCAAAGTAAAATGAGTAACAGAATACATTCTCTATTCTATTATGAAATCCGTATTTTGGGCGACTGAAAAGTTTAAATAATACGAAAGTATAACATAACCATGCTGAAACGAACGCCCTTTTATGATCTCCATGAACAAGCCGGAGCGAAACTCATTGACTTTGGCGGATTTGAGATGCCCGTACAGTATGACAGTATCCGCAAAGAACATAACGCCGTACGTGAAAAGGTGGGTATGTTTGATGTGTCGCATATGGGCGAATTTTATGTAACCGGCGATGAGGCACTGGATTTAATTCAGCACGTTACTATTAATGATGCCTCAAAGTTGGTCCCCGGCAAGGCGCAGTACTCTGCCATGTGTTATGAGGACGGTGGGATTGTCGATGATCTGCTGGTGTATATGCTCGATGAACATGAATACATTCTGGTGGTAAATGCATCAAATATTGAAAAGGATTTTGACTGGATTGATCAAAACAATTCATTTGATGCTGAGCTTGCGAACCTTTCTGATGATACGTGCCTGTTGGCTGTGCAGGGGCCCAAAGCCGTGGAAACATTGCAAAAACTGACGGATACCGATCTTTCAGCCATTAAGTTTTATACTTTTGAACTGGGCACGCTGGCCGGTTTTGATGATGTGACACTTTCGGCTACTGGCTATACGGGCGAAAAGGGATTTGAGCTTTATTTTAACAAGGATAATGTTGATCCCGAAGCCATTTGGAATGCTATCATGGAAGCCGGATCAGCGTTTGGAATTGAACCGTGTGGACTGGGGGCGCGTGATACGCTGCGACTGGAGAAAGGGTTCGCGCTTTATGGTAATGATATCACGAAGGATACTCATCCGTTGGAGGCACGAATGGGTTGGCTCACTAAGCTGGATAAAGGAGATTTTATAGGTCGGGATGCATTAGTGGAAGCAAAGGAAGAAGGGCTGGATCGAAAATTGGTGGGACTTACTATTGATGATAAGCGCTCAATTCCTCGAAAAGGTTATACCATTTTTGATGAGGATGACAACGAGATTGGATTTGTAACCAGTGGATCGCGATCTATTACGCTGGGTACGAATATTGCCATGGGCTATGTTTCTGTTGATTATGCCGAGGAGGGAGAAACAGTTTGCGTAGAAATCCGAAACAAAAAGGCCAAGGCTACAGTAACAAAACCACCGTTTGTGAAATAACAGTAGCTGCGGATTTAAATAGTTGCTAATATATCAACAGAGATAAACAAGAGTTTTACATATGACAAATATTGATGTGTTTTCATCAGCGCACTCGTTTAAAGAAGAAGATGTGCGCGACAAAACGGTGGTGATTATTGATGTGCTTCGCGCCAGCTCTACGATGGTAACAGCACTCCAAAACGGGGCAAAGGGGATTATTGCTGTTGGCGATATGGATGATGCCAGCAAGATATCACATAACCTTGATGCTAAAAGCTTTTTAATGAGCGGTGAAAAGGATGGGGTGACAATTGAGGGCTATGATCTTGGGAATTCTCCTTTGGAGCATACCGAGGACGCTGTTAAGGGCAAGACAATAATCTTGAATACGACTAATGGTACTAAAGCGATACGCCGATGTAATCTGGCGGATCGTATTTTAGTAGGATCCTTTTTGAACCTTCGGGCCATAATAGAATACCTCGAAGATCTTGACGAAGAGGCTATTTTAGTTTGTGCCGGCTGGCGTGGACGTCTGTCGTTGGAGGATATGCTTTGTGCTGGGAATATTATTTACGAACTTTGTGAGGGTCAATTGTCTGCTGAGGCTCGTGATGGGGCAAAAGTGGCTTTTGGTCTTTATGAAAAATTTGGTGATGATATAGAGAATAGCATTAAATCATCTAATTATGCCGTTCGGCTTAAAGATATTGTAAGTGAAGATGATCTCGTATATTGCTGTCAACGCAGTATAACACAGATTTTACCTGCACTTAATGAAGGAATAATTTCTGATATAAATGGCAAAGAACAGTAACTCAGGCGGATTTTTAGGCGGGCTTTCTGAATCCCGGAAAATGGAAATACTGGGAATACTGGTAATGGCAATTGGAGGTCTGTTTGGCTTCAGTATCGTTACCTATAACCCGGCCGATTATACGCTTATACAATCACTTTCTACTGATAGCCTGTTTGCCTTAGATCAGGGGCCGGCGCTGCGTATCCAAAATGGATTGGGTGTGGTTGGAGCCTATTTAGCCCACTTTTTTGTATACCTGATGTTTGGCTATATGAGTATTATTATCCCTCTGGTTATTGTGGGTTATGGATGGTTCATTTTTCGCGATCGGGATGTGAGCCAAATGCTTTGGCCTACGGCCTACGGTATCTGGAGTATGGTGTTGGTAGCATCAATTTTGGGCTGGCTTAATACTAATTACGAGTGGATCGAGTCGGTATGGAATGGGGCGGCGGGATTTTATATTGCTCGTATTCTCCAAAATATCACCGGTATTGGTTCAATAATTATTTTGAGCGTACTACTATTGACGACGCTGTTGGCCCTGCTGGATCGTGATTTACAACATACGGTAGAACGGGTTAAAGAATGGATTGCCAATATCAAAGCTTCGTATGCAGATTGGAAACAGCGGCGTGCCGAAAAGCGAGAAGCCAAGCGAAAAAAGAAAGAAGCTCGTCAAAAGAAAAAAGAGCAACAGGCAGAGCAAGAAGAGGTTGAGAAGCAGCGCCGGGCCGAAAAAAGGATGCGTCAACAGGCTCAGCAATCTGAAAGCAATCAAGAACCATCACCCTCTAAAACAAAGCCGGAGCAGAAACAACACGAACCGGAGCCTAAGTCAAAATCAATTGATGAGATTGTAGAAGAGTCGCATCAACAAGATATTGAGCGACGTAAACAGCAGCAGGAAGAGATACAATCCTTAGACAATCGCCCCCGCGCTGATATTGAGAAAAAGAAGATTGCAGAAGACGAAGAGGACGATGTTGACATCTCGGTATATGTAGGGGAAGGGGATGAGCAGGCCGATGAAAAAGAACTTGATAAACAGAATAAAGATAAGGCCAAGGAAGTACCAAAAGTTCGCTATAAATTCCCTACGATTGATCTGCTGGATACGCCCCCAAATGAAGGGAATGAGGTGGATCTTGAAGAGATTAAGGAAAACAAGCGGATTATTCTTGACAAGTTGAAGCGCCATAATATCGAGATTCGCAGCATTAACGCGATTGTGGGTCCTACGGTTACGCTTTATGAGCTCGACCCGGCGCCAGATGTCAAAATTAGCAAAATTGAGAGCTATGCGAATGACTTGAAGATGGCGACGGCAGCGAAGGGGTTGCGCATTATGGCGCCTATTCCCGGCCGGTCGGCGGTGGGGATTGAAGTGCCGAACGGGTCGCGCGAAACGGTGTTTATTAAGTCGGTGATTAACACCAAAAAGTTTGTAGAAAGTGATTATGAATTGCCGTTGGCCTTCGGGAAGACTATTGAGAATGAAGTATTCATGGTGGATCTGACTAAGATGCCGCACTTGCTGATTGCCGGTGCGACGGGATCAGGTAAAACAGTAGGAATGAATACCATTATTACCTGTCTGTTATATAAGTGTCATCCCGATGATCTCAAGTTTGTGATGATCGATCCCAAGAAGATTGAGCTTTCGCTGTTCCAAAAGATCGAAGAACATTTTTTAGCGACCTTACCTGGTGCAGAGGAGCCGATTATCACCGATACCTCTTCGGCGAAGGAAACGCTTGAAAGTCTCACCAAAGAGATGGATGAGCGCTATGATCTGCTCAAAGATGGTATGGTTCGGGATATTCGGGCTTATAACAAAAAGTTTGATAATGGAGAACTCGATGAGGACGAAGGGCATCGTCACCTGCCATATATTGTGGTGCTCATTGATGAGCTTGCTGATCTGATGATGACGGCGGGAAAAGATATTGAGGAACCGATTGCTCGATTGGCACAGTTGGCACGTGCTGTTGGAATTCACTTGGTGGTAGCGACGCAGCGTCCATCGGTGAACGTTATTACAGGTACAATTAAAGCAAACTTCCCGGGACGAATTGCCTACCAGGTGGCATCAAAAGTAGATTCGCGCACTATTTTGGATACCGGTGGTGCCGATCAGCTTATTGGTCGTGGTGATATGTTGTTTACTAACGGCGGCGGGATGACACGTATCCAGAATGCATTTGTGTCCACAGAAGAAGTAGAAAAGATTACCGATTTTATTGGAAATCAGCTGGGATACAATAATAAGTATGAATTACCTGTTTTAGAGGATGAGACCTCGGCAAGTGGCGACATTCCTGATCCCCTGGAAGATATTGACGAGCTTTTTGAAGCAGCTGCTAAGGTTATTGTACTACACCAGCAAGGATCGGTGTCACTACTGCAGCGAAAGTTAAAGATTGGTTACAACCGCGCTGGACGGATTGTTGATCAGCTGTATAATGCTGGGGTTGTAGGTCCATATCAGGGCAGTACGGCGCGCGATGTATTAGTTGAAGATGAAGAAGAATTAGAAGAATTATTGGATGACCTCGAAGAATTTGATCGATAAATTTTTGGCAATTCTTTTATTTGTTGGCGTTAGTTTGGGAGTGCCCCATTTGGCGGTGGGACAAGAAAATCCCTTTGCAGATTTAAAAGAAACCTTTGAAAATGGTGCCATCTTTAAGGCCGATTTCCATCATCAAACGGTGGATTCCTATACTCAGGATACGGTGGCCAGCGATGGAGAAATTTGGGTTGGCAAAAAACAATATAAGGTACAGTCAGGTCCGCAGACGGTAGTTGTGGATGGCAAGATATCGAAAGTGTATGACCAGCGAAAAAATCGGGTGATTGTTAGTAAATATATACCTGAGGAAGATGATTTTGCTCCCTCCCGTATTTTAAATGGCGTTGATTCTACGTTTGTAGTACAAAAAGAGGAACGGCAGGGGGACGAAATTTATATCCGACTCACCTCGGACGACCCGTTTGCTATTTATCAAGAAGTGGAAATTTTTCTCTCGACAAAGTTAACACCAAAAAAAATTGTAGCAGTAGATCCGGCTGATAATGTGATTACTACGACCTTTGAAAAGGGAACATTTGTTGATTACAGCGATGGTTTATTTTCGCTGGAGTATCCTGAGAATGCCGAACTCGTGGACATGCGAAATTGAAATACGACAGATAAATAAATGGTTAAACGATTATTTAAGATAGGGCTTGCATTATCATTGGGAGCTCTTTTTTTATGGTTGGCTTTTCGGAATGTTCAACTTCAAGAGGTTTGGGAGCATTCTAAAGGTATACAGTTTGGATGGTTGGTGCCTTTTGCGATAGCGGCAATGTTTAGTCATATCTTCAGGGCCGAACGCTGGCGGCTGTTTATTGAGCAGGATAAAGAGGATCTCGATCGTATTACCTTGATTTCAGGAGTGCTTGTTGGATACGTAATGAATTTGGTGGGGCCACGCTTTGGGGAGGTATCCCGACCGGTGTATGTAGGAAAAAAAGAAGGGCTGAGCAGCTCGAAATTAATGGGAACCATTGTGCTGGAGCGAATTATTGACGTTGCAGTGATGGCCTTTTTGATGGTAGTGGTTTCGGTATATGTTATTGCAGATTTGAATGTGCTGAGGCAGATTTTTGGAGATGAAACCATTAACTTTCTTACGAATGAGTCGAGTTTGCTAACCTACCTGTGGGTAATCTTTTTATTTTTTGCAGTAGCTGGTGTGGGCTATATCTTGATGAAGTTGCTGCTGTTTTTAGGCACAAAGTTTGAGTTTCTTAACCAGTGGGTTTTTAAGGCAAAGAAGGCCTTTATCATGTTTAAAAACGGTTTGCTGGCAGCTCGTGATGTAGAGCGATGGTGGTTGTTTATCCTTTATACTATAATGATTTGGCTTTGCTACACCCTTATGACGTATATCCCGTTTTGGATGTTTGATATGCAGGAGGTTTTTGGGTTAGATATGCTGGATGCATTGGTGATTACGGTGATTTCAGCTATTGGAATAGCGATTCCTTCTCCCGGAGGATTGGGTACCTATCACTATTTTGTCAAGCAATCATTATTGGTGCTTTTTGCTATTCCCGCCGTTACGGGTATTGCCTACGCCACAGTTACGCACGGGGTTATGGTATTATTTGTCCTTAGCATTACGCCCATATTTTTATTTGTCGATAAATTACGTTCGACCAAGGCCGGTGATCCTGTTATTTGATTGTTGAACCTACAATTGAAGGTCTTATTCGCAATTCTTACAGGTAATTTCCGTTATGGAAACAGACGGCTCTGAAAACAGTATAAAAAGGGCATAATTGAGACATTAAACGTTGCTAAAAAATTAGTACCTTAAATGCTGATTTTTGGGGACATCATTGAACCATTGATTATCACATGAAACGTATAGTATTTGCTTTATTTACAATCCTCTTTGTAGCTGTTGTTGCAAGTCCGTTAATGGCGCAGCAAGAACAGGATACAGAATCATCTATGTTGCCGGAGATTGATCCACAGGATATAGAGATACGCAGCCAATTCCAGGCACGTTTTCCAGGATTGACTCGTCAACCTATATTGGGTTTTGACCCGAATCCAAGGGTTTATCAGATTGACCCCAACCGGACCCCTTTTATGGAAACGCAGGAGCAAGTTCTGGCCAATCTGCCGGTGAGTCAGCTTAGCCGACCAGAGCCGCCCGAGCATATGGCTTTTGATTATGCAGACCCAAAGAATCTTTTTGCACGGTTAGGATTCGGGAGTTATGCAAGTCCCGAGGCAAAAGTTTGGGGTGTTAGCCATATTAATGAGAAAAGTTACATAGGGGGGGATATTGATTATTCTTCCTCTAACGGTCATCTTGACACTGAAAATAGCAGCTTCCGGTTTTTTGATGTCAATGCAGAATATGCTACTAAGATTAGTGAAAAAAGTCGGTTCGATATAACAGGGGGGGCAAAAAGTAGTTTCAACAATTTGTTTGATCTTCCGGCTACGAATATCCCAATAACCGCCCGGAAAGAGTATAACGGAATTCAGTTGGGGGCAGGATACCAGCATTTTAAAAATACGATAACCGGCTGGAAGGCCGATGCCAATATCCGTTATTATAATATAGCTCTTACTGATGCTGATGTGTTCAATGGAGAAAGTGAGGAGCGGGTTTACAATGTTTCGCTTGCAAAGCGATGGGCGGGTAGTAGCCCAAATGAGACCTTTACAATTAAAGGAGGTGCGAAAGGGGGTAATTTTGAACATACTTCCAATGATGGTTCATGGATAACAGCTCAGTTCGGGGGGAGTTATGAACGACTTTTCAATTACGCGACGAAGGTAACGGTGGATGCGAATGTCTACTATGCCCAGAATGAGTTTGAGGATTCGATCTATTTAGGGCCAGAAGTAACGGTAGAGCATCCCTTTTTAGATATGCTGACCCTGAAAGCGAAGGCAGGTGCGACCCCTTCGTTAAAAACATTAGAACAACTACATACCGAAAATCGATTTCTGACAACTGGAAATGATTTGCGACATTCGTACCGCATGTATGGAAAGGCTGAGGCCATTGTGGAGTACGCCAGCTCGGGTAAATTTAACTTTGGATTCCAGTATGAGGATATATCTAAATACCCGATTTTTATGCGTACAGTTAGGTTTCAGATAGGCGGTAGTGGAAATTCCACTTATGAATATTATGAGACATCCTATGCGGATGCCTATAAAGTATCTGCTTACGCAAGTGTAGCCCAGGAAATAATTCAAGATAAGTTGAGGATAAACGGAAAGCTGTATTTGCAGTCTCCTAAAATTAAGGACGCTGATCGCATCCCATTTGAAGAAAAAGTAGGCGTTAACTCAGGTATTACCATTCGTCCGGTTAATGGGCTGTCATTTGAAGCATGGGCTGATTATGTGGGACCGCGAAAGACATATACCACGGATGAAGAGGTGGACGGTTTTATAATGCTGGGTGGTCAGGCGGATGTACAAATTACGAAACGAATTGGAGCATATATTAAATTAGTGAATCTGTTAAATCAGGATTATGAGGTTTGGCAGGGATATACCGAACGACCTTTTCAAGCGTATGGCGGGGTAACAGTAAAGTTATAATTACGAATGGATAAAGAATTTTTACAGGCTTTTTCTGAAATCGTAAGGGAAGAAGTTTCTCGAAAAAATGACGTGTATCTGGAAGGGATTGGCCGATTTGCCTTTGAGCATCAGAAGCAGTTTCAAAAGCAGTTCGACAGCGGACGGGTTGTGATGATGCCGCCCAAAGACACCATCACATTTATTCCGGAAAATTAACTGGGGATATGACTATCGATAAAGAACAACTGATATCACTGCTTGAAGATAAAACGGGACTGGAGCGCGAGCAGGTTGAAGGACAGCTGTCTCAATTAATTGACCGAATTCGCAAAGCCGCTGAAGAAGGTAAAGACTTTGAGATTGAAGGGTTTGGGACTTTTAGCATGACGGAGGAGGGACTGCAATTTGCGCCTGCCGATAAGCTGGAAACCGAGATCAATAATAAATATGCCGGGATGAAGCCCATCGAGCTTATCGGGGCTTTTAAGGAACCGGAAACGGATGAAGAGATTCCCGAGATTGATGTAGATGAAAGTAGTACTGATAGTGATGATAAATGGGCTCTGGATACTGATGCTATGAGTAATAGTGATGAGTCGGAAGATGAGGAATCTTTTGCTCCACAGAAACCTCAGCCAGTTTTAGATGAAACGAAATCGAATGAGGGCGAAGAACCCCAGCCTGTTGATTCCTCTGATGACTTAGAAGATGGAGCTGAGGAAGAAACTGTTTTAGAGGAGTTGGATCAGGAGTCTGCGAAAGAAAAAGTTGATTCTGCGGGTGAAAGAGTCGATGAAGAATCGGATGATTTACTGGGGACTATTTTAGTTGCAGCTGTCGTTGTCTTAGCTGTGGGAGTTGGTGGTTGGCTCACTTATGATTTGGGATTTTCTAATCAAGTTGTTGCCACAAATTCAACAACTACAGAACAATCAACCAGTGATGATAAGAGGGCGGACACAGGGTTATCATCAGAATCTGAAGAAACAGGTGAGAACATTTCGGAACCTGAGCAGCAAACACAAGTACCAAATGGGGGCGAAACAGAGCAGTCTTCCGAGCCGGAACAGGAACAATATGGATTATTAGGTGAGGCCAACGATGGGATTAGCAATGGGTATACCATTGTGGTTCACTCACTCCGTGATCGACAAACGGCCGAACAGAATCGCCAACGATTACAGGAAGATGGTTATCGAGCATTAATCAACCATGCAAAAATTCAAGGTGTTACGTATTATCGTGTGGGAATTGGGCAGTTTGAAACCGTGGATGATGCACAAGAAGCTCTGTCTGATATCCCGAAGCGATTCCGAGGCAACAATTTCATAAAGCGAATTCAATAACAGAACGGTAATAAAACATTATGCAAGCTTTATTCTTTTTTTTAGTACAAGCACAATCTGATACCACTGCTGCCGCTGATACGTTAAGCATGGCAGCACAAGAAGAAAACATGTCAATGTTTGAGCTACTGGCCGAAGGGGGAGTGCTTATGATTCCATTGTTTCTCCTTTCGATTGTAGCCATCTACGTAATTGCAGAGCGTTGGCGCTCGCTGAATAATGCTCGCATCGAGATTGATGGTTTTTTGCGATCTGTTGAAGGCATGCTTAAAGATGGGGACCGCCAACGTGCCTTAACCTATTGTGATGGTATCGATAAGCCGCTTGCCCGTATTTTAAAAGCCGGTATTCGTCGGTTAGGTCGCCCTATACGGGATATTGAAGATGCGATTGGCAATGCCGGAAAAAAAGAAATTTATCATCTCGAAAAACGGATGAACTGGCTGGCAACAATCGCTGGTGTAGCTCCATTAATCGGTTTTACCGGGACCGTTACCGGGATGATTGAGGCGTTTATGGATATTCAGTCGTTGCAGGGAAATGTAAATCCAAGTGTACTGGCCGGAGGTATTTGGGAAGCGCTTATTACGACTGCTACCGGACTTATCGTGGGTATTATCGCATACGGATTTTATAACTTTTTGCTGGGTAAAATTAATCGCATGGTTCATGAGCTGGAAAATGCATCTGCCGATTTTGTAGATATGCTTCAGGCCCCATCAAACAAGAAGGATAAAGAACGACAGAAGGTAGGATAATATGGATTTCCGAAAAGATGACGAACGGATGGAGCCATTGACGCTGTTTTCACAGTCGTCGTTGACAGATATTGTCTTGTTGCTCCTGATCTTTTTTCTGTTGACGTCTTCGTTTGTAACTAACTTTGGGATTAAAGTAGATATTCCGAAAGCAGAAACGGGAGCACAGACTGAGGCACAGTTTATTACCGTTGCGGTTACAAAAGATGGTCAATTTTTTGTTGACGGTGAGCCGACAGCTAATGGAATGTTAGCTTCAACATTGCGTAAAGCAAAAAATAACAATCAGCAGGCTACACTCGTTTTACGAGCAGATAAAGACGCAATTATTGATAATGCGGTTCGGGTTATGAACATTGCCAAAGCCCTGGATTTACGAATTATAATGGCAACGGAACAGGGATCCCGATAAGGATAGAGCAGAATGGAGGAGCAACCGTTTTTTAAAAAAGATGAAGATCGTTTTGCGATGGCTGTTACGGGAGGGCTACATCTTGTGCTGGTTGTTTTCTTTTTGATTTATACCTTTTCAATTGAATCGAACGTGCGTCCCTCGTTTATTGAAGTAGAATTCGGAGAGTTTCAATCTGGGACTCCCGCCGAATATGCTGAAGAGCAGGCTGAGCAGGTAGCCACGCGTCCGAATCCATCAGAAACGGAGCCTGAAAATCCCAAACCAGAAGAACCTGAACCCGTTGAGGAGCAACAAGAAACTCCAGAAGAAACGACCAAGCCCGTTGATAGCCCTGATCAGACCGAAGAAATTGAAGAGGAGGTGGTTGAAACGCCGGAAACGGATAAAGTAGATCCCCAAGAGGAAACCGCTACAGAAGATCCAGAAGAAGTGACAGTACCACCAAAGACCGAAGAAGATGAAGTTCAGCAAGAAGGGGCCGAAACCAGCGGGGATGAAGAGGGGAACACAGGGGAAATTAATGCTGATCAGGGGACGGGAAATGAGCAGGAAAAGTCGGCGCCTTATGAGTTGAATTGGGAGGGAGATATCGAGCGAAATCCCATGGTGCAACCCTTACCCGATAATACAACTGATGCCGAGGCTACTATAACGATTCGGTTTGAGGTAAAACCAGATGGCTCAATTGGACGTATTGTACCACTTAAGAAAATGAATCCTGAACTGGAGCGCGAAGTGATGCGTACGTTGCGTAGTTGGCGTTTCTCCCAACTTCCCTCAGGGGTGCCTCAGCAGTCGCAGTGGGGGACGATTACCTTCCGATTTGTGTTCGAATGATTTCTTGAGCAAAACTTTATGTTCTTTGGAGGTAACTCCCATCATTTGAATAAAAGATGGCATTACCTCTCTTGGATTAGCTTCTCAAAATGTAATCTAATACAAGGGAATCATACGGCCAGAGTTAGTTCAGGAGCTCTTTTTAATGCTATTTTCTAATAGGTTGGGACATTTATACCCCCCCCCATGAAATTTTTCATTTCTCAGATAAGTTTTTTCCTTTCAAACCGGAATCGGAATACAAAGGTAAACATAAAACGCCTTCTCTGGTTTTTGCTGGCGCTCTCGGCGTTAATTGCCGAAGGTCCAACGTATTTACCACCGGAACCCCTACACAATTAGTAGGCAAAACACTGTAGCAGTCCAATATCAGGTAAGATACCGGATGTAGTGTGTTGTCGATAAAGTAGGATTCGCAGCAAAATATTAATCCTGATCCCACAACCACATTAACCTCCAACAGTGAGTTAGTACTAATTGGAAACGTTGAGCAGGAGGGTGAATTTATGAACCGATATTTTAATAATGAGGCAAACTAATGCCTCGTATTTATTAGTTGATAACCATTTTATATAAGTGACAACCCTATTATGCCACTTTTAAGCCGTTGATGTAAATAAGTAAATATTCTTCGTGTTTTAAGCCGTCCTTAAAAGCTTAAAATTACTAAGAAGAAAATAGGTTCTAATCGCACGATATTATGATAATAGAATTATGATCGATTCGCTTTAATTTCTTCAATTGCTTCGACCAAAGGTTCTACACTGCCTCTTTTAAGTCGGTTATTGACCGCCTGAGGAGTTATATCTAAATGTTTAGCCAACATCTTTTGGGTGATATCAGCGTCAATCATCATTTTCATGACTTCCTTCTCAGCTTCATTTCGCTTTCTATTTTGCATTTGTTTTCGGTTTAAAAGTTGTTTATTTATAAATTGATAATTTTTTAATTCACATAATGTGAATCTATAAAATGTAGACATTAATCGAAAGTGAATGCAATATTAGAACGTATTAAGAAAGCGTATCATTTGGAGACGGATGCGGAGGTTGCAGACTTTTTAGATATCAAGCCGAGCACCCTTAGCATGCAGAAAAATCGGGGACGTTTAGATCTGAAACGAATTATTGAAAAATGTAGTGACTTAAATAAAAATTGGCTGTTGGATGGTATTGGTGCAATGCGACCTGTTAATCACAATAGTAAAACCATTCCAATATTTAAGAGGCTCGAAGTTGATGAAGACAAAGTAAACTTTGAGAATAGCATAAAGGTGGGAGATATATTTGCCGATCTTGATGAAGAGTTAGAAGAACATTTGTTGGCAGGTAATCTTATCGGATATCTTGCTGCTGAAGATACGGTGGCATCGGCAGTGAGGGAGAATGATTTGGCAATTATTGATTTAAAAAAAGACCTAAAGAGCAATTCTATTGCTTTGCTATCAGGGGGGCAGGATGTGGTCTTGCGTCGTATTGTCAATAGAAAAGACCAGCTGGTTGCCAAAAAAGATAATAGAGATGATAATGCTATACATATTGAAGAAAATGATAACTATCACTGTATAGGCAAAGTGGTAAGTATCTTGAGAAGCGTGTAGACAAATACTAAGTTAGGTTTCATCTTGTTCTGTAAGATAAAGTTAAGTCCAGCAGTGCAAATGGATTATGGCTTTTTCTGAAAATAACTGGTTGATTTTTTGCTGGCGTGTGGAGTAATTATCCCTACTTTAGAAAGTTAAATGTTGTTATAGTGATATCTCTAAGGGATGATTTATCTGATATCCATCTTTCAAATTTAAATCTGATTTCAATGAAACCGTCTATTTATTTGTCAATTTTTGTGGCGTCGATTTTTATATTAATTGCTCCCCTGCGAATGCAGGCCCAAAGTGATGTTATGAATGAAAGCCAGCAGATTGAGGCTGCGGTAAGTCCTGTGCCAGATAAGATGAAAGATGGAGCTAAGGTGTTGGGCTATAACTCTGATGGAAAATTGCAGGTTCTTCGGCAAGGAAATAATCAGCTTATATGTGTTGCCGATGATCCTGAACAAGATAATTTTCATGTAGCTTGTTACCACAAAGATTTGGAGCCGTTTATGGAACGAGGTCGAGAACTCAAATCCCAAGGATTATCCCGAGAAAAGGTGGATAGTATCCGGTATAAAGAAATTGAATCAGGTAAGATTACTTTGCCTGAAAAGCCTATGGCACTTTATTCATTAACGGGACCTCAAAATGGATACGATCATACTACAGGAATGATTAAAAAAGCGTCTCCGCTATATGTGGTGTATGTCCCGTATGCGACGGAAGAGTCCACAGGATTATCTAAAAAACCAGTTAGCAAAGGTGCACCGTGGATTATGGAGCCGGGAACACCCTGGGCGCATATTATGGTGATGACGGGGCGTAAAATAGGCGGTGAAAGTGAATAGGTTAGTTGTATTTGTCATTATTTCATAAATAATCACAAAAAATCAGGGAGATATTTATATGAAAATATTCAAATATCTTTTAATTCTATCATTAGCTTTAGTTCTGAGTTCATGTTATCACGCCCGTATTTCTACTGATCAAGAACCCTCTGTCAAAGTAGTGGAAAAGCCGTGGCATCACGGATTTTTATTTGGATTGGTATATCCGAATGAGATAGATGTATCAGATAAATGTACAAATGGGGTTGCTGAAGTCGATACAAAGTTGAGTTTTTTAAATATGTTAGTGAGTAATATTACATTTGGGATATATACTCCCATGAATATTGAGGTTCGATGTGCCGCTACCTCTCAAACTGCTTCATCTCTAAATATTGAAGATGAGACAAGTATGAGTGTATTACAGAATTCAAGTGAGCAGGAGATTATTAATACTATTCATAAAGCAGCTGTTAAATCTAAGGAGTTGGATACTCCTGTCTACATTAAATTTGAATGAGTTGCCTGACTGTTCAAAATTTTCGCTTATTGAATGAAATATTAAAGGGATGAATCTGTATCATCCCTTTAATATTTGGGTTGAGAAAATGCTGAAATAATAATCAGTTGAAAGAAAGTCTTACTGTTCCACCAGATGTGCGGGCTGATATTTTGGGACCACCTCCATTTAGTTGTCCATTTACTTTATTCTTTTCCATTTCACCGGAGAAATTTTTGAGTTTTCCCTGAACAAAAGTCCCTCGTAATTGCAGATCTACACTAATATTATCAGGGATTGAAATATCTACATTTCCTCCACTTGTTTTTAAATCTACAAATTGATCAATGGTTGTTAGATCAGCAGTAATGCTGCCACCGCTGGTTGAAGCTTCTACGCTACCACTTACGTCAGTGAGGTTGATGTGGCCACCACTGGTTTCAGCATCGAGTGTGCCGGCAACTGTTTTAGCACTAATATGACCGCCACTTGTTTTAGCATTAATTTCTCCTTCCAGATTCAGTAATTCGATATGTCCGCCTGAGGTTTTGGCCTCAATAGATCCTTTAAGGTTAGCTAAGTTTAGATGTCCCCCGCTGGTGGTAATCTCCTGATTACCTTCAAGACCATCTACCTCCACATGGCCTCCGCTGGTCTTAAGGTCAGAACTCATTTGCCTGGGGGTATGAACAACAAATGAAATTGAAACGCGGTCATTATTCCAGCCCGACCATCCATTGTTGCCTTTATGTTTGGCATTAGCTTTTATCGAATTACCGGATTTGGAAATGTCAATATCCCACTGATCGAGGTCATAGTCTTGTGGGCGCAAGTTTTCGCCGTCTTTTCGTACATACATTTCTACACGCACGGAATTAGAGGTGGAAGCTTCAACGGTAATATGTCCGCCTGATGTTCGAACCTCAAGATTGCCGGGGGTATTAATATCAAATTCTTCAACGCGGTAGGGATTATCTTGGTCAGCTGATGGTGAACTTGTTATGGCCAGTGCACTTCGCATCAAAAGGAGAGTCATGATGAGCGAAATGGTAAAGGCCAAAAATACTTTTGCAAGGTATAATTTACGGGTAGTCATAATAGGTTTGGTCTTGGTTTCAGGTAATCACATCGATGCGATACGTCTATCACTCAAAAGAGTTACATGAGATAACGAAACTTTGGCTGTTGAAAGGTAGGAGAGCTGCTCTCAATTCATTATTTTCAGACAGCTCAGAAATAGGATAAAATGAAAGTTATTTATGAAATTACCTTTTGTACTTGCCAAGCGTTTCGTTGCTGGAGAATCGTTCGATCAAGCGATCCCAAAAGTAGAAGAACTCAACAAGAAAGATATTAAGGTGACTCTTGATTTGTTGGGAGAAAATGTAGAGGATCGGCAAACAGCCGACGATACGGTTGATAATTATATCAAGTTGCTAAACAATATTGATGAATCGGGATTAGATAGTACCATTTCTATAAAGCTTACGATGATGGGGCTGGATATTGATAAGCAGTACTGTAAAGAAAATCTTTTTAAGCTGCTGGATGTAGCTCGGGAAAATGATCAGTTCGTCCGCATCGATATGGAAGGGTCTGACTATACACAGGAGACTATCGAAATTTTCAAAGAAGCTTTCCAGGAATATGGCAGGCATGTGGGAATTGTGATACAGGCTTATCTCTATCGCACAAAAGAGGATATTGAAGAGCTTGCAGATATTGGGGCAGATGTTCGCTTGTGTAAGGGAGCATATAAAGAGCCTAAAGATATTGCACTTCAGAATATGGATGATATCCGGGAGGCTTTTAAGGAGTATGCCAAAGTGCTACTGGAAAAAACGCCCTACCCTCGCATGGCCACCCATGATGATGAACTCATAAACTGGGTTAAAGAATATACCAATGAAAATGATATTGGTACGTCACGATTCGAGTTTCAAATGCTGTATGGCTTGCGGCAAGAGACGATGGAGGAGTTTGTGGCCGATGGATACAATGCCCGCATATATGTTCCTTTTGGTACCATGTGGTTTCCCTATTTTAAACGTCGACTGATGGAGCGAAAAGAAAATATTTGGTTTGTTCTTTCCACACTGTTTCAGAAATAGATCGGCATGGGTATTTCCCCGGATATACATCGATATATTATTGCCGGACTTTTTCTGGTTACGGGCATTCTTCATTTCATAAAGCCACAGATGTTCGTCAAAATTATGCCGGATTATATCCCTTACCATTTGGCAATGGTATACATCAGTGGGGCTGCAGAAATACTCGGAGGCTTGGGAATTCTTTTCGAGAAAACACAATTTTGGGCTGGCTGGGGATTGGTTGTGCTGCTTATTGCCGTTTTTCCTGCAAATATTAATATGACGATTCAGTCAATTCAGAAATCAGGATATACGTCGTTATTTAGTCTTGTTACTCTTGTTCGGCTCCCGCTCCAATTTGTGTTGATCTATTGGGTATACTGGGCATGCTTAAGATAAGTGAAAAGTAAAATGAGTGTTCATTTTTGCTTTTGCTGTCTCACTTCTGCCTATTACCTTACGTTTTATGAATGACTGGATGCCATACAAGTACCCAAAAGTTTTTATACCAATCGGGGTTGGAATTACTTTTCTCTTTATTCCACTGATGGGCGATTTCCATATTGAATCAGCAATTCTTGTTTCATTGGTGGGATGCTTCTGGGCGGGAATTCGGGCAACAAGGCAATCCACAGAAAATGATTTTTATAGTGCCTTAGGGGTTGCGGGATACCTGTTTTGGGTTGGTCTTCCACTGCTGATAAAAGCTCTGCTCACCGGATGTTTTAGTATTGATGGATTGGCATTTTGGTTACTCTTCCCTCTACCCAGCGTATTCTTTGGATATGCTATTGGGCGATTAATTCGTGAATTGCAATGGTCGTATACCAAGGTAATAGTGACGATTGTTTTGCTGTTTGTGAGTGTCGGTATTTTACTAATCGAGCTGTTGACTTATCCTCAGGTGTATTTCTTTAATCACGTGTGGGGTGGTTGGCCAGGACCTATTTACGATGAAGTTATCCAAATAGATGGAGCAACAGTCTTTTTTCGAGGCCTGACGCTGCTATGGGCTATATTATTGTGGCATATTCCAATGCTAAATAGGGAACAATATGCCAAATGGATTTTGGGGCTTGCGGCGGTAGCGGTTTTGATCAGCTATACACAATTAGCTGAGTTTGGAGTAATCTCCCCCCGGCCTCACTTGCAACAGGTGCTGGGAGGCCATCAGGCTACCCCACATTTTGAGCTGTATTATAATGAGCGCCTGTACAGCGATTATGAAATTGATCTGTTGGCGAAAGAGCATGAGTTTTATTTCAATCAGATTTCCAGTCAACTGGCATTGCCTTCCAGAGATTCGACCGATAAAATTGAAAGCTATCTCTACGGACATCCCTGGCAAAAGAAAGAATTGGTAGGAGCCAAGTTTACCAGCTACGTGCCTGTTTGGTTGGAGCAGGATCAATTGCATATTGCCAAGCAGCAAATCGGAAATAGCTTAAAACATGAGTTGGTTCATGTAATGACCAAACAGTTTGGCAACTGGTTTAATGCCAGTTGGAGTATCGGCTTAATTGAGGGTATAGCCGTAGCTATCGATGGTGGCTCTTCGTCGACTTCTACGATTGATCAACTGGTAGTTTCTGAAAAGCCGTATCCATCAGCCCAGGAGTTGCAGCAGACGTTTTCGTTTTGGGGATTTTACGGCGGACGTTCGGGGGTTAATTATACGACCAGTGGTTCGTTTGTGCGCTTTTTAATGAAGCGCTATCCAATTGAGTCTCTAAAGGAGGCATACCAAACAGGATCTGTAGAAGAAGCATATCAAGCGGATTGGCAAACGTTAACGGATGAATGGCAGGCTGTACTTGATACCGTGGAAACGGACACCATAGACCAACAGGTGGCACGACGCACTTTTGGGATGCGATCGCTATTTGAGAAAGAGTGTCCTCATATAGTGTCTGATTTGGCTATAGCACGTGATAGTTATGAATTTTATCTGGCGGAAAGAGATACAGGACAGGCGCTCAAATTTTTGGACCGGGCGCTGGTTCAGGCTGATAATGCCCTGCCCTTAAAAACCGAATGGAGTTATCGAAACTTGGTCAGTGGCAATCATGGGAAAGTACAACAAGCCGCCACTGCAAAGGATACGACGGTAGACTTACAGTTTCTTTATGCGGATGCGTTTGCCCTGACAAAAGATTTTGAAAAGGCACGGGGACACATGGTGGAAGGAGAAAGATTGTTTGAGGAAAATCCCGATTCGTTGTTAAAACCGGCATTAAAAACTCGAAGTGACAGCCTCCAATGGAGGATTTATCGGGATCTGACATATGGTGATTTGCTGCCCAATGCTAAAATGTTTGAAGAGGCGTTATATCGCACAAAAATCAGGAGTATCCGAAAAGCAATAGATCAGCAGCGTTGGAAAGAGCTCAAAAGTTATGCGAATTTGCTATTAAAAGAACCGCTACAGCAAAAATATTTTGATGACTATCAGCGACTTATGCATCATTTAGCATTTCAAGGAAAAAGTGATTTAGTCGAACGTTTTATGGAGAAACTTTTGGCAATGTCGCTTCGGGATCGTTACCGGGAACGTTTGCAGGAAGAGCGGGAATGGTTACAGTTTTTGGGTAGGTGATAAGGTTTTTGATTTCAAAGAGCAGAGCTTTTTGTATTTTGCTTAAAACAAATATATCCAATAAAAAATATAGGGATGAAAAAGCTAATATTGCTTGCATTGTTGATGGGTTGGTCGTTAGCAGGACTGGCGCAGGATAAGGATTCAACAAAGATAACCGAGCCCGAAACGTTTGAAATGCAAGAGGGAGATACCACCTACGTGATGCAAAAATACTTTATGGTATTTTTAAAATCAGGGCCGAAGCGAAGTCAAGGCAAGGAGGAGGCAATGGAAATTCAGGAAAAGCACTTGGCTTATTTGCAAAAAATGGCTAATGAGGGAAAGACAAGTATAACGGGGCCGATGGCTGGTGAAGGAGACATTCGCGGTATCGTAATTTATAATACTGCTACGGCAGAAGAAGCTCGAAAGTTAGCGGAGGGAGATCCTGCCGTGCAGGCCGGACGATTGGTTGTTGAAGTACACCCGTGGTGGGCAGCTAAAGGCTCAAAACTTAAATAAGAGGTTATTATGATTAAGCAAAAAGTTCAAGACGAGGTCAACGCCCAGATTCAGGCTGAATTTCAGTCTGGATGGCTGTATCTGGCTTTTGCGGCGTGGTTTGAAAGCAAAAATCTGGATGGTTTTGGTCACTGGATGCGAATGCAGTGGCAAGAAGAGCAGGAACACGGAATGAAGTTTTATGATCATCTGTTGCGACGCGGCGGTGAAGTGGAATTAAAGGGGATTGAAAAGCCAGAGATTTCCGCTGAAAATGCAGTCGACATTTTCGAAAAGGTGCTTGAGCACGAACGTCATATCACAAAGAGAATCCACAGTTTGTATGATTTGGCAAAAGAAAAGGACGACTATC
The DNA here is from genome assembly GCF_038594945.1 of Fodinibius sp. Rm-B-1B1-1. Taxonomy (NCBI): domain Bacteria; kingdom Pseudomonadati; phylum Balneolota; class Balneolia; order Balneolales; family Balneolaceae; genus Fodinibius; species Fodinibius alkaliphilus. The sequence continues at coordinate 1,056,102 of NZ_JBCFYD010000001.1, forward strand.
CGCTGCAAACGTTGTTACACTGGTTCATCGACGAACAAGTAGAAGAGGAGGAAAACGCGGAAGCAATTCTTGAGCGATTAAAGTTGATTGGAGAAGAGGGAGCCAGTTTATATGTGTTGGATCGAGAATTAAGCCAACGCGATGCCGAGTAACAACCCAGATAACGTTACCGTTAGTTTTGGCATGGCCAATGTTGGTGCCCTGATCACTACCTTGCCGATTTGTGCAGCATTTTTATGGGGTTATATCGGTTTATTCGGTTGGGAGGCCATTTTTTTGCCCTTACTTTCGGCTGCCGATATTTTGGTAATAATGGCTGTAATTGTAGTGGGAATTGTTGCTCACGAAGGTATTCACGCTCTTAGTTGGTCGTGGTTTGATGGGATTCCGCGTCGCCATATTCACTTCGGATTTAAGTGGAGTACGATTACGCCCTATGTGCATTGCGATGTTCCGATTACAACACGAAATTACCGTTGGGGTACTGCTATGCCGGGTATCATTTTAGGGTTTCTGCCTTCCTTTGCAGCTATGGCTACACAAAACATTTGGATGTTATATTTTGGCTTAATATTTACGATGGCTGCCGGTGGTGATTTTTTGATTTTGTGGTTGTTGCGAAAAATCGATGCCGATACCATGGTTCAGGATCACCCCGAGCTGATCGGATGCCAAGTTGTTAACTCCAATCAACATAGTTAACCAATGAGTAGAAAGAAGTTTATTCCACATACCGATTATAAAGAATATCCAGTTGCGGAGATGCGCAGGCGGGCGCGGTCATTTTATGAAGATATGAAGCGGCGCCGGACAATTCGGGAGTTTTCGGATCGACCGGTGCCCGGGGAAATTATTAAAGATTGTATTCGCACGGCCGGGACGGCTCCGAATGGTGCAAACAAGCAGCCGTGGCATTTTGCAGTTGTTAGCGATCCTGAGGTAAAAAAGGAAATTCGTGAGGCTGCGGAGGAAGAGGAACGAGAGTTTTACGAGCGTCGTGCTACTGATGAATGGTTAGAAGCGTTAGCTCCCCTTGGCACCGATGCCGACAAACCTTTCCTGGAAGAAGCGCCCTACCTTATTGCGATTTTTTCTAAGAGTTATGGCATTAAAGAGAATGGTGAAAAAGAAACGCATTATTACGTCAAAGAATCAGTGGGAATTGCTACGGGAATGTTGATTACGGCTATCCATAATGCGGGATTAGCATCACTTACGCATACACCCAGTCCTATGGGGTTTCTCAATGATATATTAGATCGCCCAGAAAATGAGCGCCCGTTTTTGCTGTTGGTGGTTGGCTATCCTAAAGAAGATGTTAAAGTGCCTGATATTAGTAAAAAGTCACTGGATGAGATCAGTAGTTTTATCTGATGCTTTGTGTTATTGGGATATTGGGAATAAGTTATTTTTTTAAGCTGAATAGGCTTTAGGTATGTTTAGGAGTAAAGGCAAGGTAGTTTAATTGGATGGTGTATTGCGACGTTCTTTATTGACAAGGACGATATCAGTGTACAACTCAATACTTTGGTAAAATGCGTCCCGGTATTATTTAGTTCGACATCGTAGATGAGGAAGATCAATCCAGACCATCCTCTTGTATTTATTGGATGTTTTTGATTCATGGATGAATCGCTTAGGTTACGTTTAAAAATAAAAACTGTTATCCAATGGATTGGAAAGATGATTTAAGTTCCCAGCTGGCGCCATTTTGGACGGATAAGAGTGTAGCGTTAAATAAGATTATCGATTCCTTTCCAGAAATTATAATCTTGGCAAATCCTGACTTAACGATATTAGCTGTAAATAATACTGTTGACCCCATGCTGGGTTTTGAGCCTTCCGAATTAACCGGTCAAAAAGTAACAAGCATTTATGCAGATACTGATGATCTTGAAAAGCTGAAGCAAACAGGATTTTTTGGAGATCCGGACGTACAAAACATCACTTTTGAAGCCGGATATAAGAAAAAGAGTGGAGGGGTTTGGGAGGGCGAAACCGTATTAAAAAAGGTGAATGATGATAATGGGGATTTAATTGGTTATCTGGGTGTTTTGCGAGATATATCTGTGCGCAAGCGGCATGAGAGGGAAATAGAAAAGTTTTTCTCATTGCCCCTGAACCTGATGTGTACAGCGACGCCGGATGGGTATTTTAATGAAATCAATGACCAGTTTAGCAAAGTGCTGGGATATTCAAAAGAAGAACTGATTAGCCGCCCGTTTGTTGAGTTAATTCATCCCAACGATGTGGAACCGACCATGGAAGAGATTGGTAAGCTGGAAGCTGGGGAGCGGGATGTAACGGTAAATTTTGAAAACCGATTCCGACGCAAAGATGGTTCCTATTGCTGGCTGGCTTGGACATCTACCTTTGACGAAGAAAGTGGGCTCCTTTATGCGATAGCTCAGAATGTGACCGACCGCAAAGAACTGGAGCGGAATCTTATTGAAGCACGGGAAAAGGCCGAAGAAGCAAACAGGGCCAAGAGCCAGTTTGTGGCAAACATGAGCCATGAGATTCGCACACCGATGAACTCCATCCTGGGTTTTGCGGATATGATGAAAGAGCTGGTAGACAGTGATTTGGAGAAAGAATATATCGAAAATATTCGAAAGAGTGGCAAAAACCTGCTGAAACTTATCAATGACGTATTGGACCTGTCAAAAATAGAGGCTGGTAAGAAACAGGTTAATATCCGTCCGGTTGATGTTGCGCGTGTTGTAGATGAGATGAAAAGCATGTTTGCCCTTCAGGCCGGAGACAAAGGAGTGGAGATTCGAACAAACATTGCTGATGATCTGCCGGCCTCGTTGCTGATTGACGAGATGAAACTCCGGCAGATCCTGTTGAATTTGGTGGGAAATGCGGTAAAATTCACCGAGAAGGGATATGTTGAGATAGGAGTGCGAGTAAAGAAATTTGATGAGATTGAGAGCATGGTAACCCTGGAAATCTATGTCAAAGATACGGGGATGGGGATTACTAAGGGTAAACAGGAGACGATATTCCATGAATTTGAGCAGGAAGATGAAACCATCGCGGACAAGTTTGGGGGTACCGGCTTGGGGCTGTCAATTTCTAACCGTCTTGCTCGGCTCATGGATGGTACGGTGAAAGTTGAAAGTGAACGGGGAAAGGGAAGCACTTTCATCCTTACTATCCCAGAACTGAGCATATCTTCAGTGGTTGAAGAATCCAGGGAAATTCCTGACGCCAGCTATGAGATGACACTCAAGGAGGGAAGGATTATGGTAGTCGACGATATAGAACTGAACCGGCAGCTTATTGTTGAATTTTTAAGAGATTATCCTATTGAAGTACTGGAGGCAGTCAATGGAATTGAAGCTGTAGATATAGCCAGTGAGAAAGAATTGGATCTTATTTTTATGGATATCAAAATGGTCCAAATGGATGGAGTAGAAGCGATGAGGCGGATTAAGGAACAGGGAAAAGAAGTTCCGATTGTTGCTCTGACTGCTTCTGCATTTGATGTTCACAGCAGTAGAGATGGGAAGCGCTGGTTTGACGGATATTTGAGAAAGCCTGTCAACCGTTCTCAGATTTTACAACAGCTGGTGAGGTACATCGGTCTGAGTGAAGAGTCTGATGGAGAAGCAAGTGCTGGAGTGGATGGGAAACAGCCAGAAGAGGCAGCGGGCCCATCAGTCAGTAAGCAGGAAAAAAAGGAGCTGGTTGAACAGTTGGAAAATGAAGTATCGAGTTTCGTGGAAGAGTTGGATACTGATTCCATCGTAATGGATCAGTACAAAGAGCTTCTCAGCCGCGCGAAGACTATTGAAGAGAATATACCAGAACAACGGCTTGCTGAGTTTAATAAAAAACTCAAATCGGCGATTCAGTTATTTGATATCGAACAAATACGCAGCTTGGCAACGAAAGACTATCCTGAGCTCTTAGATGAGCTTAAGAAGTAGTCATAGCGATTTATAATATTTACACAAGGGTGCGATATGGAAGAGAGCATTGAGAAAAAGAATGGCGATTTTTTGATTCTTATAGCTGATGATATCCCCAAAAACATTCAGCTCCTTGGTAAAGTTTTGGATAACAATGGATATCAGGTGGTGGCTGTGACTGAGGGAGATCGGGTGTTGGATACAGCCAAAAAGCATAATCCCGATTTGATCTTGCTTGATATCATGATGCCCGAAAAATCAGGTTATGAGGTGTGCAAAGAACTGCAAGCTAATGAGGAGCTTTCAGAGATCCCGATAATTTTTTTGACAGCTCGTTCCGATGAGGAAGATATAATCAAGGGACTAAATTTGGGCGGATCTGACTATGTGACCAAGCCGTTCAACAGCGGGGAGTTGTTGGCGCGCATCGATACACATCTCAGCTTAAAAGAGGCGCGTGACCAGATTGTCGAACAACGAGAAGAGCTTCAACAACTCTCAGAAACAAAAGACAAACTGTATTCGATAATAGCACATGATTTAAAAGGAGCCCTGTTTGGAATCTCGGGAATAGCTGAGATACTTGAGGATGACCTTAAACAGCAAGATGTTGATGAAGAGATAAAGGATAACATTGCTTTAATTCATCAGTCAGCTCATTCGGCTAATCAGCTGCTTGAGAATCTTTTGGTTTGGACTCGAATGCAGACGGATCTTTTAGAGATAAACGAAGCCCGGTTTTCGCTGTCTGATTGTATTCGGGAGTGCATCGAGTTGTATGATGTACAGGCCAGGGAAAAACAAATTCAGTTTGAATTTGAGTCCGAGGCTATAATGGTGCATGCTGACAGGGAGATGATCTCGACGGTATTCAGGAATTTGATATCCAATGCGATCAAATTCTCCAATGCTGGTGATACTATCCACATAAAAGCCGATTCCACCAATGGTACCAGAAAGGTCACGGTTAGGGATGAAGGTGTTGGAATGACGGAAGAGGTACGCCAAAATATTTTTAATCCGGGTGATCGTCCCAAGCGGGAAGGTACTGAACGGGAGAAAGGAACCGGACTGGGCTTATTGCTTTGCAAGGAATTTGTTGAAAGACATAACGGAGAAATTTCCGTGGAAAGTGAACCGGATGAGGGAACTGTATTTAGGATTACCTTGCCTGAAGAAGCCGTTATGCAAAACGGTCAGCCAGCCGGTTGATGAGGTACCCGCTTTCTTTTAAGGCTTGAGATGCAAAGGTACCAAAGAAATCAGTGACCGCTTCGAACTCTTTTATAAAACCTTCCTTGTCATCATTTTTAACCATCTGTGCCAGCTTTTCGTTGTGCTCAATAAAGTTAAGGAGTAGCTCTCGACGTTCTTCATTGGCAAAAACGATATCGGCGTACAGCTCAGCACTCTGGGCAAAAATACGTCCCGTCATCATTAGTTCGGCACGATAGATAGGCGATGAATAATCCAGGATATCCTGCGGTTTTAGGTCGTAGGTTTTCATGAAGGAACCGTGCGTGAGGGCTACAAAGTGACGCAATCCTTGCACCATGTGCATCACGTGATCGTGTTTCTCAGCATCGGCTTCTACTACACGCATGCCCCAAAGTTTAGATTGTTCTACAATCCACTGCGAGGCTTTTTCATTGCGTACGGGACAAACAACCATCAACTGTTTGGAGAGGTTATCCACATCAGGTCCGTGCATAGGGTGTAACCCCAAAACCGGACCGTCATGGGCTTTTTGCATAGCCTCAATAGGCTCAGTTTTATTACTGGTAAAATCAGCTAAAATAGTTTCTGAGTTAAGTTTGGGAGCCAGCCGCTGAATAACATCCACCGTAATGTTGATAGGTACCGATACAATAGCCAGATCAAGTTTGGGGGCAATTTCTTCAAGTTCATGCCAATTATGCTTGTCAATTTTGTAGATGTGATGTCCCGTCTGCTCGATAATGCGTGCATAGAGACTACCCATACCGCCTTTTGCTCCTACAATGAGGATATGTTTTGGCTCCTCGGTAGCGCTGGGAAATTCATTGCTGGACTGACTGGCCCGGGAAGAGGCCATGATCATCCGCAGAAAATCTTCGGCCCAGTCTGGGTCGAGGTCGTGTTCAATGGCCATTGCCCGAAACTTTTCTGTCTTCTCATCTTCTCGTTTGGGAGCAAAAATCGGGAGCTGATTTTTGATTTTTTTGTCAATGACTTCATGCACAATCTCTCGTCGCTCAGCCAAAAGTTCGAGGAGCTTGGAATCTATTTCATCAATGCGATTGCGTTGGGGTCCGAGTTTCTTTTCTTTGGGTGTCATATTTTCTTAAATCTGTAGAACTGCGTGTTATGCTGATTGTAGTATCAGCAATGAAAGCGGCCTAAAATACAAATTTATTAATCGTGAAATAAATATATAGGTAGATTTTAAAACGAGTTGGAAGCTGAAAATTAAATAGAAGCTTTACTGTTAATTTCCCGAAAAATATGGGATTTTAAGAGAATGATTTAGCGCTATTTTCGTTTTGTAACAATATGAATAGTAATTGATAAAAACCCTTTGGGTTTTGCAGAGCGTTAATCATCTGTTATTTGTTTAGCATCTTTGAAACCCCAAGGGTTTAAAAATTATAAAAATTTATCTATGTCCCATTTTGATTTACAATCACCCTGGCCGCCGGCAGGAGACCAACCCCAAGCTATTGAACAGCTGGTAGAAGGTGTTGAAAACGGCGATAAATATCAGACGCTGCTTGGTATTACGGGATCGGGGAAAACGCGTACGGTATCGGGTGTGATTGATGAAGTTGAGCGTCCTACGCTGGTAATGAGTCATAATAAAACCTTGGCTGCACAGCTGTATCGTGAGCTCAGTGATTTCTTTCCTGATAACAGGGTGGAGTTTTTTATCTCGTATTACGATTACTATCAGCCTGAGGCGTATATATCGTCACAGGATAAATACATCGAAAAAGATTTGTCGATTAATGATGAAATCCAGCGACTTCGATTGCGTGCCACGAGTTCGCTGCTTTCTGGGCGACGCGATGTTATTATTGTTTCTTCGGTGAGTTGTATCTATGGTATTGGGTCGCCATCAGAGTATGAAAAGCTGATTATTAATCTCGAAACAGGCACAGAAGTTCCCAGAAATAAACTGCTGTACGATCTTGTTGATTTGCACTACACGCGGAACGATCGTGAATTTGATCGGGGGACATTCCGGGTGAGAGGTGACGTTGTAGATCTGTATCCGGCCTATGCCGAAGACGGATTGCGTATTCATTTTTGGGGTGATGAGATTGAGAAAATGGAAATTGTCGACCCCGAAAGTGGAAACGTGCTGGATACCGTGCAGGAGTTTCGCATTTATCCGGCATCGCATTATGTAACCACCGAAGATCGGTTGCAGGAATCCATCAATCAGATTCGCGACGAGTTGGATTGGCGCATTGGAACACTGAATGATGAGGGTAAATATCTCGAAGCCAAGCGATTGGAGCAGCGTACGCTCTTCGATATCGAGATGATGCAGGAGATTGGCTATTGCTCGGGCATTGAGAACTATTCGCGTTATCTGAGTAATCGTAAGCCCGGCGAACGTCCGTACTGTTTATTTGATTATTTTCCCGATGACTTTCTGCTGGTTGTAGATGAGAGCCACCAGACCGTGCCGCAGATTTCGGCCATGTATGGTGGTGATCGATCCAGAAAAATAGATTTGGTGGATCATGGATTTCGACTTCCATCAGCGATGGACAACCGCCCCCTTACGTTCGAGGAGTGGGAAGAGGTCACAAATCAGGCAATATTTGTGAGTGCTACGCCCGGCGACTATGAACTTGAAAAGAGCGGCGGCGTATTTGTCGAGCAGATTGTGCGCCCAACCGGACTAATGGAACCTGAAATAGAAGTTCGTCCTGTAGATAATCAAATTGATGATCTGCTGGAGCAAATTCAGGAACGTGTTGCCAAAGGAGATCGTGTGCTGTGTATTACGCTGACTAAGCGGCTCAGCGAAGAGCTTAGTGAGTATCTTAAAAGTGTAGGTATTTCTGCCGCCTACATGCACAGTGAGCTCAATGCCATGGAGCGGGTAGAAGTGCTCTTTAAGTTCCGTCGCGGAGACTTTGATGTGCTTGTAGGTATTAACTTGCTGCGGGAGGGTATTGACATTCCTGAGCTTAGCTTGGTAGCCATTTTGGATGCCGACAAGGAAGGGTTTCTCCGATCAGAGACGTCGCTCTTTCAGATTATTGGTCGGGCAGCCCGAAACGTTGAAGGAAAAGCGATCCTGTATGCCGATAAGATTACCGATAGCATGCAGACCGTAATTGATGAGACTGAACGGCGTCGTAAAATTCAGAAAGAATACAACGAAGAGCACGGTATAACTCCCAAGACTATAGAAAAGGAGTTGAAACCACTGGTTGATCCGGCCCTGATTTCAAATAAGGACTTTGATCTGGATGATCAGGATGGCGACGAAGAGGATCCGCTCGAAGTGGTTAAAGTGGCCGACGAAGGTATCAAATACAAGGCCAATCCCGCCATGAAAGAAGTTACTTTTGATGACAAAGAAGAGTTTCTGGAATATCTTCACGATTCGATGCGCACAGCCGCACAAAACATGGAGTTTGAGGAGGCCGCACGCATCCGTGATCAAATAGAACAATTGGAAAACGAATTAGATTAAAATAGGAATAGAACGCAGATGTTACGGATAAGGCAGGTGTCCTGCAGATAACTGTGCAAAACCGCTTAATCTGTGTCATCAGTGTTTTATAACAACAGATAAAATGAGCACTTTAGCATATCTTAAAAGTTTTTTCAAAGACAAGGATGTAGCTTCGGTGACCCCTACATCCCGATTTTGTGTGCGCACCGTGTGTCAGCCTATCGACTTTTCGCAGGATATTACCTTAGTAGAATACGGAGCCGGAGCTGGTGTATTTTCACACTATCTTCTTGATAATATGACGCCTGGTTCGCAGTTGCATCTGTTTGAGACTAATGAAATACTCTTTGAGAAGTTACAACAGATTGATGACTCACGAGCTCATTTCTACGATCAAAGTGTAGAATATGTAGCTGATCTTCTGCCCGAAGAAATCGTTGGAGAGGTCGATTTTATAATATCAGGTATCCCCTTTTCTTTTTTGGATGCAGAAGTCAAATTGGCCATTCTGGACCAGAGTTATCGCTTGTTGCGTGATGGCGGGGAGTTCTTGGCCTATCAAACATCAGGACATCTTGAGGATCCACTTCAAGACATCTTCGGCAACGTAAAAACCTCTTGGGAGTGGCGTAATATTCCCCCAATGACGGTATATGAGTCCATAAAGCAGTAAGAAAAACAGCTATTTTTTCTCAGAGAAATAGACTTTGAAAATCGCTGTGCCGAGCATAAGTATCCCAAAAACAATACCTGCCATAAGAAGTGGGGAAAGTGGAGTTGATATCCGGTGAAAGGCATAAACCAGCATGGGATAGATGAATAACATCCCCAACAAGTTGCTTATGATAATCCAAGAAGTATGAGAGGTTATGTAGAGCAGTAGCAGTATTGGAATTATTAGCAACCCATTGATGATAAAGTAGATGGGCATTAAAGCAAGTCCGGTTAGCGAAGTTAAAGGTTCATAAAAATAGACGAGTTCGAGCAGAACAATCTGGGGAATGGGAAAGAAAGAGGTAACGAATAAAATGCCCGTAAAAATGAGCGTAATAAATACGGTACGGTTTTGAAGGTACTGCGTTAGCATAAATCTCATTGCCTGGAAATTATTTATGGGATTTCAAAAACCAGTTCTAATTGATAAGTCAATTCATCATGGATAAGAGATAATATCAGAAAAGTTTAATGGCTTCCATATTTCTCATTTTTTAAAAGTGGTAAAGATAGCTCCAAGGGTGGAAAAATATTTCATTTAAGAGAACTAACCCCTATACTTAGGGCCTTCCTAATACCGACAGGGAGATCAATAAACTATTGATCAGTAGCCCCTTATTATATTTAAAGCAGAAGATTAATTAACTGAGAAAAAAATGTCGACGATTATTGTAAGTGCAGGTTTGGCAATCTTAGCGTTGATTGCGTGCCTGGCAATTTATAAATCTATAACAAGCGCTGATGCAGGAAATGAACAAATGCAAAATCTTGCTGCAGATATCAGCGGTGGTGCTATGGCTTTCATCGGTCGTGAATACCGGACATTGGGTATTTTTGCAATAGTTATTGCCAGTTTGCTGTGGATTTTTGTAGGAGGATGGACGGCTCTTTGTTTTGGTATCGGGGCAACCTTTAGTGCAACGGCAGGATTTATTGGTATGAAATCTGCTACTAAAGGAAATGTTCGAACAGCCGCTGCGGCAGGAAATAGTTTGGCTGATGCGCTAAGAATCGCTTTTCGAAGCGGAGCCGTGATGGGGCTTGCTGTAGTAGGGCTTGGATTGCTGGGACTTACCGGTCTACTCTATATCGGTACCGAAACTATTGGATTAGAAGCGATTATTCTTTCCCTTTTTGGATTTAGTTTTGGTGCTTCTACCATTTCGCTCTTTAGTCGTGTTGGCGGTGGGATTTATACTAAGGCGGCCGATGTTGGAGCTGATATTGTTGGGAAAATTGAACAGGGAATTCCCGAAGATGATCCCCGAAATCCTGCTACTATCGCTGACAACGTAGGCGACAACGTAGGTGATATCGCCGGAATGGGCGCTGACCTGTACAGTAGTTATGTTGGAAGTATGATTGCTGCTATGGCACTTGGCCTTGCACTTACCGAATCACATGTATTTTTTCCCATCGCTCTTGGAGCACTTGGAATTATAGCATCTATTGCCGGAATGTTCTTGGTTCGTGCCAATGATGAGGAAACGCTGCAGAAAGTGTTACGTTACAGCTTTTTATTTGCTGCATTTGCCGTGTTGGTTGGTTCATGGTTTCTTTCGGATTATTATTTCGATAGTACTACGATGTTCTGGGTTGTATTTATGGGACTCGGTGCCGGAGTCGTTATCGAGCTGTCAACCGAATACTACACCAGTAGCCACTTTAAGCCGGTGCAAAAATTGGCTAAAGCCTCAGAAACCGGAGCCGCAACAAATATTATTGAAGGGCTTGGGCTTGGATTTATGTCTACCGGGATTCCGCTGCTCGTTATTGTGGCAGTTGCATACGGAAGTTATGTGATGGCTGATTTCTATGGTATTGCGATCTCAGCTGTTGCTATGCTGTCCACATTGGGTATTAGTTTGGCTATTGATGCGTACGGTCCGGTGGCTGATAATGCCGGTGGTATTGCCGAGATGTCGTCGCTACCATCAGAAGTGCGTGAGCGTACCGATGCCTTGGATGCAGCCGGAAATATGACTGCAGCTATTGGAAAGGGTTTTGCAATTGGAAGTGCCGGACTGACAGCGTTGGCTTTCTTTAGCGCCTATGCGTCTCGGGCAGGATTAGATGCGATCAGCCTATTGAATATTGAAGTATTGGCAGGTGTATTCTTAGGTGTGTTGATGCCGTTTATCTTTACCAGTTTAACTATGACAGCCGTAAGTCGTGCGGCGTTTGAAATGATTGAAGAAGTGCGTCGGCAGTTCAAGGAGATGCCCGGAATCCTAAAAGGAGAAACGCGTCCCGATTATCGACGATGCGTAGATATTAGTACTATTGGGGCATTGAAGCAGATGGTTGTACCCGGGTTTCTGATCATTATTCCTCCAATTATTGTGGGACTGGTGCTCGGTACGGAGTCATTGGGAGGTATGATTATCGGCGCGCTTGGAACAGCGATGTTGTTGGGTATTGCGCTCAGTAACTCTGGTGGTGCTTGGGATAACGCTAAAAAATATATTGAAACAGGGCAGCACGGTGGAAAAGGATCGGAGGCGCACTCTGCATCCGTTATTGGTGATACGGTAGGTGATCCTGCCAAAGATACCAGTGGTCCGTCGCTCAACATTCTCATTAAGCTAATGAGTATTGTAGCGCTGACATTATTGCCACTTTTCCTCTAAGGAAAATAACGTTATTTAGATACAAAAGGCCTGTTCGTTAACGAGCAGGCCTTTTTTTATTGAACTATATTTAAATCAATAATCAGCCTCGGAAAACTGCCGCCTTCCGCAAAGTCATTGTTATTAGTGAACACCGGATAGGGATATTCTCCGCTTTCATAACGTCTTCGTTTTTATTGATGGTTGCATGGTTATCATTAAAGCACGTAGCATGATCCTAAATATAGTATTGTCTAATTAGTTTGGGGGGTTATGGTTGCAAGGCCAAATAACCAATTCACAGATTACCTAATAACGAAGCCGTCTACAGGATAAATGAACTAACCTGTCCACCTTTGGCCCGCGGTTTCGCCCATTCTCTTCTTATCCTTTTGATCAGAAGCCAGTATGAAGTATTCCTGTACATGACATGAGCCACGATTTGGAAATTCAATGTAGTTACGAAGGGAGCAAGTGTTTTCTGATACGATATGGATAAAGACCTTACACTAATTACTAATTGTAAAGAATATTACCATATGGAGGGAATGTATATTCACTGATGTCGCCGAAAAATAATCTCATTGCAACCAACAATACCCGCAGTAATTAACCCGGTTACTAAGATGGTTGAAGATATAAAACTTGTGGCTAAAACTGCGCCCGCACCAGCCAGGAAAAGTATAGCTTGAGCAGTTCCCATTTTATGTGGCCGCAGATGAAATAACCAAAGCATAACGAGGAAGAAGGCAACGGGAACAGTTATTACAGTGGAAGCTACAAAATTGCTTATTGCGGTATGTGCTGAAACGTGATCAATATTGACAGCTAAACCGGCACCTACAGCCGCAACAGAAGCAAAAATAAAGTAGTGGCCGTATCCCCAGATAAAAGCTATTTTTCTGGAGTTAAGAAACTGATGAGCTGATTTTGAGAAATACAGCCACCAAAAGGAAAACAGGATAAGTAATCCGCCGGCAATTACGGACAGCAGTGCATTAAATTCTGTTCCCTGTTCATTAAGGGTTACTTGTACAGCATTGGTAGCTGCAAGCACTGATTCACCTAATACAATGATGGTTAAAAGACCGTAACGCTCTGCAATATGTCCCGGATGCCAAGGTGTTGGATCTGAATATTCAGCCCAGGCGGGGACAGCTAATTCAATACCTGCCATTATTACAAATCCCCAGACGGGCCAATAGTTTGTCGCAAACATAATGCCCCATCCAACCATCGCCACACTTATCCCAATAGCATAGCGTAAATTCGTTTTCTTGCGGTCAGGGTCGTGGAAAGCAGCTCTTACCCAAAGGCTTGCTAAAGCAACCCGCATTACAAGGTAACCAATAAATATGGTATTGAAATTTTGATTGATAAATCCCTGTTGAACGCCAGCTGCCAGAATTAAAGCTCCTGTAATTTGTACGAATGTAGCAATACGAAAGGGTAAATCATCATTGTCATAAGCCGAAGCAAACCATGTAAAATTCATCCAGGCCCACCAGATAGCAAAGAAGACCATCGAAAAACTAATAATTCCCGATACAAGGTGATTTTCTGCTATGGAATGATGTAATTGGGCGGCAGCCTGTGCTATGGCTACTACAAAACAGAGGTCAAAAAATAATTCTAAAAATGAGGCCTGACGATGCTCTTGATTAGGATCTCTTGGTTTCATCAATTGAAACCAGGTATTGCCATTAGATATATTTTGAGGTTCCATACTGATTATGAAAGGTTGTCAATTGTTTGTTGTAGTTCTTTATAATTTAACTCCTCATTATAAATGTTTCTATGGATAAAAAATGTTGGTGTAGTCTCCAACACTTTGAGTTTTGTAGCAACCTGATTCCGAAATTTGCGCTGTTTAGAATCAATATTAAACTGACTCACATCAAAATCAATTTAACCAGTACTTCCCTCTATTTCTCGGCTATTCAACTGGTTCAAGTTTTATACAATAAATCATGCATATCTCAAAACTGTCCCTGGTTTTGAGTAGCGAGAGCTTCTGCTGTCAGTAGGGGGGGCGAAGGGGAAAGTATGGAAAGTAAAATAGATATGCCCTTTTACGTTATCGTCCTCTCCAATTTTTTAAGGGTCGGATTGCCATATATTACTCTACGTTTTGACAGACTATTCTTCTATAAATTTATTCACCCAGTTATATAGCGCTTCCAGGTATTTGCCCAAATATTTTCGAGTTGCTTCATCGGTTAAATTTCCATCATCGTCAAATTTCTGATGGGCGCGAAAGACCAGTATCTCTGGTTGAGGCATGCAGTACGAATTGGTGAATTCAAAAGCCTGCCGCAGCTGACTTTGTCCCCGCGCCGATCCCGTCATGCCGGGAGAGGCCCCCAGAATGCCTACTGGTTTTTCATTGAGTGGGGCATTTTGAGTAGGACGTGAAGCCCAGTCCACAGCATTTTTGGTTACCGCTGGGACTCCATGGTTATATTCGGGAGTTGCAATCAATAGTCCATCCGCTTTGCGAATAGCTTCTTTAAATTCCGTTACTTGTTTGGGATTGCCTTGTGCTTCCACATCTGCATTGTATAGCGGAATCCCTGCAAGGTCAAAAATAGTAATATGCATTGATTTAGGGGCAAGGTCTTTTGATGCCCGCAGTACTGCTTTATTATAAGACCCTTTTCGAAGGCTGCCCGCAAATGCTAAAATCTCGATGTCTTTATTGTTCTCTGAGTCTGTCATAGGTGCAAGTGATTTAATTTGAATGACATGTTCCAATGCAGGTTAGTCCAATGTTATAAAGACAGATGTACACGGTTCATTGGGTTAAAGAATTTATTAGATGAAAAATTTAGACTATTGTATCTAAGGGAATCATGGGAAAAGGCTTCCCGCTGCCTACTAATTCTTAAGTTTCACAATAGAGGTTAAGTTGCCTATCTACTTAGTTAGAAGTAAAGCTAAATTCGTTATCAAGATATTTGTTTTAGATACTGATTGTTAATAAAGGTAACATAAATATTATTTGTGAGATTGTTGGTCCAAGGCTATAGCTTGGTTCAGTTTTTTTGATCTTGATATTCAATTTCTATAAGCGCTTCAATGGCAAATACCATAAAAAGATTTGAGGCGAGATGGTCTATTTCCCGGAGTCAAAAAGCTTTTGATAATACCATACGGGTATTTAAGTAATCTTTTTTATAATCGCCATCCTCAGATTTTTCGCAGGCTTCTATTAGATGTTGAAGCGTGATTTCAATTTGCTTATAACCATTAATAGATATTGATAAGAAATGGGGCTCTGCAATTGCATGCCAAGGGACCTCATCAAATTCTTTTGTTTTTTCATAATCAGGGGCTAAATAAAATTCCTGACTATAAAACATTTCTTTTTCTTCAGTTCCTATAAGTACTATCCAAGATTTTCGCTGATTGTATTGGAAGAATTTATCCTTACCTAACACATTTATTAATGTTCACACTTCTTATAATTGTTTATTAGTAGTGTCAGCTTGAGCAGCATGTCCAGTTACTTTTTCCTTTTTAAAGACACCAAAGTCAGGTTTTTTGTCACTTCTATAGCTATAATTTAAAAATTCCTGTCTTTTCAGAAATCTGATCTACTTCAAAATTTAAAAAGTAAAGATGATGGCCTTGAGAAAAAGGCGGAGAGAATTTTAGGGAAAGTTTATGCAGGTATTGAGTCAGAAAAGGAGGATTCAGAGATTGCTCAAAAATGAATCCTAGGTTTGCAAAATATAAAGAGAGCAGTTAGATGAGTTTAAAAAGTATAGAAGCTTTGAACAGAAGGCTATATTATCTCGAGAGTAATATAGGTTGAGCATATTTAAAATGTTTATAAAATAAATAAGTCCATACCTAATTGTAGGTCATGGACTTATAGAAAAGTACGCCCGAAAGGATTCGAACCCTTAACCTTCTGATCCGAAGTCAGACGCTCTATCCAGTTGAGCTACGGGCGCATATCGTTTTAAAAGGATTCTAAATATCTCGCTTTGGTAGACAAATTACAACCGTCAAATATCGATTAACATAAGGGTGGGGGAAGGTGTAGGAAAATTAAGTGTAACTGTTGTTCATATCTTTTTACGTGAGGAATTAGCAATTATCGAACGATTGGCGTTAATTGTTAATTCAATATGATGCCGGTGTGAATAAGAATATTAGCTATTAAAAGGTCATATTATGTATAAATATTTATCGATATTTCTCGTTGCAATTTTAATGACAGCTTGTAATGCCAATACTGATACGGAAAATGAGGAGGATAGTGTTAAACAGGAGTATAACACCGAAACGATTATCTCTGAAATTGATGTCCCTTGGGGGATGGATTGGCTGCCCAATGGTGATATGTTAGTAACGGCACGAAGCGGTGACTTATGGTTGTATAGAAATGGTAGTTTAGTTGATGAATCTATTGGCGGTGTTCCCGAAGTTTGGGCACGAGGTCAAGGCGGTTTGCTTGATGTAAATGTGCATCCCAACTACGAAGAAAACGGGTGGATATATATTACCTATTCCAATTCCGAAGGAAGTGGAGCAGGCGCAAATACGGCGCTAATGCGGGCTAAGCTTAATAATGATCGAACAGAACTCGTGGATAAGGAAGTGCTGTATAAAGCGGAGCCTAACACCGAACGTGGTCAACACTTTGGTAGTCGGATAGTATTTGATAATAATGGACACGTTTTCTTTGGGATAGGAGATCGAGGAGCTCGTAATGTTAATCCGCAGGATATAAGCCGAGACGCCGGAAAAATTTATCGGTTAAATGAAGATGGAAGTATTCCCGAAGATAATCCATTTGTAGGTGAAGATGGGGCCAAGGAAGCGATATTTGCGTATGGTAACCGTAATCCCCAAGGCATGGACTTACATCCTGAAACAGGACAGCTTTGGGAGCATGAGCACGGCCCACGGGGAGGCGATGAAATCAATATTATTGAAGCAGGTAATAACTATGGATGGCCTGAAATCTGTTTCTGTATTGATTATGATGGAACCGAAATTACCCCCGACACAGCCAAGGCAGGCATGGAGCAACCCGAGTGGTATTGGGATCCTTCCATTGCTCCTTCAGGGATGACCTTCGTAACCGGCGATAAGTTTCCCGAATGGCAGGGCGATATTTTAGTAGGCTCACTTAAGTTTGGCTATGTAATGCATGTTGATGTCGAAAATGGAGAAGTCGTTGGAGAGGAGAAGGTATTTGAAGATATCGGCCGAGTACGAAATGTGAAGCAGGGACCAGATGGCAATATCTATGTTGCTACAGAAACGGATAGTGGTGTTGTTCGTATTTCTCCAGCCAATGAATAGAGATTAAGCCTTGATATTTGATGTATTAGTACTGGCGCAAGTTTAAAGCTAGCGCCAGTTTTTATATGGGAAAGGAATAAGAAATATCTACTCTTGTACTACCTCTTGCTCTTCTAAGTTATCAACTTCTTCCACGGGGTCAAGCTTAAGATAGTCAACTAAGTCCTCTTGCATGTCATCGCGGATGCGTTCCGGGTGAGTTATCTTAGTATAAAAAACGGTGAAGTAGATAACTTTGATACCGGTAACGGTTCGTTCAAAAATGTTGCTGAAAAGCTTGCCAACCCAGAAAGCAAAAATAATGGGAACAAAGCTGAAGGCAACATCATCGCCTCCAATATCAATAGTGGAGGATGGAAATAGTTCGCTTCCAAAATATCCCAGTGCTGCGGAGATAATAAATAGGATAGTATAGGCCGGTATGGTAACATGACGTACAACTCTCCCTAAAAAATCGATGCCAAATATTCCTACCAAAGATTCAGGTACCCGCTCTTTGAGCTTTTTCATCTCTTTAACGGCTGATGTGATATCCAACTTGTCGACCGCCACCGAGGGCAACAGGTAATGGTTTGCCAGGTCCCAAACTTCTTCAAGTCCGGCGATAAAAAGGCGAATAAGCATCTTTATAATCCCGCCACCGAAAAATTTACTTTTGTTGACGAAGCTCATGAGGATGTCGATCCAGGCAATTTTTCGTATATGCCACTTTAGCTCTTTGCTGGCAGTAGTGGCCCCTTTGTAGGAGGGATCATTGCCGATAACGGTTTCATAAACAATCCAGCTCATGCGCATTTCTTGTTTGTTGTCATAAAAATGTTTGTATAAAAAGAGTAAGAATCCCAGAAAGAAGGAACCCAACGCATAACCCAGATGGTTGTACTGCCATAAAAAGAATCCGGCAAAAATGAATGTGATCATAATAGAGTGATACACGACCATCCGAATCCATGGCTTTACGATATCCTTATCTTTTCCAACAATGGTGAGGGTGCTTTTGGCAAGGTTACCCACTGATTTAAGACGTTCGGTATATGGCAGTGAATCAAATGATTGATTGGCTTTCTCAAAATCGAAACTCATATGTACCCCAGTGTTTAGTTAATTATTTATATCTCTTGATATCCAGATGAATCTAATGTTATTATTTTGTTCCTAACTAAGTTCATTCATTGTACAGATCATATGATTAACCCTCAAACTTAGCTCTTTTAATATTTTTTACAGATGATATATTTCTGCTGACAGGTAGTAAATACGAGACCATGCAACTTTTTGGCTCATATTTTGATTAAAAAGGTATAACCATAATAAAAAAGAGGGAACCATGTTTCAGTTTAGAAGGGTGTTTTTTGTATTGGGATTGGGACTGCTATTGACAGCGTGTAGTGATAGTCCGAAAGAAGATTTTATTGATCGGATGGATAAGGAGCACCAAGGGGACGCGCCTGTAGAAAATGCTGCCCAAAACCTTAGTCAATCAACTGAGGTGACGGGAGAGGAAGTCCAATATGCGACTGTAAATGGTCAGGAGATAACCGGCTATCTTGCAAAGAGCGATAAAGGTACAGCATTGCCCGGTATTATTGTGATCCACGAGTGGTGGGGATTGAATGATAATATTCGCATGATGACAGACAAGCTGGCCGGAGAAGGATATACAGCTTTGGCAGTGGATTTATACAAGGGGAAGGTGGCTGAATCGCCAGATAGCGCGGGGACGTTTGCACGATCTGTAAATGATGATGAGGCAGTCGATAATCTGACCCAGGCATATGGCTTTTTGATGGAGAAAGAGGGTGCCAATAATATTGGTGTCATTGGCTGGTGCTTTGGCGGGGCATGGTCGTTGCAAACGGCACTTACTCATCCTGATAAAATTGATGCTACGGTAATTTATTATGGTCGGTTAGTTACCGATACCGAGCAACTGAAGAAGTTACAAATGCCGGTTTTGGGCATCTTTGGTGAAGAGGATGAAGGGATTCCTGTTGAGCAGGTCAAAGAATTTGAGTCGGCTTTGAATGAGGTTGATGTAGAAAATAATATCCATATTTATGAAGGAGCGGATCATGCTTTTGCCAATCCATCCGGAACACGCTACAACAAACAGGTGGCCGAAGATGCGTGGGATAAAACGATTCGTTTTTTCGAAGATAATTTAAAGTAAATTAAAAAATTTTGATTGGGGTATAGATTTCCGAGTCCCGATAGTAAGTATAACCCACACAGGGGTGAGAGTCCTGTGTGGGCTAATACTATACTTCTTTTAGTTATTTTTCCATTCTCCATCAAAGACAATATTATCGAGCTTTTTGCGCTTACGCGGGGAGGTTTCTTGTTGTTGAAGCTTTTCATCTAAGGATTCTGGATTGCCCTTATGGCCAATCGCAAACATGGTTTTGGGGGTAATGTTCTCAGGGAGATCATATATATTTTTAGCTCGCTCGGGAGAGATTCCGGCCATTTGGTGTACATAAAGATCGTGTCGGGTAGCCTCGAAGGTTAGGTGGGCGATAGCTTGTCCCAAATCATGTGCGGCATG
This sequence comes from Fodinibius sp. Rm-B-1B1-1, assembly GCF_038594945.1. Taxonomy (NCBI): domain Bacteria; kingdom Pseudomonadati; phylum Balneolota; class Balneolia; order Balneolales; family Balneolaceae; genus Fodinibius; species Fodinibius alkaliphilus. The sequence goes on from NZ_JBCFYD010000001.1 coordinate 1,075,884, forward strand.
GGGATTCTCACGGCCATCCAAATCAAAAGTGGTTTTAGTAAGAGCCAGAACTAAAACGGGGGCTCCTTTTGCCCAACCTTCATTAAATTCATTCATCACGGATGCCAGTTTGCTATAGGCCTCTTGATCTTCCTTGCGTGCAACGATAAAGCGCCAGGGTTGTTCATTGTAGGATGAGGGGGCCCAGCGTGCGGCTTCAAAAAGTTGGGTCAATATATCATCATCGATTGGCTTTTCTGAGAATACACGGGGGCTCCATCGTTTTTGAAGGAGTTCGTGAATAGGGTATTCTGTATCGGCTAATTTTGTAGGTTGTTCTTCTGTAGGTTGCATATAGTTGGTTTATCGCTTGTTATTAGTTTAATGTTGAACTAATTAACAAGGTCGTTTTGGTTATAATTCCATTGATTTTTGAATGGTTAATCTTTTAAAAGCATTCCTTTAGTGAGTATTAATCAGAAAATATTTGAGCTATGAGTCAAAAGGTAGAAATTTTAGAGATTGAAGAGGTTACCCACAATGTAAGAGCGTATACTTTTGAAAAACCCGATGGCTACTCTTTTACGCCGGGACAGGCTACAGAGGTTGCTATTGATAAAGAAGGGTGGCGCGACGAAAAGCGTCCTTTTACATTCACCAGCCTGCCAGATGATGATTACTTGCAATTTGTGATCAAGAGCTATCCTGATCATAATGGTGTTACTGAGCAAATTGGTTCGCTTGAAGAGGGGGATCAATTTATTATTGATGATGCCTGGGGTGCAATTGAATATACAGGTGAAGGCGTTTTTCTGGCAGGTGGAGCCGGGGTGACGCCATTTATTGCTATTCTCCGGAATCTCTATGATAAGGACGAGATCGAATCAAATATGCTCATCTTTTCAAATAAGACAGAGAATGATATTATCCTGAGGGAAGAATTTGAAGAGATGTTGGGCGATCAGTTTATCAATGTGATTACGGATGAACCTACCGATGAGCATATTTTTCTGGATGGATTTATTGACAAGCAATTTTTGGCTGAGCAGATCGATGATTTTGATCAGCCGTTTTATGTGTGCGGCCCTCCTGCTTTCAATGATGCGATGATCAAATATTTAAAAGAATTGGGAGCCGATCCCGATGCGTTGGTGTTTGAAGAATAATACGGGGGAATTTTTTGAGTTTTGGAAGATAAACGATATCCTGTCAAACTCTGTTTAAACCATGAAGTAATTCCAAACCAAAGTATTTGTAAATTATGAAGTTAGTTGATCCTAACGGTAACGAAGTCACAAGTAAAGAGAATGCCGATGCCAAAGAGCTGGAAAAGCAGATGTCTAATAAGATTGAGTCGCTGCTGGAACCAGTAATGAATAAGATTAAGTTGTCCGGCGCGCAAGTTCCCCAGCAACAGCTGATGCAATTAAGTTCTGCAGCACAGCAAATGTTGCACAACCGAATGATTTATAACCTGTTACAAAAGGTGGGCATTGAGGATCTCGACGAAGTGCTTTCCGAAGATGATGTTGAGGAACTTTCTACCTCACTAAAGAACCAGGTAAAAATGGTTGACGGTGATGAAGCGCAAAATGCTCAGCAGCAGATGAAGCAGAAAATGCAAGAGATGCAGCAACAGCAGCAACAGAACAATCCAGATAATTAAGCTGCAAACTCATGTCACCCTGAACTCGTTTCAGGGTCTGTTATGAGAACAGATGCTTAGAAATACTGAGGAAAGTTCAGTACATAATTTAGCATGACAAAGTATTGGTGTTCGTCCGACTGCTAAACCAGCAGTTGGACGAAATTCTAAAGTATCAGCATGGCGTCGCCGAAGGAGTAAAAACGATATTCCTCATCGATGGCATGCTGATATATTTTTTTCATTTCATCATAGCCGGTAAAGGCGGCTACCAACATCAGCAAAGTACTTTTGGGCAGGTGAAAGTTCGTGATGAGTGCATCAGTAGCCTTGAATTGAAAACCGGGGCGAATAAAAATATCCGTATCCATTTTTGTGGCTGTAAACTGCTGATGTTCTCGGAGTGATGATTCCAGAACACGTACGCTGGTAGTTCCTACCGCTGTAATATGTTCAGCCTTATTTAGTTGGTCAGCAGTTTCTTTAGTGATTTTAAACCATTCCGAATGCATGGTGTGGTCATCAATGCTATCAGCTTTGACTGGTGCGAACGTCCCAAGTCCTACATGTAGCGTTACTTCGGCTTGGTTGATACCTTGCTTTTCAAGCGTCTCCAGCAACTCATCTGTAAAATGAAGTCCGGCAGTGGGTGCAGCTTTGCTTCCCAGATCATCCGCATACACCGTTTGGTACTTTTCTGATAACGATTCGTTCTGTTCTATGTAGGGTGGAAAAGGGGTATGTTTGTGTTTGTTGTAAACAGGATTGTTAAGGGCGGGTGTTAGTTTTAACGTTCGCAAACCCTCTTCATCGATATCCAATACTTCGGCTGAAATGTTTTCCGTAAGTTGAAGCGTTCTTCCTTTTTTAAATTTCTTGCCGGGCCGTACCATTGCTTTAACCGTGGTGTTGTTGGCGGCATTGAGGACAAAGATTTCTTTTTTGCCCTCATCAAAAAGCAGGCGGCATTTTTCTACTTTACTGTTGTTAACAACCAGTGTGGTATTTTCTGGAAGGTAATCTGAAATATTATAAAAGCGATCGTCGGTGATAGTGCCCGTGGCACTATCATATACAAGCAGTCGGGAATGATCTCGGGGATCAGCCGGTTGCTGGGCGATAAATTCATCGGGGAGATCGTAATCAAAATCGGAAAGGGTATAGCTCATTTGGAAATATTTTGGCCGTAGAATTACACGGATTATTTTTCACGGCTAAAGATAAGGAAAAATAATGGGTTTCAAGAGTTAGAGACGTAGTAAATATCTCCTCTCAGTACTCACCACTTTTATCAAATGGTATTTCCAGCTGTTCGAAGATGCCTTTTTCATTAAGGTTTAGATTCGATAGCGTGATGCCGAGCAGGCGGACTTTTCGTTCCCCCACCTTAGTTTCTTCAAGTAGGGAAATAGCGGTGTCGGCAATATCTTTAGCTTCATCAATATAGTGGCTAAAAGAGGTACTTCTGGTGATGGTTTCAAAGTCATCGTACCGTACCTTAAGCGTAACCGTTTTACCAGCCGCATTTTTGGATTTCATATTTTTTGAAATCTTTTCGGACAGTTCGCGCAAAAAATTATTGATCCAACCCAGGTCGTCAACATCATCAGAAAAAGTACGCTCCTTGCCAATGGATTTTCGGATTCGATGCGTTTTAACTTTACGGTTGTCAATGCCCCGAACAATGCGGTAGTAATAGCGTCCTGTTTTACCAAATTCATTGACGAGTTCAATTTCTGACCATTCCTTAAGATCCTTGCCGGTGTGAATGCCCAGCGATTTCATTTTTGATTCAGTTGCTTCTCCAATCCCATAAAATTCTCCTATTTCTAATTTTTCCAGGAAGTCTTCAGCATCTTCAGGTAAAATTACCGCAAGTCCATTGGGTTTATCGAGATCTGATGCCACCTTGGCCAGAAATTTATTATGAGCTACCCCGGCCGAAGCGGTAAGGCGTGTTTTTTCTTTGATGCGCTTGCGGATTTTTTTAGCGATCAGTGTTGCTGAGGGTAAGTTAATATGATTCTCGGTTACGTCGAGGTATGCCTCATCCAGTGAAAGAGGCTCAACGAGATCCGTAAATTCAAAGAAGATTTCACGAATCTGTTCCGAAACTTTTCGGTAGACTTCAAAACGTGGTTTTACAAAAATGGCATTCGGACATAATCGGATGGCTTTTGCTGCTGGCATGGCAGAATGAACGCCATACTTACGTACCTCGTAGCTGGCTGCTGCAACTACGCCGCGTCCTTCGGGAGATCCTCCCACAATGAGCGGTTTACCGCGGTATTCAGGAAAATCGCGCTGCTCCACCGATGCATAAAAGGCATCCATGTCGATGTGGATTATTTTTCGGATATCGGCGTTGGTCATTGGTGGAGATAAATCAGTTACTGTAAGATATTACAGTTAGGCAAGTAATTATAAAAATAGGTTCCAAAATCGGTTAAAAAAGTATATTTTTTGTCCAATTCATTTTAAACTAAAATAATTTGATGCGATGGAAGAATTAAATGGAACCATGATTTTCTGGTTTATTGCACTTGGTTTGGTGGCTGGGGCAATTGTTAAGGTGAGTATCTGGAAACAGGGAGTCGAGCTTCTTCCCAATCTTGGTTTCGGAGTAGCTGGTTCGGTAGTGATTGGGAGTATGGCCATAGTTATTGGCATGCCCGGAAGTTTGGCGTTTTCTTTTTTAGGCAGCTTAGCAGTACTGTTTATTTTGAATGTTTTTTATCTGCAGTCTGAGGAGCAACATGCCTGATCTCTGGAGTTGTTTTACGAACTATGAGTATTTTCTGTAAGCGATTGGATTCTTTTCCAAATTTTACTTAATTGGAAACAGGGATTGTGATGAGTTGTATGGGGTTCTGGTTTCGGCCAGAACCCTTTTCTATTTGTAGTTATTGTAACTTATGATTTTACGGGTCGTGTAAAAACGTAAGTTACGACCATATAGAAATAGTTATGAGTAGTGATCAAGACCGTTCTCTCGAAGAGCTGAAAAGGTTAAACAAACAGTTCGACCAGCAGTTATCTGAGTTCAAAAAGTCGAAAAGCAGAAAACAAACCACATCCTGGAAAAGATTCTTTGTAAAGTTTCTGCTGCTTATTATGGGGCTGTTCTTACCATTCATTATTCTTGTCAGAACATCCGTCTATTTTTACCAGGATTATCAGGCTAATGGTTGGTTAGCTTTGGGGATAGGTTGTTCGGCAACAGTATTGTTGTTGATGGTTTATGGGGGCACTTTCATTTATAGGTTTGGGATAGGTAAAAGGGCGTTTCGCTTGTTTTCTCAGGGGATATTGGTATTGGTTGTTGCGTATGCCTTTTATGGGATGATGTACTATTCAAGCCTTAATACCAAAACGGATGAGATACATTCTTACTATCGGTCCTTGCATCCAATTATACGTGTGGCGTTAACCACGGTAACATTAGCTAACAGTGATATGATTGTTACAGATATCCAACGGGTTCCCGAAGATTACGACCGGATGGGCCTGCCTGAAAATGAGCAATCTTTGCATTATGTACAGTCTTCAGGTTATGTGCATGCTGTTGATTTGCGCACAAAGGGAAGGGCTGAATGGCAAAACAATATACTTCGTTTAACATTTAGGATGTTAGGCCTATCTACCATTCGACATTATGGAACGGCCGATCATCTGCATGTATATTTATCTGTGCATAAATAAACTTTCTTGGGCTGTTTTAAAATATTTGCTTTACATTATACGTACAAATGTAAACTAAGGAAAAGAGAGGGGGGCAGGCATTCTTATGAAAAAGAAATCGACATATTCGATTTGGTTAGAACCCACTGGTGATGTTGCGTATAATTATAAGCAGCGAATAAAAAAATTGAGCGAAAAACATGGAACCCCAAAATTTTCGCCCCATATAACGCTGGTAGGGGGACTTGAAGCAACAAATGCAGAATTGGTCCCATTGATAGATACATTGGCATCATCCGTAACACCATTTAGCCTTACTCTTACTAAGGCCGGATATTTAAACACTTTTTATCAAGCACTTTTTATTCATATTGCAGAAAACGAACAGCTTTTAAATTTGCGAAAAAATGCTTGCCAGCTATTCGATTGTAACAAAAATGAGGAGTATATGCCTCATTTAAGCTTGCTTTATGGAGAATTATCCTCAAAAGAGAAAGAGGTGATTCTTAATAACATAGGGCGGGAATTTTATACTGATTTTATGGTGAAAAAGGTTGTTCTGATGAATACAGATGGAACACCCCCAAGGTGGAGAAAAGTTCATACATCAATGTTTAAACAGGCAGAATAAAATGTTGACACTCTGTAATAATATTGCGATTGTCGATCATAACATGAATGGATAACAGCAGCTTTTTTCATTATTAAGAAGGTATTTTCGTATGTCAGATTATGAATTTTTTGATCAGGTAAATAAAGGGTTCGATCGTGCCGCTAAGTATTCCGAATATGATCAGGGACTATTAGATCAGATAAAAATATGTAATAACGTTTATCACATTACATTTCCGCTTGAGCGTGACGATGGATCTATAAAGGTGATACATGGATGGCGGGTAGAGCACAGTCACCATAAGTTGCCAACCAAGGGAGGTATTCGGTTTAGCACGACTGTGAATGAAGATGAAACTATGGCATTGGCAGCATTGATGACCTACAAATGTGCCGTGGTTGATGTTCCCTTTGGAGGTGCAAAAGGCGGGATTAAAATTGAGAGATCGGAATATTCGGATGCGGAAATTGAACGTATTACGCGTCGTTATACGTATGAGTTGATCAAGAAGGATTTCTTAGGTCCGGGATCGGATGTGCCGGCTCCAGATTATGGTACGGGCGCTCGTGAGATGGGATGGGTTCTCGATACCTACCGCCAGTTAAAATCTGATATTAATGCCGAAGCATGTGTAACGGGTAAGCCGATTCCCCAAGGCGGGGTGCGCGGACGTACCGAAGCTACTGGACGTGGCGTTTATTTTGGGGTTCGAGAAGCGTGCCAGAATAAAGAAGATATGAAAGAGCTGGGGCTTGAACCCGGTTTGGAAGGCAAGACATTTGTTATTCAAGGGCTTGGAAATGTTGGTTATCATGCCGCTCAAAATATGATTCAGGGTGGAGCTGTTTTGGTAGGTGTTGCTGAAATTGAGGGCTCAATTTATGATTCAGGTGGTATCGATCTTGAGGCTCTAATGGAGTACCGCGATGAAACGGGTTCCATTATGGGATTTAATGATACTAAGGCATTTGAAGATAATACCGCTGTATTAAAGGCGGAATGCGATATTTTGATTCCAGCAGCGCTCGAAAATCAGTTGCATGCCGATAATGCTCCTGATATTAAAGCAAAAATAATTGGTGAAGCAGCCAACGGACCTACAACTGACGAAGCACATAATATTCTCAAAGAAAAAGGTGCCCTCATTATTCCGGATAGTTATCTCAATGCCGGTGGTGTTACGGTCTCGTACTTTGAATGGCTGAAAAACCTATCGCATGTTCGCTTTGGTCGTATGGAAAAACGCTTTGAAGAAAGTAGCTATCGCAAGATATTGAATGTTATTGAAAACATATCTGACCGAACCTTTACGGAGGAGGAGATGGGCGTCTTAGCTCAAGGGGCTGACGAAAAAGACCTCGTTGATTCGGGATTGGAGGAGACAATGATTAATGCCTATAACGAACTTAATGAACTACGCAAAAGGCACGATATTGATCTTAGAACAGCAGCCTTTTTAAGTGCTATCGATAAAGTGGGTATCATCTATAACCAGATGGGTATTTTTCCATAATTGATAGTACTTTAGTACCCTCAGGTTTGGATTAATTACTGTTATGAGTTCGTTCACCCTTATCATGTTTGTGGTACCGATCCTGATTATCGGTTTATCCATCGTATTATCTTATCGAATAAAATTTAGTGACGATGGATGAAACGCAGGCCATTTCGCTGGCGGTAGATGAGTATGCCGTCGGGGCTTTTATCGGATATCTGGTGTTATTATTTGGCATCGGTATTTATTCATCCCGTTTTTCGTCTGAGGGAATCAGCGAATTTTTTATTGGCGGACGCCAGATGAACCGATTTGTTGTAGCCCTGTCGGCTGTGGTCTCGGGTCGGAGTGCCTGGCTTTTGGTAGGGGTAACCGGCATGGCGTATGCCCAGGGTGCCACAGCAGTATGGGCGGTGATGGGGTATGTCATCGTTGAACTGTTTCTTTTTCTGTATTACGCAAGGCGACTCCGAAACTTTTCTGAGGCCTATAACTGTATTACGGTACCTGACTTTTTTGCCGAGCGATTTAATGATAAAAACGGCTACCTACGCATTGCACTTGTAGTAGTATTCTTGATTTTTATGATCAGCTACGTGTCGGCGCAGTTTGTGGCCGGTGGAAAAGCATTTGCATCCAGCTTTGGCCTAACGCAAACCAATGGTGTTATTCTCACCGCCGTAATTATTATGGGATATACGGTTCTGGGTGGATTTTTAGCGGTGAGCCTTACCGATATGTTCCAGGCTATATTTATGGTGTTTGCGCTGGTGGTTCTTCCCTTTATTGCAATTTGGGATGCTGGAGGTCTCTCGCAGGTATTATCACAGTTGGGCAGTATGGAAGCCGGGTTTGTCGATCCATTAGCCATTGGATTTGGTGGGTTACTTGGTTTCCTGGGGATTGGTTTAGGGTCACCGGGTAACCCTCATATTCTGTCTCGTTATATGTCTATTGATGATCCCAAGCAGCTACGGTGGTCAGCAGTTATTGGTACCATCTGGAATGTGTTGATGGGATGGGGCGCTATATTTATTGGATTGGCAGGCCGCGTTTATTTTCCCGAAGCAGAACTATTACCAGCTGCGGACACAGAAAATCTCTATCCTGCTTTAGCACAACAGCATTTGCATCCCGTAATTTTTGGAGTGGTAGTTGCTTCCATTTTTGCGGCCATTATGTCCACGGCCGATTCGCAGCTGTTAGTTGCAGCTTCATCAGTTGTCCGGGATTTGTATGACAAGATCATTAAAAAGGGACAGCAGATTACGCAGCAGAAATTAGTGCTTTATAGCCGTATCGTTGTGGTTGTGCTTGTAGCAATATCGCTACTATTTAGCTTGATTGCCCAAGAGTTGGTCTTTTGGCTCGTACTTTTTGCATGGGCAGGGTTAGGTGCTGCTATTGGTCCCACGTCAATTCTCGCGCTGTATTGGAGGGGGACCACACGCAAAGGCATTTTTGCAGGCTTGATTACGGGGACGTTGGTAACCATTGGGTGGTATTATGTGCCGGTGTTAAAGGATAACCTGTATGAATTGATACCCGCTTTTGTATTAAGCTTATTTGCTACGTGGGCTGTAAGTCGATTTACCCAGAAGCCATCAAATATTGAAGAGGTATTTGTAGAGTTTGATAAGTAGTGGATAGACTTAAAGGTCAAATATTTCGCTCGGTTTTGTGTTTCGGTATTGGGGCATGATAATTCCGACATCAGCGCCAAAATAAGTTGGGTCAGATACGTAATAGCGTTTTCCCTCATGGATGATGGGTTCATTAACACGGTCCCCGGAGGGTTCTTGTCCAGAGGGAAAATGAACAGCAATGGTGAGGTGCTTGGGATATCGCAGCACAAGGTAGTCCAAGTCTGTTAGTTCATTGAGCAAATAACCAAACATAATCGATCGGTCATCACAGTCCGATGCCGGGTAGTAAATGGTTTCAACCGGAAACATCTTCTTTTCGTAATTAAATTGATCCCTGTCGGTTTCATATTCAAAAGAGCGTTGAGTAAAGCGAAGTAGTAAATTAACCTGTTCCAGGATCGATTTCCCCTGTAACAACGGCCGCAAAGATTTGACTAATTGGGTATATGTTTCTCCCTCAAAGTTACTATTAAAATAGAGATCTAAGCCGGCTTGTGGATATTCTTTAAAGTAGTTTATGGCTTTCATATCAACGGGCAGGCTAATCTTGTAGGTGGAATCTCGAAAAGTGAATTGCAGGTCTCTTTGTTGTTTTTCTTGTGGGAAGGGAGGGAAGCCATCAAATAACAGGTCGAGTGATTTCTTTTGGCCCTTGCCATGACTACCCTGATAGGTATAAAAGCTTGAGGGGAGTTCAGGATTATCTTTATCAAATTTCAGGTTATAATATCGGGTTCCATCTATAGTTGCTGATTTTTGATAAGTGTGTGGCGTTGCTGCAACAAGTACATAGAGTTCCGATTCTTTATAGGCAATTTTTGTATCAAAATTTGATTGGGTAAGCATAAACCACGTGAATAAAACAGCTTCGTTTGTCCCTGGCCCATAAATTTGAGACCCTATATTGTTTAATAGTTGCGCATATCCATAATCATTTAATGATAGCTGAGATCGCACTTGTTGTATTTGTGTAAGAAAAGATGGATAGTCTTTTGTACTTAAGTGTTTCCAAAAGTCAGCAATAGCTTTTTGGTTAACCTGGTTTCCCAATTGTTTTTCATAGGCAGCGTAATATTTATAATCAATGGGGATCCCAAAATAATTTAATTGCTTTGCGTGAATCTCTGCTTGTTCAATATTAGGGGTAAAGTTCGGGGAAATGCCTTTGGATGGATTAACCCCTACTGATTTTTTAGTGTTTGGTTTATCTTTATGTGAAGCCGTTTGGGATTGGTTATTTTGATTTTGTCGTAAATCGGAAGTTGTATTTTTCTTTTTATTATCAGCAGAAGTACGTTTTTCAGTTTTTTGAATAGTCTTGTTCTGTTGGTTGCCCGTAGCAGGGTCTTTGCGTTCTTTTGACTTTTGAGGTTTGGGAGTAGGAGGCGATGGTTTTTCTACCGAAGGAATAGTTTTTGGTTTAGGTTCTTCGTAGAAGTCGGGACTATTTTGAGATTTAAAATCTTCCCATTCTTTTTGCAGGGTCTCATAAAACTCTTTGTCATATTCATTTTGAAACTCGTCAAACTCATTGAGGTAATTTTTCTTCCATTCCTCAAAGTCTTGTGCCTGGGCAACATTCGTTGTAATCCCAAAGACGAGTAACACTATTACCAAGCGTAAAAAATTATATAGCATATTAGGCTGGAACATCATAGTTGTCTCCCCCTCATTAAAGATGAATTATTCGAATAAATAGTAACATCAAAGATTCAGAGTTACAAAATTTAATAGAGCGGGTATGTGTATTGTTAAATGAGGATTGCTGCTTTAGGGGATTCTTACCAAAGTATAATAGGCGTTTGGCTAAGAAAATGAGTCAGAAGTAGGATTTTAATTTGAAATCTTATATTAAAAATCGCATGTTCACAGGTGATTAAAAGTAACGGGTACAACCATAAATAAATTTAAGAGAGTCACCTTATGGCCTTATCACGAATTATTATTGGTACAATTTTAGCAGGATTTCTTCTTTGGGGTTGCAGTCCCTCACAAAGTGTACAACGGGTAGATCCCAACTCCCAGTCCGATCTCTCGGGAAAATGGAATGACACTGATGCACGGATGGTGGCAGAGGATATGACTTCTGATATCTTATCAGCTGCTTGGTTGCAGAATGTAGAATCTCCGGTTTTGATTGTTGGAGGTATCCGTAATAATACAAGCGAGCATATCCGAACGGATATTTTTATTAAAGAAATGGAACGAGCTATTGTTAATAGTCAGAAAGTAGAGATTGTTGCAGATCCGGAACAGCGAGAGCAAATAAGGGCAGAACGGGATGATCAGCAACAGCATGCCACCTATGAATCAGCGGCTTCTCTTGCTCGGGAGTTGGGAGCAGATTATATGCTTGTTGGAAACATAGATGCAAATATTGATAAGAATTTAGATGGAACGCGGGCTGCTAAGTTTTATACGGTTAACCTTGAGTTGATAAATGTTGAGTCTAACAGGAAGGCTTGGATAGGAAATAAAAAAATTAAGAAAATGATTGAGCGAAATAAGGTAAAGTGGTAAGTCATTCATTGTCACTGAGTTTAGCACGATAGTTATCAGTATGTGGCACGATGTGTCGCAATCATTCAAGAGAGAGTAAGCATGGGGTGGTTCAGTTGGCAGGGGTTTAATTGCCTTCTAAAGTTAATTGGCAAAAAATATGAGTGATCAATTATTATGTTAGGAGGTCGCGTTAAAAGAATCTTGATACTCTTCGTTTTGGCCGGTCTTATTACGGGATGCGGGTCACAAAAGTTGATGAATGGCCAAAAACAAATGAGAACGTCTTTTCAGTCGGGTGATTATGAACGTGCTGATTTTATAGCCGATAGCTTAAAAGAGAATGAGATTTACGAGGAAAAAGATCGTGTGCTTTATGCTCTCGAAAAGGGAACTATTAATTACTTTAAGGGAGATTATGAACAGAGTGTGGAGTCTTTTACCAATGCCGAAGAATATATAGACCAGTTTTTTAGCAAAAGTATAAAGACTGGAATTGGTGCCTTTTTGAGCAATGATACCCAGCTTAACTATAACGGAGAGGTGTATGAGGATGTGTATTTAAATGGTTTTAAAAGCCTGGGATACTTGAAAATGGATGACTTCCAGGGGGCCATGGTCGAAGCACGTCGAATAACGGAGAAATTAGAAGAGGCCGAACAAAAGTATGGTGAGTATGCGACTTCAATGGCCGAATCGGATACAACAGATCAGAATATTAAATGGGAGGCGGGTACCTCAAGCATTCATGCAAGTCCTCTAAGCCATTATATTGCAAGCGCCCTTCATGCCAAAGCGGGAGAAGAAGATGGGGCACGTATTGAAATGGATAACCTTAAAGAGGCGATAAAGAATCATCAGGCTATGCCGGATTCGAAGCTTAAATTCGACTCGTCTTTTGCTAAGGTTCAGCGACCAGATACTTACAATACAATGTTAATGGCTTTTTGCGGAAGTGCTCCTGATAAGGTTAATATTAGTATCAATACTGATATCAACAGAGATGGGAAGGGGGTAAAGATTGCCATTCCCAAATTAGTAATGCAGCCCTCTTCGGTAAGTGTGATTGAAGCTGTTGTAAATGATACGATGCGAACGGAGCTCAAAATTATTGAAGAAATGGATAAGGTCGCTCGGGAAACATTTGAAATTAAAAAACCTATTATTATTGCCCGGGCCACAATCAGGGGGATTTTAAAATCTGTTGCCCAGAAAGGTATCACAGATATGGTAGAAGATGAATATGGTGAAGTGGCAGGAAGCATAGCCGGTTTTTTAGGAGGAAGAGCGCGGGAAGCATCCGAACAGGCTGATCTTAGGGGATGGCAAACGATGCCGGGGAAGATTTACACCAACGTTATAAAACTGTCTGCCGGAAAGCATGATGTTACATTTAATTACTACTCTTCAGCTGGTGAATTACTTTATTCTGAGGCGCGAAATATAACGATAAATGAACGGGAGCGCCTTGAACCGATAGCTTCTATTTATTCAAATTAGAAACATGTTGAATTAAGTAATCTCTTATGAGCAATCAATTTTATATCCATCAGATATACCTGGTATTAGGATTGGTATTTTTGGCTTTTACAAGCAGTTGTTCAGTAACGGCCGAAGCCCAAAACTCCGATTTGCCGAAATGGGTTAACAATCCCTCAAATCAATTCAGTGAAAACCAATATCTGATGGCTGTTGGTTCATCGCCTACCCGGGAAGGGGCTCGTACTCAGGCGCAATCGAATTTGGCCCAAATATTTGTGTCTGAAGTCGAGGTAAATGAATCTTATGTAAATGAGTTTGAAGAGATAACAGATTCGGAAGAAGGGATCAGTGTCAGGGAAAATACGAACCTTATTACCCGGTCCGAAGTTAATTCTAACCAACAGATGCGCAATGTTGAAATAAGAGAAGTTCATGAAGCTCCAAATGGTACTTTTTATGCACTTGCCCTTATGGATCGGATGGAGACTGCGCAACTTTACAGTCGGGAAATTGAGAGCAATAGAGATAACATTAATGCTTTGCGTAAAAAAGCGTCTAATACCGAGAGTAGTTTAGATCGATTGATTTATTCGAAGCAAGCGTTGGCCGCAGCTCAAGTGAATGATATGTTAATAAATCAGCGAGCGGTGTTAACGGGACAGGGCTCTGGAAGGGAGGCTCTGTTGGCAGAAATCACACAAGATTTTAGGGAGGCGAAGAAGGAATGCACCGTTAAATTAGTTGGTGAGTTACCAAGAGAGGTGCAATCAGAAATTACCAGGAAGTTACAAAATGCTGGGTTTGAGATGGCGAATAACAGTAGTCCGGTTATTGAAATGAAGGCGAATTTAAGGATGGAACCAGTTGATCTAAATAGGCCGAAATATGAATTTATTCAGTGGGCCTTGCAGGTTGAGGCGCAGAATAAAGAGAATGGTCAATGGTTTAGCACGTATATGAGTGAGGGTCGTGAGGGAAGTATGAATGAGAAGTATGCACGCCAACGCTCTATTCAGGCTGTCCAAGAGAAATTATCCTCAGAATTTATGGACTATATTAATAAGGAGTTATTATCTGTCGATTGATAAATGTGATTTTCAGGCAATTTTTTTTAAACTGTATTCCGATTATTGAAGGTCTTAATAATAAGTTCATCAATATGGACTACATTCATTACATCATCTAATATAAATAGGGATCATTATGAAAACACGTATACTACTTACTTTTTTAGTAGCTGGATTTTTAGCGTTCGGCTGCAGTAGCTCAGAAAATGTGCAAGACAATGCGGGTAGCGATTTGCCCAGCTGGTACACGAATCCGCCAAGCAGTGATAGCGAATATATGTATGCTATTGGTGAAGGGACCTCTTCTCGTAGAAGTATGGCGCGGAAGCAGGCGATGCAAAATGGACGTGCGGCACTTACGTTAAAGCTTGAATCTGAAGTGAGTGCTATGCAGAAAAACTTTGCAGAAGAAACCACTTCTGGGGCAAATAGTAATTACAGTGAGGTTTTTACTGATGTTTCAAAATCTGTGGGTCAACAAACACTGCGTGGTGTAGATGTGGACCGAAGCAAGTTTTATACACGTGATAACAATACCAAGCATGAGGTATTAATGTTGGTTCGTTTGCCTGTTGGTGAAGCTGCAGATGCTTTGAATCAGGCTCTTGAAAATACATTATCGAAGGATGAAGAGATGTATACCAAGTTTAAGGCTTCAAAAGGGTTTGAAGAGATGAAACAATCCATTGAAGAAATGAAGGAAGGAAATATGCCATCAGGGAATTAGAAATTTCCCAGGAATAATAATATCTCGACCCGGTTATTTCCGGGTTGGGATATTTTTTTATAGGCTTGATTGAATTGGTAGATGTTTCAATGAGGTTAAAAATGTTAATTTGAGAGAGGTCCGTTATGTATAGGCGACCAAAAAGGGTGGGGACAATAGAGGGGAAGGTGGTACTTCTTGTTGCTTTTCTTGTGTTAAATGTATCATCAGTGTTTGCCCAAGGATACGAAGATTATAAAGAAGAAATGGAAGAGGGCTATAACGAGTATGTTGAAGATATTGAAAATGGAGTAGCTTCCTCAGAAGAAGATTATGAGGCGTACCAGAAAAAAGTGGAGAAAGAATTCAATGCATTTAAAGAGGAGATGCTTAAGAAATGGGGTGATTTTAAAGAGCGCTCCAAAAAAGAATGGGTAGAATATAAAGAGAACGGGACTCTTCGAATTTCAACGGATTTTGAAGAGGGGACTGGCCAGGTTGAGGTGATAGCTGAAAGCAAGGAAGAGGCCGAGAAAATAAAAGAAGAAATGCCGGAAAAGGTATCGGGTGCTATGAAGTCAAAGGGCACTCAGGAGGGGTTTGAAACCGATAGCGTGCCTAATAAAGAAGTCACTGATGAAGCTGTTTTAGAAGGTCAGTTAGATAAGTCCGAAGATCAGACTGTGGATGAGTATGCCGAGGAAGTAGCAGAGAAGAATACGAAAACCAAGGAGGTTCAGGGCGATGACGGAGAAACTCGTTATGTGGTATATGTGGATTTCCAATTAGCTGATGATCATATGCAGAAACGGGCGAAAAAAGTTGAAGATTTTGTGTATAAGTTCTCGGAAGAGCACAATATTGATCCTGCGTTTACCTTTGCCATCATACATGTAGAGTCGCACTTCAATCCCACTGCTGCTTCACATGCCAATGCGTATGGTTTGATGCAGTTAGTACCTACTACGGGTGGCCGGGATGCATATCGCAGAATCTTTAATGAAGATGGGATTCCAACCAAAGAGTTCTTGTTTGAGCCAAGTAATAATATCCAGATGGGAACGACCTTTTTAGATATTATGGAATCAAACTATTTTGATCGGGCTGACAATAATACTACTCGCGAATACTTGATAACAGCTGCCTATAACACTGGGGCCGGGAATGTTTCTGTTGCTTATACTGGAGATACGAATCTTTCCAAAGCTTTTTCAAAAATAAACAGCATGTCGCCTGAGGAAAACTATAATTATTTGCGAAAAAATCTGGAATATGCAGAGGCGCGAAACTACCTTAAGAAGGTAACGACCCAACGAGAAAAGTACAGTCAGTGGAAGCGTCAGGCAGAAAAATAGGATAGTTTATTCTTCAATTAGTATTCTATTTCTTCGAGATCGATTGCCCAATTTACCATTTTCAATACGTGTCTTTTAGATGTTAAACAGTATTGTAATTCCTTCAATTTTGCGTTAACTATAATTAGCTGAAAATAAATTTTAGTCTAAATAATCGGCTTTTGGATACAATTTTGTCAGAAAGTGATAAGGAGTGCTGGAAAGAGGGTAGTTGTTATAATGCTCACTCTTTGATGGGGGCACAAGTTGTCGAAGATGGAGTGGCGTTTGCCGTATGGGCTCCTCATGCTCACAGTGTAAGTGTCGTGGGTGAGTTTAACGAATGGGATGGGCGACGGAATCCAATGCAGAAAGATGAAGAAACCGGTATTTGGACAGCGAAAATTTCCGGGATTGACCAGTGGACATTATACAAATTTGAGTTAAAGACGGGTGCAGAAGCCCCACCTTTTTTGAAGTCGGACCCCTATGCATATGCCATGGAAGTACGTCCAAAGAATGCTTCTTTGGTGTATGATCTATCAGGTTTTGAATGGGGGGATGAAGAATGGATGGAGGAAAGGGGGAATCGCCAGTCCTTTCAAAAGCCAATATCGATTTACGAAGTCCATCTTGCATCCTGGAGGCGGAAAGGGGCAGATAATAACGAGTATTTAAGCTACCGGGAGTTAGCTCACGAGCTGATTCCTTACGTAAATGATAGTGGTTTTACCCATGTTGAACTCATGCCCATTGCAGAACACCCATACGATCCCTCTTGGGGATACCAGGTGACCGGTTATTATGCACCAACCAGTCGCTTTGGAGACCCAAAGGATTTTATGTACTTCGTCGATGAATGTCATAAAAACGGCATAGGGGTTATTATGGATTGGGTTCCGGGACATTTTCCCAAGGATGAACAAGGGTTGCAGATGTTCGACAGTACACCGCTTTACGAATATGGTGATCCCCAAAAGCGGGAGCAGAAAGATTGGGGAACCTATATTTTTGACTACGGGAAAAATGGTGTCCGAAACTTTTTGTTATCGAATGCACATTACTGGTGTGATAAATATCATATTGATGGTTTGCGAGTAGATGCCGTGGCTTCTATGCTGTATTTAGATTATTCAAAAGGGCCTGAGGAATGGAGCCCAAATAAATATGGTGGCAATGAACATTTAGAGGCGATACGTTTTCTAAAGGATTTTAACGTAATGATTCATCGAGAGTTTCCCGGCATCCTAACGTTCGCCGAAGAGTCAACATCGTGGGCAGGGGTTACCACGCCCGTACATCACGATGGATTGGGATTTGACTATAAATGGAATATGGGATGGATGAACGATACGCTGGAGTATATTCAAAAAAGCGCTGGCCAGCGCAGTAATGATCCCAATAAAATAACTTTTCCGATGATGTATAATGAATCGGAAAATTTTGTGCTCCCCTTTTCGCATGATGAAGTTGTGCATCTTAAAAAGCCACTTGTTTGGAAGAGTTCGGGAGATGAGCCTGAACAGTTTGCTAATCTACGATTGTTATTTACGTATTTCTACGGACATCCCGGAAAAAAGCTGCTATTTATGGGAGGAGAGTTTGCCGAGACCAGTGAGTGGGCTGAGGATCGATCCCTGCATTGGCATTTGTTAGAGCATAATCGTCACCAGGGAATAAAAAAGTTGGTAGATGACTTAAATGCGTTATATAAGTACGAACCTGCATTGCATCAATTAGATAAAGATCCGGCAGGTTTTGAATGGATTGCGTTAGGAAAAGAACGGCCATCTGTCTTTTCATTTTTACGAAAAGCACAAAATCCAGCGGATCATTTGTTATTTATATTGAACTTTTCAGATCAAAACGTAGAAAACTTTTCTGTTGGGCCCTTTCAGGGAGAGCAATATGAGATTATCTTAAACACTGAATCGGAGTATTATGGAGGGACTAACGAGGGGGGACATTACGGTTTGGGGGCTAACCAACATGTTTGGATGGAGCCATTTTCTGCTCTTGTTCTAAAGCCCATACAGCAAATATCGGATAAATAGTTTAACAAACTGTTCTTATATCAACAGATGATCCGAGGATGAATAAAGCTTGTTAAAGATTTTATTAAAAAGGTTCATTTTAGTATATTTGTCCGTTTAAATTGTCAAATTTATAATCTCCAATGGCTTTTAAGCTCAATCACCTACCAAAGCGTACCGAAAAACCCCGCGAAAAAGGAATAACGCTGGTCTTAGATAAAGGTTTCAGCGTTCGACAGGTTGAAGATCTTTGTGAGACTTCTTCCAATTATATTGATATAGTAAAACTTGGTTGGGGAACGAGTTACGTAACTCAAAATCTTGAGGAGAAGCTGGCGGTTTACGATAACGCCAATATCCCGGTCTATTTTGGGGGAACTCTTTTCGAGGCATATGTGCTGCGAGATCAGCTTGATGCTTATATGGAATTGTTAGATCGATTCAATATTGAGCATGCCGAAGTTTCAAACGGTACGATCTGGTTGTCAGATCAGCGAAAGGTAGAGATTATTCAGAAAATGAGTAAGCATTTTACTATCCTGTCCGAGATAGGTAGTAAGAATCCAAATGATATTATCCCTCCATATAAGTGGGTTAAGATGATTGAGCGTGAGCTTGATGCCGGTGCATCAAAAATTATTTGCGAGGCACGTGAAAGTGGTACTGTTGGGGTATTTCGACCCAATGGTGAGGTGCGATCCGGACTTATTGATGAGATTGCTGATCAGGTGCCTGTAGAAAATCTGATTTTTGAGGCGCCACAGAAAGAGCAGCAGGTATGGTTTATCCGTAAGTTTGGGAGTAACGTAAACTTGGGTAATATACAGCCATCCGAAGTAATTCCTGTCGAAACTTTGCGTTTAGGTCTTCGTGGGGATACTCTTTTTGATTTTTATTCCCTTGATGATGAAGAGATGAGTCAGCTTTATTCGGATCAAGAAAAAAGCGAGACCGACGAATAATTAAGTAAGATTAACAACGAATCTATTAGATTTTATCCATGAAAGTATTATACGCTGCCGCTGAAATATCTCCGTTCGCTCGAATGACACACACCGCTGACTTGCTCCGGTTTTTGCCGGCCTCGTTACAAGATAAGGGGTACGAAATTCGAATTTTGTTACCTAAATATGGCACCATTAATGATCGTAGGAATCGACTGCACGAGGTTATTCGCCTTTCTGGTATCGAAATAGAAGTCGGTGAAAAGATCGAAAGCATGCGCATTAAGGTTGCAAGTATCCCTAATGCAAAGTTGCAGGTGTACTTTTTGGATAATGACACCTATTTCAAGCGGAAAGCAATGTTCATGAATCCAGATACCAATGAGCATTATGATGATAATGATGAACGCATAGTCTTTTACAGTAAGGGTGTGTTAGAAACGGTTGCGAAATTGGGTTGGGAGCCTGACATTATCCATTGTCATGATTGGGCAGCGGGATTGATTCCCTTGCTTGCGAAGGAGAAGTACAACGATTTAGATCTTTTCAAGGATACTAAAGTTGTGTACAATATCCACCACCCCGAAAACAATGGTGTATTTAATAAAAAGCTGTTGGATTTGGTTGGTTTGCCCGAATCTGTAAACAAGGACAATCTTATCGAGGGTGATAACGTTGACTTGCGTACTCTTGGTTTAAAATACAGTGACCACGTGGTAACCGGCAACCATATAACAGACGAGTTAGATGATCTGTTTGAGCAGTTGGACATATCGGCCAGAAAGATTCAGGGATCACCTGAAGATGTTTCCGATAAGTTCGCAGCTTACTACGATGAGATTGCCGGAGATGAAGAAGAAACTGAAGAATCATAAATATAGAGCAGTATTTCATTGCAAACATATTTAAACAATTCCTTTCACGACCTTAATTTCGTCCATTTAATTGTAGCTTTAGTTGTTTTAGCAGGGCTTAGCGCGTGTGAGAATCCGGGCTCGGTGGGCGGTGATATTACCGATCCAACGGCCGATGTTGTCCGGGATACGTTAATGGTGGATAATCTTCGTTCAATCGATGCCACATCGTATTCTGGGGAACTTAATTTCTTTTCTGCGGGAAGCTATGACGACCCGCTTTTAGGAGCATTAAACGCCACGGGATATATAAAGCCATTCCTGCCTTCTGAAAATGATACAATGAGGGCAGATGGTGAAATGCTTATGCGGCTGATGTTTGATGCAGAACAAGTATATGGGGATTCGTTGAGTTCTCAGCAGTTTGATCTATATGAAATTGGCCAATTTTGGCGCCATCGTGCTCTTAAAGTGAATGATGAACTTGATCTTGAATCGCAAAAGGTGGGGGAATTCACCGTAGGAGGGGCTGACTCTATGGTAATTAACCTTTCTGATATAGCTCCTGATTGGGTGGATAAGTACCGTGCCTATGCACAGGAATCCAAAGAGGATACGACCGGTCAAGCAGATTCAACGTACATTTATGAGGCTCATGGATTGGCGTTAGTCCCACAGAATAATGGTAAAATAATTCCGATACATAGCGATTCTACAAACTTTATCATCCAGCATCCCGAAGCCGATACTTTTTCTGTTGGCTTAAGTAGGTGGGGATATCATCTTAGTCGTGGACAAGATTCTTCACCACAGGGGACGTTGCCTTTGCACAGCACATACGAAAGTGTGTTAAACTTTGATAATTTTGGACTCTCAGAAATAGATATTGAACCTGCCGGTTTATCCAGGGCTGTACTTGTACTGCATGAAGATACCGAAGCGTTAGAGCAGAGTCTTAATGGAGAGCCACCAGCAGCAAAAAGGGCTAAAGAACAAACCGCCTTTTTGCAATTGGCAAATCCTGATGGATTGCCCGAAAATATTGACCCGGGTGCTCCGTTAAATACTCCTTCACGGCTACAGGGTACGTATCTTCCAGAAGATGGGACTTATCGCTTTGATATAACTGCACTGGTTGAAAATATAATCCGAAATGGATTCCCAGAAGATCGTGAGTTTTTTGTGACACTGCCTAATGATGGAGCTATAAAATCTACTTTGATCATGGGTTCTGGCGATCAGGTTTCTGATAGCTTAAAGCCTAAAATTATAATTACCTCTTTAAAAAATATTAACAATTAGTGTTGAAAAAGTTACTTTCTATAGCGGCACTACTGATTTTTGTTGCATCCACAGCTTTTGCGCAATCCGAAGATGGTAAAGCTTCAAGCGGATCCATTTATTCTAAGATTGGTATTGGCTATCCTGTTGATTTAGGAAATACGGCTGCCCAATCGATGGGATTGATGGGGGTATCGTTTAGTGAAACCTTTGTTGGAACGATGGCTAATCCTGCCCATTGGGGAGGTACTGTCTATGGTCTCGGGGCAGGGAGTATTGGTTTGGATTCGTATAGTGCCAGTACTAATACGGCAACGGCAGAGAATACAAATTTTTCAGTTGGACAGTTTCAGCTACAGCTTCCAATTATCCGGGGTGAATTGGGATTGTCTGGTTCTTTTTCGCCTGTTACTGAAGCCAAATATCGTACATTTGAGGAACAGACCAGTATAAATTCACAAGGTGAACCGCTTGGTTATAATATTGAAAATAGAGGAACAGGAGGATTAAATCGGGGTGAGCTGGGGCTTGGATGGCAAATTAATTCAAATATATCTGTTGGCTACGCGGCTTCGTTATATTTCTTGTCAATGGATGATTCTTATGTGGCACGATTTCCACAATCGCCATACAGAGATGCAAATTTTGCGATTGAAACCAGTGGATATGGATTTGGCCACCGATTAGGCACATTTATCCGGTTACCTGATTTTTTGCAGGATGATGACCAGCTGGGAGTAGGGCTGAGTGTGAACTTTCCGCTGGAGTTAAATTCTGAAAGGAAGCAGACTGGTAAAATTGATAATGGAGCTGTAAATCTGACTAAAAATTTGCAAAATGGCGATGGGCCTATTAAACTACCAACGAAGGTTGGTGGTGGTGTAAGCTATAGTCCCAGCAACCTGCTTATGGTAGGTGTTGAAGGGTTATATGAAGGTTGGTCAGCTTACGAAAATGATTTCAAGCCATCTGAAAACCAGATGTTTACTGATCGATACAAAGTTGGCATGGGAGTACAGTATTTACCATATGCATCGGGGTCAACAAAGTTTTTGTCACAGTTTAAATATCGAGCGGGGGCTTCATACGATACCGGTCATTTAGATATTGATGGCCAGCAAATTAATACATTGAAATTTGCATTGGGGCTTGGAATTCGATCGCCAAGATCAAATTCTTCCATTGATTTAAGTTTGGAATATGGAATTCGGGGAACACAAAGCTCTAATTTGGCTAAAGAAAATATATGGGGCGTGCGTATGACCTTGAATTTAGCAGAAATCATGTTTTTCCGCCCAAAACTTCAATAATAAAATAAATTGCTTTAGAAACAGTTTTAATTCTGAACCATACAGTAAATTGAAAGCATTATGAGAAAACTAATACTATCAGCTGCTCTTTTGGTATTAAGCAGCAGCCTGTCGTTCGCACAGAGTGAACAAGCATCTGTGGAACCACCAAGTGGTATGAGTGAGATACAGGCATACTCGATTTTTTACGAAAATTATAAGAACGATTCCTATGAGGAGTCTATTAAGTTTGGGCGTTGGATGTGGCAAGGCATGCCCGAAACTATCGAAGGCTATTCACGATTTGACTTAAAACGGAATTTGGGTCGATTAGTAACGGCTTATAACGAGGTTGCCCAGAAGAAAGAAGATCCCTCATTAAAAGAAGCATATGTAGATACGGCGCTTCAAATTTTTGACAAGGCTTTCAACAAGTATTCTGATGATACTGATGCGAAGTTTGATTGGTATATCAAGCGTGGGCGGTTATTCCAAACCCATTCTGATATGATAGATAACGCTTCGCTTAAAGCAGCGGAAGATTATCATGCAGCATTTAAGTTAAAGCCAGAAGAGTTGACGAAGACTGCAAATGGTTATTATGTGCAACGAATCCTTAATGAGTTTTCTTCAGCCGGAAAAAAAGATGAGGCTCTTGCCGTTATTGAAGAGTCCGAGCCTTATGCTTCTCAAAAATTACTTAACTCATTTAGTGATATAAGAAATAACTTATTTGAATCTCCTGAAGAACGTATTGCCTTTTTAAAGGGTGAGCTTGAGAAGAATCCTGAAGATGAGGAAATATTGAGCCAGTTGCGTGATATTTATCAGGATCAAGAGATGGCATCGGAAGCCCGTAAAGTGAGTGAGAAACTTTACGAGTTGAATCCTAATTTTGATAACGTAATGGCTGTAGCAAAAGCTGCCAGAAGTAATGCTAATTACGATATGGCCATTAAGTATTATAAGGAAGCTATTGATAAAGCATCTACTGATAAGGAGCGTGCAGAAATTGCTCTTAATATTTCTGATGCGTATCTAAATAAAGATGAATTGCAAAGTGCACGTCAATTTGCACGTGAAGCACTTGACTATAACAGTGGTTGGGGGGATCCTTATATACAAATTGCTGATATTTATGCAAGAACGGTGAGTGTATGTACGGGAGATCGAAAGTTGACTCCAGAAGATAAGGCAGTATATTGGTTAGTGTTGGATTATTTAGATAAGGCAAAACAGACAGATCCTAATACTGCTAATGAAGTAGAGCGTAAATACGAATCTTACGAACCAGTAACACCAAGTAAATCAGAGCAATTTTTCTGGAAGCCACCATTAGAAGAAGGGGAATCTTTTGATATTGACTCTTCACTGATGGATTGCTACGCATGGATCAACGAAACAACAACGGTCCGATAAGTTTTTAAAATCGGTAAAGATTCTTATCTTTATCTCTTCATTTGGGCAGTACAGCGTTTATGCTGTACTGCTTTTTCCACCTCTCAATTCTTAAATCACAACAACACTCCTGCCTTCTGTGTTATTAGTTAACCTTATATAACAAGTGCAGGTGTTAAGACAAATTATTGGATGTAATGGGACGTTCACGAAATAATAATCGCGGTCGCAAGAAAAATAAAAATGTATTTATACCTCGATTTAATGAAAGAGGTAATGTGCAGGTGGCCGGTCGGTACGAAGGCGTAGTTGAAATTAACGCCAAGAATTATGGTTTTGCTCGTAAAAAAGACCATGAATTTAGTTATGAGCCTCAAGACCCTTTCTTAAAACCTGATGAGGTTAAAAGGCATAATTTACGTCCTGGTTTGGAAATTGAAGGGGAATACGAGGAAGATGATCGGGGACATCGCCACATTCATTCTATAGAAAAGATAAACGGGCGCGATCCGATGGAATGGCAAAGGGCTACTCGGTTTGAGCTTCAGACTCCAATTATGCCCAACGAACATATAAAGTTGGGGGTTGATCCGGATAATATTGAAATGCGCGTCTTAGATTTAATAGCCCCCATTGGTAAAGGGCAACGAGCATTACTTGTTGCGCCCCCTCGAACGGGAAAAACAGTTTTGTTGAAAAAGATTGCAGAATCATTAACCGAGAACCATCCAGATATAAGTACCGGAGTCTTGTTGGTAGATGAGCGTCCGGAAGAGGTCACTGACTTCCTGCGTTCTACTGACGCAGAGGTATTTGCATCATCTAACGATAAGGAGACGGAAAGTCATGTTAGAATAACAGAATTGGCCTTAGGCTATGTAAAACGTAAGGCCGAAATGGGAGATGATGCGGTGCTGCTCATTGATTCGTTAACTCGCCTTGGACGTGCCTATAATAATGTACAGGAAAGTAGTGGTCGTACCCTTTCTGGCGGACTCGATATACGAGCCCTTGAAATTCCCAAGAAGATTTTTGGCTCGGCCCGAAAAATTGAAGGAGGAGGTTCGCTGACAATTATTGCTACTTGCCTTATCGAAACGAACTCTCGTATGGATGACCTCATTTTTGAAGAGTTTAAAGGAACTGGAAATATGGAGGTTGTACTTGACCGGGAATTGTCAAACGACCGTATTTATCCGGCCATTAATATCAGTGCTTCGGGAACTCGTAACGAAGACAAATTTATTGGGGATTCGATGGAGGAGCGAAATATGGTTCGGCGCTATCTGCTCAAGAAATCTCCTAAAGAATCAATGCAGAGCCTTTTGAAGGTACTGCGAAATACCGATAGCAATGAGGAACTGCTCAATCAAATTGCAGCGATGGTATAATGTTGATGATAGGATATCAGCAGTTAATATACGGGGAGACTGCTATCAATTTCACGGGCCCATTCATTAATGCCACCCTTTAAATTCTTAACATTAGTGAATCCTTCTTGGGAAAGAAATTTACAGGCCTTGGCACTTCTTGAACCACTACGACAAAGACAGATAATTTCCTTTTCTTTTTGATCTGCGAGCTCATTAACACGCTCTGATAGCTCATCCACAGGGATTAGCCGTGAATTTTCAATATCAATTTTAGATTGATATTGTTCAAAAGGTTCTCTTACATCTAAAAGAATAAAATTCGTATTGCTGTCAATTTTTTCTTTGAGAGATTGTACAGAAATTTCTTCCATGATTAGTTCAAAATGATTTTATGATCCTCGCAGGATATATAATATGAAGCGAGACTATATTTGTATTAACTGTGATTGGATTTTATAAATGAGAAACGAAAAATAAATCTATTTATGGTCATTTCCCATCAAGTTATACAGATTTTATAACTAAAGGAGTTATATGTTTGTGCCTAAAGGTAGGATTCGAGAATGTTGGTGGCAAATAAAGGCGAAGGGTTTGAGTAGATAATTTACAAGCCCTCGCTAATAAAGTATGCCATTTCCGCACAGGGACCTGTTTATATCTTTTTCTCAAAAAAGTTTGAACTAAAAAACAACCTCCTTATTAAAAAGTATAGGCACTTCTCTTCTTAATGGTTTAACTAAAACCATCCATAAATAATTGCCATGGAACCGGTTCCAGAATCGGTATGTGGCTTGCTAAAAGAGGTTTCCATCAGTTCTTTTAATAGTCTAAATTGGTGTTACTTTGTGTTCGATATTTCGTGCCTCTTTGCCCTACAGGTAACCTCTTGCAGCAATTAAAGTATCTGATGAGTATGTCTATTACTTGCGTTTAAAAATGTAACCGTTGGTTATACCCTGTTTTCTGATTTATCCAAAAGGCTAATATTAAACTTGGGGAATTACGTAAATTCTGAGAATATTTTTCAAACTTAATAAGATGAGAAAATCTATCGGTCAGAGACGGATTATATCTCCCAATCTATATGGCCATAAAAGAATGGAAAATTCATAAAACTGTCGAAAAGCAATTAGAATGTTTTACTTCTAAAGTAATAATCTCAATAACCTATAATGATTTCTATGTTCTCAAAAATCAATATGCTTATAAGTTTTGTTATGGCAGTTGCCATAATGGGCTGCCAAAGTACTGAAAAGCAAAGTGATCCCCACGTAATGACCGGGGCCGCTAACCTCACTGAACAAAACTATGAGCAATTGCAGGGCAAAAAAGTTGGATTGGTTACGAATCACAGTGCCGTAGTTGATGGCACACTGTTGATTGATCTGTTGCACGAGGCCGAGGGGGTGGAGCTGACAGCTCTCTTTAGTCCCGAGCATGGAATTCGCGGTGATGCGGATGCTGGAGAATATGTTGGGGATACCATAGATGAAAAAACAGGTATTCCTATTTACAGTCTGTATGGTGAGACAAGAAAACCCACTGAAGAAATGCTCCAAGATGTAGATATATTGGTTTTTGATATGCAAGATGTGGGAGCGCGTTTTTACACCTATATTTCTACAATGGGATATACCATGCAGGCAGCAGCAGAAAATGATATTGCCTATCTGGTTTTGGATCGTCCTAACCCATTGGGCGGAAACATGGTGGAGGGTTTTATTCCAGAGCTCGAGTCTGATTCATTTGTAGGGCTATACCCCATCCCGGTTACGCATGGTATGACGACGGGCGAACTGGCCAAGATGATTAAGGGGGAGGGTTATTTGGATAACCTCGATAATTTAGATTTAGAAGTGGTAAAAAATCAGGGATGGCAGCGAGATATGCTCTGGCCCGATATGAATTTGGAGTGGATTCCTCCAAGTCCAAATATTCCTAATTTTGAGACGGCGTTGATATATCCTGGGGCATGCCTGTTTGAGGCAACGCATATAAGCGAAGGACGAGGTACTAAAAGTCCGTTTATTCTTATCGGTACACCTTGGGCTGATGGCCAAACATTGGCAGAGGAACTAAATAAAAAAAGTCTGCCCGGCCTGGAATTTGAGTCATCCTCTTTTATCCCTGAAAGCATCGAGGGGATGTCAACGAATCCTAAATTAGAAGGAGAAGAGTTAGAAGGTATCAAGTATAAAGTAACCGACAAGGAAAAGGTAGAACCCGTGGCGGCAGGAGTTCATGTGCTGCTGACTTTTTATAATGCAGCCCCCGATTCGGTAAAAAAAGATTTCTTTAGAGCTAAACGACTAAATACGTTGGCCGGTTCCGAAAATTTCCATGATATGGTGGTTCGGGGAAAATCGGCTGAAGTAATTATTGAACAGTGGAAAGACGAAATCCAATCCTTTAAAGAGAAAAGAAAACCGTATTTACTGTACTAAACAGTGGGTAGGGTCAAAGTAAAGAACAAGAAGAGGCGTAGCTTACTCTTCTTGTTGTCCACCATAGCGATCAAGTTTGAATTGGTTGCCAAGGTAAAGCCGACGGGCTTCTTCATCTTCAGCCAGCTGATCGGCCGAGCCTTCTTTAAGGATATTCCCTTCAAACATCAGGTACGCGCGGTCAGTAATGGCCAGGGTCTCATGGACATTATGATCAGTGATGAAGATACCGATGTTTCGGTATTTGAGGTCGGCAACTATTTCCTGTATATCTTCAACCGCAATAGGGTCAACGCCGGCAAAGGGCTCATCTAAGAGGATGAATTTGGGATCGGTAACCAAGGCCCGGGCAATTTCGGTGCGTCGTCGCTCTCCGCCCGACAGACTGTATCCTTTGCTATCAACAACACGTTCGAGCCCGAATTCTTCAATAAGTTGATCAACACGTTGTTTGATTTTTTTATCGGTGAAGTCAAAGAATTGAAGAATTGATTCCAGGTTTTCGCGAACAGTAAGGTTACGAAAAACACTTGCTTCCTGCGAAAGGTATCCTACTCCCAACCGGGCTCGTTTGTACATTGGCATGCCGGTCAAATTTTTATCATCCAGAAAAATTTGTCCTTTGTTGGGTGTAACCAGCCCGACAAACATATAGAAAGTCGTGGTTTTACCGGCGCCGTTGGGACCAAGAAGGCCTACAATTTCTCCCTGGGTAACATCTATAGAGACATCCGAAACCACCGTACGTTTTTTATAGCTTTTAGTAAGACCTCGACTATAAAGCGTTTTGTTTGATGATTGGTCCGGCATAATCAGCAGGCTGATTTAAGCTACAGCAAGTTCATTAAGAACGGATTTAAAAATATGCTTTCCGTCATCTGAACCAATAATTTTTTCTACGGCGCGCTCGGGATGTGGCATCATTCCCAATACGTTTCGTTGTGTATTGCAGATGCCGGCAATATTGTCTACCGATCCATTGAAATTGGCTTCTTCGGTTGCATTGCCATCTGCGTCGCAATAGCGAAAAACAACCTGGTCGTTATCATTGAGCTCTTTTAATTGATCTTGGTCTGTAAAGTAGTTCCCTTCACCATGTGCTACCGGAATTTGTAAAACGGTATTCTTTTTGATGTTACGGGTGAAGAGCGTATTCGAAGTTTCGCAGCGCAGATGGGTTTGTTTGCATACAAATCGGAGGTCTTTGTTATGCAACATGGCCCCGGGCAGCAGGCCGGCCTCCAGCAGAATCTGAAATCCATTACAGATTCCTAAAACGGGATTGCCTTTTTGAGCAAAGTCGATGACTGATTGCATGATAGGTGAAAAGCGAGCTATGGCCCCCGATCGGAGGTAGTCTCCGTAGGAGAATCCGCCGGGAACTAACAAAAAGTCAATATCCGACAGATCAGTATCTTTATGCCATAAAAATTTCGTTTTCGCATTCATGATATGCGCCAGCGCGTGATACGCGTCGTGGTCGCAGTTTGAGCCGGGAAATACAATTACGCCAAATGTAGCAGACACGATTTATCCTTTTATTTCGGTGACAAGTTGAATTTCTTTAAGTACGCCGTTGACTTCGAAGCAGTCCTCAAAAGGACCTTCATAGACTTCAGCTTTACCTTCGTTGTGAACTTTATACGTCAGTTCTTCTGCATGATCTTGTGAGCAGCCCAAGGCCTTTATAAGCTGTCCAATCACCTCATCAAAGGTGTGGATGTCATCATCATACAGAATAACTCTCCACGGAGTTTTTTCGTCTTCATCTTCCTGCTCTTTCTCGAGTACATCAACGTCAATGTCGGGCGACTGTTCTTGTTGTTGGCCACCCGAGTCAGATCCTAATAAGCTAAACTGCAGATCGATCATAGCTATAGCTAATTAGTTTTCGTGAATCTCAATGTCAAAGTCTTCCATAACTTCGTTAGCCAATAACTTAGTACAGGCCTCTTCGGCAATAGCCTGTGCCTCACTTTCGTCAGAGGCATCAATATCGAGCTCAATGCGCTTACCTATGCGCACTTGATTAACCTCATTGAGACCGAGGTTCTTGAGCGCATTGTGCGCCGCTTTTCCCTGGGGATCTAAAATTGACTTGCGAAGTGTTACGTTTACAGTAGCCTTATACATCGTTATGAAAAAATTGTGCGGTTGTAAATGAAGCTAAAGTTAATCTTTATTTGACTTAGCTGCTAACTGTGAATGGATATAATTCTGAGCCTCGTCATAGGTCGTAGTTTCAAGGTCTATCCAGTTGATAAAATCCCACCGCCGAAACCACGAAAGCTGCCGCTTGGCATATCGACGGGTTTGTGTTTTCATGTCTTTAAGCATTTTATCGCGCGAAACTTCATCATGTAAATAAGCAATGGCCTCTTTATAACCAACGGTATTAAGGCCGGGATCTTCTAACGTGTATCCTTCATCCAGAATTGCCCGAACTTCATCCAGAAAACCGTGCTCAAACATAAGGTCTACGCGACGGTTAATGCGGTCATAAAGATTTTGTCGTTCGCGCTGCAATCCAAAAACGATCATATCATCAGGAACAGTGATTGTGTTGTCATCAGAATGAAAAGAGCTGAACGGCCGACCGGTTTGCATCCATACATCCAGAGCACGGACAATACGCTGGGTGTTCATGCCATCCATTTTTTGGGCATACTCAGGATCTACTTCTTTGAGCTTTTGGTACAGAGATTCAATGCCTTCTTGCTCAATTTTAGCCTCAAGCTTGGCAATATTTTCTTCATCGGCTTCTGGAACATCATCCAGTGGTTGGATAACACACTGAACGTGCAACGTACTGCCACCTACGAAAAAAGCATTTTTGTCGCGAGATAAAATATCTTTTTTCCATTCCATTGCTCGCTCATAAAAATTGACTACACTGTCTTTTGTAGCGGGATCGATGATAGAAAGGTTATAATGGGGGACGCCGGCTCGTTCATCTTCCGCAGGAGTGGCCGTGCCGATGTTCATATATTTGTAGCACTGTCGGGAATCCGTAGAAATAATTTCGGCATTGAGAGTTTGTGCCAACTCGACGGAGAGGGATGTTTTGCCCACGGCCGTGGGTCCCAATAAAACTATTTGCACGTAATAGGATAGCCTAAAATCTACAATTTTAGCGAAAGGGAATATAAGAAAAAATGCTTCCTTTTTAGAGTATATTTGAAGATCAATAAGTGAAAAATGGCAGCAAAAAAATCCCAAAAAATAGTTGCAGAAAGCACGGGTTATATGGTTGCTAAGAGAGTGAGTATTTATTAGTATATGGTACTTATTATTCAGATGAATTTTTGTGATCTGACGAACGCTTAGCCTAAAAATATTTATCTATGAAATTCAACGTATCAAGCAGTGAACTGGTAAAGGCATTATCTGCTGTTTCTGGGGCAGTGCCTAACAAAGCAACGCTCCCAATTCTGGAAACAATTTTATTTGAGAGTGATGGAGAAAAGTTGCGACTAACGGCTACCGATCTTGAGATTTCAATTCTTGAGTCGATGAGTGCCGATATTGATGAGGGGGGCGCTGTGGCGATTCCAGCCCGTCGTCTCATTGATACGCTCCGCCAACTGCCGGATATACCGGTATCTTTTGAGGTTGATGAAAAGTTTAATATCAAGTTCCGTACCGATAAGGGTACGTATAAATTAGTGGGCGAAGATCCCGATGAATTTCCCGAAGTACCTAATTTAGATGAGGGCCATACTCTGGAAAGCACACGGGAGGTTATTTCAACTGCCATTGATAAAACGCTTTTTGCCGTATCCAATGATGATTTACGTCCGGCCATGATGGGTGTTTATTTCGATATTGGAAGTGACGAAAGTAAGTTTGTGGCAACGGATGGGCATCGCCTCGTTAAATATATCAAAGAAGATCTTACCAGCGATAAAGACGTTGATTTTATTGTCCCCGAAAAGGCGTTGAACCTTGTTCAAAAAGCACTGCATGACGAAGAGTGTGTGTTGACAATCACCGAAGATCATGTACGCTTTAAAAGCGGAAATACGATTGTTATTACGCGACTTATTAATGAGCAGTATCCCAATTATGAGTCGGTGATCCCCAAGGACAATGAGAAGACGCTTGTTATTAATAAAGAGCAAATGCTGGCTACGGTAAAACGTGTATCTATTTTCTCAAGTTCTACGACACGCCAGATTCGATTGCAGCTCAACCCCGATAAGCTTACGATTCGGGCCGAGGATATCGATATGAGCAGCGAGGCAAAAGAGACGATTGCTTGTGAGTATAGTAACGATGAAATGGAGATCGGCTTTAATGCTAAATATCTTGCTGATGTGTTGGGTAATGTTGATGATGAAGAGGTCTATTTTGAGTTTTCTACTCCTAACAGAGCTGGAATTGTAAAGCCGTCGGAAGAGGATGAAAATGAGCGTATTTTAATGCTCGTTATGCCGGTTATGCTCAATACCTATGCGTAATGTAATCACTCTTACGACCGATTTTGGCCTTCAGGATTATTATGTGAGTGCCATGAAAGCTGTTATGCTTAATATAGCAGCTGATGCACGATTGGTTGATATCTCACATGAAATCCCATCGCAAGATATTATGGCGGGTTCCTGGATCTTAAAAAATTCGGCTATGCTGTTTCCTTCCGGTACTGTGCATACGGTTGTGATTGATCCCGGGGTGGGTACTGAACGCGATCCTGTAGCCTTAAAAATTAATGACCAGTTTTTTGTTGGGCCGGATAATGGGATTTTTTCTCTCCTCACTTCGGATAAAGACTACCAAGCTGTACGGTTAACGAATGAGGATTATTGGAGAGAGAATCCCTCCAACACTTTTCATGGTCGTGATATTTTTGCGCCGGTGGCGGCCCATCTGAGTGAGGGCGTACCATTAGACGAACTTGGTGATCCGATTGATGAACTGGTAACTTACCGCTGGACCGTACCCATTGCAGACAAAGATGGTTTGGAAGGGATGGTTATTCATATTGATAAGTTTGGGAACTTGGTTACTAATATTACTGAGGAACTTTTGGAAGAGGTAATTGGAGACAAACAAGTGCGTATTTATGTAGGCAATACTATTCTGGACGAAATTGCCACAACATTTGGTAAGGTAACCGAAGGAGAGCCCGTAGCCTATATTGGCAGTTCCGGGATGTTAGAAGTGGGCATTAATAAAGGTAATGCAGAAGAAATGTTGAGTGTTCAAAAAGGGGCACAAATTTCACTGATCCTGCAAAAAGAAAGTCAGCCGGAATCGTAACTCCCACCTTATTGTTTGCGTATCAGGTTGCGTTGCATCGGTGATAGAATCATCGATTTTTTTAATCGACATCAATGGTTGCAAACAGTTATGGCTCTTGAAATACGATCTCCCAAATACGAGCGTGCATCTATAACAATTCCTGCTGAGGTTGCTGACCTGCAGAAAAATTTTAATGGCACTATTTGCTCTAACAAAGGCGACGAGTACGAGATTCGGAATAACATCATTGATCTACTTGGGGATGAGCATGGAGAGATGACGTGGGCGCAGAGTTCGAATCACTGGAAGGTGACTGCAGCTGTTTATGAGGATATCTGGCGAAAGCGATCACTTTCGCTTTTTTCGGGTGAAGAGTTTCCTATCCAAAAAGAAAAAGAATTACTGATCGATTGGCTACAACCTGAACCCGGTAAATCATATATGGATATTGGTTGTTCTACGGCGCTCTACGGACGCCTTGTAAAAAGGGACCAGCCTGATGCTGAGATAGTTGCACTCGATTTTTCTAAGCAGATGCTCAGCGAAGCTCGGCTTAAATCAGAGGCAGAGCAAACGGATTTGTATTTGTTACGAGCTGATGCCCGTTACCTTCCATTTTTTGGAGCTACTTTTGATGGATTAATGATGGGGGGTACGCTTAATGAGCTGACGGATCCACTGAAAGTATTATATGAGGCGCGAAGAGTGATTAAGAAAGAGGGTGTTTTTTTTATGATGCATCTCATTAAATCACCCACATGGTATATTCGGTTGATGCAGGATTCTGCTGGGTTGGGTGGGTTGTCATTTTGGACGGTGGATGAAAGTAACCAGATGTTTGAACGTGCTGGTTTTTCAATGGTTGATCAGTTTACTAAGGGTATTGTTTGCTTTACAAAGTTGATTCCTGCCTGAGTAGAGTTAAAATTGCGGGGCGGCTAAAATAGTTTTTCTGTAAATGGAAAAAGCGTCGCATTTAATTTTTTTCGGGTCTCGAATTAATTTAATTACCTTCTCTCTCTATAGCTTAAATATGCTATCGTAATTATACGAACTTTTTAGAAGGCAACAGTGTAAAAAGCAAAACCATGACGAAAAAACTATCGTATCCCAAGCATAAAATTAATGTTTTACTACTCGAAGGCGTTCATAAAGATGCTGTGAAGCTATTCGAAGAGGAAGGCTATAATGTAACATATCAGACCTCGTCAATGTCAGAAGAGGAGTTGCACAGAGCCTTGGAGCGCACTCAAATTATTGGCATTCGCTCCAAAACAGATATGACGAAATCGATTATTGATAACGCTTCAAACCTGCTGTGTATTGGAGCCTTTTGTATTGGCACTAACCAGATTGATTTAGATGCTGCATGTAAGAACGGTGTTGCTGTTTTTAATGCGCCATATAGCAACACACGGAGTGTGGTGGAGCTGGCTATTGCCGAAATGGTACTTCTTATTCGCAATTTACCCGATAAGATAATGGCTATGCATCAAGGCCGATGGCAAAAGTCGGCTGAATATAGCCATGAACTCCGCGGTAAAAAGCTGGGTATTGTGGGATACGGTAATATTGGTAGCCAGCTAAGCGTATTGGGCGAAGCCATGGGGTTGGACGTGTATTATTACGATCTGGAAGATAAGATGCCTCTTGGTAATGCCACCCGTACTTCTTCTATGGAAGAGTTGTTTAAAACTGTTGATATTGTGAGCGTACATGTGGATGGGCGCCCGTCTAACAAGGAACTTATTGGCGAAGAAGAATTGAGCTGGCTGCACGATGAGGCTGTTTTTTTAAACTTGGCTCGAGGCAAGGTAGTAAATACCGAAGCTCTGCGTGAGGCCATCGATTCCAAACGTATTTTAGGTGCCGGCATAGACGTATATCCCGAAGAGCCCAAAACTAATGACGAGCCTTTTGAAGATGTGATGTCCGGGGCACGCAACACTATTCTTACTCCGCATATTGGTGGAAGCACGATGGAGGCCCAGAAGCATATTGGAAATTTTGTACCCCATAAAATTATGGATTTTATTAATGCTGGTAATACCTCAGGCAGTGTAAATCTGCCCAATTTAAAGCTGCCTGGTTTT
Organism: Fodinibius sp. Rm-B-1B1-1; assembly: GCF_038594945.1. Taxonomy (NCBI): domain Bacteria; kingdom Pseudomonadati; phylum Balneolota; class Balneolia; order Balneolales; family Balneolaceae; genus Fodinibius; species Fodinibius alkaliphilus. The sequence continues at coordinate 1,110,981 of NZ_JBCFYD010000001.1, forward strand.
GAGGACTCTCACCGCTTTCTGCATATTCATGCCAACAAGCCGAATATTATGGCCACCATTAACAATATCCTGGCCCGGTACGACATTAATATTGATGGGCAGTACCTCCAAACGAATGAAACGGTAGGTTATGTTATTACCGATATTGATACCGATTACAACAAAAAAATAATTGATGAGCTAAAAAATGTGGAGGGCACGATCCGTTTTCGGGTCTTGTATTAAATTCCCTACTGTAATTGGCATATTTTCATAAGTAGTTGTCTGGCTAATTTTGCCCGTGGTCATGTTATGCTTGGATGAGAGAAGAAAATCCAAGAAGTTATTTGGAGATGGAAGTCAGTGGCAGATAAGGGAATAATCTTATGTTATTAAGTCCCCTGCAACCTGCCTCTTTCATCCCAAATCCCCCTTGTAACTTGCATCCTAAACTACATCTGCTTAGGTGCAGAAATACCAAGTATCTCCAATCCATTGGCAAGTACTTGAGCTGTTGCTTTGGCCAGGGCCGAACGGGCTTGTACAAGTTTTTTCTCTTCACCCAGAATACGACAATCATGATAAAAGGACGTAAAGGTTGAAGCCAGATCTTCAAGATAATTGATCAATCGATGGGGCTCGCGACTGTCGGCAGCACTTTGAACCATTTCGGGAAATCGAAGCAAACTTTTGATGAGTGCTGTTTCTGATTCGTGGGTAAGCAGCTCTAATTTGGGCTGATCCTCGACATTGAAGTCATACTCTTGTGCAACTTTTCGCAATATACTGTGAATACGTGCGTGGGCATATTGGAGATAAAAAACGGGATTTTTTTCGCCTGCTTCCTTGGCTTGTCCCACATCAAATTCGAGATGCGTATTGGGATCGCGCATCTCAAAAAAGAAGCGCGTCACGTCAGCCCCCACTTCATCCATGAGGTCATCGAGTGTTACAAAGTTCGCTTTACGTGTACTCATTTTAAATGGATTGCCATCTTTAACAAGCGTCACAAACTGATAAACAATGACATCTACTTTGCTGGGATCATAGCCGAGTGCCTCAATACCCGACAATACATCGGGATAGGTATCGATATGATCAGCCCCAAAAACATCGATGCATTGATCATAGCCGCGATCAAGCTTGTTGGCATGATAAGCAATATCCGGCAGTCGATAGGTTGGTTCGCCCGTACTTTTTATAAGCACCGTATCCTGATCTTTGCCAAACTCCGTTGTACGGAACCAGGTTGCTCCATCTTTATCATAGGCTAAATTCTTTTCGCGAAGGGTTTCCACCGTTTTGTCAATGGACCCATCCTCATATACTTCTTTTTCATTAAAGAAGGAGTCCATTTCAATATTCATCCGCTTGAGCGTGGCTTGAATCTCATCAAAAATAACCTGCTCAGCTTTATCCTTGAACGGATCTACTTCGTTGGTATCAACAAGATTTTCGCCATGTTCGTCAATAAGTTCTTGGGCAATGTCCTTGATGTATTCACCTTCATAACCATCTTCTGGCAGGTTGGCCTCATGTCCTAACAGTTGTAGATAACGCGTGCGGACACTTTCACCAAGCTTGCGCATTTGTCGGCCAGCGTTATTAAAATAATATTCTCGGTCGACGTTTGCGCCGGCCCATTCCAGCAGGTTGGCAACGGTATCGCCTAATACTGCATTACGTCCATGTCCCACTGTAAGTGGACCGGTAGGATTGGCGCTGACAAATTCTACAAGGATACGCTGTCCTTTTAGCGAAGCTGATTTTCCAAACTCGTCACCCTCCTTAAGAATGTCTGATAGCTCGTCAAAAAGATAGTTCTCGGAATAGCGGAAGTTGATAAATCCGGGCCCTGCAATTTCAACGGCTTGTAGTTTTTGTTCATCATATTCGAGTCCCTCAACAATCTGATCGGCGATCTTGCGTGGATTCATCTTGAGTACGCTGGCCAGATTCATGGCGATATTAGAGGCGGCATCACCGTGTTCAGGTTGGTTGGGTTTTTCGATCTGAATTTCGGGAATGTCGTTATCGCTGAGGTTAAATTGTTGCAGCGAATCGTAGATAATAGAACGCAGGTAATCCTTCATGAAATATGTATTGGCAAATTTTTAATTAGCCGTAAATATAAGTAGTTGAATTAGGAATTGAGAATTAGGAATTAGGATTTTTCAGAGTTTTTATGATTGAGCCAATAATTTTTAAGAGTTTATTACATTCATCGATTAAAGTGTTAGCAAGTTTAAAATCAATTAGATCAGAATCACGAAGTAAGCGGAGCCAGTAATAAGTTTCTCGGGCTTCTTTGTATGAAATTGAAATTTTTGCTTTAAAATCTCTTCGACTTTGTGCACCAATGGCTTCTTCTATATTAGCTCCAATTGATGTACTACTTTTAAGAATCTGTTTCGATAAAACATACTCATTTTATTTGTCAATAAGCGTTTGGTTTAGTTGAATTATATGTAGTGCAAAATTATAACTTTTCTTTTGAATAATATTTTCTTTCTTCATGATATTTTAATTCCTAATTCGTCATTTTTAATTCTCAATTCAAGAGCCCTTTGGCACGGAAGCTGGTATATCCATCGCCGGCAATGATGATGTGATCGTCAACCGGAATGCCCAGCAGTTTTCCCGATTTTGAAATACGTTTGGTAAGCTGGATATCAGCCTTTGACTCTTTGTTATTGCCACTGGGGTGGTTATGTAGCAACAAAATGCTGTTGGCTTCATTCATCACGGCCTGACGCATGACTTCCGCCGGATCCACAATGGTAGCGGTAGATCCACCGGAGCTAACTTTTTTATACCCCATCACGATTTTGGCATTATTCAAAAACGCTACCATGAATACCTCTTTGGTTAAGTCACGCAGTTTGGGTCCGAAATAGGCAACCGCATCTTCGGGAGAAGTGATCTGCACTTGTTCGCCCAGACTGGCCATCTGGATACGACGCGATAACTCAAATACAGCTTCCAGGGTTAGCGATTTCACTTTGCCCATGCCGGGGATTACTTTTAAGTCTTGCCATTCTTTACGAGCGAGGTAACGTAATCCATCAAAATGGTCAAGCAAGGCTTGCGACATCTGAATGACATTCATCTTTTGGCTGCCTGTGCGTAATAAAATGGCAAGAAGTTCTGCATCTGATAAACTTTCACTGCCATAATTGGTAAGCTTTTCGCGTGGTTGTTCATCGGGATTCATTTCTTTAACGGTACGTTTTAGAAAATCGTTAGCTTCGAACTGCTCTTGGTCGGACATGATACTCTCTTTTTTAATTTGGATTTATTAGTAAGAGCAGTCTCGACGATGAACCTTACAGAAAAGTTGTGGGGAATAGGTGTAAAAGCTGCTTTTAACAACCTTTTAAAGTTTAAAGCTGTTAATTTTAAACTATCTGCAAGATTTTAACGCAACATTCAAGTTATTTTTCGTAAGAAAACCTCAGAACCAAAAGGTAACAACTTAAAAACGTAATACATGTGGCAAGTAAGGCTATCACAGAAATTGATATTAACAATGCTATTCATTTGTATCTCATTGATCAATGTGCAAGCTCAGCCACCGCTTGATACGCTTGAACAGGTCAATCCCTATCCCATTGAATCCGATTTTAATATTTCTGCAGATTTAGAGCATCCCGCTTGGCAGAAGGCAAGTTCTGTTTATATAAAATACCAGGTACAGCCTAATGACAACGTCAAGGCTCAAGTAGATACCGAGGTTAAAGTATTGTACAGTAAAGAAAATTTATACATTGCATTTATAAATGAGGATCCCAATCCTCAAAATATACGGGCGAATATTTCTGATCGTGATAACGGCTTCCAGGATGATTATGTGGGGATCATTTTGGATCCTTTTAACAATAATCAGCAGGCATACGAACTTTTTGTCAATCCGTTGGGTATCCAGATGGATGGTATGCGTATGGGAAATAGTGAGGATATGAATTTTGATATGCTCTGGTATTCGGATGGAAAAATTACGGATTTAGGGTATCGGACCGTAATGAAGATCCCATTTAAAAGTCTCAACTTTCCTGATAAGAATATACATAATTGGTCTATTCAGTTTATTCGAAATTATCCCCGGAATAATAGATATCAATTTGTATGGAGTAAGGTAGATCTGGACAACTCATGCCTGGTATGTCAAAATGGTCAATTAACAGGAATGAAAAGTATCAAAAACTCCAACACGATTGAGTTTTTGCCCTATGGTATGAGTTATCAGAGTAGTGTTATTAATGATGCAAGTGATCCGAACTCCGGTTTAGATCATGGTAGGATAACCGGACGAATTGGAGGTAGTGTTATGTATGAACCTACTTCAACAACCTCGTTGAATGCTGTAGTTAATCCTGATTTTAGTCAGGTTGAAACGGATGCCTCCCAAATTTCTGCAAACGAAACGTTTGCTCTCTATTATTCCGAAAAACGTCCGTTTTTTTTGAAAGGAAATGACCTTTTTAGTACTCAAGAAAATCTATTTTATTCGCGGACGATTAACCGTCCGATTGCTGCTGGTAAAGTAACGCATCAAGCCCAAGATTATAGTATTGCTTTTTTGACTGCTTATGATCGGGAGGCACCGATTATTATTCCCGGCTTGTATGGAAGCTCACTCGTACAATCAGATGTAGAAGCCTATAATAATGTGTTGCGTGGAAAATATAATTTTGGGACAGAATCACATGTCGGTGGATTGTTAACAACCCGTAATCAACAGGAAGGACATAATTATGTAGGCAGTGTTGACTGGAGTTTCTTATTAACTGATAACTACTATTTTAGCGGACAAGCGGCCTACGCAAATACTAAAGAGTTGGATGACCAGTCATTATTTGACGATTCAAGAATGCTTGGCCGGGGTTCTTATAATGCTGCTTTTAATGGAGAGCAGTTTAGTGGTACATTGCTCTCCACCGAATTCTCCAGACAAGCAAAATTCTATAATTTTTCTTTAGGATATACTTCGTATTCCCCTACTTTTCACACCCAAAGCGGATTTATTAACCAAGTAGATCGGCGCAGCTTTGATGCATCTCAGAGTTTTTCTTATTACCCGGGATGGGATTGGTTGTCAAGCGGAACGATAAGTACAAGTGGAACATGGAGATACGATTTTTCAGGACAATTTCAGGAGCGATATATCTTTACAAGATGGAGTAATAACTTGGGAGGGCAGACTAATATATCTGTTAGCTATTTGCCTGTGAATGATGAACATTTTCGGGGTCAATTTTTTACGAAGATGAATCGCTGGATGTTTGATGTGAGAACGGCCCCACTAAACGAGATTTCATTAAGTGGCAGTGTGGATTTTGGTAAATATGTTAATCGGCAAGAAAACCCTACGTTGGGTAAAGGGTATAGTATTTCGGCGGATGCTACCCTAAAGCCTACTGCTCGATTAGAGGTGGAGTTTAGCTACAATTATTCTACCCTTTCAGCAGTTGATGGAGAGGGGCATTATTTTAGTGGTGATATCTACCGGTTAAACAGTAAATATAACTTTTCGAAAAAACTGTTTGCTCGTTTAATTACCGAGTATAATTCTTTTAATGAGCAGCTTCAGCTCTATCCATTAGTATATTACAAGGCTAATCCCTTCACCAAATTTTATATTGGGATGACTGATAATCTGAACCATTTTGATCAACCCGGCCCCGATGGTTCTACCGGATTTAAAGAAATTAATCGGCAGTTTTTTGTAAAATTTCAGTATTTGATTCGTAGTTAGCAAGCATGTCAGGTTGTATCTTAGAACTCCTTTTTGTGAAGGAAATAGTAACTTGCCAATCCAAAAGGCAGGTAGGTGACAACAGAAAAGACGAGTAGGTTACCATCGATCGTTGAAAAGCCACCCATCAGTAACTTGCTGGTAATCTGTTCAAAACCGCCGGCACTGGGTATGAGATAGCTACATGTAGTGATTAGGATATCAGCAAAGGTACCCTCCCAGCCGAGGTTTTTTAGGAACTGGTCAATATTTAAAAAAAGACTGGAGAATCCGGTAAGGAAATATCCCAATATAACACCGGCCAGATAGGAATTTGAGAATAACAGAAATAGCGAAATCGTAATGTAATAGGCCAGAATAATTAGTGGTAAAAAGAGAAAGATCCCCAGAAAAAGCTGGTAGGGGAAAATGCCAGCTTTGACAATTGTTAATATACTTAGCAGCAGGATGGTGATACCGGTGTAGGCACACACGCTTAGGAGCATACTTGCATAGTCGGAGAGGAACATCTCGGTTCGAGAAATGGGTTTGGATAGCAGCAACGAGGCGCGTGCGGGTTTCAGGTTCTTGGCCAACGGACTGGGCAGACCAATGATAGCGATGAGGGTGATTAGGGAAATCAAAAACTGGTTGATAAACATGCCGGAAGGTATTTGGAGATCGCCAATATGAATGATAAATGAATAGCTGTTTTGAGTGGCGGATACATCTCCCCAGACAATAATGCTGGCAACAAATAATAGCACGATACCCGGCCAGGCCCATAAAGTTTTATTTTTGAGATGCGTTTGCAGCAGATAGCGGATCATAAGGTAATAGTACTTTTAGTTTCAAAATGGCTGAGATAGTAATCTTCGACCGACGCAAACTGCTCTTGCATTTCGGTTTTAGTCGCTGAATTGATGATGCTCCCATCTTTGATGAGATACAGTGAATCGCAGATTTTGTCGATATCTGAGAGAATATGTGTTGTAATCAGGATGGAGATGTTACGTTCATTTTGTAGGGTGAAAATATAATCGATGACGGCCTTTTTCTGTACGGCATCGAGTCCGTTGAAAGGTTCGTCGAGAATGTAAAACTGGTCATCCGCCAGAAAGGTGTGCATCAGCGCGGCCGTTTGGGTCATTCCCTTGGACAAGTTTTTTATCTTTTTGTCCAGAAAGTTTACGTTAAAAGCATCTGATAAATCCGTAATTTTCTGCTCAATATTGACCACGGGCTTGTCTTTTAGCTTGGCGAAACTGTGGAGCATTTGTTGTACAGTAAAATTATCGGGAAAGGAGAAGTTTTCGGGCAGGTAACTAACGTGCGAACGGGCCTTCTTCTGCTTGTGATCGGTTCCCATCAATGAAATTTGAGCTGAATCAGCAAAAAGGAGATCCAGAACTATTTTAAGAAAGGTGGATTTACCCGATCCGTTGGGACCGAGAATAGCTGTAAAGCTGCCTTCTGGGATTTCAACATTATCGATCTGCAGCCGAAATGCATTACCTCCTGATTGTTTAAAAGTCTTGGTGATGTTCTGGGCTTTTAGCATCATAGAAGTTTCTCTTATGATTCTTATTTGGTGGTTGTGTACGAGGTACAGCTATTCACGTTTCGGATTCATCATATTCTAAAATATCGCCTGGCTGGCAATTTAATGCTTCACAGATGGCATTAAGCGTCGAAAATCGTACGGCTTTGGCCTTGCCGGTTTTTAGGATAGATAAGTTTGATATTGTTATGCCCACCTCTTCAGAAAGCTCGGTCAGCGTCATGTCGTGCTATACCAGCATAAGATTCAAATATATTTTGAGAGCTATTGCTATACCGTAAGTTTTTGTTCTTCGTATAGGTGGCTGTCCTCCTTGAATACATAGCCCAGTACAATGATGAAAATGCCGGCATAGATGTAATCATTGTGTCCCCAAATGTTCACACCTGATGTTTGCTATTAATCGTCATCGGGTCCACCCATCAACGGCTCATTCATGGCGCGGATGCTGGCGTTGGGCAGTCCTTCGGGATAAGTTTCTTTACACATATTGAGGACTTCAACAGCCATCTCAACGTGTAGTTGTTTTGAATCCTCATAAAATTCCTGGGCATCGTCGCTAAGCTTGGGTTTGCCGTGTAGAGGCTTGTCACTCACACAGAGCATGGTGGCATTAGGGATGCGATATCGATAGCCGTTGGTAGCTACTGTAGCCGATTCCATATCTACCGCGATGCTGCGGCTCATATGAATTTGTTCTACCGTTCGTCGTTTTATAAACTCCCAATTGCGATTAGCAGTCGTGAAAATAGTCCCCATTCGGTGATTCCGATTATATTTATCGAGCACTTCTTTAAGGTATACATTAAGCAGATAATTTGGCGTAATGGGAATGTTTAGGGGCAGGATATCATCTAAAACACCATCGTTGCGCATAAACCCGGTAGCCAATACAAAGTCGCCAATATCTTGGTGATTGCGGAGCCCGCCGCAGTGCCCCACCATAACCATAGCATCGGGACGTAGTACGGCTACATGATCGGTGATGGTTTTCGCATTGGACGGGCCAACCCCAATATTGATGAGCGTTACCCCTTTATTATTGTCCAGCTTATGGTGATAAGCCGGCATTTGAACGCCTTCTCGTGCTGGGGTTACACAATCGGGAAACATCTCTTGGAAAACCTCAACGTGCATATCATAATTAGTAAACAGGATATAACGCTGAAAATCTTCGGGATCGGTACCGGTGTAGTGCTCTAATCGGTTAAGTGAGATTTCAATGCGTTCCGGACTAAACAGAAAGAGTTTTTTCTGGGTGATATCCCAATCATCTTCATCAGTGTTATCAAGCAAGTCCGGATCATTGAGGGGTAGTCGTTCACGGGAGGGGATAATTTTTATAACGGCGCCTTTGTGCCCAAGCTTTTTGAGCTCCCGAAGTAAATACCAGCGGTAGGCCTCAGGTTTGGCCATTTCACCGGTAATAATAGGATTATGTTTTGACCACGATCGTTTGACTAGTACTTTGGGATATTCCCCATTTTCATAGATGTTCTCCATCGTATCGCATGCTTGCACCATGCGGTCATGGAGTTCTTCTTGGGAATTTACTTCATCTGTTTCAAATTCAAATCGATCTGACATAAATCGTAACCTGTTCGCCTTATGAGTGAAAAATCATTCCAATTTACTATTGAACCGTGGTCGGTTGTCCGTGAAAATAAGGAATATCATACACCAATTTTTAATCTTTTACAGCGAAAAATGAGATTAGAGGCAAAAGATGAACGTAATGAGGGTGATTTTTTTGTTTTAGAGGCTCCAGCATGGGTAAATGTTATTCCCATCACAGGCAATAACGAGGTCGTATTGGTAGAACAGTATCGGCATGGGATAGAACAACCTACGCTCGAAATTCCGGGTGGCATGGTGGACCCGGGTGAAAAACCATTGGAATCTATCAAACGAGAGCTTATTGAAGAGACCGGATACGAATCTAAAAAATGGAGCAGTTTGGGGAAAGTCAGTTCGAATCCGGCTATTATGACGAATTATACTCATCTATATTTGGCAGAGGATTGTGAATTAAGCACATCCGAAATCCCGAAAGGAGATGAGCACGAGCGTATTAATGTACACCTTTTGGATATGGATGATTTTCTGAATTATGTGGCCAATGGAACTATTCATCACAGTATTATGGTAGCAGCCGTAGCGCGATTTATGTTGAATAAGTGAAAAGTAAGAAGGAACTGTCTTGTTCTCACTTCTTGCTTTATCCGCCTTCATCTAATCTTCAACTAATAGCAATACCTTCCGCAATCAAAATGATTTATTGCAGTATCTTGTTGATCACTTTATTATAAAAGATCGCAATATGCTGATATGCAGAACGAAATAGCTTGAACATTGAGTTAATAGTTGCACTGCAACATCAAAAGTTAAACAGTTTAAGAGGCAAACATGATTGAGACGGGTTCTAAAATCGATACTGATTTTACGCTTGACGTCGTGGAAAATGGCGAAGAAAAATCGGTTATATTTAAGGAATTATTAGATCGTCCGACAATTGTATCTGTGTATATGCGCAACAACACATCGGGCTGTGATAAGCAAAATAAAAGTCTGGCTGAGCATTCTGATTGGTTTGACGAGCAGGGATATAACTTAGTGGCTATCAGTAAAGATACCTGTGGTTCGCACAAAAATTATGCAGAAAAATTTGATATTAACTATCTGCTGGCCTCCGATCCTGATTATAAATTTGCCAAAGCCACTGATTCAATTGTCGAAAAACAGATGTTCGGCAATAAATACGAGGCCCCTTCCCGTTCTGCTTATGTGATTGATACTGATGGAACGGTGGAAGCCATTATTGAAAAAGTAAATACTAAAGATCATGCCTCCGAGTTAAAGGAAGTGATCCAAAATTTGTAGAAAACGAGGTATATGAAATCTCTTGTAATTGTAGAGTCACCCACAAAAATTAAAACGCTTAAGAAGTACCTGCCCAAGGAATATACGATTGATTCGTCAATGGGGCACATTCGCGATCTTCCGGCTAACGCCAAAGAGGTTCCAAAGAAGTTTAAGGGCGAGGATTGGGCAAATCTGGGTGTGAATACTGATGAAGGATTCGAACCAATTTATGTGATACCGCACGGCAAAAAGAAAGTGGTAAATCGTCTTAAAAAGGAGCTTAAAAACTCTGACGAACTTATTTTGGCGACGGATGAAGATCGTGAGGGGGAAGCGATTTCGTGGCACTTAACTGAACTACTTAAACCTGATGTGCCGGTCAAGCGCATGGTTTTTCGCGAGATTACCGAGGAGGCCATTAAAGATGCGCTGAATAATTTTCGCGATATCGATATGAATCTGGTAAATGCACAAGAGGCACGCCGAATTATTGATCGTCTGGCGGGGTATACAATATCGCCACTGCTCTGGAAAAAAATTGCTCCAAAGCTTTCAGCCGGACGGGTTCAGTCAGTAGCTGTTCGATTCTTGGTAGAGCGTGAGCGTGAACGCATGAAGTTTCGTTCGGCGCGTTACTGGGATTTAAAAGCCCAGCTCCACAAGCAGGATGACACCAATAATTTTGAGGCCGACTTAACACACCTTGACGGTAAGCGCTTGGCTTCGGGCAAGGATTTTGATGAAAGTACCGGCAAGCTCAAAAAGCCAAAGAAAGTAGTACTGCTGGATGATAAAACGGCTGGTGAATTGCGGGATGATCTCGATAAGGCGAAATGGGAAGTTTCGGAAGTCAAAAAGAATCGACAGAAACGAAATCCGTCGGCAGCCTTTATTACCTCTACCTTGCAGCAGGAGGCTAACCGGAAGTTAAACTTCTCGGCCAAGCGCACGATGGGCGTGGCACAGAAGCTTTATGAGAATGGATACATTACCTACATGCGTACTGACTCGGCGCGTTTATCCGGACAGGCAATAAATGCGGCTCGTAATGCGGTCAAAAAGGAATACGGGGAAGAGTATTTGTTTGACCGACCTCGAAATTATGGGGGCGGTTCTAATGCGCAGGAGGCGCACGAGGCTATTCGTCCGGCGGGTAGTTATTTCAGAAAGCCCGAAGAGGCAGGACTAAGCGGTGATCAGTTTAGGTTGTATGATTTGATCTGGAAGCGGACCATTGCCACGCAGATGGAGCAGGCCGAGCTTGAGTTTACAAACGTGACAATAGAGGCCGAAGCCAACGGTAAAGTAGCTGAGTTTAAAACCAGTGGAAAAACGATTGTCTTCCCTGGTTTTTTCCGTGCCTATGTGGAAGGCAGTGACGATCCCGATGCAGCACTGGAGAATCAGGAGAAGTTCTTGCCTGAAATGAGTGAGGGAGAAGAGGTTTTGGAAGACGGTATCGAGCCTATATCCCACGAAACCAAGCCACCATCACGTTTTACTGAGGCGACGTTGGTGAAAGAACTCGAAAAGCGTGGTGTTGGACGTCCGAGTACGTATGCTTCAATTATCAGTACTATTCAAAATCGCGGATATTGTGAAGCCGACGGCAAAACCTTGGTGCCTACGTTTACGGCATTTGCAGTTACGGAGCTGTTGGAAGAAAACCTGCATGATGTGGTAGACAGTGATTTCACTTCTGAGATGGAGGCTAAGCTTGATGAAATTGCCCAAGGAAAGCTGGATACGGAAAACTATTTGAAAACCTATTATAATGGTGAAAAGGGATTAAAGGCCAAGGTTGAAGAAAATGAGGATGCTATTGATCCACAGGAAGCACGACAGCTGGATCTGCCTATTCAAGATCTTGAGGATATCCAGATTTTTGTAGGACGATATGGTCCCTACATTAAGAAGGAAGTGAATGGGGAAGAATTGACGACATCCATTCCGGAAAGCTGGAAGCCGAGTGATATCACGGTAGAGAAGCTCGAAGAGTTAATCAAAGCGGAAGAGGAGGGGCCAAAGTCAATTGGCAATCATCCGGAAACCGGAGAGCCAATTTTTGTGCTTAATGGACGATATGGTCCCTATGTTCAGGTTGGTGAACGCACGGAAGATAATAAAAAGCCCGATCGCGCTTCGCTGCTTAAAGATATGAAGCCGGAAGATGTAGATGTTGATTTGGCATTGCGATTGTTGGAGTTGCCACGTCCGCTTGGTAAGCATCCAGAAACAGGAGAGGTTGTTCGGGCTGGAGTTGGACGCTATGGACCTTTTGTAGTGCATGACGGAACCTTTGCTTCGCTACGGAAAAGTGATTACGTACTGGATGTTGAATTGGATCGTGCTCTTGAGCTTCTGGAGCAGAAAAAGAATAAGAAATCGCGCAAGAGTAATGTAATTAAAGAGCTTGGCGACCATCCCGAAAATGGAAAAAAAGTACGTGTAATGACTGGTCGCTACGGACCCTATATTAAGTACGGAAAAACAAACATTAGCTTGCCTGATGATTTTGACCCCGAAGATGTTAATATGGATATTGCGGTACAGCTGATTACTGAGAAAGGGAAGTAGATAGACGGTAGTCGTGGGATGGCAAATGTAAAACGTTGGACGTCTGCCATTTCACATTTAAAACACTAAATTATTTATCGAATTTTGTGTCATGCTGAATTTATTTCAGCATCTGTTGCAAGGAGATCCTGAAGCGAGATCAGGATAGTCGAATTAGAAATTCGCGTAAATTTAACATGACAATGAACGTCCAGTTTTCTAACTTGATGCGTCATGGAAAAACAGTCAGATACATACTTTAGTTATCCGCCCAATTTACACGAGTTGGATTTGGCTACGTTGGTTTCGATGTACCGTGATCGGGGCATCCCCAAGAAGGCCAAGCCCGGGGAATACTTTGCATGTACTGTTACTAATAGGCTCATCAAAGAGGGAAAATGGTGGTTTGGCCGGTATTATAGTCAAGATGCTTGGAATGACACTTTAAGTCGAAGTTCGGAGGGCTTTCCACTTACCGAAGTTGAAATGAATGTCCTTGGCTTGGTATATGCTGCAGATGATCAACCCCCTCGGCGCGATTATGTAGAGCAAAATTGTGGTGCCGTAAGCAAGCTTGCTTATATGATTGTGAATGATCTCAAAGAGTTTGGCTTTTTGTCGCTGGATGATCATGAGCGCCTGCTTATTACACCTCGTGGTGAAAAGGCGTTACAGGGCATTGCCAAGAAAATTTATGGCAAAAAGTTTAAGCCGAATATGCTCAAAGTTGAGCAGGGAGAGATTGCGAATCCGAAGATAGAAAGAGCGCCCAAAGAAGATAGCGAGCAAGCCAATCTGTTTTAGGGTCTTCTTTCTTACCAGTTTAAGCCATCACCCCGTAGTGATTTCGAACGGAGCGTAGAGATAAATCTATGTTCTGTTTTCAACCTTCACTTAAAACAAAGATCTCTCCCTGCGGTCGAGATGACAGTTAAGTTATGAGTTCCATTACTTTTTTGAGTTGTCATTTCGAGTGTAAATGAGAAATCTTAGTTATTTTGAATAAATGTGTAAGGATTCAGCTTCTCTTTGATCTTACTGTCTATACTTCAATTCACAAGAGGCAGAATGCCTTATTACGTTTATATTACGATTAACCCCGGAAGAACAACGTTATATATTGGAATAACGAATGACCTTGCTGAGCGGCTTAAAGATCATGAGAAAAACAGGGGAGAAGGGGAGACCGCAAAACATTTGCCGGACGCTACTATTGCTATAAGCTGATTTATTACGAAGCGTATAAAACAGCTCAAGAAGCCATAGAACGAGAGAAAGAATTAAAGAAATGGCGCCGCGAGAAAAAAGAAAAATTGATTAATGAAGTTAACCCTGAGTGGGAGTTCCTTAATTATAAAGATGATTTCCGAGTTGGAAGGATTTAATTTTCAGGTCATTTCGAGCGTGAGCGAGAAATCCTTGTTTTGCTTTCACTTATTAATTTGTAACAACAAAGATCTCTTTCTGCGGTCGAGATGAGAAATGTTTGATATTAATTTATAATCAGTAATATAGCTGTCACTTGGAGTGTAGCAAAGGGGAATGAGAAATTTGTGTTTCAGAAGTGGGGCAAGCTCTGAAGAAAAGGTCTTTTACTTATGCTCGAGATGATGAAATGATTGGATTCTAAAAAGCTTCATTTTATTTATTCTAAGCTGTCATAACCCGGAAAATGATTAGTATTCAAAAAGATGCGCATGTTTTGAATAAAAGATAGGCATGATTTGGGAAAAATATGCTTATGTTTTTATTAGATCATGCCTATGGTCTAATTAGGTTACTTGTTTGTCATGCTAACAAAGACCTTTCACGTGTGTTAGAGATGAGGTATAAAGAAAATATATACCATCAATAAAAAAGCCCGGATCGATAAATCCGGGCTTTAATAGTTTATGAATGATTGGTATCAGTTTTGGATGGGATTCAAATACTCATCCATCTCAATAACATTGTTATCACGATTGATATCAGCCATTCGTTTTGTAGGATCGATCTCAATCTTTTGAATTTCACTTGGAGAACGCTCAATTTCTACTGTATACGTTGGATTCACCCACGGCCAATCCCTTTTGATAGTACGTGGGGTATCCGGATTTTCATTCGGTTTTTCATTCTGCATAATGCGCATTGGAATGTAAAACTGCTCCTTGCTTCCATCCTGATACGTAACCATTAAGTCAATAGGCATGGGCATTAAGTCCTCACGCTTTAGCGTTACATAAGTCGATCCTTCAACACCTAAAACCGAGTTGATGCCATAATCGATATGCTTGGTGCTCTCGATGAAATATTGGTAATACCAATCGAGCACCATATCAGACTCTTCCTCCATCACGCGCAGAAAATCCCGCCCATCAGGGTGTTTAAACTTCCACTCATTGAAAAAGGTTTTCATACCCTGATCAAAAGTCTCACCGCCAATAATATAGCGCAGTTGATTTAAGAATATCGCACCGGTTGAATAGGAAGCCGTTCCGTAAGCGCGGTTTGTATGGAAGTGATCGGCATGGGTGTCGAGCGCTTCTTGTTTACCATCTTCAATAATACTGTAATACGATTGATAGGAGCGTTCGTGCAGATTTTTTCCTTGTCCACCATTGAATAACTGATCCATGACTATTGAAGAGGCATAGGTTGTAAATCCTTCATCAAACCAAGGATAGCGGCTTTCGTTATTTGCCAAAACGCCTTGATACCAGGCATGAATAAGCTCGTGAACCGATACGCCTACTAAGCTGCCAAACGAACGATTACCCGTAATGAGCGTGCCCATGGGATATTCCATGCCGCCGTCGCCCCCCTGAATAAAAGAGTACTTATCATAGGGATACTTCCCAAAGTGCTCGTTCATATATTCAAAAGCTTGCACTGCATACTCTGGTAGACGTTCCCAGTTTTGGCGTAGCTGCTCTTGTGAGTATCGGTCAGCATTAACAGCTACCGTATCTTGTTGGTAGAAGAAATGGAGCTTAGTTCCATTGGAAAGTTCAGCTTTGGTATGCGTAAAATCCGGATCAGCACCCCACATAAAGTCGTGTACGTTATCCGCTTTCCAGTGCCACGTTAGTTTTTCGGAATCGGGACGGTCGTAGTCATCAGCATAACCGTGTCCAATTTCCTCGGGATTTTGCAGATATCCGGTTGATCCCATCACGTACGAGCTGTCGATAGCAATTTTTACATCAAAGCTGCCCCACACACCGTGAAATTCACGCCCGATATATGGATTGGGATGCCATCCATCCTCATCATACTCCGAAAGTTTGGGATACCATTGACTCATCGAAAACTCAACACCTTCTTTATTCATCCAGCCACTGCGTCGAATTTGTCGTGGAACCTGACTCTCAAACTCCATGTCAAAAACAGCAGTTTCACCGGGTGCTATAGGATCGTTAAGGGTAACCTCCATGATCGTGCCATCTACCGTATACTGCACAGCATCACCATCTTGTGCAAGGCTGTTAATATGATGGTAGCCAATTTCATCGTCCGGCAACTTTTGAATGCGATCACGCACCCGGCTGTCGGGATCTTCGATAGTTCGCGAACGGACATCCATCATGCTATTCGGTTGAAAGGCATTAAAATACAGGTGGTAGAATACCCGGTGCAGCGTATCGGGAGAATTGTTGTGATACGTCAACTTTTGGGTACCGGTAAACTGATGGTTTTCGACATCCACATCAATATCCATCTCATATTCCACCTTTTGCTGCCAGTAATTTTCGTCCTGGGCTTGGGCAGAAAATGAAATCCCCAAAAAAAGTAGCGGTAAAAGTAGATGTTGTAATTTCATAATATAGTTATTGGTTAAATATTTGATAACAAAATGGAAAAGTGATCAAGCTTCGAGTTTAGATCAAGATGTTTGTTCCTAAAAAGTATTACGGCTGGCAAACGCACGTCCGAGGGTAGCTTCGTCGATAAATTCGAGCTCGGTACCCATGGGAATGCCATAAGCAATGCGCGTCACTTCAACCTCATCAAAGGGCTTAAGCAGCTTGTTGATGTAGTACGAAGTGGCTTCGCCTTCTGAATCAGGATTAAGGGCCAGAATGATTTCATTGATTTCTTCATCCTCATCATTAATGCGCTGCATTAATTGCTTAATACGAACGTCATCGGGGCCAATATTATCAAGGGGAGAGATAACGCCGCCAAGTACGTGGTAGCGACCACGAAATTCATTCGTTTTTTCGATGAGAAACACATCTTGCGATTCCTCAACGACACAGATCTGTCCCGTTTGACGCTTTGCATTTTGACAAATAGAACAAGGGTCACCATCGCTGATAACTCCGCATGTTGAGCAGCGTGTAATAGATTTTTTGAGGCTAACCAGCGCTTCAGCCAGCTTGATAACTGACTCATCATTTTGTTTAAGTAGATAGAGGGCAATGCGTCTGGCTGATTTCCGTCCCGTCCCCGGGAGCTTAGCCAACTCTTCGATTGCTTGCTCCAGTATTTCCGAAGTTCCTTCCATAGGATAGTGTTAAATTTTGAATGTTGAATTCTGAATAATCAACCAATTAATTCAAAATTCATCATCTAACATTCAAAATTCGATTAAAGCCCCAGTTTGCCAAGGTCCATACCGGGAATACCGCCACCGGGCAGAATATCCTTATAGGTTTCCTGCATACGTTCCTGGGCGGCTTCTTCCGCTTTTTCGAGTGCCTTATTAACGCCGGCGACTACCAAGTCTTCCATCATTTCAGCATCTTCCGGATCAATAACATCTTTGTCTAACTTGATGCTCAAAATTTGACGTTTACCGTTTGCTTTAACTTTTACCATGCCACCGCCGGCTTCAGCTTCCACTTCTAATTTCGCCAGTTCCTGCTTGGCTTCTTCTACTTTTTCTTGCAGCTCGGAAAACTTTCCGAACATATTGGCCATATTGTTCATCATACTAAAAGTTTAAGTGTTTAAAATTTGGTTGTATCATACAATAACAATCATTCAACGATTGTATAAAGATAAGAGTCTTTACTTACTGATTTAAATTATAATCAAGTTCGGCTCCAAAGAGTTCAACTAATTTCTTTATGGTAGGATCACGTTCCTGAAGCTTCTTAAATCGCTCATACGGACTCATAGAATCCTCGGAGTTTTTCTCCTGCTTTTTAACAAAGCACGAAAAGCTGAGAAAAGCTCCAATTTCATCCTCTAAAAACTTGCCGAGGCGCCGTTTGTTTTCGTCCACAATTTTTTTAGCGAACTCATCCGTCGCACGAAGTTTTAAATCTCCGTTTTTTAGTTCAACAGCATCAACACGCTGCATTTGCAAATACAATAAATGAGGTACATGATGTCGCAGACTTCCCAGATAATCCTCCCAGCAATCGTTGATTTCTTGTAACGTTACGTCTTTGGGCGCCCGTTTTTGAACAGTGGTAGTTTCGGTTTGTTGGGATTCCTGAGGTTCAGGAGCAGAATTTGGTTGGGGAGCGTCTGGTTCAGGTTTTTCCAGCGATGATGTCCCAAACAGATTATCAAATTCATCATCTTTTTGGGAATCCTCCTTTTCGCTTTCACTGGCAGCAGTATCTGCTACTTTTTGCTTAGATTTTGGCTTTTCCTGTGGTGTCTGCTGCCCATTAGTATTCTTAGCCGGTGTTGTACTTGTATCAGGTTCTGTTTGTTTTTGGGGATGGGTTGGTTGCTCGGGTGATTGGGAAGCCTCCGCTTTGCCTTTTTGGTTTGGAGGCTTCGTATTGGGTACAGGCTCTTCGGTTTTTTGCTCGGAGGCCGGCGGAGATTTAATTTCCGAATCGAGTTCTTGCTTAGCAGATTCTTGCGTATCAGAGGCAGGAAGCTCCGAATTATTTAGCTTTTTTTTTAACCCCTCTAACTCTGTAAGCAGGGTGTTCAGTTTTTGCGACCGCTCCATATGGATGAGTTTTAGAAGCGTAATCTCAAACTGAATTTTGGGCTGATGGGCTTCCTTAATCTTGTATTGGGCTTCACTTACAATATGGAGCATCCGCATCAGGTCATCCTCAGAAAATGCTTTTGACGATTCCCGATATCGTTTTTTGGTATCAGGTGATGCTTCTACCAAGTGCATTTGCTCGGAACTTTTAGCAACATATAAATTGCGCAAGTGTTCGGTTAATCCTACTAAGTATTCCTGGATGTCGTATCCCTCTTGGAGCAAGTCGTTGATAAGTTCGAGGCCGCGACTGGAATCCTGTGCTTCCACGGCATTCATAAAGTCGAACATGCGCTCGGTGCTCACTACATTAAGTGCACGTAGTAGTTCCTCGTGTTCAATGTTGTTTCCACAAAAGGCGATAGCTTGATCCATCAATCCAAGAGCATCACGCAGAGCTCCATCGGCTTTCTTAGCGATTACGTGTAGCGATTCTTCATCAATACGAATGCCTTCATTTTCAGCTACGTTGGCAAGGCGTTCTACGATTTGGTCTACGCTAATACGTTTAAAATCGAACCGTTGGACACGCGACAAAATAGTAGGCAATACTTTGTGCGGCTCGGTCGTCGCAAAAATAAAAATGACATGATCGGGAGGCTCTTCCAATGTTTTCAGCAGGGCATTAAACGCCGATTTGCTGAGCATGTGAACCTCGTCAATAATATAAATCTTATAGCGACCGTTTTGTGGCGGAATACGGACGCGTTCGCGCAGGTCGCGAATATCATCTACGCTGTTGTTAGAAGCAGCATCAATTTCAACAACGTTGAGTGTCTGATTCAGTGATTCCCCATCAACATCTCGATCAATTTCATTAACCGTTCGTGCTAATACACGGGCCATTGTGGTTTTTCCAACTCCACGCGGACCGCAAAACATATACGCGTGAGCCAAACGACTTTTTTTGATGGCATTTTTTAGCGTACTGCTAACATGCTTCTGTGATACAATATCATCAAAAGAAGTAGGGCGGTAGGTACGTGTTAACGCGCGATAGTTATCAGACATCAGAGGCTCTTGTTCACCTATTGGTTATTGCTTTAAACAACGGATAAATCTACAAAAAATGAAGCCCATTTCGCAGTGTAATTTCGACGGGATAAGTGGTTTTGAAGGGGTATTTACGGTTGGAGGGTAAAGCTGTTGGTATGGATTACTTTTTTGCTATCTGAATCTGCTTCTTCATCCAGGTATAAAATATACTCAAACCGATACTGTCCTTCATCAAGGGAGACCATATCTTGAATAGCATTAATTGCAACATCTCTTGGGAAGGTATTATCTGATCCCAACGGAATGGGTTCGGGTACGACTGCAGCTGTAAAGTACCACGAGCCGAGATTCGTCCAGTTACCATTAGATTTTGTAGCAATAGTAAGGTTATGGCTTGGCTCGGTAATATAGTATTTAGTGTCGGTATTGTTTTCAATCGAAAGGGTGATTGTACCATCTGCAGATAGGGAGTAGGATGATTGATCAGTATGAAAATAAATACCCGATTCACTGCTGGTAAAGGGGGATGGAAATTGTTGGCATCCCCACGTAGTTATGATGAGTATAATACCGATGGCAACATTTTTCATACCAGACAAAAGAACTACCTTAAATAGCATTAATACATTATTTAGATAATACTTTTTGGGTAGTTATGCAACGTCATTCATTATCGAATGTTCTAATTTGTGATGATGAGACTCACCATGTTGCAGAGTTTGAAACTTTTTGCTTGATATGTTCTCTTGTGTAAGAGCTTTTTTGAGGTCGTTAATGGGTTCATGCATGCCATCATCTGCCATCGGGAACGTCCCAAAATGCATGCCGATACTGTTGGTTGGATTGAGATCTTGGTGTGCCATTACAGCTTCCTCGGGCGACATGTGTATTGCTTCCATAAACCAACGTGGCTTGTAGGCACCAATAGGAAGGATAGCGGTATCTATAGAGTTGAATTGTTGGCGGATTTCTTTGAAAAAATCTCCATAGCCGGTATCACCTGCGAAGTAAATATTGCCCGAAGGACTTTCCAAAACATATCCGCACCAGAGCGTTTTATTGCGATCAAAAAGACCACGGCCTGAGAAATGTCGGGCGGGCACGGCTGTTAGTTTGATTTCGTTGCCCAGTCCATATTTATCCCACCAATCCATACGGAGAGTGTTGTCAATACCTTGGCTATGTAGATAACGTTCTACCCCCAGGGGTACGATAAATTGCGGGTCGCATTTGTTTCGCAGACGCTTCGCAGCATCAATATCTAAGTGGTCGTAATGATTGTGACTTACTAACACCGTATCAATATGAGGAAGATCATCAAAATCAATGCCGGCTGGTCGTTTTCGTTTGGGACCTATCCACTGGTAGGGACTGGCACGAAAACTCCAAACGGGATCTGTTAAAATATTTTGGTTGCCTATTTGTATTAAAAAGGTGGCATGATTGATAAAGGTAATACGATATTCCCGTTCGTTTACAGATTGAGGCGGAGGAGAAAAGTTAGGTAGATCTTTTTTGCGATACGTTTTCCACGGCCCCTTGTTATTTCCTCCAAGCCACCATTTAAGGACTTCACCATAATGATGCGTTCCGGCATCATCGGGATTGACAAATTTTTTGCCGTCAAAATGGTCAGAGTTATTTTCAACGTATTTTGGGGCAGCAAGTAACTGATCCGCAACAAATAATGCGGCAACAAAGAAACCCACAGCAGCCAGGATCCAAATCATTTCTATTACAAGGTGTTTTTAATCATGAGATAGGAATAGTTACAACAAGCCAACTGCCGATTTGTTTCGTATGAATTAAGAATCTTCACTTTTTAGATTTTTATTAAAGAAGTCAAAAATTCGGGAGTACTCATCGTACCATGCGTCGGGATCTTGAAAGCTGTGACGTTCAGTAGGATACATCATCATGTCGAACTCTTTGTTACCGGTTTGGATGAGTTCTTCTATATACTGTGCTGCATCCTGGAACCCCACATTGTTGTCGGTAAGTCCATGTAAAATAAGAACTGGATCTTCTAACTCTTCGACATATGTGATGGGAGAGCTTCGGGCAAAATTTACAGAGTCGGCTTCGGGGGTACCCAAGCGAGGTTGGGTGTACCACGGATTAGTATGATAATAATTCTCCCAGTTTGTTACGGCGCGCAATGCAGCAGCGGCATCAAAATAATTGGGCGCTACACTGGTCGCATAAAGGGCCATAAACCCACCGTAACTACCACCGTAAATACCGACGCGAGAGGTGTCGGCCTGTTCATAATGTTCGGCCAGGTAATCAATGCCGTCAATAATATCCCGTGTTTCATACTTTCCCATCCAATCGGTAACATCTTCACGGAACTCACGCCCATAGCCGGTACTGTGACGATAATCCACCTCTATGACGTAGTACCCTTTTGCCGTTAGATATTGATGAAACATATATTCGCGGTAGTAATTGTTGGACCATCCCTTGTATACATTTTGCAGAGAGCCGGCTCCATGAACAAATACAACGACTGGGTGCTCAGAGTTTTGTGTTTTGTTGATGGGTTCCAGAATCGACATGGATAACTTTGTTTCACCATCGCGGGCTGTAAATCGAATGTAATCTTCTTTTTGCCAGTCCACTTGCGAAAACTGATCAGGGATCGTTTGTGTTAAGCGTTTTTCGTCTTTGTTGTTCGTCAAATTTAGGCTATACAGTTCAAATGGTTCATTAAAATAACTGTACTGATAAACGACATGGCTTTTATCGTCACTGAGCTCGAAATTTTGTCGAAAACCTGTTTCGGTTGTCAACTTCTCAGTTTGGTTTTTGTCAATGTCCATGCGATAAACATGACGTTCACCCGGATCGACTTCGGTAGACGCATAAATAATTTCAGCACCATTGAGCCACTCCGCCCAGGGGACTTCAAATGCCCCTTTCGTATGTTGATGTAATTGCGATCCGTCAGGATTGACCGTATAAATATGATTCCATCCATCCTTCTCGGAATGTATCATCAACTTATTTCCGGATGGAGCGAAAGCAATTTCAGTGTCATAAAGCCATCCATCGGTAGAATCTTCAAAAACAGTGGTTGGCTTGTTTGATTCAAGGTTAAAAACCTTGACGTCACGTTTTTTCATGGGAGCGCCAGTAATATCGGTGGCCAGATACAAGCCATCAGTGCTAATTTCGGTGTCAACATATCCCTTTTTCTCCAACAATTGAGTAATTTCTCCCTTTTTGAGATCTGCTATAGAAATCACACGTCGGGCAATACCGCGACGGGTTGCACCTGGTTCTACGTATTTTCCAGCATATTCAGGAAAGTAGTACTCCTCGTAACCAGAAGTATCATACTGTGATAGTACAAGTTTATGATTGCCAGCCCATCCTTCAATGCTGTATCCCGTTTCATCCTCGTCTTTGTTAGTAACCTGGGTAAGTTTGGAGTTGTTTATATCAATAATATAAATGTCACCTTCTTGAACATATGCAATTCGGTCACTGTCAGGACTCCATTCGGCTCCATACTCTGAGCTCTGGGTGTCAACCAGCTTTCTTTTATTGCTAAAATCGATATTGGCAATCCAGATGTCCCCTTCGTCGAGATAGAATAACTTTTTTCGATCCGGTGATACGCTAAAATTTTGTTCTACTTTATCAGCAACAAGTGTTTGTTCTCCACCTTTTACAGGACGTTGAAAAAGTTCTTCTTCCGTCATCGAAGAATCATTGGCTTGATAGTAGATATGAGATCCATTGGGGGAAAAAGATACAATATCTGGCCGATTTCCAGCCAGCAGGGGATCATAAAAAATACTTTCGAGACTCAGGGTGTCAACACCGGACTGCCCGTGAGCTAACATTGGGATGAAAAGAAATAATAGGCAAATTTTGAGAAATGATCGCATAGAAAGCTTAACTGATTATTTGGTTGCTGAACGACAATAAAGAAAGGTTTTATGAGATGGGCAAAATCTGCAACACAATTTTACGAAAATTGTTAAACTCAGATTGGAAAGTTAACGATAGTAGAATGCTCCTTTCTTCTTCGAAGCGATCATTGCAGCCCCAACAATGCTGGCATCATTTAAAAAACTGGCTGCTTTAAAGGTAGTATTAATTTTAATGTAGGGGAACGTTTTGTTTGCTTTTCGGCTTAGCTGTCCACCTAAAATGAAAAGATTGGGGTGTAAGATTTTTTCCAAATGTTCCAACACTAATTGCAGGCGTTTAGCCCATTCTTTTTTGCCAATGCCTTCTTCTTTACGAGATTTATTTGATGCTCGTTCTTCAATAGTAAGACCTTGGATTTCTAACAAGCCCAATTCGGAATTAGGCATCAACCTGCCATCCATAAAGAGGGAGGAGCCAATGCCGGTGCCTACCGTTAATACAATTGTCAGTCCATCCTGATGTTGGCCAGCACCAAAATACATTTCTGCTAATCCCGTGGCATCGGTATCATTGATAACGGACACTTCATTATCAGTGATTTCAGAGAATAGTTGCTCAGCATCAGCATCTATCCAGGAATCATCTATGCGTTTGGCAGAAAGTACAATACCCTTTGTGACAGGAGCGGGAAATGCGCAACCGATCGGACCATCCCAATTGAATTCATTGCGTACAATGTGGTGCATCTTTGCAAGAATCTTATGGGGGGTGGTATCATCAAGGGGCGGGGTACTTTTTCGCTCAGAAATAATTTCGCCTTTATCGGTATCAACAATACAACCCTTTATCCCATAACTGCCGATATCAATGCCTAAGATTTCCATATCTGTTAGTGGTTTATGCAGGGCACTGGCTGACTGTTATTTTTCAATAAGTACCCAACCTTCGTCGTCAATCATGCGCTTGGCTTTTTTCCATTTGATGTCAATGACTTCGCCACTGTTCATGTTCTGGATTTTCACATAATCGTTGCGGCCGGGTTCTTCTTCAACAGTTACCGGCTGCGGTTTTTGATCACTACGTTGTTGTTGATTGCCGTTTTGTTGTGCTCCGCCGCCTGACTTAAAGCCCATGTTGGTAGCATCAGAATGCTGTGTTTTGGCGCGGTTCATATCAACCTTAGCACGTTCTTCGGGGGCCTGTTTCATTTTTTCTTGGTCGGCCTGCATTTCTGGTATTGCTTTCCAGATTAACGAGATGGCATCTTGGTTGATCTCATCAAGAAGCTGTTTAAACATCTCAAACGCCTCTTTCTTGTATTCGAGCAATGGATCTTTCTGTCCATAGGCTCGTAAGCCAATACCTTCTTTAACCGAATCAAGTTCACGCAAGTGGTCCATCCATTTACTGTCGATTGTAGAGAGCACGGCTGTTCGTTCAAGGGCACGGGCAACTTCTTTGCCTTCGTTTTCATATGCTTTATCAACATCAACCACTACGCGCATGCGACGGATGCCATCGGTAAAGATAACCTGTACTTTGGATGGTTTGTCCTCGGCATCAGACTGTTTGATATTTTTGATAACCTGGTACAACGGCTTGGAGATCATCTCTTCCTTCTGGCGATATACCTCGTAAGCCCGCTCAATGATGTGATCAATGAGCACATCGGGTCCCATTTGTCCCATTTCCTCGCGGTCAAGCTGGATATCTACGGCCAAGAATCGAAGGATGGTATCACGTAGTTCATCAAGTTCTCCCTGTGGATAATGTTCATCTACAACACTTTGGACCAGATCTTCGAGCATGTCATAAATATCGCTGCGAAGTTCTTCACCACCCAAGGCGTGTTTACGTCGTTTGTAAATAACTTCTCGCTGGTTGTTAAGTACGTCATCATATTCCAGCTGTTTCTTTCGAATGCTGAAATTATTTTGCTCTACTTTGCTTTGGGCCCGTTCCAGTGATTTTGTAATCCAAGAGTGAGTAATGGGTTCCCCCTCTTCAAAGTTGAGGCGTTCCATGACATTTGCCACTCGGTCTGACCCAAAAAGCTGCATTAAGTCATCTTCAAGAGAAACAAAAAATTGTGATTCCCCGGGGTCACCCTGACGACCCGAACGACCACGCAGCTGCAAGTCAATTCGTCGCGATTCGTGGCGTTCAGTACCTAAAATAGCCAGTCCACCTCGTTCCTTAACACCCGGCGCCAGCTTAATATCTGTACCACGACCAGCCATGTTGGTAGCAACGGTTACGGCCCCCGGCTGACCCGCATTTTCTACAATTTCACTTTCTTTAGCGTGATGCTTTGCATTCAACACATTATGCGGAATACCTTCGCGTTTGAGCATGCGGCTGATGGTTTCCGAAACGTCCACGCTGGTAGTACCGACGAGCACCGGCTGTTTAGATTCGTGATATTCCCGGATGCGTTCAATAGCTGCATTATATTTTTCGCGTTTAGTACGGAAAACTAAATCTTCTTTATCATCCCGAATTACCGGTTCATTGGTGGGAATGATAACAACATCAAGATCATAAATTTCATTGAATTCACCTTCCTCCGTAGCAGCTGTACCGGTCATACCCGACAGCTTATTATACATACGAAAGTAGTTCTGGAGGGTAATGGTTGCATACGTTTGAGTGGCTGCTTCAACGCTTACATTTTCTTTCGCCTCGATAGCCTGGTGTAGTCCGTCAGAATAGCGTCGCCCGGAAAGTACACGTCCAGTATGTTCGTCCACAATTTGCACCTTGCCATCCTGCACGATGTATTCTTCTTCACGTTCAAACAGGGTATAGGCTTTGAGCAGTTGGTTTACCGTGTGGATACGGTCGCTGCGTTCAGCAAACAAGCGGTGTATTTCGTTTAGTCGTTTTTCACGCTCTTGAGAGACTTCCTGCTTGGCTTCCTCAATTTTTTCTTCTTTGTATTCTTCGCTCCACTCGTCATTATTTTTGATCTCCTGAATCTTTTCTTCACGAAGTTTATCTATTTCTTCATCAAGATCAGTGGTTTCTGTACCAAGGTCAGGAATTACGAAAAATTCCTTATCCTCATCTGCCTGGGTTATAAAATCTTGTCCCTTTTCCGTCATCTCGATGTTATTCATCTTC
The DNA here is from genome assembly GCF_038594945.1 of Fodinibius sp. Rm-B-1B1-1. Classification (NCBI taxonomy): domain Bacteria; kingdom Pseudomonadati; phylum Balneolota; class Balneolia; order Balneolales; family Balneolaceae; genus Fodinibius; species Fodinibius alkaliphilus. The sequence continues at coordinate 1,137,612 of NZ_JBCFYD010000001.1, forward strand.
ATATCCACCGAATAGTAGAGCACTTTATCGACTTCAGGCAACCGACGGGCATTATCTTGCAGGTAAAAGGCTTCTGTCTCCTGAACCAGCTTCTGGTTTTCAGGGATCTGCATCATCTTGCGGAATTTCTTGTTTTTTGGAAATCCACGTTGGGCTCGATATAAAGCAAGACCTGCCTTTTCCCTATTCCCTTCTTCAAGATGATCTTGTGCTTCTTTAACAAGATTTGCAACCAGCTTTTTCTGGGCACTTACCAGCGATTCAACCCGTGGTTTTAGTTCTTCATATTTTTCTGATTGGGTATCTTCGGGTACCGGACCAGAAATGATGAGTGGAGTTCGGGCCTCATCAATAAGAATTGAGTCAATCTCATCAATAATGGCAAAGTTATGATCGCGTTGTACCAGTTGCTCAGAGTTGACGACCATGTTATCACGCAGATAATCAAAGCCGAATTCATTGTTTGTTCCGTAGGTAATATCTGCACGGTAAGCCTGACGACGTTGTTCAGAGTTGGGTTCATAAAGATCAACACAGTCAACTTCGAGGCCGTGAAAATTAAACAGCGGTTCATTCCATTCGGCATCACGTTTAGCCAGGTAGTTGTTGACAGTGACAATGTGCACGCCACGTCCGCTCAACGCATTGAGATAAGCAGGCATAATTGCAGCCAGTGTTTTACCTTCACCTGTTTTCATTTCAGCAATCTTGCCCTGGTGCATGGCAATGGCTCCAGCAATTTGCACATCGTAGGGAACCATACCCCATTCGTTCATATTGCCACCTACCATCCATTTTTCGCCTAAGAAACGACGGCAGGTATCTTTCATTACAGCAAAAGCTTCGGGCAGAATTTCATTCAGAACTGCTTCAATGGTATCGGTTTGTTCTTGTTCCAGCTCTTCCAACTCTTCGGCCAGTTGTCGTCGCTTATTTACCGATAACTCATCGTCGCTGTTGAGAGTATCTTTTAAGGACTGTATGTCTTCGTTAATTTCTTTGGTAGCGTCCTGTATTTTCTGACGGAAGTTTTCTGTTTTTTGCTTTAATTCTTCATCAGAAAGTTCCTGCATCCCATCGTAATGTTCATTTACTTCTTCAACGATAGGCCATATTTTTTTGAGGTCGCGATCGCTTTTAGAACCAAAAATGGAGGTTAAAACATCTCCAACTGTTTCCGTGAATGTTTCGAACATAAAATATTACTGGTCTCGTACAATTTTTGTGATCTGTGAAAGTTACAGCTTACGCAGTGCCTGTTCAAATTATTTAACAGCTATCAAATATTTTTTGCGTTATAAGCCTATGAGACACTGTATACAATGTAACCCATAATTTAGGGTTCTTATTGTCTAAATTTATTTTTATTTTAGGAGTCTATCTAAGAATTGAATTTTCATAAATCGACACTGTAACAATGAAACGTACTTACCAACCAAGCAGCAAGAAGCGCAAATCAAAGCATGGTTTCCGTAAGCGTAACAGCAGCAAGAACGGAAGAAAAGTATTGAAGAAGCGCCGCAAAAAAGGGCGTCATCGTTTAACGATTAGTGATGACCAAGGGCCGAAGTAAGCAATCTTCTGGCTCTGGTGATGATTTGAGCTTACCCAAGGATAAAATCCTGCGAGGCCGGAAGAATTTTAAACGTCTTTTTGAAAATGAGGCTCAGGTGATTCGCAATCAAATTGTGGATTTACGGTTTCAGATTTTGGATATGGATTCTTCCGGTTGTTTCATGGGATTTATTGTTAAAAAAAGCTTGGGTAAAGCTCATAAACGAAATCATATGAAACGGCTTCTTAAAGAAGCATATCGGCACCATCAGCATATATTATCAAAGCCTGTAAGCGGTGCCTCGGTAACATTCCACGGGGCATTTATGGCTAAAGTAGTTGATGCTACGTATGCCGATGTAGAAAAAAATGTTATTGCTTTGCTTAGCAAAGTTCGAGATCAACTCTCTCCCGGCCATTCATGAAGTATCTTTTAATAGGACTTGTCCGTTTATATCAACTCATTATCTCTCCGTGGATGCCCAGCAGTTGTCGTTTCCAACCCACCTGTAGCCAATATAGTATTGAAGCTTTTCGTAAGCATGGTGCAATAAAAGGGGTATGGTTGACAATCAAACGTGTGGGCAGTTGTCATCCCTGGAGTAAAGGGGGGCATGACCCTGTGCCGGAACCTAAGAATAATTCATAATTCAGACTGAGGATTTCTTTTGGATCGTAATACAGTAACAGGATTTATATTAATTTTTTTAGTAATGGTTGCATGGACCTATTATTCCATGCCGTCGGAACAGGAAATGCAACAACGACAGGCCGAACAGGCCCGTCAAGATAGTATTGCTGCCGCGCAGGCTGATACCCAGGCACAGGAGCAAGAGCAAGGAGTTGCCCAGCAGGCCGAGCAAGAGGAAGGCAGCCAAGATACCCAAACGCCGCAGCTTTCCGAAGAGCGCGATGATAAGCCCGAGATGGGAATGTTTGCAGAAGCCAGCATGGGTGATACCTCAAAGATCGTTGTTAATTCTCCTCTTTATAGTGCCACGTTTACAAATGTGGGGGGCGGACCATCGAAAATTTTATTTAGAGATTACGAGACTTGGGACCATAAGCCGGTCCAGATGATTGAGGATACAACAGAATCGGCATATTCGCTCGGGTTTTTGACCAGTGAAAATTATAATGTAGAAACCGACGAACTTGTATTTGAGCAAATTACCAAAGGCGATACGTTATCGATTGCCTCTGGCGAAACGCAAGAGATTAAATATGCACTCAACATTAGTGACGAAAAACGGCTCATATATACGTATACCCTATTTGGGGATACCCATGAGATAACGTTGGATGTAGCATTTGAGGGGCTTGAACGAGATATTATTGGCGGTACCGTTGATTTTGGATGGAAGTCGCCGCTAAATTTCACGGAGAAAAACCCCGCTACGACCGAAGCAATGTATATGAAAGCTTATGTATATACCGGCGGTGAGATGGAAGAGCTTAAGCTGAGTGAAGCAGGCCGGAATGAGCAGAGCTATAATGGAAATATTGATTGGGTGTCGACACGGTCGAAGTTTTTTGCTCAGATCATGAAGACATCCAACAACACCCAGGGAGCTCGTCTGGTAGGAGAGCAAAGCGGGGAGACCGATCTTTCAACAACAGAACACCGATACCAATCATTTATAACTACCGATCTCTCCGATAAGGGGAAGGCTTCGTATCACATGTATGTAGGTCCGCTGTCTTACTACTCTTTGCAGGACTATGAGGGTAGCACCTATGGGATGGTCGATACGGGATACAGTTGGATTAGCTGGATTTCTGATCCGCTCGTGGAATATCTCATTATCCCATATTTTGGTTTTGCTGATAACTATATGGGATACGGTTTAGCCATTATCCTTTTTGCAATTCTGATTAAATTGGTGCTTTACCCGCTTACCAAGAAGAGCTATCGTAGTATGGCTGCTATGAAAGAGCTGCAGCCCAAGATGCAGGAAATCAAGGAAAAGTATGAGGATGATCCCGAGAAGCAGCAAAAAGCAACGATGAAGCTTTATAAAGAAGAAGGGGTCAATCCGTTAGGAGGCTGTCTGCCGAACTTATTACAGCTTCCTATTTTGGTTACGCTCTGGCGCTTTTTCCAGAATTCTATTCTTATTCGTCAGCAGGAGTTTTTATGGGCTGCGGACCTTTCGGCACCGGATTATATTTTAAGTTTGCCGTTTAGTGTGCCCTTTTTAGGAGATCAAATTGCTGGTTTTGTTCTATTAATGACCGGAGCAATGATGGTACAGAGTAAGCTTACTGGGGGAATGGGACCCGGTGGCGGAGGCGGCGGAGCAACCGGCGGCGTAAACATGAAGGCATTACAATATATATTCCCGTTTATGCTTCTGTTTATCTTTAATAACTTTGCAGCGGGGCTTAGTCTTTATTATCTCATCTACAACGTTATGAATATTGGTCAACAGCTGATTATTTACCGTCAGCTTGACAAAGAGAAGGAAGCCGCAGAGGCATAAAAAGATCTGTATTACATATTTAATAAAAGGCTCCGACTATTCGGAGCCTTTTTGATTTGAGCTCGATTTAATCTTTTTCATATTATTCTGAATTCTGATGCGGTGATACAGGATTCTAAGAAAGTATGAGGTGGCTATTAAAGTAGTCTTGTCACTTCACAAATCATCCCTATATTTGGTCTTATGTCGAGTATTGCAAAGTATATATATCCCCAAGTTGTATGGCAGGAGCGGCAGAAAAAGTTGTGGAATCCTATCCACAAAAAAGCCCTAAAAAATTTGCCTGAAGAACGAGTACGTCTTCGGATTATGGAGGCATTAATAAGAGCCGGTTGGTCAAAGCATCGCATTTCAACTGAAGAGTCTGTTGGCCAGTTGGGAGACCAGTCTATGCGATCCGATTTAATTTGTTATACACAGCAATTTGAGCCTAAACTTCTGATTGAGTGTAAGGCTGAACATATCAGGATATCGGCAAAAACAGCTGAGCAAGTAGCACGATATAATCAAAAGGTAGGGGCTGATTTTTTGTTGATGACGAATGGAGTTTCGGATTATTGGTATGCTATTGATAAAGCGGAGGCAAAACAGTTAGATGGGGAACCTGATTTGATAGAAGGAGCAACCGGTCAGCCAGAATACCATTTTGATGATTGGAAACAGCGAGGTTTTGCCGGCGAAAAGGCTTCTCCAAACCTACGGCTTTGGCTCGAACAACTATTACCTGATCTATGGTTTCCAGGAGGATCTTCGAGTGTACAGTTTTTGTCGTTTAATGATGGTCCCTCGGATATCGATTTGAATCATTATTATCGAATCATAGAAGTTGGAGATGATAGAAGGTTGGCTATATCTACAATCAATACAGCTTTTGGAGGGAATCGGATGATCGTGATTCTAAATAGGGAAAACGAAAATAAAGCTGTCCTGGAAGTGAACCTGGATGTATTTTTTGCCGATAAAAAGGGGAATGCTTCGGTCTATTCTCGAGAAGGAATACGGGCGTTTGATCTTTCCGATTATATTGATCTTAAGGCGATTAATGAAACTAAAATATTAGCAGATAAGGTGGAGACTTTGTTCAAAAATCATGTGGACTAAATTTAGGTTCGCCAGGTTTGTTGGATAGGATATTTCCTGTAACTTCCACCTCACATTTCATTAAAAATTATTTTTATTATGCATCATTTACACCGCGAAAAACTATTTTCTTTGCTCGATGAGGAAGAATCGGCCATTGTTTATATGAAAGGAGCTGATCTGATGTATCGGTATAATACAGATTATGAGTTTCCCTTTCGTCAGGAGTCGAATTTTTGGTACTTAACGGGTGTAAATGAGCCAGACTTCCATCTTGTGTTGGATCTCAAAAATCAGGATTACCACCTGTTTGCCCCTAAACGCGATGCGCAGTATGCGGTGTGGCATGGACGTGTGAAAACCAAAGATCAGCTACAGGATGAGTATCAGCCTGACCATCTACATTACGAAGGAGCGTTGCCGAAAGTGTTGAAGGAGTTGGCGCCTGAAAAAATCTATTGTCTTAATGAGGAACAAGCCGAATTTATTGAGCAGTTTGAGCGAGAGTTGCCCATTGATTTGGATGCTCTTGATGATGCTCTGACGCATTGCCGTGTTTTTAAAACCGGATGGGAGCTTGATCAACTTCGAGAAGCAGCGCGGGTCAATAATATTGCACACCGGGCAGTGCTAAATAATTTGGAGCCGGGAAAATACGAACACGAAATGAAGGCAACATTCGATTATCACCAGATAAAAAATGGGCTCACGCAAGATGCCTATAATGGTATTTTTGCTGCCGGAAAAAATAGTGCGATTCTACACTATGTGGAGAACAATCGTGAGATCAAAGATGGTGATTTGTTTTTGATTGATGCCGGTTTTGAGTGCAATGGTTATGCTTCTGATTTTACACGGACATATCCTGCAAGTGGAGAATTTACGAGTGAGCAAGCTGAAATTTATGAGGCTGTATTGGAGGCGCAGAAGCAAGTTATTGATGCTTCTGAGCCTGATGTAAAAATGGAAGATTTGCATATTTTGGCAGCGCGCGTGATGATGCAGGGACTTAAAGATGCCGATATTGTTTCAGGTTCTATCGATGATTTGATGGAGAAAGACATTTTCGCCCTGTTTTTCCCGCATGGGTTGGGCCATTTCCTCGGTCTCGATACACATGATGTGGGCGGATATCCCAAAGGCGTAGAACGCATAGACCGGCCAGGTATCAAGTACTTGCGAACGCGCAGAACGCTGCAGCCCAGTATGGTGCTGACAATTGAGCCCGGTCTTTATTTTGTGCCCGCACTGTTAAAACCTGCACTCGAAGATGACGAGCAGTCTCAGTTTTTGAATGCTTCGAAGCTCAATGAGATGATGGACTTTGGGGGCGTTCGCATTGAGGATAATATTATTATCACTGAGGATGGATACGAAAATATGACGGATGTTCCTAAAGAACGCATCGATATTGAGAAAGAGATGGCAGGATAAGATTACTTTGTGGAGTCCACCTTGAAGTGGGCTCCATCATTTTTTACTCATTAAAACTATCAGGCAGGTCATTTTCGTACAGCACAACATCGCCTTCTTGGGCAAAGTCCTGCATTAGGCGATTTGCTTCATAGAGGCTACTTACAGTTTTAACATTTTCCATATCAAAGCCAGTTGATGTAATGCCTTTTCTTATAGGTTCGGTTTGATTTTGTCCAACCAGGATCACCAGATCTAAATTGGCTTTGCCGATTTGCTCTCCAAATTCGCGATTCTTTTCATCTTGAATTTCACCCAGCTCAATCATGCCTGGGGTGATGATTATTTTACGTCCGTTTTCAAAAGCGGCCAGCGTTTCGACGGCATTTTTAGCACCAACAGGATTAGAATTAAACGCATCATCAATAATCGTTATACCATTTTGAGATTTCAGCTCCAGCCGATGCTCAACCGGCTCCATGCGAGAAGCGGCCATGGCCATCGTAGTGAGGCGCAATCCCAATGATTGGGCCACCCCTACCGCCAGCAGCATATTTTGCACATTGTGAGAGCCCAACAGTTGCATGGTGAATGTCTTTTTTTCTTCACCAGCTGTCACCGTAAAAGTCATTCCCTCTGGTCCGTACGTGATATTTTGGCCTTGGATATCACCAGATTCCAATCCGGCATACGTAAACTTCAAATCATGTCGGAGGTCAGCCATAGCCGTAACGCGCTCATCATTGGCGTTTAAGACAGCTTTGCCATTTGGTTTGGTTCGTTTTACAATCGTGGATTTCGTTCGGGCAATGGCATCCTGCGAGCCAAAGGTTTCGAGATGAGCAACACCTACATTGGTTACTACTGAGATATCCGGTTCGGCAATGTCACAGAGTTCATCAATATTACCCTCATAGCGGGCTCCCATCTCAAGCACCAAAATCTGGTGACGGGCCTCCAGATCGTTGTTGATAACTTTACAAATGCCCATAGGGGTATTATAGCTTCCAGGCGTAGAGCAGACAGCATAGCGTTCGCTTAGCAGGTCACGGATCATGAATTTGGTACTTGTTTTACCATAACTTCCGGTAATGGCAATGACCGTCAGGTTTGGCATCTGCGCCAGCTTCTTTTTTGCGAGTTTAATAAAGTGGCGGTGTACATATTTCTCAATAGGCTTTGTAATCAAGGCCGCCACAAAAATGAAAAAAGGAACCAATGCGTTTCCGAGCACCCATCCAAATGCAAGAAGGTACATATCGGCGGCATAGAGGCCATCATTTTGAATACCCAATTCGGTAAAAGGAATATACCCCGCGTAGGAGATAAAGGTGACGGTTACAGGAATTAAAAGGGACAGGATAGCAAAAGGGATGGTGAGTCGAATCATCCGAGGGGTAAATACGAGCGGTTTTTTGGATTCTTCGCCGCCATAATAGTTGAAGGGACCAAACCAGGAAATCCCAAAAACGGCTAAAATGATAATAGCGGCGCTGCCGGTAACAGCGTTAGAGAGGAAAATCAGTAATACAAAAATAATGACATTATACAGCACATGTTCAGCTGTTAAGACCCGGCGGTTCCAGTTTTGTACCAGCCAGTGCCAAAATTCGTTGAGCTTGTAGCCATGCTGTTGGAAAATGTGCAAAAAGTAACGTCCTCTGAGTAGGGTATGACGTGCCAAGGTCAGCACAAATCCCAAAATGAGGAAATCAATAATGTTTAAATACCAGTTCAATATGTAACAGTTGAATTAATGAATGTCAGTTGATAAACGGTCGCTAAAGTATAGAACTTCCGTTATATTAATGCGCTTGAGAAAATAGATAATCTTTCATCTAAAATTCGTTCAAATATATGAAATTAATAATCCCAATGGCAGGTCGAGGTACCAGAGTTCGGCCCCATTCACATACCGTTCCCAAACCATTGTTGCCCGTCGCCGGAAAGATGATTGTGGAACGCATCGTAGAGACGTTTGCGCGTACACTTGATCGTGATATTGATGAGATTGTATTTATTCTTGGTCCTGATTTTGGCCAAGAAATTAAAGATGCCCTGAAGGCTATGAGTGATCGGCAAAATGCGAAGGCTGTTTTTCGTGTGCAGGAAAAAGCGGAAGGAACAGCCCATGCAGTGTATTGTGCTGAAGAAGATCTGGATGGTGAGTGTATCATCGTTTTTGCGGATACTATTTTTGATATGGAAGGTTCCGTTTCTATTGAAGATGCCGACAGCGTTGTTTGGCTGAAAGAAGTTGAGGATCCTTCTCGGTTTGGCGTGGCTGTCGAAAAGGATGGCAAGATTACTGATTTTGTTGAGAAACCAGAAGATCCGATTTCAAACCTTGCTATTATTGGGGTGTATTATTTTAAGGATGGATCTAAGCTCAAAAAAGAAATTGAGTATCTGTTGGATAATAATATTCGAGGCAAGGGGGGCGAATATCAGCTAACCGATGCGCTCGACCGACTGCTGAAAGATGACAAGGTGTTTAAGAAAGCAACCGTCGACCAGTGGTTAGACTGCGGTACGTTGCCGGCTTGGCGGGAGACCTCAGGAATTATTACGGAGAAAGAGTACGAGGAGATCGAGGAAGACCGATTTCCGGATACCAAGATTATTCCTCCCGTATATATTGGGGATGATGTAGAGTTGGAGAATTGTATCATTGGTCCCAAAGCCAGTATTGCGGAAGGTTCGAAGCTCAAAAAGTGCACAGTTAAAAACAGCCTGATTCAGGAGCACGCTTCGCTTGAGGATTGTAATATTGAGGATTCAACTATTGGACGACATGTGGAACTCAAAGATGTTGATCAAGAAGTACATTTGGGTGATCACACGAAGATTGGAATAGAAGTTTAGTTTTCTTAAAAGCTTTTTGGGAATAGCCTTGGGATTGATCCCGAGGCTATTTTTTATCAATTAAATAAAATCTTCTAAAGGTCGATTCTGGTCAGCATCTTTAAGGGTATCATGCACCTCTTCGTGATGTCCTTCTGGTTCAAGGTGGATGGTTACGATTACATCACCATTTACCGCATTGATAAGCCTTTTCTCAAGCAGGGTGGCATCATCATGTGCTTTTAACAAGCTCACCCCTTCTTTGAACACAGCATGGAGTTCAATCCAGGTGGTATTGCCGGTCGTACGGTGACGCAGGTTGTGGACATTAATCATAGAGCCGGGTAAGTTCTTTTTAAGCTCTTTACGAATTGCTTGGTCAATTTCCGGATCGCGGGAATCCATCAACCCATCCACCGAGTATTTGAGGAGTTTAAACCCCTCGTACATAATATAAAATGCAAGAGAAATGGCTACGACCGAATCCAGGATAAGAAAGTCTGTGAATTTGATAATCAGCAGGGTGGTTACAGCACCGGCGCTGGTCCATACATCCGTAAGTGTATGTTTAGCATTGCTGATTACGATCATGTTATTTTCGCGGCGTCCCACTTTTAACAGGTAGCTGCCCAGGGCAAAATTTATGAGCCCTGCACCTCCAATTAAATAAACACCTGCCATTAGTTCGCGCAGGTTGTATCCGAACAAATAGTTTTCGACGGATTGGTAGATGATGGTAATACCCGCAAGAGTGATAACAGCCCCTTCAATCCCAACGGATAAAAACTCCACACGTTCGTGTCCATACAGATGTTTCTCGTCGGCGGGTTTGGTGCTCAGTAGTAATCCATAGTACACAAAAGCTACAGCAAGAACATGGATAACCGATTCGGCTGCATCCGAAAGGGCGGTGTTAGACCCCGTTATGCCAAAGCCGGTCACCTTTAGGGAAAGAGATAGCACCGATACCATCAGGCTGATGCGCAGGGCCGTTTTGGCGGAAGATGTTTGCACTGTTTTAGGATTAATTGCGGATATAATCAGACTAAAAGAAACCCTAAAGAATACCTGAAAGCAAGCGTATTAGTTCTTATTTTTACGCTCGTTTTAAAGACCAGTAACAAATTAGCACCGAACGTGGAAGATATCCCTCAAAAGCATCAGGAAGTATTTAAAGTAATATCTGAGGCCGGTAAGACAGTTGGGCAAGATGTATATGTGGTGGGCGGATACGTGCGTGACTACTATCTGAACCGCACAAAGGACGAAGACTTACTGGATATTGATTTTGTAACCGTAGGATCGGGGATCGATATTGCGAAAGAGATTGCAGATCGGCTGAATGCCGATAATCTTTCGGTATATAAGCAGTTTGGGACAGCACACATCCGGCACGGGAATATGGATTTGGAATTTGTGGGGGCACGTAAAGAGAGTTACCGAAAAGATTCGCGTAAGCCGATTGTGGAAGACGGAACGCTGGAAGATGATCAGCTGCGCCGTGATTTTACGATCAATGCTCTGTCATGGTCGTTGAATGAGGAGAATTTCGGTCAGCTGCTGGACCCTTTTGAGGGGATACAGGATTTAAAGAAGCAGCTTATTCGTACGCCAGTGGACCCGCTTACGACTTTTGAAGACGACCCGTTGCGGATGATGCGTGCTATCCGATTTGCTACACAGCTCAAGTTTGATATTGAGGAGCAGACCTACCGCGGTATTGAAGAGATGGCCTCACGGATTGAGATTATATCCAAGGAACGCATTATTGAGGAGCTGAATAAAATTGTTATGGCGGATAAGCCTTCTATAGGATTTGACCACTTGTTCAAAACGGGATTGTTAGAGCATTTCTTTCCCGAGATGGTTGAACTGCATGGAGTTGAAGAGGTGCGTGGCGTACGTCATAAGGATAATTTTTGGCATACGCTCAAGGTGCTTGATAATGTAGCTGAAATGGGCGGCGATTTGTGGCTGCGATGGGCGGCGATTATGCACGATATTGCCAAGCCGGCTACCCAGAAGTTTGTGGAAGGGACAGGATGGACCTTCCACGGGCATGATGCGCTGGGCGCCAAATGGGTGAAACGTATTTTTCGTCGATTGGGACTTCCGCTGGATGAACGGATGCGCTACGTTCGCAAGTTGGTGCGTCTACATTTACGCCCCATTGCCTTGGTGTCTGATAATGTGACCGATAGTGCCGTTCGTCGCCTGATATATGAGGCCGGTGATGATATTGATGATTTAATGATGCTCTGCCGGGCGGATATCACCAGTAGAAATGAATACAAAGTGAAACAGTACAACCGCAATTTTGATTATGTTGAAAAGAAAATCGAGGAGGTCGAAAAGAAAGACCGTATTCGTAATTGGACGAATCCCATCCGTGGTGATGAAATAATGGAAACGTTGGGATTGGCTCCTGGTCCGGTAATTGGGGATATCAAAGATGCAGTAAAAGAAGCTATTTTAGATGGTAAAATTCCCAACGAGCACGATGCTGCTTTTGATTATATGATGGAGATTAAAGATCAGTTTTTAGACGAGGAATAGTGTTAAAAACGAATTAGACTTTGTGGATCTTTGATAGATCTGCAAAGTTTGTGCAGGGATAATATGAATGTTTCAAAACCTTCAGGGTTTAAATTAAATAAGAACTTTCTATGGCCAACGACGTTTGGATTGCCGATTCATATGCGAAGATTAATCTTGGACTACACGTGTTAGAGCGTCTTCCAACCGGTTATCATGCTATTGAAACGGGACTCTGCTTTTTGGAATGGCGTGACCATTTTGAGGTGAGGCAAGCCCCGGAAATGAAACTGGAAATTGATGACGAGAGCATCCCCACTGATGAGAGTAACCTTATCAACCAGGCCATAGAAACACTCGATCGATACGTTGGGCTAAAGCACAATTATTTATTTCGGGTTGATAAGCGTATTCCCGCTGGGGCTGGGCTTGGGGGCGGAAGTAGCAATGCGGCATTAACACTACGAATGCTCAACAAAATTGAAGAGCTTGGATTAAGCGATGATGAACTGATAGATCTCAGTCGTGATTTGGGAGCCGATGTTCCCTTTTTCATTAAGGGCAAAACCGGTATTGCCAAAGGAATTGGTCACGAAATTGAGGAAATCAATATTCAACCCAACTTTTGGATCGTAACCTGTTTCCCCAATGAGCAGAGCAGTACGCCCGAAGCCTACAAACATTGTGCACCTAATCCCGACCCCGATTTTGATCTTAAGAAAACTCTTACCGAAGAGGAGATCGATGAGTGGCAATATATTCTCAATAATGATCTGGAGCAGTCGGTCTTTCCACGCATAAATGTGTCTGGAAATATGAAAGACCAGATGTATGAATTCGGTGCTGTATATGCTTCAATGACGGGAAGTGGATCAGCGGTATACGGTATTTTTGAACAGGATTTTGTGGCTACGAATGCTTATAAAGGGTTGCTGGAGCTGGATTTTCCGACAAATATGACACGCCCGGGCTTTGAGCCTGATTATGGGATTTATCGGAAGGCGTGAGATAAATTTCAAATAACAAGTATGCACAACAAGATGCCCGGCTCTTTTAAAGAGTCGGGCATCTAAGTATTATGTCCGACAATAAGAAAGAAGTCTTTTTTATTATTTTTTCGCTCTGGCTGCTGGTATTTGCATCAAGCAGTCAGATTATGATCATTGCGCCCATCCTTCCGCGCATTAGCGAACAACTTGCTGTATCAGAAGCGCTTCTGGGGACATTGGTTACTTCCTATGCCGTAATGGTTGGCATTTGTGCATTGATAACTGGTCCCATTTCTGATAAAATTGGTCGGCGCCGAATTTTACTTATCGGTACAGGACTCATGACCTTTGCGTTATTTCTGCATGGGCTGGTATTTAATTTTGTAAGTTTTCTTTCCGTCCGTGGATTGGCAGGAGCTGCAGGCGGTATTCTCAGCGGTGCTTCCGTTTCTTATGTGGGAGATTATTTCCCCTATGAGCGTCGCGGCTGGGCTAATGGATGGATTATGAGTGGCATCGCTATGGGACAAATTTTGGGTATTCCCATTGGTACTATTTTAGCCGAGTACATGGGATTTCGAGCCCCGTTTATTGCTTTTTCCGTTCTCATGTTGTTTGCTTTGCTGCTTATCTGGATTACTGTTCCTCAACCTAATGTACAGCTGCAGAAAGCTAAAATTACGGTGTTGGGAGCTATCAGAAAATATCTATTGATGCTTCGTAAACCTGAAATCGTTGCATCGGCTATAAGCTACTTCTTAATGTTTTTGAGTCTCTCGGTGTACGTTATTTATCTGCCGAGCTGGCTCGAAGAAACGTTTGCCGTTTCCGGCAATGAAATAGCTATGCTCTTTTTAGTAGGCGGAGTAGCAAATGTAATCACAGGTCCACAAGCCGGGAAGCTTTCTGATTTATGGGGACGTAAAAGCATTATCATCTTTTCTTGCTTGGGATTAGCTACCGTAATGGCTTTCACGGTTCCCGCTGTTACTTCATTCTGGGTAGCTTATATACTCTTTTTTCTGATTATGGTATTGGTAGCCATGCGCATTAGCCCATTTCAGGCATTAACGACCGAACTGGTTTCAGCCCGAAAACGCGGAACACTTATGAGCCTGCTTGTTGCTATTGGTCAGGTGGGGTATGGCTTGGGGGGTACCATTGCGGGCCCGGCTTATGTTTCCCATGGATATTTAAGTAACACCATTATTGGAGCCACCATGATTTTCGGGATGGCTTTTATTGTCTGGAAATACCTGCCTGAACCGGAGCTAAATAACAATCGGTAGCTTAGTCATTTAGGCTGATCTGATTTTCCGCTTTTAATTGATCTATTTTCCTTATTACTTATTCCATCATTGTTTTAGGAACTAAACATGCCTCCCATATGAATACCGATACTACTGTGAACCCTCGTACCGGAATGGATGTCGATTCTTTTCGGGAAGATATTAAGCAGCATCTTCACTATACGTTGGCCAAAGATAAATTTTCTTCCACTGACTGGGACCACTATCGCAGCGTAGTTCTTGCGGTAATGGATCGGCTGCACGATCGATGGATTAACACACAGCAGCGGTATTATCAGAATGAATCGAAACGGGTCTACTACCTGTCGATGGAGTACCTTATTGGCAGACTCATGGATAATATGCTCATTAACCTGGGGTTACAAGATGTGGCTGCTGAGGCTATTGAGGATGTTGGTTTTGATTATGACAAGGTTCGAGAAGCCGAAGTCGATGCGGGACTCGGTAATGGTGGACTCGGTCGCTTGGCAGCCTGTTTTTTAGATTCCATGGCTACGCTCGGTGTTCCGGCGCTGGGCTACGGTATTCGCTACGATTACGGCATTTTTGACCAGGATATTGAGGACGGCTGGCAGGTGGAGAAGCCGGATATGTGGCTGCAGTATGGGTATCCATGGAGTGTTGTTCGTCCTAAGAAGAAATATAAGGTGCAATTTTATGGGGAAACGGCTGCGAGCGAAGATGGCAATGGCCGCCTGCATTTCGATTGGGTAAATACTCACAACGTCACGGCATTAGCCTACGATACCCCCATTCCCGGATTTCAGAATGATGTCGTCAATAACTTGCGGCTCTGGAAAGCGACCTCGGATGAAGGCTTTGATCTGAAGAGTTTTAATCAGGGGGATTATATTGAGGCGGTGCGGAATAACCTGCTTGAGGAGAATATTTCGCGCGTGTTGTACCCAAACGACAAAGTATTTAAGGGACAGGAGCTGCGACTGAAGCAAGAGTATTTCCTGGTTTCAGCCTCGCTGCAGGATGCGATAAATCGGTTCAAAAAGCAATTTGATGACCTGCGCAAAATTCCTGAGCAGATGGCCGTTCAGTGCAACGATACACATCCGAACTTGGCGGTTCCCGAGCTGATGCGGATGTTGATGGATCTGGAAGGGTTGGAGTGGGAGCCGGCCTGGGATATTGTGAGTAAGACAATCAATTATACCAATCATACATTAATGCCCGAGGCACTTGAAAAGTGGCCCCTTTCGTTGATGTCGAACTTGTTGCCACGTCACGTGCAGATTATCCGTGAGATTGATCGAAGATTCTTGAATTCTATTGAGGTATCTGGTGATGATCGAGATAAGAAGAATCGCATGCGGGTTATCAGTAATGAGATGGATGCTCGTGTGCGGATGGGGAATCTTGGGATTATTGGCGCGAAGAAGGTCAATGGCGTTTCGGAGTTGCATAGCGATCTGATGAAGAAGACCATCTTTAAAGATTTTGCTGATCATTATCCGGAAAAGTTTACGAATGTGACTAACGGCATTACCCCGCGTCGCTGGTTGCGTCAGTGTAACCGTGAACTCGCAGATTTGATTTCCGATCGCATTGGCGATGATTGGGTTACGCATCTGGATCAGCTACAAGAGGTAGAGCAATTTGCTGAGGATGAAGAGTTTCAGTCAACGTTTAAGGCCATTAAGCTGCGTAATAAACAGAAGCTGGCCGATTATATTAAGGAAACCATGGGTGTGAGGGTTAATCCCGAATCCATTTTTGATATACAGATCAAGCGCATTCATGAGTATAAACGTCAGTTGATGGCGTTGATGCATGCTATCACGCTGTATAATCGGATTAAAGATAATCCCAATGCTGACGTAGAGCCACGAACGTTGTTGTTTGCCGGTAAAGCGGCCCCGGGATATACGATGGCGAAGATGCATATTAAACTGATTAACAGCGTGGCAGAAGTCATTAATAACGATCCGGAGGTGGCACCCAAGCTAAAGATATTATTTCTGCCGGATTACAGCGTGTCGCTGGCCGAAAAAATGATTCCTGCTGCGAATCTTTCAGAACAAATTTCTACGGCGGGAATGGAAGCCTCGGGGACCGGGAATATGAAGTTTGCGCTCAATGGTGCACTTACGATTGGAACGTTGGATGGGGCTAATATTGAGATTCGTGAGCAGGTTGGGAAAGAGAATATCTTTATATTTGGTCATACCGTCGACGAGATCGAGGAGGTTCGAACCAAGGGCTATAACCCGCAGGAAATTTATGAGTCGGATGAAGAGCTTAAACGCGTGATTGATCAGATTCACGAGGGGTACTTTAGTCCCGATAATCCCGATCTGTTTCATCCCGTAACCAATGCGTTATTAAATCAAGGGGATTATTTTATGGTGTTGGCTGACTATCGCAAGTACGTAGAAAAGCAGGAAGAGGTGGAGGTTAATTATCGCGATGAGTTCGACTGGAATCGCAAAGCCATAATCAACGTCGCTAATATGGGACACTTTTCGTCGGATCGTTCAATCAAAGATTACTGCGAGCGAATTTGGGATGTGGAGGTGTAAAATTTAGAGATGTTATTGTTTCGGTTGAAGTGATGGCATCATTTATTCCCAGAAATTTTTGTTTAGGTGATCCTTCTTTATATTTACTTGTATGCTCAAACAAAATAAGGTCTTATGGCTGATATTATTGAAAATAACCTTTTTTATTTGACAGGTGCACTGTCACGAAAGCTAACTAATCAGGCGGATGATGTTTTTGCTACAGTGGGACTTTCTTCATCCCATGCATTACTGCTTTGGATGATAAATGATAATCCTAATATACAGCCGAGCCAGTTGGCCAATCAGATGCAGTTGAAACCATCAACGATTACGCGGTTGGTGCAAAAGTTGGAGCGAAGGGGGTTGGTAGAAAAAAAATCGAAGGGTCGAGCAATTGCGATCCGTTGTACTGATAAAGGAGGAGGGCTGGCACAAGAGATACAGCAGAAGTGGGATCAGCTCATCCAACAGAAAAAGGATCAGTTGGGAGACCGTTACGTGGAAGTGCTTTCGGAAATGATTGCTAATGCAATTAGTACAGTAGAAAGAGAATAAATTCTATTTACTCTGTTAGAATAAAATTGATAACTATTTAAATGTAGGATTATGGCTGATAAACCCAGAAGAAATGATCCTTGTCATTGTGGAAGTGGTCAAAAGTATAAGAATTGCTGTATCGAGAAAGACAATACATCAATTATATCTGGATTAGGTGTTGTTGGACTCGTATTAATGGTTGTGCTTGGACTTTGGTTTTTAAGCTCAGCATTGTCGAGTGGAGGTGAATCACCAGATTGTCCGGCTGGACAAACTTGGTCAGAATCGCATCAGCATTGCCACTAATTTTGATCCTTGTAGTTGGTCAGAAGTAGTAACCAATGTTAATATTAAATCGGGTATTCCAACGGGGATCGTTTGCACCAGAACCTAAGCCTTTACCAAAACTATCGGTAAGCCACG
This sequence comes from Fodinibius sp. Rm-B-1B1-1, assembly GCF_038594945.1. Classification (NCBI taxonomy): domain Bacteria; kingdom Pseudomonadati; phylum Balneolota; class Balneolia; order Balneolales; family Balneolaceae; genus Fodinibius; species Fodinibius alkaliphilus. The sequence goes on from NZ_JBCFYD010000001.1 coordinate 1,155,293, forward strand.
GCTGGTTTTTTCCGGAAGCAATATCAAAATAGGTGTAAACTTTGCCGGCCGTGACCATAAATCCGAGTACGTTGTGTTGGGAATCTGTAAAAGAGTCATTGACTTTATCCAAGTAGGTATAGTTATCGTAGAAGGTGAGATTTGATACCGGTCCCCAGTCTACATCTGTAGAGTATGAAACACCGAGTACGTACATATTCCCCTCAGCAGCCACATCATATCCCGGAGTGCCATCACTTGCCGGGAATCCGTAAGCGCCCATTTGTACGACATCAACTGGGTTGCCAAGATCGTTTTGGGCATTGTGATTATAATAGATGTATTCCACTTTTACATTAAAGTTACCGTAGGTGCCATCGAGATGTGGGGCAAAAGCGTAGTGTTCAGAAATCTCATCCAATGCACTGTTATAGATTCCCCCGTATTGTACGGAAAATCCCAATTCGGTGCTGCCCAATGAGCCGTGATCCCAGTTGTAGGCGGCACGTCCATTAAATTGACTGGTTTCTGAGTTCGACAATCCTTCATTGGGCTCAGCAATGATATCATAGGAATAACGGGCCGTGTTTTGTGGAGCAAATTGGGCAATGCCGTTGGGATCGGCCTGCATAAAATAGGCCAAGTGAAAATTCCAGTTATCATGCGAGGTGGTAAGTTTGAATCCCATGTCGTGATCGTCTTCCAGTCCCAAGTAATAGGGAAGTTGAAACCACCAGTTATGAGAGGCATATTGCAGTAGTCCAAATGGAACCTGGGTAACGCCGACCTGTAGATTGGTTTGGTTTGAAAAGTCATAACCCAGCCAACCCTGCTTGATAAAATGTGTGCCAAAAGTTGGATAAAAGCGGTACTCCAAATTTATATTGATGCCTTCGGCGCGTCCTTCCACGTTGAGACGCCACATATCAAAAGTAAATTCGCTGTCTGTTTCACTGATAGATCCGCCATAATCCTCAAGATACAAGTTATAGCGTAGTGCACCTCCAAGTGATAAATAGTTACTGGTATCTTCATTAGCCACTGTTAGTACACCGGAGTCCAGGATGGAAGGGCCAGAATCTCCTTGCTCATCATTATCAGTAAAGGCCAAGGCTGAGGATGAAAAGAAAATGAGAAGTCCAAAAAGTATTGAAAGAAATGAACGAAGTGAGGGTGCAGAGTTAGTGATAAATGATTTTATATCCATAACATATCCCCAACTTTATTTGAATTCCCAGATATAGCTTACAAAAATTGGGATCTAATAATTCAAATAGTTCCCAGAAACTTTGATGCTAAGAAGCGTTTACGGAGTGGAAAAATCTGGATCCAAAACAGTATCGCCGGGATTTATTTCATCCGAAAGACTTAGTTCTGCAAGTTTTTGCCCAGCTTGGGTGATGGGGATACAAACTGCGCTGGCACCGGCTTCGCTGAGTTCATGAAGTTCATCTTCTTGAGAGGTAAGGGCAATAATAGTTCCGTGGTAGCCATTTGATCGGAGATACTTTGTGGCATTGAGTTTGGCTTCTTTAGTTCCTATCGCCAATATTACTGATTTTATATGGCTTAGATCAATTTTTTGCCAAAGCTCAATATCCTGCATATCGCCATAGATAACACGTCGTCCATCTTCGATATTTTGCTGGATACGAGCTGGGTCGATATCCATTCCAACCACGTGTTTTGCTGATTGCCTTAGCCTATCATAAGCGGCCTGACCGGCATTACCCATCCCGATAATCAAATATTCGGCTGACCCAAGTGATACAGTTTGCTGGTCGGGGTGGCGTACATCACGTTCAAATTGTATGAGAAAAGATTCCATTTTTTGCCAAAGTTCTTCTTCCCAGATAGCAAGGGGAGCATTTACTGCAAAGGAAATAGCTGTTAGCAAAGCAAAAGCTACTACGACACCCGAAGGTATAAACCCGGCGGATGCCGCTACAGTTCCGGCAATGAGGGTAAATTCGCTGTATGAGGAAAGTGAGATAGTGGCAATAAATGAGGTTCGCGCTCGGAGTTTGAACGCTACCATTAGCCCAAAAAAGAGGATAGATTTGAGCGGTAAGATTGCCAGTGCTGCTAAGGCAAGATAAAAATCTTGTAATGCGGGAAGGCCGGTTAATCCTACTTCAAGGAAGAATCCGACCAGGAATGCTTCTTTAATTCCCCAGAGTTTTTTTGAGAGTTCATCGGCAACATCGTGTCCTGATAACAGCATTCCTGCAATGAGTGCTCCAAGTTCAGAAGAGAGTCCCAATTCTTCAAATAACGAGCCTCCGCCAACGGCCAGCATCAATCCAAATAAAAGTTTGAGCTCTTCTTCGTTGGCAAGCTCTATAATCTTGATAACAGCCGGACGAATAAGCGGGAGTCCAAGTAGTGCAAGGCTCCAGGGAGATGGGGCAGTGCCGCTGGTAAGCCCTAAAATTACGATTGCCACAATATCTTGAAGGATAAGAATCCCGATAGCCACACGTCCGTGGAAAGCGCCCAGCTCATTTCGTCGTTCCAGGTTTTTAGCTGTTAATACGGTGCTCGAGAATCCCAACACGATACTGATAATGATAGCCGCAGTAATACTATATCCAAGAAGTATAGCAACGGGGAGAAAAATAGCTGTGCTTACAACCAAGTGGATACCGCCGGTACCGAGTACTTCCGAGCGGATAATGTTTTTGAGACGAAGATGAAGACCCACGGTAAAAAGCAGAAATAAGACGCCCAGATGTGCTATTTCGTGAAGTGCAGTTCCAGCTTCATAGCCATAAGCCGATAATGCTCCGCCCGCTACGAGATAACCGACCAGTGGCGGCAGCTTGATGCGCGAAAAGAGCATTCCAAACACAAAGGCCATCCCAATCCAGACAATATCCATTATTTAATGATACTTAGAAGAGTTATGAATTTTAGGTTTTAAATCGAGTGAACCGATATGCTGAATTATAATTACCTCAATATCAGCGATAAAGCAATAGACCAATCTAAATTACTACAAATGAATTTTATTAATTTTAGCCTGCCGGTTTATCATCAGCTAAGAAATTATATTCCACTGAAACCTCTAATCCCAAAGTCCACTTTTGATCCTGTTCGAAGACTGCCGACATATCAAGAGTAGAAAGTGATGTGCTCATAAAATTAGTCGGTTTCAAGAATATGATTTATGATTTGCTGTGCATGCTCGATCTCATCTTTATTGACGGTGTGCCCCATCCCTACATAAATTTTCTTGGTGACATCAGCGCTAAGCTTCTCAAAGACTTCTTCAGTAATGTCCACACGCCCCTGTGGAATATGTGGGTCACGGTCGCTGCATCCCAGAAATACCGGTGTTTGTTCCAGCGATCCCTGGTAATTGTCGGGATCCACTTCTTCACCAATCAGTCCGCCACTGAATCCGACTACACCTCCAAAACGCTGTGGGTGACGAGCGGCAAATTCAGTCGTGAGACACGCACCCTGTGAAAACCCAAGCAGTATAATCTTTGCTGTAGGGATACCGGCTTCATTTAACTCAGATATCTGATCAAAAATAGCCTGCAATCCGCTTTTGATACCCGGCTGATTCATCTCTTTGGGAGCCAGAAATGACCGTGGATACCACGTATGTCTATTGGCTTGTATAGCCCGATAGTGGATATTATTGCCCTCAAACTCATCCGCAAACATCATCATGCTTTGCGCAGATGCGCCACGTCCGTGAATAAAAATCATTGCCATTTCGGCATTATTGATTTTTGCTCCACTGGTCACTACTTCTTGATTTTGATGTGGGCCGTTAAAAGGGGTTTCGGGACCGATTCGGAATAAAGACATCGTGATTTTTTAATTATATATAGTAAATAAATTGTTGTATTCAATCTCCCTAAATCCCTCTTTTCTAAGAGGGGTTGTTATTTTGTCTCAGATTAGGTTAAGAAGTTCCTCTTTGGAGAAGGAAAATTGACAGTTTTTACTATCACATTTTTACGTTTTTATCGGCGGTAAGGCCGATTCAATTTGGTCTCGTTTAGACTCGTGCCAAGGTGTAAGTTCTAATATTTCGGACTGATCTTTTGATTTATCTGCGTTAACAAAATAGCCCGGTCCATTCGTGGCCATCTCAAATAACACGCCGCCGGGCGTGCGATAATAGACCGATTTAAAAAAGTGACGGTCAATAATTTCGGTAGGTTGCAGCCCTTTTCGAATTACTTCAAACCGCATATTTGTTAAGTCCTCTTCATCCTCACTTTGAAAGGCTACGTGATGTACAATTCCAGCCCCATTTCGTCCCGGCAGATTGTCAACCTCTTCAATAATAAGGCTGTGTCCCAGCCGGCTTTCTGTTTCATAAAGCGTGCGATTGTTCTCCGTTTGCGTTTTTTTAAAACCTAAAATAGTGGTTAATAGTTCTTCCGTTTCTTCGACCTGATCCAGCTTAAGTGTTGTACTCCAGAATCCCTGGATCTGATGCTCCTCAGGAACGGGAGATTGATCCCAGCTTTGCCGTTTATCATCATAATCAAAAACTAAGTGTAACTGCAATCCGTCGGGATCCTCAAACGAAATATGGGTTTTCCCAAAGCGAGTAAAGGGATCGCTGTGGTAGATGTTCTGTTCTTTTAGATGATTTTGCCAATAGTCCTGTGAGTCATTAGGCACGGCCAGTGAAATTTCAGTTGCTTCACCGGATCCGGGAGTGCCTTGTCGTGCTCCTGGCCAGGGGAAGAAGGTCAGGCTGGAACCCGGGTTTCCATCCGCATTGGCATAAAAAAGATGATACTTGGTAGGATCATCCTGGTTGACGGTCTTTTTAACCATTCGCATGCCCAATTTTTTGACATAAAAATCATAGTTATCCTGTGGATCGCTGGCTATAACGGAAATGTGATGTAATCCTCTGTGCTGTGACATAATTTTTAATTATTTAATGATGGAAGTTCTTCTTCAATAACATGTCGCTCATGTTCAAGCCAATCGGGTAGTTTTAGGGATGAGCCAAGCTCATTCAGTTCTTCATCTCGCGTAAAGCCGGGGGGATCGGTCGCAATTTCAAACAGGATTCCGCCGGGTTCATGAAAATATACTGATTTGAAATAATCGCGATCTTTCACCTCGGTCAGGTAGTACCCTTTATATTCCAGTTTTTCACAGAGAGAAAGCTGTTCTTGTTCATCCTCAGCCCGAAAAGCTATATGATGTACGGTACCTTTTCCGGATCGGCCACGCGGTCCAAACTGATCAATTATTTCAATCGTTGATCCAAAAGAAGCTTCGCTTTCATATAGGTAGCGGTTTTCAAGTTGGTTTGTAAGTTGAAATCCCAGAAAATTTTCAAGCAATGCTCCAGTAGATTGGTACTCTTTTTCGCCCAGTGTGGCACCGTGAATGCCGCGAATAGCATGCTGTTGTGGTACAGCTCCGTCCGACCATCCATCGTAGGAATTGGCTTCAGGATCGAGTACCAGCTCAAGATGTAATCCATCGGGATCTTGAAGCCCAATCACCTCCTTACCAAATCGCGAAAACGGTTCCTCAATATCTAAGCCGTGATTACGTAAGTGTTCAAGCCAAAAGGCCTTAGAGCCAGTGGGAACTGAAAACGAAACCGCTACTACTTGTCCGCGGTCGGGACTCCCATCCCGCAAGTGCTCCCACGGGAAAAATGTAAGAATCGAGCCCGGGTTTCCGGATTCATCCCCATAGTACAAATGGTATACCGAGGGGTCGTCGAAGTTGACGGTCTTTTTGACGAGTCGGAGTCCCAGTGTTTCAGTATAAAATCGGTGATTTTCTTTGGGATCACCGGCCACGGCCGTGATATGATGGATGCCTTTACTGTGTGACATAAATAGTTATTATAATCTTTGGTTACATGAGCTGTTGAGTACAAAATAGCGGATGCAGTATAAAAATCTATATTGTGGTTTCAGTCAATTGTAGGATAAAATATTATTGATTAATGAGTTCCTGTATGTCTAAGAGGGACTTTTTATCTTATTCGGCCGCCACCTCAGTAGTCTCGTTCATAAACGGGTAGTCGGTGTATCCTTCTGCATCGCCGCCATAAAACGTACGTTGATCCGGCTCATTGAGATCAGCATCTGCAGAAAAGCGTGCGGGCAGATCAGGGTTTGCCAAAAAGAGTCGGCCGTAAGCAACCAGGTCAGCCGTTCCATTTTCAATAACTTTGTTTCCACTATTCTGATCAAAGCCCGCGTTGGTGATGATAGTACCGTTATAAATATCGCGAAAATATTCTGTTACTTCTTCCGGGTAGTTATCCAAATCGCTCACGTCATCCATCGGCTCCATTAGGTGGATATAAGCCAGGTTGAAATCATTGAGTTGTTCTAACAAATAGCTAAAGGTTTCTTTAGGATTGGAATCGCTGATGCCGTGATTACGTACCGTCGGCGAAAAGCGAATGCCTGTTTTCTCATTCCCAATGGCGTCTGAAACGGCTTCTGTTACCTCAAGGGTAAGCCGACTGCGATTTTTAAGACTCCCTCCGTACTCATCATTACGTTTGTTGGTTCCATCTTTCAAGAATTGATCAATGAGGTAGCCGTTGGCCCCGTGTATTTCTACCCCGTCAAAACCGGCTTTAACAGCATTACGGGCAGCCTGTGCATAGTCCTCGATAATTCCCGGAATTTCATCGGTTCCAAGGGCACGTGGCGTCACAAAATCCTTCATGCCTTCAGCAGTAAAAATTTGTCCTTCTGGTTTAACGGCCGATGGTGCTACGGGTGGTTCGCCATCGTGATAGTGGGGATGCGAAATGCGTCCCACATGCCAGATTTGTGCAAATATCTTTCCGCCTTCGTTGTGAACTGCACTGGTGACTTTCTTCCATCCTTCAACTTGTTCATAGGTATGGATGCCCGGCGTCCAGGGATAACCAATGCCCTGTTCCGAGATTTGGGTACCTTCAGAAATAATCAATCCCGCCGATGTTCGCTGACGATAATATTTGACCATCAAATCAGTAGGCACATTGCCTTCGCCGGCGCGGCTGCGTGTCATCGGGGCCATCACCATGCGGTTGGATAATTCGAGTCCCGATAAATTGTATGATGTTAACAATGGTTGCTTGCTCATAATTATAGAATTTTTGATCAATGTTATTTAACTCGAATATTAATTTAATGTTAAACTATTCAATAACAAAATAGATAATATCGATAGGGATGATTGGAGATGATTAAGACAGAGTAGGTGAACTTTTTCTGTGTAAAGTTGTGCTTATGCTCTATTGAGGCACGTTTATTATGCTTACCAAAATCAATTAACGATAAACAAAAGAGAAATGGTGGTCAGATTTAGGATTGTGCCACAAGCGCCAGTTATTTTAGCTTTAAGGGAGTTATATCCCTTAATTTTTTCCACACTCTGCTATTATGAGAACAGGCTCCAATTGAATTGTTTGGCACAACCGGTTATCTGTTAATTGTAGCTTTCTTTGCCTTTTCTAAATAAGAAAGGGTTTCTTCAACGCGGGTGTCGTCTTCGCCAAAATTTTCTTTGAAGATGTCAGCGGCGCGTTCAAAATCCTTTTGGGCTTCCTCAAACTGTTTCTGTCTGAGTTTTAGTTGCCCGTGACTGACCAGATGTTCCGCTACTCGGTAGTGGTCATTCGGAAATGCATCCATAAAAATAGGTTTCGCTTCGGAAAAAATGGAATCAGCTTGGCTGTATGCTTCCATCTCACGGCTTACATCACCGAGCTTATTCAGATCGACAGCTACCTCAGGGTGTTCGGGCCCCAGATTGTTTTTGTCAATATCAACGACGCGCTTATACATGGCGTATGCTTCTTCATATCGGCCGGTGGTCTGATAGAGATGAGCCAGGTTGTAAATGGACGCGGCCAATGTGGGCAGTTCTTTCTCGTAATAATTCTCTTTTATGGCAATGATTCTTTCAAATAACTCTTCCGCCTCTTCATATTCTTCGAGATCTCTTTTGACTAGTCCAACAATATTCAAGGAGGGCGTAATCTTAATATGATCCTCGTCATACACTTCCTCCATAATTTCCAGGTCTTTTTGGGCAAATTTTTCAGCCTCGGCATAACGACCCATTATCCGCAAATTAATAGCGATATCCTGGTAGGAAATGGCGACGGAAGTATTGTCTTCGTCCAGTAACTGTAATTTCATATCAAGCGATTGCCGGTAATACTCATCAGCCTGTTCATGGTTACCCAGGCGCTGATGGATGTTTCCTATTTTGTTTAATGCTGTGGCAATGTTGATATGATCGCCATCATACAATTCCCGGTAAAAATCCAATGCCTTTTTGTTATATTTCAGGGCTTTCTCATATTCCCCCAGTTTTACCTTTACCTCTGCAAAATTACTCAGAGAATTGTATCGTCCTAACGAATTAGAAGCATCCGCGGCGATATACAAACTATCGGTGTAGTTAAAAAGCTCTTCAGACTTATGGTATTTGGATTTATATGCTTGATTATAAGCAAGGATGGAATATTTATTTGCCAGCTTTTTGAGGGCGGTATCGGCAATAGTTTCGTTGATCTCAATGGCTTGATTAATCAGCTCATCCGACTTCTCATATTCTCCGGCATCGCGTTTTATTTTTGCCAGTGACGTATAAATGCTGGCTGTCTGCATATCGTCCATACCAAAATGGTCCTTACTCTTTTCAAGTGCCATTTTTATAGCTTCTTCTGCGTCTTCTAATTCATCGAGGTTCCGGAATGCCGCGCCAATCGAAATCATAATCCCGATTTGTGTTTCCGGGTGATACTGTAACTCATTTTCCACATTTGACAGCCCTGCTTGTAATAGTTCTTGGGCCGTCAAATCTTTGCCTGCATACTCTTTGGCGTCGGGATTGTTGTATCTAAAAATATCTACCAAAAATTCTTGGATTTCGGTAGCTTTCTGAGCTTCAAATTTAGCCCGGTCACGCTCTTTGGCAATTTGATTGGTATAGTAAAAAGCGATGCTAAATATGAGCAAAAGAAAAGTAACTGCAACAGCTATGGGTGTTTTATGACGTTTAAAAAATTTGCTGATGCGATATGCGGTACTACCTTTTTGGGCATTGACCGGCATATTTTCTTGATAATTCCTGATGTCATCCAACAACTCTGTTATTCCTCGGTAGCGCTCTTCAGGATTTTTACGGATCGCTTTCAGTACAATGGCATCCAGGTCTCCTTTGAGTTGGTTTTCCGTGTTAGGGTTTTTCACTTTTTTGCTTGGGGCGGGTGGTTGTTTATGGAGGATCGTCTGCTCCACTTTGTAACCGGAGCATCCCGCAAAGTCAAAAGGCAGTATCCCGGCAAGTAGCTTGTAAAATACCATGCCCAGGGCATACAAATCGCAGGAGGTTGTGATATGTTTCTGGCGGATCTGCTCTGGTGCGGCATATTTTGGGGTTAGCAGCCGGGCACCTGTCTGTGTCAGGCTGGTATCCTCCTCATCTTCCAATAATTTGGAAATCCCAAAATCAAGTATTTTAATATTACCGGAACCATCAACAAGAATATTTCCGGGCTTCAGATCACGATGAATAACGAGATTTTCATGGGCATAACGGACGGCCTCCAGAACTTGTTTAAAGAGTTCAATTTTTTCATCAACACTACAGTTATGCTGTAAGCAGTATTCATCAATGGGAATGCCATCCACGTATTCCATGATGATATACGGAAATCCATCATCAGTTATCCCGCCATCATACAGTCGCCCAATACCGGGATGATTTAACCCAGCTAAAATTTGCTGTTCACGCCGAAAACGCAGAATGTTTTTATGGGTGTTATGTCCCTGTCGGATGATTTTTATAGCTACGCGATGGTCAAACTCCCCGTCAGTACGTTCGGCGAGATATACCGAGCCCATGCCGCCTTTGCCAATTTGTTTTTTAATCGTATAAGAGCCGACTTGCTGTCCGGTAAGGTCATTATTACTGCCGGTAAGGGCCTTAATGTCATCAGCAACATCTTCACCGGGATAATACTTGTGCTCCTTGAGCTCTTCAAGCCATCCTTCGGAATCAAAAATGGATTTGAGTAATTGCGTAACCCTTCCCATTAATTCCGGGTCGTCACTGCATTGTTTTTCAACAAATCTCTGCTGCTCTTCTCGCGGGAGGTCTAAAACCTGATCAATAATGGTTTCAATTTTTTCCCAGTCTTGATTACCCATAATAAGTAATGATCCAAATATAAAATATAAGCAAAGAATTAAAGTGGTGAATCAGAATGTATACCCTAACACACATTAGCTTGATTTATTCAATTTCATATCGGGGTTTTAACTTGTTGTAAAGCCATCCTCGGGCTTTCATCCAGTCTCTTTTGACGGTGCTTTCAGAAATTTCAAGGACATCAGCAATTTGAGCAATGGTCATTTCCCCGAAAAAGCGCATTTCTACCACTTTGCTCAAACGTTCATTTAATGTTTTCAAATCGTTTAGCGCAGCGTCAATATCTATAAGTTCTTCTGTTTTTTGTTTCTGTTCATTCAAAATACCGTCAATGTAGGTAACGTCTTTTTCTTTACCGCCTCTTTTTCCGGCCTGTTTTTTACGTGCATGATCAATAAGGATTTGCCGCATGCAATGTGATGCAATAGCTAAAAAATGTGATTTATCATTAAAATCAATTTGTGTTTGATCAATCATCTTAAGGTAAGCTTCATGAACCAATTCGGTTTTAGAAAGCGTATGATCAGGGTTTTGGCGTGCCATATGGGCGTGCGCCATGCTATGGAGCCGTTTATAGATGAGGGGATACAGTTTATCAAAAACCCCTTTTTCTCCCTCTTTGAGCCGGACTAAAAGTTGAGTAACCTCAGACATTTCTACGTGGGATCATAGATTTAAGCTTAGTACCTGATGAAAAAACCTTTATTCTGGTAACTGATTGATGATAGCTATTTATATATATGCAATAAAAAAAATAATTAGTTTATCACCAATAAAATTCATCACAGGTTATGTTACTTGGTCCATGAATAATTTCCTTCCTAAACTTTGAACAGCGACTTGTTTTTTCTGGTGCGGTAGATGACCACTTTATTGACGAATATGAGCCCTTTTTGTATTCGTTTACGTATTTGATTACCTGGAGGTACTGTTTCGGCTATTTATCTAATTGTAATGAAACGCTATCCATTATCTCATATAAGCTACGAGTAGATGTTTTTATCAGGATACCAGAACTGGAGAGTACCAGCCAATTCTAAACTGGATTGGGTATCGAATAAGAGAATAGGTTATAAGTTTAAAATAATATCATGATGAGACGACTAACAGCACTACTTACCGTACTAACAGTAACAAGTTTAATCTTATGGTCTTGTGGAGGGGATTCGGGTACTGGCCCCGACCCTGACAATGCCAACAATGAAAATGAAGAAGCTACAACCTATACGGTTTCGGTAAATATGACTCCATCGGATGCAGGGACCATATCACCTTCCGCGGATGATACTTACGAAGAAGGCGAAGAGGTTGAAGTACAGGCGAATCCCAATGACGAATATCGGTTTATCGATTGGACAGGAGATGTAGAGAGTTCAGATAACCCTCTATCGCTTGTTGTAGACCAAGACTATTCGCTGACGGCTAATTTTGAAAAGAAAAGCTATGCTCTGACGACTAATACCGAAGGGGAAGGGGCCATAGATGAAAATGTGGTTCAGAAAAAGTCAACCGATTACGAGCACAGCACGGTGGTAGAACTAACGGCTAATCCCGCTGACGGGTGGAAATTTGTAGAGTGGACCGGAGACGTGACCGGCACCGGTAATCCACAGCAGGTCACCGTGGACAGCCCCAAAGAAGTGACGGCCGTCTTTGAAAAAAAGAGCTATGAGCTTACGATTAATAAGCAGGGAGAAGGGGCCGTGGCCGAAGAGGTGGTGCAAGCCAAAAGCTATGAACACGGCACGGTTGTAGATTTGACCGCTAACGCTGCTATTGGGTGGACGTTTTCTGAATGGCAAGGTGACCTGACGGGTAATAGTAATCCAGAGAAAATCACTATCGATAGGGCCAAAGAGGTAACGGTTGTGTTTGAATCGAAGCCATTTTATGTGTCATCGAATGGAGTAACTATTATTTGTGATGTGGCCAGTGTGGGCGATACGGGCACGATTAACGGCACCACGTACACCAAGCGCAACAAGTCCCAGATCACTCCGGCCAATGCCCCGACGACTTGTACGTCCGGTATCACGGATATGAGTAATTTATTTAATGGCGCCGGCTCTTTTAACGGAGATATCAGCCATTGGGATGTGTCCAGCGTGACAGATATGCAGGCTATGTTTATGAGTGCCACTGATTTTAACCAAGATCTTAGTAGTTGGGACGTGTCTGGGGTAACGAATATGCGATCAATGTTTAATGGAGCTACACCCTTCAACCAGGATCTCAGTGGTTGGGACGTGTCTAGCGTGACAGATATGCAGACTATGTTTATAAATGCAGAATCCTTTAACGGAGATCTAAGTAGTTGGGATGTCTCTGCTGTAACAGATATGAGAGCAATGTTTGTGGGAGCTACTATTTTTAGCGGAGATATCAGTAGCTGGAATGTTTCCAGTGCAAATGATATGGCATATATGTTTCAGGATGCAAAAGCATTTAATGGTGATATCAACAGTTGGGATGTTAGCAGTGTCACACAAATGCATAAAATGTTTGACGGTGCAGGGTCATTCAACCAAGATCTTAGTGACTGGGATGTATCAAATGTGACTACCATGGCTGGGATGTTTCGGGATGCTTCCTCCTTTAACCAGGATATCAGCGGATGGTGTGTGGAGAATTTTGATTCAAAGCCATCAGATTTTGATGATGGTGCCGGTTTTGAAGGCGATGACGATCCGGATACTGGGAAGCAGCCGGTCTGGGGAACCTGTCCCGGTAACTAGCTTAATTTTTTCAAATTCATATTCCGACCTATGGTAAATCGGGTTGGCATCACATGAGAATACAGATTAAAATTTTCAAAAATTTATCATAATGAGACGACTAACTGCACTACTTACCATACTGATATTCACAGGATTAACACTGGTAGCCTGCGGAGGCGACTCCGGGACGGGCCCCGATCCGGGTAACGGAGATAATGGCGATAACGTAGACGACCCGACTACATATACCGTTGAGGCCTCAGCGGCCGAGGGGGGTACGGTGTCTCCTTCCGGGGCCAATGACTATGAAGAAGGGGAAACCGTAGAATTGACAGCCGACCCCAACGACGAATATCTGTTTTCAGGGTGGACGGGTGATATGGAAAGCGAAGACAACCCACTGTCGCTTACGGTAGACCAAGACTATTCGCTAACGGCAAATTTTGAGCTAAAAAGCTATGAGCTCACCATTAATAAGGAAGGTGATGGCAGCGTTAGCGAAGAAATTGTGGAGGAAAAATCCAAAAAATATGAGCATGGTACGGTTGTAGAACTCACCGCCAATCCCGCCGAAGGGTATAAATTTGTCGAATGGAAAGGGGATGTGGAAGGCAGCGAAAATCCGGCTCAGATTACCGTGGACGACCCAAAAGAGGTAACAGCCGTATTTGAGAAAAAAAGTTATAACCTTACGGTAAATACAGATGGTGATGGGGCCGTTGCCGAAGAGGTAGTACAACATAAGTCCACGGAGTACGATCATGGTACGGTTGTGGAATTAACCGCGAATGCCGGGAATGGGTATAAATTTGTGGAATGGACCGGAGATCTGACAGGAAATGATAACCCTGCTCAAATAACAGTGGATAAGGCGAAGAAAGTTACTGCTGTTTTTGAGAAGAAAGAGTACAAGTTAATGGTCGATACATCTGGTGACGGATCGGTGTCGAAGGATCCCGATCAATCTACATACGAGTATAATACAGAGGTAGAACTCACCGCAAATGCTGCCGAAGGATATAAATTTGTAGAGTGGCAAGGTGCCATGACAGGATCTGAAAATCCTGAAAAACTGCAAATAAATGAAGAAAAGGAAGTGACGGCGGTATTTGAGTCAACCTTTTATATGGCATCCAATGGAGTAACCGTAAAGTGTGAAGACGCCAGCGTAGGGGAAACTGGGACGGTAAACGGAGATACTTATACCAAACGTAGCGCCGATCAGATTACTCCCTCCAATGCCCCGACGACTTGTACCTCCGGCATTTCCGATATGAGCAATTTATTTGATGGTGCCGGCTCTTTTAACGGAGATGTCAGCCATTGGGATGTGAGCAGTGTAACTAATATGAAGTCGATGTTTAAAGATGCCAGTTCCTTCGACCAGGATATTGGTGCCTGGGATGTGTCTGGTGTAACCAAGACGAGTAATATGTTCTCTAACGCTGATTCCTTTAATCAAGATATCAGCAGTTGGGACATCAGTAGCGTAACGGATATGCATGGAATGTTTCAGGATGCTACCATCTTTAATCAGAATATTGGCAATTGGAATGTCTCTTCAGTAACGAATATGAGAAGGATGTTTAATGGTGCCAGTTCCTTTAACAGTGATATTGGCAGCTGGGACGTCAGTAGTGTAACAACTATGCAAGAGATGTTTTGGGGTGCTTCATCGTTCAACCAAGATATTGGCAGCTGGGACGTATCCAGCGTAACCAGTATGGAAAGCATGTTTGCTGGTGCTAACTCCTTCAACCAAAATCTTAACAATTGGAATGTGTCCAATGTAACAGATATGCGGGCTATGTTTGACTCTGCCGATTCATTTGATAGTAATATTTCCAGCTGGGCTGTGGGGAGCGTTACCGATATGAGCAAGATGTTTGAGGGTGCAAGCTCCTTTAACGGAAATATCAGCGGCTGGGATGTCAGTAGTGTAACGAATATGGGAAGTATGTTTTGGAGTGCTTATGCCTTTAACCAAGATATCGGCAACTGGGACGTCAGCAATGTAACTAACATGTATGGTATGTTTAATTATGCCATTACTTTTAACCAAGATATCAGCAGCTGGTGCGTATCTAATATTTCTTCCAAGCCTACTAGATTTGATGATGGTGCCGGTTTTGAAGGCGATGACGATCCGGATACCGGGAAGCAGCCGGTCTGGGGAACCTGTCCCGGTAACTAGCTTAATTTTTTCAAATTCAGATGCTGACCTATGGTAAATCGGGCTGTGCATCAAATAAGAGAATAGGTTATAAGTTTAAAATAATATCATTATGAGACGACTAATTGCACTATTTACCGTACTAACGTTCACAGGATTAATACTGTTGTCATGCAGCGACTCCGGTACCGGACCCAGTTCGGATAACGGAGATAATGGTGGCGATGGTAGCGATGAAACCACCACCTACACTATGGATGTTACTATATCGCCATCAGAAGGTGGTTCAGTTTCTCGGTCAGCCGATGGGCCGTATGACGAAGGTGAAACCGTAGAGCTCACCGCCGAGTCCGCTGAAGGCTATGGTTTTGTGGAGTGGCAGGGGGACCTATCCGGCACCCAGAATCCCGAAGAAGTTACCATGGACGAGTCTAAAGAGGTAACAGTGGTGTTCGAGGAGAAGCCATCCTTTTATCTGGCCTCCAACGGGGTAACCGTTATTTGTGATGCTGCTTCCGTCGGTGACACTGGCACGGTGGAAGGCGTCACGTATACCAAACGTACCGCCGATCAGATTACCTCGGATAACGCTCCTACAACCTGTACCAGCGGCATCACAGATATGTATTCTATGTTCCGGGATTCCACGGACTTTAATGGCGATATAAGCACCTGGGATGTGTCTGGCGTAACCAATATGATGCGCATGTTTTATAATGCCGGATCTTTTAACCAGGATATCAGTTACTGGGATGTATCTGCTGTAGAAACGATGAGAAGTATGTTTTGGGATGCTGATAACTTTGACCAGGATCTCAACAGCTGGGATGTGGGCAATGTTAACCGTATGGATTATATGTTTAGATCCACTCCTTTTAACGGAAATATAAGCAGCTGGGATGTTTCTTCTGTTGCGAATATGCAAGACATGTTTCATGGTGCTATATCCTTCAACCAGGATATCGGTGACTGGGATGTTTCCGGTGTAGAAGATATGGCATCCATGTTTCTGAATGCTGAATCCTTTAACCAAGATCTCAACAGCTGGGATGTGGGTAACGTAAAAAGTATGGCCGACATGTTTAGAGATGCCACTTCCTTTGACGGAAATATAAGCGATTGGGACGTCAGCAGCGCCATGTATATGAATAGAATGTTTTCCGGGGCCACCTCTTTCAATCAGGATATCAGCGGCTGGGATGTAGGCAGTGTTACCAATATGAGACGCATGTTTTTTGAGGCTACGGTTTTTGACCAAAGTCTCAACAGTTGGGATGTCTCCAAAGTAGAAGATATGAGTCAGATGTTTTATCGGGCTTTCAGCTTTAACCAAGACCTTAGCGACTGGGATGTCTCCAGCGTAACTGATGTGAGCGGCATGTTCGCCGGTGATAGTCAAGGAAGCTCATCCTTTGATGGAGCTCTCAGTGGCTGGGATCTATCAGGTATATCTGCTAAGGAAGATATGGAAACAATGTTTTATAACGCTGATGACTTTAACCAAGATATCAGCGACTGGTGCGTACCAAATATTTCGGAAAAACCTGCTGGTTTTTCATCGTTCAGTGGGCTTGCAGAAGAACACGAGCCAGTGTGGGGAACCTGTCCCGGATCGTAGAAAGTAGATTAATAATATACCGTGCCGGTCACATCAGATAGGCTGGTACAAATCAAAAAATATCAATCAAATGAGACGACTAACTGCACTACTTACCATACTGATATTCACAGGAATCATGTTGGCCTGCGGAGATTCGGGCACCGGCCCCGACCCCGACAACAATGAAAATGAAGAAGCTACAACCTACACAGTTTCGGTAGATATGACGCCATCGGATGCGGGAATGGTATCCCCGACAACAGAGGAGACCTATGAGGAGGGCAAAGAAATTCAGCTGCTGGCCAATGCTAAAGATGAGTATGTATTTACTGGCTGGAGCGGGGATATGGAAGGAGATGTGAATCCGCTACCCTTAACCGTGAGTCAGGATTTTAATCTCACGGCCAATTTCGAGCTCAAAAATTATGATCTGAGTACTGACGTAGAAGGAGAAGGCTCGGTTCAGGAGAATGTGTTGGAGCAAAAATCCAAAGAATATAAGCATGGTACAGCGATAGAATTGATTGCGACTCCAGCCAAAGGCTATAAGTTTGTTGAATGGAACGGGGATGAGACCGGTACGGATAACCCAATGCAGATTACCGTGGATGATCCCAAAGAAGTAACAGCCGTTTTTGAAAAGAAGAGCTACAAGTTGGCCGTTACCACCAATGGAAGCGGAGCGGTTTCGGAGCAGGTGGTATCAAAAGCCAAGGGCTATGAGTACGGGGATGTCGTAGAGCTGTCCCCCAGCGCCGCCGAAGGGTGGACATTTGTTGAATGGAGCGGCGACCTCTCGGGTTCGGATAATCCCGCCCAAGTTACCGTTGATGCGGCCAAGGATGTAACCGCCGTATTTGAACGCAAAACATTTGCTCTGGCCCCTGATATTCAGGGCGAAGGCAGCGTCGCCAAAGATCCCGACCAGACCGAATACAAATATGGTGAAAAGGTAATCCTGACGGCCGAGCCCAACAATAACTGGTCCTTTAAAGAGTGGGCAGGTGAAATTTCCGGCACGACGCCCGAAATAACTGTCACGGTGTATTCGGAGCGAGATATTACGACCGTCTTTGAAGAGAAACCTCTGTTTTATTCAGCCCAAAATGGATATACCGTAGTATGCCCGGAAGCCGATCCCGGCCAGAAAGGCTTTTTAAACGGTGATCCGAATGGCAAGCAGTATGAAGCCGTGGACCGGGCCATGCTGGTAGAAAAGATTGAAAACGACGAGGATGTGACCCGGGTTTGTACAACTCCCGTTACGGATATGTATAATTTATTTGGTGGTCTTTTTGGTGATCCAGTCACGTTTAATCAGGATATTGGCCAGTGGGATGTAAGTAATGTAACCGATATGAATCGAATGTTTTACAACGTAACAGACTTTAATCAAGATCTAAATAGCTGGGACGTGAGCAGTGTCACGAATATGTATAGAATGTTTCTTGATGCTTCATCATTTAACCAGGATATCAGTGGCTGGGATGTTAGTAGCGTAACTAATATGAATTTTATGTTTAGTGGTGCCGAGGACTTTAACCAAGATATCAGTAGTTGGGATGTCAGTAATGTGGAGGGGATGAGTTATATGTTTCGCGATAGCAATTTCAATAGGGATATAAGCGATTGGGATGTCAGTAGCGTAACCGATATGTCCTGGATGTTTTTTAATGCCAGTTCGTTCAAACAAGATATTGGCAGCTGGGATGTATCTGCAGTAACTACTATGCGATATATGTTTCATGAGGCTTCATCCTTTAACCAAGATATTGGTAACTGGGACGTCAGCAATGTAACTGACATGCACGGTATGTTTGAGGAGGCCACATTATTCAACCAAGATATCAGCAGCTGGAATACCTCGGCAGCAACCACTATGGACAAAATGTTTAAGAATGCTTCCTCTTTTAACCAGGATATCAGCAGCTGGTGCGTTTCAAAAATTGATTCAAAGCCATCAGATTTTGATACCAATGCCGGTTTTGAAGGCGATGACGATCCGGATACCGGGAAGCAGCCGGTCTGGGGAACCTGTCCCGGTAATTAGCTTAATTTTTTTCAAATTCAGATGCCGACCCATGGTAAACCGGGCTGGCATCACATGAGAATACAGATTAAAATTTTCAAAAATTTATCATTATGAAACGACTAATTGCACTATTTACCGTACTAATTTTCACAGGATTAATACTGTTGTCATGCAGCGACTCCGGTACCGGACCCAGTTCAGATAACGAAGGCAATGGCAATAACAGTGAAGGCGAAACTACCTACAGTGTGGACGTTAGCATATCGCCATCAGAAAGTGGTTCAGTTTCTCGGTCAGCCGATGGGCCATATGACGAAGGGGAAACCGTAGAGTTGACGGCCGAGGCCAGCGACGAATATCTGTTTTCAGGGTGGACGGGTGATATGGAAAGCGAAGACAACCCTCTATCGCTTACTGTAGACCAAGACTATTTTCTGACGGCTAATTTTGAAAAGAAAAGCTATGCTCTGACGACTAATACCGAAGGGGAAGGGGCCATAGATGAAAATGTGGTTCAGGAAAAATCCAAAGAATATGAGCATGGTACGGTTGTAGAACTCACCGCCAATCCTGCCAAAGGGTATAGGTTTGTCGAATGGAAAGGGGATATCGAAGGATCAGATAATCCGGCTCAGATTACCGTGGACGATCCGAAAGATGTAACAGCGGTATTTGAGAAAAAAAGCTATGAGCTGACTATAAACACCGAAGGAAAAGGAGCGGTAAACGAAGAAGTTGTCCAAAGTAAATCGTACGATCATGGTACGGTTGTGGAGTTGACCGCGAATGCCGGGAATGGGTATAAATTTGCAGAATGGACCGGAGATCTGTCTGGCAGTGATAATCCGTCCCAAATAACCGTCGATAAAGCCAAGGAAGTGACGGCTGTTTTTGGAAAGAAAAGTTTTGCATTGACTACAAATACAAGCGGAAGCGGTTCGATTACAAAAACGCCCGATCAGTCAACGTATGAATATGAAACGACTGTCGAGTTGGAGGCGACACCTGCTGACGGATATAAATTTGTGGAATGGACCGGGGACAAAGCCAGTACTGATAACCCTGTTGAAATAACTATTGATGCCGAAAAAATAGTAACAGCGGTATTTGAGGAAACACAAGCAAAATTCTATTTGGCTGGAAATGGGGTTACCATAAAATGTGAGGAAGCCAGTGTAGGCGAATCCGGAACAGTAAATGGTGATGAATATATTAAACGTACCGTCGACCAGATTACTACAGACAATGCTCCAACTACTTGTACTAGCGGGATCACGGATATGAGCTCTTTGTTTGAGGGAGCTGACTCCTTTAATAGAGATATCACCCACTGGGATGTATCTGAGGTAACCCGCATGAACCGCATGTTTACTGGTGTTGATCTATTTAACCAAGATATAAGCTATTGGGATGTGTCCAGTGTTAAAAACATGGATAGGATGTTTTGGCTTGCCAGTGACTTCAATCAAAATCTCAGCGGTTGGTGTGTAAAGAACATTGGTGCAACAAAGCCCGATGACTTTGATGTCGGGACACATGATGATTTTGAAGGCAATATTAATAAGCTGCCGGATTGGGGTGCTAAGTGTTCCGGTTCATAGAATAAGTAAAACAGAATTACCAACCATTCGTTGATAATGTTCAAATGCATATGGTGTAGTCATCGGAACCCGGCAGGATCCGAAAAATGCCACAAACGTAGTTTTATGAGTATCAGGAGACTTCATTTAGTAGCAACATAAGTCTATGGGATGTCAGCAGTGTGGGAGATATGAGTAATATGTTTAAAGATGCTTCTGTCTTTGGTGGAGACCTCAGCGAATGGTGTGTTGAAGATATTCCAGATGAACCGAGTGGTTTTTCGGACGGTAGTGCTTTAACAAGTACTAAAATGCCAGACTGGGGTGATTCCTGTGGCTCATAGGTGACGAGTTCACAGGATTTTTATAATGCCACATATACCAGTGTAAGATGGGATCTTGCACTGGTATTATTGCTAATAATCAAATGGGTTGATCATTCAGACTTGCCGCTTTTATATCCTAAACGACTAATGGTTCGAGCGTCCGCTCGGACCATATACTTGCTGGAGCTTGGGCTTGGGAAGGAGATAAGCAAAAGCATATCACAGTGTCTATCACAACAAGTTAGTAGTAAGTCTGGCAGTTTACCCAGCTGGATCGAGACCCATTACCGGGGATAATCTCTGCACGTTACATATTATCTAACTGTTGCCATACATCGGAATCAAATATCCGGTACTTCAGAAGCGTCCAGCATTTATGATAAAGATTCTGAAACAAGTTGAGAATGACACTATAGGCTAACTTCAAATTGTCAGCTTTTACCGTACACCGAAACCACACTCCCGCGCGTCACCTTATTTTCAGGCGAAACTAAGTAAGCAATCTGTTGGGCCAGCTGCTCAGGCTTGGGCCATTTATCAAAATTGGCATTGGGCATGCTTTCACGGTTTTGTGAGGTGTCAATTACGGAAGGGGCGATAGCATTGACCAAGATATCATCTTCGACCACCTCGGCGGCCAGTGATTCCGTGAGTGCAGCCACACCTGCTTTGGATGTCGTGTAGGCGGTCATTCCGGCTCCTTGCCGTGGTTCCAAGGCGGGACGTGCGGCGATGTTGACAATACGGCCACCGTCGCCTTGGTCTTTAAACTGTTGTACGGCAGCCCGACAACTATTGTAGCAGGTAACCAGGTTCAAGTTAATCTGCTTCATAAAATCAGCTTTGGAAGTTTTCTGAATCGAACCCATCCCAAATCCCCCGGCAATGTGGATAGACCCCCAAAGTGGGCCCTGCTCGTCTATCGCATCCTCAAAAAACGATTGTGCCTGATCTTCGTCGGTGAGATCTACATCAACTTTTGTGAATACGTTTTTGTGATCGGTCAGATCAAAGTTGTCCAGCTCGGATTTGTTAAAACAGGGTACACTGCAACGAGCTCCAGCATCCAAAAGCAATTGCACAACGGCCGTACCCAACGAGCCGGCACCGCCTGTTATGATGAAATGACGATCGGAAAAATCCATAGTAACAATTCATTTAATTTTATATTGAACTAAATAACAAGTGGGAAAGTACGTGCATTCCTTTCATTTTGATAAACGGGTTATCAAAATAACATACTTAAGGCAAAAATAATCTTGAGGTTGGGCAAATGGCACCCACAGTTGATAGTAAGACTATTGCTCGGATAGTGGCATGGATTTCTTATCAGTGTTTCCGTAACGCAGTCAATAACTCATTTAAGTAGTATGATATTCTTATTTTTAAGTTATATAAGTGTAATATTTGATTTTTACGCAAGGAAATAATGACATGAAACTTAATCTTAAAACGAAACTGTATGCCGGTCTTGGTTTTTTAGTCTTACTGATTATTCTGCTGTGGACCAGCGGGCTAATTTTTATAAGTACACTGGCTGATACTTCGGGCGCGATTATTGAAAACAACAATCGTACGGTTACCTATATGCAGAATATGGAGCAGGCACTGACAGAAATCCATTTGGGGATGTCGAGAGAAAGATTGGGGAAAGTGGATTCGTTGGAGCAGGAGATTTTACAAAATCTACGCAATCAGCAACAAAACATTACGGAAGAGGGAGAGGCAGAACTCAGTAACAAGCTCCAAAAAAGGATAGTCAAATATTTTGATGCGATTGATGATCAAAAAAATCAGAGTGTTAGTAATGATGCATTCTTTCAATCCCTGGACGAGGAATATGGGCAACTACAATATTTGCTGGCACAGATTACTTATATGAACCTGGAGGCCATTCATCAGAAAAATGATCGGGCCCAGAAAACGGCTGGAAATATTATTTTTTACATGAGTATTATCGGTATTGCCAGCTTGTTATTGGCAGTGGGATTGTTGATAAACTATCCCGGCTACATTGTGAATCCGATCCAAGAGCTTATTGCCCGTATAAAGAGTATTGCCAACCAAAATTATGATCAGCGGCTGGAGTTTGAAACTGGGGACGAATACGAAGAGTTGGCCAAGGCGTTTAATACGATGGCGGCACGGCTGCAGGAATTTGAGTCGAGTAACCTGGCGAAAATAAAGAGTGAAAAGCAGCGGATTGAAGCTGTTATCAACCAGATGAATGAGGCAGTGATTGGCTTGGATAATGAAGACAATATTTTGTTTGTAAATGCCAAAGCCGAAGAGCTCATAGGCATTGATCGAGAACTGTTGGTGGGTAAATATGTCCCGGACTTAGCTGTTAAAAATGATTTGATTCGAAAGATGCTCTCTGATTCGAACAATGAGGATAAGAACAAGGATCAGGCCAATTCTCCGGATTTAATTAAGTTACCAACTGATGATCGGTTTGTGTATTACTCGAAGGAGGTTCAGCCGGTATTGTTGAATGAGCAATCTTCGAATCCCAAAAAGAAAATCGGATCTATTATTACCTTGAAAAATGTAACACATTTCCAGGAGATCAATGAGGCCAAAACCAACTTTATTGCAGTGGTTTCTCACGAGCTTAAAACGCCTATTGCTTCCATTAATATGAGTTTGCGTTTGCTCGAGGATGAACGAGTGGGACCGTTAAATGATGAGCAATCGGAGCTGATCAGGAATATACGTCAGGATGCCGAAAGGATGAAAACGACGACCGCTGAACTATTGAATTTATCTAAAATCGAAACGGGGAATATTCAGCTTAATACCCAGCCGGCCAAGCCAGTGGATCTGCTGCAATATGCCTACGAGACAATGGTTATGCAGGCGAATCAGAAAAATATTGAGATTTCTACCGAATCTGATCAAGAATTGTCCCCGGTAAAGGTTGATTTGCAGAAAACCGTTTGGGTGCTCGTTAATTTATTATCGAATGCTATTCGCTACACACCACAGGATGGAAAAATTATAATGCGGGGTGAGAATAAAATATCATCAGTACAATTTTCAGTCGTTGATATGGGAGAAGGCATTGCTGAGGAACATCTTGATAAAATATTTCAAAAGTATTTTCAGGTCTATGGTGATAGTGATGGCAGCGGATTGGGGCTGTCGATAGCCAAAGAATTTATTAACGCGCAGGGGGGAGAGATTGGCGTTGAAAGTGAAGTTGGCAAAGGAAGTACATTTTACTTCACGTTACCTAAGGTGAAAGAATAGATGAAGACAGGTATTATGAGAAGAAATAACGTTTTAGTGATTGATGATGAGGAACGATTTCGTAAGCTGTTGTCACGCATCATTGGACTGGAGGGATTTGAGGTTTTACAGGCCAAAAATGCTCGAGAGGGATTCAATATTTTAGAGAATGAGACAGTAAGTGTGGTGGTTTGTGATGTAAAACTGCCCGATGGGAATGGCCTTGATATATTGGAGCGAATCAAGAAAGAGTACCCATTAATTGAAGTGATCCTGATTACAGCCTTTGGTACGATCCAAGACGGGGTGAATGCGATGAAGCAGGGCGCCTTCGATTATATTACTAAGGGGGATAATGACGATCATATTCATGTGGTCGTAGAACGTGCAGCGGAGAAAGCCAACCTTAATGCCAAGCTACAGCATCTTGAGCAGCGGGTTGAAAGCAAATACAGTTTTGATAGCATAGTAGGGGAATCGGATGCCATCCAGAAGTCTATTAAAATGGCCAGAAAGGTGGCTAAATCTGACATGAGTGTCCTGCTGCAGGGCGAAACAGGTACGGGCAAAGAACTTTTTGCCCAGGCTATACACCAAGCAAGCAACCGAAAAGATGGACCGTTTGTGGCTTTGAACTGTAGTGCTTTTCCAAAGGATATGCTGGAGTCGGAGTTGTTTGGATTCAAAAAGGGAGCGTTTACCGGGGCAACAGAATCCAAAAAAGGGCTGATCGAGGAAGCCGATGGTGGGACGTTATTTTTAGATGAAATTGGGGAAATGGATGTGGGGTTGCAAGCAAAACTATTACGATTTTTAGAGCATAAAACGTTTACCAAACTGGGAGAAACGAAAGAGCGTGAGGTGGATCTGCGAGTGCTTGCAGCTTCAAATAAAGATTTAAAGCAAGCGGCCGATGAGGGAGGATTTCGGGACGATCTGTATTACCGTCTGGCAGGATTTACGATAAAAATTCCACCGTTGAGAGACCGGGAAGGGGATATTGCATTGCTGGCAAATTTTGTTCTGCAGCGATTACATTCCCGGGTACAACAGATTTCGGATGAGGCTATGCAGCGATTAAAATTCTATCCATGGCACGGTAATGTACGGGAGTTGAAAAATGTGATTGAACGGGCGGCAATTTTGTCAGAGGGAGCAGTGATTACGCCTGATCTTTTACCTTCGGAGTTTCACGAGGAGGAAGGTTCATCAGGTTATATATCTTCAACGAGCTCGCTGCAAAAGGTCGAGCGTAATCATATACAGCGGGTATTAAAAAAGACGGAAGGAAATAAAACCCAAGCTGCTAAAATTTTGGGCATCGGTACCAGCACACTCTATCGCAAAATAGAGGAATACAACTTATAGAATTCGTTATCCCAAACTGGGAATGGTATCTACCATTTTGAAATACCTTTTTGATCAATTTTATCTTTATGCATCAAGATATGCTCACTTTTGATGAATAAGGGTGGTTTTTTGTAAATATTGATCTCCTCGCTGTTAGATGGCATAGAATTTTCAGTATAAAAGAAACTGAAAACCAATCTCACGCTGTGAGGGTGACATAATGAAAAAAGATATAGGAACATACAGAGGTACAAGACTTTATGAGGCTGATCAGGTTAATGCCGCTGAAGGGCAGGCACTGAATGTTAAAATTGTCGGGGAAGGGGTGCATCCTGATCAACAAAATATGAAAGTTGATTTTGTTGCGGAGGCAAGTAGCCGGGATGAAGGGGTACATCAGATCAAGAAAAAAATTGACCGGTACCTTGATGAGCATGACATACAAAAGTTTAATCGGCCGTATAATAGTTAATATCCAAAGTATCTATGATGGATGATTTGCAATATAAAGAGCATAAGCTGGCCCAAAAGGCGCAGCGAATTGTTGATTTAAAGCATGAGCTGCAACAATTTAAGGAGAAGAAGGAAAATCATCTTGCGCAAAAACCAACGTGCGATGAAAATAGTCTTTCCTATCGGCAGTCGATCTCCTTCGGGGAGAAAGTGGATGAATTTGAGGAGCAGCTGCAGCAGATCAACGTGCAAATTATGAGGCTTGAAAGACAGCTGTCTGCCTTGGAGCATCAAGCAGGAAAGTTAATACCAGTAACTGGTATTAAGATTAGGGTTCATGCCTATTCTGATGAGGGAAATCCTACCCGTACATTTTGTATTGAACAAAAACAAAATGGTTCTCAAAGTGATATCAATTCTATTACTATCGAGCAGTTTCAAGAGATATAAATCCCGTCTTGCCAAGTGTTATTAAATTCTGTGGTATTTCAGAATAATTTCTATCTTCGCTCTCTATGAAATTACCGTATCACTGGAAACAGAAATGGCTGAAAGTCCTGCGACGTTGGCGTGATTTTAAGAAAAAAGCTAACCTCTTTTTCCACTATGTGCAGGACGATATTTATGAAATTGATAAAGTTGCCCATCCATATGTGCGTGCGTTTTCGGCCCTGCTCGTTATGTTGGTCGTTACCAGCCTGCTTATCCCACTCGGGTTTGAGCTTACGCCAGAGCTAAAACAGCTAAATCAAAAAGTAGAAGGTTGGTTGCTCTTTGGCTTTGTGCTGAGCTTTTTTGTACGGTTAGTTCTTACCAGTGATCGGGGGGCCTATTTGCGGAAGAGGTGGTTCGAAGGGGTGCTTACTGGCTTTTCTACGCTAATTTTGATTGACATCGTTGCTGGGTATAGCATTGTGGAAGGGTTGTTTTTTACGGCTGATAACCCGGAGGCATTCTTCCTGCAGTTTTTGAAAGGGTATCTTCTGCTTATTGTGATCATCAAATTTGTACAGTATCTGCCAGAACTGTTGGAGGATCAGAAAAATACGGCGCGATTTCTGGTGTATAGCTTTCTTTCCATTATTGGCGCAGGTACGCTATTACTGATGTTGCCCGGTGCCACCCAGGATGGTCAAGGGCTGGCTTTTATTGATGCCTTGTTTACCTCTACGAGTGCGGTTTGTGTAACGGGACTTATCGTTGTGGATACGGCCACGCACTTTACGCTATTTGGTGAAATCGTGATTATGACGCTTATCCAGCTTGGAGGTATCGGAATTATCACCTTTGCTACCTTTCTATTTTTGTTTATTAGCGGGGGACTTGGGGTCGGGCAGATGAATACCATCAAAGATATGGTAGCCGAAAAGAACACTAATCTTGTTACGGCTACCCTTAAAAAGGTAGTAGGATTCACCTTTCTGGTCGAAGGCATAGCTGTGATAGCATATTATGTCAGCTGGGATATGGAATTTTCATCTCAGGGACAGCGTGTGCTGTTTTCGGTATTTCATGCTATATCGGCTTTTTGTAATGCCGGTTTTTCGCTCTTTACCAATAGTCTGGCTGATGCGCACAATGCTACAAACTGGCCCATCAATATTACAACAATGATTTTAATTGTATTAGGCGGACTCGGATTTACGGTGATCTGGGAGATTATACAGCGGAAGTCCGAGCGTAAAATATGGCGTCGTCGTCTTTCTGTCCACACCCGCTTGGTGTTGGTAACTACCGCCATTTTAATTGTGGTTGGTACAGCAGTAGTGATGATATTAGAATGGGATAATACGCTGGCTGGCCATTCAACGGTTGACAAATTCCTGTTATCGCTTTTTCAAAGTATTACTACCCGAACGGCTGGATTTAATACGGTTGATACTGGTGCTATGGGTATTCCTGTAATTCTTGGCATGTTAATTCTTATGTTGATTGGTGGATCCCCGGCATCTACGGCGGGTGGAATAAAAACGACAACTTTTGCTGTGCTGGTCCGCTCTATGACGATGACCATCCGGGGAAATAATCGTATGGAAATGTTCAATCGGACGATCCCAAATACTATTATTTTTCGTTCAGTGACGGTCATTTTATTGGCCGTTTCTTGCATCAGCGTTAGTACCATATTGCTTGCCATTGTCGAAAACCATGCCTTTATGGATTTGTTATTTGAGGAAGTTTCGGCTTTTGCTACCGTTGGGTTATCTCGCGGTATTACCGGCGATCTAACCACATGGGGTAAATCGATTATTATTTTGTCTATGTTTCTTGGGCGGGTGGGTATACTTACGTTTATGGTGGCGTTTGCAAGTCGAGCTGACAACCGGAAATATCGTTATCCCAAAGAAAGTATTATGGTGTCGTAAGGTTAATTATTAATCAATTATTTTATGAAACGACGTACGGAATTACAGTTTGCTATTATTGGAATTGGTGCTTTTGGCAATGCTTTGGCAAAAAAGCTATCCGAGGAGGGAGCCTATGTAATTGCCATAGATAATAATATGGAGCACATCGAGCAGGTTAAGGATTATGTTTCTGATGCAATCTGTTTTGACGGGACTGATGCGGAACTGCTCGAAGAGCACGGTATAACAAATGTGGATGTGGCCGTTATTGCAATTGGTGAAACATTTGAGCCTGTTGTTCTAACAGCGATGCACCTGCTTAATGCCGGTGTTAAGGAAGTTTATGGTCGTGCGGGTTCATATACTCAGGAACAGATCTTAAAACAAATCGGTATTACGGATGTCATTCATCCCGAGCGACAAGTTGCCGAGCGCATGGGTGTTTCTTTAGTGCGACGCGGTATGTCGGATGTGTTTGATCTTGGGGAAGGGTTAGCCATGTTTGAAGTGGAAGCCCCGGATTCTATGGCGGGATATACACTTGAAGACCTTAAAATAAGAAAGAGATATCAGCTGAATTTAATTACTATAAAACGTTTGAGCGAATCAGGTAAAAAGATTGGTTTGCCCGAACAGTATGAGCCGCTTGGTATTCTTAAAGGAAGTACGGAGATTAAAAAAGGGGATCGGCTTTTGTTGGTTGGCAGCAAAGAAGATGTCGATAAAATGCTGGATACCAATTAGCGAGAAAGTCGTTCAATAATGCCCTCAGTCACCGTTCGCGGTTTATATTCGCGTCCACGGGTAATAATGACATTCGCATTGGATTTTTCGCCAATCGCTTCAGGGATAGATCCGAAGAGCGCCTGACGTACTGCTGTGCTCCGCGTAGCACCGATAATCACTGTGTCAAAGTTTTCAATGTTTTGCATGAGGGCTTCTCGTATATCATCGGCTATAACAACTTCTGGGGTGAACATTTCGGGATCAATGCCTACTTGATGCGCCACAGATGTAATCAGTCCTTTCCCTTCTTGTTCAGGATCAATGTTGGAGTCATTCTCTACTGGTTTCTGTACGGTAAGCAGTGTGAGTTGTGCATTCTCCGTATTTTTCTTGAGTTCTTGTCCCCGTTTAACAGCCAGGACTGTGTTAGGACCAGTCCCTACAAGCACGACAATATTTTTGATCGGTTTGTTACCCGCTTTAACCAGGGAAATTTCGCATTCTGCATTATTGACAATGTTATCAATATTAGAGCCCAGGATATGCTGGTAGGGTTTTCGTTTGCCGCTCCACCCCAATACAAGATGTTGGGCACGTTCTTCTTTAAGGATATTCAGGACCGAAGAGCTCACGCTATGCGAAACAAGGGCGCGGGTACGAAGTCCAAGTCCGGCATTTTGAGCCGTTTCGCGGGCATTGTCAAGAAGCTGCTGCTGTCGTTTTATTCGTTCATCTTCAAACTGGATGCCCTGTTCAAGGGATGTCTGCTGGGGTACTTCCAGAACACTGACGGCTACAATTTCAGCATCGCCAAAGTCGGCGCCGATCATTCCCCCCACTTTAATCAGGTATTGCTCGGTTTTCGGATTAGCAATGGGTATAACAATGCGATATCGTTCATTAGGAGTCGGGGCTTTATCGCGAGCCGCAATAGCATCACCCACCAGGCTGGATTTTTCGGCGTGTTTGATAGCATAGAACAGGTACCATCCAACACCTACTAAAATAATTCCTGTCCCTATAACCATCACCATGGGACGCATTTGAGTGACAATAACCAAGCATGAAACAGCACCAATGATGGGAATAATGGGATACGCCCAGTTGGGAATTCTGAAATCGGGATTATAATCGTCCGGATTGGCACGACGCATCACAATAACAGCAACGTGTACGAGCATATAGGTAATGAGGAAAGAGAAACTGGCTACATCAGCGAGCGTTTCTAATCCCACCCCAAAAGCGATGAGTCCCAAAATAACGGCGCCCGTGATTAAGATTGCTCGGAAGGGCGTACGGTAATCTGAGTGAATTTTGTTGAGCCAGCTGGATAAAATTTTATCACGTCCCATTGCAAAATTAACGCGGGCTGCCGATAAAATAGAAGCATTGGCACTGGAAACCGTTGCAAGTACGGCACCAATCACCATCATCAAAGCGCCAATACTGCCCAGGTATTCACTGGCCACATCGGCCACGGGAATGTAGGATTCAGCCAGTTCACTTACGGGAAGCACGCCCGTAGATACGAGCATAACCAGTACATAAAAGAGTGTGGGGGTTAGTACCGATGCAATCATCGAAAGTGGCAGGTTGCGACCTGGATTTTTGATCTCTTCAGCGCTGGTAGCGATGACCTCAAATCCCACAAAACTTACATATACCGTAGCAGCAGTAGCAGCTACGGCCCCCCATCCACCGGGATTAAACGGACGGAACACGTCCCAGTCGATATTAAAGACGCCAAATGAAAGGAAGACAAGAATGCATCCTATTAACAAAATGACAATAATATTTTGGAAAGCCCCGACTTCCTTAACTCCACGATAGTTTATTCCAATGAGGGCGGCGGCCATGACAAGAGCAGATCCCGCAACCGGAATATTGCCATAAAAGAAGGTCAGGTACTGGCCAAAGCCAAGCATGTAGAAAGCTGTAGCAAACATGAGCCCGCCCCACATGCTCCACCCTACGATGGAGCCGAAAAATCCCCCCATGGCTCGGTTCACGTAGTAATAACTTCCGCCTGCTTTAGGCATGCCCGTGGCTAACTCCGACAACGAAAGGGCCGTAAGGAGCGAGACAAATCCCCCAATAAGGAACGAGATCATTCCGGCAGGACCTGCATTTTCGGCCACAATTCCGGGCAATACAAAAATACCAGCGCCAATCATGGTGCCAACACCAATGGTGTACGCTTCTAAAAATCCAAGATCGCGCGCTAATTCTTGGTCTGCCGAAGAATCTGCCATAACCTAAAAGCACTTAATTTCTGTT
Source organism: Fodinibius sp. Rm-B-1B1-1 (assembly GCF_038594945.1). Lineage (NCBI taxonomy): Bacteria > Pseudomonadati > Balneolota > Balneolia > Balneolales > Balneolaceae > Fodinibius > Fodinibius alkaliphilus. The sequence goes on from NZ_JBCFYD010000001.1 coordinate 1,186,258, forward strand.
TAAAAGACGGAGAAAGGTACAAATTTCTGGGTTCTTCACAATATAGGTTATTAGGGTTTATTTTCGGATTTAATGAAAAGCTTCAGTTTCCGTACCTTTCGTGATGGAATTAAAAAAAACATCGAGCATTAAAAATTAATTTCATTAACGATGGCACGAAAAACAGTAGAACAGATGGCAGTTAATAACATTGAGACGCCGGATGGCGATCCGGAGGTAGAACAATCAATGGAGTTCTTCTTGTATTTCCCAACAGAGTGGGACGCCTACGTAACTAAGTCATGCCTGATGAATTTACAGTTTGACGCCTCTGTACATTATTCCGAGTCATCTGATAATTGGTTGTGTTTAGCAAAAAAAGAGATCAAGCCTACCAAGGATAGGTTTTTGGAGCTTAAAAACTTTTTTGAACGGTTGGCACGGGCTAAAAATGGCAATTACGATGGTTGGGGTACGACGGTTGTAGAAGATGAAGCCGACGTTGCATAATAGAATCACATAAGAAGAGTTAGACCTTAAAAGTTTAGATCCGCAATAAATAGATGAATATTTTTGCCATCATTATTTTAGCCACGCTGGCTATCGATTTTATCCTGAATTTGGTTAGTGACTACCTGAACCTCAAATCACTTGATGAAGAGCTTCCCGAGGAGTTTCGGGATGTGTACGATGAAGAGACTTACGAGCAATCACAGCGTTACACCAAAGAACGCACCAAATTTGGAATCCTGACATCAGTATTTAATCTGGCATTACTACTTGTTTTTTGGTTTGCCGGCGGATTTCAATGGATGGATGAGATCGTCCGCAGCTGGGAGCTTGGTCTCATCTGGACCGGCCTTGTGTATATTGGGATTCTGATTGTTGCCAAACAACTACTGTCGCTACCCTTTAGCATCTATTCTACTTTTGTAATTGAAGAGAAGTACGGCTTTAATAAAACCACGCCCAAAATTTTTGTTTTGGATCTGTTGAAAGGCTTGGGATTGAGCATTGTGCTCGGCGGTCCGCTGCTGGCGGGTATCTTAGCGTTTTTTATATTCATTGATCAATACGCGTGGTTGTATGCCTGGGGAGCCGTTACCGTGTTTACGCTGTTTATTCAATTCATTGCTCCGAAGTGGATCATGCCCATCTTTAATGACTTTGAGCCGCTCGGGGAAAGCGATCTGCGGCAAAAAATCCGTGATTATGCTGACAAGGTAAACTTTGCGATGGAGGGCGTCTATGTGATGGATGGCTCCAAACGCAGCAGCAAGTCGAATGCTTTTTTTACCGGATTCGGAAAGAACAAACGAATTGCGCTCTACGATACGCTTATTGACAACCATGAAGAGGATGAACTCGTGGCAGTGTTAGCTCATGAGATTGGTCATTATAAAAAGAAGCATATCATCAAAAATATGGCCATCAGCATTGCACAGACGGGAATAATGTTTTTCCTGCTGTCCATTTTCTTATCCTCTGAAGGATTATTCGAGGCTTTTTATATGGAGCAGATGTCTGTTTATGCCGGACTCATTTTCTTTGGGATGCTCTATGCCCCCATTGATATGATTGTGTCGGTCTTTATGCAGATTTTGTCGCGTAAATATGAGTTTGAGGCCGACGAATTTGCATCTACTACCTACAAGAAAGAACCGATGATTGCAGCATTGAAAAAGCTCTCAAAAGATAATCTATCGAACCTTACGCCTCACCCGTTTTATGTATTCCTGAATTACTCTCATCCGCCGGTGCTGGAGCGAATAAAGGCGATTAGATCTTTGTAACCACTAAACCATTTTGTGCACTAAATCAAAAAAAAACGTAGTTATCTTGGTGTCTTAGTGGTAAGGAATAAAAGACAAAAAGTAATGATAGTTCTTTGTTTCTATGTCTGAAAATCAACTTAATACTGAAATGCTTTGGCGTAAGTTTAGCGACCAAGTTCGAGGATTTGTACGATCCAAAGTATCCAATGATGATGAAGCCGAAGATGTGCTCCAGGATATTTTTATTCGGATTCATAAAGGTATTGATAATCTCCGTCAGGAAGATCGTGTCCAATCTTGGGTATTCGGGATCGCTCGTCGTGCATTAGCAGACCACTATCGAAAGAAAGGGAGAGAAAAAGAAGAGCCAGCTGGTACAGAAATAACGATGGGCGGAGATGATGATCCTATGTTAGATTTAAATACATTTGAGGGGGATCACGATGTGCATGAAGAAGTGCTTTCTTGGCTCATTCCTATGATTGATGAACTGCCGGAGAAGTATGGCAAGCCGCTTAAGATGGCAGATATCGAAGGCAAAACGCAGCAAGAAGTGGCTGATTATCTGGGGCTGTCGCTATCAGGAGCCAAATCAAGAGTGCAGCGGGCGCGGCAAAAGTTGGGCGACGTGTTGGTGGCTTGTTGTGAGGTGCAATTTGGTGAAGAGGGACGTGCAGTTGCATATCACAAAATTAAAGATGAGAATGGAGAGGAGTCTTGTGAGGATTGTTGAGGTTTAATTTTCTTTTTGACTGATGAGATTTTAGATGATATGCCCGATTTTTGTAAAGAGTATTCATGAGCATAACCAGATCAATCAAAAAAATCTGTATTAATTTTGCGTCTTTTTGGGTTGGGCCACGACTACATAGGGTGAAGAGTTATAATTAATCATCCTAAAAACAAAAAGGTGACCATTATGAAACGTATGCACGTAATGTTAAAAGTGAATAATCTTGATGAATCAGTAGAATTCTATAGCACTTTCTTTGGCGTGGCTCCAACTAAGCAAAAAGAAGACTATGCCAAGTGGATGCTCGATGATCCTCGGGTAAACTTTTCGATTGCTGAACGCGATGGAGAAAAAGGAATCGAGCACCTCGGTATCGAGGCCGAAAGTGAAGAAGAGTTGCTGGAGTTACGATCCAATATCGATCGCACGCACGGGTTGGTTCGTAACGAGGGAGAAACAACTTGCTGCTATGCCAACTCCAACAAATCGTGGGTAGCCGACCCGCAAGGCGTAGAGTGGGAGGCGTTCCACACCTTTGGCGAAAGTGAAGAATATAGCGCCGAAGAGGAGGCGGCGTGCTGTTAACCTATGGTGTCCCCGGTACCTTAGAGTTGCCGGGGGCTTTCATCATTTAGGCTGGATTTTTCTTTCCTGATTGTTTGGATGAGGGGTTGGGGCGGTTAAACTTTCGTTTGTATTTACGTACCCAATAGGCAATAACCGGCGTACCGATTACAGTTGGTGCCAGCCATACGACCGCCATTGGCAGAAAGGTAACATTAACAACCAGGAATGCTGTAAAGGTGGCAATATATGCCGCAAGCATGCCTTGAATATGCTCGAACATCCATTGGAATTTAGTTTTGACTAACCATCCAATCCGCAATGCCAGATCCCGTCCTGTTAAGGCAGCAAATATTATCCCAAAAACCAGTATGATTATTTTGGTTTTTTGTAGGAGGGGATGGTGAAGGAGTTCAAATATTGCACCTAATGCTAAGCCGATCATGGCGATGCCCGCTGCAAAAAATAGTGGGACCAGCAAACGGTCAAAGATATGTGCTATGCCGGGCAAGGGATTGTTTTTCCACCGGATGGCACGATAGCCCGACCATGTGAGATAAAAGCTGAACAAACTGATAAACAACAGGAATAAATTGGGTCGCACCGCTGATAAGATTATGGCTGTAATAGCAACTATAATCATACTCCAGAAATAGAGGCGTCCCGAATAAATATGCCATCCTTTGCCTTTTTGGGTTGTGATGGCAATAAATCCTGTAACAAGAGCTGCGAATCCCGCGATTATATGAATGACTAAGAATATGTGAATCATGTTACGTTGAGAATGAAATTACTGTTGATAAAATAGATTAGCATTTGTGCTGTTCCATCGAAAAGCTATGAAAAGATGGACAGTTAATCGCGGCAAAGGGATGAATTGCACTGATGAGGGATGAAGTGCAATTCTTAATCAATCGATAGCTGCTGGTTAAAATGATCGACGTACGTTTTGGAAACGGGAATCGTCGTATCGGTACTCCGGAGGGATAGGGAGTATCCACGGGCATCGCCCGAAATATCGGTGATCTGCATTAGGTTGATAATATATGAGCGATGGCATCGAATGATTTTGGGGTGGTCAATGTGATTCTCAAAATACTTGAGGGTGCCTCGAAGCAGTTTTTGTTTAATTGTCGAATTTACCCTGTAAATTATTTTTACGTAGTTGTCGGCCGATGTTAAATAGAGTAGCTCATTGGGATTAAGTTGCAGCCGATCATCACTATTGGATGAACGTAAAATGATAAATTCAGAGGAATGGGAGGTTTCTTGTTTCAGTTTTTTACGGAGCTCTTTGGCTCGATGCATATTTTTCCGATAAAGATGGGTGTAGTCTAATAATATGATACCTCCAATGGGGAATAGGCCGATCAGAAAAACTTGCCCCAGCGAGATAAACAGGTTTTGGGCAGTAAAATTGCTGATGTCAGTAAGGTTAGAATAAAGAAGGTTAATAAAAGCAATAGTCAGTAGTATCCAGCAATTCCAGAGGATGTGTGTGCCGACTGTCCATGTTTCTTCGAGCGGGTAACGGTTGGTTATCCAGTTGAAAGCCAGGAAATTGAGGCTCATGGCCATAGCCGTACAACTACCGTATCCAAGACAAATTATGAGGCGATTGGATGTCGTGAAGGTATGCAGGCCGAAAGGTTCAAAGATGAAAAGAAATAAAAAAACGAATAGTGATACTAAGATTACAGACCATTTTTGTCTGGATTCGTTGGTGTCTGTAGGATATGCTTTATTGAAAACACCGAGTAGTCGCAAAATACCCATTAGCTTTTAAAGTATTCTTCTATTTTATTGCAATAAATTACAAACTATTGAGCACAAAAAATTCTAAACTATGCGTACCAAAACTAAAGCAATTCACGCTGCCATGGAAGTTGCTAATCCCAATCCCGATATCGTACCGCCGGTGCATCGTTCTACGGTTTACGAGCTGGATAAAGAAGGGCGATCCGAAGGCGACTGGCATTATACGCGGCTCGAAAATCCCAATCGTGTGCAGTGGGAGCAAGTGCTAAAGGTGATGGAAGAAGGAGAAGCTGCTGCAGCATTTTCGAGTGGCGTGGCGGCCGCTTCTGCTGTGTTTCAGGCATTGGAACCGGGCGATCACATTATTATTCCCGAGGATGTGTATGCGGGTAATCGCAAGCTGGTACATGATCTGATGAAGCCTTGGGGGTTACAGGCTGATTTTATTGATATGACCGATCTAAAAAATGTTGAGGATCATATTAACGACAATACCAGACTGATATGGATAGAATCGCCTTCTAATCCATTAATGAATATTATGGACATTGAAGCCATTAGTGACTTGGCACATCAAAATGATGCTATGGCTTGTGTAGATAATACCTGGCCGACGCCCATTAACCAGATGCCCCTGAAGCTGGGTGCGGATTTAGTTGTGCATTCTACAACGAAGTATTTTGGCGGGCACAGTGATATTTTGGGTGGTGCAGTAGTTAGTAGGAAAAATGATGAGAGATTTGAAAAAATTCGCATGGTGCAACGAACAGGTGGGGCAGTGCCGTCGCCGGATGATTGCTGGATGTTGGCTCGTAGTACACGGACGTTGCCGTATCGAATGAAAGGGCATAATCAAAATGCCGAAACGTTGGCTCGATTTCTACAAAATCATCCAAAGGTAGAAAAGGTTTTCTATCCTGGCTTGGCTACTCATGCGGGACACGAAATTGCTGCGAAGCAGATGAGCAGTTTTGGAGGAATGATTTCCTTTTTGATTGATGGCAGTGCCGAGGAGGCGATAGAAATTGTTGGGAAATCCAAACTTATTGGGAGGGCTACCAGTCTGGGTGGAGTGGAATCTACCTGGGAGCACCGTCGTAGCAGTGAGGGCGAAGGTTCGATTACGCCGGAAAATCTGATCCGGATCAGCGTTGGGTTAGAACATGCAGATGATCTGCTGGAGGATCTGGAACGAGCGTTATCAGATGAGTGATTCGTGGGAAGTATGAAGTTTTAACTTTTTAAAAGGTTTTGTGTCATGCTGAATTTATTTTAGCATCTGTGAAAGTGAGTTTTTTGTAGATCCTGCAAGCAACAACGTTTGTACCGACACATTGGGATTCAGGATGACATGAGGTTCTCAAGTTTTCTGATGCTTAATGACATCGATGTCCAAAACCGTATTTTATATAAAGCTGATTCATTCCCTGCTTTTCTTTTTGATAGTGGGGAGTACGATCTATGTTTTTGTAACGGCAGCCATGGATCAGATCAATACCCTAACTTGGTGGGCGTTTGGAATTACTATTGTAGAGTTGTTAGCACTGTTATTAAATAACTGGCGCTGTCCGCTGACGGATCTGGCTGAGCAGCATGGGGCCAAAGTAGGCTCCGTAGCAGATCTGTTTTTACCGAAATGGTTGTCCGATTATATATTTTTGATTTTTGGAGTACTCTTCGTGTTAACCTGCTTTTTATTGATATGGAGAGTGTTTAGTTAGTTAGGTAAGGTTTTATTCTATTAACTAATTGGTTACTTAAATATGTGTTATGCCAGCCTATTTATTTTGATCTAATCCCATTTATTGTGATCTTTGAGGGCTGATTTTGAACGTTATGAACAGCATTTTGATTGAAGGTATTTTAATTTTAATGATATAATCTGAGTACCAATGGCCAGAGTTGAAGTAGAAATGCCCCAGATGGGCGAATCGGTAATGGAAGGCACCGTTATTGAATGGAGTAAAGAGATCGGTGATGAAGTAGAAGAAGATGAAACGCTTCTTGAAATTGCTACTGACAAAGTAGATACCGAAGTGCCCTCACCCCAAGCTGGAATTCTTATTGAAAAATTAGCCAAAGAAGGCGATACCATTGAGGTCGGCCAACCCATTGCAGTTATAGAAACGGATGCTGATGCGGCCGATACTTCAGGTGACAGTGGATCTACAGAGGAAGAAGCCGAAGAATCAGAGACGGAAGAAGGTTCTTCTGCGCCAGAGACTTCGGAGACTGAGGAGTCTCCCGAAGAAACAGGTGGTGGAGATGCTGATGACGAAGGCGAACGTGTTGAGGTTCAGATGCCTCAAATGGGTGAATCAGTGATGGAAGGTACGGTCATTGAATGGGCTAAGGCCATCGGTGATGAAGTGGAAGAAGATGAAACACTTTTAGAAATTTCTACAGATAAAGTAGATACGGAAGTGCCTTCGCCCCAAGCCGGTACATTGGTTGAAATTCTGGTTGAAGAAGGGGACACCGTCGAGGTTGGACAAACCATTGCTGTTATTGCTACCGGCAAGGCCGCTTCGGGTGCTGCTTCAACTACAAAGCCTACATCTGATACTCAGAAGAAAGAAGAAACGACATCAACACAAGAGCAAAAATCACAACCTGCTGCATCTACCAGTACAAATGGGGCACCCTCTGGTGGAAGTGAACCACAGCGTATTGGCAGTGACGGACGATTCTATTCTCCGTTAGTTCGGTCTATTGCTAAGGAAGAAGGCATCTCCCAAGAAGAGCTGGAAAGTATTGAAGGTTCTGGTCAGGGCGGCCGCGTTTCCAAAGAGGATGTGATGAGTTACCTTGAAGATCGTAAGGCTGGCAAGGCACAACAAACTGCACAGCCTTCAGGTGGACTCAGTAAGCCGAGCATGCAATCACAGCCTGCTGCAAAAGGTAAGGAAGGATCTATTTCTGCCGGTGAACTTGATGTGCAACGCCCATCCGAAAATGTCGAGCGCGTCAAGATGGATCGTATGCGTAAGATGATTGCCGAGCACATGGTGAAATCTAAGCAGACGTCGGCCCATGTAACCACTTTTTCTGAAGTGGATGTAACCAATTTGGTCCGCTGGCGCGAAGCTAATAAGCAGGAATTCCAGGAGCGGGCTGGTGTTAAGCTGACCTATACGCCACTTTTCATTGAAAAAATGATTCAGGCTATACGCGAGTTTCCGCTTATCAACAGTTCGGTGGATACCGAGAATGATGAAATTCTGTTGAAGCGTGATATCAACTTTGGCTTGGCCGTGGCGCTGGGTGAAGGGGGTAAAGGCGGATTGATTGTCCCTGTGATTAAGCATGCACAAGAGAAAAATCTTGTCGGCTTGGCAAAATCGGTTAACGATCTTGCGATCAAGGCGCGGAACAAGAACTTGAATCCCGATGACTTGGTTGGCGGAACGATTACGCTTACAAACTACGGAAGTGTAGGTAACCTGATGGGTACGCCTATTATCAATCAGCCACAAGTTGCTATTATCGGAACGGGTGCTATTGAAAAACGTCCCGTTGTGCGCGAAACGTCGGAAGGGGATGTGATTGCCATTCGACACATGATGTATCTCTCAATGAGTTACGATCACCGTATTGTTGATGGTGCTCATGGCGGAGCATTCCTTAACCGAGTTAAAGAGCTACTCGAAAACTTCGATCCCGAGCGCGCGGTGTAAGAAGTCGAAATTATAATAATCTGAAAGAAGGGGTTTATGGCAATAAACCCCTTCTTTATTGGGAATTATATGGAATCACAGCGAAGCATTGCAGACATTCGTGACAAAGTACAATCCTTTAAGAGGGAGGGAAATACGGTCGCATTTGTGCCCACGATGGGAGCACTGCACGAGGGACATCTGTCCCTTTTTCGGCTTGCTCAACAAAAGGCTGATAAGGTCATTGCTTCTATCTATGTAAATCCCGAACAGTTTGCTCCTGATGAGGATTTTGAGGAATATCCGCGAGAGTTACAAGATGATCTGGAAAAGTGCGAAGAAGAAGGAGTTGCAGCTGTTTTTGCACCCACTGATGAGATTATGTATCCCGGGAAGCAGTTTTTAAGTATTGAGGTGGATGAACTTAATGAATATATGGATGGCGGTTCGCGCCCAGGTTTTTTTGAGGGAATTTTGCTGGTTGTAAATAAGCTCTTCAATATTATCAAACCTGATTTTGCGGTGTTCGGTCAAAAGGATATCCAGCAGTTCCGTATTCTGCAGCAGATGGTCACCGAATTTAATCATGATATTGAATTGGTCATGGGGCCAATCAAGCGAGCGAATGACGGATTGGCGTTGAGTAGTCGTAATAAGTATCTGGATGATGAACAGCGTAAATTAGCACCGGGTTTATATCGTTCGCTGCAGTATGTGGGGAAGCAGATCGTTGATGGAGCAAAAAACGTTGAATTACTGTTAGATCATCAGAAAAACGAATTGGAAGCAAAAGGGTTTAAAATTGATTATCTTAACCTGTTTTCGTTTGAGAAGATGAAACCGGTTACCAGTCCCCAGGCAAACAGTAAATATATCTTGGCCGGCGCCGTGTACTTAGGCGAAACACGTTTAATTGATAATATCATTATTGAAAAATAGTTACGACCATGAAGCTAACGATGTTCAAATCTAAATTGCATCAGATGAAGGTAACTGAGGCAAACCTTCATTATGAGGGAAGCATTACCATTGACCAAGAGCTATTGGATGAGTCGGGTATTCTTCCTTATGAAAAAGTGCAGGTCGTAAATATTACCAATGGTGAACGTCTTGAAACTTATACAATTCCTGGTGATGCCGGTTCGCGCGTTTGTTGTCTAAATGGAGCTGCGGCGCGAAAAACGCAAGTGGGCGATCGGGTTATTATTATTTCTTATGCCGAGATGACGCCCGAAGAGGCCAAAGACTTCAAGCCCAAGGTGGTTATTGTGGATGAGAATAATGATCCCAAAACTATTGTTGAGGATACCGAATATGCCACCAAGTATGATCTAAAAAAGGGCGTGGTGGACAATACGGTGGTTGACGAATAAGCTAATACTATTTACGATTTTTAAAACCCTCAGGATTTGCTTTCTTGAGGGTTATTTTTATTTAAGGGGTATATATAGTTTGAAGAAAACCTCCGATTGTCCTCATTAAATAAATTGATCTTTTTATGAAACGTATACTACTTCCGCTATTTGCTGTCTTATTGCTTCCACTGATGTCTATAGCCCAGTCGAGTAAACCATTTAAAAGCATGGATGTCTTTGAGCTGCAATGGGTTTCCGATCCCCAAATATCACCAAACGGAGAGCAGATTGTATATTCCCGGGGGCAGATGGATAAGATGAAAGATCGTCGTACTTCGCAGCTGTGGATTATGGATGCGGATGGTTCCAATCACCGGAAGCTTACCGGTCGGGATGTTAGCGAAGGTAGCGCGCGTTGGTCACCCGACGGTAGTAGAATTGTCTTTACTTCGTCAACAGAAGATGATGGTAGTGAAATTTATGTGTATTGGATGGACAGTGGGGCATTATCGCGCATTACGCAGCTGGAGGAAGCACCCAGTGGAATCAGTTGGTCGCCCGATGGTGAACGTTTGGCTTTTAACATGAAGGTGAAAGAATCAAATCCCACGCTAACGAATTCCAAAAATCCACCAGAAGGAGCTGAGTGGGCAGAAAGTCCACGGGTGACGACGCGACTTAATTATGAATCCGATGGTTCGGGTTATGTTGATCCGGGCTTCACACATATTTTTACGGTTCCGGCTGAGGGTGGAGCGCCGCGCCAAATCACTGAGGGTGATTATCATTATTCTGGAGATATTGAGTGGAGCAGCGATGGTGAACAGCTAATTTTTTCCGCGAATCTGAATGAGGATTGGGAGCATAATTACCGAGAGTCTGAGTTGTATTCTGTGGATGTAGAAACTGGAGAAATTGATCAGCTTACTGATCGCAAGGGGCCGGATTACAGTGCCCGGGTATCGCCGAATGGAGAAACAATTGCCTATTTGGGTTATGATGACAAGGTACAGACTTATCAGCTTACCAAGTTATATACCATGAGTACTGATAGTGAAGAGAAGCAAGAAGTAGAGTTGGATTTGGATCGAAGTATTTCCTCCATCCAGTGGGATGAAAATGGACGGGGGCTGTATTTTATGTATGATGATGAGGGAAATACCAAGATCGGACATATAACGCTTGATGGAGAAACTTCGGTAGTAGCAAATGATGTTGGTGGAACGACGGTAGCTCGTCCTTATGGCGGCGGTTCATATTCAGTGGCTGATGATGGGACTATAGCGTATAATGAAACGACGCCCTACCATCCGGCGGAATTGGCAACGACATCCAGAGATCAGGGAGAAGGAACGAAACTTACCGGTTTGAATGATGCTTTGCTTGATTATAGGGATTTAGGGCAGGTCGAAGAGATTTGGTACACGTCTTCGGTGGATGGGCGCCCAATCCAGGGCTGGATTGTGAAGCCTCCCAGCTTTGATCCCAATAAAGAATATCCACTGGTAGTCGAAAATCATGGTGGCCCCATTTCGAATTACGGCGACCGATTTTCTCCGGAAATTCAGCTCTACGCTTCGGCCGGTTATGTGGTTTTTTATCCGAATCCCAGGGGTAGTACCGGCTATGGTGAAGAGTTCGGCAATTTGCTTTATCATGATTACCCCGGCGATGATTATCACGATGTGATGGATGGGGTAGATGCAGTACTTGAGAAAGGCTATGTGGATGAGGATAATCTGTTTGTCACTGGCGGAAGTGCTGGTGGTACGATGACCTCTTGGATGGTTGGTAAAAATAATCGCTTTGAAGCTGCAGCCGTTATTAAACCAGTGATGAATTGGATCAGCAAGACGTTAACTGCTGACAATTATTATGGATATGCGAATTACCGGTATCCGGGTCAGCCGTGGGAGAACTTCGAGGCCTACTGGGAAAATTCGCCTGTTTCTCTGGTTGGTAATATTGAAACGCCTACGATGGTAATGGTGGGTACGGATGATTTGCGAACGCCACCTTCGGAGGCCAAGCAGTTGTACAGTGCGTTGAAGCTACGAAAAATCGAAACCGCATATGTGGAGATGCCTGGAGCTTCTCACTTTATCGCAAACCGTCCCAGTCAGCTGATCGATAAGGTTGAGCATATTATTGCGTGGTTTGAGCAGTATCGAACGGGTGAATAATTGTTGAAATTAAGTCCGCAGGGTTTTTAACAGGTGTGAATTTGGAATCATCAATTTCGTTTATGGTAAACCTGGCGGGTTTGGCATGTCTCAATAAAAAAGGCCGCACACCAGAGGTCTGCGGCCAGATATCGGATATGATTAGCAAATATCAGCTGTAATCGGGAAGTAACTCAAAGAATTTAGCGGAGGTATGAATGCCTCGGTAGAAATCTTTGAGTGCAAACTTTTCATTCGGTGAGTGAATAGCATCACTGTTGAGTCCGAATCCCATCAAAATGGATTGGGCTCCCAGTACTTTTTGAAAGTCAGCTACGATGGGAATGGATCCCCCTTCGCGTGCAAACAATGGCTCTTTGTCATAGACCGCTTCAAAGGCATCCGCCGCAGCTTGCAGTCCATAGAACGATAAATCTGTAATAGCCGGATGTCCACCGTGATGTTCCGCTACTTTAACAGTAACCGTATCGGGAGCAATGGATTCTACATGCTCTTTGAATAGTTTCGCAACTTTTTTGGGATCTTGGTCGGGAACGAGTCGCATGCTTACCTTTGCGCCAGCCTTGGAAGGAAGCACCGTTTTAGCCCCTTCGCCCTGGTAGCCGCTCCACATACCGTTGACGTCGAGCGTTGGACGAGCGGATGTGCGCTCTAAGGTGTTGTATCCTTTTTCGCCTTTGAGTGCTTTGAGCCCAAGATTTTGTTTATACTCCTCTTCGTCAAAAGGCAGTTTTTGATAAGCTTCACGATCTTCCTCAGTTAGTTCAATCACATCATCATAAAAACCGTCAATTTGGATGACTCCATCGTCATCTTTTAGTTGAGCAATAATTTCGCACAGTACATTGGCCGGATTATCTACCGCTCCGCCATAGACGCCGGAGTGGAGGTCACGATTGGGGCCTTGAACTTCCATCTCCATATATGCCAGCCCACGTAAGCCGTATGTGATAGAAGGCGTATCTTCGGCAAACATGGCCGTGTCGGAAATCAATACCATATCGCATTCGAGCAGACCTTTGTGCTCCTTAATAAATGGGACAAGATTGGGTGAGCCTATTTCTTCTTCGCCTTCAAAAATAAATTTAATATTTACGGGAAAGTCAGTATCCGTTTTTTGATAGGCCTCCAGCGCCTTCACGTGGGTAAATGATTGTCCCTTGTCGTCGCTGGCACCCCGGCCGTAAATATCACCATCGCGCACTTTTGGATCGAAAGGTGGCGTTTCCCATAAATCCATAGGATCGGGTGGCTGTACATCGTAATGTCCATATACCAACACCGTTGGTTTGGATTCATCGGTAATTAGTTCACCGTATACGATGGGATTACCATCTGTCTCAAACAGTTCTGTACGGTCAAGGTCGAGTGATTTTAAATTGTTTAGCAAAAAATTAGCCGCATCCTTTATTTCATTTTTATAATCAGAGTCGGTGCTGATGCTGGGGATACGCAGAAAATCGAACAGCTCATGTTTAAACTGTTCCTTATTGATATCGATATATTCAGATACTGTTGACATAAGAAAATAATCTTAATTTATGGTGTTGCTTATTTCGTATTGCGTAAAATCGGTGTACTACGCACTACGGAATAAGCAAATACTTCCAATCAGAGTATAAGTATCTCGCTGTTTGGAATCCATCCGTACAAGCCATTACTCATACGAATATATGACCATTTAGGTTGATCCTGGCTCTGATAGTGGTCCACTGTAAACGTATAACCTTCGTAGGCACG